>NZ_BJXV01000006.1 GCF_007991175.1 Halovibrio variabilis
AAAAAAACCCCCCCCCCCCCCCCCCCTGAAGGAGGCAGTTAAGCACTCAAATCACCGCCGTGTCGACTTCAATTTAATCAAAACAACGTCGGCCAATTTAGCCACAACGTTAAAGCCAACTCCGTTAATTGCATGGTCACTTCAAAGAGGTACAATACAAATTCAATAGCTTTCATCGTGAAACCCTCCGGTTAACCACGCTCGTTGACTTCCTGCTAAAAAGTGCAAACAGTGTTTGCATGTAACGCTCAATGTGTTAATTTTATTCATAGAGATTTACTCGATTCGTTGAAGGCGTTGCACCGCCCGAGACATCGCATCAAGGTCAGGGCCATTTTGGTTCTGGCCTTTTTGCATTCTTAGCAGCTGATGCCGCTAGGAATGAATACTATATATGGACCATCAGAAAATCAATTCAAGCATATGTGGTATTTTTCATCCACAGGATATTGACAGCTAATGCCCAGCTTGACCCTAGGAACGATGCTACTGACAGTAAAAAACCGCCTCCTGTGAAGGAGGCGGTTTTTAGGGCCGCCAAGTCATTTGGCAGCTCGTCTCACAGCGTGTGAGTTTAGGCCGTAGCCGCTTGGTAACGACGCTCTACGTCTTCCCAATTAACCACGTTAAAGAACGCTGCAATATAGTCGGGGCGCTTGTTTTGATACTTCAAGTAGTAGGCATGCTCCCAAACGTCCAGACCGAGCACCGGCGTATTGCCGTGCATCAGCGGGCTGTCTTGGTTAAGGGTATTTTCCACTACCAATTTTTTCTCAGGCGTCACGGAGAGCCACGCCCAACCGCTGCCGAAACGACCAACGGCGGCTTTCTTGAACTCTTCTTTAAAAGTATCCAGACCACCCAGCTCAGCATCAATTGCTTTGGCAACGTCGCCCTGTGGATTGCCACCGCCATTAGGCGACATCATCTGCCAAAACATGGAGTGGTTGGCATGACCGCCGCCGTTATTGATAACCGCTTGGCGTTTTGCTTCCGGCACACGGTCCAAATTGGCAATTAATTCTTCAACAGGAACATCTTCAAGACCGGTGCCTTCCAGCGCGCCGTTCAGGTTATTGACGTAAGTTTGATGGTGACGAGAATGGTGAATCTCCATCGTCATCGCATCAATATGCGGCTCGAGAGCATCATATGCGTACGGCAATTCGGGTAGTGTATGTGCCATATCATCATCTCCTTGAGTGGCTTTCGTTGCTTTCAATTGCTTATGTGCGGTCAGTCCGCTGCTTTTTCAACCACTGCGGTGGCTTTTCTTACCTTTTGCCCAACTACTTTAGTCAACTATGAACAGTTTATCTAATCCACCCAAACCTAAAAAGCCGACTTCTGGCGAAGTCGGCTGTCTATTTATTATCCGTTCAACCGCTTACAGCTTGCTTTCAAGCTCCGGCAGCAGCTCAAACAAATCCCCCACCAGCCCATAATCCGCGACTTGAAAGATCGGCGCTTCGTCGTCTTTGTTGATGGCGACGATCACTTTGGAATCCTTCATGCCCGCCAGGTGCTGAATGGCCCCGGAGATGCCCACGGCAATATACAGATCCGGCGCGACGATTTTACCGGTTTGGCCCACCTGCATGTCGTTGGGCACAAAACCTGCATCGACCGCGGCACGCGATGCGCCAATAGCGGCACCCAGCTTGTCGGCAATCCCGTCGAGCAGTTTGAAGTTCTCGCCATTGCCCATACCACGGCCACCGGAGATCACCACCTTGGCACCGCCCAGTTCGGGGCGGTCCGATTGGGCAAGGTCTTCGTCGACAAAGCTCGATTGGCGGTTGTCGACGACAGTGTTTACCGCTTCAATCGGCGCGCTGCCACCCGCGCCAACCGCGTCAAACCCGGTAACGCGCACGGTGATCACTTTAAGCGCATCGTCGCTTTTTACCGTAGCGATGGCGCTACCGGCGTAGATTGGCCGCTTAAAGGTGTCCGGGCTATCCACGCCGATGATGTCCGAAATCTGGCTCACGTCTTTGAGCGCCGCTAAGCGCGGCAACACGTTTTTACCGTTGGTGGCAGCGCTCGCCAGAACATGGGTGTAGTCATCCGCCAGGGCCACCAGCAGTGCGCCCATAGGCTCGGCGAGCTGGTGAGCGTACACGGCATTATCCGCTACGCGCACCTTACTCACGCCGTCGAGCTTGGCAGCGGCATCAGCGGCAGCCTGCACGCCTTCGCCAGCGACCAGCACGTCAATATCACCCCCCATCTCTTTAGCCGCCGCTACGACGTGGGCCGTAGCACCCGCCAGTTGTCCTTCATGCAGGTCGGCAAGTACCAAAATGCTCATAAAAATCAGCTCCTTTCAAAGCGCTTATCTCAAAGTTATGGTTTTAAAGAACCGACTTTAAAGAACTTTGGCTTCGTTTTTCAGTTTGTCGATCAGCTCGTCTACCGAGGCCACTTTGACGCCGCCTTTACGCTCGGCCGGCGATTCCACCTTGAGCAAGCTCACCTTGGAAGCAACCTCAACGCCGTAGTCGGCGGGGGTCTTAACATCCAGGGGCTTTTTCTTGGCCTTCATGATATCGGGAAGCTTGGCGTAGCGTGGCTCGTTGAGGCGCAGGTCGGTGGTGACAATAGCGGGTAGCGTCAGGGCGATGGTTTGCAGACCGCCGTCAATTTCCCGGGTCACGTGTACTTTGTCGCCATCGATCACCACTTCCGAGGCAAAGGTAGCTTGCGGCAGGTTGGTCAGCGCGGCAAGCATTTGACCCGTCTGGTTGTTGTCGGTATCGATCGCTTGTTTACCGAGAATCACCAGACCCGGCTGCTCTTCGTCGACCACTTTAGCAAGCAGCTTGGCCACCGCCAGCGATTCGGCGCGCTCGTCGGTTTGGATATGAATAGCGCGATCGGCACCCAGCGCCAGCGCGGTGCGCAGCTGCTCTTGGGCAGCCTTGGGACCAATCGTTACCGCCACAACTTCCGTTGCCACGCCCTTCTCTTTCAGGCGCACCGCTTCTTCCACGGCAATTTCGCAGAAGGGGTTCATGGCCATTTTAACGTTAGTGAGATCGACGTCAGAATGATCCGCTTTGACGCGAATTTTGACGTTGTAATCAATGACGCGTTTAACCGCGACGAGTACTTTCATAGCTTCCTCGCTTGGCTTTTGGTGAGAGCCGTTAACCTGAGACGGCACCCGCTCAGCGGATACCTTTTTTAAGACACGTATTGAAGGCTTTCCGGCAAGGTCGCGACAACGATCCACCTGCCTCAAATTCATTCAAGCGTTTGATAGGTACGCAATTGAAAAACATTACCAATTTGCCACAGCCTGCCCACTAGCAACAATACTTATTAGCTAAGGCCTTGGTCGTAGCACTGCACGGCGGCTGGCGAAGCCTAAAGCCAAGAAATGCCGTTTTCACCATCGTAGGCGTGACCTGACACAGGTATTATGCCTATGATGAGGGATAACCAGAAGCAAACGACCGTTTAAAATTAAGGCCATCTGTTTATAAGCTTGTTCTCGTACCGTTACCCGCGACGCGCTTTTAGCAGCCATGGCACTTAAGAGAATAGGAGAAACCGGGTGGAAACTGTTGAACGCGATGTAATGGATTTTGATGTCGTCATTGTCGGCGCGGGCCCAGCCGGGCTTGCCGCTGCTTGCCGCCTAATGCAGCAAGCCAACCAAGCAGAGCAAGAGCTCACAGTCTGCGTGGTTGAAAAAGGCTCAGAAGTGGGTGCGCACATTCTTTCAGGTGCCGTTTTTGAACCTCGCGCGTTGACCGAGCTGTTCCCCGACTGGCAAGAGCGTGGCGCGCCTCTCAATACCCCCGCGATTCGCGACGATGTTTATCTGCTCAAAGACGCCGAAAAAGCCCAAAAGCTGCCTAATGCCCTCGTGCCTAAAAGTATGCATAACACCGGTGACGCTCAGCAGCGCTACGTGATCAGCGCAGGCAATCTTTGCCGCTGGCTGGGCGAGCAGGCGGAGTCGCTGGGCGTTGACATTTTTCCGGGCTTTGCTGCCCAGGAAACAATTGTCGAAGATGGTGCAGTGCGCGGCATTGTTGTCGGCGATATGGGCGTTAGCGCCGACGGCACCCCCAAAGATGGCTATATGCCGGGCATGGAGCTGCGCGCCAAATACACCCTGTTTGCCGAGGGCTCCCGCGGCCATCTGGGCAAACGCTTAATCGAAGACTTCTCGCTGGATGCTGGCTGCGACCCACAGCATTACGGCATTGGCCTTAAAGAGCTATGGGATGTGCCGGCGGACCAGCATGAGCCTGGCCTGGTATTGCACGGTTCAGGCTGGCCGTTGGATAGCAATGCCCACGGTGGCTGGTTCCTCTACCACGCTGAAGACCAGCAGGTGGTGGTCGGGCTGATCATGGATCTCAGCTATCAAAACCCCTGGCTGTCACCGTTCGACGAGTTTCAGCGCATGAAGCATCATCCGGTACTTAGCCAGTATCTGGCGGGCGGCAAGCGCGTTGCCTATGGCGCTAGAGCCATTACCAAAGGTGGCTTTAACTGCCTGCCTAAAATGACGTTTCCCGGCGGCTTACTGATTGGCTGCGATGCGGGCACGCTCAATTTTGCCAAGATCAAAGGTCTGCATACCGCCATGAAGTCTGGCATGGTCGCTGCGGAAAGTGTGTTTGAGGCAATTAAGGGCGGCGATGAAGGCGCGCAAGAATTGACCAGCTTTACCCAACAATGGGAAGCCAGCTGGGCCTATCAAGAACTTAAAGACAGCGCCAGCTTCGGCCCGGCGATCCATAAATATGGCACTGTTGGCGGTGGCGCGTATAATTTTGTCGACCAGCTGCTGGGCGGCAAGCTCCCTAACCTGCACGATACCACGACAGACCATGGCGCCCTCAAGCCGGCGTCTGAGTTTGAGAAGATCGATTACCCTAAGCCCGACGGTAAGCTTTCATTTGACAAGACGTCCTCTGTCTACCTGTCTAACACCAATCACGAAGAAGATCAGCCGTGCCACCTGCGCCTGGCTGACCCAGAACTGCCAATTCGCGACAACCTGCCTAAGTACGCGGAACCGGCGCAGCGCTACTGCCCGGTCGGGGTGTACGAGGTAGTCGAAGATAGTGCAGGAGAACCGCGCTTTCAGATCAACTTCCAAAACTGCGTGCACTGCAAAACCTGCGATATTAAGGATCCCGCCCAAAACATTACCTGGGTAGCCCCTGAAGGCGGCGGTGGGCCCAACTATCCCAATATGTAGGTAGCGACTGCTTTAGCTTTAACCTTACGGCTAGCCAATCACTATCAGCTAGGCTAGCCGTAACGGCGGGTATCCAAGCGCTATCCTTGCCCTTCCCACGCTATGACAGCGGCACGCTTTGCGGGCTTTCCAATAGCTCGATGGGTGCGCGGCGGGCAATTAATCGCCGCCGACCTGCCTGGTCAAAGCGCACATCAATGACCGGATCGCTGGCATTCCCCTCGACGGCGGCGACTTCGCCCTCACCAAAAACGGCATGATGCAGCCGCTGGCCGGGGTAAAAATGCGCGCCAGCGGAATAGGCGGCTTGGGTTTCTTCAACCTGCGCCGGGGCCAGCACAATATCGTCACGCCCTAGCCGCGCCAAATAGCGCTCAACCAACCCCACAGACGCGACTTGCAGGGCAGTCGCAGGCGCGTCAGCACTCGTCAAACAGGTGGCCACCCGCATACTGTCTTGCCAGGCACTCTCGGCGATAAAGCGACTTGGCCGATGCGCGCCGCCGTCATGAAGCACTAAAAGCTGCTCTTGAGCGCGGGTAATCGCCACATAAAACAGCCGCCGCTCTTCCTCTAAACGCTCATCGCTAAGCGGATTATCGCGACTATAGTGAGGAAAATCCTCTTCATTCACCCCGGCGACCGCCACCAGCGGCCACTCAAGCCCTTTGGCACCGTGAACGGTGCTAATCAGCACCCCGCCCGCCTGATTTTCCACCGGTCTTTCAAGCAGTTCAATAAAGGCGTCGGGGTCTTGCACGCTTTGCGCTTGCTCGATCAGCACGTCGAGTAAGCGCACGTCTTCTTCGCCTTTATCACGCCGTGCCGCCGCTCGCTTCAGCGTCTTTTCAGCATCGATGCTTTCCACCACGTGGCGTAATAGCTTGGCGGGTGGCCATGCACTCAACTGCGGCAATTCGCACAGCAGCGCCCAGCGTTTTTTCAGCGTGCGCCGCTGGATCGGCTTTAACGCCGTTAGCATGGGGTCATGCCGCTCGGGCCATTGCTGGGTAGTCGCTAACTGCTGAGCTAATCGCTGCAGCCGCTCACGAGCCACAAAAGGGGTCGGCTGGGCAAGCAGCAGTAACAGTTGCTGCGGGTCGCGGAGAAGATCAGGTCGGCGCGACAATTTCAGATAGCCCGCCAGGGCCTGCACCAGCGGCAGACGAAACACAAAACGGTCCTCGCGCTGAAGCCGAAACGGAATGCCCGCCTGTAATAGCGCCAGTTGAAACGGCACCGAGAGCGCCCAGCTGCGTACCAGCAGGCTGGCTTCGTTAAACGCTCGCCCCTGGGCCTGCCAATCCATCAACGCATCGAGTAACAAGCGGCTACCCTGCCCCACGGAAACGCGCGTCTCGGGGTTATTGGCCGCCGCCAGACACAGCTGGTTGGGGCGCCGCTGGTTAGCGGCAATGGCATGATTGGCGGCCAGGGCCAAGGCATGGCCATGACGAAAGGTGGTCGACAACGGGTAGTCGGTCGCCTCACCAAACGTCGCGGTAAAATTCTCTAGCATAGTATCGGGCTTGGCGCCGCGCCACTCATAAATACACTGGTTGGCATCGCCGACGGCCATGACCACGGCGCGGTCACCTACCAGCACCGACAGCAGGCGCTGCTGCGCGGCGTTAATATCCTGGTACTCGTCAATAATGACATGATCCAAAAAGCCATCGACGCGGCCGCGCAGAGCGCTGTCTGCTTCTAACGCCTGGAGCGGACGGTAGAGCAGATCGGCGTAGGTCATCAGGCCTTCGTCGGCGAGCAGCCGCTCTGCCTCGGCAAACGCTGCCGGAAAGTAGTCAGTATCCGGATCAAGATTAAGCCGTGTATAGAGTGCTTCGGGGGTAATCATCTCCGCCTTCACCAAGCCACAGAAATGCGCCAGGGTTTCAAGCCGGTCACCTTCCAGGGCGGCATCGCGGCGTTCAACCGCATCGTGCAGCACGTTGAGGCTCGCCTGACGCAGCAGCCTCTCTAACTGCCAATCGGCGGATAATAGCTGGCGCGGCGTCAGCGCGCCCCAGCGGCACAGGCTTTGGGTCAGGCGGTGGCCCAGGGAGTGGAAAGTGCGCACGTCGGGCAGTGCTTGCCCAGACGGCGCCATGGCAGCTAACCGGCGTTGAAAATCATCCTTGGCAGAGCGGTTAAACATGAGCACCAAAATACGCTTTGGCGGCACACCGCTGGCCAATAGATACAGCACCCGGGCGGCCATGGTGGTGGTTTTACCCGCCCCCGCCACTGCCGCCACTCGCGCGTGTCCCGCCTGGTGATTGACAACAGCTTGCTGTTCCGCGGTTAACTTCACGGCGCCTCGCCCACTGATTCGTCGTCGAGTTGGCCCAGCGCAAACCAGTGCCCAGCACTCATGATGCCAACCTCGCTGACACCCTCGTCCACCTCACGGGTTTCAGCGGCCTCAACCAGCTGATAATAGACATGACGGTGCAGCCGCGCCGCCAACCCAAAGCGTACCGGCAGTTGCGGCACCGCATCGCCCTGGGGAGTTAAAGTAACGGACAGCGGATGCTCGGTATCCAGGCGAACCACGTCGTCAAACTGGGTAGTCAACCACCAGGCTCCATCGTAAAAGTCAGCTTCCACGGCGACCAATGGCAGGTCTTCCACGTGAATACGCCAGCGCTCACTGGGGGTCACCAAGCAGTAGCCATCGGCGTCATGGCGCAACAGTGTTGCCAGTAAACGTGCCACCTTGGGCCGCGCAAACGGCTGGCCCTCGTGCCACCAGCTGCCGTCGGCGCGAATGGTTAGGTTCATATCTCCAGAGAGCGCCGGCTGCCACTCATCAAGCGGGGGGATCGTGATCGAGCGCTCTTCCTCTAGGCTACTTTGCTGCAATAATCTATCCAGATTCATCACCCACCTCGCTCGTCATATCGGTGACACTGCTGGGCTACAAAAGCCCGGACTGAGCCAGCGCTTGCTTAACGTGGGCGGGCGCATCGGGCGCAGCGGCACGGAACAGCTGGTAAAAGTTGACGCTGGTCTGCATAGCGACTTCGTCAACGCTAATGCCCCGCTCATTGGCGATGCACTCGGCGACTTCCACCACCCACGCTGGCTGGTTCGGCTTACCGCGATAAGGCACCGGCGCAAGGTACGGGCTGTCGGTCTCAATCAGCAGGCGATCCAGTGGCAACTGGCGCGCCAGCTCGCGCAGCGGTGCGGCATTACGAAAGGTAATGATCCCGGAGAGCGAAATATAAAAGCCTAGCGCTACCGCTTCACGGGCCATCGCCAAGTCTTCAGTGAAACAGTGTAGTACACCGCCCACGCGCGGATCGCTATGTTCGCGCAGCAGATCAAGGGTGTCTTGTTTGGCTTCGCGGGTATGCACAATCACCGGCAGCTCCAACTCACGGGCGGCAAGCAAATGGCGCTTAAAGCGTTCATGCTGTATGTCGATAGGAACGCTGTCGGCGTAGTGGTAATCGAGACCGGTTTCACCAATTGCTACCGCGCCATACTGTTCGGCGGCGTCAGTAATATCCGCCACGCTAGGCTCGCTAACCGGCGTATGCAAGGGGTGCAGGCCAGCAGAAATCGCCACATCCTGATGAGCGCGAGCAATGGCCGCCAGCTGCGGCATGTCCTCAAGCGTAACGGCAATGGCCAGAAACTGACTCACGTGCGCGGCGCGAGCGGCGGCAAGCGTGGCGGCAATATCGCCCCCGTGGGTTTGGTCGGATAAGCGATCTAAATGGCAGTGGGAATCGACAAACATGCAGGTCTCAATAACGGGTGGGTAAGCGTTTCAAGCAAAGCGGTCAAAGCGTAAACGACGGCGCCGCTTTATCTAATTGACCGGCAAGCAGCGTCTCAATACGGTCACGCACGGGATAATCTTCCGGGCTGAAATGCAGGCCAATGCCGGGCATCCGCCGTCCGCTCACGCCGGCAGGAGACACCCACACCACATGCCCAGACAGTGAAAGCCGTTCGCTTTCCCCCGGCAGTGTGAGCAGTAAAAACACTTGCTGGCCAAGCGCGTAAGGGGTCTGAGTGGGCACAAAAATCCCCCCACGGTCCAGAAAAGGCATATAGGCGGAAAGCAGCGTCGGCACATCAGGGACGGTTAGAGAAAGCGCTTTCTGAGCTGCCATAACAACCTCGCTGCTCCTGTGTGAATACTTGTGTGAATAAACGGGACTTAAACGGGGCTTAAAACAGTTAACTCGACTAAAGCGGCGGCGAACGGGGCTAGGAGCGCAATAGCGCCGCCCAGCGCACTAGCCATGCTTCTAGCACCAGCTGCGGATTGGGATTAGCCCCCACCGCCAGCAAGCGCCGCTGCTCACGGGCATAATCCAAGAGCCGGAACCAATCCTGCACGCGGCCATTCTTGACCGCCTGGCGGTAAAGGGGCTCAAGATCGGGATTATGCAGCACCGCGGCTTCCCCGGATAAGCCCAATCGAATCAGGTCTTCCAGCCAGGCAATACCGTACCATAAGATGGCGTCAATCGCCTGACGATCCAGGCGGGCCGCTTCTGAAACGGGCTCCGCGCCGCGCACTAACTGCTCAAAGCTGTCGTGGATTTGGTGGCGCAAGGCGCGCTCTTCGGGGGCGGCCAGCTCTACGGCGAGAAGAGGCAGGCCGCCTGCTACCTGCCACCAAAAGTAGGCTTCATCCACGCTGCCCAACTGTTCAATCAACCAGCCGCGACATGCGTCAAAGGCAACGCTGGGCAGCGACCACTGCTGGCAGCGGGAGCGAATCGTAGGGAGCATCCGCGAGGGCACGTCTGAAAGCAGAATAAACAGCGTTTTATCGCCGGGTTCTTCAAGGCTTTTGAGCAGCGCATTGGCGGCGGCCGTGTTCATGGCCTCGGCGGGAGAAATCACAATCACCCGATAGCCCCCTTGCTGGGCCGTTTGCGAGACAAACCGGTTGACCTCGCGGATCGGGTCAATACGGATCTGGCGCTTGCCCTCTTCCGGCGAGACACGCAGCAAATCCGGGTGGTACCCGGAGGCCAACATGGCACAGCTATGGCAATGGCCGCAGGCTTGATCCGCAGGATTGGCGCAAAGGGTGCGGTTGATTAACGCCTCGGCCAACTGCTGCTTACCCACGCCGTGAGCACCGTGAATCAGTAGCGCGTGGGGCATTCGCCCACTCTCAGCCAAGCGGGTTAGATGCTGCCAGGTGGCTTGATGCCACGGCATTACGCCGGTTAACGCCATACGGCTACTCGCGCGGAAAGAGTTTCCTTGATCTGTGCTTGAACATCCACTAGCGCGTACTGGGCATCGATCACCGCAAAGCGCTCGGGGGCTTCTTCCGCACGCGCCAAGTAGGCCTCGCGCACCGCCTGGAAGAAATCGCCCTGCTCCTGCTCAAAGCGATCCCGCTGCTCTTGGCGATCATTCAGGCGCGATTCCAAGCGCTGTGTGGCAGCCTCTTTGGGCATATCCAGCAGTAACGTCAAGTCAGGCGAAAGCCCTTGCTGAACAAACGCTTCGAGTACGGCGATGCGCTCCTTGGCAATGCCCCGCCCACCGCCCTGATAGGCAAAGGTGGCGTCAGTAAAACGATCGCAGACCACCCAGGCGCCACGTGCCAACGCAGGCAGAATTTTTTCCGTTAAATGCTGCGCTCGTGCGGCGAACATCAGCAACAGTTCTGCGTCCACGTGCAGCGGTTCTTGCGGCGCGGGGTCCAGCAGCAGGGCACGAATAGCTTCGCCACGAGCGGTGCCGCCCGGCTCGCGGGTGCGCACCACCTCCAGCCCCTGAGCTTCTAAACACTCGGCGACAAAACTCACATTGGTGGATTTTCCCACGCCTTCGCCGCCTTCCAGCGTAATGAAGCGTCCACGCTTAGTCATCATGCGCCCTTAATGTGGTGATGAATCATGGCTATTACCGGTTGCGAATATAGCGGTTAACGGCGTTGTTGTGTTCGCGCAACGTGCGCGAGAAATGGTGCGTACCATCACCACGAGACACGAAATAGAGCGTTTCCCCCGGTAACGGATTCACCGCCGCCTCTAATGCCGCACGCCCCGGCAGGGCAATTGGCGTAGGGGGGATCCCGTCAATCACGTAGGTGTTATACGGCGTGGCCTCGCGGATATCGGCGCGGGTAATCCGCCCTTCGTAACGTTCGCCCATGCCATAAATGATGGTTGGGTCAGTTTGCAGGCGCATGCCCTGCTCCATGCGGCGTTTAAACACCCCGGCAATCTCACGCCGCTCCTCGGGCGCGCCGGTTTCCCGCTCAATCAGAGAGGCCATGATCAACGCCTCGTAGGGGGAGTCAATGGTGAGATCATCGTCACGCTCTGCCCATACGTCTTCAAGGATACGCTCCATGCGGTGCAAGGATTGACGCAAGATATCCACGTCGCTCATGCCCAGGTGGTAGCGGTAGGTATCGGGGAAAAACCAGCCCTCAGGGAAGGTGCCTTCACGGTCGAGCAGCGTCATTACTTCTGCATCGCTCATGTCAGCGGTGCGGTGGTCGAGCTTAGGGGCCGTGTTCAGCAGCTCGCGCATTTGCTTAAAAGTCCAACCTTCTGGAATCGTCAGCGGATAGCTCACCACGTCGTCACTGCCTAACAGCGCCATCATTTCAAGGCCATTCATGCCCGGTAACAAGCGGTACTCGCCGCTGCGTAGCCGTGGCACGCCCTTAGGCTCAACGCGCGCTAGCAGCTGAAAAGCCCAAGCGTCATCCAGCACGCCCTGCGCCTCTAAGTGCCCCACCACGTGGTTGAACCCGGCACCCGAGGGAACTTGATAGAGCATTGGCTCATCAAGGGCGAGCGGCGCCTCTAATCGGCTCTGCCAATAGGCATAACCACCTGCCGCAGCGGCAGCCCCAACCACCACTACCACCAAAAAAGCGGTTAATAACCGTTTCACCATGCCACCTCTAGAAAATTGCCGAGCGCTATCTAAAAAACACTATCTACACAAATACCCGCTACACAAATACCCGCTACACAAATACCCGCTAAACAAACACTAGCGTTTAAGCGAAGCCTAATAAGGGATGGGCTAAACACTGAAGTGGATCGCTGGCGGGCAAGGGCCAGCGCTGTAGCCGCGAGCCATTCGTGGAAAACAGCGTGGTAACAGGCCACACACCCTGTACCGAATTAGCCACCCAAAGCTGATCAACAGCGCTGAGCTCACCTAGCGGCAAAGCGGCCTGCGTCACAGCGCCTTGATCAATCAACGCCGCGCGCAGCGTACCGGCCACACCGCACTGGTCAAGCGGCGGAGTAAATAGCGCCCCCGCCTGCTGCCAAAAAACATTCATGCTGGTGGCCTCCACAACACGGCCAGCGCTATCGGCAAGCAATCCTTCAGCGATACTGGCATCTCGCCATTCACGACGCGCCAGCACGTTTTCCAAACGATTCAGATGCTTAATGCCTGCCAAATACGGCTGGTGACCAAGTCGCAAGTTGCAAAGCCGCACCCTCACCCCTTCCTGCCAGCGCTTAACCACCGGCTGGAAAGGCGTGCGTCGGCTAAGCAAACGGGGCGTGATGCTCTCAGGCTCGGCGTAGCCGCGCCCCCCGCTACCCCGGGTCAGTATGAGCTTAAGCACTTCGAGTTCAGCGGTGGGGTCGCCCTGCCAAGTGGCATCAAGCGCGTCTTGGCAAGGGAATGGTATCCCTAAACGATCGCAGCCCAGCGCTAAACGCGCGCGGTGATGCTCCCACAGCACTGGCGCACCGGCGCGCAACAGCACGGTTTCAAACAGGCCATCACCGTACGCTAGCCCGCGGTCATCGAACGGTACTAAATCAGCCGGCCCTAAATCAACCGACCCTAAAGCACCCGAAGACGCCTGTTGCTCAAAACCCACTGGGCGCGACACCATCGTTGACTACACTTTTTTAAACAGCAGTGAGCCGTTCGTGCCGCCAAAGCCAAACGAGTTGGAAAGCGCCATATCGATGCGCATATCTCGCGCGGTATGCGGCACGTAGTCGAGGTTGCAACCCGCCTGAGGGTTATCCAAATTAATCGTGGGCGGCGCCACCTGGTCACGGATGGCCAAGATGCTAAATACCGCCTCTACTGCGCCTGCGGCACCCAGCAGGTGGCCAATCATCGATTTTGTCGAACTGACCGCCACGCTATTGGCAGCGTCACCCAAGACGTTCTCAATGGCACGGCTTTCGGCTAAATCGCCTGCAGCCGTGGAGGTGCCATGAGCGTTAATGTAGTGAACCTCAGCGACGTCTACCTGGGCATCTTTGATCGCATTGCGCATCGAAAGTGCCGCCCCACGGCCATCTTCCGGCGGCGAGGTCATGTGATAGGCGTCATCGCTCATGCCAAAGCCAACCAGCTCGGCATAGATGTTAGCGCCGCGCGCCTTGGCGTGCTCATACTCTTCCAGCACCAGCACGCCGGCGCCGTCGGACAACACGAAACCGTCTCGATCCGTATCCCAGGGACGGCTTGCCGCCTCGGGGTCGTCATTGCGCGTAGACAGCGCACGCGCGGCGGAGAAGCCTGCGAGGCCTAACGGCGTCGTCGCCATTTCAGCACCGCCACAGACCATTACATCGGCGTCGCCGTAGGCAATCGTACGCGCGCTGTAGCCGATATTGTGAGTACCCGTTGTGCAAGCGGTGGTAATCGCGATATTGGGCCCTCTAAAGCCATGCTGGATCGCCATATTGCCCGATATCATATTAATGATAGAGCCCGGCACAAAGAACGGCGAGACTTTGCGCGCGCCGCCTTTGTTGAGCGCATTATGGTTATGCTCAATCATCGGCAACCCACCAATGCCCGAGCCAATTGCCACCCCAATACGGTCGGCATTTTCCTCGGTACACTCGATACCCGAATCGTCAACAGCCTGGGCACCGGCGGCCATGCCGTATTGAATAAATAAATCCATCTTGCGGGCATCTTTAGGATTCAAATACGGGCTGATATCAAACTCTTTAATCGAGCCACCGAAGCGAGTGTTTAAACCGCCGGTGTCGAAATGTTCTATAGGCGTAATACCGCTTTTACCGGCCAAGATATTGGCCCACGACTCATCCACCTTATTGCCCACTGGGGTCACCAGGCCTAGCCCGGTTACCACTACCCTTTTCCGTGCCATCAGCTTTCCTCCAGGCATCCATGGTGACGCGACCCACTTGGGTCATCTGCTGCTTAAATTTGCTCAACAGTATAACGGAGATTGAACGTTATAAGCAGTGTGGCAGCAAAGCAAAAAAGCCGCCCTGGAAAAGGACGGCTTTTAAGTCGGGTGACAAGCACCCCACCTAGGTTCGATGCATCAACGCAGCCCTTACTGGTGGGCGTTTACGTAATCGATGGCTTCTTGAACCGTGGTGATCTTCTCAGCTTCTTCATCAGGAATTTCAGTATCGAATTCCTCTTCCAAAGCCATTACCAGCTCAACGGTGTCGAGCGAATCAGCACCCAAGTCTTCTGTAAAAGAAGAGCTGTTTTGGATGTCTTCTTCTTTAACGTTCAGGCGCTCTGCTACAACTTTCTTCACGCGCTCTTCAATAGTACTCATTAACGTACTCCAGTCGTTCACATTAGCCGTTTTTGATAACCAGCTATTTGGAAACCGCAAGCCAAAAGCTGCGGGGTAGTTTATAGACGCCCTTAGATCGACGCAACCGCCAAACCCAAGGCCATCAACGCATATTCATGCCGCCGTTAACGTGAAGCGTCTCACCGGTGATATACCCGGCGGCATCACTGGTTAAAAACCCCACCGCGGCGGCGATCTCTTCCGGCGCACCTAAACGGGCCAACGGAATTTGCTTAAGCAGCATTTCGTGCTGCGCTTCCGGTAGCGCCTCGGTCATATCGGTGGCAATAAAGCCCGGCGCCACTGAATTGACCGTAATCGCCCGCGAAGACACTTCGCGCGCCAATGCCCGGCTAAACCCTTCCATACCAGCCTTAGCGGCAGCGTAGTTAGTTTGACCCATGTTGCCCATGGTTGCCACTACCGAGCTGATCGACACAATACGCCCAAAGCGCGCTTTAGTCATGCCCCGCAAACAGGCTTTACTGACACGATAGACAGACTTGAGGTTGGTATCCATGACAGAATCCCACTCGTCTTCCTTCATACGCATCAGCAAATTGTCGCGCGTAATACCGGCATTGTTGACCAAAATGGTCGGCGCACCAAAGCGCTCTGCAATGGTTTTTAATACGTCATCAATACTGGCTTGATCGGTCACATTGAGGCACAGACCGGCCCCTTCAATGCCGTTCTGCTTCAAATCGGCATCAATTTTCTCAGCGCCTGATTCGCTGGTCGCCGTACCAATCACGATACGCCCCTGGCGACCCAACTCGTGGGCGACTGCTTGGCCAATGCCACGACTCGCTCCTGTTACCAGGGCAACTCTACGTTCTTGTGTCATAACGTTCTGCCTTTAACCGAGTTAACAAGCAAGGATAGGGTAAGACAATAGCCCATGTTCACCGCTTGTCAGTTAACGTTTCACGCGCAAGCTCCAGCGCGGCAACCAGGCTGTCGGGGTCATTCACCGCCAGCCCCTTACTGCCCTTCACGATACGCTTATTGAGCCCTGTCAACACCTTGCCTGGACCGCACTCAATAAACACCTCCACGCCTTGAGCCGCCATTGCTTCCACGCAGGCGCTCCAGCGCACCGGCTGATAAAGCTGCTCAATAAGCCGTGTCTTGAGCGTAGCGATCTCGGCATGGGCCTGCGCGTCGACATTTTGAATCACCGTGTAGCGCGGCGCACGCAGCTCAATTGCCTGCATCGCCGCCGCCAGGCGCTCGGCGGCGGGGCGCATTAATGCACAGTGCGAAGGCACTGAAACCGGCAGGGCCATGGCACGTTTGGCGCCTGACTCTTGGCAGGTGACCATCGCTCGCTCAACGGCCGCTTTGGACCCCGCGATAACCACTTGGCCAGGGGAATTGTAGTTGACAGCCGAAACCACATCGCCTTGGGCAGCCTTTTCGCAGGCAGCCTCAACGGCATCGTCTGCCAGGCCTAGAATCGCCGCCATACCCCCTTCGCCCGCGGGCACTGCTTCCTGCATCGCTTCGCCACGCAGCCGTACCAAGTTAACGCCTTCGGCAAAGCCCATCACGCCAGCGCACACCATCGCACTGTATTCGCCCAAACTATGGCCGGCCATCACACTGGGGCGCGGCCCTTCCAGCTCCTGCCACACGCGCCAAATGGCGACGCTGGCGGAGAGCAGCGCCGGCTGGGTGCAGGCGGTAGCATTAAGCGACGCTTCAGGGCCTTCTTGGACGACTTTCCATAAGTCATAGCCCAACGCTTCTGACGCTTCCTCAAATGTCGTTCCCACCACGCTATAACGCTCGGCTAGCTCTCGCAGCATTCCAAGCTGCTGAGAGCCTTGCCCGGGGAAAATGAGGGCAAGGGGTTGAGACATGTCGTTCACCTTTGCTCTTTTAGGCATTTGCTCATATGAGCGATAGGCAAGGTTATTGGCACATCCGAATGCCACCTATAACCCGCAAAAATCTAGCTGTCTTATTATCCAATCACACTGGCCGGCAATCATCGGCTACAACGATGACGCCTGCCAGCGGCCTGCGATACGTGCAGGCAAATCATGCTCGACTTCTTGCAGGGCGCGATGGATAGCGTAGTAGAAACCATCGGCGTGCGCACCGCCGTGACTTTTCACCACGATGCCACGCAACCCTAACAAGCTGGCCCCGTTATAGCGTACGGGATCCAGCTCCTGCTTTAAGCGCTTCAACACAGGCTTGGCCAGTAGGCTTGCCAAACGACCACTTAGGCGCGATTCAAACGCCATCTGCACGCGTTCTACCAGCATACTCGTCAAACCTTCGCTAGCTTTTAGGACGGCATTACCCACAAAACCGTCGCATACCACCACGTCAAGCTGGCCTTTAAACACATCGCCACCCTCCGCGTAGCCGTGGTAAACAAAAGCGTCGCGACCCGCGCGCTGGCGCAGCAAACGATCCGCCTCGCGCACGCTCGCACTGCCTTTGGTCGCTTCGGCGCCCACGTTGAGCAGCGCAACCCGGGGCTGCACCGTACCATCGACACACTGCGCCATCGCCGCGCCCATCAGGGCAAAATCGACCAGCCGATGGGCGGGCGAGTCCACGTTGGCACCCAAGTCGAGCAAATAGCAGCGGCTGCCTCGGCGCGCAGGAATGGCGGTACTGATCGCGGGGCGAGAAATACCCTCAATCATACCCACCTCGCGCCGCGCCAGCGCCACCAGTGCGGCCGTACTGCCCGCACTGACACCGGCTACCGCTTCCCCCTGCGCAACGCTTCGCAGCATGTGCCCCATGCTGGTCGCCTGACCGTTACGCAGCGCCCAGGCAGCCGTTGCAGATGATGCAACGCTGTCCGGCGCATCACGGACCACCAAACGTGACGTTGCCGCAGCCAAAGGCTGCGGCAAGCGTGATAGTTCAGCAGCAATTTGCTGATGCGGGCCAAACAGAATCAGCTCGAGGTGGGGGTGTTCCACCGCCGCCCTGGCGGAGCCTGCGATAATCGCTTGAGGGCCTTGGTCACCCCCCATCACATCAATCGCTAGGCGCATACCACACCGAGTCCGTTTAGCCGCTTAGTAACGTAATTGAGATTTATACTTCAATCACTTTACGCCCACGGTAGAAACCGTCCGGAGAAATGTGGTGACGCAGGTGCGTGGTACCGGTTTCTTTGTCCTGGGACAGTGTCGCTGCGGTCAGCGCATCGTGGCTACGACGCATGCCGCGCTTGGAACGAGTTTTACGGTTCTTTTGAACTGCCATGGGGTTTACTCCAAGGTATTTAAGGTAAAGGGTGCTTATTTTTTGCCTTTCAAGGCATTAAGCACCGCGAAAGGGTTTGTCGCTGGCGTTGTGTCTGACGCCGCGCCTGCTGTTTTGCTGACCAGCTGCTCCGCCGAGACATAACAGTCGGCTTCATCGTGATAGACCACCTGGGGCAGGCTGAGAATCAATTCATCCTCGACCACCGTCAGAAGGTCCAGCTGTTCCTTTTCCACTAGCACCGGTTCATGACTGGCAGGCAGCTCGGCCGCTAAGGATTCGTCAGTGACCATACCAAGCAAGAAGTCACTGCTTACCTGTTGAGGCATCGGCACCAGGCAGCGTCGGCAGGCAAGCGCTAACGTCGCTTGCAAGTGGCCACGAATTTCACGACGACCTTGAGCATCGACGCCAAACGCAAGCACGACATGGCAGTCGCCGGTTTGGGCACCCGCTTCTTCGGTAAGACGTGACAGCTTATCAAGCGCTACCAAGCCTTCGATTCGTTCGTGGCGGGCTGCAAGCTTATAAGGCTCAACCCGGCTGGGGAGTTGTGAGGTCAACATAGGCGCGCAATGATAGGCACTCCCCCCGCTGCTGTCAAAGCTGTCGGTATATTTCTGCATACATTCCTCAATAAATAATCTGCTAGCCTCAATAAATAACCTGCTAGGCGGTAATAAACAGCCTACATACACCTCCTCATGGTTTCGCTACACTTCACCTTTTGGCTTTCAACAGCGTTACAAAGCAATTCAGGAGATATTTGTGGCCTCAGCATCCTTGCAAGAATCATCGTCAGCCGAGCTTGTGCTTGCCTCCAGCTCACGATGGCGCCGCGCGCTGCTGGACCGCTTGCAACTCCCCTACCAGTGCCTTTCGCCAGAAATTGACGAAACCCCTTACAACGGCGAAACGCCCCATGCCCTGGTGCATCGGCTGGCCTTGAGCAAAGCCAACGCCGTGGCCGCCCGCTTCCCCCATCACTGTATTATCGGTTCCGACCAAGTGGCGGTTTTTGAGGGCGATATTCTTGGCAAACCGCATACTGTCGAAAAAGCCTGCGCCAATCTGGCTCGCTTCTCGGGTCAGCGGGTTACCTTTTTAACTGGCTTAGCGCTGTTGGATACACGCCACCAGCGCCATCAAGTGCACGTCGAGCCCTTTGAAGTGGTGTTTCGCACGCTGAGCACGCCGGAGATCGAAAACTACGTCGCCAAAGAGCAGCCTCTAGACAGCGCTGGCAGCTTTCGCATGGAAGGCCTGGGCATTGCGCTGTTTGAGAAGCTGGAAGGCCGTGACCCCAACGCACTGATCGGACTGCCGCTGATTGCGCTTTGCGACATGCTGCGCCAAGCAGGCCTGGACCCGCTTGGCGCTTACTGATCAATCTGCCACAACCTAGAAACGCATCGGTGAACTGGGCGCACTCACGCCCAGCGCCTCGGCTGCCATCTGGGTGAAGCGACGGGTAAAACGCTCAAACGGGTCCAGGCTCGGCGTATAGTCCACCCAGTCGGTATTCCCCACTTGATCGCGCGATAGCTGCTCGAGGCTGCCCAACTGATCGACCAAGCCCAGCTCGATGCTTTGCTCGCCACTCCAAATCAGCCCCGAGAAAATATCCGGGCTGTCGCTGAGTCTGTCGCCACGACCGGCGCGCACGTCATCGATAAACTGGCTGTGCGTCTGACTCAGCACGCCCTGCCAAAACTGCTCAGCGCCGTCATCCAGGGGCTGAAACGGGTCTAAAAAGGCTTTATTGTCCCCCGCCGTTAGCACCCGGCGCTCAACGCCGATGCGCTCAATCGCCTCTTCGAAGCCAAAGCCTGCATAGATCACGCCGATTGAGCCCACCAGGCTCACCGGCGAGGCCACAATTTCGTCAGCCGCTGCAGCAATGTAGTAAGCACCACTGGCACCGATATCCTCGATCACCGCAATAATCGGTTTATCGCCCTGGTCGCGCAGGCGCATGATTTCGGCATAGATACGCTGAGACTGGACCGGACTGCCGCCGGGACTGTTAATGTGCAGCACCACGGCGGCAGCGTTTTCCGCCTCCCAAGCCCGGCTTAAACCCTGGATGATACGTTCCGCATTGGCCGGTGAGTCGCTAGCGATCACACCGTTGACGTCAACAATACCCAAGTGGCGCTGTGCGGGGGCCGCGACACTCGGCGAGTCCCAAAACAGGCTGTAAAACGTGGTAAACAGTGAGGCCAGTACGATAGCGATCAACATCAGCCGGAAAAACAGCTTCCAGCGACGGGTGCGGCGCTGTTCGGTTAACACACCGCCAATCCAATGATCCATCATTTCTATTTGTGCCAGCCGCTGGCGTTCGCGTAGCGTCTCCGCATCGTCGCCGGGCCAACCGGCGATAGCTTCAGAGCGGCTTTTTTTACCGGGCGTCACCTCGGGCCCCTGGGTCCAGCGGTCCCCTTCAGACTGATAACCGCTCGGCTGATCGCCATTGCCAGCGTCACCTTGGCGCGTTTGATCGTCACTCATAAAAATATCCTTATGCAGACTCACTTATGCAGACTCAGGCCGCTTAACCGTGCAGCCAATCAAAGAGTTCATCGACGTTGTGGGCTATCCACTTGGGGTGGCTAAGCGCCAAACGCGCCGGGGTGTGCACGCCGTAAGTCACGCCCACCCGATCCATGCCGATCGCCCGCGCCATTTCCAGGTCGTACTCGGTATCACCCACCATCACCGCCCGCTCGACAGGCACTGAAAGCTCGGCGAGCAGCTCTGAAAGCATCTGCGGGTGCGGTTTCGAACGGGTTTCATCGGCTGTGCGGCTGGCATGGAACCAGTCACCGCTGCCAGTTTCGGCAAAAATACGCGCTAACCCGCGGCGGCTTTTGCCCGTCGCGACGGCCAAACGCTGCGCCTGACGACCGCGCAAACGGGCGATATGGGCTTCCACACCGCTAAAAAACGCCATCGGCGTGGTATTGGCCGCCACAAAGTGATGCGCGTAGCGCTCGCGAAGCCGTTCGGCCTGGGCAGGCAGAATACCGGGGCACAGTTTATCGATCGCCTCGGGCAGCCCCAGGCCGATAATATCTTCGACCTCAGCGGATGTCAGCGCCCCCCACTCAGCCTCTAACGCGGCGGCCTGCATACACGAGACAATGCGTGGCACGGAGTCCATTAGGGTGCCGTCCCAATCAAAAATAATCAGCTCGTACTGCATGGCCGCTCCTCTGTTAAAGGGTTAAGGGTTAAGGGTTAAAGAATCAAAGGGCAAATCAATAGCAGACGCATTATTGACGGGCGCGCTTGAGCGCTTGCTCCAGGGCTTCGGGTAGCGGCGCTTTCACCGTCACCGGGCGGCCATTGGTGGGCTCAGGAAAGGTCAATGCCCGAGCATGCAAAAACAGGCGCCCCAGGCCTAGCTGCTTAGTCAACAGACCGCTTTCACGGGTGGCGTACTTATCGTCGCCCAGCAGCGCATGGCCCGCATGCGTCGCGTGAACGCGAATTTGGTGGGTGCGGCCAGTGACTGGTTCAGCCTCGATCAGCGTGGTTTTTTCAAAGGTTTCGACCACTGAAAAGTGCGTTCGCGATACTTTACCGTTGGGGTCTACCCGCACTCGACGTTCGCCGTTACCGGCGTCAAAGCGGTCCAACCGGGCACTTTCATAAGTCTTACGGGCCGGCCAGCGGCCGCTGACCAAGGCCAAATACCGCTTGTCCATGCCGTGCTTTTTCAGCGATTCATTCAGCGTAACCAGCGCATCGCGGGATTTGGCCAGCAGTAAACAGCCTGACGTATCACGGTCCAAGCGGTGCACCAGCTCTAAAAAACTTAAATCATCGCGCACCTGGCGCAGCGCTTCGATCAAGCCAATTTTAACCCCGCTGCCACCATGCACCGCCAAACCAGAGGGCTTGTTAAGCACCATCCAGTCAGGACCTTCCATAATGACGCTACCTACCAGCAGGTCGCGTAAATTATCGCTTACTTCCTTCATTGCCTCACGGGGCGCCAAGCGTAGCGGCGGGACACGCACTAAATCACCCGCCTGCAAACGATAGTCGACCTTGACGCGCTTTTTATTAACCCGCACTTCCCCTTTACGCACAATGCGGTAGATAAGCGCACGCGGCGCGCCTTTGAGGCGCGTCATGAGAAAATTATCAATTCGCTGCCCTGCTTGTTCCGGGGCGATATCCACCCACTGTACTTCACGCCCTTCGGACATTACCGCTTGCTCCTGCTGTAGCTCGATGAGATCGGCCTTAAAATGGCATTCTAACGTAGACCCAAGCGCATTGCGTCAATTGCTGGTCGTTGTCTTTACTGTTATATTCCAAACGTTCACCAGCCAAACGCAGAGAGCATACTTGTCTTGCGCTAGCGACTAGTCGATAAACCGCTAATTGCTTAGCAGAAACTATTAACGCTGAGTTTGGTGAATGCGCCTGCCCGACTAACACGCAGGCCTGAACACGAAAAACGACGCTAGTGTACGCATTGCACGTTTTTCCGGTATTAAAATCTGATCTTAGAGCCTGATCTTAAAATGTAGTAACTCTGCCGCCCGTTTTTCATGCTGGCAGAGGGAATAAGCCTTGCCCTCAACGGCAGGCAGCAACTTAACAACGCCACGCCCAGAGCAGCGCCGCCTTTACGTCACAAGGCGCTGACTGCCTCCGGGCGACAAGTTCAACGCTGTGCCGGTGGCCGGCGTTGGTGAATCGATGAATGCCAGGTGTTGGCGGTGTCAGCAGGGCCGGATGGATGTGACAGCCACCGGAACATGTCCTGCCTCCGCCACGTACTCAACGCCCTATTGGCCGGGTTGGCGCTAACGCCTTCCCGGCCTGACGCGTCAGCATAGCAATGCGCCGAGCACAAGCACGCTGCAACCAGCGATTCGCCTACGTCTCCCCCTAGGCAGTTCGCCGGCACGCAACGCTATGCGAGACACTATGAAACGTATGCTTATCAATGCGACCCAGCCAGAAGAGCTGCGCGTCGCATTAGTAGATGGACAACGCCTGTACGATTTAGACATCGAGTCCGGCGCTCGAGAACAGAAAAAAGCCAACATCTATCGCGGTAAAATTACCCGCGTCGAACCTTCCCTGGAAGCCGCCTTTGTTGACTACGGCGCCGACCGTCACGGCTTTTTGCCGCTCAAAGAGATCTCCCGCGAGTACTTTGTCAAAGACGTTTCAGGACGTCCCAGCATTAAAGAAGTACTTAAAGAGGGCCAAGAGGTCATCGTTCAGGTCGACAAGGAAGAGCGTGGCAACAAAGGCGCCGCGCTAACCACCTTTGTCAGCCTGGCGGGGCGTTTTTTGGTGTTGATGCCCAATAACCCGCGGGCGGGTGGCATTTCACGGCGCATTGAAGGCGATGAACGCAGCCAGCTCAAAGAGGCCATGGGGCAAATGACCGTGCCCGATAAAATGGGCCTGATCGTGCGCACCGCCGGCATTGGCCGCAATCCGGAAGAACTGCAGTGGGACTTGGACTATCTGGTTCAGGTATGGGAATCCATCACCACTGAAGCCGCCAAGCGCCCTGCCCCCTTCCTGATCTACCGTGAATCCAACGTTATCATTCGCGCGATGCGCGATTACTTGCGCCAGGACATTGGCGAAGTATTGATCGATAGCCCCGAGATTCATGCTGAAGCGCTGGCCTTTATTCGCCAGGTAATGCCGTCTTATCAGCAAAAGATCAAGCTGTACGCGGACGAAGTGCCGCTATTTTCGCGCTTTCAAATTGAATCGCAAATCGAAACCGCTTATCAGCGCGAAGTAAAACTTCCCTCTGGCGGGTCGATTGTGATCGACCATACCGAAGCGCTGGTCTCCATCGACATCAACTCCGCCCGGGCCACCCGCGGTAGCGATATCGAAGAGACCGCCCTGCAGACCAACTCTGAAGCCGCCGATGAAATTGCCCGCCAGCTGCGCCTGCGCGATATTGGCGGCCTGGTGGTGATCGACTTTATCGATATGGGGCCCGCGCGCAACCAGCGCGAAGTTGAAAACCGCATGCGTGACGCGCTTAAGCTGGATCGGGCGCGGGTTCAGATCGGCCGCATTTCGCGCTTTGGCCTGATGGAAATGTCCCGCCAGCGGCTGCGCCCCTCGCTGGGTGAAACCAGCGGCGTGGTTTGCCCGCGCTGTAACGGCCAGGGCACTATCCGCGACGTGCGTTCGCTCTCACTGTCGATCATGCGCCTGATTGAAGAAGAGGCCATGAAAGAGAATAGCGCCCAGATTCGCGCGATTCTGCCGGTACCGGTGGCCACCTACCTGCTCAACGAAAAACGTAGCGTACTCGCCGATCTTGAGTCGCGTCAGGGTGTGCGTGTGGTGCTGCTGCCCAATCCCGATATGGATACGCCGCACTACGACGTACAGCGTCTGCGCGATGACCACATCGACGAGGATGACACCCAAAGCCTGTCGAGCTTTGAAATCTCCACCGAAACCGACATAGGCAAAGAGCCAACGCCCAGCTTTGTCCCCCCGGCAATGCGCGCTGAAGCCGCCGTGAAAAGCGTCACCCACAACGCCCCGGCGCCGGCTTCGCTGCAAAGCGAAGAGCAAGCGCCTACTGCTCCCTCTGCCCCGGCGGCTGAAGCAACACCGGTGGCCAACGAGCAGCCCAGCGTCATTGGCCGCTTTATGCGCAGCTTCGCCAAGTTATTAGGTAGCGACGAGGGCACCACTGAGCCCACGCCTGCGCCCGAGGCTGAAACACCGGCGCCGCGTAAGCCGAGCGAGCGTAAGCCCCCTCAGCGTGGCAGTGAGACACGGCAAAAATCATCGCGCGACGAACGGGGCAGCAACCGGAACGAACCGCGCAGCGAGAACGCTAACAAAGCCGAGTCGAAAAGCAGCGAGCAACGCAACAACACGCCGAGCCCTGCCAGTGACGATAATAGCGATAAGCGCAGCGGCCCCAGCCGCACCCGCAATCGCCGCCGCCACCCCCAGCAAGACGATGCCAATGAGCAAACGTCGAGCCAGAAAGCGCCGCGTAAAGAAAGCCAAGCTGACAGCTCTTCTAAAGATGACTCTTCCAAAGACGGCTCTGTAAAAGACAGTTCTGCAAAAGACAGTTCTGCAAAAGAGGGCGCTGGCAAAGACAACGTAGCTAAACAGAGCGGCAAGAGTGCACCGAAGAAAGCAGCGCGTCGCGAGCCCGAGAATGACAGCAGCGCTGACGATCAGCGTGACGAGGCGGCCAAGCAGGATGACGGCAAGCCCAAGCGGACGCGCAATAACCCGCGCAACCGTTCGCGCAGCCAGGCGGTTAATCCCAAGGCAGAAGCTGAGCAGCTAAAACTTCAGGCCGAGGCAGCCCAAGCGCCTGAGGAAGCGCCGGAAACGCCGACCCAGCCCAGCCAAATGCCAACCGAGGCGCCGGTGGAAACGGTGAAAGCATCGGCAGAGGAAGCTGCAAAAGCGGTTGAAGCGGCTGAAGCTGATACCAGCGCTGAGCACCCGGCGGCCGAGAAGTCGAAAGCGCGCAAGTCTACGCGTCAACGTCGTCAGCCTGAAACAGCCCAAGAGGCCGCCGTTAGCGAATCGGATGCAAAGGCCGACACCGCTCAAGCGCCGGACGAGGCCGTTGCTGAGCCTGCTCATTCTGAAGACAACGCCAGTGACGCACCCGCTGAAGCGCCTGCCGCAGAAGCGTCTGACGCAGAAGCGTCTGCCGCAGAAGCGTCTGCCGCAGAAGAGTCTGCCGCAGAAGAGTCTGACGCCGAAGCCGACGCGCCCAAGGCTGAGAGCCAACAGGTCGAGGATAGCCAGCCGGAAGCATCAAGCGAGGCGCCTGAGCAGCCTGCCAGTACGTCTGAGGTAGCGGAGACTCAACCAGCACCACAGGCGGCAGAACCCTCGCAGGCAGACCAACCGAAGGCGCCTGAAGCGCCAACGGCTGAGCCTGAAACTGCACAGCCCGTCAGCGAAGCTGCTGCTGAGACACCCACTGAAGCAGCTGCCGACGCGCCCGCTGAAACTGCCGAAACGCCTAGCAAAACGACGGGTGAAGAAAGCAGCGAAGAAAGCATGCCCAAACCGCGGCGGCGTACTCGGGCCCACAACGACCCGCGTGAAAAGCGTAAGCAAGCGCAACAAGACACGCATTCCGAGTAAATCGGTAACGCGTTGACGTAGCAAAAATCCCCGCCGAGGCGGGGATTTTTGCGTTATAAAAGGCCTGCTGGAAAAAGTATTAAGGGTTGATCAACCGCGGCTCGGGCTCCAGCCGCATACCAAAGCGTGCCTCTACCCGGGCGGCAATATAGTCCGCGGTCTTCATCAGCCCCTGACGATCTCCACCGCCAAAGTGCACAAGCACCAGCGCTTGGTGCTGGTGCACGCCAAAGGCACCGTCACGCATGCCTTTCAACCCACACTGATCGATCAACCAACCCGCCGCCAGCTTGGTTAGCCCTTCGCCCTGAGGAAAATGCGGCATCGCCGGGTACTGACGCAACAACTGCGCCGCCTGCTCATCGGTCACTAGAGGGTTTTTAAAAAAGCTACCCGCATTGGCAAGCACCTGTGGATCGGGCAGCTTTTCACGCCGAATGGCACATACCGCTTCGGCTACCCCAAGCGGTGTGGGTGTGCCGGGTAATCGCGCGGCGAGATCGCCATAGCCGAGCCGGGGGGCTGACGTACGCGACAAACGCAGCACCCACTGGGTAATCACCACACGACCGGCCAGTTCGCCTTTAAAGATACTGTCACGATAGCCAAAAGCGCACGCTTCGGCGCTCAACCAGTAGACGCGACCGCTGGTGAGTTCCATTACCTGCACTGCTTGTAGGGTGTCGGCAAGCTCAACCCCGTAGGCACCAATGTTTTGCACCGGCGCGGCCCCGCAGCTACCGGGAATCAGTGCCAGGTTTTCGATCCCCCACAGGCCGCGCGCCGCCGTCGCCATGACTAGGCGATGCCAATTAACCCCGGCGCCAACATAAACCAACACCTGGCCTTGATGCTCGGCCAGCCACCATTGATTAAGTGCAGGGCGCACTACCAAACCGGGTAGTCGTTCAGGCAGTAGCACATTGCTGCCGCCGCCTAATAGCGTCACCGGCCAACCCTGACGGCGTGCCTCGGCTAACGTTTGGTGTAGTACAGTTAATGTCGTTGGTGCCGCGAAGCGCTCGGCCTGGCAAGGCAGTCTTAGCGTATTCGCGGCGGTCAAATCGACATTGCCAAGAAGTTTCATCCGCCCCATTACAGCTCACGCTGGAGGTGTCGAATCAACCCTTCTGAGGCAGCTTCAATCATATCCAGCACGTTCTCAAACCCCTCATCACCGCCAAAATAGGGGTCTGGGACTTCGCCACCAGGGGTGCCAGCAAAATCCAACAATAGCCCAACATGCGCCTGGCTATTGGCGGGTTTAAGGTCGCGCATAGCGCGCAAATTGTCCTCATCCATGCCCAGCACGTAGTCGAACTCAGCAAAATCCTGCTCGCTTAGCTGGCGAGCGCGCAGGCCACTCAAGTCAATCCCCCGGCGCTGCGCCGCCTGCTGCGCTCGTGCATCCGGCGCTTTGCCTATATGCCAATTGCCCACACCACAGGAGTCTATTGCAACGTCATTGGCCATTCCCGCCTGCTCCAGAGCGCGACGAAAAATACCTTCGGCGGTGGGTGATCGGCAGATATTGCCCAAGCAAACAAATAATACTTTCACCACAGCTCTCCTTAAACACTTGGCTGAGCAAGTAGCGCTCTTACCCGCGCTAGATCCTCGGCGGTATCGACACCCGCGGGGTTTAGCTCGCAGGCTAAGGCCACTTGAATAACATGCCCATGCTGCAGCGCACGCAGCTGCTCAAGCTGTTCGAGTTGCTCAAGACTCGCGGCGGGCCAGTCACGGTAGGCGGCCAGGAAACCCGCACGGTAGGCATAGAGGCCGATATGACGCAGCCAGGCATCGGTCGCCAGCAGGGTCGGCGGCGCTTTGAAGTGCTCGCGGTCCCAGGGAATCGGCGCCCGGGAGAAATACAGCGCGCGGCCCTGCAGCGTGCGCACCACCTTAACCACGTTAGGATTAAACAGTGAGGCAACGTCGCTAATCGGCTCCGCCAAGGTGGCTATCGATGCGTCGGGATCCTCAGCTAAGCGCAGCGCCACTTGGTCAATTAACGCCGGTGGAATCAACGGTTCATCGCCCTGCACATTGACCACCAGGGCGTCGCTTGCTAAACCTAAGCGATCAGCCACTTCGGCTAAGCGGTCGGTCCCCGACGGGTGATCGTCGCGGGTCATAATCACTTCGGCACCGTAAGGCAGCATGGCATCGCCAATGCGGCTATCATCAGTGGCCACCACGACGCGGCTGGCGTGGCTTTGGCAAGCGCGACGCCATACATGAGCGATCATCGGCTCGCCGGCGATTTCCAGCAACGGCTTACCGGGTAATCGCGTGGAGCCATAGCGGGCAGGCACCACAACGGTAAACTCAGGCACCACCATGTCAATCACTGCACCGTCTGGAAAAGCCATCAAGCGTCTCCCGAACGTCCCGGTGACGTGTGCAATTTCTCATCGGCATCCATAACACGCGCCTCTTCCGGCAACATCACCGGAATCCCCTCCTGGATGGGATAGGCCAAGCCATCGTAATGGCAGCGCAGCTCTTGCGCCTCGCGATCGTATTTCAACTTGCCGTTACATAACGGGCAAACCAGCATTGCCAGCAGTTCCTTATCCATGCGCGTGTCTCCTTTGGGAAAGTGCCGACAGCCGCGCTGCCAGCCAGTGCTCAAATTCTGGTGGAAGCGTTGCTTCCACGTCTAATACCCAGCTATTGGCTGGCGCAAAAGCATGACACTTCACCGCGTCCTTAGCCGTCATAACAACCGGGCGGCGATGGGGAAAGTTTAGCGCCTCAGCGCTAAATTGCTGGTGATCAGCCAATGGGTGCCAGTCGCCCGCTACCCCCAAAGCGCGCAACGTGCGAAAAAAACGTTCGGGATGCCCGATCCCCGCCACCGCGTTCACCGGTAGCGTAAACGGCAACGGCGCTAGCGGAAAGCGCGCACTATCTTCCAGGCGGCGCCAGCAAAGCGGGGCTAACTGCATGCTTGTGGCAGGCGCTTGCATTGGCAGCGGATGCTGCAAACGGCCGTTGACGATCACCGCATCCACGCGCTGTAGCCGACTAAACGACTCACGCAGCGGCCCGGCGGGCAGGCAGCGCCCGTTACCCAACCCTCGGGCGCCATCGACGACTAACAGCTCGATATCGCGGCCTAGCGCTAAATGCTGTAAGCCGTCGTCGCTGAGGACAATATCGCACCCCGCCTCAATCAGCGCCTGGACGCCCCGCTTGCGCTGGGGGTCCGCAACCACCGGCAGCCGCGTTTGCTGTGCGAGCATCAGCGGTTCGTCACCGCTCTCCCTAACGCTGCTGCCAGGGGTGACAAACAGCGGGTAATGCGGCGCTTTGCCACCATAGCCACGGGTGACAATTCCCGGTGACCAGCCTTGGGACGCTAACCAATTGGCTAACCAGGCGACCAGCGGTGACTTACCCGTTCCGCCCAGCGTAATGTTACCCACGACGATAACCGGCACCGGCGCTTGCCAGACCTCTTTTTTACCGCGTCGGTAGGCACGTTCACGCCTCGCCATGGCCCACTGATAAAGCGCACCCAAGGGTCTCAACGGCGATAGCCAGCGACTGCCTTGATAAGCGCCTTCCAGCCAGCGTTGAGCCAGCGTTCTCTTGGCCAAGCTCATGTTAATCGGCTCATGGCGTTTCTTGAAACTGCAGCTGATGCAGCGCCGCGTAGGCACCGTTGGCATCCAGCAGCGCCTGATGGGAACCCTCTTCAATAATACGCCCCTGGTCCATCACCACAATTCGGTCGGCCCGCTCAATGGTCGACAGGCGGTGGGCGATGACCAGCGTGGTACGGCCTTCACAAACACGCTCAAGGGCTTTTTGAATATAGCGCTCGGATTCGGTGTCCAGCGCTGAGGTGGCTTCATCCAGCACCAGCAGCGGCGCATCCTTGAAAATCGCCCGGGCAATTGCCAGCCGCTGGCGCTGTCCGCCGGAAAGCATCACGCCGTTTTCGCCGACGGTGGTGGCGTAGCCATGGGGCAGCTTGTCGATAAACTCGTGGGCATAGGCGGCTTCGGCGGCGGCTTGAATGGCCTGTGGGTCCGGATTGGACACCCCGTAAGCAATATTGTCGGCGATTGAGGCGTTAAACAGCGTCACCTGCTGAGAGACCAAGGCAATTTGCTGGCGTAGCGGCCCCAGCGCGTAGTCGTCAATATTAATCCCATCGATGCTGATGCTGCCTTCGCTGATCCGGTAAAAACGCGGCAGCAGACTCACCAGCGTCGATTTACCACTCCCCGAACGCCCGACAATCGCCACTAACTCGCCCGGCGCCAGGCGTAAATTAATGTTATGCAGCACGTTAGGCTGATCATCGCCGTAGCGAAAGCTTACATTATCAATCACCAGCTCACCGCTTAACCGGCTGGCGATGCGCTTGCCCTGGTCTTTTTCAGGCGTCATATCGAGTAGCCCAAAGAGCTCGGAGGCAGCCGCCAGCCCTTTTTGGATCTCACCGTTAATTTCGGTTAGCTGGCGCACCGGCTTGATCATCAGGGCCGCCGCGGTAATAAAGGCGACAAACTCCCCTGGGGTCATGTTTTCCATCAGCGAGGGCGCCATGGCGAGCCACACCAGCAGCGCCATGGAAATGGCCACTAGCATCAAAATCACCGGCGAACTCACCGCTCGGGTCATGGCTTCTTTCATACTCTGACGACGATTCTCTTCACTAACCCGTTCAAAGCGCTGTTTTTCATAGTCTTCCGCGCCGTGAGTACGCACCACCCGGTAACCCGACAGCGCCTCAGAGGCCACATGCGTGACATCACCCATGGAGCTTTGAATGCGCTTTGCGATACGCCGAAAACGCTTACTGACGTAGCTTACGACCACGGCAATAATCGGTGTTACGCCCAAAAAAAGCAGCGTTAACATCCAGTTGGTCCACAGCAGATAGAGCACCAGCCCAATCACAAACAGGCCTTCGCGCAGAATAATCGTCACTGCCTTGGTGGCCGCCCCTGCCACTTGCTCAACATGGTAGGTCACCCGCGAGACCAATTGGCCGCTGGAGTGGTGGTCAAAAAACCACCCCGGCAGATGCAGCAGGTGGGCAAACACGTCGCAGCGCAGGTTATGAATCACGTAACGGCCCACATAGGCCATAAAATAGGTACTTAAAAAGGTACCTAGCCCCCGAGAGGAAAACATGATGATGACAAACAGCGGCAGCAAGAGCCGGAAGGCGGCATCCGGATTTTGAATACCATCAATCAAGCGCTTCATCATTTCCGCAAGCGCCGTGCTTGACGCGGCGTACACCACAAACCCCACGACCGCCAGCGCAAAAGCGCGCCAATAGGGCTTTACATAGCCCAATAACCGCTTATAGATATTCCAACCTGAATCAGTCACATGCGCTCCTGGCAATATGTGCAGTGCGCAAGATTCTACCTGATGACGAAGCGCTTCAACACTGGTTGCGACGACCTGGCAACTTGCGTGTGGTTGTCATCTGCATAGGATGGCGAGCGTCTAGCCAAAAACGCAGTGCGCCATCCTGCGCCGTGCTCCACAGGCAGCTTCCCTGCTGGCGAAAAAGCCGGACGACGGAATCCACCGGATGGTCAAACGGATTGTCCCGCCCGGCGCTAAAAATCACCTGCTGAGGCGCCATGCGACGCACAAACTGAATACCCGAACTGCTGCCACTGCCGTGATGCCCGGCCACCAGCACGCTGACCGGCGAACCCACATCCAGCAGAAAACGGCGCTCTACCTCGCTGCTCACATCGCCGGTGATCAATAGCCGCTGCTCGCCCACCCTCACCTCCAGCACACAGGAACGATCATTGGCCGACAACGCGTTAGCGCCTGCTGGCGGCCAAAGAAAGCGATAGTCAACGCCATCACGCTGCCACGCTTGCCCGCGCTGACAGGCGGTATTCGACACTGGCAGCGCCTCGCCTGCGGGCGCTATCCACTGGCTGACCCGATGATCGGCTAGCAGCGCGCCAATGCCGCCCGCATGGTCATTATCGGCGTGGCTGACAATCACCTGATCAAACTGCTGCCCCGGTGACCACAGCGCCTCCAAGGGCATAAAACCGCCCCGAAACTGCGGCCCGGTGTCATAGAGAAGCCGGTAATGCTGGCTACGCAGCTCTATTAACTGCCCCTGCCCCACATCGTGCACGCTCACCCTTAACGCGCCGGGCGACATCGCTGGCGCCAGCGACCACCACGGCAGCGCAACGACCAGCACGCTAGACAGCAACCGCCCACCCGGCATCACGGCAGGCAGCCCCCAGCATAACGACAGCAGTAGCAATGCCAAGGCAAGCGGATACGTTAACGGTCGTTCAGGCTCCCAGAGTGGCCAGTGCTGAACCGCAAGCGTCAACAATACATGTAAAATATTGAGCGCCGCTTCAAACAGCCACCATACCGCCTCCCCCACCCAGGGGAGCGGCGCGAGCAACCAGCCCAGCAGCGCCGTGGGCACCATCACCGAGCTCACCCACGGCACGGCGACTAAGTTAATCAACGGGGCGGCGGGCGCTACGCGGCCAAAAGCCACCAATACGGCAGCGGCCATTAGCGGCGCCAAGAGCAGCTGTGTTCTGACCAGCGCCCAGCACCAGCCTTTGATACCCTGCGGCCGCTGACGCCCCTGCCAGATCAGAATCAGCCATGCCACGGCCACAAAAGATAGCCACATCCCTGGGCGCCACAACGCCAGCGGATCAACGATCAGCACCAGTGCAAGCGCCAACCACCAGCCTTGCCAGGGGCTCGGCGCATGTCGCCCGCTGAGCACCCATAGCCCAATCAAACTCATCACCATGGCCCGCATGGCCGGCGGTGCCATGCCGGCAAGCACGGCATAGCCAACGCAGGCTAGCGCGGCCAACCACCACGGCCAAGTACGCATACGCCAGTGGGTAGGCGTGGTAAAACGAGCGGCTAATTTGGCTAGCAGCAGCACAAACGACGCCACCAGCCCGACATGCAGCCCCGAAATCACCACCAGATGCGTGGTGCCGGTGGCATTCAGCAGTGACCAGTCGTCTTGGGTAAGCTGTTCGCTCTCGCCAAGCGTCAGCGCTGCCAACCAGCGCTTGGTGCGCGCATCAAGCGGCTGATCGGCTAAAAAATCCAGCGCTAGCTGGCGTATAGAAGGGCCGGCGGGAGATAGCCGAACCGGCGGTGGCTCTGGGCGCAGGTAACCCGTGGCATGAATCCCTTCGCGCCACAGCCATTGCTCATAATTGAAGGTGCCGGGGTTGGCAAACCCGCTGGGCGGACGCAGGCGGAGCGTCATCTGCCACTGTTCGCCGGGCTGAAAGAGGAGGTCATCGCCATAGGCCGACACGCGCACTTTATCCAGCATCGAGCAGCTCGGCCGCTGGGCAGGGCCTCGGCACTGATCAATGCTTAACAACAGGCGCGTTGCATCACCGTTTGGCTGGGCGGTCAAAATAGTCGCCTCAACGGCGATATCTTCACCGCTCAGCCCCGCCGGCAGCCGGCTGGCCCATTCGCTCTGCACACCGACAAACACCCACACGCCAATCAGAAGCCAAACGCCTAGCCGCGGGCGCCACACCAGCGCCAGTAAAGCCGCTAACGACAGCCCGCCGAACGCGTTGAATGGCAAGCCAGCGGCAATGCTATACCACGCAAAAAGCCCCCCGGCGAGTGCCGCAACAGCGGCTGGCATGGCAACGCCTAACCGCATAAGGCCCTCCTTGGCGAGTGTTCATTGATGGCCGAGCATAGCCGAAAGGCGATGCAATATGGATAATAGGCGCTATCAACAGGTAAGAGTATCCGTTATGCCGCGCCGGTTCCTGCAGCGCTACATGCCCAAACCGGACACTATCAGGAAACAGCGCTCGTTACGCTTTATAGCGCCGTTGATTGCCGATCCGGGGTTGTGGCTTTTAACCCGCCGAAGCGTTGCCAATGCGTTTAGCGTGGGCGTTTTTTGCGCGATGCTCCCGATCCCTTTTCAGATGGTGATCGCGGCCCTGGGCGCTCGCGTAACCCGTTGCAATTTGGCCCTGTCGATTGGTTTGGTGTGGATCACTAATCCATTGACGATGCCGCTGATCTTTTACGGTAACTACTGGATCGGCACCTTTATACTCGGCGCGCCGGTGCGCGAGGCCCCTTCACGGATTTCAACGCGCTGGGTTGCCGAGCAAATGCACGACATTATGCCGCCACTCATCCTCGGCTCTTTGGTCACAGCGGTCATCTTAGCGATTGTGGCCAATATCGGAGTTCGTCTTATCTGGCGTTGGCATGTCTCGCACCACTGGAAACGCCGCCGCCTAAAACGTCGGCAGCGGCGCGAGCAGATTGAAGCAGAGTTCGATGATAGGGTTTGAGGTAGCGTTTGAGGTAGCGTTTAACGATGAGGCCTAATGACTGAACTAGCGCATCAAGCCTGCGACGCTTTCAACGCTGGCGCCTGTTCTACCAATTTCCCCGCATCCAGCTTGAGCACGCGGTCTTGATGGGCAGCCATGCTGACGTCGTGGGTCACGATCACAAAAGCGCAGGCGCTCTCTTTGGCCAGCTCATCCATCAATGCCAAGATGGTGGCGGCCGTGGTCTGATCCAGATTGCCCGTCGGCTCGTCCATTAACACCAGGCTTGGATCGGTCACCAGCGCCCGAGCAATCGCCACCCGTTGACGTTCACCGCCGGACAGCTCGCCAGGCTTATGGTCAGCGCGGGGCTGCATACCGACTCGCTCGAGTATCTGCATTGCCCGCTGCTCAGCCGCTTTCTTAGACTGACCACGAATAATCAGCGGCAAAGCGGCGTTTTCGACCGCCGTAAACTCTGCCAGCAAATGGTGAAACTGGTAAACAAACCCAATGTAGCGGTTGCGAAAGCTGCCCAGCGCGGCTTCATTCAGGCCTGACAGCGACTCGCCGGCGATGATCACGCCACCCTCGCTGGGCCGGTCAAGACCGCCCAATAGATTGAGCAGCGTTGTCTTACCCGACCCCGAACTGCCTACGATCGCCACGCGCTCGCCAGCGCGCACCTGCAAATTGAGCTTATCCAATACCGTCAGGTCTTGGGGACCTTCGCTATAGGTACGGGTTAGCCCCTGGCAATCGAGCATAATAGCGGCTTCTTGCGGTGTTTCCGTTGACCTACTCATGTCGGCATCCTGATTATTCATAACGCAATACATCCGCTGGCTGAACCCGCGCCGCCCGCCACGCCGGATAGAGCGTCGACAGGAACGTCAAGCCAAAGGCGGCCAAAACGATACGACTGACATCATTCCACTGCAGTTGAGAGGGTAGATCGCTGATGAAGTAGACCCCAGCATCCAAGAACTGGATACCCAGCGTTCCCTCAACCCAGCCGATGAGATCGGCAATCGTGAGCGCCAGCAACACACCCACGGCCACCCCGACGGCGATGCCGATCAGCCCAATCGCCATGCCTTGCACAATGAAGATGCCCATAATCGAGCTCGGTTTAGCGCCGATCGTACGCAGAATAGCGATATCCGCGCGCTTGTCGGTGACCACCATGACCAGCGTCGAGACGATGTTAAACGCCGCCACGGCGATAATCACCGTTAACAGTAGCGCGATCATGCGCTTTTCCATTTGTATCGCCTGGAAAAGGTTGCCTTGGGAGAAGGTCCAATCGCTACCACGATACTCAGGGCCCAGCTCATTGAGAATCGCCTGGGTTTCGCTACTGGCGGCAAACAAATCATCCAGCTCCAAGCGAAGCCCGCCTACTGCATCGCCCAGGCGGGCAAGGGTCTGCATATCTTCGATATTGGCGTAAGCCAGGTTGGCATCCAGTTCAGCGCCGACGCTAAAAATACCGCTGACGGTAAAGCGCTTTAAACGCGGAAAAACACCGGCGGGGGTAATTGACGCTTCGGGCACCAGCAGCGTCACCCGGTCCCCAACGCCAACGCCTAAGTTGCGCGCCAGCATGGAGCCTAGCACCACGTGCCACTCACCGGGCACCAGATCACTCAGCTCGCCTTGGCGCATATGCTCGCTGATAATCGAGACCCGGTCTTCCCATTCAGGGTTAATGCCATTCACCATGGCCCCCTGATTGCGCCCGCCCACCGAGAACATGCCCTGCTGCTCCACGTAAGGTGCCGCGCCGATGACGCGCTCGCGCTGCATTAACTCTTCAGCCAGGGACTCCCACTCGACCATGCCCACCCGGGACTCAATTTTGGCGTGGGGCACCATGCCCAGGATGCGCGTGCGTAATTCGTGATCGAAGCCGTTCATCACCGACAGCACTAGAATAAGTACCGCGACCCCGAGCATTAACCCCAGCATTGAGGTAAGCGAAATAAACGAAATAAAGTGGTTCCGGCGTTTAGCGCGCACGTAGCGCAGCCCCACCAGAAAAGGCAAACGATCAAGCATGGCGTGATTCCTTATCAATAAGCGCTCATGGTACGGTTTTTTGAGTGTCTCTGCATGTGCAAACGGCTATTAGAGCGGTTAGCATCGCACGCGTTCACATGGCGCTTGCAACTTGCCCCGCCACGCCCTACATTGCGCCGGTTTACTGCCTGCGTGGGGCTGCTGTTTTGGTTAAGCTCCGCGTTGGTTTATTGATGGCAACAAAAGGCCTTGATGACATTGGCGACCACGACTTATCGTTTGCTACCCGAATGGCATCCCCAAGACGGGATACAACTGACCTGGCCCCGCCACGACGGCGACTGGGCGCCACTTCTTGAGCGTATCGAAGCCACTCTGGAGCGCATTGTGATAGCCACGGCACGCTACCAGGACGTACTTATTTGTGTACCCGATGAGCGCACCAAAGATCGGTTAGCCGCCACATTTGATGCCTACGGGGTGCCTGCCTCAAGCCTGCAGCTGATTGTCGCACCCACCGACGACACCTGGGCGCGGGATCACGGCCCGATCAGCGTGGTCGATAATGATGGCCAATTAGCCATGCTCGATTACATCTTCACCGGCTGGGGCGGAAAATTCCCCGCTGAACGCGACAACCTGCTCACCCAGCGGCTGGCTGATGCCGGAGTTTGGGCCTGCCCGGTGACCGCAAGGGATTTTGTGCTCGAAGGCGGCGGCATCGAAACCGACGGCGAAGGCACCCTGCTGACCACCGACGCCTGCCTGCTAAACCCTAACCGGAACCCCACACTATCCCGCGCGGCGGTGGAAGCGCAGCTTGGTGAGGATTTTGGCGTTGACCGGGTATTGTGGCTGGCCAACGGTCATTTAGAAGGCGACGATACCGACAGTCATATCGATACACTGGCGCGTTTCTGCGACCCAACCACCATCGCCTACGTACGCTGTGATGACCCCAACGACCCGCACTACCCGGCCTTGGCGGCCATGGAGAAGGAACTGCAGGCTTTCCGGCAGCGCAGTGGCGCGCCCTATCGGCTTATCCCGCTGCCCTGGCCCCAGGCGTGCTTTGACCCAGACGACGGGCACCGCCTACCGGCCACCTACGCTAACTTTTTAATTATTAACCACGCCGTCCTGGTACCCACCTACGGCGACCCAGCGGATGTAACGGCGTTGCAAGCACTGGCATTAGCGTTTCCTGAGCGCACATTGATACCTATTGAGTGCGTCAGCGTGATTCGTCAGCATGGCAGCCTGCACTGTTTAACCATGCAGCTTCCGCAATGCTCGCTTGCCCGGGGCATGCCTGCCAAGCGCTCGGCTGGTACTGATTAAATAATACTGACTGAATAAAGGAGTTCTTATGTCGAACACGTTAACCGTCGCTGTTGTGCAGCAGCCCGCCTGGCCCGATAAAGTACAAAGCCTGGCCTTGAGTGAACAGGGTATCCGTAATGCTGTTGAACAGGGCGCACAGCTGGTTTTGCTGCAAGAACTGCACGCCACCCATTACTTTTGTCAATTCGAAGACCCGGCACTGTTCGACCTAGCTGAACCCCTCGACGGCCCTACCGGGCAGCACCTGGCCGCGCTTGCCCAGGAGCTGGATATTGTGCTGGTCGGGTCGCTGTTTGAGCGCCGCGCAGCAGGCATTTATCACAATACCGCCGTGGTCTATGACCGCGCCAAAGGGCGCGTCGGCCAATACCGCAAAATGCATATTCCTGACGACCCTGGCTTTTACGAGAAGTTTTACTTTACGCCAGGTGATTTTGACAGCGCTCGCGGCGAAGGCTTTACGCCGATTGAGACGTCCCTAGGGCGTCTTGGCGTACTGGTTTGCTGGGACCAGTGGTATCCCGAAGCGGCGCGGCTGATGGCACTGGCCGGTGCCGACTTGCTGCTCTACCCCACCGCCATTGGCTGGGACCCCAACGACGACGGCGAAGAAAAGCACCGCCAGCAAGATGCCTGGACGGTGATTCAGCGCGCCCACGGCGTCGCTAACGGCTTGCCCGTGCTGGTGGCCAACCGGGTTGGCTTTGAGGCGGATCACTCCGGCGTCGGTGACGGCATTCAGTTCTGGGGCGGTAGCTTTATCTGCGGGCCGCAGGGCGAGCTACTGGCCCAGGGGGGCGAAGACGTTGAGCAACTCGTCGTTCAGCTTGACATGGCACGGAGTGAAAATACGCGGCGTATTTGGCCCTATCTGCGCGACCGTCGCGTGGATGCTTATGGTGACTTAACTCGCCGCTACCGCGACTGAGCATCCTTGGTTTCTTATTAAGCAAACAAAACGCCTGCCTCGGCATTCATCCAAGGCAGGCGTTTTTTATCAACCCATAGCTGGCGCTATCTTACTTCCAGAAATCGCGGATGGAGGCGATGCCTTGCGCGCCCACGGCGCGGGCGTGGTTAGCATCAAAACGCGTCATACCGCCGAGAGCAAAAACCGGCATGCCAGCGCGCTCGACCAGCTGTTGGAAGTCGTGCCAACCGAGCGGGAATACTTCCGGGTGTGACGGCGTGGTGCGTAGCGGCGACAGACTCACAAAGTCGCAGCCTAATACCGCCGCTTGAGTAAGCTGCGCTTGGTTGTGCGTCGACGCCGACAGCCACTTGTTTTCGGCAATCGGCCGCCGCTCAAGCTGCATCAAGCGCTCGCTGGTCAGGTGGATACCGTCGGCTTCAACCTGTTCGAGCAACGCTGGCTCACCATTGAGCAGCAGCCGCGCGCCATACTCACGGCATAGCGCCAGGGCGCGCTGGGCACGCGCCACATAGGCCGCTGCGTCCAACTGCTTCGCGCGCAACTGCACCAGGCGAACATTGTCTTCGCGCAGTGCACGCTCCAGAAAGCCATCGAAACGCGCTTCATCAGCCTCTTCAGCGGTTATCAAATACTCAGTAGGCAGCCTTACCGCACGCAGGATGGGCAGATTAGCCGCCGGGAAAGGATAGTTGGCGAGCTCGCTCATGGGCACCCAGCGCACCGCCTGCCCTTCGCGGCCAAAGGGCTCACCGGCAAAGGCGTGTACCTGCCATACGTCGAGCAGGATATGCTTGTCAGGGTACTCGTGGTGGACACGGATCAATGGCTGGGCAGAGACAATTTCAACGCCCAGCTCCTCGTGCAGCTCACGCTTTAAGCCCTCAAGCCCTGTTTCGTAAGGGGCAAGCTTGCCCCCCGGAAATTCCCAAAGCCCGCCATGATCAACGTTTGACGGCCGACGAGCGATCAATACTTGCTGTTGATCGGCGCTGATAATCGCAGCTGCCGCGACGTGAACCCGTCGTTTTACCTTTATGCTCATAGACTCATATACTCGTTACGTCTTTATCCACTGCGCGCACCAATACTGACGGCATTGATGCTGTCTCGCTACGTTTGCCCATTATCACCGCTCCTCTGTCACCCCGCTTGGGGCAACATGACTAGCTGCGATAATCCGCGTTGATCGACACATAGTCATGGGAGAGGTCGGAAGTCCATACCGTGGCACTTTCTTCGCCGCGCCCCAGATTAATGCGAATGGTAATGTCTGATTGCGCCATCACGGCGCTACCGGCTGCTTCGGTGTAATCGGCGGCACGCCCGCCGTCTTCCACGAGACGCACGTCGCCCAAGTCAATCACCACGCGGTTAACGTCAAAATCGCTTACCGGGGCGCGCCCCACGGCCGCTAGGATACGCCCCCAGTTAGCATCCGAGGCGTAAAGCGCGGTTTTCACCAGCGGTGAGTGAGCAACCGTAAAGGCCACATCCAGCGCCTCTTGGCGACTTTTAGCCTCGCCGACCTGAAGGGTGACAAACTTAGTCGCGCCTTCACCGTCACGAATAATCGCTTGGGCAAGCTCGGTCATTACCCGCTGCAACGCATTGCGGAACACGACGATCTGTTCTTCATCGACGATGCGCAGGCCTGTCCCGGTTGCCGCCAACATACAGGCGTCGTTGGTCGAGGTATCGCTGTCGACGGTGATACAGTTAAACGAGCGATCGACCGTTTCGCGCAGCAAACTATCCAACAGCGGCTGCTCGATGGCGGCGTTAGTCACCACAAAGCCCAACATGGTCGCCATGTCGGGCTTAATCATGCCTGACCCTTTGGCGATGCCATTAATGCTCACCTGCTGACCTGCGATCTCCAGCGTAACGCTCGCGCCTTTGGCGCGGGTATCGGTCGTCAATATCCCCAGCCCCGCGTGATGCCAGGCGGAGCTGTCGCTGGCCAGTGTCTGCAGCGCAGGCGCCAAGCCAGCCAACAGCCGCTGCATGGGCAGCGGCTCACCAATCACACCGGTTGAAAACGGCAGCACCTCTTCGGCTGACACGCCGACTTGCTCGGCAAGTGCTGCACAGCTAGCGCGTGCATCGTGCAGGCCTAATTCGCCCGTGCCAGCATTCGCATTGCCGGTGTTAATCAGCCAGTAGCGCGGCGAACGACCTGCCGCGCGACAATGCTCAATATGCTGTTTGGCCACTACCACCGGCGCGGCGCAAAATGCATTACGGGTAAAGACCCCTGACACCGTGGCTGTTGGGGGTAGCTCTATCACCACCACATCACGGCGATCCGGCTTTTTGATACCCGCCATTGCATGTCCCAGGCGCACCCCGTCAAGGGGCGGCAACTCTGGAAAAGGAATGTTTCCCACCGCCATGATTTTCTCCTTTAGGCAGACGCTCTCTCAGGCGTCATCTCATCAGACACCATCGCGGTTAGCTTAATTTGCCACAGCACTGCTTATATTTTTTACCCGAGCCGCAATAACAAGGATCATTACGACCGACTTTTGGCCCTTCGCGCCGAACCGGACGTCCATCAGCGCCAGACGCTTCTGAAGGCGTTGCGGGCATCTCATCGGCTGGATCATCGTGCCGGCTTGCCGCGCTGGCAGTCTCCCGCTCTAGCGCTTCCCGACGCTGACGCTCAAGCGCGTCGACTTCCTCGGGCTGGCGTACCTGAACGTGACTGAGGATACGCGTTACGTCTTCCTTAATATGGTCGAGCAGCTGTTCAAAGAGCGCAAAGGATTCACGCTTGTACTCCTGCTTGGGGTTCTTCTGCGCATAGCCACGCAGGTGAATACCGCGACGCAGGTGATCCATTGACTGAAGGTGTTCTTTCCAGCGCGTATCCAATACTTGCAGCATCACCTGCTTCTCAAAGCGGCGAATCAGCTTTTCACCCGCGGCCTCGACTTTGGCGGCATAAGCGTCGCGATGCATGGTTTGCAGCCGTTCGCGCAACTGCTCTTCATTGAAGCGGTCATCCTCGGCGGCCCATTTCACCAGCGGCACATCAAGGTTAAATTCCGTTTTAAGATGCGCCTCCAAGCCTGGCAAATCCCACTGTTCAGGCAGGCTCTGCGGCGGCACATAGCTGCTGATGGCCGATTCCATCACTTCTTCACGAATGCCGATAACGGCATCAGCGACATCGTCCGCCGCGAGAACTTCATTGCGCTGGTCATAGATTACCCGGCGCTGGTCGTTGGCAACGTCATCGTACTCGAGCAACTGCTTGCGAATATCGAAGTTACGCCCCTCAACTTTCTTCTGGGCACGCTCAACGGCGTTAGAAACCATCTTATGCTCAATGGCTTCACCGTGTTCAAGGCCCAACGCCTGCATCAGGCGTTTGACGCGATCTGAGCCAAACAGACGCATTAGACTATCTTCAAGCGATAAGAAGAAACGCGTCGAGCCGGGGTCGCCCTGGCGCCCGGCACGGCCACGCAGCTGGTTATCGATACGCCGCGATTCATGGCGCTCAGAGCCCACCACGTGTAATCCGCCGGCTTCCAGCACGCCATCGTGACGCGCCTGCCAATCGGCTTTCAGCGCATCAACCTGCGCTTGGCTGGGATTTTGCAGTTTGGCGACTTCTGCCTCCCAGTTGCCGCCCAGCACGATGTCAGTACCGCGACCGGCCATGTTGGTGGCGATGGTAATCGCCCCCGGACGGCCCGCCTGGGCAATGATCTCAGCTTCACTCTGGTGCTGCTTGGCATTGAGTACGTTGAACGCCAGCCCGGCCTCTTGCATCAGATTGGCGAGATACTCGGATGTTTCAATCGAGGCAGTACCCACCAAGACGGGTCGCCCGGCTTCGGTCTCGGTTTTGACATCCTTAATGATCGCTTCGTATTTTTCTTCAGCGCTCAGATAAACCAAGTCATTAAGGTCTTTACGTACCAACGGACGGTTGGTGGGAATCACCACCACATCAAGGGCGTAAATCTGCCGAAACTCAAAGGCTTCAGTATCTGCCGTACCGGTCATACCGGCTAACTTTTCATACAGACGGAAGTAATTCTGGAACGTCGTTGAGGCAAGCGTCTGGCTTTCCCGCTGCACCGTAACGCCCTCTTTGGCTTCGACAGCTTGGTGCAAGCCTTCCGACCAGCGACGCCCCGGCATAGAGCGACCGGTATGCTCGTCGACGATGACGACCTGGTCCTCAGACACGATATAATCGACATCACGGTGATAAAGATGACGGGCACGCAGCGCTGAATGCATATGCTGAAGCAAATTGAGATTTTGCGCGGCGTAAAGCGACTCGTCCTCGCTTAGCAGCCCTTCAGCGCGCATGAGCTCCTCAACCTTGTTGTGCCCCTGCTCTGTCAGCTCGACTTGCTTTTGTTTTTCATCGACCAGGAAGTCACCGACTACTGTGGCCTCCTCGTCTTCAAGCTCTTCACCCTTTTCAAGCCGCTGGGCGAGCTGGTTGACGACTTTATACAGGTCGGTATTTTCGTCGACAGCCCCGGAGATAATCAGCGGCGTACGCGCTTCATCGATAAGAATTGAGTCCACTTCGTCGACAATCGCAAAATGCAGGCCGCGCTGGACTTTATCGTCTAGCGAGAACGCCATGTTATCGCGCAGATAATCGAAGCCGAATTCGTTGTTGGTGCCGTAGGTAATATCGCACTGATACGCATGGCGCTTCTCTTCGCCGGCTTGCCCCGAAAAGATAACCCCGATCGTAAGCCCTAAAAACTCGTAGAGAGGACGCATCCACTCCGCATCACGGCGCGCCAAGTAATCGTTCACCGTTACGACATGCACGCCTTTGCGGGTCAAGGCATTGAGATAAACCGCCAATGTGGCCACCAGGGTTTTACCTTCACCGGTTTTCATTTCCGCAATGCGGCCACGGTGCAGCGTCATCCCGCCGACCATCTGCACGTCAAAGTGACGCATGCCCATCACGCGCTTACTGGCTTCGCGCACAACGGCAAACGCAGGGGTCAATAAGTTATCTAAAGGCTCACCTGCGTCTAAGCGCTGGCGCAGTTCCGCCGTTTTGCCCTGTAGATCGGCGTCGCTCAGTGCCTCAAACTCGGCTTCAAGCGAATTGATAGGCGGCACATGTTTGTGCATGCGCTTTACTTCGCGATCATTTTTCGACCCAACGACTTTACGTAATAAATTATTAAGCATGAAATATTCCAGTATTCATGAGCGACCCATCGAGTCTCGCTCTAAGTATGCAAAACCTGTGTATGCAAGCCCTGTGTTTGCAAACCCTGTGTCATCTGCACATTTGTGGGGTGCAAAAGCAGGGACAACCTAGCGGTATTAACGATTATCGTGCTGGGCAGGTGGACCGCGTTGGGTCAAAACGTCGCGCGCTGCTACCCGCATGGCCATCGGGGGAAGCCAATTGAACACCCTCTGCACGGGAGAAAAGCGCTGGAGGCGACGCGCCCAGCGGCGCAGCGCGCGCCGCCTTTTGGCAATCCAGTGCGATTGGGCACGTAAAATCGCGGGTACCCAAAAACAGATAGTGACGCTGCGTTCGCCGCTGCGAAAAGCGTCCGAAGGGCCTAAACTGGCGGGCAATAGACAGCTTACTAGCAAGCCAGCCAGCCACCAACGCGCCATACCGTAACGGCGTTGGCGCCGCGGCAAAGCAGATTGAACTTCAAGCGTGGGTGACATGCTGTAGACCGGCTCCTGAGCGTGGTAAAGTCTGCTAATAAGTCACCTCGGTGAGCATGACCAACATCATTATTAGCATTGGCGGCACCTTAAGATAGCGGCACCCTAGGAATTAAGCGTATGAGTATAAAGGTTAAGCGTTCTCGCGCCCAGCCCATCGCCCGTCTGCTCTCTAAGTCCGGCGATATTAATCAGTTAATGCGTCTATCGCGGTTAATCGACCAGGCGCAACGACACCTTCGCGCGCATTTACCCGAAGAAATGCGCGAACATATCTTTGTCGGCGGCTTTCGCGACGGTCGGCTTACGCTGATTAGCGGTCAAGCGAGTTGGCTGACGTGGCTGCGTTTTGAGCAGCGGCGCCTACTAGAGCTGCTGCACCAGCTGCCCGGTTTTGAAGGCGTCAATGGCTTTACCTTCAAGGTCCGCCCTGTACACCCCATCGTGGCGCCTAAGCGTAATACCCGCAGCCTGTCGGCAAATGCCGGTAAAACCTTAGCTGAATGCGCCGAAGACACCACCAACCCGACGTTAAAACGGGCCTTGGAACGGCTTGCTTCCCATGCATCGACGTCCAAATAACCCAACGCCCTGAGCTTTGCGTGCTGTTAAAACGCATAAAGCACCGCCTGAGCGGTGCTTTATTAACCAGATCATGTGCTGAAATCAGCGCACTTAGCTAAGATCAGCGCACTAAGACGGAAGCATTTAAAAAAACGGGATTACGCCATGGCGGGCGCTGAATACGATATCGGCGCCACCGCCTTGTCTTCTTCGAAAGTGACGATTTCGTAAGCTTCCGGCTGCGCCATCAGCTCACGACACAGCTTATTATTTAGCGCATGACCGGATTTCACGCCGCGAAATTCGCCTATCAGGCTGTAGCCTAACTGGTATAAATCGCCAATCGCGTCCAATACCTTGTGTTTTACAAACTCATCTTCGTAGCGCAGCCCACCTTCATTCACAATGCGGTAATCATCGACCACGATGGCATTGTCTAAACTGCCGCCCAGCGCCAAGTTGTTGGAGCGCAAAAACGCCAGGTCACGCATAAAGCCGAAGGTACGCGCACGCGACACTTCTTTAACAAAAGAGGTAGTAGAAAAATCAATCAGCGCGGTCTGCTTCTGTTGATCAAAGACAGGATGGTCAAAGTCGATTGCGAAGCAGACCTTAAAACCCTGGTGCGGCAGGAAAACAGCCTCTTTGTCGCCGTCGGTGACGGCAACGCGGTGCTTGATACGAATAAATTTCTTCGCCGCGTCCTGCTCTAAAATACCCGCTGACTGAATCAGAAACACAAACGGGCTCGCACTACCATCCATGATCGGCACTTCGGGCTCGCTAACGTCCACATAGGCATTATCAATGCCCAGCCCAGCAAACGCAGACATCAGGTGTTCTACCGTGGCTACTTTCACCCCATTATACGAAAGTGCCGTGCACAGCGTGGTATCTTCTACCAGCTCAGCCCGCGCAGGCACATGAGCCATGGGGTCCAGATCGGTTCTGACAAACACAATCCCAGTGTTGGCTGGCGCCGGCCGCAAAGCCAGGTGGACTTTTTTGCCTGAATGCAGGCCCACTCCGGTAGCGCGAATGACGTTTTGAAGGGTGCGTTGTCTGATCATGGATAGTAGTCGAACTCTGAAGACGGTAATGACCGTGAGGAAAAGGTTATCAAACAGTGTTCACTTTAACAGCTAAGGGACGTTTTAGCCAATAAAACGCCCGCTAGCTGTTGCAATGAAGCTAATAAAGACAATCAATCCGCCTGGCGGCGTAGAAACGCTGGGATATCCAGATAGTCGTCGGCTTCGCTAGCGCGACGCTTTTCAGGACGTGGTTTGGCGGACGCTTCGGTTGCTTCGGCACGTGCCGTTGCCTGCTGACGCATCACCGTCGGCTGCTGCAACTTGCGGTAATCCGATGATTCCGCCGCGGAACGACGCGCCGGCTCGCGCGCGGCCACCTGAGGCTTTTGCCCATCTAAGCCAGCCGCAACGACGGTGACACGCAGCTCATCGGACATTTCCATATCAATGGAAGTACCCACGACAATGGTGGCATCCGGAGAGGCAAACTCTTGTACCGTGGCCCCCACGTCATTGAACTCGCCGATCGATAGATCAGGGCCAGCCGTGATATTGACCAGAATGCCGCGGGCGCCGTGCAGATCGATATCTTCCAGCAACGGACTGCGGATCGCTTTCTCTGCCGCTTCACGGGCACGATTTTCGCCCGTTGCCCCACCGGTGCCCATCATCGCCATGCCCATTTCAGACATGACAGTACGCACATCGGCAAAGTCGACGTTGATAATGCCCGGACTGGTGATCAATTCCGCAATGCCCTGAACAGCGCCCAACAGCACATCGTTCGCCGCACTAAAGGCCGTCAGCAGCGTGGCATTTTTCCCCAGCACGGAAAGCAGTTTTTCGTTGGGAATCGTGATCAGCGAGTCAACGTGCTCAGAGAGCTCTTTCATGCCCTCTTCTGCAGCACGCATACGCTTTGGCCCTTCGAAGGGGAAAGGCCGCGTGACCACCGCCACGGTGAGAATGCCCAGCTCTTTGGCGACCTGGGCAACCACCGGTGCGCCTCCAGTACCCGTACCACCGCCCATACCGGCAGTGATAAACACCATATCGGCACCGACCAGCAATTCCGCAATACGTTCGCGGTCTTCCATGGCCGCCTGGCGACCCACGTCGGGATTGGCACCGGCGCCCAACCCTTTGGTGATTTCAGCGCCTAGCTGCAATACCGTTTTCGCCGATACGCGCTTTAACGCCTGGGCGTCGGTGTTAGCGCAGATGAATTCCACGCCTTCAATATTGCTTTCGACCATGTGGTTAACAGCATTGCCGCCACCGCCGCCAACGCCAACCACTTTGATGACCGCACTGCTCGAGGGTGCGTTATCTACCAATTCGAACATAAGCCCCGTCTCCTGAACCGCACTTGCGGCCCTGTCAGAAATTTCCTTTGAACCAGCCTTTAAATCTTGCCAGCGTCGAATGGTCTTCCTTGATATCACGCCGGGCAAGCTCGTTGCGACCCTTGTGCACCGCAACGACTCCCCCGTGGCTTTTTAGCCCTTGCCCATGACGCGTTTCCTGCAAGGCATAATGCAGCAGACCAACGCCCGTCGCATAGATGGGGTTACGCACAACGTCCGCCAAACCTCTTACGTTCTGCGGACATGCGATACGAACGGGCATATGAAAAATCTCTTCTGCCAATTCGCTAACACCTTCCATGCGCGAGGTGCCACCGGTAAGTACTATCCCAGCAGCCACCATGTCTTCATAGCCACTACGGCGTAATTCGTCTCTTACTAGCGTAAACAGTTCTTCATAGCGCGGCTCTACCACTTCAGCGAGTGCCTGCCGCGATAAATCGCGTGCCGGACGATCACCGACGCTAGGAACTTTAATCATTTCATCGCTTGCGGCTAGATGGGTCAGTGCACAAGCGTATTTAACTTTGATTTCTTCAGCGTGCTGCGTTGGCGTGCGCAATGCCATGGCAATATCGTTAGTCACTTGGTCACCGGCGATAGGGATAACCGCCGTATGGCGTATAGCCCCTTCGGTAAAGATCGCCATATCGGTGGTCCCACCACCAATATCCACCATACAGACGCCAAGCTCTCGCTCGTCTTCGGTCAGCACCGCCATACTGGAGGCGAGTTGCTCCAAGATAATGGCGTCCACCTCCAAACCACAGCGCCGCACACACTTTTCGATATTTTGCACCGCATTGGCGGCGGCTGTCACTAAATGCACCTGCGCTTCCAAGCGTACACCGGACATACCCAGCGGTTCGCGAATGCCGCCCTGGGCATCAATCGAGAACTCTTGAGGCAATACGTGTAGCACACGCTGACCCTCAGAAATAGCGCGTGCACGGGCAGAATCGATAACGCGCTCTATGTCGGAGGGTGTCACTTCACGCTCTTTAATGGCAACCACACCATCGGAATTCATTGAGCTGATATGACTACCGGCCACACCGACATAGACAGAGTGAATATCACAGCCGGCCATCAATTCGGCTTCTTCCACTGCCCGCTGGATAGACTGTACCGTCGATTCAATATTGATCACGACGCCCCGCTTCATACCACGTGAAGGGTGAGAGCCAATACCGGCAATTTCAATACCGCCGTCATCGGTCGCTTGACCGACTATTGCGACGACCTTGGACGTTCCAATGTCCAGCCCGACCACCATATTGGATGCGTTTGGTGAGCCTGCCATGAGTCGGGGAATCTCCTTGCGTCATTTTTAAAAAGAAAGTAACTATAAAAAGCTGAGTTAGCGCTTACCTCCAAAACAACGTTTGAAGGCGCACGACCCAACATAATCAATGTTGTTTTGCGAACATTGGCTAACTACCACTAGCTAAAAATAATTGAGTTATAAAAATACATTTAGCCAGCGTCTGCCCCATAGTATAGAAACAATGGATGCAATACGACTAGCACAAACTTACACCAATAGACGTTGAAAGCAAATTATCACCGCCGGTTGGCTTTGCAGCGATGGCAACTACTTACTTTTACTCCTTATTAGCATTCAGCAGTAGCAATGTTACTCACCTTGCTCGTCAAATTCACTTTGTCCATGCCACGCAACGGCAACGCCATTCGGGTAGCGTAGATCGATATAGCGGATCTGTTCGCCAAGCGAATATAACTCGCGCTGCCATGAAGACGATAAACGGGCTAAACGCACTTCATGTTGGCGTCGTCCTAGTATTACCCAAACGCCATCATTTAGCTGTAGCCGCCAAGCGCCACGGGGCTCTAAACGCAGTTGAGTAAGCGCGAGCGATAACTGTTCAAAATGGGGTTTTAGCCGATGATAGTAATCCAATACCTCTTCACTACTACCGGCGGGGCCTGCCAAATCCGGAAGACCAGCTGGCGCAGATAAGGGCGCAAAAGCAAAAGGCTCGCCCTCACTATTGAGTAAGAAATCGTCATTCCAACGCGCCGCGGGCTGCTGCTCAATCAACTCAAACACTAGCGCATCGGGCCATTCACGGGAAATACGTACTTCGTTCAACCAGCCGATTGTTAGCGCCCTGTCGCGTAGCTCACCAAGATCTGCCGAGAGCCAAGTGGCATCGACGACTAATGGCGCAAGCTGGGTGCGCAAGTAATCGGCGCTGACGTAGTCCCACTCGCCGCGAATAGACACCCGCTCAATCGGGCGGTCTAGCCACAGCCAAAGCGCACGGCTACCCGCACCCACTAGCAGGGCTAATAGGATGATTCCCAACCAAGCATTACGCCTTTTCATAAGGTGCTTTTAATAGGCCATTGTTCATGCGGTGGACGGCTCGCCGGCAGTGTCGAGAATGTGGAGCACCAGATCATCAAAAGCAATACCGGCGTACGCCGCCGCCTGGGGGACCAAGCTGTGATCGGTCATGCCAGGCACCGTATTGACTTCCAGTAGCCAAAAGCGCCCTTCGCTATCGCGCATCACATCAACGCGCCCCCACCCTTCACCGCCAATGGCCGCAAACGCCTGTTGGCAGAGCACCGCAAGCGTTGCTTCTTGTTCGACAGCAAGGCCGCAAGGCAAGTGGTACTGAGTGGTATTAGCGATATATTTGGCTTCGTAGTCGTAGAACCCACCGGGCACTTCAACGCGAATCGCGGGCAGTGCCTGGTCGCCCAACAGCGCGACGGTGTATTCTTCGCCCACGACAAAGCGCTCCGCCATCACCCGGGCGTCAAACTGCGCCGCCTCTCGATACGCGGCTTCAAGTGCCGTCTGGCTCTTAACAATACTAATGCCCAGCGTCGAGCCTTCGTGCACGGGCTTTACCATCAGCGGCAGACCCAGTTGCGCCACCACGGCTGACCAGTCCGCGGAGGCTTCCAACATAATACTTTCCGGGGTAGGTAGCCCAACCGCGCTCCAGACCTGTTTAGTGCGCTGTTTATCCATCCCTAACGCCGAGGCGAGCACCCCGCTGCCGGTATAAGGGATATCAAGCAACTCCAAAGCCCCTTGCAGGGTGCCATCTTCGCCGCCGCGGCCATGCAGGGCAACAAAGACCACAGAGGGAGCCAGTTGCTCTAAACCTACCAGGCCATTGTCACGAGGGTCATAGCCGCAGGCATCGACGCCTTTCCGCTGCAGCGCCTCAAGCACCGCCGCACCGCTTTTAAGCGATACCTCACGTTCAGCAGAGGTGCCACCATAAACAACCACGACTTTTCCAACAGATGGGGGCGTTGTTGGGTCGACGCTCATAGATCCACCTCACTCATGACTAGCTGCGCCTGCGCCAGGCGCTGGGAGATTCCGCCCACATCACCGGCACCCTGGGTAATTAAAATATCGCCGGGGCGTAATACATTGTTTAGTAGCACGGGCAGCTCGTGTGTATGCTCGACAAACAGCGGATCGACTTCACCGCGCTGGCGAATGGAACCTGCCAAGGTACGTCCTTCAGCGCCAGGAATCACCGCCTCACCGGCACTATAGACATCCAGCAGCACCAGCGTATCGACTTGGGAAAGCACCCGCACAAAGTCTTCGTACAAATCACGCGTGCGGGTATAGCGATGCGGCTGGTAAAGCATTACCAAGCGCCGTTCTGGCCAACCAGCACGGATCGCCTGAATGATCATGTCAACTTCACGGGGATGGTGGCCATAATCATCCACCAGCATGATGTCGCCATCGCCTTTCGGCGCGGGGAAATGGCCGTGCACTTGAAACCGACGCCCCACCCCGGCAAAACCCGCCAGGCCGCTCAAAATAGCGCTATCGCTTACACCTGCATCGGTGGCTACCACAATCGCCGCCATGGCATTCAGGGCGTTATGGCGCCCTGGCATGGCTAAACGGACATTTAACGGCGCAGCCCCCGCTGGGCGTAGCGCTGTAAAAGACACCTCACCACCGCGCTGGGTAAAACCAACAATGCGATAATCGGCATCGCTATCAAACCCGTAGGTCACGAACTGGCGCTTTACCTGTTCGCACAGCACGCGCACGTGGGGGTCATCGATACACAGCACCGCTAATCCATAGAACGGGAGATTGTGCAGAAATTCGATAAAGGTGCTTTTTAGACGCTCAAAGTCACCGCCGTAAGTGGCCATATGGTCCGCATCAATATTGGTAACGATCGACACCATCGGCTGTAGATGCAAAAACGATGCATCCGACTCATCTGCTTCGGCAACTAAGTAGTCGCCTTCCCCTAGCCGGGCATTGGCACCGGCACTGGTCAGTTTGCCGCCAATCACAAAGGTCGGATCCAGCCCGCCCTCCGCCAGTAGGGTGGCGGTTAAGCTGGTGGTGGTGGTTTTGCCATGGGTGCCCGCCACCGCGATACCGTGGCGGAAACGCATCAGCTCAGCGAGCATTTCAGCCCTGCGCACGACCGGCACACGGTGCTCGTGGGCCCAGCGTATTTCCGGATTGGTTTCATCAATGGCGCTGGACACTACCACTACATCGGCGCCTTCCACATGAGCCTCGGCATGGCCAATCGTTACACAAACACCGCACTGACGCAGCCGCTCGACAACGGCAGAGGCTTTCATATCACTGCCGCTGACGGTATAGCCTTGATTAACCAACACCTCGGCGATACCGCACATGCCGGCCCCACCGATACCGACAAAATGAAGGCGGCGAATGCGGCGCATGCCTGGGCCAGTCGTGGCACCACGCGGGGGCGTCATGGACTTCACTGAATCGGTCACGCAGAGTCTCCTAATGGCACCATCTCCAAACACCCTTTGGTTAAGCGCTCAGTGGCGTCTAAATGGGCGGCCTGACGTGCTTTCGACGCCATTGCCGCCAGGGTATTGGGGACGAGTAATTCATGTAAACATTGACTTAACCGTTCAACGGTCAGCTCTGACTGGACAACACACTTTGCAGCACCCGCCTTAACCAATACCTGCGCATTAATGCGTTGGTGGTCGTCGACCGCAAAGGGAAAAGGCACCAGCAGCGATGGTTTAGCCGCCGCGGCCAACTCGGCGACGGTAAGCGCGCCTGACCGACATACCACCAAATCGGCCCACTCATAGGCGGCGGCCATATCGTCAATAAACGGGCTCACCTCAGCGCTCACGCCGTGCTGTTGATAATTGGCGGTAGTGGCCTCTTCACGGCTTTTACCCGCCTGATGGCGCACCTGGGGGAGTTGTTCAACGGGCAACGTAGCCAGCGCTGGGGCCAAACGCTCGTTAAGCGCGACAGCGCCAAGCGAGCCGCCCACGACCAGCAAACGCAGCGGTCGAGCGGTAAGTGTCGCGACATCACGCGGCGAGTCTCCCAAGGCGGCAATATCTTCACGCACCGGATTACCAATCACTTCCGCTCGCTCCCCAAAGGCCTCGGGGAAGGCAGCAAAAGTACGCTTGGCCAGACGTGATAAGGCACGGTTGGTCAGCCCTGCCACGGCATTCTGTTCATGAATCACCATAGGAATACCCGACAGCCACGCCGCCAATCCACCGGGGCCACTGGCAAAGCCACCCAAGCCGACCACCACGTCAGGCTTAAAACGACGGATGACGGCGCGCGCCTGCCAAACCGCACGGCTAAGATTGAGGGGCGCTTTGAGCCAACCCGCCAGCCCATTACCGCGCAGCCCGCTAATCGCAATGGTATGCAGTGCAATACCCGCCTCGGGCACCAGACGGTTTTCAATCCCCCGTGGACTGCCCAGCCATTCAACCACTACCTGCTGGGTTTGCAATGCTCGCGCGAGAGACAATGCAGGAAACACATGGCCACCGGTGCCACCTGCCATTATCAATACGCGTCGAGGTGAATTTGTCGTCACATCAAACTCCTGATAGCACCAAGCGGCATAGCGTTACGATAAACGCGGCTCATGGCGTGATTTATATGGGGTGGAGGCGCGCCGGGGCCGGTGACGGGTTTCGGCATCCGTGCGCAGCAGCAGTCCCACCATCACGCCTGTCACCAATAGACTAGAACCGCCGTAACTCATCAGCGGTAGCGTCAGTCCCTTGGTGGGCAACAGCCCAGAACTTACTGCCATATTAATAAACGCCTGTGCCGCCACCACAAACCCAATCCCGTAGCTGACGTAGGCACCAAAAAGATGGCCCGCAAGCTCTGCTTGACGGCCAATCCACATAGCGCGGGCAATAAACAAGGTAAATAGCAGTACCACGATAATCGCGCCGATCATGCCTAGCTCTTCGGCGATGACGGCAAAAATAAAGTCGGTATGCGCCTCAGGTAGATAGTGCAATTTTTGCACGCTGTTACCCAGGCCGGTTCCGGTCACGTGCCCGCGTCCAAACGCAATCAACGCCTGGGTTAACTGGTAGCCGGTGGCAAATTGGTCCGCCCAGGGGTCAAGAAAACTTGTCCAGCGGGCCAGCCGGTAAGGCTCAATCACCACCATCATGACGGCCCCAGAGCCCAGCAGTATCCCGCTGCTACCCAGCAGCAGCAGCGACGCCCCACTCATCATCAACATGCCGATGACGCAGGTGGTCAGTACGACCATGCCACCGAAATCAGGCGCTAAAAACAGCAAACCCGCGGGCGCGGCCAGTACGGCGAGCGGGCGCCACATGCTGAACGCCCGGCGGCGCAGGTCGTAAGCGAAGCGTGACATAAACGCCGCCATATAAAAAATCAGCCCGACCTTTGCAAATTCAGAAACTTGCAAACTAGGCAGCGGACCTGGCAACGCTATCCAACGCTTACTGCCGTTAATCTCCTGGCCGATGATCAACACCAGAACCAGCAGAAAAATACTCGCGAGTAGAATCAGTGCCGCATTTTGGCGCCAGAGCTCAAGCGGCACACAGAGTACAAATAGGCAGGCCATAATGGCGAGAATCAAGAAAGTACCGTGCTGGCGTGCGTAGTGGTAGGTATCTTCCAACAAACCAATCGACGCTGAACTGACCATCACCCACCCCAGCCCCGCCAAAGCGACGGTGGCGATTACGAGCCAGATATCGCAGGGTAGATGGCGTGTGGTCAACGCCTCACGCAGACGCTCAATTCGGCTCATTGCGTTGTTCCCCTAGCGGCACTCTGTGCAATTTCCGCGACGCATTGGCGAAAAACGTCACCGCGCTCTTGATAGTTAGCAAACTGATCCAGGCTGGCGCAGGCGGGCGATAACAGCACGCAGTCGCCCGGCTGGGCAAGCTCAAAAGCTGTTTCAATCGCCTGGGTTAAATCCTCAACCTGAAGGATACTGACGTGTTCAATCAATGCACTGGCTAGCCGCGGGGCATCCAAGCCAAACAGCAGTACATGCCGAGCACACTTCGCCAATGGGAGGGCTAAGGGTGAAAAATCGGCGCCCTTGCCGACCCCACCTGCCAATAAAATCAAACGCCCTTGAAGCGTAGCGCCAATGCCATTAATGGCCGCCAAAGTGGCGCCCACATTGGTGCCCTTGGTGTCGTTGACCCAGGTGACGCCGTTAATTTTGGCAATGACTTCACTGCGGTGCGCCAAGCCTTTAAATTCACGCAGCGCTCGGCACATGGGCTCAGCCGCGAAGCCCAGCGCCTGACCCATGGCCAGGGCAGCCAATGCATTCAAATAGTTATGCTGACCGGTCATGGTTAACTCATCAACCGCCAGCCAGGGCGTGGCGCCCTGCATTAGCGTCAGCTTCTCCGCGTGAGGCGCCAGCCCCCATTCGCTATCGGCTACGGGGGCTTGGTAAGAAAAGACAGTCACTTGCGGAACGGGCTGGACGGGCCAGGTGAGCGCATCATCGGCATTAACCACGGCGTGCTGAGCGCCAATAAAAATACGCTGTTTAGCGGCTTGGTAACCATGCATATCACCATGACGGTCAAGGTGATCTTCGGATAAATTCAAGAACGCTGCGCAAGTTGCGCCCAGATAAGGCGTTGTCTCAAGCTGGAAGCTGGACAGCTCCAGAATATACAGCTCGGCATCGGGATGGCTGGCCAACAGGTCCAGGGCGGGCGTACCCAGATTCCCCCCCACCGCCGCTTTTACACCGGCGGCAGCCGCCATTTCCCCCAACAGTGTGGTCACCGTCGATTTGGCATTCGAACCAGTAATCGCGGCGATGGGGGCGTTAGCCGCGCGTGCAAACAGGGCTATCTCACCGACGACCAAGGGCTCACCGGTGTGCGGATTGGTTTGCCCAGCCAGTGGCGCTAGCCCTGGCATACGCGGGTCAAGCCCTGGGCTCACCACCACCTCTTTAACATCACGCAGGTCCAGCGCCGTTAACATGCCGCAATGAACCTCAACCCCTGGATGAGCCGCTTGAAAGTCATCCAGCCCCGGTGGTTCGGCACGCGTATCCGCTACCATGAAAGGCACCTCTAAGCGGCTTAAATGGCGGCAAATCGCACGCCCCGATACGCCTAGCCCCACCACCAGCGTCAAGCCTTTAGCTACCCGCACCATCCCAGGCTCCTTATCGCGTCATGCCAGCGGCCAGTCAGTACACTCATCGCCAGCTGCATTAACGAATTTTAAGCGTTGCGAGGCCGAGCAGCACCAGCACGACGGTAATAATCCAAAAGCGCACGATCACGCGTGGTTCGGGCCAGCCCTTCAACTCATAGTGATGGTGCAAGGGTGCCATACGAAAAATGCGCCGCCCGGTGAGTTTGTAGGAACCCACCTGCAGAATCACCGACACCGTCTCCATGACAAAGATACCGCCCATAATAAACAGCACGATCTCCTGACGGACGATCACCGCCACGACGCCCAGCGCGGCCCCTAACGCCAAGGCGCCCACATCACCCATAAAGACCTGGGCGGGGTAAGTGTTGAACCATAAGAAACCCAGCCCGGCGCCGGCAATGGTAGCGCAGAAAACCGCTAGCTCGCCGGTACCGGCAATGAAGGGGATATGTAGATAATCGGCAAAGAGGATATTACCGCTGGCATAAGCAAACACTGACAAGCCCATGGCCACCAGCACGGTGGGCATAATCGCCAAGCCGTCAAGACCATCGGTCAAATTAACCGCGTTAGAGCTCCCGACGATGACAAAATAGGTAAGCACGATATAGAAGAGGCCCAGCGGCAGCGCGACCTCTTTGAACATCGGTACTAACAAACTGGTTTCGACCGGCGTAGAGGCGGTCCAATAGAGCAGCACGGCGGCCCCGAGGCCCACTACCGACTGCCAAAAATACTTCCATCGTGCGGGTAAACCACGCGGGTTTTTCTCGACCACTTTGCGGTAATCATCGACCCAGCCGATGGCGCCAAACCCTAGCGTAACGCCCAACACTATCCAAATATAAAAGTTGGTTAAGTCGCCCCATAGCAAGGTGCTCATGGCGATGGCCAGCAGGATCATGGCGCCCCCCATGGTAGGGGTGCCTGCTTTAGAAAGGTGGGACTGAGGGCCATCGTCGCGCACGGATTGCCCGATTTGACCTTCGACCAAACGCCGGATCATCCATGGCCCCAGCCATAGGCAGAGCATTAATGATGTCAGGGCAGCTAGGATCACCCGTAGGGTTAGGTAGTTAAAAACCTGAAAAGCAGATTGGTACTGCGACAGAAAATTCGCCAAGTGAAGTAACATGTGCGGCGTTTACCTTATATCGTCCGCACGCAGTGCATTAACGACATCTTCCATGCCCGCACTACGTGATCCTTTCACCAGCAGCGTGGTGTCCGGCGGCAAAGTATTAGTGACATGACGCTTTAGCGCCTCGTGATCGTTAAAATGCAGCCCACGACCAAAAGCTTCGTTGGCAGCTCGCGCGGCATCGCCCAGCGTGAACAGCTCATCAATACCCAACGCGGCAGCATAGCGGCCAATATCCGCATGCAGGGCCTCTGACTCACTGCCTAGCTCGCCCATCGCCCCTAACGCACACCAGCGTGGCGACGGAAAGCTCGCCAGGGTATCCAAAGCGGCTTTCACCGCGCCGGGATTGGCGTTGTAGGTATCATCGAGCAGCGTAGCGCCGCGTATACCGGCCACCACCGTTAACCTGCCCGCTAACGCTGGCAGCGATTGCAAACCCGTGATTATCTGCGCAGGCGACACCCCCAGCGTTAATGCGGCGGCAGCGGCGGCCAGGGCATTGCTAACATTATGTTTGCCTAGCAAGGGTAACGCTACATGACCCAGTTCTCGACCATGCTGCAATAGCGTGAAAGCATACCGCCCTTGGGGGTCACAGGAAAGCGCTGCGGCGCTCACATCGGCCAGGGAGTGGAAGCCAAAGCTGATGACTCGCCGCGGGGCCGCTCGGGCAGCCCAAAAGGCGTAGTAGTGGTCATCGCGATTCAGAATGGCCGTACCCTGCTTGCCCAGCCCGGCAAGCAGTTCGCTTTTCGCCTGGGCAATCTGCCCCATGCCACCAAATTCGCCGACATGGGCACCGGTGACATTGGTAATAATGGCAATAGCGGGCTGTGCCAATGGCGCCGTCCAAGCAATCTCGCCGAGATGATTCGCGCCTAGCTCTATCACGGCGACTTGATGCTGCTGGCGCAGTCGCAGCAACGTAAGCGGTGCGCCAAAATCGTTGTTCAGATTCCCCTGGGTCGCTAACACCTCCCCTAACGGGGCCAGTAGTGCAGCGCACATTTCCTTTACCGTGGTTTTACCGCTATTGCCGGTGACCGCCACCAAAGGGCCCTGCCAGGTGCGTCGGTGCGCACCGGCCAGCAGGCCTAAGGCTAAGCGCGTATCAGGGCACACTAGCTGGGGTAAGTCGCTCGCCACAGGCGTCTCGACTAGCGCGGCAGCTGCGCCCTGCGCACGGGCATCGTCAACAAAGTCGTGGCCGTCAAAACGCGGGCCTCTTAAAGCGACAAACAGGCACCCGGGCTCAATGTTGCGAGTATCGGTAATCACACAATGAACGGTTAATTGCGCACACTCTGGCGACGCCTCGATGCCGAGCGCCGCGGCCACTTGGCTAAGAGCCCAGCGCATTACTGGGCTCTCCGCAGGGCAAAGGCGCGCTGAATCTCATCGCTATCGGCATAGGCGTGGCGTACGCCCTGAATATCCTGATAGGCCTCATGGCCTTTTCCGGCGATCAGCACCACATCCTGCGGGGCCGCTTGGCGAATAGCGGCGGCGACAGCGTCGCGACGCTCGCCTATTTCAGTCACTCCGGCGTTAGCGGAAAATCCGGCCAGGATCTGCTGGCGAATTTGCCCAGCGGCTTCGTGCCGTGGGTTATCGTCGGTGACCACGATATGATCCGCTAACGGCTCAGCGGCTTTGGCCATTTCAGCTCTTTTCCCGGTATCCCGTTCGCCGCCACAGCCAAACACGCACCATAATTTGCCTGCATCGCCCAAGTGTGCGCGTAATGCTTTAAGCGCGCTCTGCAGAGCATCCGGCGTGTGGGCATAGTCCACCACCACGCTGGGGGCGCCAACATCGCCATACAGCTCCATACGGCCTGGCACAGGGGCAAGCGACGACGCGGCCTCGAACAGGGCATCGAGCGGTTCGCCTAAACCGTAGAGCACCGCCATCGCCAGCAGCACGTTATCTAAATTAAAGCGCCCGATTAAACTTAAGTGCAGCATTTTTTCGCCGTCGGGGGTCGCGACCATCGCCTGTTGACCTTGCTCAAACGCCTGCCAGTCCAGCACCCGCAGCGTCACGGCCTCATCCTGGCCGGTCGCCAATACCCGCACGCTCTTAGCACAGCCCGCTAGCATTAAGCGCACCAGTGCGTCATCGCCATTAACCACCGCCAAACTAAGCTCAGGACGGCGAAACAGCTTCGCTTTCGAGGCAGCGTAGGCCGCCATGCTACCGTGGTAATCCAAATGATCGCGGGTCAGGTTGGTGAAAACACCGACGCTGACGTTCACCGCGTCTAAACGGTGCTGATCCAAGGCATGGGAAGAGGCCTCTAGAGCAACTCGTCGCACCCCCTGCTGGGCCAATTCGCCCAGCGTGGCTTGCAGCGCCAGCGGGCCTGGCGTAGTTAAGCCGCTGTCCAGCAATTTGCCGGGCCGCCCCATGCCCAGGGTACCGATAACGCCCGCCGGCTTGCCTAGCACCTCGCTCAGTGCGGCGATGTAATGAGTGACCGAGCTTTTGCCGTTGGTGCCGGTCACGCCGATCACTTCAAGATCATGCGGCACGTTGAATAAAGCCCGCCCCAGCTCACCTAACTGCAGCGCTAGATCGGGCAGCCAAAGCACCCGGCCATCCAACTGAACAGCGCCTTGATCACCCTGCGCCAAGATTAGCGCAGCGTCGGCGTCAAGCGCTTGCTCGATAAAGTCGCGGCCGTCGTGCTGGCTACCGGGCACTGCCACAAAAACGTCGCCCTGGGTGAGCTTGCGCGAATCGGTTTCAATGCGCACTTGCTCCGGCAACGTAGGCAGCTCGGCGGGCAGTGATGACTCGGGCCATACTTGCGTGAGCGCCGTCAACACATCGCTTGGACTCAGCGTCATGCAATCTCCTTAAAAAACTATTCCACTTCGTGATCAGGCGGCACATCCAATAAGCGTAAGGCATTGCCCGTCACACTGGAAAATACCGGTGCGGCGACAGCGCCACCGTAAAATTCACCCGCTTTGGGGTGGTCGACCATCACCACGGTGACAATACGCGGGTCAGATATCGGCGCAATCCCGGCAAAAACGCTGCGATAAGCATCGGTGGTATAGCCTTGCTGGCCTATTTTACGCACCGTGCCTGTTTTACCGCCAACGCGATAGCCTTCTACCCGTGCTCGCCGACCGCCGGTATAAGCCGCGACCGAGGTTTCGAGAATATTCAGTAGGTCATTGGCAACCGTTGGCTCGATCGCAAGAATACCCTGAGGGGGCTCAGAAAGACGCAGTAGCGAGGGTGGCAATCGCACGCCATCATTGGCTAACGCCGTGTAGGCACTCGCCAACTGAACCGCCGACGCAGAAAGACCGTAACCATAGGCAAGGGTCGCTCGCTCGCTGCGTGACCAGCGCACAGGGGCAGGCAGGCTACCCGTTGATTCACCAGGAAAACCGGTACCCGGAGCCTGCCCCAGCCCTAATTGATTATATTTTTCCCAAATCGCCGTATCGCTCAGGCGCAGCGCCAAGCGCGACATGCCCACATTTGAAGAATGTTCAAGAATGCCGGCCAGATCCAGCTCACCGTAATTCCGGAAATCGCGAATGGTAAACTGGTCCAGGCGCATCCAGCCGGGGGACGTATCGACCATTGCGTCGCGATCCACCACGCCGCTTTCCAGCACGGCAGCCATGGCCAAGGGCTTCATGACCGAGCCTGGCTCAAAGACATCGACCAGCGCCTGGTTACGCAACCCACGCGGGTCAAGTCCCGCCCGGTTATTGGGGTTATAGGAAGGCAAGTTGGCCATGGCCAGCACCTCCCCTGTCCGCGCATCCATCATTACCAACACGCCGCCATCGGCATCGTTTTCGACCACGGCATTGCGCAACTCACGGTACGCCATGTATTGAATACGCTGATCGATGGCAAGCGTCAGCTCTCCCCCGGGCTGGGCTTCGTTAATCACGCCCAGCTCACGGACTAGCCGCCCACGACGATCTTTAATCACCCGCCGCTGGCCAGGGTGGCCGGCTAAATAAGGCTGATAGGCGAGTTCCAAGCCCTCTTGACCAACATCATCAACGTTGGTCACCCCGAGCAGCTGGGCGGCGACTTCGCCGGCAGGATAATAGCGTTTGTATTCGCGCTGCGGGTAAACACCGGGGGTGCGTAAATTAAGAATCTGCTGGGCTGCCGCGGGGGTCATTTGACGGCGCAAGTACATAAACTCATGCTCGCTAAAGCGCGCCACCCGCGCCTCAAAGTCATCCAATGTCATCCCCAGCGCCTGGGCTAGCACTATGCGCTGAATAGCATCGTCGGGTAACTCCTGCGGATTGGCCCAGATGGTCACTACCGGCGTGGAAATTGCCAGCGGCTCGCCATTACGGTCAGTAATCATACCGCGGTGGGCAGGGATTGTTTCGTGGCGGAGAGTCCGCGCGTCACCCTGGCTCTGCAGAAAGGGGCGATCGATGACCTGCAAAAGCGTAATACGGCCGATTAGGATGGCAGTCGCCAGCCCAATCGCCAATAAAATAAACATAAACCGGCCGCTACCCAAAGGCGGCGCGATCGGAGCCTGACGAGAGGTACTGCCTCGGCGCTCACGCCTCATGGCCGAATCACCTCAACGTCGTTGACATCGGGGATTCGCATACCCAGGCGTTCAGTGGCAATTTGCTCAATACGGGCAGGCGTTGACCAGGCGCCCTCTTCTAGCAGTAATTGCCCCCATTCGGTTTGCAGTTGGTTTTCTTCTTGTTCCAGCTGTTGCAGCTGCGCAAAGTGGACCCGCGTCATATGGGTAGTGATAACCACGCCCAGCCCTGAAGCCATACAGAGTAAAAACAGCAGACCAATGATTACCGGCCAGGCACGCAGACGCAGTTTAAAAGGCCATTCGGTGCGTAGCGTGGTTGCCCACTGCTCAATCCGATCCATGCTCATGATGACATTTACTTCCGTTTGCGTGCAGCCCGCATGACGGCACTGCGAGCACGAGGATTGGCATCCACTTCAACATCACTCGGCCGCACGCCTTTGCCCAGCGCTTCTAGCCGCCGATTCAATTGATCGTCGCGAATAGGCACCCCGCGCGGCAGATGGGTATCACCGCGGACATGGTAACGGATAAAGCGCTTCACGCGACGGTCTTCGAGCGAATGGAAACTGATCACCACGAGATGCCCGCCGGGGGCGAGTGCCTCCAAGGCAGCATCCAGCGCACTGTCTAACTGCTCAAGCTCGGCATTAACAAAAATACGCAGCCCTTGGAACGCCTTGGTGGCCGGGTGACGACCCTTTTCCCACGCTGGGTGGGCTACCTTGAGCACTTCAGCCAGGTCCACCGTATGGGTGAACGGCTTTTCGACCCGGCGAGTCACCACGGCGCGGGCGAGACGCTTGGCGTAGCGCTCTTCACCGTAGGTTTTAAACACGTAGGCAATGTCTGACTCGCTGGCCCGCGCCAGGAAGTCAGCAACGCTCTGGCCTTGGGTTGGGTCCATGCGCATGTCCAGCGGGCCATCGCGCATAAAGCTGAAGCCGCGCTCGGGATCATCAAGCTGGGGGGAAGAAACGCCAACATCAAGCAGCACACCGGAAAGCTGACCGAACACGCCTTGCTCACGGGCAAACTCGCCAAGTTGCGCAAACTCACGCTGGGCAATCTGGAAGCGCGAATCGTCTATCGCAGCGGCCGCCTCAATCGCCTGAGGGTCGCGATCCATGGCGAGCAGCTGGCCTTGGGCATCCAAACGATCAAGAATTAGCCGTGAGTGCCCGCCTCTGCCGAAGGTTCCGTCTAGATAAATGCCTTGAGCATCGTGAACCAAGGCATCGACAGCCCCTTCCAGGAGTACGCTGGTATGGCGAAAGCGGGAAGCAACCTGTTCAGCGTCAGCAGACGGCATGTTTTTCTCACACAAGAATATAAAAGACGATATCGTTAAAAATAACGCTAGAAAGGGCGTGCATGCACGCCCTGAAAGGAAAATGGGGAGTCGGCCGATAAGCCGGGTTCTGTCGTGGACAGCCATTCCTCTAGGCGCTGCGTTACCACAGCGCTCAAGCAACCTACCCGGACCCAGCGCGGGCCACGCCATTGGGTCCCTATTTGGTCTTGCTCCGAGTGGGGTTTACCTTGCCACGCACTGTTGCCAGGCGCGCGGTGCGCTCTTACCGCACCCTTTCACCCTTACCGGCCCCAGAGGTTTATTTCAGGGGCTTAGGCGGTCTACTCTCTGCTGCACTTTCCGTCGGCTCACGCCGCCCAGGCGTTACCTGGCACTCTGCCCTATGGAGCCCGGACTTTCCTCCCCCAACACCTTTTAACGGGTGTTAGCGGCGACTGTCTGGCCAACTCCGGCGGCAAGCATACCAGCGCCCTCGATTTGCCTCAATGGTCACCTTTGATTGCTTGCAAACGAGCGTACCAAGTCTGCTTGCGACCGCCGAGCATTCGCGCGGCAATCGCAGCGCCCTGTTTAACGCCAACCCCCTCGGCCAACAGTGTTTCTAGCAAGGCATCTGCTGATATAGCCTGATGCTCGCTCTGCTCGACCGGTGGCGCGCCAGCGACGATCACCACAAATTCGCCGCGGGCTTGATTCGGATCAGCCGTCAACTGCGCCAATAACGATGCAGGCGTGCCGTGCAAAAACGTTTCGAAGGTTTTGGTTAGCTCTCGGGCCAATACCACATCGCGATCCGCCATTTGCTCTTGCAACGCTTCAAGCGTGTGCACGATACGGTGGGGGGACTCATAAAACACCAGCGTCTCTTCGCGGGCTTTCCAACCGTCTAACGCTTGGCGGCGCGCGCCGGGTTTAGCGGGTAGAAAACCGGCAAATACAAAGCGGTCTGTCGGCAAGCCCGCGCCCGATAAAGCGGTAATCAACGCACAGGGGCCTGGAATAGGCACAATATGGCGATTGCGTGCGCGCAGCTCGCGCACCAATACAAAGCCAGGGTCGCTAATTAACGGCGTTCCGGCATCGCTGATCAGGGCAATATCTTCACCGGCGGCGAGATAACTATCGAGCGTATCCACACGGCGTGCTTCATTATGCTCGTGCAGTGAGAGCATGGGCTTGTTGAGCCCCAAGTGCGCTAACAAGCGTCCGCTATGGCGGGTATCTTCAGCCGCAATCCGCGTTACTTGCCCTAACACCCGAGCGGCACGCGCGGTTAAGTCGTCCAAATTCCCAATTGGCGTGGCAACCACGTACAATGTGCCCGGATTATGATCTGTCATTATTGACTCTCAATTCGTTGATGACTTTCAGTTCGTTAATGACTTTCAATTCGTTAATGACTCTCGATTCGTTGGTGGCTTGCTCGGCCGGTGCGCTATGCTTGTGCCGTGGCACCGTCAATCGCTGGCAAACAGCGACAGCGCAAATGGAAACCTAAGGAAGGATACATGAAACAGTCATTACGTGGCTTACTCGCCGCTGCCCTCATGGCATTTCTCGTTGCTGGCTGTGCGATGCAGTCGCCTAGCGTGGTGGATCGTGTGCCCGATGAAGACCCTGGCCAGCTACTCAGCCAGGCGGAGCAGCAAGCGCCGGAGCAAGCCGCCAGAACGCGCCTGGAAGCTGCCAATATCCTTGCCCGCCAGGGGCAGCGCGATAACGCGTTCGACACCGCCAGTGGCATTGATGAAAGCCTGCTATCAGAGCCTGACCGTGTGCGCTGGGCCTTGCTGTTTTCCGAACTTGCGCGCGCCTTAGACGAGCCGCGCGCCGTACTGCGGGCGACACAGGTGCTCGATGACGAACTGCCGATGCAAGCCAATCAGCAAGAGAGGCTTGCCGAGCGTCAGCGCTGGGCCCGCGACGCACTGGATCAGCCCAGCGCGGTCAGCATCGCGCTGCCCGAGCTTGAAGGGCAAGATATTCGCCGTATCGTGGTTGCGTTGCCCGAATCAGGACCGCTTAGCAGCGTTGCCAATACGATTGCCACGGCCATGCGTCAGCACCATGAGGTTACCGGCGACAATGTCGAGCTCAGCTTTCTAGACGCCTCACGCTACTCAACGGACGAGCTGTATGATCGCGCACAGCAAATGAACGCGCAGCTAATTATCGGCCCGTTAGCCAAAGACCAAGTCACCCAGCTGGAACAGCGCGCCAGCGTGCCGCTTCCCACGCTAGCGCTTAACTATGGTAGCGGTGACAGCAATCAGGCCCAGCGGCTGTTCCAGTACGGCCTGTCGGCGGAAGACGAGGCCCGCCAAGCCGCTCAGCGCGCCTGGCAGGATGGTCAACGCCAAATGTCCGTGATGGTGCCCGATAATGACTGGGGCCGCCGGGTAGGCGAAGCCTTTTGGAATGAGTGGCAACGCCAAGGCGGTGAGATTACCAATGCCGTGCGCTACAACCCTGAAAGCTCGGTTGCCAATGCCGTTCAAACCGCCCTCAACGTTAGCGGTGACCGCGCCCGGCTGGGCAATATAGACGCGCTGTTTCTGCTCGCCCTGCCTGAGTACGCGCGTCAGGTGCCGCCTACCATGGACTACTACTACGCACCTGATCTCCCCATTTATGCCACCTCACATTTACACGAAGGGCGCCTGCAAACTCGCCTTGACCAAGATCTGAACGACGTGATGTTTATGGATATTCCCTGGCAAATCCCCGACGCGGCCGTGGGTGGCGAAGAAGCACTGCCCTTCGCAGCGACCTACCAGCGTTTACGCGACGAATCCGACGCCTCCATGTTCCGCCTAATGGCAATGGGCGTGGATGCTTACGAACTGGCCATCCGCCTCTCCAACCTCGACGAACTGAACGGTCTGAATGGTAGCACCGGCACCCTCTCTCTCAACGGTGACGGGCGCATTTACCGCGAACTGCCCTGGGCAAAATTTCAAAACGGCGTCCCTGCGCCTATTTTAATACCCCTCCCCGCGGATACGGCCCAGGAAAGCAGTGACGAATAACGCCCGTACCGCTAGGGCTCGCGGTGCTGCCATTGAGCAAGTCGCCGCTGAATGGCTATGTCAGCGGGGCCTCACCCTCATTGCGCAGAACCATCACGTCAAGGGCGGTGAGCTTGACTTGGTGATGCGCGATGACGATATTCTTGTGTTTGTTGAGGTCAAACATCGTACCACTGCGCGTTACGGACACCCGCTGGAAACCATCACCTATCAAAAGCAACAACGCCTGGTGCGGGCGGCCAGCTTATATCTTGCCCGCGGAGGGCTTTCATCACCCTGCCGCTTTGATATCCTGGCGATTATTGGCAAGCCGCCTGATCTCGACTTTCACTGGGTAAAAGCCGCTTTTGACGCCTTTTGAGACTATTTAAACCCTCCATTTTAATCAGGAAGCCCTGATGGACTTTCAAGCTCGTATACTCGATCACTTTAACGCCAGCATCGACACCAAAACCTATGCCAGCGAAGTATTGCCCCCCTTTATCGAGGTGGCCAGCCAAATGATGGTGCAGTGCCTGGTCAGCGAAGGTAAAATTCTTGCCTGCGGTAACGGCGGTAGCGCTGGTGATAGCCAGCACTTCTCCTCTGAGCTACTTAATCGATTTGAACGTGAACGCCCCAGCCTACCCGCGCTGGCGCTCACTACCGATACCTCTACGCTCACCTCAATCGCTAACGACTACAGCTATAATGAGGTGTTTTCAAAGCAGATCCGTGCCCTCGGTCAGCCCGGCGATGTGCTATTGGCCATTTCTACCAGCGGCAATTCAGGCAATATTGTGCAAGCGATCCAGGCCGCCCACGACCGAGACATGACCGTGGTAGCACTTACCGGCCGCGACGGTGGCGATATGGCGTCGCTGTTAGGCCAGGATGACTGTGAAATTCGCGTTCCCGCCACTTCGACGGCGCGCATCCAAGAGGTCCACCTGCTGGTGATCCACTGCTTGTGCGACCTTATTGATGAACAGCTGTTTGGCAGTGCTTAAGCGCCTATCGGCCCTGTTCAACTGCGTCACCACTTACATTAAGGAGTCATACCGATGACCCAACGCCTCTCCTCTCGTGGCCTAATCGCCGTCGCGCTTTGTGCGGCCCTCTTTATCAGCGGCTGTGCCAACAACTCAGCGTCCAACCCGTCCAACTACGCCCAGCGTAGCGAAGACGTTGAGGCCATTGATGCAACCATTGAGCGCGAGGTGGAAAGCGCACTGAAACGTGCCGACGCGCGGCTAGGCGATGCCCGCATCCGCGCTCATAGCTTCGATGGCGTTGTGCTACTGGTGGGCCAGGTGCCCAGCGAGGAACTGCGCGACATGGCCGGCAACGTCACCAGCAACTTGCGCGGCGTTGACCGGGTTCATAATGAACTGACCATCGCCGCCCGCCTGCCCGCTACTCAGCGCCTCGCCGATACGTGGTTAACCACCAATGTGATCAGCCAGTTAGCTACGAATGACCGCATCGACTCCTCCAAAATAAAAGTCACCACTGAAAATGCCAGCGTTTATCTAATGGGCCGCGTTAGCCGTGAAGAGGCGGACCGTATCGTCAATGCAGCCTCTGCTGTAGGCGGCGTACAGCGCATTGTTAAGGTGTTTGAGTACCTCGACTGAATTAAAAAAGCCTCGCTCTTATCAGAGCGAGGCTTTTTATTGTGCCGCATCAGGCGTTTTACTTGACCACCCGCAGCGTCGGCTTTTTCTTCGACTTGGGGTCTTTGTCGGCTTCCGCTGAGGACGTCTTCGAATGATCACCATCCTTTGCTGTGATTGACAGCTCTGGCTTGGCTGAAGGCTCTTTCTTGCCCTTGGCTGAAGGCTCTTTCTTGGCTAAAGGCGCCGACTTACCAGAAGCATTATCTTCGTCCTCAATATCACCCGAGGACTCAGCTCCATCCTCAAGTTCAGGCTCATGGCCAAAGACCATGCCCGCGCCGTTTTCTCGAGCGTAGATAGCAATTAACGCCGGCGTGGGAATCATTACCTGCATGGGTTGCCCGCCAAAGCGCGCATTAAAGCCTATCGCCTGGTTCTCCATGAACAGATCGCGCACGGCCGTTGGTGCCACGTTCAAAACAATCTGACCATTTTGAACGAACTGGCGGGGCACCTCGACGCCAGGCAAGGTGGCATCGACCACTACATAAGGGGTTAACTCATTGTCCAACAACCACTCATACAGTGCTCGGGCGAGATAGGGGCGACTCGATTTCATCTGGACTCCCTCCTCCTAACAAGTAAGGCTCCCCCACCTTTATCACAGGCAAAGGAGCCAAATGAATTCAAGCGCGCATCTCTTTTTCACGCTCACTTAAAGATGCCTTAAACGCTTCACGCTCAAATACCCGTGACATGTAGGCCAACAGCGGCTTAACCTGTTTTTCAGGCAACTCGATGTTGAGTTCCGGCAAACGCCACAGTACGGGCGCTAAACAGCAATCCACCAGGGTAAACTCTTCGCTCATGAAATAAGGCATATCTTCGAAAATCGGCGAGATACCAATCAAGCTTTCACGCAGCTCTTTACGCGCCTTATCCGCCTCTTTCTTACCGCCGCTGCGAATCTGATCAACCATCGGGCACCACTCGCGCTCAATACGGTGCATCCACAGCCGACTCTGCGCGCGGGCTACGGGATAAACAGGCAACAACGGGGGATGCGGGAAACGCTCATCCAAGTACTCCATCATGACCTTGGATTCATACAGCACCAAATCTCGATCTAACAGCGTCGGTACGCTGTTGTACGGGTTGAGGTCTGCCAACTCTTCCGGCGGTTTTTCGTCGAGCACATCGACAATATCGACGGCAACCCCCTTCTCGGCCAGCACAATGCGCACACGATGACTGAAATGATCATCACCACCTGAGTAAAAGATCATCGACGACCGCTTGGCCACAACACCCATGAAAGCATCCTCGCATCAAAACAATCTTGGATAATAACATGCCAGCCCGCCCTTAGGGGAAGCTAGCTTGCTTTGCTTATATTGCCTTACCAACAAACAAAAGGCGCACGGCTTACGCCGTGCGCCCTCTTGATCATCAGCCACTGCTAATTAGTGCACATCTCGCCAGTATTCACGTTTAAGGAAGTACGCGACCACCCCGAAAATAAAGATAAAGATCAGCACTTTAGGCGCTAATGCTTGCGCCTGCAGCTTAGAAGGCTCACCCACATAAGCCAGGAAGTTGGTCAGGTCATACACCGCTTCCTCAAACTCATCAGGCTCGAGCGCCCCCGGCTCGGTGACTTGCAGCACCTCGCACGACTGATATTTACCCGACAGAGGATCAGGCTCCTGGCCCTCGACCGGATGATCGGTTTCCGCGCAAACCATTTCCTGAACGCCTTGCAAAGGCTCCAGCACGTTAGGCATCGCCACCAACTCATACACCGTGTTGTTGACGCCTGTCGGACGGCTAGGGTCTTTATAGAAACCGAGCAAATAAGAGTAAATCCAATCGGTTCCACGCAGACGCGCCTCTAGCGTTAAATCCGGCGGCGCCGCGCCAAACCAGCTTTCTGCATCGCCGCTGTCCATGGCGATATGCATCTGATCGTTGTAGCCTAATGCCGGTGAGAAAATTAGATTTTCTTCCACCAGATCCTGAGGCATTGCCAGATCTTCAGCCGCACGGGCAAAACGCTGGTGCTCAAGCGAGTGGCAGCCCATGCAGTAGTTCACATACAGTTTCATACCGTTCTGTAAGGAAGCCTTATCGTGCAGATCAGGGTCCATCGAGTGAGACACGCTGGCGCCCCCTGCAGCCATCGCGGTTACTGGCACTATCGCGAAAAGTAGTGCTAATAGATGCTTTTTCATTAGCCAGTCACCCTTTCCGGAAGAGGTTTAGTCTTCTCTAGCCTGGTGTAGAAAGGCATCAAGACGAAGTAGGCGAAGTAGACGACGGTGCACACCTGCGCAAGAAGGGTTCGCCCTTCAGTCGATGGCAACACACCCAAGATGCCCAGAATCACGAAGCTGATGGCAAACAGCAGCAGCATGGTTTTAGAGATCCAGCCTTTATAGCGCATGGAGCGTACCGGGCTGCGATCAAGCCACGGCAGAACGAACAGCACCGCGATAGCGCCGCCCATAAATATGACCCCCAAGAACTTGGCGTCTAAGCCAAACACCGAGAAAGTAATCGCACGCAAAATGGCGTAGAACGGCGTAAAGTACCAGACAGGCGCAATGTGATCCGGCGTTTTCAGCGGGTTAGCCGGCTCAAAGTTGGGCTTCTCAATGAAGTAGCCGCCCCCTTCCGGGAAATAGAACACCACCACGCAGAATACAAACAGGAAGATCGCAATGCCCACTAGGTCTTTAACCGTGTAGTAGGGGTGAAACGCAATACCATCCAGCGGTTTACCGGTTTCATCCTTTTTCTGCTTGATATCGATACCGTCTGGGTTATTAGAACCCACTTCGTGAAGGGCAATAATGTGCAGCACCACAAGCGCTAGAATCACGATTGGTAACGCCACCACGTGCAGCGCAAAGAAACGGTTAAGGGTAATGCCGGTAATCAGGAAGTCACCACGCACCCACTGCGCCAAATCGGGGCCAATAGCCGGAATAGCGGAGAACAGTGAGATAATGACCTGAGCGCCCCAGTAGGACATCTGCCCCCATGGCAGCAGGTAGCCCATAAAGGCTTCCGCCATGAGTGCCAGATAAATGGTCATACCAAATATCCACACCAGTTCGCGAGGCGCCTTGTAAGAGCCATATAATAGCCCGCGGAACATATGCATATAAATGACGACAAAGAAGGCAGACGCGCCTGTCGTGTGCATATAGCGAATCAGCCAACCCCACTCGACATCACGCATGATGTACTCAATGGAGTCAAAAGCACCTTCTGCGGAAGGGTTATAGCTCATGGTAAGCCATACGCCCGTCAGTATCTGATTGACGAGCGCCAGCATCGCTAGCACGCCAAACAGATAGAAGAAGTTAAAATTCTTCGGTGCGTAGTACTTTGTCAGATGATCTTGCATCATCTGAGTAGCAGGAAAGCGGTCGTCTACCCAGCGCATGATGCCGCTTTCTGCTTTGGCTTTATTGGGATTGGCCATCAGGCAGTCTCCTCATCTTCGCCCACCACGATGATGTCATCGTTTTCAAAGCGATAGGGTGGCACCTCAAGGTTGGTCGGCGCGGGGACGTTACTAAACACGCGACCCGCCAGATCAAAGCGCGACCCATGACAAGGACAGAAGAAACCACCCGGCCAGTTATCAACGCCCACACCTTCTGCATCAGGCTCTGGCCGGAAAAGCGGCGAACAGCCCAGGTGGGTACAGATACCAATTAACACGCCGATTTCTGGTCTAATGGAGCGCAATTCACTGGTCACGTACACTGGCTGCTGCGGCACCTCTGAATCAGGATCCGCCAAGCTATCGGCATTCAGAGCTTCAGTGCGCTCAATCATCTCCGGTGTGCGGTTGATGATCCATATAGGACGACCACGCCATTCCACAGTCATGCGCTGCCCTGGTTCAAGCCTGGATATATCCGCCTGAACGGGAGCACCCGCCGCTCTTGCCCTGGCACTAGGCTGCCAAGAAGCCACAAAGGGGACCGCAACCCCGACAGCGCCCACCGCACCCACAACAGAGGTGGCGCCTACAAGGAAACGGCGTCGGCCTTTGTTTATGCCGTTATCTGCCATTTAAGGTTTCTCCCATCAGCTTACCCGTTCCGCCACAAAAGGTGTCTGCGGCGACGAATATTAATTACGCTCTATGGTAAAAAAACTAAGCGCTGTGCACAAGAACAACCGCCCGTGACCATAGTGGTAACAGCAATATAGTTTTTTGATATTCCAATAAAAAACGCCCAGGTCGGAGACCTGGACGTTTTGTCGCATAGCGTAAAGGCTTAACGCTTGGAGAACTGCGGACGACGACGCGCTTTGCGTAGACCGACTTTCTTACGCTCAACTTGACGTGCGTCACGCGTGACGTAGCCAGCGGCACGTAGCGAAGGACGCAGGTCTTCGTTGTAGTTCATCAGGGCGCGGGTAATGCCGTGGCGAATGGCGCCAGCTTGAGACGAACCACCGCCACCAGCGACGGTGACGAAGATGTCGAATTGATTCAATGTTTCAGTCAATTCAAGCGGCTGACGAACAACCATGCGACCGGTAACACGACCAAAATAGAGATCGAGGTCTTGGTTGTTGACGCTAATTTTGCCAGAGCCCGGCTTCATAAACACGCGAGCGGTGGAAGTCTTGCGGCGCCCGGTACCGTAATACTGCTGTGTCATGGCGAAGATTTCCTCAGAGGTTCAGTTCAAGCGGCTGTTGGGCAGCATGCGGATGCTCGGCACCGGCGTACACTTTTAGTTTTGTGTACATGGCACGGCCCAAAGGACCTTTCGGCAACATGCCTTTAACGGCAGACTCAATGATGCGCTCGGGCGCATGATCAAGCATTTTGTCGAATGTCATGGAGCGCAGACCGCCCGGGTAACCCGTGTGGCGATAGTAGGTTTTAGCCTTCGCCTTATTACCGGTTACGTGGACTTTCTCTGCGTTGATAACGACGATGTAGTCGCCGGTATCAACGTGAGGGGTAAATTCGGGTTTATGCTTACCGCGTAGGCGGCGAGCAATCTCGGTTGCCAGACGACCGAGCGTTTTGTCCTTGGCGTCGACTACATACCAGTCGCGCTGGACGGACTGCGGCTTAGCACTGAACGTCTTCATGGATGAAATCACCAGATTAAATGTATGGGGTGACTTACACCGTTGCACGGCGAAGCACCATCCCTATTCTTTTTGGTTGCAAGCATGGCAAGCATGGCAAGCATGGCAAGCATGGCAAGCAACATGTAGCGAGCGCATTCTACAGCAAGGAATATGACAAGTTAAGCCGTATCACGACTTTTTTATCGCGGGCTTGCCGACGGTTCAGGCTAGGGCTTATGCGCCATGGCGAGATACTCTTTAGACTGCATTTCTTGCAGGCGTGAAAGCGTGCGCTGGAATTCAAACGTTAGCTTGCCATCGCTATAAAGCTCTTCTATCGGCGCTTCCGCCGACATCAGCAACTTTACACCACGGTCATAAAATTCATCGACCATGTTAATGAAGCGGCGCGCCTGATCATCGTTTTGGGCATCCATCCGCACGACGTTAGATACCAGCACCGTGTGGAACTCCCGAGCCAGCTCAATATAATCATTCTGACTGCGCGGCCCGTCGCACAGCTCGAGAAACTCAAACCACGCCACGTCGTCATGCAGACGGCGCATTGTTAACACGCGGTGATTCACCTCTAGCGACGCCTCTGCTTCGCCTTCGTGCCCGGCTATTTCCCGAAAGCTACGCGCCAATTCACGCTCAGCCGCCTCATCCAGCGGCGAATGGAAGATGGCAGTACGCTCTAGCGCACGCAATCGGTAATCAACCCCAGAGTCAACGTTGACCACCTCGCAGTGGCTGTTAACAAGCGCGATAGCGGGCAGGAAACGCGCCCGCTGCAGGCCGTTTTTATACAACTCATCGGGTACGATATTGGAGGTCGCCACTAACACGACCCCGCGCTCGAACAGCGCTTCCAGCAAGTTGGCTAGAATCATCGCATCGGTAATATCTTTGACAAAGAATTCATCAAAGCAGATAACCCGTGCTTCCGCCGCAAATTTACCGGCGATCAGCGTTAACGGATTTTTTTCGCCTTTATAATGGGTCAGCTCGTTATGCACACGCTGCATAAAACGATGAAAGTGGGTACGCATTTTATCGGCAAAGGGCAACGCCTCGTAAAAGGTATCCACCAAGTAGGTCTTGCCACGCCCTACCCCACCCCAAAAATACAGCCCCTTCACTTGGGGCAAAACGGGGGCATCAGCCGATGAGGACCTCTTGCCCATAAAACCCGCCATTTTGGCTTTTAGCCCTCTATTAGCGACCAGGGCTTTAGGCACGGTGGTGGGCGCGGCGACCAGCTCATCGTAAAGCCGCTGAAGGTGCTTAACTGCGGCTTCCTGCGCCGCATCGTATTGAAAATCATCACGCTCCAAATCCGCTCGATAGCGCTCTATCGGCGTTTTAGGACGCGCTTTTGACATCGGTTTACCCGCAGGTGTTAATGACATGCAATCGCCTCCCAAACCATGAAACGCAGCCACCAGCATGACCGCTGGCACCCCTAAGAAGACTGCGATTATACCCACTGAGACGCCATCGCGCATGAGCGGATTGACCCAACCGCCTGACTGACGCCTATAATAGCAGCCTGTTTGATCGTTAAGCTGATGGCTAATGCAGCCGACAGTTATAGTTACAAAGCGCCAGGGAGAACACTGTGGACGCAAGCTCACCATTAACATTTGCTGTGATCGGTCTTATCGTCGGCTTTATCGCTGGCATGGGTTGCTATCGCTTATTCAGCAAAAGCCAGCGCGAGAGAGCTGCCTTGCGGCAACAGCTACTCGAACACGAACACCAAATCGCTGAACTGAAGAGCAGCGTGGGCAGTCACTTGACAGGGATATACACACGCCTCAGCAACATACGTGATGAAGCCAACCAGCTAGAGCGACAGCTCAAAGCGGACGCCGAAGAGTGGAATATTCGCGACGCCGCCATTCAACCCGGCCTTGATCTAACCGACATAGACGCAGGCGAAGAGTCGACCGAGGAAAGCGCCGCCCCGGCAACTCCCCGCGACTACGCCGACGGCAAAAACGGCACGCTATCGGAAGACTTTGGCTTGAAGGGCAAAGAAGCAGCGACGCCTCAGCCCCCGCGTTATTAATCAACCCAAGAGGTTACCGAGCCCCCTTGAACGTCATCGACGCTTAGGGGGCAAGCCCTTCATTAGGCGGGATTATCGATATCCACAAAGCGGTGCTCGACACCGTACCCATCGCTTAGCCATTCGCCCAGGGCCTGAACACCGTAGCGCTCAGTCGCATGGTGGCCCGCTGCGATGTAGTGAATGCCCATTTCACGCGCAAGATGCGTAGTTCGCTCGGATATTTCACCCGACACAAAGGCCTGCGCCCCGGCCTCAAACGCGGCCGTTATCATGTCCTGTGCACCGCCGGTGCACCAGGCAATACGCTCTATATTGCCCACTTGTGGGGCCTCAATCACCAACGGTTCACGCTGCAGTGTATACGCAACATGCGCGGCCAAGGTTTGCACAGTCTGAGGCTGCGCTAGGCGTCCAGACCATAACAACCCGTCGCCAAGCTCCCCATCAAGACAGCCCTCAACCTTCCAGCCAAGACGCCTAGCCAATTCGGCGTTATTACCCATCTCTGCATGAGCATCCAGGGGCAGGTGATACGCCAATAAACTGATATCATGATCAAGCAGCGTTTTAATCCGCTTTTGCTTCATGCCGGTAATCGCCACGGGCTCGTTTTTCCAAAAATAGCCGTGATGCACCAACAGCATATCCGCCTGCCAGGCGACCGCTTCATCCAGCAACGCCTGACAGGCCGTCACGCCGGTCATAATTCGCCTAACTTGGTCGCCACCCTCTACTTGCAATCCGTTAATCGTAAAGTCTTTAAACTGTGAGGCGCGCAACTGATGATCACAGGCTGCCACTAATTGGTCGCGATGAATCATAAAGACTCCGTTAATGATTAAAATGCACCCGTGAGGAACTTGCTAATAAAGTGTTACCATCACTTTATTATAAAGACTCGCTTCTTCGCATCGCCAATAGCGAGACCGACCCCGTTAAGGAATGTTTGCATGCGACGCTATGTGCTGCCTTACCTATGGCCTGTCATCACAGGCGTACTGCTCGCTATATTAATTTTAGTTGCTCTCCCCGAACGACTGCCTAATCCGTTGAGTGATACGCCCCCCCAAACGCCGGCGCCTGCCATTTCCACGACGCCGGCCGCCGTTGAGCGAGATACTAACCGCCCTGCGCCCGAAATTCACCAGGCAGCACCGCTAACCCGCAACCAAGGGCCTGCAAGCTACTCTCACGCGGTGAACCAAGCGGCGCCCGCGGTCGTTAATATCTACTCGTCGCGAATTGTTGAGCGCGATCAGCACCCGCTGATGTCGGACCCATTTTTCCAACAGTTTTTTGATAACCAGGGCGATGACGCGACAACCCACCAACGCATGCTTTCGAGCCTAGGCTCCGGGGTGATCGTTAGCGAGGACGGCTATGTGCTGACCAATCACCATGTCATCAACGGTGCCGACGAGATCCAGGTAGCCTTGCGCGATGGTCGTGAGACACTGGCCGAAGTGATCGGCACCGACCCTGAGAGCGACTTGGCCGTGTTAAGAATTAACCTGGACGACTTGCCAGTGATAGAGCTGACGGACTCAGCCGATGTCGCGGTAGGCGATGTGGCGCTGGCCATTGGCAACCCCTTTGGCGTAGGACAAACCGTCACGATGGGGATCATTAGCGCGACAGGACGCAACCACCTCGGCCTTAACGCCTACGAAGACTTCATTCAAACCGATGCCGCCATCAATCCGGGCAATTCAGGCGGCGCGCTGGTCAACCCAGAGGGCGCCATGGTTGGCATTAATACCGCGATTTTTTCACGCTCAGGCGGGTCGCAGGGCATTGGGTTTGCGATTCCTGCCAACCTCGCCCATAGCATTCTTGATGAACTGGTCACCCAAGGCCGCGTGATTCGCGGCTGGCTGGGTATCGAGGCGCAGGCGCTGTCACGCGAACTGGCCGCCTCTTTTGGCCTGCAGACGCCGCAGGGGGTCATTATCGCGGGGGTCGTCAATAACGGCCCAGCCGACAAAGCGGGACTAGAGCCGGGGGACGTTTTGCTCGCCGTCGATGGAGAGCCTATTTTGGATGCACGTACCGCCATGAGTGACATTGCTTCCATCCCACCCGGCACGTCCCTTCCGCTGACGATCGTACGCAGCGGCGAGCGCATGCAAATGACCCTTGAGGTGGGAGAACGCCCGCCGCCCACCCCCACGGTTAACGAAGAAGGCATGCCACGCCAACGCGGCTCATAATGATCTCATTAACGGCCGCATATAAACGCCTAGCGCACCTACGGCTTAGGCGCCTTTTAGCAGCATCAGTCGCGAATCCGGTACTCCGCTGAGCGCGCGTGAGCGGTTAACGATTCCCCTCGCGCAAGTACCGAGGCGATTTTGCCCAGCTCAGAAGCACCGGCAGCAGAACAATGAATAATCGAAGAGCGTTTCTGAAAGTCGTAAACGCCCAGCGGTGAAGAGAAGCGCGCTGTACCGGAGGTAGGCAAGACGTGATTGGGCCCGGCACAGTAATCGCCTAGGGCTTCAGCGGTATAGCGCCCCATAAAGATCGCCCCAGCATGACGAATATCATCCAACCATGTCTCAGGCTCAGACACCGAAAGCTCCAGGTGCTCAGGCGCAATGCGGTTAATCATGGCAATGGCGTCTTGAGCATCCTGGCAGTGAATCAATGCGCCCCGCTTACGCAGCGACTCACGCACGATCTCTGCGCGCTCTAAGCTCGGCAGCAGCCGCTCAATCGCCGCTTCCACGGCATCCAGGTGGTCAGAATCCCAACTAACTAAGATTGCCTGAGCGTCTTCGTCGTGCTCGGCCTGAGAGAATAGATCCATCGCCAGCCACTCGGGATCGGTCTGTCCATCGGAAACCACCATAATTTCCGATGGGCCGGCAATCATATCGATACCCACTTGACCAAACACGGCGCGCTTTGCCGTGGCGACATAGATATTACCCGGCCCGACGATTTTATCGACCCGAGGAACGCTTTCTGTGCCATACGCAAGTGCGGCGATGGCTTGAGCCCCACCGATGGTGAAGACGTAGTCAACACCGGCTAAATGTGCAGCCGCCAGCACCAGCTCGTTTAATACGCCGTCAGGCGTGGGTACGACCATCACGATTTCGCGCACACCGGCTACGTGGGCTGGAATCGCATTCATCAGCACCGACGAGGGGTACGCCGCCTTGCCACCGGGAACATAGATGCCGGCGCGATCCAGCGGGGTGACTTTCTGCCCTAACACCGTGCCATCGGCCTCTTGATACTGCCAAGAATCAGGCTTTTGACGCTCGTGGTAACGCTTAATCCGCTCGGCGGCGCTAGACAACGCCCCGCGCTGCTCGGCGGGCAGGTGATCAAACGCTCGCTTTAACTGCTCAGGGGTTAACTGTAACTCTTCCATCTGGGTCACAGCGAGCCGGTCAAAACGATTCGTGGCTTCAATAACGGCCGCGTCACCACGCTGCTTAACGCTGGCGAGTATTTCCTCAACCCGCGTTCGCACCGCCTTATCAGACACGCCTTCCCAATCCAGCAGACTATCAAGCCGCTGATGGAAGCCCGTATCGTTCGTCGATAGACGAGTAATCGTGGGCTGTTCGCTGATCGCTTGTTCGCTAGTAGGATCGCTCATAGGTCACCTCAGGTTATTCGGCAAGCTGTGCCTGACGCTTTTTAACCGCACTGTCTAAACGGGCCAATAACGGCTTAATACGCTCATGTTTCATGGTCATGGCGGCCTTATTGACGATCAATCGCGTGCTGATATGGGCGATTAATTCACGCGGCTCCATGCCGTTGGCACGTAAGGTATTGCCAGTATCGACAATATCGACAATTTCATCGGCCAGATTCATCAAAGGCGCAAGTTCCATGGCGCCATAGAGCTTGATGACTTCGGCCTGGATGCCCTGCTCGGCGTAGTAGCGGCGCGCGATATTGACAAACTTAGTCGCCACCCGGCGCCGCGCACGGGCAGGCAATTCACCGGTAACGCCAGCCGTCATCAATTTGCAACGGGCAATATCGAGATCTAACGGCTCATAAAACCCTTCAGCGCCGTGCTCCAGCAGCACATCTTTACCTGCAATCCCTACATCGGCGGCCCCGAGCTGAACGTAGGTGGGCACGTCGGTGGCGCGGATAACCACCAGCTTTACATCGGGCAGGTTGGTAGCAAAGAGTAGCTTGCGGCTTTTGCTGAGATCTTCAACGGGGGCAATACCCGCGTCGGCTAGCAGCGGCAGCGTCTCTTCCAGGATACGGCCCTTCGAGAGGGCTAAAATCAGTTGCTTACTCATCGTGTCGGCCCGTCGTTATTCGCATGCAGGAGATTAATAGCATGACTTACCCAGGAATACGGCGAATACGCGCACCCAGCAGCTGCAGTTTTTCTTCGATGCATTCGTAGCCACGATCAATGTGATAGATACGATCTACCAGGGTTTCGCCCTCAGCCATCATGGCTGCAATCACTAGCGAAGCAGAAGCACGCAGGTCGGTTGCCATCACCGGCGCACCGGAAAGCTTCTCAACCCCTTCAATCAAGGCGGTGTTGCCTTCCAGCACAATATTAGCGCCCATGCGGTTGAGTTCTTGAACGTGCATAAAGCGATTTTCAAAGATGGTCTCGACCACCCGAGAATGCCCCACGGCGACGGCGTTCATGGCCACGAACTGTGCCTGCATATCCGTCGGGAATGCCGGATAGGGCGCGGTGCGAATATTGACGGCAGTAGGACGCTTGCCATGCATATCCAGGGCAATCCAGCCCTCACCGCTAGTCACCTCGGCCCCGGCTTCTTCGAGCTTGGCAATCACCGCATCGAGGATATCTGCCCGCGTGCGGTTAACTTTAACGCGCCCGCCGGTCATGGCGGCGGCGACCAGGAAAGTGCCCGTTTCAATACGGTCAGGCATCACATCGTGCTCGCAGCCGTGGAGCTTTTCGACACCCTCGATGATAATGGTGTCAGTCCCTTGGCCGCTGATTTTAGCGCCCATTTTGATCAAACACTCCGCCAAGTCGACGATTTCAGGCTCGCGGGCAGCATTTTCCAGCACGGTTTTGCCGTCGGCCAAGGTTGCGGCCATCAGCAAATTTTCGGTACCGGTGACCGTTACGGTATCGAAGTAAATCGTCGCCCCTTTCAAGCGGCCATCGACGCTCGCCCGGATATAGCCAGCCTCAACGCGAATCTTAGCGCCCATGGCCTCCAGGCCACGGATATGCAAATCGACAGGACGCGAGCCAATGGCACAGCCACCGGGCAACGACACATCGGCTTTACCGAAGTGGGCAAGCAGAGGGCCCAGCACCAGGATGGAGGCGCGCATCTTTTTGACTAATTCATAGGGCGCGTGGCATTGAGTGACCTGCGAACCATCCAGCTGGATACTTAGCTTTTCACCCATCACCGGCTCAACCCCCATGCGGCCGAGCAGCTCTAGCGTGGTGGTAATATCTTGTAGATGGGGCAAATTGCCAATCACCACCGGTCCATCGGCCAATAGGCTGGCACACAGGATGGGCAGCGCGGCATTTTTAGCGCCGCTTGCCCATACTTCACCGTCTACTGACCCGTTGCCAGTAATAAGTAATTTATCCATTTGGCGGCCGTTATTGGACGTTTTCCGGCGCAGTTTGCCACTGCGTCGGGGTAAACGTTTTGATGCTAATGGCGTGGAGCGCCCCCGAGGCGATCTCGTCGCTAAGCGCAGCGTAAACTAGCTGCTGACGTTTCACCGGAGAGAGACCTTCAAAGGCATCACCAACCGCAATCACCTGAAAATTACAGCCTTCACCCTGGATATGAAACTGGCATCCGTCGATGCGGGATTCAAGCAGTGCTTTAACCTCGTTGGGTTGCATGGCGCAAAAAACTCCTTTGGGGTCGTCATTATTGATAAGCGTGATTGGAGCGACATAATAAAGAAAACCAGCGCGCTTGGCGATGGCGGCGCATTAAACACCCAGCGTGGCCGCTGGGTGTTCGATTAAATCATCCAGCTCCGCTAGGGACGCAAGCCGCAACAAAGGCGCTGAAAAATGTATCGCCTGGACACTGATAGCACGCTGCTGACAAATACGTAACCATTCAAACAGGACGCTAATAGCAACGCTGCTAGCTTTATTAACCTGGCTAAAATCCAGCGTAACCGCTGAAAGCGACGTTGACTGCAGCCATTGAACGCCACTGGCGGCCACATCGGCCGCCAGCGTCACATCCACATCGCCTGTCACCGACAAGGTTTCACCCTCTTCAACCACAGCAACGCTACCGCGCGAGAATAGGGCTGTCACGCATCGCCTCCCTGCTCCAGCTCTTCAACACCCACGTCAGGTGACCAGCCATCGATGACCGCATCGTAGTCGCGGTTATTATCGCGCATGGCTTGATCAAACTGGTTACGGAAGGTTAACCCCAGATTAATGCCATTAACGATCACATTGACCACCCGCCATTCACCGTCAGAGCGCCGCAAGCTATAGCTCACCGGGTAGACGTCACCGTCATCAGCGACCACTTCCATAGCAACATTGGCCTGATCCTCATAACGCTGAGACTGCTGGTTATCCAATACCCGCAGCTCTTCGTAATCAAATGTCACCAGACCACGGGTGTACGTATCAATCAGCGTTTGACGAAACACCTCGGCAAACCGGCGGCGCTGTTCTGGGGTAGCATTGCGGAAATAATTGCCCATGACGCTAGCCCCGATATAGCGAAAATCGGCCACTTGTTCCAGATTGCTATCTACCAAAGCTTCAAGTTCGTCAAGATTATTGGCGTAGTACTCCTTACGCCCTTCGATATCCGCCATCAGTGACTCAACGTTATCGCGAATCAGCTCTTCTGGCGTCTGAGACTGCGCTTGCGTCTGCAGCGACGCCAATAATGCGATCATCGTCGTAACCGCTAATACCCAACGACTTAGCACCCAGCTTACTCCCTTCATAACGTCTACCTCCCTACCCCAACCTACGTTGGATTAGTGTTTAATTACTTGCCATATTGGACACAAACTGCTGGATAAGTTCTTCTAATACCAGCGCCGACTGGGTATCACGAATGGCATCCCCATCTTCCAACGTCTCGGGATCCCCGCCCACGCTAAGGCCGACGTACTGTTCGCCTAATAGACCGGCCGTCAAAATAGAGGCAATGGAATCTCGAGACAGCTGGCCCTCAAGCTCGCTATCCAGGCTCATTACCACACGCGCATCGTACCACTGGGTATCCAGCTCAATGGATTCAACCCGCCCCACCGTCACCCCGGCCATGGTGACCCGAGCACGTGGTTTTAAGCTGCCAATATTGGCGAAATTGGCTTCCAATTGAAACGACTGATTGGGCGCAGAGAGCGTTAAACCACTGACACGCAAGCCGAGGAATACCAGTCCCAAGATGCCCGCGATCATAAACAGACCAACACCGAACTCCATGGTTTTACTGCGTTTCATGAAACTGCTCCACCCATTAAAGACCGCCAAACATAACGGCAGTTAAGACAAAATCAAGCCCCAGAACTGCAAGCGACGAATACACCACCGTACGCGTGGTCGCGCGCGAAATACCTTCAGACGTGGGCACCAGGTCGTAGCCCTGGAAGACCGCAATCCAGGTGACCACCACAGCGAATACCATGCTTTTTATGACACCGTTGCCAATATCGCTGATAAAATTCACGTTAGCCTGCATGTTGCTCCAGTAAGAGCCTTCAAACACGCCTAGCCACTCGACGCCTACCAGGTAGCCACCCCAAATACCCACCACGCCAAACCCGATCGTTAGTATCGGCAGCGATACAAAGCCGGCCCATAGGCGCGGAGCCACCACTCGACGCAGCGGATCAACGCCAATCATTTCCATGCTGGTGAGCTGTTCGGTGGCTTTCATCAAACCTATTTCAGCTGTCAAGGCGGAGCCCGCCCTGCCAGCAAACAACAGCGCGGCCACCACGGGAGCGAGTTCGCGCAATAGCGAAAGTGCCACCATTTGCCCCAACGCCTGCTCAGCGCCAAAGTCGACCAAGATGGTATATCCCTGCAGCGCCAGCACCATGCCGATAAACAGCCCCGACACCAGCACAATGGCTAGCGAAAGCACGCCCACAAAGTGCATCTGATGCAGCCATAGCCGCCAGCCCTCCCGAGAGGGCACACTGACTGCCGACTGAGCAAGAAACACGCCAGCCCGGCCCCAGGCTTCGATCAAATCGCACCCTCTACGCCCCAACCGGGTGATGCGGGCACTGCTGCTAGAAAATTTTGACTGCATTTACCCTGCCTTCGTGGTCATGGTGTCACCCAAGATATCGCGATAAAAAGCGTCAGCGGGATAGTGAAACGGCACCGGACCATCGGGTTCACCGTGAATAAACTGGCTAACCCGCGGGTCTTGATTGGTGTCTAGGGTTTGCGGTGTGCCATGAGCGATTACCTGACCATCCGAAATCAAATAGAGGTAGTCCGCAATACTCAAGGTTTCCTTAATATCGTGCGACACCACTACCGAGGTCAGTTGCAACGCTTGATTAAGACGCTTAATCAGCTGGACCAACACGCCCATGGAAATAGGATCCTGACCCACAAACGGCTCGTCGTACAAAATCAGCTCAGGATCGAGTGCCACCGCCCGCGCCAGGGCAACCCGACGCGCCATTCCCCCCGACAGTTCAGCGGGCGTCAACCGATACGCGCCGCGTAAACCGACCGCCTGCAACTTAAGCAGCACCAGGTCACGCACCATGGTATCGGGCAGGTCGGTATGCACCCGCAGCGGAAAAGCGACGTTCTCAAATACATCCAAATCGGAAAAAAGCGCGCCGCTTTGGAACAGCATGCCCATCCGCTTACGCAGCGAGAACAACGCTTTGCGGGATAGCCGATGCACGTCCTGTCCGTCAATCAACACCCGCCCCCGATCTGGCGTCAACTGCCCGCCTATCAGCTTGAGCAGCGTGGTTTTGCCGGAGCCGCTGGGCCCCATGATCGCGGTTACCTTGCCACGTGGGATGGTCATGTTCACGCCGCGAAAAATCTCGTAATCGCCGCGTGAAAAATAAAGCTCTTCAATTTCGATAAAGGGAGCGTCTGTCATGGCTTAGTTGACCCTTAGCGAGGCGCATCATATTGATTGGCTATCATACCTTACTTGCTGCTCTCGCAGTTAAAAAACGGCGTTTCTAAAACGTTATCAAACATTGTACTATAACGCTACATAACATTATCGCTCGATTTTAAGCGCCTTAATCCGCCAGTGGTTCACTAACTAATAGCGTCTACCAGCATACCCGCGGGCTCAGCACTGCCTATCAGGGGCGCCAAGGTGTTATTCTAAGCGGCTATTAGTTTTGATATAGCTTTTATATTTTCAATCGTTAAGAGATCACGCCATGGCCCCACCCAGCCTACTACGCGAAAGTGCCCTGCGTACGCTGCAAATTGAGCAGGCAGCCATTGGCGGCCTCCAGGCCAAGCTTGACGAAGGTTTCGACCACGCCTGCGAGCTGATACTGGCCTGCCAAGGGCGCGTGGTCGTCACCGGCATGGGGAAATCCGGCCATATAGCGGGCAAGCTCGCCGCGACGCTTGCCAGCACCGGTACACCGGCCTTTTTTGTGCATCCGGGGGAGGCTAGTCACGGCGATCTAGGCATGATTACCCGCACAGATGTGGTGTTGGCGCTCTCCAATTCGGGCGAAACCGCCGAAGTGACCGCCCTGCTGCCGCTGCTAAAGCGCCTGGGCACGCCGCTGGTAAGCATGACGGGGCGTCCTCATTCTACTCTTGCCAAACACGCCGATGCGCACCTGAACAGCGGCGTTGAACGCGAAGCGTGCCCTCTGGATCTCGCGCCTACCAGCTCCACCACGGCGGCCCTGGCGCTGGGCGACGCGCTCGCCGTCGCGCTACTCGAAGCGCGCGGCTTTACTGCCGAAGATTTTGCCCTTTCCCACCCCGGCGGCAGCCTGGGCAAACGGTTACTGCTGCGCGTTAGAGACCTAATGCACGCGGGCGAACGGTTGCCCCAGGTCGCGTTAGGCAGCCCACTGCGCGACGCGCTATTGGAAATTACCCGGCAGGGCTTAGGCTTCACCTGCGTTGTGGATAGTGACGGACGCCTCGCCGGGGTTTACACCGACGGCGATCTACGCCGCACTTTGGACCAATTTCATAACCTGCACGATGTGCGCGTCGATGATGTGATGACTCGGCCGGGCAAGCGCATTGGCCCCGACATACTGGCAGCAGAAGCCGTGCGCATTATGGAAGAGAGCCGAATTACGGCGCTGGCGGTAGTCGATGAACAGCAGCGCCCCATTGGCGCGTTGCATATGCACGACCTGCTGGCGAGCGGCGTTATCTAACCAATTAACAGCAACTAATCAACAGCAAGACCTACCGATTTTTTAGGGAGACTTTATGACGCTATCTGCTGCGCTACTTGATCAACTCCGCCGCGTCCGCCTATTGGCGCTGGATGTTGACGGTGTACTGACCGACGGTCGTCTCTATTTCCAGGCTGACGGTATCGAAATCAAAGCCTTCCATACCCAGGACGGCCATGGATTAAAACTGCTTAAACGCGTAGGCATCCACGTTGCCCTGATTACCGGCCGGGACTCACCCATGGTTAGCCAGCGCGCCGCGGCGCTTGGCATTGATCATGTCCATCAAGGCTGCGAAGACAAGCTAGCCACTCTGCGGGGGCTTTGCCAGCGTTTGGATTTAGCATTGGAAAACGTGGCCTATGGCGGCGACGACCTGCCCGACCTCGCCGCTATCAAGCGCTGCGGTGTCGGCATCACCGTGCCCAACGCCCCCCACTACATGCACACCCATGCCGACTGGACAACGGAGCGACTGGGTGGGCACGGCGCTGTGCGCGAAATTTGCGACACACTGCTTGAATCCCAGGGGCACTGGGGCGCGGTGCTCGATACCTATTTGCACGGTCGTGGGTAAATGTTTAAGCGGCTAAAAACGCGCGCCTGGCTAGCGGGGCTGGTTATTGCCCTGGGCGCGCTACTGGTATGGCTTGGCCCAGGCGGACCGCAACCAACCGCCATCGACCCCGAAGCGCAGGCCCAAGAGCCCGGCCACGTGCTGGAAAACGCTGAAATAACGCTGTTTGGTGACGATGGCAAGATCATGCAGTCGCTAAAAACGCCGCGCCTGATTCATACCCCTCAGCTCAACGACACCTGGGCGGAAGAGCCCCGAGCGGTATTGTACGACAGCGACAGCCGCCAATGGCTGGCCAACGCCGATGAGGGCACGCTCAATACTGCGACTCAGGAACTGGTTTTAACGGGCTCAGCGCGACTTACCGCCCCGGACGAAGGCTGGCAACTGGATACGCAAGAATTGCACTATGATGGTTTACACCGGCATGCCTGGAGCGAAACACCGGTAATGCTGCAGCAACCGCCCCAGCAAATGACCGCGTCACGAATGGATGCATGGCTTGACGATAGCCGGGTTCGGCTCACTGACAATGTCCGCGGCATCCACCCGCCGACCACGCAACGTTAATAGGAATCGCCATGAAAGCGCTTATCGACAACACCCTCTTTTACGCTGCTCTTTTTGCGCTTGCGCTACCGTTCACGGCGGCAGCCCAACCCGACGCTGCCCCGCAACAAGCGCCTGTGGAAGTTGAAGCCGACCGCTTAGATCTTGATCAGCGGGCCGGCACCGCCGTCTACACCGGAAATGTGGAGGTACGCCAGGGCGAAATGCAGCTGCGTGGCGAGCGGGTCGAAATCCAACGCAATGACGCCGGCGAACTTTCCCGCGCGACCTCGACCGGTGAGCGCGCCTACTTGCGCCATCAAGCGCAAAACCAGGACACCCCTACCGAAGGCTGGGCACGGCGGATTATTTATCACGTCGCCGAACGCCGGGTGGAGCTGATCGACCAAGCCGAACTGATCCAACGACAAGATACTTTTAACGGCGGGCGGCTCGAATATTTTATTGACCGTGAAGTGATTCAAGCGCGCTCAGACGTTGACGGCAGCGAGCCCCAGCGGATTCGCATGACCCTTCAGCCGGAAGAATAGGGAGTCAACTTGTGGCAACTGCTGAAACGACTGAAACGGCGCCGATCAAAACCCTCTATGCCCACCACTTGGCGAAAAGTTACAAGCGCCGCCGGGTGGTAAAAGATATCAACCTGGAAATTGCCCAAGGCAGCATTGTCGGCCTACTCGGCCCGAATGGCGCGGGCAAAACCACCTCGTTCTATATGATTGTCGGGCTGGTGAAAGCCGATGCGGGCAACGTGGGCATTGACGCGCTGGATCTGACCCGCGCACCCATGCACGAGCGCGCAGCGGCGGGGATTGGCTACCTTCCCCAGGAGGCGTCTATTTTCCGTAAACTGTCGGTTGCCGACAATATTATGGCGATACTCGAAACCCGCAAAGCGCTTAGCCGCAGCGACCGCGAACAGCGCTTGGAGGCGCTGCTTGACGATTTCCACATCAGCCATATTCGCGACAACCTGGGCATGAGCCTTTCGGGCGGTGAGCGTCGGCGGGTAGAAATTGCCCGCTCGCTCGCCACTGAGCCCGCCTTTATCTTGCTCGACGAACCCTTTGCCGGCGTTGACCCCATTTCGGTGGGTGAGATCAAAACCATCATTCGCGCCCTTAAGCAGCGCCATATCGGCGTGCTGATTACCGACCACAATGTGCGCGAAACCCTGGATATTTGCGACATCGCCTACATTGTCGGCGATGGTCAAATCATTGCCAGCGGCCCACCGGCGTCGATTCTCAACAACCAAAAAGTAAGGGATGTTTATTTAGGCGCCGACTTCCGCCTGTAGGCTTGTTTTTATCCCTACGCTCATTTTTTCTGCCGATAAACAGCGCTCTGCAACAACTTTACGACCAATGGCATGCTTATTGCACTTGCACCTGACAGCCACTCGCACTAGGGTAAACCTTTCCGATTAGCGAGTGGTTCTCAGATGGTCATGAAAGCTTCTCTACAGCTGCGTATTGGCACACAGCTGACCATGACACCTCAGCTGCAGCAGGCAATCGCTCTGTTGCAGCTGTCGACGCTGGATCTACGTCAAGAAATCCAGCAGGCCCTAGATGCCAACCCCATGCTGGAGCAGGAGGACGAATTCAGCGAAGAGGCTGCCAGCGAGCCTAAAGAGGAGGAGTGGTCAGAGAGCATTCCCACTGAATTATCCGTCGATAGCGACTGGTCAGACACTTATCAAGACCTGGGCAATACGGGTAGCAGTGGCAGCAGCGAAGGCCCCGATTTCGAACGCCAGGCCGCTGGCCAAAGCCTGCATGGCCATCTTTTATGGCAGCTTGCCATGACCGACTTCAGTGCCCGCGAGCAGCTCGTCGCCGAGAGCCTCATCGACGCGCTGGACGCCAACGGCTATTTGACCCAGCCGATTAACGACATTCGCGAAGGGCTCCGCGCTCAAGGCGTGGAGGGACTCAGCCAGCGCGAAGTCGAAACTATCCTGCTCAAACTACAGCAGTTCGAACCTACCGGTATCTTTGCCCGGGACCTGCGCGAATGTTTAATGCTGCAGCTCGCTGCCCTTCCCGATGACACCCCGCTGCTAGTGCCCGCACGCCGACTTGTGCGCCAATTTCTTGAGGCCTTAGGCAAGGATGACATGCGCTTGCTAAAACGGCGCTTGGGACTCGACGACGAACAGCTCAACGCTGTTATTCAATTGATTCGCGGCCTTGACCCACGCCCCGGCAGTGCCTACGGCGATACCAACGACAGCTATGTGACGCCCGACCTTGTGGTACGCCACGACCATGAGGGCTGGCATTTAGAACTTAACCCTGAAGCCTTACCGCGGCTGCGCATTCAGCCTGACTACGCCAGCTTGATAAAGCGTGCGGATAAAAGCCAGGACAACCAGTTTCTCAAAGAGCACTTGCAGGAAGCGCGTTGGTTAATTAAAAGCCTCTCTAGCCGCAACGACACTTTGCTGCGCGTCGGGCGTGAAATCGTCACCCGCCAAATTGGTTTCTTGGAACACGGCGAGGAAGCCATGAAGCCGCTGATATTGGCCGATATTGCCGACGCCGTGGAGATGCACGAGTCGACTATCTCGCGGGTAACGACGCAAAAATATATCCATACTCCTCGAGGCGTGTTCGAGCTCAAATACTTTTTCTCAAGCCAGGTGAGCGGCCAAGATGGCGACAGCCACTCCAGCACCGCCATTCGTGCTCGGCTCAAGAAACTCATCCACGAAGAACCACCCGGCAAACCGCTTTCTGACAGCCGTTTGGTCACGCTGTTAGACGAGGGAGGGATTCAAGTGGCGCGGCGTACGGTGGCGAAATATCGCGAAGCCATGGGCATTCCCTCGTCCAGCGAACGGCGTCGCTTGCGCTAGGCCCGGCTGCCGTTTTAGGAAACTCTCGACAGGGGCTTTGCAACATGGCAAAAAGGGTTACAATCAAAGCACAGTCCGATGGATAAGGAGTACGTCAATGCAAGTTAATATCACTGGTCATCACGTAGAACTGACTGACGCCTTGCGTGACTATGTTAATGAAAAGCTGGAGCGTGTAGAGCGCCATTACGACAATATAACCACGGTGCAAGTCACCCTATCGGTTGAGAAAGAGCGCCAGCAGGCCGCGTGTACACTGCATGCCGCCGGTGCCGATTTACACGCGGAGGCCCAGGACAGTGATATGTACGCCGCGATCGACGCCCTGGCGGACAAAATTGACCGTCAACTCGTCAAACATAAGGAAAAAGCACAAGCGCGCGCCCAAGGCGCGGGTGTGCGTTAAATCAATGACGTTGGAAACCATACTCCCCCCGGAACGAGTGCTATTTGACGTACCCGGGGGCAGCAAAAAAAGGGTGCTGGAGTTTTACAGCACCTTTATTGCCCAAAATATTCCCAGCCTGGACAGCCAAGAAGTGTTTAGCCGGTTAATCGGCCGCGAGCGCTTAGGCAGTACCGGCATCGGCAACGGTGTGGCTATTCCCCACGCGCGCAGCCCCCATTGCGCTGCCCCGATCGCTGGGTTTTTAAAGCTCTCAGAAGCGATTGATTTTGACGCCATCGACGGCGAACCAGTTGACTTGGTGTTTGTCCTGCTGGTACCAGAAGAAGCAGATGACACCCACCTCTCCCTGCTAGGTCAGGTAGCCACCATCATGAATGATGCGGGGACCCGCCAGCAGTTGCGCAAAGCCAGCAGTCAGCGTGAGCTACTCGAGCTGATCACCGCCAAAATTCGCGAGTAACCATCCCTCAGCAGGGGGATGCACTGTTACCGAAGATGCTGGTCTTACGACAGTTGGTTATTCGCCCACCCCTACCAATGCCGCTTGAGCAAAGTAAAGAGAGATTCTATGCAACTGGTAATCATTAGCGGCCGCTCCGGGTCCGGTAAGTCTATCGCATTGCAAGCGCTGGAAGACCTCGGCTATTACGCGATTGATAACCTCCCTGCCATGCTACTGGGGTCGTTGGTGGACGAATTACGCGACCAGGGTGACCGTGCTCATTTGGCGGTCAGTATTGATGCGCGTAACTTACCGGGGGCGCTGGAACAATTACCTTCGCTTCTAGAGGAGCTGCGCCAGCGTCAGATAGATTTCCAAGTGATCTATTTGACCACCGATGCGCGCATTCTGCTTGAGCGTTATTCTGCCACGCGGCGGCGCCATCCGCTGACCCGCGATAGCGAAATGACGCTCGAAGAAGCGATCAATAAAGAAGAAGAAACGCTGCACGGTATTCGCGATCTGGCCGATCTTTTAATCGACACATCGCGCTTGTCGGTACACGACTTACGCCGCCGTATTACCGATCAAGTCGCCCATCAGCAGCGCGACCAGCTTACCCTGACGCTTGAATCGTTCGGCTATAAGCGCGGCGTCCCCCTGGATGCCGATCTGGTCTTTGACGTACGTTGCCTGCCCAACCCTTATTGGGACCCGACCTTGCGGCAATTTACCGGCCGCGATGAGCAAATTGTCGATTTTTTGAGCGGCTACCCGATTGTCGACGCCATGAGCGAGGATATACAGGCGTGGCTTGAGCGTTGGCTACCGGCCTACCTGAACAGCCAGCGTAGCTATATGACAATCGCCATTGGCTGCACCGGCGGCCAGCACCGTTCGGTGTATATGGCAGAGCAGCTCGCTAAACGGCTAACGGCGAGCATGGGAGAGGTTCAGCTGCGCCATCGAGAGCTTGGGCTGCACTACACACTCTAAGCGAACAGCCTGCCGCGTCGCCAGCCAACGTGCGCCACACCGATGAGCCGCGAGAGACTTCTTAAGCGCTTCTTTTGATTAATGACACCACTCGGCGAAAAGGAACCAGGGTGCCAGAACGAACACTTACCCTCACCAATCAACGCGGCCTGCATGCCCGCGCAGCCACGAAACTGGTCAAATGTGGCCAGCAGTTCGCGGCTGACATACGTGTCTATAAGCAGCGGCAGATGGCCGACGCCGCTAACATTATGTCGCTGCTAATGCTTGCCGCTCCCTGCGGCACCGAGCTTACCATCACCGCCGAAGGCGATGACGCCGAACAGGCGCTTGATGCCATTCAAGCACTGTTCGACGCTCGCTTTGAAGAGGACCAGTAACCGCTTTTAGTGCTTAGTCACCCGCCACCGTCATGGCGTCAATCAACCAGCTACCCGTGTGAACACTGCCACGGGTATCGGTGTCATCGCCAACGCCCACTAATCCTGCAAACATCCGTTCAAGATTTCCGGCGATCGTGAACTCTTCGACCGGGTACTGCACTTTGCCGTTCTCGACCCAAAAGCCTGCGGCCCCACGCGAGTAATCGCCGGTCACGCCGTTGACACCTTGGCCCATTAGCTCAGTGACCCAAATACCCCGCCCCATTTCTTGCAGCAGGCTATCGCGGGATTGCAGCGGCGCGTTCAAACGCACGTTACGTGCCCCCCCGGCGTTCCCCGTGGTTTGCATGCCAAGCCGCCGAGCGCTGTAGGACGAGAGCATGTAGCTGGCTATGGCGCCCTGATCGATAAAGCGATTGTTGCGCGTTTGCACCCCCTCGCCATCGAACGGCGAGCTTGCCGTGGCGCCAATTTCCATCGGCCGCTCCTCAAGGCTAAACCAGTCGGGAAACAGCGGCGTGCCAAGCCGGTCGCATAAAAACGAGGCCTGACGGTAGAGCGCCCCGCCGGCTAAACCGCCCAGCAAGTGGCCGATCAAGCCACCGGCCAATGACGGGTCAAACAGCACCGGGAAGGTACCCGTTGGCGGGCGTTTAGCGCCCAGCCTGCGCAGCGTTCGGGTGGCGGCTTCGCGGCCCACCTCGGCGGGATCACGCAGCGCCTGAGGATCACGGGCGGACGTGTAATCATAGTCGCGCTGCATGCCTGCCGCGTCTTGAGCAATCAGCATGCACGAGAGCGAGTGACGACTGCCCTTTTGAGTGCCTAAAAAGCCGTGGCTATTGGCGTAAACGCGCACCCCTTCACCGCTGGAGAGCGACGCACCATCCGACTGGTAAATGCCTTCAACATCGCGCCCCGCCTGCTCGCAGGCAAGCGCTAACTCAATGGCTTCATCGGTCGTTAGCGCCCAAGGGTGGTGCACCTTTAAATCGGGTAGCTCGGTCGCCATTAGCGCCGGATCGGCCAACCCCGAGGCCGGGTCTTCGCCAGTATAACGGGCAATCGCCAGCGCTTTCTCAACCACCGCCTGAATCGAAACACTGCTAGCATCGGTGGACGAGGCGCTGCCTTTGCGCTGCCCCACGTATAGCGTGACGGCGATGCCTTGATCACGCGATAACTCTACCGTTTCAACCTCACCCAAGCGCACGCTGACGCCTAATCCTTGATCAACGCTGGCGCCTACTTCAGCGGCATCCGCGCCCAGTCGCTTGGCCAGCGCGAGCGCCTCTTCTGCCCGGGCGGTCAGTAACGACTGCTGGGCCGATGCATCAAATGCCTGTGCCATATGGCCTCCTTTCTCAACCGAATGCCTTCGGTGGAATCAATGTTGTTCTCGCAGCTGGTATAATGCCGCCACGAATCTTGTCTGTGAGTCACACTATGCGTAAGCAACGTCCCGATCCCGTAGCAATAGAAGAGCAGGAAGAACGCCCCAGCAAGTCGCAACTCAAACGCGAAATGCATGCCTTACAGGCACTTGGGGAAACTTTGATCGCCATGCGACCGGCGGAACGCGCCCGTTTCCCCCTCTCTGACGATATGCTGCGCGCGATCGAAGAAACCGCGCGCATCCGTTCTCATGAAGGGCGCCGCCGCCATATGCAGTATGTCGGCAAATTAATCCGTAAAGAGGATCTTGCCGCCATTCAGCGGGTGTTCGATTCAATTGATCAGGAACAGCAGCAGCGCGACCACGCGTTTCACCGACTCGAAAAATGGCGGGAACGCTTAATCGACGAAGGCGATGCGGCGGTCGACTTGTTCATGGCCGAGAACCCCGACACCGACCGCCAGACGCTGCGTCAATTAGTTCGCAACGCCCAGCGTGAGCGCGAACAGGGTAAACCGCCCACCAGCTCGCGCAAGCTGTTCAAGCACCTGCGCGAAACCCTCGCCCTTTAAAGACCGTTCTTTAAGATTGCGTGCCGCCGACGGTCAGTTCATCCAGTTTCAGGGTGGGCTGACCGACACCCACCGGCACGCCCTGCCCCTCTTTACCGCACACGCCAATCCCGGTATCCAGCGCCATATCGTGACCAATCATGGATACCCGCCCCATCGCTTCCGGCCCGTTGCCAATCAGCGTGGCGCCTTTCACTGGCGCGGTCACTTTACCGTCTTCAATCAGGTAGGCTTCGCTGGCAGAAAACACGAACTTGCCAGACGTAATGTCTACCTGTCCGCCGCCAAAGCTCACTGCGTAAATGCCGCGCTTAACGCTTTTGATAATATCGCTGGGCTCGTCTTGCCCGGCGAGCATAACGGTATTGGTCATGCGTGGCATCGGTAAGTGGGCAAACGACTCACGGCGGGCATTACCAGTGGGCGCCATGCCCATCAAGCGCGCATTGAGCTTGTCCTGCATGTAGCCGGTTAAAATGCCGTCTTCGATCAACGGCGTGTATTGGCCCGGCGTGCCCTCGTCGTCCACGCTCATGGAGCCACGGCAATCTGCCAAGGTGGCATCATCCACGACGGTCACCCCTTTAGCGGCGACCCGCTGGCCCATCTGCCCGGCAAAAGCGGAACTGCCCTTACGGTTGAAATCGCCTTCCAGACCATGGCCCACCGCCTCATGGAGCAAAATCCCCGGCCACCCGGACGCTAGCACCACCGGCATTTGCCCAGCAGGCGCATCAATGGCTTCAAGATTAACCAACGCTTGGCGTACGGCTTCTTTGGCATACTGCTCCGCGACATTTTCATCGCGTAGTCGAGCCATCGAATAACGGCCACCACCGCCGGCGCTGCCGCGCTCACGGCGGCCATTTTTAACCGCGATCACGCTGACATTAAAACGCACCAGGGGGCGAATATCCGCCGCTAGCGTGCCATCGCTGGCGCGCACCAGCACCACCTCATAGGTGCCTGATAAAGAAGCGCTCACCTGGCTGATACTGGGGTCTGCGGCGCGCGCCACGCGGTCGGCCTGTTGGAGCATGGCGACTTTCTCATCCGCGCTTAGCCCCGCCAACGGATCAACCCCGACATAGCGTGATAGCGCAGACACCGAGTGAACCACTTGCCCCGGCAAGCGCTTGCCACTGCGCACAATACCCGCTGCGGTGCGGCCGGTATCGATAAGCGCATCGGCAGTAATTTGGTTGGAGTAGGCAAAGCCGGTTTTTTCACCGGCGAGAGAGCGTACGCCGACACCGCCGTCGATGTTATAGCTGGCCTCTTTGACCTCGCCATCTTCGAGTACCCAGCCTTCCTGCCAGGTACGCTGGAAGTAGAGATCGGCGTAATCAATGCCCGCGCCCATGGCGTAGTCCAAGCCGGTTTCTAGCGCGTCTAAATCCAGTCCACCGGGGGTTAACAAAATGGCAGCAGCCGTATCTACATCACTTTTATATGCGGTCATTGGGGGCCTTCTAAAGTAACCTGCGGCGAGGTCCAAGGGCCTCGCACGCGATAATGGAGTGTCGTGGCGCGATCTAGCGCGTCGCCAAACAGCTGGTCGGCGATGAACAGCGCGCCGCCCACAATGGGCGCACCAACGGCAATCGCCGCGATAGGCAAACTCTGCGTCACTGGCAGTGTGACGCCAAGCCGTTGGTCGAGTTCACGCGAAACAAGGTCTGCGCTGCCGGTAAGCGTTAGAGTGGTGGCCGGGGCGTCAATTTGCAATGGGCCACGTAGCGTCAATCGTCCACCGGTCACGTCCGCAATACCCTTGACCCGGTCGAATGCCGTTCCTCGCCCGGTGACATCGGAAAAGTCTAGGCGTAGGCGGCGTAAAATATTATCGAAATTCAGTAGGCCAATTAACCGTGCCGGTGCGGACTCCAGGGTTAAAAAGCGCCCATCGCGAATATCGGTACGAATAGAGCCGTCGGCGCGGCTTAAATCCAACTGCCAGGGGGCGCCCGGCCAGTCGAGATCGGCATCCACATCGGTGCTGCGGCTGCGCATGACCACGGGTTGCTCAAGGCGCTCCAGCGCCGTGCCTAGATCCCCGCCTAGAATGGATATATTCGCGCGGGTATGACTGGTTGCCAAATTCCCCTCCCAGTATAGCTCACCCCGCGCGGAGAGCTCTCCGATGGTCAGCCCCACCGGGGTCAACGAAAAGCGTTGCCCGCTGGTTTGCCAATACGCGGTTAAGGGCCCAAAGCGGCGCTGGCCCATGGCAATTTCGGCTATCCGCAGGCGCCCGTCGGGCACATCGGCCAGCCAATTAGGCATTGTCGCCGGCGCCTCGCGCTGGGTTTCGACCGATTCTAGCCAGGAGTCGGGGGCTGGCGCGTCGCTGTCATACGCCACGTTGGCTAACCGCAGCAGGCGATCAAGCCCCAATGCTTCAATGGTCATGTCCAACGGCTGCGGTGATTGAACATCGTAGTTTAATCGCCCGGTGAGCAAATTACCGCTTAGCGCCATATCAATCAGGCCGGGGTTAATGTCGCCGGTCGCGCCAAGACTGCCCAAGCACGCGTTTTGGTAAACCACGCAGGGGGTGGTTAGTGACACCGCTAGCGGCATTTGGCCCTCGCTGCCCTGTGATGGTACACCTGCCGCCATTAGCGGCTTAATCGCCTGCTGCCAGGCTAGCGGGTCCAAGCGCGGCACAGCCGCATCGAGGCTAATCCCCGGCTGGGCGGGCCAGGCGGGCAAACGCTGCGCTTGGCTGCCTAACGTGAGCGCCCCGGCGAAAGCGCCATCGCGCTGCTGGAGTCGGGCAGAGGCAATATTAGCCAGTTGACTCTCAATACGCCCAGCGGCGATATCCGCCGTCAAGACCCAAGGCCATGGCTGCTGCGCCGATTTGGCAAAGGGGTCGGGCAAATGGCTGGTGACCCCCAGCAAACGACTCTCCAGTCGCAGGGAAGGCGTGGGCAGTAGGTCGACATCGCCTTGCCACTGCAGCTGGCCTTCCAGCGGCAGGCGCCCTTGGCTAGCGTCTAACCCAGCCAGGCCGAAAAGCGCGCCGGTGGCGACATTGCCCCGTAGCCGTATGTGATCGCGCAGTGTATCAATATCCGCATTAATCTCGCCCCCCAACAGTCGGCCACTGGCACTGCCCACTAACCCACCACGCTCACCGTTCTGCAGCCAGGCTAGGTCGCCCTCTACCGACCGAAGGGCTAGATCCAGCGGCAGATAGACCACCTCAGAAAAACGCGGCCGCGCATTGACTTCCAACTGCAGAGCCTCGGGGGCTTCCAATGGCAACGCCAGCGATATGTCGCCATTAACGTCGCCCGTTAGCCGCAAATCACTAAGTGGCGAAAGGTCAACATCGGGCATTGCCTGTAAAAAAGACCTTAGCGAGGCGCCGTCGCCCGCTAGCTGTCCAGACAGATTAAGCGTTTCATCCGCCATCACCAGCGCGCCCTGGGAAGCGGTAATGCCATGGCTTTGCGCATGGTCTATCTCGGCTTTTAGCACTCTGTTCTGCCATTTCAGGCGGCCTTCAACCTCATCGAGGCGCGGCCAGCCTGGGGCAATCGGCAAATGTCCCTGGGTAATCGCCAACGCCAGCGTTGCGGTCAAATCGTCGGCGGTGGCGCCGCTGCCTAACGGCTGGCTGAGCTGCAAAGAGCCATCGCTGACATAACCGCCAATATCATTGAGCAGCCATTCACGCAGCTCGTCGTCTATCACCTTTAACGGCAGCCACTGGGCCAGCGGGCGTTCTAGTGCATCGACGTCGCTAAATTCAAGGTCTAAGCCTAAATGCCCTCGCTGGTTACCCGCCACTAAACCGAACCCCCCTGACACCTGCGCGCCGTCCCAGTCAGCGCTGAGTCGTTTGCCGCTCACCATGGTATTGGGGCCGTCATACACCCATTCAACTTCCCCTGCGGCGCGCCGCAGCTGCATGGGCACGGCAAAAAATTGCGGGAAGTAGAGGGTGCTGTCGCCATTGCTGCTAAACAGCACGCGGCCCCGTAAATCCCGCGCCTGTACCCAGGCGTCCAACGGGCCTCCCCCTGGCGCCTGCTGCCAAGGCGACACTTCCAAACCGGTTATCGCCGCATTGACGCCCCAGTGACCATCTTGCTGCCCCACGTGCAACCCCTGAACCTGCCCGCGAGGTGCTAGCGTCTGTAAGACCCGTGTCACCGACTCGGGTAGCAGCACATAGTCGCGCCAGGCGGTAAGCGATGCCAATTCAAAGGCACTGGTGCGCATTTCCCAGTTTCCCGGCTGATGGGTCGCGTGCCAGTGGCGCGGTAACGCGGGCCCAACGTTGCCCCCAGCGGGCTGCGCCCATTCGACGCTATCGGCATCGCCGCTTAGCCAGGCTTCGCCGCCTTCACCGTCGCGCTGCCACAAGCCGTTGGCCTCAATATCTGTTAACACCGCGTACTGCACTTGATGGCGCAGCGTTAGCTGGGGAATATCAACCGCCATACGCGCTTCGTCAAGGCGGGCTGAGCGCCATCGCCCCCAAAGCCGTGCACTGCCACCGGCCTGCTCTAAATAGGCCGCATGATCAGGCCGGAACATATCGGCCAGCACCACTAACTGGTCAAGCTGGATATCCAACTGCAAGGCAGCCGAAAAGTCCCTAAAGCCATGCTGCCCAGGTTGCATCTCAACCTTCATTTCCGCCGCAGGCAGCGCCTGCTCGCGGGCTTGCTCGAGCGATTCGGCGATATTAATGGCCCCTTCTAAGCGCGTGCGCCGCTCATCGCCCGACAGCAATAAGGTTTGGGCATACAACATCACGGTATTGTGCTGGCCGTGGAGCACTACGCGGGTGTCGTTAGCCCATAGGCGCTGGCGTAAAATCAAGCCCGTCCAGTCATCAATAGCGGTCAGGTCCACGTCGGGCTCCGTCGCCAGCAGCGGCAATTCGGCGGGTTCAGGCCATTGCCAAGCCATGCCGCTGCCTTGATAGAGATGAAACGCGGTACCGCTAATCCGTGCATCGCTAAAAATAGGCGCCCGATTGACAAGCGACGCCCAGGTATCCAAACGCAGCGCCATGCGGTCCAACCCAAACAGCGCCTGGCCATCGGCGGTTTCCGCGTTGACCCCTTCCAGGCGTAATAGCAGGTCATTACGGGCAAGCGAAAGCGATAAGCGCTCAATTGTCACTGGCGCGCCGATCCGCGCCTCAAGCAGCGCTTCGATATGGGGGGTGAGGGCGTTGGATTGGCTAATCACCAAGCGGAACAGTAGCAGCAGTACTGCGACACTGCCCAACAACCAGGCAGCGATTAGCCAACTCCAACGCACCAGCGAACGAGTTGCCATGGCTTACATCAGTACGATGTCGTATTGCTCTTGGGAATAGTGCTGCTCAACCTGAAAACGAATGGTTTTATTAATAAACGTTTCCAGGTCGGCCACCGCCGCTGATTCTTCATCCAACAAACGATCAACCACAGACTGCGACGCTAGCACCATGTAAGTCTCAGCACTGTAAGCCCTTTCTTCGCGTAGAATCTCGCGAAAAATTTCGTAGCAAATCGTTTCAGGGGTTTTAAGCGTCCCCCGCCCGCTGCAAGTAGGGCACGCTTCGCAGAGCGTTTGCTCTAAGCTCTCCCGGGTACGCTTACGGGTGAGCTGAACAAGGCCCAACTCGGTCACGCCGGTGCACTTGGTTTTGGCGTGATCGCGCTCCAAGGCTTTTTCCAGCACGCGCAATACTTGCCGTTGATGCTCCACATCGGCCATATCAATAAAGTCGATAATGATAATGCCGCCCAGGTTACGCAACCTAAGCTGGCGGGCAATCGCCGTGGCGGCCTCAAGGTTGGTTTTGAAGATGGTCTCTTCAAGGTTGCGATGGCCGACATAACCACCGGTATTAACATCGATAGTGGTCATGGCCTCGGTGGGGTCAATCACCAGGTACCCACCCGATTTCAGCTGCACCTTACGCCCCAGGGCTTTTTGAATCTCGTCTTCGACGCTATACAGATCAAAGATAGGCCGCTCGCCGGGATAATACTCGATGCGGTCAACCGCGTCGGGCATAAATTCTTCAGCAAATTCGACCAGCTTGACAAAATTCTCCCGCGAGTCGATGCGCACTTTTTCGATATCGTCGCGCATCACATCGCGTAGCGTACGTATAAACAGCGGCAGGTCATCATAAATCACGCTTTGCGGCGTCGCGGTCACTTTGCGCTCGCTCACTTTGCGCCATAGCCGCAGCAGAAAGTGCATATCACCTTTCAGCTCTTCGTCGCCAACGCCTTCCGCCGCCGTGCGGACAATAAACCCACCCGTCACTTCCAGCGTCTGTTCCGCCAGGCTGCTATCCAGCAGGGCTTTTAAACGCTCGCGTTCGCGCTCGTCTTCGATGCGCTGAGAAACGCCGTGGTGCGGCGATTCGGGCATATACACCAAATAGCGGGAAGGAATCGATAAGTGGGTGGTTAAGCGTGCCCCTTTGCTACCGATAGGGTCTTTGGTGGCTTGCACGACCAGTGCCTGGCCCTCGTGAAGCAGTTGGCCGATGGTTTGCTGCTCATCGGGCGGCGTGCTTGGCGGCATGACTTCGTGAGCATGAATAAATGCCGCACGCTCTAAGCCAATATCGACAAAGGCAGCCTGCATGCCAGGCAGTACACGAACCACTTTGCCTTTGTAGATATTGCCTACGATGCCGCGCCGACGGGAACGTTCGATCAGTGCCTCTTGCAACACGCCATTTTCCACCAGCGCAACGCGGGTTTCCATGGGTGTTAAATTGATGAGAACTTCACCGCTCATGCGAAAATCCTTATTGGTTGACGTATTCCTTGCCAGCGTTACAGGCGTCGATGCCTTTCATCCAAAGACTTAGACGCGCTGCCAGATAGGAACCCCCTGTCGGCGCAGCAAGTGCGTCGTCTCAAACAGTGGTAGCCCTACCACTGCAGAGTGACTGCCGTGAATCTGTTGTACAAATATGGCGGCAAATCCCTGTATGGCATAGCCACCGGCCTTATCGACGGGCTCGCCAGTCCGCCAGTAGTCGGCAATTTCCTGTGCGTCGATATCACGCATGGTGACCTGGGTAGCCACGCAGCAGGAAAGCATGCCTTCAGGCCCCTTCACCGCCACGGCGGTAAGCACCTCATGCTGCCTTCCCGAAAGCAGCCGCAGCATTGCTGCGCCCTCATCAAAACCCCCGGGTTTGCCTAGAATACGCCCATTAACGACGACGGCGGTATCTGAACCTAGGGTAGGTAGGTCAGTTAATGGAGCGGCGGCCTCGGCTTTGGCGACGGCTAAACGATGCACATAGGCATCGGCAGGCTCATCGACCAGCGGGGTCTCATCAATATCACAAGGGTGAACCGCGACCGGCACACCAATCGATGCCAGCAAGGCTTTTCGGCGCGGAGAGGCGGACGCTAAGCACAACACAGGCGCGCTCATGAGGCCACCAACCGACGCTCAAGGGCCTGAAACATGGTCGCCAGCCAGGGCCATAGAAAGGCGCTGATCAATGCAGGAATCAAAAAGGCTAAATGAATCGAAAAATCGCCCACAATGGTGCGTAGCCACTGGGCGACCAACTGCATCAAGCCAAGCAACACCAGCACGAGCGCCGACTGCTGTACCAGCGAATAGGCCCGAAAACGGGGATAAACCAGGGCGCATAAGAAAGCTAATAACGCATAAATGAGCGCATGCTGTCCCAGCGCGGTGCCTTCAATCAAATCCATCAGAATGCCCAGCACAAAACCGTGGAAAACGCCGACTCTATCGGGGGTACGCATACACCAATAAATGAGCATAAGCCCCAGCCATTCAGGTCGATAGACTTGCCATCCATCGGCCAGCGGCATGACTTGAAGGCACAGCGCTAAAATAAGGCTAAACCAAACCACCAAGAGCGGAACAGCGGGTGCGCGGGGCATCAGGGCACCTCTTGAGATGATGCGTTTTGTACGGCCAGAGCTCTTTTAAGAGATATGTCAGAATCGGAGAGCTGAAGCGAAGAGCGCAATGCCTCTGCCGAGATATCCAACGTTTCATCCCACGCCTGCTCATCCACTTCCTCTTGCGGGGGCGGAAAAAGCAGCAAAAAGTGACGCGAACGTTGCAGCTGTGCCATCGGTTCAGCCGTTACCCGCGCAAAGGGCTGCCCTGGGTCGTGATAAACTTCCGTCACGCGGGCAACGGGATAACCCGGTGGAAAGCGCCCGGCCAAGCCCGAGGTGGTGAGCAAATCACCCTCGCGGATATCGGCGGTATCGGGCACGTGCATCACATTAACGCTGCTGTAACGCCCCGCCCCCTGGACAATAAAGCGCAGCCCGTTGCGGTTCAATTGAACCGGCAGCGCATGGCTGGCATCCGCCAATAGCAATACACGGCTGGAGTAAGCCGACACCGCGATAATTTGCCCCACTAGCCCAGTCGCATCAATCACCGGCTGGCCTACGTAAGCACCGTTGCGGTGGCCGCGATTAACCACCATTTGATGGCTGAAAGGATCGTTATCCAGCGACAACAGCTCAGCGGTAATAGACGGAATTTCTCGGCGCTCGGCGGCCTTTAGTAAATCACGCAGTTGCTGATTTTCCGCTATCAGATTCGCCATCCGCTGGCCGCGATGAGAAAGGGTGAGAATCTGCTCGCGCAGGCGGCGATTTTCGTCCACCAAGGCCTGTTGATCCGAGAGTGCCAGCGACCCCCAGTTCAATAAGTCACTAGGCACGCTAACGACCCATTGAATGGGGGCAACGACCATCGACATTTGCGCGCGCACTTGTTCCATGCGCGTGAAATGTTCGTCGACAAACATCAAGACACTGGCGGCCAATACGCAGAAAAACAGCCGATAGCCCGGCAGTGGTCCGTGCGAAAACAGCGGTTTAATAGGCAATCCCCCCGCAATTAACCGCTGCGATTAGTCGCTCGACAGTAACTCAAAAGTGTGTTGATCAATCATTTCCAACGCCTTGCCACCGCCGCGCGCGACACAGGTCAACGGGTCTTCGGCAACGATGACCGGCAGCCCTGTCTCTTCAGCAATCAGCTTATCCAGATCGCGCAGTAAAGCGCCGCCGCCGGTTAGCACCAAGCCACGCTCGGCGATATCGGACGCCAGCTCAGGCGGCGATTGCTCTAGCGCACTTTTCACGGCGGCAACAATGGAACCCAGCGTTTCCTGCAGAGCTTCCAAGGTTTCGTGGGAGTTGAGCGTAAAGCTACGCGGAATGCCTTCGGCCAGGTTGCGCCCGCGCACGTCAATTTCACGCAGCTCGCCACCGGGGTAGGCACAACCAATCTCTTCTTTAATGCGCTCGGCCGTTGCCTCGCCAATCAGGCTGCCGTAGTGGCGCCGCACGTAGGCGGTAATGGCTTCGTCGAAGCGGTCGCCGCCTACGCGAATGGACTCGGAGTAGACCACGCCATTGAGTGAGATAATCGCGATTTCAGTGGTACCACCACCAATATCCACGACCATCGACCCCTGCGCTTCCTCAACCGGAAGCCCTGCGCCAATTGCCGCCGCCATGGGCTCTTCTATCAAGAACACCTCGCGGGCACCGGCACCTTCGGCAGACTCGCGAATTGCGCGGCGTTCAACCTGCGTTGACATGCAAGGCACACACACCAGTACACGTGGGCTCGGCGTCAAGAAAGTGCTTTGGTGAACTTTGCGGATAAAATGCTGGAGCATTTGCTCGGTCACGGTGAAGTCGGCGATAACGCCATCCTTCATCGGACGGATCGCGGTAATGTTGCCAGGCGTACGCCCTAACATTCGCTTGGCATCGGTGCCTACCGCAGCAACGCTGCGCATATTGCCTGACTGGCGAATGGCAACCACGGACGGCTCATCAAGCACGATACCGCGACCGCGTACGTAAATCAGTGTATTGGCCGTACCCAGATCGATCGATAGATCGCTGGAAAACAGCCCCCTCAAACGTTTAAACATGGATGTTGTTACCTAGTGCAGACCGGGAACCCTGTGCGGATGCAAACGGTATCACCGCAACCCCCTGGCAGCAAGCACGAGTCGCGCCTAACACTGCCCGTTGAGGCCAAGATGTGGTACCTTTTGCGGCTATTTTCCACGTCTGCTACACAAGACGTTTCTTTGATGTCGGTATGTATACCGCTTAATGTGGAATATGTTCCATCACGTTTGCGAGGAAATCTCGATCATGGCGCTTGAAGACTCTCATGTGCGCCGGGCTGCTCACCTGGCCCGACTCGCCGTCAGCGATGACCAAGCCAGTGGCTTCGTCGACGACCTAAGCCGCATACTGGATATGGTTGATCAGCTGCAAAGCCTTGATACTAAAGGCGTTGCCCCGCTCTCCCATCCGTTAGATGCGACCCAGCGACTGCGCGCCGATGAAGTAACCGAAGCCAATCAGCGCGACGCTTTTCAGCGCTGCGCGCCGGCGGTGGAAAACGGCTTATATCTCGTTCCGCGCGTCGTCGAATAGGGCTGAATGAATCAGCGCGCTTTCGAGTTCACCCGAGCCACACCCATCGGTTCTTTTTTTCGCCCCTGAACGGAGCTTTCGGGTCATGTATGAGAAAACATTAACGCAACTCGCTGCGGCGCTAAAAAGTGGCGAGTTTTCCAGCCGCGAGCTGACCGCGCATTATTTACAGCGCATTGAAAAAGCTGACACCAAGCTGAACAGCTTTATCAGCGTGACCGCTGAGCAGGCACTTCAACAGGCGGAAATAGCCGACAATGCGCGAGCCAATGGCACCGCGGGAACGCTAGCGGGCATCCCTCTGGCGCTAAAAGACATTTTCTGTACCCGTGATGTTAAAACCAGCTGCGGCTCGAAAATGCTGGATAATTTTATCGCCCCCTACGATGCCACGGTGGTTGAAAAACTCAGCGCCGCTGGCACCATCAGCCTGGGCAAAACCAATATGGATGAGTTCGCCATGGGCTCCTCCAACGAAAATAGCTATTACGGTCCGGTCAAAAACCCTTGGGATCTCACTGCGGTGCCCGGCGGCAGCTCAGGCGGCAGTGCGGCGGCGGTAGCGGCGGGTTTAGTACCTGCCGCCATGGGTACCGATACCGGGGGTTCTATTCGTCAGCCCGCGGCGTTTTGTGGCATCACCGGGTTAAAGCCCACCTATGGCCGGGTATCGCGCTTTGGCATCATTGCCTACGCCTCCAGCCTTGACCAAGCCGGGCCGATGGCACGCAGCGCCGAAGATTGCGCTCACCTGCTGGGCGTGATTGCCGGCCACGATGGCCGCGACTCCACCAGCGTTGCCCGCGGTGTGCCCGACTATGTAGAAAGCCTTGATGCCCCGCTCTCGGGCCTTAAAATCGGCCTTCCCAAAGAGTATTTTGGCGATGGCTTAGCCCCTGAAGTCGAAAAAGCCGTCCGCGACGCGGTGAAAGTGTACGAATCCCTGGGCGCCACGGTGCGCGATGTCAGCCTGCCGCACACCCACTACGCGATCCCGGCCTATTATGTCATCGCCCCTGCGGAAGCGTCTTCCAACCTGTCACGCTACGACGGGGTGCGTTTTGGCCACCGCTGCGACAACCCCAGCGATTTGATCGACCTCTACACCCGCTCGCGGGCTGAAGGCTTTGGCGAAGAGGTCAAACGCCGCATCCTGATCGGCACGCACACGCTCTCTGAAGGCTTCTTTGACGCCTACTACACCAAGGCCCAGCAGGTGCGTCGCCTGATCCGCCAAGACTTTCTGGACGCCTTTGAAGACGTCGATGTACTGATGGGTCCCGCCTCGCCCACGCCGGCCTTTGACCTGGGCGCCAAAAAAGACCCGGTATCGATGTACCTGCAGGATATCTACACCATCGCGGTCAACCTGGCCGGCATCCCCGGCATCAGCGTACCGGCGGGTTTTGTCGGCAATCGCCCTGTGGGCCTACAGATTCTGGGCACCCACTTTGCCGAAGCGCAGTTGCTTAACGTCGCGCACCAGTTTCAGCAAGCGACCGACTGGCACTTACAACGCCCTGCCTTTGCCGAGGAGTACGCCTAATGCAATGGGAAACCGTGATTGGGCTTGAAGTCCACGTTCAGCTCGCAACGCATTCAAAGATTTTCTCCGGCGCGTCAACGGCGTTTGGCGCGGAGCCAAACACCCAGGCCTGCGCGGTGGATTTAGGTCTACCCGGCGTGTTGCCGGTGCTTAATGAGCAGGCCGTGGCCATGGCCGTGCAGTTTGGTTTGGCGGTGCATTCGGATATCGCCGAGGTGTCGGTATTTGACCGCAAGAATTACTTTTACCCCGACCTACCCAAAGGCTATCAGACCACTCAGATGTATCACCCCATCGTCGGCCCGGGCGACGTTGAGATCACGCTTGAAGACGGCAGTACCAAGCGTATCCGCATTCATCATGCCCATCTTGAAGAAGATGCCGGCAAGTCGTTGCACGAAGACTTTCACGGCATGACCGGTATCGATTTGAACCGGGCAGGCACACCACTGTTGGAAATCGTCTCCGAGCCGGATATGCGCAACGCCAAAGAAGCCGCCGCGTATCTCAAGGCGATTCACTCGATCGTCACCTACCTGGGCATTTCCGACGGCAATATGGCCGAAGGCTCAATGCGCTGCGATGTCAACGTCTCGGTACGCCACAAAGGGCTGGATGTATTCGGCACCCGCGCCGAGATTAAAAACGTTAACTCGTTTCGCTTTGTCGAGCGCGCGATTGCCTTCGAGGTCGAGCGGCAAATTGAGCTGATCGAAGATGGCGGCAGCGTAGTGCAGGAGACACGCCTGTTCGACCCTGAGCGCGACGAAACCCGCAGCATGCGCACCAAGGAGGAAGCCAACGACTACCGTTACTTCCCCTGCCCCGACCTGCTGCCGGTAGTGCTCGACCAGGCCTACCTGGATCACCTGCGCAGCCAGTTGCCGGAACTACCGGCGGATAAGCGTGCGCGCTTTAAGAACGAGCTTGGCCTGTCTGCTTATGACGCCAACGTGATCTCCGCCAGCCGCGATATGGCCGAGTTCTTTGAGGCGGTGCATAACGAATGCGGCGACGCCAAGCAGGCCGCCAACTGGGTGCAGGGTGAGCTTTCCGGGGCGCTTAACCGTGAAAGCCTGAGCATTGCCAATAGCCCAATTTCGGCGCGCCAGCTTGGCGAACTGATCAGCCGGGTGCTGGACGACACCATTAACGGCAAAGCCGCCAAAGAGGTTTTTCAGGCGCTGTGGAATGGCCAAGGCGAAAGCGCCGATGCGGTCATTGACGCCAAGGGGCTCAGGCAGGTGACCGACACCGGCGCCATTGAAGCGATGATTGATCAGGTCATCGCCGATAGCCCCGCCCAGGTTGCCCAGTACCGCGACGCTGAGCCGGAAAAGCGGGGCAAAATGATCGGCTACTTTGTCGGCCAAGTGATGAAAGCATCGCGTGGCACCGCCAATCCACAGCAGGTGAACGGCTTACTAAAAGAGAAGCTCGACGCGTTGCTGTAAAACCTAAAAAACGGCTGCCTTGGCAGCCGTTTTTTAATGGCACAAATCTAAACTAGGACAGCTGGCTGGGCTGGGTAAATCGCTTCAACTGCGCACAGCCTGCTGCCCACACCTCGGCCTCAAGCTCGGCGATAGCGGCGGTAGGGAAACCAATGCCCTGGGCAGGGCTACCCTCGACCAACAGTCCAGCCAGATCGCCCACCAGCGGCATATGGCTGACCAGCATAATCGGCGCGCCATCAGGCTGCTCAAGCAGCCAGTCACTCACCGCATTGGGCGAGTCATCCGGGGTAATCATAGCCAGCGTTTCAAGCGAACAGCCCAGCGCATCGCACAGTTGCCGGGCGGTTTGCTGCGCTCGCACGTAGGGGCTGGCGTAAAGCCTTGGCATTGCCAGCTCGCCGTCGACCACTCGCTTTACCAGCCAACGCGCCATTTTTTCGGCTTCCTGTTCGCCGTGCGATGTTAAGCGACGTGCCGCATCGGGGGCCCCCGGCGCTGCTTCACCGTGGCGCATTATCAGCACATCAGGCATTTCTGCCTCCACTGTTGTGAGGAGCGTGGTTTTGAGGAGCTTGGTTTTGAGGAGCGTGGCTGTTAGCCGCTGGGTTGTGAGGAGCCTGGTCCCGATGCGCCTGCTGCACGGCTTCACGAGGCAGGATAAACTCAACGTCGCTGCTCTGTTCACCCATCATTAGCGTGCGCGCCATCTCCTTAGCCGCCACGCCGTCAAACAGCACGTGGGAAAGGCCTTCTGCCAGGGGCATATAAACGCCCATTTCACGCGCTTTGGCGCAGACAAGTTTAACGGTATTAACCCCTTCCGCGACCTGACCAAGCGCATCAACGGCCTCTTCCAGCGTACGCCCTTCGCCCATGGCATAACCGACCCGATAGTTGCGGGATAAATTCGACGAACAGGTGACAATTAAATCGCCTACCCCCGCCAAGCCTAAAAAGGTCATGGGATTAGCCCCTTGGGCAACGGCAAAACGGCTCATTTCCGCCAAGGCGCGGGTCATTAACATGCTGCGGGTATTTTCGCCCATCCCCAGTGCTGCCGCCATACCCGCGGCGATGGCGTAAATATTTTTCAGCGCACCGGCAAGCTCAACGCCGTGCCGGTCATCGCTGGCGTAAACGCGGAAGTAACCACAGCCTAACGCCTGCTGAACCCGGGTACGCGTTAGCGGGTCGGCGCTGGCAATCACGGTAGCGGTCAGCTGTTTGTCGGCAATTTCTGAGGCCAGGTTAGGCCCTGCGATCACCCCCACATGGTGATAACCCGTCTCCTGCTCAAGCACCTGGCTCATCAGCAAAAAACCGTCCTGCTCAATACCTTTGGTGGTACTGACCAGTATCTGCTCAGGGCGCAGCCAGGCTTTCGCCGCCTGAACGACGCTGCGAAACGCCTTTGAAGGAATCGCAATCAGCACCAGCTCCGCATCGGCCAGCACCGCTTGAAGATCCGTTGAGGCTTCCACGGCCGGATTCATTGCGTAGTGCGGCAAATAGCGCCCGTTACGATGCTCTCGGTTGATTTGCGTGACCAGCGTTTCGTCACGCATCCACTGACGAACGCAGGCGCCGTTATCGGCAGCAATACTCGCTAGCGCCGTACCGAAGCTGCCGCCCCCCAGTACCGCGACGTTGGTTTGTTGCTCAGCCATAAGGATGTCCTAATCAATCTTGCAGAACGTATATCGCTACTTTATCAAAGTTGGTCTAACAAACTTGGTTTATCAAATCGGGGTTATCAAATCGAGCCCATCAAATCGGGGTTCTAATAAGGTTGGTCTATCAAAGTTGGCCCATCAAAACAGACGGCCCGTTTGGGAAACCAAACGGGCCGTCTTAGGCACAGATAAGCATAGTGCCCTAGCGATAAAACCTAAACTAAGCGGTCAATACGCTGTTCAAACGCTTAACATAGGCGGCAGGATCATCGAGGTGACCGCCTTCAGCAATAATGGCTTGATCAAGCAGGATATAGGCAAGCTGGTTGAAGAGATCGCCTTCTGCGCCTTCTAAACGCGCGACCAGGGCATGCTCGGGGTTAAGCTCTAGAATCGGCTTCACCTCAGGCAATGGCTGACCGGCGGCTTCCATAATGCGGCGCATCTGATAGCCCATCTCGTGTTCCGGCAATACCACACAGGCCGGCGAATCAGTGAGGCGGTGAGTCACTTTTACGTCTTGAACACCACCGTCCAGCGCCTCTTTAACGCGCTTGACCAGATCCTCTTTGGCTTTGGCCGTCTCTTCCTGAGCCTTCTTCTCTTCTTCGTCCTCTACATCGCCCAGGTCCAACTCACCTTTGGCCACATCGGCGAAGGTTTTGCCATCGAACTCGGTCAGATGGCTCATCAGCCAGTCGTCGATGCGATCCGACAGCAGCAGCACTTCGATGCCTTTTTTGCGGAAGATTTCCAGATGCGGGCTGCTCTTGGCCGCATTGAAGCTGTCGGCTACCACATAGTAAATCTTCTGCTGGCCTTCTTTCATGCGCTCAACGTAGTCCGCTAAGCCATGCTCCTGGGCCGCCGTATCGGTGTGAGTTGAGGCAAAACGTAGCAGGCCAGCGATTTTTTCACGGTTAGCTGAATCTTCACCGGGGCCTTCCTTGAGCACGCTGCCGAAGCTGTTCCAGAACGCTTGATACTGCTCTTTATCTTGAGTGAGCTTCTTGAGCATGTCCAAACCGCGCTTGGTAAGCGCCGCTTTGATCTTGTCGACCTTCGGGTCCTGCTGAAGCAATTCGCGAGAAACGTTTAGCGATAGCTCGCGGGTATCTAGCACGCCTTTGATAAAGCGCAGATAGAGCGGTAGGAACTGTTCAGCGTCGTCCATGATGAAGACCCGCTGGACGTAAAGTTTAACGCCCCGCGAGCCATCGCGATCAAACATGTCAAACGGCGCGCGACCCGGCACATAAAGCAGGCTGGTGTATTCAAGCTTGCCCTCTACCTTGTTGTGGCTCCAGGTCAGCGGGTCAGAGAAATCGTGGGCAACGTGCTTGTAAAACGCTTGGTACTCATCGTCGGAAATCTCGCTCTTGGGGCGCGCCCACAGCGCGGTCGCCTCATTGACGGTTTCCCAGGTGGTCACTTCACTGCCTTCGATGCTGTTGCCTTCGTCATCCTTGGCCGTTTCGGTTTTCGGCATGCGCACCGGCACTTCGATGTGATCCGAGTACTTACGAACCAGGCCCTGCAGGCGATAGTCGTCGGCAAACTCTTTAGCGTCGTCTTTCAGATGCAGGGTGATTTCGGTGCCGTGCTGGGCACGCTCGATATCGGCAACGGTAAACTCGCCCTCCCCTTTGGAGCGCCATTCAACGCCTTCAGCAACGTCTGTGCCCGCTTTGCGCGTGCGTACCGCAATTTCATCAGCGACAATAAAGCCCGAGTAGAAGCCAACGCCGAACTGCCCGATCAGCTTAGCGTCTTTTTGCTGCTCGCCGGAGAGCTGATTAAGAAACTCGGCAGTGCCCGAACGGGCAATGGTGCCTAAATTGGCGATGACGTCTTCGCGGTTCATGCCCACACCGTTATCACGTAACGTGATGGTGTTGGCCTCTTTATCATGCTCAATTTCGATACGCAGTTCGCTGTCGCCTTCATACAGCGCGTCGTTATCGAGTGCCGCGTAGCGCAGCTTGTCGCAGGCATCCGCCGAATTCGAGATAAGTTCGCGTAGAAAAATTTCCCGGTTCGAGTACAGGGAATTGATCATCAAATTCAGCAGCTGCTTAACTTCCGTCTGAAAGCCTAGCGTTTCTTCGTGGTTGGCTGTTTCGTGGGTAGCTGTCGTCATGCGCTTAGCCCTTATAGATCACGTTGAGTCATTCGCCTCTGCGCCATAGCAGCAGAGGCATAAAGTTAGTTCGTGAGCCTGATATGGGGATACGCCGCGTTTTTTTCAAGCGGCTGCGCATTAAGAAGGAGTTATATCGGGGTCGCCATATTTCCAGGCGCGATAATCTTCTAAGCATTGATCGATACGGTTGAGCAGCCAACCGACAATCAGCACGTCATCGACCACGCCGATCAGCATCAAAAAATCGGGTATCAGGTCAAACGGCATTATCAGGTAGCCCAGCGCCAGGGCCATCATGGCAAAGGCTGACCAGGGAACAGGCCGAAAACGGCCACGCAGCACGTCACGGGTCATGGGCAGGAACAGCTTTAGCGCACGCACAATACGTTTTGTCGCCCAAAGGCGAGATTTGAGTCGACGCAAGAACCACCAAGTGGATAATGGGGCCATTGTCATTGAATCCTCTGAGTACCTGTAATGTCGGATAGTCGCTGTCAACATTCGTTCATTATAGCAAGCGCTCAGCTGTCACCGCCCCACCTTTCCAGATCACCATTGCCTGACATCGATAGAGAGAGAGCACCATGCTGGTTTCGCCATTTCGCCATACCGCCCGTGCACTTTGTAGCGTTGTGCTGGGCACCGCCCTTTCGGTGGGAATGCCCGCCGTCTCGTGGGCCGCATCCGATAGTGAGTTACGCAACGCCCTCGCCGCGGCCCGGGAACAACAGTGGGCGCGGGTTGATGAACGCTCGATTGAAGACCACCCGCTACGAGGCTATGTCGAATACCACCGCCTAAAAGGACAGTTGCCGAATGCTTCCCCTGAGCAAGTGCAGCGCTTTCTTGACCAATACGCCGACTCTCCTTTGGCTGTGTGGCTCCGGGGTCAGGCGATTGCTCAATACGGCTATGCGGGTCGCTATGGCGACCTGCTCGCCGTTGCTGACGGCGAACCCGCTGGCACGGCGCGCCAATGCTACTACTACACGGCGTTGCTTGATGCTCAACCGCAGCAGGCAAATGCGGCCGGGTTGCAGCTATGGCACGTCGGCAGCTCTCAGCCCGATGCTTGCGACCCGCTTTTTGACCGTCTGCGGGCCAACGGCACGATTGATGCCACGGCGATTTGGGAACGCAAAATGCTGGCCTGGCAGGCGGGTGAGTCACGTCTATCCAGCTACCTGGGTGGGCTATTAAGCGGCCAGTGGCAAACCGCCGTTGAGACCATGGAAAGCGTCAGCGAGCGCAGTGGCGCAATTACTCAGGCGCCCGCCTGTTTGGGCCCGGAGTGTGCCGCCACAGCAAGCTTCTACCGGGCCGCCATGCAGCGCTACACCCGCGAGGACACGCCGGCCGCGTTTGCCGCCTGGCAAGCACTCTCGCCACGCTTGAATCTGTTGCCCAGCGACCGGCAGGCCATTGAAGAAGAACTGGCCTTTTATGCCCTGGTGCGCGAAGTACCCGGCACGCTGAGCTGGGTCGACAGCGTGCTACCCAGCCTTGAAAGCGAGCGTGTGTTAGAACTGCGTGTTCGCCATGCGTTGGCTAACCGGGATTGGAACGATGTGATCCACTGGATTGCTGAAATGCCCGCGGGTCAGCAGGAAAATAGCCGCTGGCAGTACTGGCTGGGCCGCGCCAATACGCAGATTGGCAACCAGGCAGCCGCTGAAGCGCGCTATCAGCAGGCCGCTCAGGATCGCAGTTTTTACGGCTTTGCCGCGGCCGAAAAACTTGGTCAACCCTATCAGCTAAATCTTGAGCGCCATCACTTTGACGAAGTATCACGGCAACGTATTGCTCAACTCCCCGTTGTGCAACGTACCGAGGCCCTCCTGCGCATCGGCGAAGACGGCCTCGCCAACAGCGAGTGGCTGCACGCGGCGCAGAACGGCTCTCCTGAGCAGGCACGGGAATTGGCCGACTACGCCGCCCGCCAGCAGTGGCACGCCCGCTTAGTGCAGACCACCATTGCCGCCGAAATGTGGGATGCCCTGGACTGGCGCTTCCCCCAGGCCTACCACGATGACTTTCAGCACTGGGGCCGTCTCACCGGCGTTGATCCTTACTTGCTGATGGCGATTACCCGTCGGGAAAGCGCCTATAACCCCAATGCGCTTTCGCCCGCCGGCGCGCGTGGTTTAATGCAATTAATGCCGGGCACCGCCCGCCAAGTCAGCCGTGAACTGGGCATTAATGACCCTGGCCCTTACGGCGTGCTCGATCCAGAGCTCAACATCCGCCTGGGCAGCACCTACTTGCGCGACAAACTGCAACGCTACCAGGGCAACCGCCTGGCCGCCGCCGCTGCTTATAACGCAGGCCCTGGGCGCGTCGACCGATGGCTTGGCGATGGCGTAGAGGCCTTTGATCTCTTTGTAGAGAGCATTCCCTACCGAGAAACCCGCAACTATGTGCAGGCGGTGCTTACCTACCGGGTGATTTTTGAGAGCCTCGCCAACGGCGGTAATAGCGAAGGCGTTTCACTGCTTAGCGATAGCGAGCAGCAGGTACGCTACGATCGTGCGTTACTCGCCCGCCGATAAGCCACCCTGCTGCGCTGTTTGCATTCGCGCCCGGTTATACCGGGCGCTGGGTTAGCGCGAGGCGAATTCCAAAGGCAATCAACACGGTGCCAGTGGCGGCGTTTAAGGTTTGCGCAAAACGCGCATTGGCTAACCACCGAGTGGCACTCCCCACCATTAACACAACGCTAATTTGCCATATATTAGCAATCATAAAGTGTACCCCTGCTAACCATAGCGACTTCAGCAATACCGGGTCGCTCGGCGCGATGAACTGAGGCAAAAAGGCCATATAGAACACCACCGTTTTAGGGTTCAGCACATTGGACAAAAAGCCTTCTTTGACCGGCTGCCAGCGAGAGCTTACGGAGGTGCCTTCCAGTACGCCATTAACCGGTAGCGGCTGCCCACGCCGCGCCGCCAATAAACTGGTAATACCCAGCCAAATCAAATAGCCCGCGCCCACCCACTTCAGGGCATGAAAGGCCCAGGCTGATTGCAGCAGGATGAGCGAGATCCCCAGCGCCGAAATCGTCGCATGAATAAACAGGCCACAGCAGATCGCGACGCTGGTGGTGACGCCATCGCGAACGCCACCCCGGGCCGTATTGCGAATCACCAGCAGCGTGTCGACCCCTGGGCTAATCGTTAGCAGCGTGATCGCCACCAGAAAAGAAACAAACTGCGCATCAATAAAGCCAAACTGGGTCATGTGAGCCTGCTCGCAACCAAAGAAAAAATCTTAGCAATGTCGCTGGACGACGGCGGTGTTTACATCTAGAGTAATTATAGCGGGTGAACAATCGAGTTGCCCGTTGTAACTAAGCAAGATAACTAAGCAAGTTAAGGAAACAGAAAATGGCAACTGGCACCGTTAAGTGGTTCAACGATACTAAAGGCTTCGGCTTCATCTCTCCTGATGACGGCGGAGACGACTTGTTCGCCCACTTCTCCGAAATTCAAGCTGAAGGCTTTAAGACCCTGCAAGATGGTCAAAAAGTCAGCTTTGAAGTGACTCAGGGTAAAAAAGGCCTTCAGGCTTCCAACATCCGCCCTGCTTAATTGCAAACGGATGGACAAAGGCCCGCATAAGCGGGCCTTTTTTTATTGCCTATTTGAATACTTCAGCACCGACCATCATCACTTTAGCGGTTAGCCTTCGCTTCGAGATTCTCCGTTACCACCATCACCGACTTCCTGGCTGTCCTCACCGGCGTCCAGTTCGCCGGGCTCCAATACGGCCCCGCTCTCAGGATCTAGACTTTCCAGCTCTTGAAACTGCTCCTCAAGACGTTGCTCCGCTTCTTCGAAGCGACGCTCGGTCTCCTCAATCAGGGCGTCTACATCGGTAGACTCAAGACCATCGTCTAGGGGCGTCCGCTCGGGCACACTGCCCTCAGTCTCCCAAGTAGACGAGAAATCTTCATCTTCGGCTGGCTCTAACGTAGGTGCCTGCTGCTCTACCTCTTGAAACTGTTCTTCAAGACGCTGTTCGGCTTCTTCAAAACGGCGTTCGGTTTCGGCGATCATCTCATCCACATCGGAACGAGTCGCCTCGCCGGGCATTGCGCTCTCTTCATTGAGCACATCCTCAGGATCAGCGGCGAGCGTCTCTTCTCCAGCGTCAACGTCTTCAGCGGGTGCGGTAGCCGCCTCGGCATTTTCCGTATCACTGCCTTCACGCATGGTCTCAGCCTGCTCAAGCTCTTCGGCGGCTTGTGCCTCGATAGTGTCTTCCACTTCGTCAGCGCTGGCTGGCGTGTTTTCGGCCGCAGCCGATGGGGCCTCTTCCTCGCCTACCGTTTCGCCCTCCGAGACCGTTGCGCTTTCATCGTCTGAAGGCGCGGTGGGCTCTTCCTGGGCGTCTCCGCAGGCGCTCAACATAAGCGCCAGGGCGGCGAGTGCGGGTATCCATATGCGATTAGCCATTTAATTTTTCTCCATATAAACAGTAGAACGTGGGTATTAAACACTTAAGCCGCATGATTTGCCGACAACAAAGGGCAATCATCGGGCATTAGCACCCGCAGCGCGAGAGGCACCACTTCAGCGCAAAAGTGTTTATAACAGCGCGCCTCGCCATCCAACGTGAGCGGCCAGGCTGGGTCACCCGCCTCCGCCGTTACCGTCATTTTGGTCGTCGTGAAGTAACGCACAAAGCGTCCGTCGTAAGGAAAGCTCTGTAGCTCATTGATTAGCTTGGTCAACTCCATCATCGATTTGAAGTCTTTGACCAGCAACACGTCCAAAAGACCATCATCAAGCTTGGCGCGAGGCGCTAACACCTGCCCGCCCCCCGACTGGCGGCCATTACCTAGCGCCAATAATAGCAGTGACGCCTCCTCTTGTTTTTCGTCCCAGTGCAGCGAGCCGCGATAGCTACGGTGACGCCACGCTTTTAGCGCGCCCATTAACGAATAGGCGCCGCCACCCAGCATGCGTTTCAGGGTTTTCGGCGTTGAGGAGGTTATTTCAGCGCCGAATCCGCCGGTGGTCATATTGATATAGTAGCCAGTAGACGATTCACTACCACGCCCCGCCGATACTCGGACGACATCAATCGGGTAAGCACTTAGCGTCATTGCCAACGCCAAAGCCGGCCCGGGCTCCAGCGGCAGACCTAACGACGTTGCAAAGTCGTTGGCGCTGCCTAATGGCACAATGCCTAACGCCGGACGTTGATCGTGGGGCAAGCGCATTAAGCCATTCATCACTTCGCTCACGGTACCATCCCCACCACAGGCGATCGCATGGGTGATATCCGTTGCCCCATATTGCTCGACAATATCTTCCGCATCTCCCCCTTCCCAGGTAGCGCGAACAGTAACCTGCTTCCCTGCCTGGCGTTGCCCTTCGACTGCTTCGCGCAATGCCGGATTCCCGGCCGATTTACCGTTGACAATCAGTAAATAATGCTGCTTAGAGTCTGTCACTGGTGTTAATCCTTTCCTTGGTTAACCGCTTTAAGCACCTATCGCCTTACTGCACTAACGCCTTCTCGACCACTTCATACACATTGGCAGAAAGGGGCTGTTGTTTAATCCGCTCAAGCTGTGACCGCATTAATTCCTGGCGGGTTTCATCAAAGCGCTGCCAGCGCGTTAACGGGGTAATGAGCCGCGCGGCAATTTCAGGATTGAGCAGGTTAAGCTCAATAACCACATCAGCCAATAGTTGGTAGCCTTGACCATCGATGCGGTGGAAATTAACCCGGTTCTGAGCAAACGCACCGATTAGCGCGCGGACCTTGTTGGGATTTTTGAGCGAAAAAGCAGGGTGCTGCATTAAGTACTTCACCCGTTCCAGCACGTCTGGCTGAGGGCGCGATACCTGAATAGTGAACCACTGATCCATCACCAAGGGGTCGTGAGCCCACTTCTCGCCAAAGGCTTTCAAGGCTGGCGAGGCAAGATCATCGCGGTCACTGTGCACCAATAGCGTGAGCGCTTGACGCACATCGGTCATATTGTGGTCGTCGGCAAACTGCGCTTCACACAGTGCTAGGCCCTGCTCGTCTTCAATCGACATCAAATAGGCAAGCGCGACGTTTTTCAAGCTACGCTGAGCTATTTGTGCTGGCGTCGGCGCATAGGGCGCTTCCGCCACATTGGCCGCAAAGATAGCGAGAAATTCATCGCGCAGGGTAACGGCCAGGGACTGGCGCACAAATTCACGCGCGGCGTGAATGGCCTCAACGTCGACAATGGGCTGCTGCTCGGCGATATACGCTTCAGAAGGCAGCGTCAACATCTCTGCCAATACGGCCTTATCGTTCATTGGCCCGGTCAGCAATGCTTTAAAGGCATCCACCACGCGGCTATCCATGACTTTTTCGACGCCGTTGCGGTGGGCGGCAATCAAGTCTTCCAACGCTAACAAGGCCAATCGCTGACCGGCATCCCAGCGGTTGAAGCCATCGCTGTCGTGGGTCAGCAAAAAGGCCAGCTCCTCCCGGGAATAGGGGTAATTCAGCTTAACCGGCGCAGAAAACTCACGCAGCAAGGAAGGTACCGGCGCTTCGGCAACATCGGTAAAGACAAACGTCTGCTCGTCGTCACGCAGGTGAATAACCGCGTCTTTACCGATCTTTTCGCCATCGAGCGTCAGGGTTAGATCCTGGCCCGACTTGGTGCCCACCAAGCCCATATGCACGGGGATATGCAGCGGCTGCTTATTCGGCTGCCCTGGCGTTGCAGGCGTGCGCTGATGTAGCGTTAGCTGGTACTCACCATGCACGTAATCGTACTCGCCATGGGCGTCGATCTCGGGCGTGCCTGCCTGGGCGTACCAGCGCATAAACTGACTCAGGTCTTCACCGGAAACCTCCGCCATACAGCCGACGAAATCCTCAATGGTCACCGCCTGGCCGTCGAAGCGAGCAAAATACAGGTCTGAGCCGCGACGAAAATTCTCCCAGCCGACCAGGTTGCGCAGCATGCGCACGACTTCGGCACCTTTTTCATAAATCGTCAGAGTATAGAAGTTGGTAATTTCAATAAAATGGTCGGGGCGAATCGGGTGCGCCGTTGGGCCGCCATCTTCGGCAAACTGCGCAGTGCGGAAAAACGACACATCCTGAATACGCTTGACCGGGGCAGAATTGGTGTCCGCCGAAAAGCATTGATCACGAAAGACCGTAAAGCCCTCTTTCAGCGAGAGCTGAAACCAGTCGCGGCAGGTGACGCGATTACCCGACCAGTTGTGAAAGTATTCATGGGCAACGATGCCTTCGACACTCTGAAAAGCAGCGTCAGTCGCCGTATGGGGGTGGGTCAATACCGCAGCGGCGTTAAAAATATTAAGGCCTTTGTTTTCCATCGCCCCCATATTGAAGTCGTTGACCGCCACAATCATAAACAGATCCAGGTCATATTCGCGGCCGTAGGTCTGCTCGTCCCACGCCATGGCGCGCTTTAACGAGGCCATGGCATGCTCGGTCTTGTCTAGATTGTCTTTTTCCACCCAAATCTGCAGCGTGACATCGCGACCGCTCATGGTGGTGAAGTGGTCTTCTATGCTGTGTAAATTGCCCGCAACAAGAGCAAACAAATAACAGGGCTTGGGGTGCGGGTCTTCCCAAGTCGCAAAATGACGCCCACCTTCCAGCTCGCCGCGCTCTAGCGGATTGCCGTTGGCCAGCAAAACCGGCTCATGTTGCTGATTGCCGATGACAGTGACCTTAAACGTCGCCATAACGTCCGGGCGGTCGGGGTAAAAGGTGATCCGCCGAAAGCCTTCCGCCTCGCACTGAGTGCAGTACATGCCATTGGATTGATACAGGCCTTCTAGCGCCGTGTTCTCCTGCGGGGCAATCTCCACCTCGCTTTCCAACGTGAACTGCTCGGGCACTTGCGCAATGCTCAGGGCTTGTTCGTCCAGCGTATAAGCAGAGGCCTCCAGCGGCGCTGCATCTATCGCCAGGGAGATCAGCTTTAAATGCTCGCCATTTAACACAAGCGGCGCGTTAGCGTCAGCCTCTGGATGACGCTCCATCAATAGTCGCGCTTTCACACGGGTCGCGGCGGGGTCAAGATCAAACGTCAGCTCGGTATGGGTTACCCGGTAGGCGGGCGGCTGGTAGTCGCTTAAATAAACCGGCTGCGGATCAGACATAGTGCGGGACTCCTGTATAAAACGAATATTACATAATCAGTTTAGTTAACATCACCGCTTAATCGCGGAAATTATCAAATTGAAGGGGTAGATCCGGCCCCTCTTCGCCGCGTAGTAGCGCCATGACGTTTTGTAAGTCGTCGCGTTTTTTACCCGTTACCCGGACTTTCTCACCTTGGATTTGCGCCTGCACTTTTAACTTGCTGGCTTTGATACGCTTAACCACATCTTTGGCTTCCGCCGCGTCGAGCCCTTCCTTGAGAGCGACTTCCTGGCGCGCTTTCACGCCTGTGAGTACGGGGTCTTGGATATCCATACAGCGGGCATCGATGCCCCGGGCGATAAGACGTGCACGCAGCACATCGAGCATTTGCTTAAGCTGGAAATCAACTTCAGCCTCGAGCTGCACTTTGTCACCTTCAAGGGTGAAGCTGGCATCGACGCCTTTAAAATCAAACCGCGACTGCACTTCTCGGTTGGCTTGATCAACGGCGTTGGCGCCTTCGTGCTTATCGAACTCTGAGACAATATCAAATGAGGGCATTATGTAATTCCTGGCGAGACATGACCCCCTATTCTAGAGCAGCCAACCCCCTAGGGGCCAATTCTGTTGTTTTTTGTTGCTTTACCGCACCCATTATTAAGACAAATCTTCGCCAAGACTGAAAAATATTTGTACAGAAATTATCTTCAAGCACCTCCGTAAAGATGTTCAACCCTCTCCGGATGGCTTAGGCTAGCGGTTTATAAAATCGTCTATTGTTCAACCTACTCTTTTTTTACCAGGAGATACCATGAGTGACCGCGACACCCGCCACAAAGCCTCCATGCAAAAACTCAAGGCCCGCGTTGACGAGAAAGTCGCCAGTGCCGATGAGCAGCGCGGTCTGGTTATCGTTAACACCGGCAATGGCAAAGGCAAAACAACGGCCGCCTGGGGCACGGTTACCCGGTCGTTAGGCTATGGCTATAAAGTAGCCGTGGTGCAGTTTATTAAAGGGCTTTGGGAGTGTGGCGAACGCAATCGTTTGGAGGAGGATACCAACCTAGAAGTGGCGATCATGGCGACCGGCTTCACCTGGGATACGCAAAATCGCCAAGCGGATACCGACGCCTGTCACGCAGTATGGAAAGAAGCCGAGCGCATGCTGGCGGACCCAGACACCTATCTGGTGGTGCTCGACGAAATCACCTATATGCTCAAGTTTGGCTACCTGGACATCGCTACCGTCAAGCAGGCGCTAGAAAATCGCCCGACGGAGCAGACGGTGATTATCACTGGCCGTAACGCCCACCGCGAATTAGTCGACATGGCCGATACGGTGACCGAAATGCAGGAAGTGCGCCACGCCTTTAACAATGGGATACAGGCGCGTCGCGGCATCGACTTTTAATGGCGATTTAGCAATGCAAAAGGGGCAACGTAGTTGCCCCTTTTTGTTCATCTGCTCATCTATTCATTAATAACCCGCTTGAACCACGCTTAATCATCGAACGGGTTGCGCAGCACGATGGTTTCCATACGATCAGGACCGGTGGAAATAATATCGATACTGGTACCCACCTGCTCTTCCAGGAAGCTGATGTAAGCGCGGGCATTGGCAGGCAAATCGGCGACTTGCTTGACCCCCAGCGTCGACTCTTTCCAGCCTGGCAGGTCCTGGTAAAGCGGCTCGATGGCTTCGTAGCCTTCCGAATCCACCGGGTTATCCAGCACGTCGCCATCTTTACTGCGATAGCCAACGCAAACGCGGATATTTTCCAGCCCATCCAGCACGTCAAGCTTGGTCAAACAGATACCCGAGACCGAGTTGATCTGTACCGCGTGGCGCAGTGCCACGGCGTCAAACCAGCCGCAGCGGCGCGCACGACCGGTGGTGGCACCAAACTCGTGGCCGCGCTCGGCAAGATGACGGCCATCGACGTCAAATAGCTCGGTGGGGAACGGGCCTGAACCAACGCGAGTGGTATACGCTTTGGTGATACCCAGCACGTAGTCTAAATACAGCGGGCCAACGCCAGAGCCTGTCGCGGTGCCGCCCGCCGTGGTATTGGAGCTGGTCACGTACGGGTAGGTGCCGTGGTCGATATCCAAAAGCGAGCCTTGCGCCCCTTCAAACAGGATATTCTCACCGGCTTTGCGCAGGTCGTGCACCATGCTGACGGTGTCGCACACCATGGGACGCAGCTCTTCTGCCATCTGCATCGCGGTGTCGAGCACCTCCTGGAAATCCACCGCGGGCTCGCCGTGGTAATTGACCAGCACAAAGTTGTGGTAGTCGAGCACTTCTCCCAGCTTGGAGGCAAACCGCTCGCGGTGCAGCATATCGCCTAGGCGGATACCACGGCGGGCGACTTTGTCTTCGTAAGCAGGACCAATACCGCGGCCGGTCGTGCCAATTTTGGCAATCCCACGGGCTTTTTCGCGAGCCTGATCCAAGCGCACGTGGTAAGGCAGAATCAGCGGGCAGGCAGGCGACAGGCGCAAGCGCTCGCGGACTGGAACACCTTTGGCTTCCAGCTCACGCATCTCTTTGATTAACGCTTCCGGCGAAAGCACCACACCATTGCCAATCACACAGCTTTTGCCTGGGCGCAAAACGCCGGAGGGAATCAGGTGGAGGACGGTTTTTTCACCGTCAATCACTAGCGTGTGACCCGCGTTATGACCACCCTGAAAACGCACTACGGCGGAGGCTGACTCGGTGAGCAGGTCAACAATCTTACCCTTGCCTTCGTCACCCCATTGGGTGCCCAGCACTACAACATTCTTACCCATTATGATGCACTCGTCTCTTGTGTCAGGGCCGTTGGCTGCCAACGACCATCGATAAGCTCAAGACGGCGGTCACAGTCATGCTCCGCCGGCCCAGTACGCTGCCCAGGCAGCGCTTGAATCACGCGTTCCCCCTGCTCACGCAGCGCAACAACGGCAGCGTTAAGCGACTCATCTTGCTTGGCGGGCGACCAGATAGCGCCGCTACGCGGCGATACCAGCGCTAACGAGGCCAGCTGCTTCAGGTCCATCGAGAAACCGGTGGCCGGGCGCGCACGGCCAAAGGCTCGCCCGGTATCGTCGTAACGCCCACCTTTCGCAAGCGCATGTCCGTAGCCTGGCACGTAGGCAGCAAACATCATGCCCGTGTGATATTGATAGCCACGCAGCTCTGCCAAGTCAACGTACAGCGATACGTCAAAGCGTGCCAACACGCCTTGATAAAGTGCATCCAGCTGATCCAGCGCCGCGGTGACCGAGGCCGGCGCGCCCGCGAAACGCTCCCGCGCTTGGCTTAAAACCTCCGCGCCGCCATGCAGTTCACCCAGGGCTAACAACATGTCGGCTATTGCCGGGTCGCTCACACTGGCATGTACAAGCTGCGCCAACTGGCTAGGCGACTTCAGCGCCAGCGCCTCGAATAGCGCACTTTCTTGCTCGTCACTGAGTGCTGCCGCCTCGGCAAGGCTACGGTAAATACCGATATGCCCTAGCGCCAAGTGGACCTCTTCGGCACCCGCTGCTTGCAGACTGGCCAGGGCCAAGTGAATAATTTCCCCGTCAGCCTCAAGACCGGCATGCCCAAACAGCTCAACACCCACCTGCACGGGGCTGCGCCCACCTTGGTGCTGGTCTGCCTTGGCACGTAAAACGTTAGTGCAGTAGCACAGGCGCACTGGCCCCTGACGCTTTAACGAATGGGCATCCATACGCGCCACCTGTGGCGTAACGTCCGCCGAAGCGCCCATCATACGACCGGTTAACTGATCGGTCAGCTTAAAGGTTTGGAGATCAAGGTCGGTACCGGTGCCGGTTAACAAGGAGTCCAGAAACTCTGCTGGCGGCGGCATTACCTGGTCGTAGCCCCAGCGATGATAAAGATCGAGCAGCGCACGGCGCAGCTCTTCCATGCGGCTTGCCTGAGGCGGAAGTACCTCATCCATGCCGTCGGGCAATAGCCAGCGGTCAGCGATGGTCATGTGAACAATCCTGCAAGACGATGAAGGCCCAATCCATTCAGGCAGTACTGGCACTTGGCCATTGACTGCATCAGCGTTGAATAAGGGCCACAAAAAAACCGGGCGACGCCCGGTTAATAAATTCTATCACGTTTATTGGCCGGGTGAACCCCGCTTGGCGGTAGGTAAACCGAGGCGGGGAGACCCGACCAGTGACGAGTTACTCGCTGTCACTACCTGCTGGTGAAGGATTGCGCAGATAGCGGAAGAAATCGCTATCCGGCTCCAAGACCATCATGTTGTTATCGTCAGCAAAGCTTTCACGATAAGCATTTAGGCTGCGCCAGAAAGAGAAGAACTCCTGATCCTGACCGTAAGCTTCTGAAAAGATCGCCGCGGCCTGGGCATCACCTTCACCGCGTAGTGTCTCAGAGCGCTCATTGGCCTGGGCAAGCAGGACTTGACGACGACGATCCGCGTTAGCGCGAATACGCTCGGCTTCTTCCTCACCCTGGGCGCGCCATTCACGGGCTTCACGCTCACGCTCAGAGCGCATGCGATCAAACACAGCCGCGGAGACGTCTTGGGGTAGATCAATCCGCTTGATACGAATATCGCGAATCGCCACGCCCAGCTCGTCACGCATTAACTCGTCTAGCTCTGCAGTAGGGCCGGTCATTAGATCATCGCGGCGCTCGGCGATAATTTCCTGAAGATTCAAGCGGCCAAACTCGTTACGCAGGCTTTCATCCACCCGCGGCTGAATCAAACGAACCGCCATTAACTCATCGCCCGCCGTCGCCTCGTAGTAGCGAGTGGGGTTAATCACCTGCCACTTGACGTAGGAGTCGACGATCACCGCTTTCTGCTCAAGGGTCAGATAGCGGCTGGTATCGGTGTCCAGCGTCAACAAACGCACATCAAATTTACGAATCGTTTGCGCGATCGGCACCTTGGTATGTAAACCAGGCTGAATGTTCTCTTCGATGACCTCACCAAAACGCAGTTTCACGGCGCGTTCGGTTTCATCTACCACGTACAGAGTGTTGCTCGCCAGCCACGCCACGGCAGCTAGACCACCAACAATCAGCAGGGATCGATTATTAATCATTTACCGGCCCTCCCTGCGGATAGAGCTATTATTGTTACTGGATGAGGAACTGCTGCCCTGTGTATTGCGCAAGCGCTCAAGCACAGCGGGGTCTAGCGACTCGTTACTATTGGCATTATTACCCGACGATGAACGATTGCCACCCCGCAGCTGATCCAGCGGTAGATACATTAGCGGGGCGTTGTCACTCACATCCAGCAACACCTTCGGCGTATTACCAAAGACTTCTTCGATTGCGTCCAGGTACATCCGCTCACGCATGATGCCCGGTGAATTGCGGTACTCGGTCAACAGCGAATTAAAGCGGTTAGCTTGACCCTGCGCTCTAGCAACCACTGACTCGCGGTAACCCTGGCCTTGCTCAACCACACGCTGGGCCTGACCTTGCGCTTCAGGAATGATCGCGTTGGCGTAAGCGATACCTTGGTTAATCGTACGCTGACGATCTTCACGGGCACGGATAACGTCATCAAAGGCGTCAATCACGGGCTCGGGGGCCGAGGTGGACTCAATGTTGATGGTTTGTAAACGAATACCGGCACCATAGTTGTCGAGATAGGACTGCAAACGGCTAGACACCGAGCTACCCAGAATCTCACGGCCCGAGGTAAGGATATCGATCATATCGGTACCACCCACCACGTGGCGCAATGCTGAATCCAACGCGTTTTCAATCGAAGTGGCCGGATCACGCACGTTGAGCACAAAGTCACCAGGGTTAGCCACTTGGTACTGCGCTGAAATTTCCACTTCAACGATATTTTCGTCACGGGTCAGCATCGACTGCGTTTGCGTCAGTGAGCGTACGCGGGTCACATTAACCATACGCACTTCGTCGATCAGCGGCGGGTTCCATTGCAAACCTGGATCGACAATGCTTTGGAATTCGCCAAAGCGTAGCACAACGCCGCGCTCGGATTGGTCGACGAGGTAGAACCCCATCGCCGCCCAAATCGCCAATGCGGCGACAATTAGCAAGCCCGGCAGCGCAAAAGGATTACGGCTTTTACCGCCACCACCGCCGCCGGTTTTTTTGCCACCGCCCTTCTTGCCGCCACCCAGCATGCTATTTAGCTTGTCTTGAAACTTTTTGAGCGCTTCATCCAAGTCGGGAGGGCCTTGGTTGTTGCCTCCTTTATTGCCGCCATTATTACCGCCACGGTTGCCATCGCCGTCGTTTCCACCGCGTCGGCCGCCACTGCTCCAAGGGTCGTGCTGATTGCCACCACCAGGCTCATTCCAGGCCATACTTCGTCTCCACTAAGGTATTCACTAACGCCAGTGGCGTCGTGGTTAAACGATGCCACCACGTTTTGATATTGTTGCTATATAAATCTTGTACCATTTTTATACGAGGTAGCATACTGCAGCGTACTAGAAAACAGGGTGGATAGACTACCACTCATCAGTTTCACGCAGTGCTTCAGGTAAATAGGTATTGGCGCGTTCGCCCAGCTGTGCCATCAATTGGTTAAAATCGCGACGCGGCAAACGCACATCCAACACCGAATGTCCCTGATCGTCAAAGTCTTCCCCGCGAACGGCATTCAGCTCATGCAGGCCAGCACGCAGCTTACCTTGCTCAGGGTTTAGTGTCAGCGAAAAGCCAATAACATCCTTTGCCAAGCGCTCAGAAAGCGCCTCGTGCAGCAGTTCAAGCCCCTGTTCCTGCTGGGCTGAAAGCCACACAACCTCTGGAACACCCTGGCCGTCGCGTTCAATACGCGGCGAACTATCCAGCTTATCAATTTTATTCATGACTTTAAGCACCGGTACATCATCGGCACCGATCTCTTTAAGCACCAACTCTACCTGCTCAACGTTCAGCTCACGGTCTGGGTCTGCCGCATCAATCACGTGGACTAGCAGCGTGGCTTCGGAGGCTTCCTGCAGCGTGGCTTGAAACGACTCGACCAGCTTGTGCGGCAAGTGGCGAATAAAGCCCACGGTATCCGCCATCACCACGGGACCCACGTCTTCAATCTCAAGCCGCCGTAAGGTGGGGTCCAGGGTCGCAAACAGCTGGTCCGCGGCGAACACCTCGGCATTGGTCAAGGCGTTGAACAGCGTCGACTTGCCCGCGTTGGTGTAACCCACCAGCGAAACACTGTGAATTTCAGCACGCGAGCGGGCACGACGATTCTGGTCGCGCTGACTGCGGACTTTATCCAGCCGTTTATGAATCGATTTAATTCGCCCACGCAGCAGGCGACGATCCGTTTCAAGCTGCGTCTCACCTGGGCCACGCAGACCAATCCCGCCTTTTTGGCGCTCAAGGTGTGTCCAGCCCCGCACAAGGCGGGTCGACATATATTCAAGCTGAGCAAGTTCAACCTGCAGCTTACCTTCGTGGGTTCGTGCCCGTTGGGCAAAGATATCGAGGATCAAACCAGTACGGTCAAGCACTCGACATTTAAGCTCTTGCTCAACGTTGCGCTCTTGAGAGGGACTTAAACTGTGGTTGAAGATAACCAATTCTGCCGCATGAGCGGCGAGCAATGCCCGCAACTCTTCCAACTTACCTGACCCGATAAAGGTACGCGAATCAGGTCGATGGCGGCTAGCAGTGAGTAGAGTCGCAGGCTCTGCACCAGCAGAGCGTACGAGCTCTAAAAACTCACCCGGGTCTTCACGTTTTTGTTCATCATGAAAATCGACGTGAACAAGAACTGCCGTTTCACCGGCGTCTGGGCGTTCGAAAAACAATCAATACCTCGTGGACTCTCTTGCTTATCCAGCGCTGTTAAATCTCCGCATCTTGCTCTGCCGGGTCTTGCGCAGGCAAACGTACGTTACGAGATGGCACAACCGTGGAAATAGCGTGTTTATAAACCATCTGACTAACGGTATTGCGTAACAAAATAACAAACTGGTCAAAGGACTCAATCTGGCCCTGCAACTTAATGCCGTTGACCAAAAAGATAGAGACCGGAATGCGCTCTTTACGCAAAATATTCAAGTACGGATCTTGAAGGGACTGCCCTTTGGACATGTTGCTCTCCCTAAAACTGTCGTTGGGGTTAATTATCAAATGGCGTGCCCTACTGGTGCTACGCCGCACTATTTTTTTACTGCCCGAAAGGTCAAGTGTTGCCCGAAGAGCCTGTGTTACTCGAAAGGCTTAGCTAACAGCCCGGCCGAAAACACACTTACTAGACACTATCCTAAAAAACCATCTTACGCTAAGCACTGCTTTCACGCACGAATTTCAGCACCTTATCCAACGCGTCTGGCCGTTGTGAATCTACCCAGGTAAGCTCGGGCCAGCTTCTTAACCAGGTTAATTGTCGCTTGGCGAGCTGACGCGTGGCGATCACGCCACGCTCAACAAGCGTGGCATAGTCGTAGCTACCTTCCAGGTACTCCCACACTTGACGATAGCCAACACTTTTCATCGCCGGTAGACCTAAATGCAAGTCATTACGCTTTCTGAGGGCGCCCACTTCATTTATCAAGCCCTGTGCCAACATTAGTTTAAAACGCTGCTCGATACGACGGTGCAAAAGGTTGCGATCGCTGGGCGCTAAGGCTACTGACAACACCCGCCAGGGAAAGGTTTCCGGCTGCTGTTCCGCCCATAGCTCACTCATCGGTCGCCCACTGGCGTAATAGACCTCTAGCGCGCGCATCAGCCGTTGCGGATCATTGGGATGAATACGCTGAGCTGATACCGGGTCCACTGCCGACAACGTTTCATGCAGCGAGGCAAGGCCCTGTGATTGCCACTGCACCTCTAATTGCTGGCGAATGGCGGCGTCCGCTGAAGGCAAATTGGCCACGCCTTCGATCAGATGCTTGTAGTAGAGCATTGTGCCCCCTACCAATAAAGGCACGTTACCCGTCGCGCTGATTTGTCGCATATGGCTTAGCGCATCTTGGCGAAAATCGGCCGCCGAATAGGGCTCAGCGGGATCACGAATATCGATTAAGCGGTGTGGCGCACGGGCAAGCTCCGCCGCACTGGGTTTGGCACTACCAATATCCATACCACGATACACCATGGTTGAATCAACGCTAATCAGCTCGTGGCCTAAACGCTCGTGTAGCGCTATCGCGGTATCGGTTTTACCGGCGGCCGTGGGGCCCATCAAAAAAATCGCCCAGGGGCGGGTATCAGCCATGCGCGGTTCCGTTAGCTAAGAAAATGGTTGTTAGTGGTCACACGGCTAGTGGTCGCACGACTATTGCCCCCGCAAGAAGAGCCGATCAAGCGCTTTTAGCCCCATCTGGGTCCAGGTAGGGCGCCCGTGATTGCATTGATCGCTGCGCTCGGTGCGCTCCATATCGCGCAGCAGTGCATTCATTTCATCGATGGTCAGCCGCCGATTGGCGCGCACACTGCCATGGCAAGCCATGGTGGAAAGTAGCTCATGCAACCGCGCCTCCACTTGATGTGTACGCCCATAGCGCGCCAACTCTTCCAGCATTTGCCGCACCAGCGCCTCAGGGTCAGCCTGGGCCAGCAGCGCGGGCAATTGGCGCACCAGCAGCGTCTCTGGCCCGGCAATATCCAGTTCAATCCCCAGTTTGGCGATGGCGGCTTGCTCGCTCTCGGCGGTGGCTACTTCTGCGCGGCTAGCAGCGATGGAAACTGGCACCAGCAGCGGCTGAGCATCCAACCCTGTGGCGGCAGCCAGCTGGTTTTTCATACGCTCGTAAACGATCCGTTCGTGGGCGGCGTGCATATCCACCAGCACAAGCCCTTCGGCGTTCTGGGCCAAAATATAAATACCGTGCAACTGACCCAGCGCAAACCCTAACGGCGGCGGCGCAGTGGGGTCGTCAGCAGGCATTGCCAGCGGTGCTTCGCGTACTTCATTGCCGCGCTCATTAGCCGCACTCACCTGCGGCGTTAACAGCGACTCTTCATGATTGGGGTGAAGCGCCTGATAGCCCTGCATAAAGCGGCGCACGCGCGCCGCACCTGGGTGGCGATCCGGCGAGTGGGTTAATGCGATGCCCTGCTGCTGCCAGCGGGCCTGCTCGCTAGCGCCTGAATGCTCACCAGAACCCTCACCTGGACCCGCAAATGAGTCTGCCACACCCTGTGGCGATGCGCCTAACGTATCGGCAGCATCGGTCTCAGCTATGCTCTCGGCGGGTTTCGCGGACGCCAGGCAGTGATGCAAGCTCGAATAGAGAAAGTCGTGGACCATGCGACCGTCGCGAAAGCGCACTTCGTGTTTGGTGGGGTGCACGTTAACGTCCACGACATCCGGATCAAGCTCCAGATAAAGCACGAACACCGGATGACGGCCGTTAAACAAAACGTCGCGGTAGGCCTGGCGTACCGCGTGGGCGACCAAGCGGTCGCGCACTACGCGCCCGTTAACAAAAAAGTACTGCTGGTCGGCCTGAGAGCGTGAATGGGTAGGCAGTCCTACCCAGCCACTTAATCGCAACCAACCGGCTTCACGCTCAATATAGCGAGCGTGCTCGATAAAGTTCTTGCCTAGTAGCGAGGCAATACGCCGCTCGCGAGCAGCCGTCGAGTGCCCCGGCGGTAGCTGATGAATCACTTTTTGATTGTGGCGCAGCACCCAGGCAATATCGTAGCGCGATAGCGCCTGACGGCGAAACGCCTCTTCCACGTGGGCAAATTCGGTTTTTTCGGTGCGCAGGAACTTACGCCGGGCGGGCGTATTAAAAAACAGATCGCGCACGCCGACGCTAGTCCCCCGAGGATGTGGTGCCGGGGTCACCCGCGCGTCCATTCCTCGCCCTTCAGCGACTACCCGCCAGCCATGGCGGGGGTCGTCTTCGGCGTTGGAGATCAGCTCCAGCCGCGAGACGGAACTAATTGAGGCCAGCGCTTCGCCACGAAAGCCTAGCGAGCTAACGCCCTCTAAGTCCTCCAGGCTGCCGATCTTACTGGTGGCGTGGCGGGCCAATGCCAGCGGTAAATCCTCTTCGCCAATGCCGATGCCGTCGTCGCGCACCTTAATCAGCCGCGCACCGCCCTGCTCAATCTCCACTTCAATGCGCTGGCTGCCCGCATCAATAGCATTTTCAATCAGCTCTTTGGTCACCGACGAAGGCCGCTCGACCACCTCACCCGCGGCAATCTGGTTAGCCAGCCGGGGATCAAGCACATGAATACGCGGCGCGGTAGCGGTACTATCAGTCAACTCGGCACCTCATAAACGGAATCTCATGAACGGGGAATTTGTAACACTTGGCCGACACGAATCACGTCGCCATTAATATCATTGGCCTGCTTCAACTGATTGACCGGTACGCCATGGCGTACGGCAATCGCCGACAAGGTATCGCCCGACTGAATCCGGTACTCATTACCCGAAGGACGGCGCTGATTATCGCGCTGCCAAGCGAGCAGGCTGGCCGGTGGCGGATAGCGCTCAAAATGCTCGCGCAGACCACTAAATATAGCTTTCGAAAGCCCCGACTGATGCACCGGGTCGCGTAGGCGACGCTCCTCATCGGGATTGGAAATAAAGCCAACCTCAATCAGTAGCGAGGGGATATCAGGTGACTTCAGTACCATAAACCCGGCCTGTTCCACCCGTGATTTGTGCAGCCGATTCATCCGTCCTAACTGTTCTAATACCTGTCCGCCGATCGACAGCGAGTCGTTGAGCGTGGCGGTCATGGTCAAATCCAACAAGACGCCGCGCAGCACCTGATCTTTATCACGTAACGAAAGGGTGCCATCAACACCGCCAATCAGGTCGGAGCGGTTCTCGCTATCCGCCAGCCATTGAGCGGTTTCCGAGGTCGCGCCGCGTTGGGAAAGCGCATACACCGAACTGCCTTGAGGCCGTGGGCTGGTGAAGGCATCGGCGTGGATGGAAACGAAAAAGTCCGCCTTCTGTTCACGCGCCAAGGCCGTACGTTGACGCAGCCCTATATAGTAGTCGCCATCCCGCGTTAACACCGCCTTAAAGCCCGGCGTTCCATTAACCTCAGAAGCTAAACGCCGGGCAATTTCCAGCACCACGTCTTTTTCACGGGTGCCTGAGGGGCCAATTGCCCCCGGGTCTTCGCCGCCGTGACCGGCATCAATGGCGATAATAATGTCTCTGCGCGGGTGCGGCTTGGCTGGCTGTACTTTTACGGCTTCGTCCGGGGACGACGCGCTGCCCGGCACTTGCTGTTGCGCGGTCGCTTGGCGCTGGGACTGAGTCTCCTGATCGCGAATCATCGCTTCAATGGGGTCAATGGGGTTCTCAACGGCGCTTTCCCCAGGGTATTCAAGGTCGACCACGAGGCGGTGCCCGTATTGATCATTGGGCCTCAAGGTAAAATGGCGCGGCTGTATTTCCCGGTTGAGCTCAAGCACCACACGCAAACCGCCGCCATCGCGCACGCCGGTTCGCACCGAGGTAATCGCACTGTCATTTAGCGGCAGCGTGCTGGGGTCGGTGTCTATTTGGGTGTCCTCCAAATCAATCACCAAGCGTGCGGGGTTCTCAAGCGAAAACACGTTGGCGTCTGTTGCCGCGGATAAATCAAACACCAACCGCGCATGATCTGGCGCCGCCCAGAGGCGCATACTCTCGACAGTGGTGGCTTGGACGTTAACCGCCACAAGGGCAAAAAAACTGGCGACCAACAGGCGACATAAACGCGCCACTGTGCCCTTCATTTCCATTGAATCACACCGTTTCCCCGCTGCTCGGAACCCACTTTGTGGTGTAATAAAGCCAGCAAACGCTGGCCGTTATCACTACAGGCCGTTAACGAGATGCGACGCCCTTGAGGCGCCACCTCCAGCATCAGACGAAGATCCGGCGCGGGTAGCCACCCTTCACCGCGGCTGGGCCACTCAATGATGCTGAGCGCCTCGTCGGCGAGCACGTCGCGGCCGCCGATAAATTCAAGCTCCTCAGGGTCCGCCAAGCGGTACAAATCTAAATGATAAACGCGCAGGGTTCCCAACTCATAAGGCTCGACTAGCGTATAAGTGGGGCTTTTGACCGCCCCTTGATAACCATAAGCCCGCAGGATGCCCCGCGTCAGGGTGGTTTTACCGGCCCCTAACTCGCCTTCCAGATAAACCCGCCCACGTGCTTCCAATACGTGCCCTAACGCTTCGCCAAAGGCGACCTGAGCCTCTTCATTATCTACTTGCACCTGCATAAAGGCTGCCTTCACGGATTGATCAACATTCGCGCATAGGATGCCAGATCGCTAGCCAGCAGGCCACGCTCACCTTCTTGCGCGGCGGCACGATCAGCGGCTAGCGCATGTACCATGGTGGCCAGCCAGGCGCTGAACTCGATGTTACCGCGCTGGGCGATCAGCGCCCCCAGCATACCGCTGAGTACGTCGCCCATGCCGCCGCTGGCCATGCCGGGATTGCCGTAGGGGCACACCACCAGCCCGCCAGGGCCAGCAACCAAGCTACCCGCGCCTTTTAAAATCACCACACCGCCGCGAGCGCGCTGAAGCGCCTGGGCAGCGGCAGGACGGTCGGCTTGAACCTCCGCTACAGAACAGCCCAACAGCCGCGCGGCCTCGCCAGGATGTGGGGTCAACACCCAGTTTTCACGCTGAGTGTCCGGCCACTGGCTGGCCAATAAATTAAGCCCGTCAGCATCGATCACCAGCGGCGCCTCTGACTGCAGCGCACTTTGTAGCACCGCCTGCCCCCAGGCGGCTTGGCCAAGGCCTGGCCCTACCACCACTACGTCCGCTGACTCAGGCAACTCACCGACATCGGCGCCGCCACGTACACCGTGTGCCATCACTTCAGGGCAGCGTAGCAAACTGGCGACAATATGCTCGGGGGCCGTCGCCAAGCTCACTTTGCCTGCGCCCAACCGCGCGGCGGCCTGGCAAGCCAGCAATGCCGCACCGCCAAAACCGGGCGCGCCACCCATCACCAGTACGTGCCCCATGTCGCCTTTATGGCTCGTGCGTAGGCGCGGCGCAAACGCCTCTGTCAGCAGCAAATCATCCAGCCGCCAAGCGGTGGGAAAAATGTCGAAATAGGCCTGGGCCTTGACACCCAGAGGGCGAAAATCGATCTCCCCGGTGTAGGCTGGCGCATCGCCGGTGTGCAAACCGATTTTATCGCCGATAAACGTCACCGTGCAGGCGGCCTGTACCGCAACGCCCGGCGCGGCGCCCGTATCAGCCACTAAGCCCGAAGGAATATCAATCGACAGTACCGGGCGATGCGCGGCATTGATCATTTCAACCGCGCGGCGAAAGCGTCCCGCTACTTCGCCGGTCAAGCCAGTCCCCAGCAACGCGTCGACGATCACTTCCCCGGTCAATTCAATCCCGGCGTGCCAATCTTCGCAGCCGACGCCCGCCGAGGTTGCCAACTGCGCGGCCTGTGAGGCATCACCGCTTAGCTCATCAAGGGGTTTAAGCGCGACTCGCTGCACTTTTAGCCCTGATTGCATGGCCAACGCCGCCAGCACATGGCCATCGCCGCCGTTATTACCGCCCCCACACATAACGGTTAAACTACGCGCTTGCGGCCAGCGTGAACGGAAGCTGTGCCAGGCACTTGATGCAGCGCGCTGCATCAATGCAAAACCGTCGATGCCAGCGGCAATGGTGCGTCGGTCAAGTTCGCCCACCTGGGCAGCTTTGTATAGAGGGCGTAGTGTGGAAGTATTGGGGACCGTCACGATCTCTCCTTGCGCATATTTTGATGGCTGCTAATGCGTTAGCATAGCGCTTAACGCCTTGCCGTTGACTGACTTGTAGACACTACTATTTTCAGAGCCATTTTGAAGAACCATGCCGGATTCCACCGCCTTAGCACGTTCTCGCGACGCATTTTCTGACCAAGCGCTTGCTCGCCTTGCCGACCTGATCAAAACCTGGGGCCGCGAGCTGGGCTTTCAGCAGGTGGGCATCACCGATACTGAGCTCTCAAACCATGAAGCCCACCTGGACGCCTGGCTCGAAAAAGGCTACCACGGCGAAATGGGGTTTATGGCCAAACATGGCACCAAGCGTACGCGACCCGCTGAGCTTGAGCCTGGGACGCAGCGCATTATCTGCGTGCGCATGGACTACCTGCCCGCCGAGGTCGAAAGCACCAAGGTACTTGGTCAACCCAGCCGCGCCTATGTATCGCGCTACGCCTTGGGGCGCGATTATCACAAGCTTATGCGCAAACGGTTAGCCCAGTTAGCCAAAAAAATTGAGCACGAAGTCGGCGACTTTGGCTACCGCGCTTTTGTCGACTCCGCGCCGGTCATGGAACGCGCCCTGGCGCAAAAAGCCGGGCTTGGCTGGTTTGGCAAAAACGCCATGCTGCTCAACCCCAAAGCGGGCTCGCTGTTCTTTCTGGGTGAACTGTATACCGACCTGCCGTTACCCGTCGATACGCCGTTTAGCGAGGAACACTGCGGCAGCTGTAGCGCTTGTCGTACCGCCTGCCCCACCGGCGCTATCGTCGATGATAAAGTCATTGACTCGCGCAAGTGCATTTCTTATCTCACCATCGAACTGGATGGCGCCATTCCCGTTGAGTTTCGCCGCGCCATGGGCAACCGTGTCTACGGCTGCGACGACTGCCAGCTGGTATGCCCGTTCACCCGCTTCACCCGCATAACGAAAGAGAATGACTTTGCACCGCGCCACGACCTAGACCGCGCGTCGCTTATTAGCCTGTTCGCCTGGGGCGAAGCGGAGTTTCTGGATAAAACCGCCGGCAGCCCGATTCGGCGAATAGGCTATGAACGCTGGCTGCGCAATATCGCCGTTGGCTTGGGCAATGCGCCCTGGAGCGAGGCCGTAGAAGCCGCACTATGGTCACGCAGAGCCTACCCAAGTGAGCTAGTGCGTGAACACGTCGCCTGGGCACTTGAAGAACAGCGCGGGAAGCGCGTTAAGCGTATTGCTACTGACACCTACTCTTCTTCGTCGCTGTGCTGATCAACAATCAAAAACGTGTTGCGGTAATGGGCAAGCTCGGCAATCGACTCTTTAATATCATCCATCGCCAAGTGGACATTCTTTTTACTAAAGCCCACCAGCGCGCCAGGGTTCCAGCGTTTGGCCACCTCTTTCAAGGTCGATACATCAAGGTTGCGATAGTGGAAAAAATTGAGCAGCGCCGGCATTTCGCGCTCCAAAAAGCGCCGATCCTGATGAATACTATTGCCGCACATGGGCGACGACCCCGCCACCGCGTACTGCTGCAAAAACGCCAGGGTTTGCTGCTCAGCTTCTGCAGTTTCTACCTTGCTGGCTTTCACCCGTGCGACTAAGCCGGACTCGCCGTGGGTTTTCTGATTCCAGTCATCCATCTGCGCCAGCAGGCTATCGGGCTGCTTCACCGCCATCACCGGGCCTTCCGCCACGACATTCAAATCCGCATCGGTAATTAGCGTTGCCACTTCAATAATGCGCTCTTTATTCGGGTCCAAACCGGTCATTTCCAGATCAATCCAGACCAGTAGATCATCCCGCGGCGCTGTCGTTTGGTTACTCATTCGCTTCGTTCCTTTGCCAGATTGGCGGTTATCAGTGTGCAATTGTGCCTTAAATTCAAAAATGTGTCTTAAATCGCGTTGCCAAGCAGGCCATACAGGACAGCTTGCCCCGTTGGTAGGTACAATAACGTCTATTGTAACGATCATCAGGTGGTCATGAGCAAACGCAAATTAAGTCGCCAGCAGCAGTGGCGCGTCGATAAAGTCCAGGCGGAACGTGCCCAGCGCGCTGAAAAGCGCGATGTGCAAGATGCTGAAAAGCTTGCCGCCGGCGAATACGGCGCCGAACAGCCGGGCCGCGTCGTTGCTCACTTTGGGCGAACCCTAGAGGTGCGTAACAGCGACAATGAACCGGTCCGCTGCCATTTACGCGCCAACCTGGCGGGCCTTGTCACCGGCGACCGGGTGATATGGCGCGCGGGGCAGGAAGGCTCTGGCGTCGTGGTGGCTCGTGAAGAGCGCGATAGCGTGCTTAAACGCCCCGACGCCCGCGGCCTGCTCAAACCGGTAGCCGCCAATATTGATCAGCTATTGATCGTGTTTGCGGTGGAACCCGCGCCCCACGCCAACCTTATCGACCGCTACCTGGTCGCTGCCGAAGCCACCGGCATTGCGCCGGTGCTGGTGCTCAACAAAACCGACCTGCTGCCGGAAGGTGGCGGCGATTTGGGCAAGCTGCTTGAACGCTACTCCGACCTGGGCTACCCCGTGGTACGCACCACCACCGCCACAGAAACCGGGCTGGACGAGCTACGCAGCCAGCTTGAAGGGCGCACCTCCGTGTTTGTTGGCCAGAGCGGCGTTGGCAAGTCATCGCTGATTGACCTGCTGCTACCCGATGAAACGCTGCGCATTGGCGCGCTCTCGGAGGACTCTCGCAAAGGCACTCACACCACCACCACAGCACGGCTTTACACCATGAGCCGCGCAGAAGTGGCCGATGGTGATTTGATCGACTCGCCGGGCATTCGCGAATTTGGCCTGGTTCATCTTAACGAGCAGGAAGTCACCGAGGGCTTTATCGAGTTTCGCGACTATATTGGTCACTGCCGTTTCCGTGATTGCCGCCATCGTAATGAACCCGGCTGCGCTTTACTCGCGGCGGTCGAGGCAGGCAAGATTCATCCAGCACGCTTTGCCAGCTATCGACGCATTCTTGATAGCTTGGATGGCTAACGTTGACAGGAGTTACCCATGAGTACTGAAAGCCAATCGTCAGAAGCTAACCTGCTACCGCTGATCGTTGAGCCCGAACAGCTGCAAGAGCATTTAGCAGATCCGCAGCTGCTGATTATCGATGTGCCGGTTAACGGCGACAGCTATCGCCAAGGCCATGTGCCCGGCGCTGTTTTCCTCGATTTTCGCTATTTGATGCGCGGTGACGGCCCCGTTCCTAGCGATGTGCCCAGCGTCGAGACGCTATCACAGCTATTTAGTGCGCTTGGCCTGACCCGTGATACCCACGTAGTAGCTTACGATGACGAAGGCGGCGGCTGGGCGGCCCGGCTACTCTGGACGCTAGACCTCATCGGCCACACCCGCTACTCCTACTTAAACGGCGGCATTCATGCCTGGCGCGATGCGGGTCTTGAAGAGAGCACCGAACTCACGGCGCCCACGCCCAGCGATTACCATGCGGAGATTCTGAATCCTCAGGCGCTGATCACGGCGGATGAAATCAAAGCAAAGCTTGATGATAAACAATTCGCGGTGTGGGATGCACGCTCCAAGGATGAATACGACGGCGTCCGCGGTAATAACAAGCATCTGGGCCACATCCCTGGCGCGGTGAATATGGACTGGCTTAACGCCATGGATCGTCAGCGCGCACTGCGCATACGCGATTACGCCGAACTGATCACCGAGCTGGACGCCTTGGGCTTAACGCCGGAAATGGAAATTGCCACCCACTGCCAAAGCCACCATCGTAGCAGCTTTACATGGCTGGTCGGTAAAGCCTTGGGCTTTAATATGCGCGGCTACGCGGGCTCCTGGGGCGAATGGGGCAACCGCGACGACACCCCGATTGAGAAGTGAAACTATTACCGTGACTCTTGCCCAAAAAGCTTTTTCGCTACTTCAATATCCGCTGCCTCAACACGCGCTGTCGCGTCTGACCGGCAAGTTCGCCCAGTGCGATAACCCCTGGCTGAAAGACACCTTGATTAAAGCGTTTATCAAACGCTTTAACGTCGATATGAGCCAGGCGCTGGAACCAGACCCCAGCGCCTACGCCACCTTCAACGACTTCTTCACCCGCGCGCTAAAAGCCGATGCACGCCCCTTGGGCGAAGGCATCCTGAGCCCCGCTGATGGCACGCTTTCCCAATATGGTCGCCTTCAGGCAGGGCAACTGGTGCAGGCCAAGGGTCACACCTACTCTGCCCAAACCCTGCTCGGCGGCGATACGGCATTGGCAGAAGAGTTCATGGGCGGCAGCTTTGCCACGGTGTATCTCTCCCCGCGGGATTATCACCGCGTCCACATGCCGGTCACCGGCACGCTGCGCGAGATGATCTACGTACCGGGGCGGCTGTTTTCGGTCAATCAGGCCACCGCCAACTACGTGCCGGGCCTATTTGCCCGCAATGAGCGGCTGGTGTGTATTTTTGATACCCCCCAAGGGCCACTGGCCATGGTATTGGTGGGAGCGATGATCGTCGCCGCGATTGAAACCGTTTGGTCGGGCCAGGTCACACCGCTTTCCGGCCAACCTCAGCGCATGCAGTTTGGCAAGCCCATCACGCTAGAAAAAGGCGCTGAAATGGGCCGCTTCAAGCTCGGCTCCACGGTGGTCATGTGCTTTGCCAAGCCGGTTAATTTCGAAGCGCGTGCTCTGCCCACCATGGTCAGCATGGGAGAGTCGCTAGCTAACAATTAGGGGTAGCAAACGCGAGCACGTCGTCCAGGCGTGCTTTGCCCAGCGCCAGCTGAATCAAACGGTCAATGCCCAACGCGACTCCAGCACCCGCAGGCATCCCGTGCTCAAGCGCCGCTAACAGGCGCTCATCGATATCGACTTCCGGCAAACCCAAGCGACGACGTTCAGCGTTATCCTCACTAAAGCGCGCACGCTGTTCAGCGGCATCGGTTAACTCATCGTAACCGTTCGCCAACTCAATACCGTTCAAATAAAGCTCGAAGCGGGAAGCCACCCACTCTCCGTCGGCATCCTGATGGCGCCGCGCTAACGCCGCCTGGCTGGTGGGGTAATCGGTTACCACGCTAAGCTCGTACTGGCCCAACTGCGGCTCGATTACCACGCTCATCAGCAAATCCAAGCAGGTATCGCGGCCTTCATCGGCTAGCGCATGGGCAGGCATTTTCGCCCGTTCCGCGGCAACGTCCCGCAGCTTCTCCAAGGAAGTGGTAAAAGGGTCAACCGCTAAATAGGTATGGAACAGCTCGCGGTAGCGGTAATGCACCACGGGACCTGGGAAGCTAGGTAGCAGCGTCATCACCAGCGTTGCCGTCTCATCAATCAGCTTTTCCAGGGTAAACTGCGGCCGATACCACTCCAGCATGGTAAATTCAATATTGTGGCGGCTGCCCACCTCGCCGTCGCGATAGCTTTTGGCAAGCTGAAAAATAGCGCCGCTGCCAGCCGCCAGCAGGCGCTTCATGTGGAATTCCGGAGACGTTTGTAGCCACAGGCGGCGCTGGCCTTTATCCGTACGTGCCAAGGTGTGCAGCGAGACCAAATGCACCTCCGTGCTCCCCCCCTGGCCCAGCGCCGGGGTTTCTACTTCCAGCACGTCGCGCTGGGCAAAAAATGCCCGCACGCTAGCCATTAACCGCGCCCGTTCGCGCAGCGTTTCAATTGACGCCGAGGGTTGCCAATCAATGACCATTACGACTCCTTAGACAAACGCTTCCCAAATAAAAATGGCCACGCACCCTGCGTGGCCATTAAATAGTGTTAATTAACAGTTTAGGCGCGGGAAACGTACTCGCCACTACGCGTATCAATTTTAAGTACTTCGCCCTGGTTAATAAACAACGGTACGCGAACCACGGCACCCGACGATAGCGTCGCAGGCTTAGAACCGCCTTGGGCGGTATCGCCCTTCAAACCGGGATCTGTTTCCACGACTTCCAACTCGATAAAGTTAGGCGGCGTCACGGAAATGGCCTTATCATTCCATAGTGTAATGATATAGGGCACCTGCTCTTTCAGCCACTTGATGGTATCGCCTAGCGCTTTTTTCTCTACCGCATATTGCTCAAATGAGCCGTCAGTCTTCATGAAGTGCCACATATCGCCATCGTTGTAGAGATACTCCATCTCCAAATCCATGACATCGGCACCTTCCAGCGAGTCACCGGATTTGAAAGTCTTCTCACCTACGCGACCAGTCATCAGGTTCCGCAGCTTAACGCGGTTAAACGCCTGGCCCTTGCCCGGCTTGACCAGCTCGTTCTCAACGATCGAACAAGGGTCGCCATCGAGCATTACTTTCAAACCGGCTTTGAATTCGTTGGTAGAATAGTTCGCCATAAATGTCTCTCAATCATCCATTTCAGTTATGTATTTCACAATGTGGTGCATAACGCCATACTTTGCCGCTATTAGCTTGGTTATTTGCCAATGGCGTAGCGCATAGCGTCGTAAATGGCGTTATTAAATTAGGTGCGCGCATGATAACCCGAAGGAGGGCTTTTTTGCAGGAGAACATGATTATCGCCGCTCAGCAGGCATCTGCCCAGGCCTCTCTGTCCTGGCAGCAGCAGCTTTCCCAGGCCATTCGCGATCCTCTCGCCCTCTGCCAACGGTTGGGGCTGAGCGATCACTGGCTGCCCGGCGCGCGCGCAGGCGGGCAACTGTTTGAAATCTGCGTGCCTGAGGCTTATCTGGCGCGTATTGCGGCCAACGCCCCCAATGATCCACTGCTGCGTCAAGTGCTGCCTGTTAGCGATGAAACGTTAACGCCCCAGGGCTATGTTACCGACCCGCTGGAAGAAGCCGAGCATCGGCCAGCGAAAGGCCTGATCCATAAGTACGCTGGCCGAGTGCTACTTATCGCCAGCCCTAACTGCGCCATCAATTGCCGCTACTGCTTTCGCCGCCATTTCCCCTACAGCGACAACTCGCCTTCCCGAGCGCAGTGGCAGGAGGCGCTGGATTACCTGCGCGCCGACACCACGCTGCACGAGGCGATTCTCTCCGGCGGCGATCCACTGGCCGCCAATGACCGCCAACTGGCCTGGCTGGTCGAGCAGCTGGAAAGCATCCCGCACCTGAAACGGCTGCGCCTTCATACCCGCCTGCCGGTAGTGATTCCCGACCGGGTCGATGATGCCTTGCTCGGCTGGCTGGCTGGCACCCGCCTGCAAAAAGTCGTGGTGTTACATATCAACCATGCCAACGAAATCGATCAGGCAGTGGTTGACGCCTGCTCGCGGCTTAAACAGGCAGGCGCAACGCTACTCAACCAAAGCGTGCTACTGCGCCGGGTCAACGATAGCGTCGATACGCTGGCCACGCTTTCCGAGCGGCTGTTCGACGCTGGCATACTGCCCTACTACTTACACGTGCTCGACCCGGTGCAAGGCGCCGCCCACTTTGATGTGTCTGATGACGAAGCCCGCGAGCTGGTGACTCAACTGCGCGAGCACCTCCCCGGATTTTTAATGCCGCGCCTGGTGCGTGAAATTCCCGGCCAAGGGAGTAAAACGCCACTGTGAATAGCATAAGCAAGGACTCACCACGCCACAAGCGCGCCAAAAAAGTGCAAACACCGCTTTAATCGCACTAATATGGTTCAAAATGCCATTGGCAGTGGATTAACTATCATTATTTATTGACTTCAAACCGCTGAATTAAAAAATATTTCAGCTAATCGGCCATGTTTTTGCTTTGTACCTGAGTGATACATACGGGGTATTGGCTGCAAACGCTGCCAGACAATCTAGTTTCCAATAGATCGCTAGGGTTCCGACACCATCAACGTATCACCCCTGATGGCTGTGGCTGGTCCGAGAGCAATCGACCTAACGCTTAGGCGGTAGGTTACACGGCGGGACAAAAGCCCGGGAGGATAAGGTGCAGCGATGCGCCGATGCCCCCGAGTTTTCCCCTAGCCGTTGGAGGCTTTTATGACCCGTGCCATTCGTACTCCCCTGAATTCTACGCACCATCAGCGTATGTCCGCCAAAAGCCTGCCCCTTGCTCCGCTATCCGCGGCGCTGTTGGTCGCTACGCTTGCCTCTCCTCTGGCTGTAACGCCTGCCCAGGCCCAAGAGCGCGATGAGTTTAGCGTCTGCTGGTCGATCTATGCTGGCTGGATGCCTTGGGCCTACGCCGATGTAGAAGGCGTGGTCGATAAGTGGGCCGATGAATACGGCATCAGCATCGATGTGGTCCAGGTCAACGACTACGTCCAGTCGATTAACCAGTTTACCTCTGGCAACGTTGACGGCTGCGCGATGACCAATATGGATGCGCTAACCATTCCCGCCGCCAGCGGCGTCGACTCTACCGCACTGATTGTCGGTGACTACTCAAATGGCAACGACGGCATCGTGCTTAAAGGCAGCGATGACCTTGCCGATATCGAAGGCCGCGAAGTCAATCTCGTTCAGTTCAGCGTTTCCCACTACTTCCTGGCACGTGCGCTTGAGAGCGTAGGTCTCACCGAACGCGACATCGAAACGGTTAACACCTCCGATGCGGATATCGTCGGGCTATTTTCAAGCGATACCACCGAAGCCGTGGTCACTTGGAACCCCCAACTAAACGCGATCGCGGAGATGCCCGAAGGCAACGTGGTATACACCTCAGCGGAAATTCCCGGCGAAATTCTCGACATGATGGTGGTCAATACCGACACGCTGGCGGCTAATCCTGAGCTGGGTCATGCCTTAGTCGGTGCCTGGTATGAAGTGATGGAGCTGATAGAAGCCGACGATGAGCAGGCACTCAGCATCATGGCCGATGCGGCAGGGACTGACCTTGAAGGCTATCGCGCCCAGCTCGACGCCACCTACATGTATACCGACCCGGCGGAAGCCATCGAATTAATGCAAAGCCCAGAACTGCTCGACACGATGGAGCGGGTCGCCGAGTTCAGCTTTGAACACGGCCTACTCGGCGATATGGCGCCCAACGCAAGCGTCGTCGGCATTGAAACCCCCAGCGGCGTGTTTGGCGATGAGAGCAATGTACAACTGCGCTTCGACCCCAGCTTTACCCAAGCCTATCTCGACGCTGAGTAATTCGTGTCACGGGAGTGGCGCTTGCCACTCCCCAGCTCTCATCTTTTGTGGACACCGCCATGAAGCGATTAATTAATCTCACGCCCTCGCGGGGCGGCCGTTGGCTACTCGGTCTGCTGCCATTTTTGCTACTGGCGATGCTTTATATAAGCCTCTCCAACGCACGGTTGGCAGAGAATCCCAATGACCGCTTGCTGCCCACACCCGCCAACATGGCCAGCACTTTTTACCACTTGGCCACCGCCGAGAACGCCCGCACCGGGCAAATTGTGCTATGGGCTGACACCTTCGCCAGCCTGGAGCGTATCGTTATAGGGGTGGGCATTAGTGCTTTCATTGGCTTGATAATAGGCATTGTCAGTGGCGGCCTCCCTATCCTGCGCGCCAAGTTATCGCCACTGGTCACCGTTGCCTCACTGATTCCCCCCATGGCGATACTGCCCATTCTATTTATCGCTTTTGGCACCGGTGAAGCCGCCAAGATTGCGCTGATCGTGATTGGTGTAACGCCGTTTTTGATTCGTGACCTTCAAGGCCACGCCCTGCGGCTACCCGATGAGCAGTTGATAAAAGCGCAAACGCTGGGCGCCAGCTCCTGGCAGGTACTGTTAAGGGTATTGCTACCCCAGCTTACCCCACGACTATTAAATGCCACCCGTTTGGCGCTGGGTACCGCCTGGCTGTTTTTGATTGCGGCCGAGGCCATCGCCGCCCAAGAGGGGCTGGGCTACCGCATCTTTCTCGTCCGTCGCTATCTTTCCATGGACATCATCCTGCCCTATGTGGCCTGGATCACCCTGCTGGCATTTTTGCTTGACCAGCTGCTGGCTTGGGTATCACGCCTGGCATTCCCCTGGTACCACTCAGGTGAAGGAGACAACGCATGAGCCTGCTAGCGGCCAAACGATTAGAAAAGCATTACGGCAACCATGTTGTCCTTGAGAATCTCAATTTCAGCGTTGAACCCGGCGAGTTTGTCACCCTAGTGGGCGCCTCAGGCTGCGGCAAAACCACCTTTCTGAAAATGCTGCTGGGTACAGAAGCCATCTCTAAAGGCAGCTTAACGCTGGACGACCAACCCATTCCCAACGAGCCGGGCCCTGACCGTGGCGTGGTGTTTCAGAAATACTCGGTGTTCCCGCACCTGACCGTGCTGGGCAACGTAATGATGGCCGATGAGCTGCACAGCTCTAAATTGTTGGGCAAAAGTTTCGGTGCTGCTAAGCGTCGCGCGATTGAAAAAGCCCACGCCCGTATTGACGAAGTCGGCCTAGACCAAGCCCTGGATAAATACCCGCATGAGCTTTCCGGCGGTATGCAGCAGCGCTTGGCCATCGCCCAGGCGTTGATGATGCGGCCACGCATGTTACTGCTCGATGAGCCTTTCGGCGCCTTGGATCCAGGTATTCGCCAAGACATGCACGTGCTGATCAACCGCCTGTGGCAAGAGCAGCAGCTAACCATCTTTATGATCACCCACGACTTAAAAGAGGCGTTTGAGCTGGGCACCCGGCTATGGGTATTCGATAAAACTCGCCACGACCCCCAGGCGCCGGAAGCCTATGGCGCCACGATCACTTACGACCTGCCTATCTCCCGAGACCGCCCGTCTGAAGCATTGAAGGAAAAGCTGCAACAGGGCGGCCTGCAAACCCACACCCAGGAGACGCTGCTATGAAGAGCGAACCGGACTACACCACCCATTTACCCGGCGGGCATCACTGGTCGCTGCGCCTGCGCCGTGGAACCACCCTGACCCTGACCGCCCAACACGCCGATAGCAACGTAGGGCTGTTGTGCTACAACCCGGAAAATCTGCTCGAGCGTTTAAACCTGCCCGACACTTTAAAGTGCCAGCACACCTTTAAGCTGACCCAGGGCCACTGCCTTTACTCGGACATGGGGCGTATTTTTGCCTCCATTACTCACGATGACCTGGGCTGGCACGACAACGTGGGCGGCAATCTGATGCCCCAGCATTTACTGACCAAGGGTTGGCAGCCAGTCAGCTATCAACAGGGCCACAACGACTGGACGCGCACCGGCTTCGACGCCTTTTTGGTCGAGCTTGCCAAATATGGCCTGGGCCGCCGGGATATGGCCGCCAACCTCAACCTGTTCGCCCGGGTCGAGAGCGACGACGAGGGTAAACTGCGCTATGTGCCCGGCCACTGCCAGCCCGGCCAAAGCGTCACGCTGCGTTTCGAGATGGACACGCTGGTACTGCTACACACCTGCCCCCACCCGCTCGACCCCAGCGCTGACTACCCCCGTCGCGGCGTCGATATTGCCCTCGGCACCACCGAGCCGCCCACGCAAGACGACCCCTGCTACCGCTCGCGGCCCGAAAACGCCCGCGGCTTCGCCAATAACCGTCTTTACCACCTCGGCCTATAAGGGGGAACGAACACCATGATTATTGAAAGCACCCTACGCCCCGAAAATGCCCTGAGCCGTACAACGGTTAACGCGGGCGATCATTACATTGGCACCGTGAAGCGCGGCCAAACTCTGCGTATTCTCGATTTAGAGGGTAACCAGGCCGCGGATACGCTGTTCTTCAGCGCTGACGATACCAGCGAGCGCTACAGCGCCATGGACACGGTACGCGAGCAAGGCGCTGTCTACCTCACCGCCGGTACGACACTGGTTTCTAGCGAAGGGCGCGCCATGCTGACCATTAGCGCCGACACCTGCGGCCGTCACGACACCCTGGGCGGCGCCTGCGCCAGCGAGAGCAATACCGTTCGCTACGACCTGGAAAAGCGCCATATGCACTCCTGTCGCGACAACTGGATGCAGGCCATCGCCAACTACCCAGCGTTCGGCCTTACCAAGCGCGATATCACCCACAACATCAATTTTTTTATGAACGTGCCGGTCACCGCCGACGGTGGGTTGACCTTTGAAGACGGCATTTCCGCACCGGGCAAGTACGTGGAGATGGTCGCCGAGATGGATGTGATCGTGCTGGTCTCCAACTGCCCCCAGCTCAACAACCCCTGCAACGGCTACAACCCCACGCCCATTGAGCTGTTGGTTTGGGAATAAGTGATTAGCCCTAGGGACGACCCTAGAAGGCAAAGCAACCTGCGGGACGGCCCGCCTTTGTTTGCAGGCAATACCATGTCACTCCATACAACGTTTAGCAAAGTCCTGATTGCCAACCGCGGCGCTATTGCCGCGCGTATTTTACGTACCCTGAAAGCCCTAGGCGTAGGTAGCGTGGTGGTTTACGCCGATGCGGACCGCGATGCGCCTTATGTTCATCAAGCCGATGAGGCCTATCCACTCGGTGAGGGCGGCGCCAGCGACACCTATCTTAATATCGACAAGCTGATCGCTATTGCCAAGCAGAGCGGTGCCCAAGCGGTGCATCCCGGCTACGGTTTTTTGTCAGAAAACACCCGCTTTATCGACGCTTGCGACACCGCTGGGCTCACTTTTTTAGGCCCCACTACCGAGCAGATTGAACGGTTTGGCCTTAAACACCAGGCCCGCGCCCTTGCCGAACAGGCCGGCGTACCGCTAGTGCCCGGCTCCAAACTTCTCGCCAGCGTTGATGACGCTCTCACCAGCGCCGAACAGATCGGCTACCCGGTAATGCTCAAATCCACCGCCGGTGGCGGCGGTATTGGCATGCAAGTGTGCCAAACCGCTGCCGAGCTTGAGCGCGCTTTTGACTCGGTCAAAGGCCTGGGTGAGCGTAACTTTGGCGATGGTGGCGTGTTTCTGGAGGCCTATATTGCCCGCGCCCGCCATATTGAAGTGCAGCTGTTTGGCGACGGCCACGGCAATGTGGTGGCTCTGGGTGAGCGTGACTGCTCCACCCAGCGCCGCCACCAAAAAGTACTTGAGGAGTGCCCGGCCCCCAATTTGCCGGAACACGTTCGCCAGGCGCTGCACGCCACCGCGGTTCAACTGGGCAAAGCAGTCAACTACCGCAGCGCCGGCACCGTCGAATTTATTTACGATACCCAGCGTGAGGCCTTCTATTTTCTCGAAGTGAACACCCGCCTTCAGGTCGAGCACGGCGTTACCGAGATGGTGTATGGCATTGATATCGTCGAGTGGATGGTAAAACTCGGCGCGGGACAATTGCCCGATCTTGAGTCACTTACTAAAGATCTCGTCCCCAGCGGCCATGCGGTTCAGGCGCGCCTTTACGCCGAAGACCCTGCTCATGACTTTCGTCCCAGCGCCGGGCTACTGACTGAGGTCGATTTTCCCCAAGCGGACGGCCTGCGCATCGACCATGCTATCGAAGCCGGGCTGGAAATCTCTGCCCTTTTTGACCCCATGCTGGCCAAGGTGATTGTTCACGCCGACGACCGTGGCGCCGCTATCGAGCAGTTGGCGGACACGCTGAATAACGCCAGCGTTTATGGCATTACCACCAACCGCACCTGGCTTGCTCATGTGCTGCGCGCCAAGCGTTTTCAAGACGCCGACCTGGATACCCACTGGCTGACAACGCTGGATTGGGCGCCGCCCGCCATAGAAGTGTTGGCGCCCGGCACAATGACGACGATTCAGGATTACCCCGGTCGTCAGGGCCACTGGGATGTCGGCGTGCCGCCCTCAGGGCCCTTTGATGACTGGTCGTTTCGCCTGGGCAACCGCCTGCTCGACAACCCCACCGATGCCGCCGGGCTGGAAATCACTCTCACCGGCCCGACGCTGCGCTTTCACCATGCCACACAAATCGTGCTGACGGGTGCCGAACTGCCTGCCACGCTGGATGGCGAAGCGCTAGCTTTTTGGCAGGTAGTGGATATTCCTGCCGGTGCCACGCTGACGCTGGGCAAAGCCGCCGCGGGCGCTCGCGCCTATTTATTGGTGCGCGGCGGCATTGATTGCCCGCGCTATTTAGGCTCGCGTAGCACCTTTACCCTGGGCCAGTTTGGCGGCCATGGCGGCCGCGCACTGCGCAGCGGCGATATGCTCGACTTGCCAGCGCTCGCACCCATCTCAGCGGCTCAGCTTGATAACGCATTACGACCCACTTTCGGCCATCAAGACGGGGGTAAAACCTGGCAGGTAGCCGTGCTTTACGGCCCCCACGGCGCGCCGGACTTTTTTACCGATGACGATATCGAGCAATTCTTTGCCCATGAGTGGGAGGTCCACTACAACTCCAGCCGCACCGGCGTCAGGCTGATTGGCCCCCGCCCGGCGTGGGCACGGGCCGACGGCGGCGAAGCGGGCTTGCACCCCTCCAATATCCACGATAACGCCTACGCCTTTGGCACTATCGACTTTACCGGCGATATGCCGGTGATCCTCGGCCCCGATGGCCCATCGCTGGGCGGCTTTGTGTGCCCCGCCACCGTGGTGCGCGCCGAGCGCTGGAAGCTGGGTCAACTCGCCGCCGGTGACAGCATACGCTTTGTGCCGGTGAGTTTGGCCACTGCTCGCGCCCTGGAAGTGCGCCAGCTCACCCAATTGGAAACCCTCACAGCGAATCCTGTTGAAGATATTCAGCAAGAGCGCGACACGCCCATCCTGCGCGATGTGCCCGCCGAGCAGGCCGGTGAGCGAATTATTTACCGCCGCGCAGGGGATGACTTTCTGCTCATCGAGTTTGGCGCCATGGAGCTGGATATCGCCCTGCGCTTTCGGGTACACGCCTGGATGCTGTGGCTACAGGAACACTTGCTACCTGGCCTGCGCGAGTTAACTCCCGGTATTCGCTCGCTGCAGATTCACTATGAGCCATTGGAACTGACCCTGGATGAACTGCTCGCCCACCTGCAAAACGCCGAGCAGGCGCTGATCGACGTGGAATCGCTGGAAGTCGAGTCGCGAGTGGTACATCTGCCGCTCTCCTGGGACGACCCTGCCTGCCAGGAAGCCATCGACAAATACCAGCGCAGCGTACGCCCGGATGCCCCCTGGTGCCCCAGCAATCTCGATTTTATTCGCCGCATCAACGCCCTGGAAAGCGAACAGGAAGTGCGCGATATCGTTTTTAATGCCCGCTACCTGGTGATGGGACTGGGGGATGTCTACCTGGGCGCCCCTGTTTCGACCCCGCTTGACCCGCGCCAACGGCTGGTGACCACCAAGTACAACCCCGCGCGCACCTGGACCGCCGAAAACTCCGTGGGCATTGGCGGCGCCTACCTGTGCGTTTATGGCATGGAAGGCCCTGGCGGCTACCAGTTTGTCGGTCGCACGCTGCAGATGTGGAACCGCTACCGCACCACGCAGCACTTTGAAAACCCCTGGCTGCTACGCTTTTTTGACCAGCTGCGCTTTTTCGAGGTCAGCCACGACGAGCTAACCCAGATTCGCCGCGACTTCCCCCATGGTCGGTATGACTTACCCATTGAAACAACGCGTTTTCGCCTGGCGGATTACCAGGCCGAAATCGACAAGAACGCCGAGGCGATTGAGACCTTCCGCGCCAAGCGCGAAGCCGCCTTCCAGGCGGAGATGGCCGCCTGGCGCGCCAATGGCCAGTTCACCTTTGAGGATCAGGCGCCGGAAAGTGCCGAAGTCACAGCGCTTGATGACAACGAAATCGGCATCGAAAGCCCCGTAACCGGCAGCCTGTGGAAGTTACTGGTTGAAGAAAGTGACCAAGTCACGGCTGGCCAGCCGGTAGCGGTGGTGGAGTCGATGAAAATGGAAGTCGAGATCACCACCCACTGTGATGGCCGCGTTGTTCGCCTGCCGCTTTCTGAAGGGGCGTCGATTGCCCCCGGGCAGCCCATTGTGGTGCTTAGCAGTGAGGTGTAGGCGTGATACTGACCAACGAACAGCGCTTTTTAGCATTCTGCCACGGTTAATAAATATAGGATTTTCCTTATGACACAGCGCCTAGCACTCGATATCACAAACCTCCATGCCGCCTATATGCAGGGTGATTTAACACCTGCAACGTTAATCGACGCACTGCTGGCGCAAGCCGACACCCACGGCAACGAGCCCGCTTGGATTACCCGTTTAAGTCGTGAACAGCTGGCCCCTTATCTGCAACGCCTGGAAGGTGAGTCGCCTGACACGTTACCGCTTTACGGAATCCCCTTTGCGATGAAGGACAACATCGACTTGGCGGGCATTCCCACCACAGTGGGCAGCCCGGCCTATGCCTACACGCCCACCGAAAACGCCTTTGTGGTGCAGCAGTTGATCGATGCGGGCGCGATACCCATGGGTAAAACCAATCTGGATCAGTTCGCCACCGGCTTGGTGGGTGAGCGCGCCTTGAGTGACTACGGCGTGCCGGCCAACGCCTTTAACCCCGACTATATTCCCGGCGGTTCCAGCAGTGGCTCGGCGGTGGTCACTGCTGTGGGTATGGTGAGCTTTGCACTGGGCACCGATACAGCCGGCTCCGGCCGTGTGCCTGCCTGTTTCCACAATTTATACGGCGTTAAGCCCAGCCTGGGGCTGCTTAGCACCCGAGGCGTGGTACCCGCCTGCGCGACGCTAGACACTATCAGCCTGTTTACCCTCACCGCCGACGATGCGGCGAAAGTGTTCGACATTACCGCTGCCTACGATGATCAATGCGCTTGGTCGCGCCGTCACGATTTTGCCGTGCACGGTAAGCGCTACGGCAAAGCGCCTGCTGCGTTTCGCTTTGGTGTGCCGACGCAATCCCAGTGGCAAACCGATGCAGCGTACACCCAAGGCATGCACCAGGCGGTTGCCGAGCTGGAAGCGCTTGGTGGCGAGAAAGTCGAGCTCGACTGCGCGCCGTTGCTGGCCGCAGCGCGCTTACTTTATGAAGGCCCCTGGGTAGCCGAGCGCTACCATGTGATTCGCGATTTGATGGAGAGCCACCCGGAGGCGGTGCATCCGGTCACTTTTCAGATCACCCAGGGCGGGGCCACCCCGCTGGCGGTAGATGCCTTTGATGCCCGCTATAAGCTCGCCGAGTATAAGCGTCAGGCCGACGCGCTCATCAGCCAAGTAGATGTGATGCTCTCGCCCACCACGGTGACCCATCCCACCAAGGCCGACGTGGCGGCGGACCCCATCGGCGTGAATTCACGCCTGGGTACCTGGACCAACTTTATGAACCTGCTCGACTACAGCGCCCTGGCCGTTCCGATAGGCTTTACTGAGCGAGATCTGCCGGTAGGCGTCACGCTGTTTGGGCCGGTATTCGACGATTTAAAACTGCTCTCCCTGGGCCGCGCCCTCGAAGCCCGCTTAATGCTGCCATTAGGTGCCACTGGCGTTGTCCATCCGGCGCTGCCGGCGCCATTAACCAATGCCCAAGACGGCACCATGGAGCTAGTCGCGTGCGGTGCACACCTGCAAGGCTTGCCGCTTAACCATCAACTGACTGAACGCGGTGGTGTACTGGTTAGCAGCACTCATAGCGCGCCGCACTACAAGCTGTTTGCTCTGGCAGGCGGGCCACCCAAACGCCCGGCGATGGTACGCGATGCCAACGGCCAGGCCATTGAAGTGGAAGTGTGGCGTTTGCCGATTGAGACGCTGGGCAGCTTTTTAGCGGGTATTCCCGCTCCCCTCGGCTTAGGCCAGGTGGAACTTGCCGACGGTAGCTGGAAGTGCGGCTTTATCTGCACCGCAGGGGCGCTCAATGAAGGTGGCGCAGCAGAAGACATCAGCGAATTTGGTGGCTGGCGGGGGTGGTTGAAAACCCAGACCGCCTAAAACCAGCAACCTGCTTAACTGTTCTCAAAAGCCTCTAGGTCATAATGTCATTGGAAATGGTTCAAAGCCCACTAACGGCGCACTTGCAGAAGTAATAACGCCGAAAGTGGGTTTTTTTAGCATCTTTAAAGTGGCCTACTAAGGTCGTAAAAGCATCGTTTTCTGCTAAAGTTATAGGGCTAATGATTTCCGACATTGACTTAGCCTCAATGTTGGCTACCTCAATCACCAGGAGGCCAACACGTTATGTCGTTACCTCTCTCATCCAAATCGGGCGCTATCGTCCTTCTGATAGCCTCACTCGCCGGGCTTGCAATCGCTCTGTACGCCTATTTCACACCACTGACCGGGGTCACGGGAACACTCGGGGCACTGGTTGCCATTGTGGCCTGTTTCGTTCTTGCGGTGATGGCACTATTGCTAATGCAAGTCAAAACGCGCGGGGCTTCCCTCACACTGCGAGGGCTTATTCTGCTAGGGCTTGCCGGTACATTTTTCGTCGCAATGCTGCTCCATCAGTGGTGGATTGGCGTTGCCATGGTGCTCGGCCTGATCGGTTTGATTGTGGATATGGTTCGCCCAGCACGTCACGCCCGTCTAACCCACACCTAAGGAGCTGCCCATGCCAACTTTATTATCCGCCCCGAGCACTCCGTTTAAATTTGTTACCTCGGGTTTAGGCGCGATTACCGCTCTGGCTATTGGCTTTACGCCCTTGCCGCTACTCGCCCAGGAGCCGTCAGTAAATACGGAGCAACCCACTGCTCAAGCACAGACAGATGAACAGGCATCGCCAGGAGAGCAAGAGAACGCCACACAGGAAGAAGCGACTAGCGCCGCCCCTATTCCGCTGGTTCCCGGCGAGCCAACCTGGGACAGCTTCCACGGCCAGCTTAACGCCCAGAAATATAGCCCGCTTGACCAGATCAATGCCGATAATGTAGGTGAGCTGAATAAAGTCTGGGAAGTGCATACGGGAGATGTTGCCGACGGCTCGGGCGAATTACCCGCCACTGTTTGGTCTGCCACTCCCGTATTCGCCAATGACACGCTCTATGTCGGCACTCCTTTTTATCGGCTTCTTGCGCTCAACCCAGCCACGGGTGAAGAAAAGTGGAGTTTTGATACTCAATCTTCTCTGGAAGCACTGACCCAGCCTGTCTTGAAGAATCGCGGTGTCGCCTATTGGCAGGCCGACAATCCAGTGGCGGGCGAGTCTTGCCAGAAAATTGTCTATATGGGCACCATGGACGCCCAGCTTTTTGCGCTTGATGCCGATAGCGGCGAACGCTGCGAAGGATTTGCCGATAACGGCGTGCTTAACGTCAATCAGTGGAACGACACCAACGAAAAGTGGCCGTTGTCGCTGTTGCAGCCCCCCACCGTGGTCGGTGATCGTTTGATTCTTGGCTGGGCGGGAATGGACTGGGCGTATGAACAGGCACCACCGGGCACCGTTTTTTCTATCAATGCGCGTACCGGCGAACAGGAATGGACCTTCCAGGCGCTGAGTGACGAGATGCGCGAACAGAGCGGCACCGCCAATGTCTGGACGCATATGTCCGCCGACGAGGAACTCGGTTTGGTCTATTTGCCCGTCTCCTCTCCCTCACCGAACTTTTGGGGTGGTAATCGTACCGAAGAAGTGCCGTTAGCTACCTCGACCACTGCCTTGGATATCGAGACTGGTGAAGTGGTCTGGTCACGTCAGTGGGTCCATCACGATATCTGGGATTACGACATTAACGCCGCCCCAACGCTGATGGACATCACCGTGGATGGCGAGGAGGTTCCAGCACTGGTCCAGGCGACCAAAATGGGCTTTTTGTTTGTGGTGAATCGCGAGACGGGCGAAGACGTATGGCCGATTGAAGAGCGTTCTGTACCTCAAGGCGATGGAAACGTCGAAGGTGAAGTCTACGCCCCGACACAGCCATTCCCTACCAAACCAGCACCATTACTTGACCAGTCGGAAAAACCCGACGTATGGGCGCTAGCCGATGCTGTCGGCTTTGGTGAATGCTCGGCACTCTGGGAGAACCTCTGGTATGAGGGACTATACACGCCTCCCACAACTGAAGGCGAAGGGACGCTTGGTTACCCAATCACTGCCGGCGGTGTGCAGTGGGGTGGCGTCGCGTTTGATCCTGAAAGCCAAACCGCCCTCGTCAACACCTCGCATATTGTGCAAACTCTGAAACTCTATGATCGAGAGGCTTATGAGTCAGCCGAAAGAGCATCAGGTAATGAGAGTGGTTTTGCATCCCAGGAAGGCGCTCCTTATGGAATTCGGCTTGAAATCGCTCAGAACTGGCTAGGCATGCCCTGCTGGGAACCGCCCTTCGGTGAACTCGTCGCTCTGGATATGACCACTGGCGATGTTAAATGGCGTCGCCCCATGGGGGCATCGCAACAATATGGCTTCTTTATGCCCGAAAGTTGGGGGTCACCCACCATCGGCGGCCCGGCGATAACCGCTGGCGGTGTCGTGTTTATTGGCGCGTCCATGGATGCCAAGGTACGTGCCTACTCCCTCGAAACCGGTGAGGAGCTGTGGTCGGATCAGGTCGAAGCGCCCTCTGTCTCAAATCCTGCGGTTTATGAGTATGAGGGTCGTCAATATGTCGCCTTTGTGGCAGGCGGCAATACCATTTTGAAAGATCAGGTCGGTGACCAGATCGCGGTCTATGCGTTACCTGAATAATCGATCTAGTTAACGGGGCGAGCTACTGGCTCGTCCCGTTACCCTACTACAACGATGCGCACGAATTAGCGTTCTTGAAATACAAGTACCAGTACTAATGGCAGCAGGGGGTGATAACTGATGCCTGGGCACCCCTATGCTTCTTGGACTACGCTAAAAGCAGGCGCAGGCAAGAAAATCCTGCCTTCCCTTATCAATAACCGGACATGACGTTCGTTTTCAAACAAAACCGATATCAATGGAGGATGCCATGACCCAAGTCGTTTCCGCCACTTACAATAGCACTATGCAAGCCGTCAACGCCTACGACGAGCTGATATCCATGGATTTTCCACGGGAAAAAGTATTTTTCGATAAAGACGCTAACGTGGTCAAGGTAATCGTACCCGACCCCGGCCAGCGTGAAGCACAAGAGATGCTCAATCGCCACGAGCCTGTTGATGTCCAAATCACGCCCTACGAAGAATAACCATTCTCGTCGCCGGGGCAAGCTATGGCTTGCCCCGGCAGTGCTGCATACGGCTGTCAATATAACCCAGCAGCTTTTCAGACGACGTCATCACCCTGCTTATGGACACGCTTAGCTAACGTTTTATTAGCGTTCTTGCAACACAGCCGCATCATCGGCACTAGCAGTCATAACAGCGGTGTGATTACCAAATGGACATCCACAGAATCCACACGCCACATGATTTCCTATAGTGCCTCTAGAACAGTCAAACTTGATAGCAAACTTCTTCAGCCATTGGTGTCTTCTTACGCCTATATTGAAAGGGACCGTATTAAAAGGGGCCGTTCGCAATCCAACTTGCTGCATTCGAAACCATCGACCACCTTTTCTATAGTGAATTCCAGAAAAGTAAGGACACACCATGAAATGGAATGTATTTGTAATTGGTTACGACGACTTGGGAAAGCGTCTCACTCCAGAGCTAAAGTACGCGGATAACTACGCGTTTTACCCTCTGCTGCCGCTGAACGAGGTGGTTTACGCCCGCAATTACCATTTTGACCAGCTGGTGGAGGATGCGGTAAAGGAGATCGAACATGCCGAGGTATCGCCAGACGCTATCGTCGGATACTGGGACTTCCCCACCACGGCACTGGCGCCAGTGCTACGCCAACGCTTTAACTTACCCGGGCCAAGCCTTGAAGCCGTGCTTAAGTGTGAACACAAGTACTGGAGCCGGGTTGAGCAAGCGAAGGTAGCGCCCGAATGTGTGCCCGACTTCCAGGTCGTAGACCCCTTCGGCGACGATCCGGTAGCGCAGATTCACATTGACTATCCCTTCTGGATCAAGCCTATCAAGGCTCACTCCTCGCACCTCGGGTTTATGATTGAGAACGCCGATCAGTTGCGTAACGCCATCCCCAAAATCCGCGATAAAATCGGCAGCTTCGCTCGGCCCTTTGAAGAGGTCATGGCCTATACCAGCGCCCCCGAAGAGATCGCCAAGGTGACCGGGTACCATTGCATCGCCGAGGCAATTATTTCCCAGGGCGAGCAGTGCACCATTGAGGGCTACATGCAAAATGGTGAGGCGTATATGACGGGGCTCATTGATACCGAGCGCGATGAGAAGCACCGTTCGGTACTCATGCGCTACATTTACCCCTCTCGTCTGCCGCAGGAAGTACAGCAGCGGATCTTCACTATTTCCGCTAAGGTAATGCGCCATTTCGGCTTCGATGATTCGCCGTTCAACATCGAGTACTACTACCACCGCGACAGCGACGAACTTCGCCTCCTTGAGGTCAACTCACGACTATCGCGTTCCCATGCGGCCATTTTTCAGTTGGTTGACGGCGCGCCCCACTTCCAAGTCATGGTGGATGTAGCCATCGGTATCGACACCCGCATGCCCAAAGGCGAAGGGCGCTATAACATCGCCGCTAAGCAGATGATCCGGGTATTCGAGGACGGCATCGTCAAGCGGATTCCCACCCAGGAAGAGATCCGTAAGGTAGAGGAAACCTTTCCCGGCACCAAGGTCAACCTGGAAGTAGAGGAAGGTAAGCGTCTGTCCAAGCTGCTTCATCAGGACTCTTTCTCTTATGAGCTAGCCGTGGTCTTTATCGGTGGCGAGAACAAGGCACAGCTCGACGCCAACATCGAACGCTGTATGGCAATGCTGCCTTTCGAGATCGATCCAATAGATGAGGAGAAATCATGAAAGTGGTGAGCGAGTTTCCCCACGACGTGGAGTGCATTGATCCGGTATGGATTCTCATGAGAGACGGCACCCGCCTCAATGCCCGTATCTGGAAACCCGAAGGGGCCGAACAGGCACCAGTGCCAGCCATTCTGGAGTACATCCCTTATCGTTTACGCGACGGTTCAGCGCTGCGCGATGCCATTCACCACCACTATTTTGCCGGCCATGGCTATGTCTCGGTCCGGGTGGATATTCGCGGCACCGGCGACTCGGAAGGTGTGCTTTACGACGAGTACTTAGAACAAGAGCTCCAAGACGGCGAGGACATCCTTGCCTGGCTTGCCGACCAGCCCTGGTGCGATGGCAATGTGGGAATGATCGGCATTTCCTGGGGTGGTTTTAATGGCCTACAGCTGGCCTATCGTCAGCCACCCGAGCTCAAAGGCGTGATCACCATCTGTTCAACGGACGACCGCTATACTGATGATGTGCACTACATGGGCGGCTGCATGCTGGGCGACAACCTCTCCTGGGCCTCAACCATGTTCGCCTACAACTCGTTGCCGCCAGATCCTTCAATTGTGGGTGAGCGCTGGCGGGAGATGTGGCGTGAACGCCTCAAGGGCCTGCGCCCCTGGCTTGCCACCTGGCTTGAACACTCGCATCGGGATGCCTACTGGGAGCACGGCTCAGTGTGCGAGGATATTGCTCGGGTCAAAGTACCGGTACTGGCAGCTAGCGGTTGGGCCGACGGCTACTCTAATGCCGTCTCGCGTCTGGTGGAGGCCTTGCCCGGTCAGTGTAAGGGGCTCATTGGTCCATGGAGCCACAAGTATCCGCACCTTGGCGAGCCAGGACCCGCCATCGGTTTTCTTCAAGAGTGCCTGCGCTTTTGGGATCAATGGCTCAAGGGTAAGGATACGGGGGCGAAAGACGACCCCGCCCTGCGAGTTTGGATGCAGGAAAGCATGCCACCTACTACCCGCTATACTCAACGCCCGGGGCGTTGGGTCACCGAGCCCGTTTGGCCGTCGCCCAATATCCATAATTGGCGGCTGTCACTATCACCGGGGCAGTTGCTGGAAGAAGAACAGCCCGCCGGGGACGCGGCGGTGATGAGCGTGCAGTCGCCGCTTAGCTGCGGTCTCTACGCCGGCAAATGGTGTTCCTATGCCGCTGGCCCTGACCTTGCCCACGATCAGCGCGAGGAGGATGGCGGTGCGTTAACCTTCGATACCCTGCCGCTTGATCAAGATACTGAGATGATGGGTGCGCCAGAGGTAAACCTTGAAATCGCCGCGGATAAAGCGGTGGCCATGATCGCGGTTCGGCTTTCTGACGTCGCCCCAGATGGCAAAGCCACACGGGTCACCTACGGCCTGCTTAACCTGACCCACCGCGACAGCCACAAGAATCCGGAACCGTTGGAGCCGGGACGCTTTTATAACGTGCGCGTGCAGCTCAACGACGTGGCGCAGGTATTCCCCCGTGGGCATCGGCTACGCCTGTCGCTCTCCACCTCTTACTGGCCCATCGCCTGGCCATCGCCCGAACATGTACGCCTCTCGATTAAGGATCAAGGCAGCGTGCTCAACCTGCCCATGCGCGAGCCTAGAACCGAGGATGCCGATGTACGCCCCTTCGAGGAACCAGAAGGCGCGCCCACTATCGAGTCTACCCGCCTTGAACCCTCCTACCACAACTGGTGCGTGCATCGCGATCTGGCAGAGGATGTCTCAACGCTTGAAGTGATCAACGATGCTGGACGTATACGGCTTGATGATTCGGGGCTTGAAGTACAGACCCGGGCCGAAGAAAACTATAGTTCCTGGGATGATGACTTTGAATCCATCCGCGGCGAGACTCGCTGGCATCGGTCGCTAAAGCGCGGTGATTGGGAAATAAGTACCGTGACTTATTGCGTGATCACCTCGGATGCCGAGAACTTCAAGGTGCATGCCACGCTGGATGCCTACGAGGGGTGCCAGCGTATCTTCTGCAACACTTGGGACTACCGTATTCCTCGGCGCTTGGTGTAGACGCGATTGGAGCCTCTGAGCTTTATGCTCAGGGGCTACTTTGTAATCAGCATCCTAAAACAATCGTGTAAATGACAAACCTTTTACCTTAGTGAGCCTGCGATGACACGACCAACTCTCTCTTCACGTCTTTTCAGAAACAACGCCTCACAGGATTCAAATTCGCAACCGAAAGACTCCGACCGCTCCATGGACCCTTTCTCTATGCGCAAACCTCCCCAGGACAGGCAGCCCAATCAGTGGGGGCTGTTTGTCTGGATGACGTTTGCCATCCTGTTACTTTTCTATTACCTGCAGGACGTAGAACAGCCGGTGCAGGTGGATCTGGCCTACTCCGACTTTCTCGCAGCGGTAGAAAACGGTCATATTGATGAGGTGACCCTGCGTGGGCAATCGGTGGAAGGCAGCTTCACCGAAGCCGGCCGCGGGGCTATGGACGTCGGTGACGCCGAGACCTTCGAAACCACGCGCCCTGTGATTGAGAGCGAGCGCCTGCTTGAGCGTCTGGAGCAAAACGGTATCCAAGTGGCTGCCCGCCCGGTGGAGCCGCCCTGGTGGCAGCAGATATTGGTCAGAGCACTACCCTGGATACTTATTCTGGGGCTACTGTTCTGGTTTTGGGGGCGCATGCAACAGCGCATGATGGCTGGCGGTGGCGGCCTCTTTAACATGGGCAAATCTCAGGCCCGTCAGGTGCAAAGCGAAGACAGCGACGTTCGTCTAGACGATGTCGCTGGCTCCGAAAACGCCAAACGCGAGGTCACCGAGGTCATCGATTTTCTCAAGAATCCCGACCGCTACCGTTCCCTGGGCGCGAGGATTCCTTGCGGCGTGCTGATGATGGGGCCACCCGGGACCGGCAAAACGCTGCTCGGCAAGGCCGTGGCTGGCGAAGCCGAGGTGCCCTTCTTCTCCATCAGCGGTTCTGAATTCATTGAGATGTTCGTCGGCGTGGGCGCCTCTCGGGTGCGTGACCTGTTCAAGGAAGCCAAAAAACAAGCGCCCTCGGTGGTATTTATCGATGAGCTCGATTCCATCGGCCGTACTCGCGGCGCAGGCATGGGCGGCGGCCACGATGAACGCGAGCAGACGCTTAACCAGATTCTCGCCGAACTCGACGGTTTCGAAAAAGACGATTCGGTGGTCGTATTGGCAGCCACCAACCGGCCTGACGTGCTGGATAAAGCGCTTTTGCGGCCGGGGCGCTTTGATCGCAAAGTGACGCTGGAAAACCCCAATCGCCATGCCCGACAACATATACTTGAGGTGCACACCCGCAAAATGCCGCTCGCCGACGACGTGGACCTTGAACGCCTTGCCAGTATGACCGTGGGTTTCTCCGGCGCTGACTTAGCCAATCTAGCCAACGAAGCCGCCTTGCAAGCCGGGCGGCGTCAACAGGATACGATTGACTGGCGCTGCTTCTCGGACGCTCGTGACCGCGAGCTTTTAGGCCAGGCCAAAGACGTGGGTTTGTCAGACGAAGAGCACCATATCGTGGCCTACCACGAAGCGGGTCATGCCCTGCTTGCCTATTTACTGCCAAAAGCGGATCCGCTGGAAAAGGTCACCGTGCTACCCCGCAGCCAGGCACTCGGGGTCACTGCCCAGATGCCTGACGAAGAACGCCACAACCTGGGAGAAGCCTACCTGCGCGACCGCATCACGGTCATGTTCGGCGGCCGCCTGGCCGAGTCAATCGTGTTTGACGAAGTCTCAAGCGGTGCCGAAAACGATATCGAGCAGGCCACCCAGACCGCCCGGCGCATGGTGGGCCGCTGGGGCATGAATCACCGCATTGGCCCGGTGGCCTTCGCGCAAAGCCAGGAACACGTCTTCCTGGGCAAGGAAATAGGCCAGCCGCGCGAGTTTGGCGACGCTACGGCAAGCCTGGTTGACGAGGAAGTGCGCGAACTGCTCAACCGCCTTGAGGATCGCGGCCGCCAACTGCTCGAAGAAAACCGCAAAGCGCTGGATGCGCTGGCATCAGCCCTAGAGGAGCGCGAAACGCTGGAAACCAGCGAGATTCGCGAGGTACTCGAGAGCCTAGTGTCGGAAAGCGACAGTAACACCAGGCCCGAACGCTGAGTTAAGCATTAGGGTCAGCCTATAGGGCTTAAAACGCTATCTGGCTACCCCAACGTCTCCGCCGTGACATTGGCGGCGGGCGCCTGGGTCGAATGGTGGCGATTGATAGCACTCAGGACGCCTTTCATGGAGGCGCTGGTAATGCTCTCATCGGTGCCTACCCCAAACACCGCTTTACCATCAATGCGCACTTCCACGTAGGCGATGGCTTCGGCATCGGCGCCCTGACCGCGGGAGTGTTCATGGTAGTCGATAATTTCCACATCGTGCCCGGCGGCGGCCAGCGCTTTAACAAAGGCGGCTAGCGGGCCGTTGCCTTCGCCGCTGAGCGTTTGCCTTGCGCCGTTCTCTTCAATGACGGCGTCCAGCGTGACTTTGGGGCTGTCGGGCTCGGACGACAAACGGTGGCTCACTAGTGCAAAGGGCGCGCTTTGCGCCAAGTATTCGTCAGCGAACGCCTGATAAATCATCTGCGCGGTGATTTCTTTACCGGTGCGCTCTGCCACTTCCTGCACTACCTGGCTAAATTCAATAGATAGCCGACGTGGCAACTCAATGCCGTGCTCTTGCTCAAGTAGATAAGAAACGCCGCCCTTCCCAGACTGGCTGTTAACCCGAATAACGGCTTCGTAGCTGCGGCCAACGTCCAGCGGGTCAATCGGCAGATAGGGCACATCCCACAGCGCGTCGGGATTCGCGCGGCGATCCGCCATGCCTTTTTTGATCGCGTCCTGGTGGGAGCCGGAGAAAGCGGTAAATACCAAGTCCCCCACGTAGGGGTGGCGCGGGTGCACCGGCAGCTGGTTGCAATACTCCACTTCGCGCATGATCGGGGTGATATTGGAAAAATCGAGCTGGGGGTGAACGCCCTGGGTATACATATTCATCGCCAGAGTAACGATATCGACGTTGCCGGTACGCTCGCCGTTGCCGAACAGCGTACCCTCAACGCGGTCAGCCCCTGCCATCAGCGTCAGCTCAGCGGCCGCGACACCGGTGCCGCGATCGTTATGGGGGTGAACGCTGACAATTAGATGATCACGGTTGTTGACGTGGCGGCAGAACCATTCAATTTGGTCGGCGTAGTTATTGGGGGTTGCGACCTCCACGGTGGCCGGCAGGTTAACGATCATGCGCTTCTCAACACTCGGCTCAAACGCATCCATAACGGCTTCGACAATCTCGACGGCGAAGTCCATCTCGGTAGTGGTGAAAAGCTCCGGCGAGTACTGAAACGTCCAGTTGGTTTCCGGCGCGCTTTCCATCTGCGCGCGGATCTGCTGGGTCGCCTCCACGGCGATTTGCACGCACTCAGGCTTATCGACGTTGAACACCACCCGACGGAACATTGGATCGGTGGCGTTATAAACATGGACGATGGCATTTTGAGCACCTTTTAGAGCTTCAAAGGTGCGTTCGATCAAGTGCGGGCGCGCCTGGGTCAGGACTTGAATGGTCACATCGCCGGGGATCTTGTCTTGCTCGATCAACGAGCGCACAAAATCGAAATCGGTTTGCGACGCAGAGGGAAAGCCTACTTCGATCTGTTTAAAACCAACGCTGAGCAGCAGGTCGAATAAGCGCTGCTTGCGCTCATGATCCATGGGGTCGATCAGCGACTGGTTGCCGTCTCGAAGGTCAACGCTGCACCAGATAGGCGGCGTTTCGATCCGCTGGCTTGGCCATTGCCGGTCGGGTAAATCAACGGCCACGAAGGGGCGGTACTTTTTGGCTGGGTCAGTCAACATCATGGCGGCTCTCCTAAAATCAGTCAGTTGTGGGCTTATTGTACTTACTGCCCGCGTCGTTCTGGTGCGTGGGGGCTGTCGAATATGCTTGAGCGAGGGCTGACTCCATGCGGTCAAGCTGTGTTTTCAGCCCGCGAACATCATTGCGCAGCGACTGTAGCTCGGCTTCTTCGCCTTCGCCGTTGTCCAGCGCCATTTGCGCGCTCTCTTTCTGCATAACATCCAATACGATACCGATCATCATATTGAGAAATATAAACGCCGTAAGAAAAATAAAGGTCAGGTAATAAAGCCAGCTCCAGGCATACATCTCTTGAGTGGCATACATCACGTCTGTCCAATCTTCAAAGGTGGCAATGCGAAACAACGTCAGCATCGCTGTCGAAATATTCCCCCATAGGAACTCATCGATATCGGCAAACAAAAAGCTGCCAATGGCGGCGTAAATATAGAAGATGATAAACATCAGCAGGACCACATAGCCCATTCGCGGTATCGACTTCACTAGGGCGCCGAGCAGCATCTGTAGCTCGGGGATCATCGACACCAGGCGCAATACCCGGAAAATCCGCAGTAACCGCGCCAACAGGACCATTTCCGATTCGTCCATGGGGATCAAACTGGCGGTCACAATCAGAAAGTCGAAAATGTTCCAGCCGCGCTTGAAAAAATCGCGCAAGGTGCGCTCGGCGGCCATCCGAATTAAAACCTCCACCAGAAAAAACACGGTGATGGCAATATCCAGATAGCTCAGCCATTGCTCAATCCGGGTGGTTTCTTCGTAAGTCTTTGCGCCGATCACCAGGGCCGAGATAACGATAATGGCAATCACCACCGCTTCGAAAAGCTTGTTGGAGCGCAGCTTTTCAAAGCGGGCCTGCCAGGTAGTAAAGGGCTCGCTCATGTAACAAAAAATCTCTTAACGGTTAGTTCGGCTAGGGCCGGTCACTTTATACTAAAATTACACACCTACTACACAAGTGATATCCTGCTGTTTCACCTAATGTATCCTGTGCTGCTAGAACGCCTTCTTAGGCGCCCTATTGGCACTCTTTTGACTTTAACTTTAGCCGCTGGATGGATCCCATGACACTGCTGTGGATAGCCTTATTGCCTCTGCTGGGCGTACTGGTGCCGACACTCACCGCAGGGCGCGGTCGCCGTTACTGTTCACTGGCCACGGCCGTGCTGCCCGCTGTTGCGTTAGTAATGACGCTACTTAACGTGCCAGCGCTGCTAGACGGTGAGCAGCTGCGTTTTTCGGCCTCCTGGATGCCAGAACTGGCGCTCGACCTAGCCTTTCGCCTGGATGGGCTATCGCTGCTGTTCAACCTGCTGATTCTCGGCATTGGCCTGCTGATCATTTTGTATGCCCATTACTATTTAGCCAAAGATGAGCCCTTTGGTCGATTCTACGCTTTTTTGATGCTTTTTATGGCGTCGATGGTGGGCATTTCCATGTCCGACAACCTGATTCTGCTCTGGCTATTCTGGGAGTTAACCAGTCTATCGTCATTCTTACTGATCGGCTTTTGGTCGCACCAGTCAGACGCCCGTAAAGGCGCACGTATGGCGCTCACCGTTACCGGTGCGGGTGGCCTTGCGCTACTGGCAGGCCTGTTGCTGCTGGGCGATATGGCGGGCAGTTTCAATATGGGGGACGTGCTCGCCAGCGGCGAGGTCATTGTTGCCGACCCGCGCTATCCGCTAATGCTCGGCTTGGTATTGCTGGGGGCGTTTACCAAATCGGCCCAGTTCCCGTTCCATTTTTGGTTGCCCCACGCCATGGCGGCCCCTACGCCGGTATCGGCCTACCTGCATTCCGCCACTATGGTTAAGGCGGGCATTTTCCTCATGGCGCGGCTGCACCCCGCCATTGCGGGTAGCGAACTGTGGAGCGTGGTCGTCTCGCTGGTCGGCATCGTCACCATGCTATATGGCGCCTGGTTTGCGCTGATGAAAACCGACCTTAAAGGCATTTTGGCGTTTTCTACCGTTAGTCATTTGGGATTGATCACCGTGCTGCTGGGTATCGGCAGCCCCATGGCGATTTTGGCGGCCCTGTTCCACATTCTGAATCACGCCACCTTTAAAGCCGCGCTGTTTATGAGCGCCGGGATTATCGATCACGAAACCGGCACCCGGGAACTGAAACAGCTCGGCGGGCTGAAAAAAGCCATGCCGGTGACGGCGCTATTGACCACATTGGCGGCGGCCGCCATGGCGGGGGTACCGCTCTTTAATGGCTTCTTGTCCAAAGAAATGTTCTTTACCGAATCGCTGGCGACCCCGGTTTTAGGTGGCCTAAGCTGGCTACTGCCTGCGTTAGCAGCTCTCGGTGGGATTCTCTCGGTGGCTTACTCGCTGCGCTTGGTACACGCCGTTTTCTTTAAACCTGCCCGCGAAGCACCGCCGAAAGCACCCCACGAGCCGCCGCATCTGATGCGCCTGCCGGTGGAAATATTGGTCGTCTTGTGCGTAGTAGTGGGGCTGTTCCCGGCCTTTATGGCAACGGGGCTGTTAGAGCTCGCCAGTCAGGCGGTGATCGGTAGCCCGCTCGACTTCCACCTGGCCATTTGGCACGGCGTGAATCTGCCCCTCATGATGAGTTTGCTGGCCTTTGTCGCTGGCATTGCGCTGTATTGGCGCCATGGCGATGTACGCCGCTTCACCCAGCAGTTTGTCGGGGTCGATGCCAGGCGTGTCTTTGAGCGCATTCTCGTGGCTATCGGTTATCGCGCCGAGCAGCTCGTTGCCCGCCTCGAAGGCAATTCGCTACAGCGCTACGTGGGCTGGCTCTGGCTGGGAGCACTGGTGATGGGCGGGGTTGGTCTAGTGCAGATCACCGATTTAACGGGTGCTGCTGGCAATCAAGCAATAGATGGCATTCTTATCCTGGGCGCTGGCATGTTGATGTTTGGCGGCGTGGCTACGGCCGCTACCCACCGTTACCGGTTAATTTCTCTGTTAATGCTGTCGGTGGTGGGACTATTTGTGGCCCTCACCTTTGCGCGTTTCTCGGCGCCCGATCTGGCGCTTACACAGCTGTCGGTGGAAGTCGTGACCATGATTCTGCTGATGCTGGCGCTGTTTTTCCTGCCTCAGAAGACCCCGCGCGAATCCAGCCCGCTGCGTAACGTCCGCGACCTGCTACTGGCGGGTTCGCTGGGGTTGGTGGTCGCTAGCCTTAACTACGCGGTCATGACCCGCGAGACGCTGTCGATTTCCAACTTCTTCATCGAAAACAGCAAGCCCGGCGGTGGCGGCTACAACGTGGTGAACGTTATTTTGGTCGACTTCCGTGGTTTCGATACGCTGGGGGAAATCACCGTGCTGGCCCTGGCCGGCTTGGCCATCTTCAAGCTGTTGAATCGCCTGAGGTTGTTTATCCCTCACAGCGATGGGGAAGGACGCGTATGGTCGCCTGACCGCCATCCGGCAATTTTGACCTCGATCGCCATGACGATACTGCCGCTGGCGTTATTAGTCTCTGCGTTTATTTTCCTGCGTGGCCATAACCAGCCTGGTGGCGGTTTTATCGCCGGGTTGATTACCGCCGTTGCCCTGATCTTGATATACATGGCACGGGGCGTGGCCTGGGCACAAGAGCGCCTGGACTTCCCCTTCCAACCGGTGGCCGTCATCGGGGTGGCCATTGCCACACTAACGGGGTTGGGTAGCTGGCTGTTTGGTCACCCGTTCTTAACCTCCGCGTTTGGCTACTTCAAACTCCCGCTGATCGGCACCTTTGAACTGGCCACCGCCCTGCTGTTTGACCTGGGCGTCTACCTAGCGGTGGTAGGCGCGACGCTGATGATTCTTGCCAACCTGGGCAAAGTCACCACCGCCCACCGTCCGGTCACTGAGGCGACAGAAAAAGACGCAAATGCGACCGCAGCCTCTTCTTCCCCCCAGGAGCCTCGCTAATGGAACTGCTTTATGCGATGACCACCGGTGTACTCACCGCCTGTGGCCTTTACTTAACGCTGCGAGGCCGCACCTTTCCCGTGGTCGTTGGCCTCACGCTGTTGTCTTACGCCGTGAATTTGTTCCTGTTTTCGATGGGCGGATTAACCACTGACGGCCCCGCGATTGTGTCGGAGGGTTCCAACTACGCCGACCCGCTGCCCCAAGCGCTGGTACTCACCGCGATAGTGATCGGCTTTGCGATGACCGCGTTCGTGGTGATTCTGGCCATGCGGGCGCGCAGTGAAGTGGGCAACGACCATGTCGACGGTAACAAGGAAGACCGAGAATGATGCAGCACCTGATTGTTTTTCCTATTGTGATACCGCTTGTCGCGGGCATATTACTGCTCTATCAGCGCCAGGGATTAGTCCGCTACAAGCGCGCGGTGAGTGTGACCGCCTCGGTGCTACTGCTGCTGGCAACGATTGGCTTATTACGCCAAGCGGCCAGCGGTGACATCACCTACTACGCCCTGGGTGATTGGCAGGCGCCGTTCGGCATTGTGCTGGTGCTAGACCGCCTCTCGGCATTAATGCTGCTGCTAACGGCCGTTCTGGCCGTGGGCGCGGTGGTGTTTGCCTGCGCGGGTGACGATGAAAAAGGCAGTAACTTCCACGGCCTGTTCCAGTGGCAGCTGCTGGGCATTAACGGGGCCTTTTTAACCGGCGACCTATTTAACCTCTTCGTCTTCTTTGAAGTCCTGCTGCTGGCGTCTTACGCCCTGCTGCTGCACGGCGGTGGCAAAGCGCGCATTCAGGCCAGCGTTCACTACGTGGTGCTCAATCTGGCGGGCTCTTCGCTGTTCTTGATCGCAGTGGGGATCCTGTATGGCGCCACGGGCACGCTTAACATGGCCGATATGGCCAACCGGGTGGCGGCACTACCCGCCGAGCGCGAGGGTTTAGTGACCGCTGGCGCACTCATGCTGCTGGTCGTATTTGGCTTAAAAGCGGCGATTCTGCCGCTCTACTTCTGGCTGCCCAAAGCCTACGCCTCGGCACCTGCGCCGGTGGCGGCGCTGTTCGCGATCATGACCAAAGTGGGTGTCTACGCCATTCTGCGTGTCTATTCGCTGATTTTTGGCGATAGCGCTGGCGGTCTGGAAGCGTTGGAACAACCCTGGGTATGGTGGCTATCACTTGGCACCCTGGCAGCCGCCGGCGTTGGCGTGATGGCCGCGCGGGACTTACGCCTGCTGGTTGCTTATCTGGTGCTGGTATCGGTAGGCACCCTGCTGGCGGGTATCGGGCTGCGCTCACCCCAGGCGGTTTCGGCGCTACTCTACTACTTGATCCACACCACGCTGGTTACCGGTGGCCTATTTCTACTCGCCGAAATGATTGGCCTGCAGCGTGGTAAAGCAGGCACTCGCTTGGTGAAAGGCCGCCCCATGGTGCAGGGTGCAGGGCTTGCCGTGCTGTTTTTTGTCGGCGCTATCGCCGTGGCAGGTATTCCGCCGTTTTCCGGCGCTTTGGGCAAGGCATTAATGATGAATGCCGCCGAGGGCACGCAGCGCCTATGGCTCTGGCCGCTGCTGCTGCTGACCAGCTTGGCGTCGCTGATTGCCCTTTCACGGGCGGGTTCCACGTTGTTTTGGCGCAGCCACCGTGGCAATGTCAGCGGTACGCCGCTTTCTCGCCGCCAGTGGTTTGGGGTGCTTTGGCTACTCAGCGCGGCGCCGCTATTAGTGGTATTCGCGGGGCCGGTCAGCAGCTATACACAGGCAACAGCTGAGCAATTAACCCACCCGCAGGTGCTGATTCGCACGCTACTGCCCGATGCTGGAGATGCCCAATGATCACCCCGCGTTCCTGGCTGCCCACGCCTGTTTTATCGATCTTATTGCTTGTCGTTTGGCTGTTACTGGTACGCAGCTACGCCTTTGGTCAGTTTGTGCTTGGGGGCTCCTTGGCTATTTTGATCCCCTTGCTGACCCGCCGCTTTTGGGATGCACGGCCACGTATCGCCAAACCTTTCGCCCTGCTGCGTTTTATCTTCCGGGTGCTGGGCGATATCGTCACCGCCAACTTTGAAGTGGCCTACTTGATTGCCAACCCTTGGCGCAAACTAAAACCCCACTTTATTGAATACCCACTGATGCTCGAAGAGCGCTTTACGATCACGCTACTGGCCAGCACGATCAGCCTTACCCCCGGCACCGTCTCTGCCAATTTACGATTAGACGGTAAGTCACTGCTGATTCACGCCTTAAATGTAGACGATGAAGAAGCGCTGATTAGCCAGATTCGCGAGCGCTACGAACGTCCGCTCAAGGAGATTTACGAATGTTGAGCATTGCGCTTTACATCACCCTCGCCCTGGTCGTGCTGGCACTCCTGATGAACCTTTATCGGCTCACCATCGGCCCCAGCCTCCCCGACCGCGTGCTCGCGCTGGACACCATGTACGTTAACTCGATTGCGCTAATCGTACTGTTGGGGCTCTGGCTTAACAGCAAAACCTATTTCGAGTCGGCGCTGTTGATCGCGATGTTAGGTTTTATCAGCACGGTGGCCGTGTGCAAATATATTCTGCGCGGAGATATCATCGAATGATTTATATGTGTCAGGGGGAACTATGTCAGTAATCATTGAAGCGATTATTTCGCTGCTGCTGATCGCGGGCGGTATTTTTGTGTTTATTGGCTCGCTGGGGATGGCCCACCTACGCGATTTTTATATGCGCCTGCATGGCCCCACCAAAGCGACCACGCTAGGCATCGGCTGCATGCTAATCGCGTCAATGCTGTATTTCTGGAGCGTGGACGGCAAACCGGATATCCAGGAACTGCTGATTACGCTGTTCCTGTTTATCACCGCGCCGGTCAGCGCTCACCTGCTCGCCAAGTCGGGCTTGCACCTGAAGTTAAAACACGCCGATAAAACCCAGGGTAAGCCGGTAGAGCTACGTCCTGAAGAAGTAGGCGACAAACCGGTGCCGCACCCGGATAAAGGCCACGGATGAAACGATAACAATAAAAACGCCTACTTAAGTGAGCGGCAGCTTTAGCTCGCAGCTTGCCAGCCTGATGAGACTAAGGGGTGCCTTCGGCACCCTTCGCGCGCTGAAGCGCCCTCCTACAACATGGGCCCAGCTCAGGTGGGAGGTAGCTTTAGCTCGCGACGATTTAGTCTGCCAGCCTTACAACCTTGAGAACCTTTCGCCGACGTGTCGGACCACCGAAGTGTCGGATCACGCTGAAGCTTCCTCCCACAATTAGTTTTCAGCCGCATTACTTTACGGGGTTAAATCCTGCTGATGGTAGCCCAGCAGATAGAGCACCCCATCAAGACCCACCGCGGAAATCGCCTGGCGCGCCTTGGCGCGCACCATGGGCTTAGCGCGGAATGCGACCCCCATACCTGCCTTGGCGAGCATTTTTAGATCATTGGCTCCGTCGCCCACGGCAATGGTTTGAGCCAGGCTAAAACCTTCACGTAGCGCAATGGTTTCCAACAGCTCGGCTTTACGTTCGGCGTCCACAATAGGCTCACTCACGGCGCCGGTGACCTTGCTATTTTCAATGACCAGCTCGTTGGCGTGAATTTCGTCAAAGCCAAGCGTTGCCTGTAAATGGTGGGCAAAGTAGGTAAACCCGCCGGAGAGGATCGCGGTGCGGTAGCCCAAGCGCTTTAGATTAGCCATCAGCCGTTCAACGCCCTCCATCAGCGTTAACTCGGCGGCTATCTCGGCCAACACAGATTCATCCAAACCGGCTAGTTTGCTCATCCGCTCGCGGAAGCTCGCCTTAAAATCCAGTTCGCCACGCATAGCACGCTCGGTAACTTCAGCGACTTCGTCACCCACGCCATGGCGGCGCGCCAGTTCGTCTATCACTTCGGCCTTGATCAGCGTGGAATCCATATCGAAGCAGACCAAACGGGGCTGAACGTGATCGCGAGTATCGGCCTGGATAACCACATCCACGCTCAGTGTTTCGCTGAGTACCAGCGCGGCATTGCGCACAGCCTCGACGTCCACTTCACCCACTAGACGCTGCTCAATGCAGTCGATGCGCGCGCCATGCTGTCTGTCGGCAAGGCGCTGAGTACTCTTCTCCTGCAGACCAAACTGCACTACTAAGGCGTTTACCTGGGCCTGAATCTCCGCGGTCAGACGCGGCGCTAAAACGGTTAGGATCAAATCACCGCGTGCCATCACTTAGCTCCTGCCATTAGTTACTCTCCTGCCTCTAACCGATCAACTTTTTGGAAGCCGCGGGGCAGCTTGCTGCCGCGACGGCCGCGCTCGCCGCGATAATACGCCAGATCGTTGGCTTTAAGCGTTAGCTTACGCTTACCGGCATGAATAACGAGCGCATCGCTTGCCTCCAGCACGACAATGCCGCCAGCATACTCTTCCCGGCGGGCAGCCCGCGGGCCGGGAATATCGAGCATTTTATTGCCTTTGCCTTTGGCCATCTCGGGCAGTTGATCCAAGGGGAACAGCAGTAGTCGGCCTTCGTTGGAGACCAAAGCGACCCATAGCTCATCGCCGTTAGGCACTTCAACCGGGGCCATGACATTGCAGCCTTTGGGCAAGTTAAGTACCGCTTTGCCCGCTTTGTTTTTACCGGTGAGCGTATCGAGACGCGCCACAAAGCCGTAGCCGCCGTCGGTGGCCAGTACAAAGCGCCGCTCTGGTGGCGCAAACATCAGCCCGGCCATTTTGGCGCCAGCGGCCACGTTGGCACGCCCGGTAACCGGTTCACCCTGGCCGCGGGCGCTAGGTAAGTTATGCGCCGAGAGCGTATAGGCGCGCCCCGTGTCATCCAACAGCACCAGCGGCTGATTGGTTTTACCTTTTGCGGCCAGCTGGAAGCTATCGCCGGCTTTGTAGGAGAGCCCTTCAGGGTCAATATCATGCCCCTTGGCGGCGCGAATCCAGCCTTTATCCGAGAGCACCACGGTAATCGGGTCAGCGCCCAGCAGTTCGACCTCGGAGAGCGCTTTGGACTCTTCGCGCTCGACCAGCGGTGAACGGCGCTCATCGCCATGCTCTTTACCCGCCGCGCGGATTTCTTTTTCGATCAGCGTGGTCAGCTTGGCTTCACTACCCAGCAGGCCTTGTAGGTACTTGCGCTCTTTTTCCAGCTCGTCCTGCTCACCGCGAATTTTCATCTCTTCGAGTTTGGCAAGATGCCGCAGGCGCAGCTCTAGAATAGCTTCAGCTTGGCGCTCAGAGAGACTAAACGTCGCCATTAGCGAGGCTTTAGGCTCATCTTCTTCGCGAATAATGCGAATCACTTCGTCCAGGTCCAGGTAGGCGATCAACAAGCCTTCCAGGATATGCAGCCGATCTTCGACTTTGCCTAAGCGGTGCTCTAACCGGCGGCGTACCGTGCTGCGCCTGAACTGCAGCCACTCGCCCAGCATTTCGGGCAGCGGCATGACCCGCGGGCGGCCATCCAGGCCGATCACGTTCATGTTCACCCGCACGTTCTTTTCCAAGTCAGTGGTGGCGAACAGGTGCGCCATCAGCGACTCAACGTCGATGCGGTTGGAGCGCGGCTCAATCACCAGGCGCGTCGGCTCTTCGTGGGTCGATTCATCGCGCAGGTCCGCCACCATGGGTAGCTTTTTGGCCTGCATTTGCGCCGCAATCTGCTCCAGCACTTTGGCGCCGCTGACCTGGTAAGGCACGGCGGTGATAACGATATTGGCTTCTTCGCGCTCATAGCGGGCACGTAGCTTGACCGAGCCACGGCCGGATTCGTAAAGCTTACGCAGATCCGCAGGCGGGGTAATAATTTCTGCATCGGTGGGGAAGTCCGGCGCAGGCACAAATTCCATTAGATCGGTGGTGGTGGCCTTGGGGTTGCGCAGCAGATGGCAGGTTGCTTCGACAATTTCCGAGACATTATGCGGCGGAATATCGGTAGCCATACCCACGGCAATCCCTGTGCCGCCGTTGAGCAGCACATGCGGCAACTTGGCAGGCAGCACCAGGGGTTCCTGCATGGTGCCGTCAAAGTTGGGCGCCCAGTCGACGGTGCCTTGGCCCAGTTCGCCAAGCAGCACTTCGGCAAATTTGGAGAGCTTGGCCTCGGTGTAGCGCATGGCGGCGAAGGATTTAGGGTCATCGGGGCTACCCCAGTTGCCCTGGCCATCGACCAGCGGGTAGCGGTAGCTAAACGGTTGCGCCATCAGCACCATGGCTTCGTAGCAGGCGCTGTCGCCATGAGGATGAAATTTACCCAGCACGTCGCCGACGGTACGCGCCGACTTTTTGTATTTGGCGTTGGCATGCAGCGCCAGCTCGCGCATGGCGTAAATGATCCGCCGCTGTACGGGTTTCATACCATCGCCAATGTTGGGCAAGGCGCGGTCGAGAATCACGTACATTGAGTAGTCGAGGTACGCTTTTTCGGTGTAGTCGCGCAGGGAGAGTTGTTCTACGTCTCCCTCCGCTACTTGAATATCCATGGTCATCGGGGGTTATACCTCAATGTCTGCGAGATTGCCGTAATCTTCCAGCCACTTTTTACGGTCACCGGCGCGCTTTTTGGCCAGCAGCATATCCATCATCTCCAGGGTGCCGTCGCCTTCCGTCAAGGTGAGCTGCACCAGGCGCCGGGTTTCCGTCGACATGGTGGTTTCTCGCAGCTGCAGCGGGCTCATCTCACCCAGGCCTTTAAAGCGCTGTACATTGGGGGTACCGCGTTTGGTAGCCAATTGCTTGAGAATCGCGGCCTTTTCGCTCTCATCCAGGGCGTAGTGCACTTCTTTGCCCAGGTCGATGCGGTAGAGCGGCGGCATCGCCACATAGACGTGACCCGCATCTACCAAGCTTGGAAAATGACGCACAAACAGCGCGCACAGCAGCGTGGCGATATGCAGGCCATCGGAGTCGGCGTCGGCGAGAATACAGATCTTGTGATAGCGCAGTTTTTCCAAGTCGGCGCTGCCGGGGTCGGCGCCAATGGCAACCGCGATATCGTGAACTTCCTGCGAGCCGTAAATCTCGTGGGTCTCCACTTCCCAGGTATTCAGGATTTTACCGCGCAGCGGCAGTATCGCCTGAGTCTCGCGGTTGCGGGCCTGTTTGGCACTGCCGCCGGCAGAGTCCCCTTCGACTAAAAACAGCTCGCTCTGGGCAGGGTCTTGGCCGGAGCAGTCCGCCAGCTTACCGGGCAATGCCGGGCCGGACGTCACCTTTTTGCGGGCGACTTTTTTGGCTTTTTTCTGGCGATTCTGCGCAGCGCTAATGACCAGCTCGGCAATCGCTTCGGCTTGATCGATGTGGTGGTTCAGCCAAAGCGAGAAAGCGTCCTTGACCACGCCGGAAACAAAACCGGCAATGGTGCGCGATGACAGCCGCTCTTTGGTTTGCCCGGCAAATTGGGGGTCGAGCATTTTTACCGAGAGCACAAAGGAGGTGCGCTCCCACAGGTCATCGGCGGTGAGCTTGATGCCACGAGGCAACAGGTTGCGGTATTCGCAGAACTCGCGCAGCGCATCCAGCAACCCGGAACGAAAACCGTTTACGTGCGTGCCGCCCTGGGGCGTTGGTATCAGGTTAACGTAGCTTTCCAGTAGCGCCTCGCCGCCTTCGGGTAGCCACTGGATGGCCCAGTCCACGCCGTGCTCATCGTCGCTAAAGTGGCCGATAAAAGGCTCGGGGGGGAGCACTTCGTAACCGTCGGTGGCTTCAACCAAATAGTCGCGCAGACCATCGGCGAACTCCCACTCGGTGGTGGTACCGTCGGGTTCTACCAGCGTGACCTTAAGCCCTGGGCAAAGCACCGCTTTGGCACGCAGCAGGTGCTTCAGCCGCGTCAGCGCTAACTTGGGGCTGTCGAAGTAGCTTTCATCCGGCCAGAAACGCACCAGGGTGCCACTGGCGCGCTTGGGGGCTTTGCCGATTTCGTGCAGCTCTTCGACTTTTGCACCGAACTCGAAGGCCATGGCATGGCGGGCGCCATCGCGGGTGACTTCGACATCTAACCGGCGCGACAGCGCGTTCACCACCGAAACGCCGACGCCGTGCAGGCCGCCCGAGAAGCGGTAGCTGGTGGAGGAGAACTTGCCCCCCGAGTGAAGCTTGGTAAAGATCAGCTCAACACCTGAAACACCATGCTCGGGGTGCAGGTCGATGGGCATACCGCGGCCGTTATCCTGCACTTCGATCCCGCCGTCGCTGTGCAGCTCGACCTTGATCGCCGTGGCGTGGCCTGCCAGCGCTTCATCGACGCTGTTATCAATCACTTCCTGCACAAGGTGGTTGGGGCGGGTGGTGTCGGTATACATACCGGGACGCTTGCGTACCGGCTCGAGCCCGGACAGGACTTCGATGGAACTCGCACCGTACTGAGAGGCATCAAACTGGGTCATGTAACGTCGGTTCCCTGAGAATTAGTGCTGGCAAGCCGTGCTGGTATTCAAAATGAGTCTTAAAATGAGTGAGTGGCGGCTGGCAAAAGGACACAGGATAGCGGAAAAGCAAAAAGCTGTATATCTAGCCATGCTTATTACCAGTGGCGCCGGGGATAGGTCACTCCTGCTCAGCCGCCCAAAACGCTTCAATTAACCCCTTACTGGAGGCATCCATACGCGATAGATCGCCCTGGTGATCAATGATTTTCTGGGTATCGGTGGCAATTTTTTTGCCCAGCTCAACGCCCCACTGATCAAACGGGTTGATATCCCAAATCACCGCCTGGACAAACACCTTATGCTCGTAAAGCGCGATAAGCGAACCAAGGGTAGCGGGCGTCAGCTGGTCGAGCAGCACCGTGGTCGAGGGCTGGTTGCCGCGGTAGCGCTTGTGCTCCGGCCGAGGGCCGTCATCTTCCAGGGCGTCATCGCCGAGCATAAGGACACGGGACTGAGCAAAGCAGTTAGCCAGCGCCAAACGGTGCTGGGCTTTCAGGTGGCGGCGGGTATCCGGGTCTTCCACCTCGTCGTAACGCTTGAGCGGCGCAATAAAATCGCACACCACCGGCTGGGTGCCCTGATGCAGCAACTGATAGAACGCGTGCTGAGCATTGGGTCCCAGCTGCCCCCACAGCACCGGGCAGGTGGAGTAGTTGACCGGTTGTCCCTGGCGGGTAACCGACTTGCCGTTGGACTCCATTTCCAACTGTTCAAGATAAGCGGCGAAATACTCTAACCGCCCGTCATAGGGCAAAATAGAGTGGGCGCGGATATCCAGAAAATTGACGTTCCAGATTCCCGCTAATGCCAGTAGCACGGGTAGATTTTCGGCCATTTCTGCCTCAGCGAAGTGGCGATCCATGGAGTGCGCACCGGCTAAAAACGCGCGGAAATTGTCCATCCCCACCACCAGCGCAATGGGTAAACCAATGGTGCCCCATAGCGAGTAGCGCCCACCTACCCACTCCCAGAAGGTTAACTGGTGGTCGTCAGCAATGCCCCACTCGGTCATTTTCTCCGGGCTCGCCGAGACCCCAATAAAGTGCTGGCGCACCACTAGCTCAGCGCTGATCGGCGTCGCGCCGTGCTGGGTTAACTGGCTCAGCAGCCACTCCCGCGCGGTGTTGGCGTTAGACAGCGTATCAATGGTGGTAAAGGACTTGGACGACAGCACAAAGATAGTGGTTTCAGGATTCAAACGGCTGAGATAATCCGCTAACTGGGAGCCATCCATGGTAGAAGCAAAATGCACCTCCACCGGATGAATATCGTTGGGTCGATAATCCGCTAGCGCATGGGTGACCATTAACGGGCCCAGGTCTGAGCCGCCTACGCCCAGATTAACCACGTGCCGAATCGGCTTGCCGGTGGCACCGCGCCACTGGCCGGCGTGCAACCGGCTGACCAAGCGCTCCATCTGGGCCAGGCTTTCATGCACGGCAGCGACAATATCCTCACCTTCCACTTCAAGCGTGGCATCCGCGGGCAAACGTAACGCGGTGTGTAACGCCGGGCGGTTTTCGCTGACATTCACCCGTTTACCGCTTAGCAGTGCCTCAATGGCCGAAGGCACGCCGGCCTCGCTGGCCAAGGTAAACAGGTGTTCCAGCGTATCGTCATCCCAGCGCTGCTTGGAGAGATCCAGGGTCAAGCCCGCTACCTGACGAGTAAAGCTTTTCCAGCGCGAAGGCTCGGTGCCAAACAACGTTTTCAAGTGAACGTGCTGCAGCGTTTCAGCGTGATGCTTCAACGTCTGCCACGCGGGTAACGTATCGGGGGTAGCGTTTGATGCTGAGGCCATGTGACATCTCCAGTGGCGTCGTTCCATGCAGGGGCTGTTCTGGTTTACTGTTCTGACTGACTGTTCTGACTTACGAAGGACGCGTAAACTACGCAACCTTATCAATAATTCTGGCTTGATCATGAGTGATGCATCTTACCGCGACGCTATCTTTTCGACACCCCTAGACAAGGTGGCGAGGTTTTCCTTTGATGAACAGGTCGTCGCGTGCTTCCCCGACATGATTCGCCGTTCGGTGCCCGGCTACGGGCAGATCCTGGGGATGTTGAGCCTAATCGCCCAGCGTCATCTTCGCCACGGTGCCCATGTTTACGATCTGGGCTGTTCGCTGGGCGCCTCGGGGCTGGCGCTGGCCGGTGCGATGCCCGCCGACGCCTTTCGCTACACCGGGGTAGACCTGTCACCGGCCATGGTCGGAAAGGCACGCCAAACCTTTTTAGAAGAGTGCCCGGACCATGCCATGCGCGTGGAAGAAGCCGATATTCGCACCCTCAAGTATGCGCCTTCGGGGATGATCATTCTCAACTTTACGCTGCAGTTTTTACCGCCTGCTGACCGTGACGCGCTATTGGCAAGGCTTTATGCTGCGCTGGAACCCGGCGGTGTACTGATTCTTTCGGAAAAAACCGTCGATGCCGATGAGCGCGATAACGCCTGGCGGGTTGAGCGCTACCACGACTTTAAGCGCGCCAATGGCTACAGCGATTTAGAAATCAGCCAAAAGCGCACGGCGCTTGAGAACGTGCTGGTGCCGGACACGCTCGAAGCCCTTCACGAACGTCTAAAGCAGGCAGGCTTTCCACGCTCAATGACCTGGTTCCAGTATTTGAACTTCGCCTCGCTGATTGCCTTTAAGCCATGAGTATCGGGGTCGTACTGACCGCTGGCGCACTGGCACTCTATCTGATCAACGCTTGGTGGCATTCGCGCAAGCCCTTGCCCCCCGGCCTTAGCGTCAAGGGCGAGTGGCGCTTACCTGTTGCACCACGGTTGCTGCTCGACGAGACCTTTGTCGATGCCCACGGCCAGCGCCACTGCCAGCAGCAGATTTTCGACGAAATGTTGCGTCTAATAGGCCAGGCCGAAAAGCGGGTAGTACTGGATATTTTCCAGTTCAACGACCCCACCGATACCAGGCACGACTGTCATCGTCAGGTATCGGTGGCCCTGCGTGACGCCCTGCTGGCCCGCAAGCGCCAGTGCCCCGCGATTGAGATGGTGGTGATCACCGACCCCATCAACGCCGCCTACGGCGGGCGCGAGCTGAGTCACCACCGGCAGCTCGAAGCGGCGGGCATCCGCGTCGCGACCACCGACCTAACCATCGGACGCGACCCCAACCCCAGCTGGACCGCGCTATGGCGGCTGTGCTTTCGCTGGCTCGGCAACTCGCCCCGCGGCGGCTGGCTGCCCAACCCCCTCGGCCCCGGCAAGGTTGGCCTGCGCAGCTACCTGACCCTGCTCAACCTCAACGCCAATCATCGCAAGACCTTGGTAGTCGACGAGGGTGAGCGCTGGACCGCCGTGGTCAGTTCGGCCAACGCCGACGACGACAGCAGCGACTACCGCGATGTGGCGCTGCGCGTCTCCGGCGATATCGCCCTCGACCTGCTTGCCTCCGAGCGCGAGATCGCCGCCCGCAGCGGGGTTACTATCGGCCACGCCCAGCCGCCAGCCGCTGACACCGACACAAATAGCCACGCGCCGCGCCTGAGACTGCTCAGCGAAGGCGCCATCAAACGCGCCCTACTGGCGATCATCGACGACGCCCGCGCCGCCGAGCAGCTTGATATTGAGGTGCTGTATCTTTCCCACCGTGGCGTCATCACCGCACTGACCAGGGCGGTAACGCGAGGAGTCGGGGTGCGCGTACTGCTCGACCCCAACCATCACGCCTTTGGCGTCTCAGGCAGCGGCATCCCTAACCGGCAGGCGGCCAACGACCTTCTCGCCGCCAGCATTCAACTGCGCTGGAGCGATACCCACGGTGAACAGGCCCACAGCAAAGTGCTGCTGCGCCACGCAGGCGAGCGCCCCGCGCATCTGCTGCTGGGCTCGGCCAACTACACGCGGCGCAGCCTCGACGATCTCAACTTCGAAGCCAATCTCGAGTGGATCGCCACCGCCGATGACCCGATCATCGAAACGGCCCGCGCGTCCTTCGAGCGCCACTGGCACAACACCAACGCCGAGCACTACAGTATTGGCCCCGAGGCGTACCTCGACGCCTCCCGTCGCCGCTACTGGCAGTATCGACTGATGGAAGCCAGCGGCTGGTGCACTTTTTAGCCATACGTGAGACAGCGAGACACCCATGCCCCACCCCCACCGCGAGCTCTACCATGCCTTCATTGACCAAGGTCTGGATACTTGGCTAGCGCGCCTGCCGGAACAGCTGGCGCGCGGGCTTGACCGCAACCGCCATGGCGACCTGCCCGCCTGGGAAAAAGCCGTGGCCAAGCTGCCCGCGCTACCCAGCGAGCGAAACGTAAAGCTAGACAGCGATACCGTCAGCGTTGACCTCGCCCTTAGCGATAGCCAACAGCGCCAGTGCTTTAACCTGTTGAGAAAGCTCGCCCCCTGGCGTAAAGGCCCTTTTCAACTGGGCGGTATTCATATCGACACCGAGTGGCGCTCGGACTGGAAGTGGCAAAGAGTGGCACCGCACCTTGCGCCGCTTAAGTACCGCAAAGTGCTCGACGTGGGCGGTGGCAGCGGCTATCACGCCTGGCGGATGGCCGGCGCGGGTGCGGCCTTTGTGCTGGTGATCGACCCTTCGCCACGCTTTTATTGGCAGTTTCAGGCGGTGCGGCACTTCGTCGGCGATGCGGATGACGGCAGAACCCAGTTTTTACCAGTGGGCATTGAAGACGTGCCGGAGAACCTGGGCTTTTTCGATACGGTCTTCTCCATGGGTGTGCTCTACCATCGCCCTGCCCCGTTAGAACATCTCCAACAGCTAAAATCGGCCTTGGCACCTGGCGGCGAGCTGGTGCTGGAAACCCTGGTGGTGGAAGGCGACGAGCAGACGGTATTTATGCCCGGCGAACGCTATGCCGCCATGCCCAACGTCTACTTTTTACCCTCCTCCAAAGCGCTGTGTCACTGGCTGGAACGCTGCGGCTTTACCAACGTGCGCGTTGTTGATGAGGCAGTCACTACGCTTGACGAACAGCGCTCGACCGAGTGGATGACCTACCAATCGCTGGCCGATTTTCTTGACCCCAATGACCGCACCCGCACCATCGAAGGCTACCCCGCACCGCGGCGGGCGGTGATTATTGCCAATAAGCCGGAATAGGCGCTGTATGCTTCCAAACTCACCGCCGCAAAATCACCAGCCAGCGGCCTAGGTTCATCACGCTGGCCAGAGAGGCAGCCACGTAGGTAAAGGCGCAGGCGGTGAGCACGTGGCGGGCGCCGGGCATATCGTAAGGCGGCACGTACTCTTTTAGCAGCGGCAGCGCACGGTTAAAGCTGGCGTCAAACTCGACGGGCAGCGTCACTAGATGCACTAATGCGGCGGTGCCAAAGCTGATCACCGCCATGGCAATCACTATTGCCAAGCCACCGGGCAAGCGCGTCAATAGGAATAGAAACGGCGCGGCCATCATTAATACAGCGCCGAGTTTTTCGGCTTTTTGGGCGACGCCCACTAAACGGCTACGCGCCAGCAGCGGCGCATAGCCCTGATGATGCTGAATGGCGTGACCCACCTCGTGGGCAGCCACGGTGACGGCGGTTAGCGAACGGCCGTCGTAATTATCCGGGGAAAGGCGCACGCAGCGTGTTTCGGGGTCGTAGTGGTCACCGAACTCGGTGCGCTCTACGCTCGCGCCTTCAATGCCCAGGCGACGTAGTAAATGATCAGCAAGCTCGGCGCCCGTGCCGGGATAGTCGTCACGGCCACGGGTGTGGCGCTTGAGTACCCATTTGGCCCATACATTAGGGAGCACAAAAACGGCCAGTGCAAAAATGATCAGCAGAACAACCATGGCGACCTCTAATGACGAACGATAGGGTTGGTTTTACCATGGAGTCTGTCATGGCAACAGCGTTGGTTACGCGGGATCGTTGCGGTGGTCGTCTACATCCCGCTGCACTGCCGCTAAACCGTGGGCCGAGATATGCCCCTGGGCATGGGCGTGTTCAGCTATCAACACGCTATCGGCGGCGAGTACCAGCTCGCACTGGGTACCGACTATCTGATCGCGCAAACGCTGGATCGCCGCTTCCCGCTGTGGGTCTTTATCCACACGGCGAATATAAATTGCTTTAATCCGATCCGGGTAGGCTTTGACGATCTCGATATACACCTCAGGGTCGTGCTGGCCGCTATCGCCAATCAAAATACACGGCATATCGCTGTAGAGGGTTAGCATGCGGTCGATTAAGTCGCGCTTATGCTCTTTTGCACGGCGCGGCCAGGGTTTGTGCCACGAGATGCCCCACTCGCGTAAAAACAAAATTGGCCCCACGGGAATGCGGTTGATCTGAAAGAAGGTTTCGAGCATTTCATAAATCGCCCACGGACCGCGCGAGACATACAATATCGGCCGCTCGGCGCGCCCATTAACGCCACGGTGCAGCGATTGATAGAGCGCTGCCACACCGGGAAAAGCAGTCCGGCGGTGAGGTTTTTTGACAAACAGGCGATAAAGCATTTTGAGCTTTTCCGCTACGCCGGTGAACATGACGGTGTCATCGATATCGCTGATAATCAATAAGTCTGTTTCTGGCGGCGGCACGTAAACTTCAACATGGGTGCGTATTGGCGACTCGCCGGGGCAATGCACCAAAATGTCGGCGCGGTGCCAGGAAACATCAATAGGAAGGGCGTGACTGATCGGCAAATGCACATCGAAATAGCCATCGCGATCCGTACTGACGCAGAGCTGATTTTCGCCAATATGAACTTCTACCTGGGCGTTGGCGAGCCCCCGGCGCAAAATTCGCCGTGCGACGTCGGCCGTATCGCGTAGCATGCCGTGACGAGGAATAATTCGGCTTAAGGCCGCTTGGTGAAACACCCGGCCCATGACAAATACTTCGCGCTGGGAGCCGTAACCGCGGTAGGGATGTACGACCATCCCACCACGGCTACCGTCACCCTTGACGGGCTTGGCAATAACGTGGACAAGCCGTTTAACAAAGCTTGCCCACTGGCGAAGTAGCCCCATCAAGCGTGCTGACCGGCGTGACGCCCTTCTTGAAGCTCTTCGAGTAACTTGGCGTTAAAGGCATCCAAGTCTTTGGGCGTACGGCTGGTCACAAGCCCGCTATCCACGACAACCGGCTCGTCGACCCACTCAACGCCTGCATTGCGCAAGTCCTGGGCAACGCTGGGTACTGACGTCATACGACGGCCTTCAACCACTTCCGCGTTGATTAAAATCCACGGTGCGTGGCAAATAGCCGCCACTGGCTTTCCGGCTTGGAAAAACGCTTTGACGAAGCTCAACGCCTCTTCGTTGGTGCGCAGCTCATCGGGGTTAAACAGACCACCCGGCAGCACCAGCGTGTGATAGTCAGACTCACTGGCATCGGCAAGGGCTTTATCAGCCGCGTAGGTGTCGCCCCAGTCGGTTTCTGCCCAGGCGCGAATCCCTTTCCCGTCAGGCGTTACCACGTGAACCTCAACCCCCTCCTTTTGCAGGGTGGCGCGCGGCACGCTCAGCTCGGATTCTTCAAAACCGTTGGTGGCTAAAATAGCCACGCGTTTACCGTTGAGTGCTTGTTTCATCATGCTCTCCTTTTCGTGATGATGTGCGTTTATAACGCCACACCAGTGTGGTGCATACAACAACAGCGTCAAGCTATCCTGCTAGCCACTACCTGAATACTAGATAAGCCATGGGTGTAATGTAAACCATGGGTGCAATCGACTATTTTTCAGTACATCATGCCAATTCTCGTACAACAGTTTCCGTACCACAATTCTCGCACAACAGTGATGCCGGCGTTCAATGCAGACCAGTGACAACCCCTTTAGTACCGCTCTTAGCCTAATCGTGAATATGGATAGCGCGCTACTCTCAATCGTGCAGTTATCACTCCAGGTATCGCTGATGGCGGTGATAATCGCCAGCGTATTGGCTCTGCCCTTAGGCGCAGCCCTGGCGCTATGGCGCTTTCCTGGACGTAACGTCGTCATTGTCGCCCTTAATGCCCTGATGGGCTTGCCGCCAGTGGTCGCCGGGCTGTGCGTCTATCTACTGCTTTCGCGCGCAGGCCCGCTGGGCGAGTGGGGGCTACTGTTTACCCCCACGGCCATGGTGATCGCCCAAGTGATCCTGGTACTACCGATTATCGCCGCCCTTACCCGCCAGCAGGTTGAGGCACTTCACGGCGAGTATGCCGAGCAGTTGAACTCACTGGGGCTGTCGCGCCTAAGCATGATCCCGACACTGCTGTGGGATGCGCGCTTCGGGCTGCTCACGGTAATCCTGGCAGGTTTTGGCCGCGCCAGCGCCGAAGTGGGCGCGGTGATGATAGTAGGCGGTAACATTGATGGTGTCACCCGCGTGATGACCACCAGCATTGTGCTGGAAACCAGCAAAGGCAACCTGCCCATGGCGCTTGGTTTGGGGATCATTCTGCTCGCGCTGGTGACCATGATTAATGCCATCGCTCATATAATCGGCGAAACGGCTAAAAGGCGGCTAGGATGAACGCACATCACACGCCTCCCGTCGCTACCCTTGAGCTCGATAGCGTGGGTTTTATTCATCGCGGCCATACACTGCTTAAGCCCACTTCGTTGCGCCTATCAGGCTGCCAGCGAACGCTCATTATGGGCCCCAACGGCGCCGGCAAAAGCCTGCTTATGCGACTGGCCCACGGCCTGATAACGCCCACTAGCGGCTCAGTACGCTGGCAAGGCAGCCCACCCGCTCAAGCGATGGTATTCCAGCGCCCCGTGCTGCTGCGCCGCTCCGCGCTGGATAACCTGACCTATGTGCTAGCCATCAACAAAGCGCCACGACCAGAACTGACAACATTAACCCGCAAAGCACAGGCGATGAGTGCCCTTGAGAAGTTTGGCTTAGCGCATCTCGCCAAACGCCCAGCGCGGGTGCTTTCCGGCGGCGAACAGCAGCGTTTAACGTTAGCACGGGCGTGGCTACTCAATCCCCAAGTGCTGTTTTTAGACGAGCCCACCTCGGCGCTAGACCCCGCTGCCATCAAGGCCGTTGAAGATGCCGTACTGGAGTTTCATCACAGCGGTACACGCATTGTTATGACCACGCACGACTTGCACCAAGCACGCCGCTTAGCCAATGACATCGTGTTTTTGCATAACGGCGAATTACTTGAACATACCCCTGCCAGCGACTTTTTTACCGCCCCCGCCTCACGCGAGGCGAAGGCGTTTATTCGCGGCGAGTTGGTTTGGTAGCCCCCGATCAGCCGTGGAATTAAACATCCTCATCAAGGAGCAATAACATGAATAAGGCCAGCGCATTTATTTTCGCAGGTACCCTGGGACTGACCATCAGCGGCACGTTGATGGCGGCGGATGACGACTACATTACGCTGGCCTCCACCACCTCTACCGAAAATTCAGGTCTATTTGACGCCATCATCCCCGCATTTACCGAAGCGACGGGGATTGATGTGCGGGTGGTCGCCGTGGGTACCGGCCAAGCGTTTGAAATCGGCCGCCGTGGCGATGCCGATAGCCTGCTGGTGCACGACACCGCTGGCGAAAAGCAGTTTGTGGCAGACGGCTACGCCACGGAACGTCTGGATGTGATGTACAACGATTTCGTCATCGTTGGCCCCAGCGATGACCCTGCGGGCATCAGCGATAGCGAAACCGTTGTTGATGCCATGCAGCGTATTGCAAAGAGCGAGTCACCCTTCGCCTCGCGCGGCGATGACAGCGGCACGAATCGCGCCGAGCTGCGTTTATGGGAAGATGCGGGCATTACTCCCCAGGGCGAGTGGTACCGCGAATTGGGGAGCGGCATGGGGCCCACGCTGAATACCGCTGCGGGTATGGATGCCTACGCTATGACTGACCGCGCCACCTGGGTCGCCTTTAACAACCCACAAGACCTTGCCTTGCTATATGAAGGCGATGAAGCACTGTTTAATCAGTACGGCAGCCTACTGCTCTCAGAAGAACGTCACCCGCACTTGAAGCATGACTTGGCCGCCCAGTGGCACGAGTGGCTGGTGTCTGAACAAGGCCAGCAAGCGATTGCGGATTTTGAGGTAGACGGCCAGCAGCTGTTTTTCCCCAACGCTGAGTAATATTTGCACTTAATTAAACACAACGGCCCGCTTTAAAAGCGGGCCGTTGTGCTTAGAGCCGTTTTAGTGCAATTCTTTTCGTGCAGCTCTTTCGTGAGCAAAATAGTTAGCGGTTAAATAACCCGCTGATATCTTTGGCTTCCCAGTGAGGAAAGTGCTTGCGCACCAGCGCATTCAAGTCACGCTCAAACGCCGCCCAGTCGGTGGTGTTGGCAGCCGCTTCTGGGGTGCTGGCCGTGCCGCGAATCATCCCGGCACCGACGGTCACGTTGGTCAGCCGGTCCACGATAATAAAGCTGCCGGTACCCGGGCTGGTGCGATAATTATCGACAGGAATAGCAGCAGTCAACTCCACATCGCAGCGGGCAATGGCATTCAATCCCAGCGAATGGGTGGCATGCTTCTCCAGGGTATTCACATCGATTTGGTAATCAATCGACCTGACTTGGCCGGAAAGATCCCGCGTGGCGAGTTTGAAATCAAACAATTTACCCGGCGTTAATACCTCTTCATGCATCCAGACAATATCGGCTTGAAAGGTATTCGAAAGCGGCAGTTCGCTATCCGCCTCTACCAACCAATCGCCGCGAGAGATATCGATTTCATCTTCCAAGGTCACCGTAATCGCCTGGCCTGGATAAGCGGCCGCAAGGTCGCCGTCAAAAGTGACAATCCGAGCAACGCGCGATGTTTTACCCGAAGGCAGTACTTTAATGGCTTGGCCGGGGCGCAATACACCCGCTGCCAAGGTGCCGCAGTAACCGCGAAAATCAAGGTTCGGGCGGTTCACGTACTGCACCGGCAAGCGTAGATCGCTTAAGTTTTGGTCGCGGGTAATTTCGACGCTTTCCAATAGCTCAATCAGCGTCTGGCCTTGATAATCGGGGGTAAAATACCAGGGCGTTTGTTCGCTGGGATTGACCACGTTATCGCCATTCAGCGCCGACATCGGCACAAAGCGAATATCCGGCGCCTTCAGGTTTTCAGCAAACGCTTGGTATTCGGCAACGATTTCATTGAAGCGCTGCTCGGAGAACCCCACCAGATCCATCTTATTGACCGCAATCACCAAGTGCTGAATGCCCAGCAGGTCGGCAATGAAGCTGTGGCGGCGGGTTTGCGTCTGTACGCCGTAGCGAGCATCGATCAGGATAATCGCTAAGCTGGCCGTTGACGCGCCCGTGGCCATGTTGCGCGTGTACTGCTCGTGGCCAGGGGTATCGGCGATAATAAACTTGCGCTTATCGGTGGAGAAAAAGCGGTACGCCACATCAATGGTAATGCCCTGCTCACGCTCGGACTGCAGGCCATCGACCAATAGCGCTAGATCGACCGTATCACCGGTAGTGCCGCTGGTTTTAGAGGCCTGGGTGATCGCCGCCAACTGATCTTCGAAGATCATTTTCGAGTCGTGGAGCAGACGGCCAATCAGCGTCGATTTGCCGTCGTCGACGCTGCCGCAGGTGATAAAACGCAGCAGGTCCTTGTTTTCGTGCTCGTGCAGGTACTGCTCGATATTGTCGGCGATTAAACTGGATTGGTGAGACATATTAAAAGTACCCCTCGCGCTTTTTCTTCTCCATCGAACCCACTTGGTCGCGATCGATGGCGCGGCCACTGCGCTCACTGGTACGGGTCAGCAGCATCTCTTGAATGATTTCCGGAAGCGTCGCGGCTTCGGATTCCACCGCGCCGGTCAGCGGGTAGCAGCCCAGGGTTCTAAACCGCACCGATTTCTCCTCCGGCACTTCGCCGGGCGCCAGCGGCAGGCGGTCGTCATCGACCATGACTTGCATGCCGTCGCGCTCGACCACCGGGCGCTTGGCCGAGTAGTAGAGGGGCACGATGGGGATCGACTCTAAGTAAATGTACTGCCAGATATCCAACTCGGTCCAATTGGAGAGCGGGAAAACGCGAATCGACTCGCCTTTGTTGACCTTGGCGTTATACACGTTCCACAGCTCAGGACGCTGATTCTTGGGGTCCCAGCGGTGATACTTATCGCGGAATGAATAAACGCGTTCTTTCGCACGTGTGGCTTCTTCATCCCGACGGGCACCACCAAACGCCGCGTCAAACCCGTATTTATCCAGCGCCTGCTTGAGCGCCTGGGTTTTCATGATATCGGTGTATTTGGCACTGCCGTGATCGAAGGGGTTGATATTGGCTGCCCGCCCCTCTTCGTTGGTATGCACGATCAATTCCATCCCTGCTTCCGCCGCCATCCGGTTGCGGAACTCAATCATCTCGCGAAACTTCCAAGTGGTATCCACATGCAGCAGCGGGAATGGCGGCGTACCGGGGTAAAAGGCTTTGCGCGCCAGGTGCAGCATTACCGAAGAGTCTTTACCAATGGAGTACATCATCACCGGGTTGGAAAACTCGGCAGCGACTTCACGAATAATATGGATAGACTCGGCTTCTAATTGCTTGAGGTGGGTCAAGCGCGCAGCGTCAGGGGTGTTAAAAGCCTCTCCCTGTGGCGCTGAAGACCGCTCCTTTGAAGACATAGTAGACAATTGGGTCATGGCCCCTTACCTCACAAGAACAAGCTCGTCACTTAAGCTAAAGAATATTGTATGTTCGAATGCGGGTAGGGTAACGCCGAGTTGATAATAACCCAAAAGAATTAATAACTATCTTTTTATTCCTAAATCACCTATCCAAGAATGAGACAGGGATAATCTTCTAATTGATGCGCTCAATCCAGCTCTGCCACTCGCTTCCCTGGGCATCGCTCCACACCAAATCGACCACGCGATAGCCCGGGCGCGAGGCCTCGTCGACCGCAAACTGCTCGGCGCCGGGCAGAAACTGATCGGCCATCGCCGGGCAGCCATAAACGTCAATGGTGGCATCGCCGGTACGGTGGTGCTCGGCATAGGCTTGATGAACATGGCCGAAGAGGATGAGTTTGACCTGGACGTGTTGACTTAGCAGCTGCCAAAACGCGTCGCGGTCTTGCAGGCCAATGGCATCCATCCACGCCGCCCCAACGTCCACCGGCGGGTGGTGCATGGCAATTAGGGTGGGTCTGTCATCCTTCTCTAACTGCTTAGCCAGCTTGGCTAGCCGCTCGCTGCCCAGCTCCCCAAAAGGCTTGCCCTCCACCTGAGTATTGAGCAGCAGAATGCGCCACGACCCCATATCCACCTGATCGACCATTGGCCGCTCGGCCGCCATGAACTCGGGTTGATCGTGATTACCCGGCAGCCAGTACCAGGGGCAAGGCAACTGCTCCATCGCCTCTACCGCCAAAGCGTAAGAGTCAGCGGTTTCATCCTGGCTGATATCACCGGTAAACAGCACGATATCGGGCTGTTCGGCGATAACGGCGCTCAGCACCTGTTGAAACTGCCGCCAAGGCACCCCCGCACGGGAGCGCGCCTGGGTATCCGCGTAGAGGTGAGCGTCAGTAATCTGCACCACACGCATTAAGGCATCTCCGATGCATAGTGAGCGTGACCGTGAGCAAGGCCGTGCGCTAACCACTCGCCTAAGAAGCGGTTGAGCTGAAGCTTCTCATCCGGCTGATGCATACGCGCATTGGGATAGCGGTAGCGGCCATTAAAGTGGCGCTCACGCTGAAAATCAGTCACCTCCGCCATGCGCACATCGTGATACAGGTGTACGCGCATACGCGGACCTTCCAACACCTTATCAAGCGGGCCGGTTTGGGAGACATCCACCATGGTGGTGTAAGGCGCCTGCTCGTGAATATAAAGCTGCAAATCACCAAAATGCTGCTTATCACCACGCAGGGCGATCTGACGGCGCTGGCCGGCCTCCATATCGCCCACCAAGCGCACCAAACGTAAATAGTTGGCGCTGCACTCCCCTTGGAGCGATTTTAAATCGGTGACATAGGCCGTTCTCGCCATGATCACTCCTCGTCTGTTTCGCTTTGCGTTAGCGCTCGCTGAGAGGCGGCGCGTAATGAAGCTCTCTGGCTATTCAGCCAATGTAGACCAATTAAACACATGGCGTTGTCGAGTCGCCCTTGCGCTAAGAGTTCCCAAGCGTTAGCAAACGGCATCACATGAACACGAATATCCTCGTGTTCTTCGTCTAAGCCGTGAATCCCACCTAGCCCCTGGGTATCTACCAAACCACAAAATAGGGTGACTTGCTCGTTGCAGGCCCCGGGGCTTGGGTAATAGGTATGAAGTTTGGTCAGCTCGGCGACTTTACAACCCGCCTCCTCCCAGGCTTCACGGCGCGCCACGTCTTCCAACGACTCGCCGTCTTCCACCAAACCGGCCACAAGCTCAAGTTTCCAGGGCGACACGGCGTCATCAATCGCGCCTGCGCGGAACTGCTCAACGAGTACCAGCGCGTCGCGTTCGGGGTCGTAAAGCAGCACACCCACCGCATCAAAGCGGCTGTGTACTTCACGGCGTATGGGTTCGCTCCAATCGCCTTCAAAGAGCCGATGGCGAAATTCCAGGGCTTCGAGACGGAAAAACCCCTGATGCAGCGTTTCTCGCTTAAACAGTTCAACATCGTCGCGGTTCAAAAGCGGGACGCTGAGCGCCGTGCTGCGAAAAGGCGCATGTCGAGAAGAGTCGTTCTTGGGGATAGACGCCATGGGGCACTCCCGGTGGTGATAATCGCTACATTATCAATGCTTGCCACCGGGAATGCCAATTCAGTCGACAGGCTATAGCTGGTCGAGCAACGCCTCGGCGTCGCGGCGCAGCGCTTCGTCAGAGACTTTCCGGTTGTCGCGGGCAGTGCCGTTAACCGCGCGCTTGGCATGCTCCCGGGCAGCCTGATCGTTGCCTTCTTCGGCTAGAAAAGCAGCATAATAATAGTTCACGTCAATGCCATCGGGGCGAATTTCCAAGGCGCGCTGGAACATGCGTTCGGCGGTATCGCTATTGCCAAAGCCGAGTGGTCGTCCCGGCGCGCGATCATAAAGCGCGCCTAGTGTCACGTAGGCTGAGCCGTTCAGGCCCCGTGGGTCTAATTCAATTGCCTTTTCTAGCGCGTCACGCGCATCACCTGCCGTGCCCAGTGCGCCTAAACCACCACGCTCGCGGGCATAGGAAGCCAAAATAATCCCCTGCCAGACAAGTACGTCAGCTTCGTCGCTGTGCTGCTCGGCCAACTGCTCTGCCTCACTGACCAACGACTTGAGCGTGCTTTCCCGCTCATTGGCGGGCATGTCCGTCACGGTGTGCTCCCAACGGTTCTTTAGTGAGAACAGCTCGCTCTCAAAGGCGCTAGCGGTCAGCGGCGAAAGCGCCAGCGTGCCGCCAAGAGCAGTGGCAACCAGCCAGCGTGATAACGAAAAGCGTGAAAAAGAAGGCGTTCGCATAGTGTCTCCTCAATTATTGTTGTCTTGCGCAGACCGGCGAATTGCGGGTCTTTCGCTAATATAGCAAAAAATATAACGAACGTTTGAATGATTCGCCAACCGTATGTTGTTTGGTATGCTTCCCGCAATTGGCGTAAGGTAGTGGGCTCAAGACATAATAGGGAATCGGTAATGAAAGGCCGCAACATGACCCGCTGGCGCGATCCAGCAAAAGATCCGCGTCAAGCCCCTAAGAGCAACCTGATTACACCTGAAGGGGCGGCACGTCTGCGCGCTATTTTGGACCACTTATTACGGGTGAAACGCCCCGCTGTTTCAGAGAAAGTCGGCGAAGCGGCCGCCCAGGGCGACCGCAGTGAAAACGCCGATTACACCTATAACAAGAAAGAGCTAAACCGCATCATTGCGCGCATTACTTACCTAACCAAGCGTTTGGACGAGCTGCAAACCGTTGATCGACTACCCGCCGATACCAGTAAGGTATTTTTCGGCGCTTATGTCAGCCTGGAAGATGAAAACGGCGAGCAGGTACAGCTTAGGGTGGTTGGCCACGACGAGATCGACACCAAAAAGCGCTGGATCAGCATTGATGCCCCCATGGCCAAAGCGTTACTGGGCAAACAGGTAGGTGATGAAGCAAAAGTGCTCACGCCTAACGGTGATACGTTTTATACCATCACCGCCATTGATTACACCGGCTAGTCATTAGCTCTACAATTCCTATCCTTAAGCCGCACTATAGCGAGACACCGCGTTTCCAGGGAATAAAGTCCAACTGGAAGAGACGCACCACCTTGGTCAAATAGCGGCCCGAAGCCGTGTCGATACTTAAGCGCAGCAACTGATCAGCCAGCGCAGCGATATCGGCTTCGCCACCAGTACGGTGCCATGTTTCGGCGTCTTCAAGAGCTATTTATGGAGACGGATATGCCGCAGCGCTCCCAGAACGACCACGAACGCATCGTTGAAGCCATTGAGGCGCGCGACCCCGCTGCCGCTCGTCGCGCGATGGAAAAACATTTGGATCATGTACTCAGCGTTTTCTTTGCGGAGTAAACGACGAGTAAAAACCAACGCTTCAGCCCGCTGGTTTGGTCGCCCCGTACACCTTGAAGCGACGATTATCTGCTAGGGTTTGGAAGTCATTGAACGCGCGCTGCAGGTGATCGGGATAGGGCAAGAAGCCATTGGCGACAATCACCAGCCGTCCACCCGCACTCAGATGCGCTGGCGCTTCGCTGATCAAGCGCTGGCTGGGTCCATAGCTGATATCGCGCTCTTTATGAAAAGGCGGGTTGCTAACAATCCAGTCAAACTGCTCGTCGTCTAACGCACTAAATACGTTGCTACTCAGTACGCGCCCCTCCAGCCCATTGGCTGCTAAGGTGCGTTGACACGCCTCTACCGCAAAAGCGCTAATGTCCACAGCGGTCACGTGATGGCCGCGCTGAGCTAACCAGGCGCTGACAATACCGTCGCCACAGCCCATATCCAGCACCTTGAGCGGCTTTTTCGGCAAGCTAGTCTCAAGGCACTCCAACATGATCAGCGTGCCCTCGTCGACTTTGCCATGCCCAAACACGCCGGGGTGACTGACCAACGTCAACCCAACGGCCTCGATGTTCTCCCACGCGCTGTCGCTGGCCTCATTTCCACTGGCTAAGTCCAGCGCAACGGTATGGGTGGCAAATAGCGAACAGCGCCGCGCATTATCGCGCTTGTCCCAGGGCATCTCCAATTCATCTAGTATTTTAGGGACGCGCTTAATGCCACCTTGGTGCTCACCAATAACCTCAATGGGCGTCCCTTCAGGTAGTTGTTCGCACAGCCACTTAAGCCACCAAATTCCCAACTGATGCGCTTTTGGCCAAAACAGCACAATTTCTTTACCTAGCGCTTCGCCCGCGGCTAAATCAAAGGGCGTTAGGGCTGGCTTGCCTTTAGCGATCCACGCATCCAGAACGTCCTGATCACCGCTCACCACCCCCGTCGATTGATCAATCAGCCAACTATCAATGGGCGGGCCAATGACCCACAGCGCTGCATACTGATCTTGTTGGCGTGCTAATAACTGACACGCGGGGGTTTGAGCATGGGCTTGGGCGCTCATTCAGCGGCCTCCGGTTTGATTAATGTATAAAGTAAGTAACGGCCCAGGCGCCAATGCGGGTCTTGGCGACAGTAATGTTTTTCCAGCGCCAGCAGCGTGGCGTTTTCTGCAGGCGTGGCTGGCGGTTGGCGCAAATAGTCCTGAAAGACGCGAATTCCGGCAACGGCGTCTATGCGCAAGCCATTAGCTGCGCTCCACTGCTCAATCTCCGCGTGACTTACGGGGGATATAGGCGTCAGCCGCTGACGCTTGCCCTGCCCTGCCAAACGGTCGCTCAGCGCCTTCTCAAGATTGCCTTTCACCGCGTTAGAAAAGCGCAGGGCATCGCGGTTAAACACCATCAAACTCAGCTGACCGCCAGGGGCCATTAACTGGCTCAAGGTGGCCAGCGCCGTTTGCGGGTCGCCTAACCACTCCAATACCGCATGGCAGGTAATCAGTGGCCATGGGCCTGGTGCTTGAACAGTGAGCACTTGCAGCGGCGCCTGCAGATACGTGATCGCCGATTCCGGCAGCGTTTTAGCATCCCGATGCCAGGCTTTAGCGTAATTCAACATATCGTCAGAGGGCTCAGCCATCGTAACGTTGTGCCCTTGCTCAGCCAACCAGGCAGCCTGCTGGCCCAGGCCACCGCCTACATCGAGCACTTTCTGTTCGCGCAAATCGAGCATTTGCGGCAGTAAATAATCAAGCATCGCCAAACGCAGCTCGCCGCGGGGCGCCTGATAGAGCGAACGAGAAAACTTGTCGACAAGGCCGTCGAAATAGCGATCACCCGCTTGGGTTAGTTCATAGCTTGTTGGTTTCACGGGTGTCGATTTATCGTTTGGAGGCATGCCACGGGCATCGCTGTAAAAGAAAGCACGCAGTTTACCTGATTCAGCCTGCCTATCCGAATATCCTTCTTTGACCAAAAAAATAATGAGAAGCTATCTAACACTGCTTATTTATAACTAAAAAAACTGTGCACCCTGCGGGCTTAGGGTGGTTTTGGCATAACGAGGTCGAGACTTTGTGCAAGGCGTCATGGCGGGCGTTAGCTTCGGCATGCTTGAGCTTGGCGATGCGGGCTTTCTGCTTTTTCCAGTTCGTGGAAAATTTTGTCTTGTGCTTAAGGCGGCGCTGCTCGATCGCGATCTTCTGGGCGAGATCACGCTGAAAATGGTGGCTGGCGTGGTGCTGGCCGTCGGTTTGATGAGCTAGAGTGGTGCGCGCTTGTCTATTCCGGCATCACGACCCTAGCCCAGCCCACTGAGACGATTGGCAAAACAGCAGTGCACTGCTTGATGCACCGGATTTCACCCAATAAAGTCCCCATGCCGAGGCAACTAAGCTTTTCACCCAAATTGATCGAGCGCGGCTCCACGCAGCGCGGGTATGGCTGTAAAGATAGCTACTAATTTTCGCCCAAATGGTATCGTTCTCATTAGGGTAAAATAAACAATATCAAGAGGTGAATAACCATGCCCCACCCTGCTACTCCTCCAGAGATTCTCACCTTTGGCGAAGCGATGGCCATGTTTGTGGCGGATACGCCGGGCGGCTTATCAGACATTGAGCATTTTCAGCGTCGCCTTGCCGGTGCCGATAATAACGTTGCAATAGGGCTTTCCCGCTTAGGTTTCCACGTTGGCTGGTTAAGCCGCGTGGGCGCAGATAGCTTCGGTGAGTTCATCCAACGGGCTTTGAAAGCTGAAGGTATCGACGCTCGCTATATTCATATTGATGAGCAGCACCCGACCGGGCTGGTGTTCAAAGAGCGCGCCCAGGGCGGCGCCGACCCACGTGTTGAATACCTGAGACGCGGCAGTGCGGCCAGCCACCTCGCGATAGAAGATGCCAAAGCCGTCGACCTTCAATCACTGGCGCATCTACACGCCACCGGCATTACGCCCGCTCTCTCAGATAGCGCCTATCAGCTATCTCGCCACTTAATGAAGCAGGCTCGCGCCCAAGGGGCGAGCATTTCTTTAGACCCCAACTTACGCCCGTCACTTTGGCCCAGTGAAAACGCTATGCGCACGACGTTAAATGAACTCGCTGGCCTCGCTGACTGGGTGCTACCGGGGCTTACTGAGGGCCAACGGCTGACGGGGCAGAAGACGCCGCACGACATAGCGGGCTACTATCTGGATCAAGGCGCCTCTGCGGTGATCATCAAGTTGGGAGCCGAGGGCAGCTACTACCGCGGCACCCTGGATGGCAAAGAGGAGAGCTTTACCATAGCGGGCTGCCACGTGGCTGAGGTTGTGGATACCGTAGGCGCAGGCGACGGTTTCGCTGTCGGTGTGATCAGCGCCCTGCTTGACGGAGGAACGGCGCGCCAAGCCGTCCAGCGCGGCAACCTGATTGGTGCGCAAGCCATCCAGGTGGTAGGCGACATGGAAGGCCTGCCTAATCGCGAGCAACTACAAGCGCTTGAGGCCTACCCACCCAAGGCATAACAGTTTAGCAACTGGCTTTTGATAAGCTTTTTATAACAAGGAGATAAGAATGCAGAAACGACTGGTGGTTCAAGGACGGCTTAGCGATGCTCACCTCTCTACGCTTAGCGATCTGTTTAAAGTGGACGTACTGCCGAAAACGACAGCGTGGGATGATCCAGCCAATCGACCTTTGCTAGCCGGAGCCCATGGCCTTATCGGCTCCGGCTTGGCGATTACTCCCCAGTTGCTAGACGCAGCGCCCCAATTAAAAGTCATCGCGACTATCTCGGTTGGCTACGACAACATCCCGGTGGATGAACTGACCAAACGCGGCATTATGCTCTGCAACACGCCGGATGTGCTTACCGAAACCACCGCTGATACAGGCTTTACGCTGATCATGACGACAGCACGGCGTGTGGTGGAACTAGCCGAGTGGGTGAAAGCGGGCCAATGGCAGGCCAGCGTTGGCCCCGCCCAGTTCGGCAGCGATGTACACGGTAAGACGCTGGGCATGGTGGGCTTTGGCCGTATTGGCCAGGCCGTTGCAAGGCGCGGCGCCCTGGGCTTTGGCATGCAGGTGCTCTACTCTAACGCCTCCCCTAAGCCCGCATTAGAACATGAGCTTGGCGCCCAGCGCCGCGACCTTAACGAGCTGTTGGCCGAGGCCGATTTTGTCTGCGTAACGGTTCCGCTTACCACCGAGACTGAACACCTGATCGGCGCCAAAGAGTTCGCACAAATGAAGCCCTCGGGTATTTTTATCAATATTGCCCGCGGTAAAGTGGTCGATGAAGCGGCCTTAATAAACGCCCTGGAAAACGGTGTTATTCAAGCGGCCGGGCTGGATGTCTTTGAACAGGAGCCACTGCCTGCCTCTTCCCCACTGCCGAAGATGCCCAATGTGGTCGCCCTGCCCCATATCGGCTCTGCCACCCACGAAACCCGCAACGCCATGGCCCAGCGGGCGGTCGATAATATTCGCCTAGCGCTTCAGGGCGAGCGGCCTATTAGCCTGGTCAACGAGGAAGCCTATCAATGAGTTCTGCGATGAACACGGCCGCGCCTCTCTGCCTACTGTTTGACTGCGATGGCACCCTGGTGGATAGCGAAATACTGCTTGCCGAGGTGATGGGCGACATTCTTCCCGAGTTCGGTTTACCCTTCTCAGCGCGACAATATATGGATGAATTTCGCGGGGTCCGTTTTCAAACTATCGTGCAAACGCTAGAAAGCCGTTTTCAGACGTTGGCAGAAGATACATTCACCCAGCTTGAAGCGGGCATGCGGTCGCGCATGGAAGCCCGCATGCGTGCCGAACTGGTAATAATACCCGGCATGTCCGCCGCGCTGGAACAGTTAAGCAGCCACCCCATGGCCGTGGTCTCCAATGGCCCCGAGCGCAAAATTCGTTGCGCGCTGGAAAGTACCGATTTAGGCCACTATTTTGCAGGCAGGCTGTTCAGCGCCTACACCCTTAACGTGTGGAAACCAGACCCAGAACTGTATCGCAAGGCGGCGGCGGCCATGGGCTATACTCCCCAACAGTGCGTGGTGATTGATGATGCGGCGGTAGGTGTTGAGGCGGGGCTGGCGGCGGGCATGCACGTAATACACCTCAACCACTTTCCAAACGAAGAAAGCACGCCCGAAGGGGCGATTGGCATCCACCATGCCAATGAACTAACCGCCGTTATTGCAAGCCTATCCACCAAAGTAACTGCTGACGCTTAGCCCCTCGACGTTGAAACTTATCGGTTTGAAATGCGCAGCTGGAGGATTCGATGCGGTTATTTTCATTGCAAAATCAAGTGGCGATGGTGACCGGCTGCAACAAAGGCTTAGGCCAGGGCTTGGCCCTGGCACTGGCCGAAGCGGGTGCTGATTCGACTAACCCAACGCTAGAACGCAGGTTAGCACTGCATATACCCCAGCCAGGATCGCCACTGCGCTGGCGATAGCGCTCTAAATAGACCGCCTGGTGAGCGCGATGGAAGGCGTCTACTAACCCAGGTGGACAACCGCTATTTTACTTGCTTGATTCTTTAAAGACGGGACGTGTTCAACGCTCGGCATCAGTTGCTCCTTATCAGTGCTACAGAGTGTCATCTGCTGGCGGCTGACAGAGATAAAGAGAGAAAGCCCTTATTGGCTATACTTTGGTCACTCAAGACCAACGTAGTAGGCCCGTAAAGGTCGTTGTCAATTGGCGGTGAAGTCGTCATTGGTTGATGCGTTTTTGGCGCCAACTGGAAACATTGAGACAGTCAACGGTAAATTTTTGTAAGCTTTATGTGAATATATTAGGTAAAGTCTAAGCCTTTATCACACCCCAATAATCATTAAAAAATAAACCTCGGTAGGCACCTATTCATTAGCTCGCCGCGCTATGATGGTTTGATACAAACGATTGAAATAGGCTACTGCGACAGCATGATAAGTACCCAGGAAATGGCTAAAGGCTACAATGTAAGCCACATTGTGGCTTATATTAATAAGTTAGGAGAGAACAATGCAGGTCATCCAGGTGAGGGACAATTCGAAAGACCTGGTCTTATCGACTGAATTACCGACATTTTTGACTGCAGATTTACTCCAGTGTCCCAACCTGCCGACTCTGCCTTCTGTGGCTATCAACATTTTGAAAATAGCCCGCTCTGAGCAACCCTCAGTGAACGACTACGCCAATGCCATCGAGCGCGACCCGGCGCTGACCTTGCGTATCATCACGCTGGCAAACAGCGCTTTTTTCTCACGTAGCCATAGCGAAATTCACGCCTGCCGGGAAGCGACCGCACGCTTGGGGCTAGAGACCACCATGGCGGCCGTCATGAGTTTTAGTCTGCTTCATAATAGGGCCGTTGACAGTCACATTCAGCGCGTTTGGATGCGCTCGATCATCGCTTCTTTAGCAGCCCGCCAGCTAGCCGTTCACCTGTGCCCAAGCATGGCGGGGCCAGTGTTCACAGCCGCCCTGCTTCAGGACATTGGCATTTTGGCCCTGCGGGCCACTTATCCAAAAGAAGCTGATGGCTTGTACAGTGAAGGCTTGTTAACCCACCGCCAATTAGCAGAATCAGAACAGCGATTCTTTGGCTGCGATCATTCCCAGGTCGGTGCCTGGCTTGCCGCGAAGTGGGGATTGCCTACATCGCTTGCTCAGCATATCTGCGACAGCCACGGTGACTACGATATTGCCGCGCCCGATATGCTGTGTATCCAGCTAGCAGGTTCCATCGCCGACGCGTGGCTTTCGCCCCACCCAGCTCAGGCGTTCGTCTCGGTGATCCGGGAATTGGAAACCTTAGATGGCACGCACGCCCTTTCGCTGCGTGATTTACTAGATAAAATTCACCAGCAATTGCCTGCGCTGGCGGATATGCTGCAAATGGCCGCCCCTCCCGTGCAGGATAATGAGACCCTGCTTGCTGAAGCGCAGCAGCTGCTGTTTCAACAAACGCTGCTACTCAACGCGCGCCTTGATACGCAACAAGCAGAACTCGCTTTACTACGTCAACGTCAAGATGCCCTGGAAGAGCGTTCACGAATAGACGCATTAACCGGTCTGGCCAACCGGGCCTGGCTTGAAGAGCAGCTGCACCAACGCTTTATTGCGTGTCAGGAGCAGTCTCGCACCCTGTCCGTGGTGTTTATTGATCTTGACCACTTTAAAAAGCTCAACGACCAGTACGGGCATCAAACGGGCGATCGTGTGCTCGAAAAGTTCGGTCACACCCTACAGACGTTGATTCGCGACGGTGATTTAGCCGGACGCTGGGGAGGTGAAGAGTTTCTCATCATTCTGCCGGATGAAAACGCCAAGGCAGCCTACTTTTTTGCTGAAAGAATTGCCCAACGGTTAGCAAAAACCCCCTTGGCCGTTGATGGAGAAGTGCCGATCCATGTGTCGGTCTCCATTGGCATCGCCTGCTTGGACGATGGTGGGTTTAACGGCGCAGAGGAGCTTATCGACGCTGCCGATAAAAGCATGTATTTCGTTAAACGCTCAGGCCGAGGTGGTATTGCCGTGTACGGGGAACGTGAATCCGCTGACATACCGATAAACGACTAGGTTTTGGACGAGTCCCCTATGCTGGAATTTGATCAGGTGCACAAAACCTATGCGACGCCGCAGGGGCCTATTAGGGTATTGAAGGATGTTACTCTGCGCTTGGCGCCGGGCCAGAGCTTAGCGCTAATGGGCGAGTCGGGAAGCGGCAAATCCACGCTACTGCACTTAGCCGCAGGCTTAGACCTCCCCGACCAGGGGACTATCACCCTTGCCGGAGAGGGGTTAGCCGCTTTAGCCGAACCTGCCCGCGCCAAGCTTCGCCGAGAGCAGCTGGGCCTGGTCTTCCAGCAATTTCATTTAGTCCCCAGCCTAACCGTCATCGACAACCTGCGTTTGCAGGCCCGCTTAGCCCGCCGTGACGATACCGCCTGGACAGCGCATTTGCTGGAACGACTCGGGCTGCATGGCCTAGAGAAGCGTTACCCGGAACAGCTGTCAGGCGGTCAGCAGCAGCGGTTGGCAATTGGGCGGGCGCTGGCACCGCGCCCGGCTCTCCTGCTGGCCGATGAACCGACGGGGAATCTAGACGAAACGACCGCTAGCCACGTACTTGAGCTGCTGTTGAGCCTGGTCCACGAAACCCAGTGCGCCCTGCTGGTCGTGACCCACAGCCCTCAAGTGGCGGCCCCGCTTGATCGTTGCCTGCGCCTAAGCCACGGCAGCCTCTTAGACGCAACACCATGACCACCGTCCTCACCACCCTGCTGAGCCACTATCGTCGTCATCCTGGCCAGTTGGTTATGTTGCTGCTCGGCCTGTGGGTGGCCAGTGCATTATGGAGCGGCATCCAAGCCATCAACGCCACCGCACGTGACAGCTACGCCCGCGCCGATGCACTCTTTGCAACCGAATTAGACCAGCTTGAACGCCGCGATGGTGCCACTTTATCCCGCGACGAATACCACGCCCTACGCCAAGCGGGCCTGCCAGTTTCTCCGCTGCTTGAAGGCAACGTTGTCACTCAAGACGGTACTCGGCTCACGCTGATCGGCATCGACCCACTCACCCTTCCCAGTGAGAACGCGCTAGGCCAAGCGGGCACATCGAGCTCGTTAACCGCCTTTCTCACGCCGCCTTGGCAAACCCGTGTGGCCCCTGACGCTCTGACAGCCTTAGGGCTAGAGCGCGGCAACGCCCCAGGCGCCACGCCGACGCTGGCAGAAGGAGGCAAGCTGCCGCCGTTGACGCTATCTCCAGCGCTTCCGCCCAATACGCTGATTATGGATATCGCCGCTGCCGCGCGCTTACTCGCCAGCGGTGAAGCCATTACGCGGTTAGTGGCCGCCCCCGGTGCACTAACCACAGCGCCGCCCGACTACACCCTTACCCGAGCGACCAGCCTTGCTTCGCCCGGTCAGTTAACCGAAAGCTTCCACTTAAACCTGACCGCATTAGGCCTGCTAGCCTTAGTGGTGGGTCTGTTTATTGTGCAAGCCGCGCTGGGGCTCGCCTTGGAGCAACGCCTGGGGATGCTGCGCACCTTACGCGTGCTGGGCGTTTCAGGACGCACGCTGGTGGCCGCCCTTAGCCTGGAATTACTCCTCCTGGGCGTCATCGGTGGATTAACCGGCATTGCCAGCGGCGTATGGCTAGCGCGCTGGCTGCTTCCCGACGTCGCCGCCACGCTGGGTTCGCTTTATGGCGCCGATGTGGGCCAAACGCTTAGTCTACCCTGGCAATATTGGATGGGCGGCCTAGCGGTGAGTCTTGGCGGGCTACTGCTGGCGGGCAGCGGGGTACTGTGGCGCGCCGCTCGCTTAAACGTGCTTAGTTTGGGACAAATGCAGGCGTGGCGCAGCGGTTTTCGGCGTCAATTAACGCTGATGAGTATCGCCGGTGGTCTAGCGGCGGCGATAGGGCTTGGTCTCACCCTTTGGTTAGCCCAACAGCCCCCCGGCGACGGCCTACTGGCAGGCTTCGGCGTGGTCGCCGCGCTGCTGTTGGCAAGCGCCCTGTGGCTGCCTCCTTTAATGGCACTAACGCTCAAGGGGCTGACTCACCTTGCCCGGCGACGCCCGCTGACCCAATGGGCGCTGGCGGATATGCAGCTGCAGCTTCCGCGACTCTCGCTCGCCATGATGGCACTGCTGGTAGCGCTGGCGACGAACCTTGGCGTGGGCAGCATGGTGGGCGGCTTTCGCGTGACCTTTTTAGACTGGCTTGACCAGCGCCTAGTCGCCCCGCTCTACATCAATGCCCCAGCCGATCAATACGATGCGATTGATACGTGGCTGGCTGATCGCCCCGAGGTGTCAGAACGCCTGCTCACCCGGCGCAGCGAAACGACGCTACTCGCCATCGACACGCCCGATGAAAGCCGCTCGCTCAGCCTTGCCATTGATCTTTACGGCATTACCCCCGGCGAATCGCTGACACCCCACTGGCCGCTACTGAACACTTTAGACGACCGGCCATCTGCGTGGGCGGCCTTTGACAACGGTGCGGTGTTTGTTAACGAACAGCTCGCTACGGCAGAGAACCTTTCCCCCGGCGACCGCCTCACCCTTCGCGCCCCAAACGGCAATGAGACATTAACGATCACCGCCGTTTACCCCGACTACGGCAACCCCAGCGGCCAGGTGTTAATGGCTTCGCACCAGCTAGCCGCTCGATTTGAGGCGCCGCCAAGTTCAATGGGGTTGGTCTTGCATGAAAATGCCAATGTGGAGGCTCTGCGTAACGCCCTTACCACCCGATTTGGCTTGAGCAACGATGCCATTAGCGACCAGCGCGAGATCAAGCGCATCGCCACCGAGATTTTTGAGCGCACCTTTACCATCACCCGTGCCCTCAATGTGCTCACCTTAGCCGTAGCGTCTCTGGCGCTGCTGGCCTCCCTGCTGGCGCAAGCACGCAGTCGTCGCCAACAGCTCGCACCGCTTTGGGCACTGGGCGTACCCCGGGCACAGCTGGCCAGGTTGAACCTGGCCCAGCTAGGGGGCGCGGCGCTGGCAACAGGCTTGCTGGCCATCCCGCTCGGCATCGCGATTACCTGGGGCTTAGTCGCGGTGATTAATGTCGCCGCCTTTGGCTGGCGGCTGCCACTGCATTTATTCCCTGGGGAAATGGCGGTAACCCTCGCCACTGCGGTAGGCGTGGCTCTGCTGGCGGCGGCACTCCCGGCGCTGCGTTTCTGGCGCGCCTCGCCCCGCGCCCTACTGGCCGAGGAGACACACCAATGACCGCGCGGCTGATACGGTTAGTCATTATGTCACTAATCCTGCCACTAGCGGCCCTCAGCGGCTGTGGCAGTGATGAGCGCGCAGAGCAAAGCGCAGGCTTTGCGGGCTTGGGTCAGGACGCCGAAGGCTTTCAACAAGCAGCACCCAACCAAGCGCTAACGTTTCCAGACGATTTTCCACACGAGCACGCCGCCCACCCGGATTACCGCATCGAATGGTGGTATCTCACGGCTAACCTGGAAGATGTCTCCGGCGAACCGCTGGGGCTGCAATGGACGCTGTTCCGCCAGGCCCTAATGCCACCCAGCGAACGCCCCGAGCCCACCCCCTGGGCCGCCGATCAGCTCTGGATGGCCCATATGGCAATTTCGCAAGGCGAGCAGCACCAGGTCGCCGAGCGCTTTGGGCGCAGCCACTCCCAAGCCGAGCTTTCTCAATCCCACGATGCCCAAGCCGGTGTCGTCGCCAGCCCGTTTCACGCCTGGTTAGACGACTGGCAGCTACAGGCAAGCGCGGACGCCGATGACGATGCTTTCTCACCGCTAACGCTCACCGCTTACAGCGGCGAAGGCGCATCGCGCTTTGGCTATACGTTAGAACTTACCGCTGAGGGGCCGCTGGTCTTTCACGGCGAAGAAGGGTTCAGCCAGAAAGCCGCCAATGGCCAGGGCTCGATGTACTACAGCCAGCCCTTCTGGCAAATTGAGGGCGATGTCACCCTCAATGGCGAGACCAAAGCCGTCAGCGGGCGCGGCTGGCTGGATCGCGAATGGAGCAGCCAGCTACTCGATGCCCGCCAGTCCGGCTGGGACTGGTTCTCGCTCCACCTGGATGACGGCCACAAGCTGATGGCGTTTCAACTGCGCGGAGGTGGTGATGACAGCGCAGACACAGAACAAGGCGCCGCCTACCGTTCGGGCACCTGGATTACCCCGCAAGGCGATGCCAGTCCCTTAGCCACAGACGACATCACACTGACGCCGTTGGCAACCTCCACCGTCGCCGGGCGCGATGTGCCCACCCGTTGGCGGCTGGAAATAGCGTCAGTAGCGATCGACCTCAACATCGAAGCGCCCCACGCCAACCGCTGGATGGACACCAGCGTGCCCTACTGGGAGGGCGAAGTGCGGGTTAACGACCGCGCCAGCGGCGAACCCATGGGTGAAGGCTATCTGGAAATGACGGGATATTGAGCAATTACCATCGTCGGCATCAAGTAAGCCCAAGCAGCGCTTCAGCCAACTTAGCGTCGTCATAACGGTCGCTGTCAGCGCTTTCCGGCGCAAGATCGACATCGATTATTTGAATACCCATTTCATCGCGTATTGTTTCAATCTGTTGAGTCGACACGCTCAGCAATTGCGAATCAAACAGCAGAAAATCGATTGACGATCGCGTTTGGAGTGAGCCTGAAAGGTGCTGATTGAGCACTTGAACCTGATCTACCAACGTCATGCCGAGGGTTTCAAGATCAGTGCCCAAGCTGGGCACATACACCTTGGGCGACGGGTTTTTAGCCAATGCCTTATCAACGCCCTTAGGCAGCAGGTTGGCGATAATGCTGCTGTAAAAACTGCCCGGCGGGAACACCACCAGCTCTGCCGAATGAATGAGCGTACGGGTTTCTTTGCAGACCTTGGAGGCATCCAGCGTATCGATATCATCTGCCTCACCGGATAACTTTATCGCTTTGATGGGCGAATCGATTTCTGCCGTCTCTTTGCCGGTAAAGCGGTGCTGGCCATTAATCGTCCGACCGCTCTCCAGCAACACCGTCAGTTGAAGGTCGGCGTCTGTTGTTGTCCGGACGGTGCCGCGTGTTTTGATCAGTTGGCCAAATAGAAAGGCGATCGGGTCCAGAGAGCGATCGTGAATGAGGTAGCCACCGGTCAGGATGAGGTTCCCCACACTGGCGCCATTAAGGTTAAAATCCTTAGGCATGTGCTGATAAAAGACCGCAATATAGCTTTGGATCAGCGACCGCATGGGCTCAGCAATCGCCTTAAGTAGCGGGTGCTTCGCGCTCACCAGCGCTTTCAGGCTCTGCGCCAGCATTGCCGTTTCTTCGCCTTTTTTGCGCCCCTGAGCCACCAGCCGGTGGGAAAAAAGCGCCGCCACCTCAGGATGCCCGGTGACCGAATCATCAGCCAGTGCCAGCAAGCGGGCTCTTAGATCACCAACGGCAGGCATCGAAAAGGCGCGGCGCAGCTCAGCTGAACTGCCCCCCGAATCAAAAGGCGTTACTAAGTGAATCGAGTTATGGGTATAGTCTGTTAACACTTCAGCAAAACGCCTCAGCGCCGTGCCGCCACTGAAGAAGAGTATTTTTGGCCCTAGTTCGGGGGCTTTGCGGTATCTGGCCAGGCGTAGATTTTTGCCCTTGGCAAGTTCGCGAGGCATGCTAATAAAACGGCAATTAAAACGTTTTTTATTCATACAACTCTTTGAACTGTAAGAAAAATGTAACGCAAAAGATGGCACTGTTACTTATAATCAAGATCCATCCATGCAATGACCACCTAATCGCCCTTTTCTACGCTGAGGCAACTTATCAACGCATCCATTCTGGAGCACTTTTATTTTCTACGATTCGAAGTTGAAAATCACTTCGCATTAGTTGAAGTTTATGTGACTCAGCCAACTGAACCGACGGCTCAGCGCCTGATCAATCGCAAAGGCTATAGAAGCACGTTATTGGAGAAAGTTGAACTTGCTGTCGCGGTGGATGTGCAACGGCGCAAAGTTGACGGCCCAGGTTTTCAGCAATCCAAATCCCTTGAACGCTTGGCGAGGCTCCTTGATCAGCTTGGCCAGGCCTGCCTTGAATTCACCGTCATCAAGCCCCTGAAACAGCTCCCCGAAAAGTCACGAAAAGAGTATGCCAAGCTACTCCAGTTAATCGGTAAATCATTGAAGCTGGTAATGATTAACCTTGATAAAGCGAATACCCGCCAAGGCTTGAAAATCGGTCGTCGGATACCGAAGATCTCTGCGCGTTTATCGGCTGCTTTTGCGGCTAGCAAGTCGGGCGTGAATAACAGCGCCGTGGTGGATTTTCAGCTGCACCGCATGATTCAGCTGCTATCAGAACTCGCCGATGCCCTGCTGGCGGCTAATTTCGGCCCCGCCATGCGGTTGCAGAACTACAAGCAACTGAAAAATGCGGCCCACGCCATGACGGATCACAACGGTGAGTTTAGCGTTGAGCGGCTGGCACTCACGCGCAGCGGCAGCACCATTGCAATGTTAAAAGCCGAACACGCGGCCTCCGGCAACGTCATGGCGGTGTACAAGGAAGGGCAGAGCCAAAAAGTCATTGAAGAGCTTTCCGGGGTAGAACAGTGGAATCAGGTCTACCCCAAGGTGGCTCCCACAGTGCTCTCCCACCATGTCAAACAGGGCGATGCGCTGGGCTCAATGGTGATCGAACACCTCCCCGGCCGGACCCTCGAATCGCTGTTACTCAATAGCCAGTGGGAAACCGCCCATCACCTGATCGACAAACTTTGCCGGACATTGAGAAAAATCTGGAAAAGCTCGCGCACGCCTGAACCCGCTCAGCCCGAGTATATGCAGCAGCTGCGCAAACGAATGGCGGAAACACGCCATACCCACCCAACGCTGTTTAATACGGAACAGACCATTTGCGGCCTGCCCCGCCCCAGTTTTGATCAACTGATTGATCGCGTTGAGCCCCTTGAGCGCGAGCTTCGGGCGCCCTTTTCCGTGCTGATCCACGGCGACTTTAACGTCGACAACGTGATTTTTGATGAACTCAAGGATCGCATCTATTTTATCGACCTGCACCGCGCCACCTACTCTGACTATGTGCAGGATTTATCGGTACTCATGGCGTCGATTTATCGGCTGCCCATCATGGATGCCGCCCCCAGGGCCGAATTAATGCGCCTGATTCATCGGCTTTATCAGTTTGCGCGCCAGTTTGCCAAAGCGCATAACGATGCAACCTTTGATGCCCGGCTAGCCATCGCCTTGGGGCGCTCGTTAGCGACCTCTACGCGCTTTATTTATGACCCCCTTTTTGCCAGCAGGCTCGCGCTTAGAGCGAGCTATCTAATGGAAGCCATCACGCTTCTAAGCCCGGAAAAAATTGAGCAGTACAGGCTTCCCCTAGAGGATATTTTTAGTGATTAATAAGCGGATTGCGGTCATCGGCATACCGGGCAAATGGTCAACCGAGGTCCTGGCAGATCATTTGGAACAGCGCACCGGCTACCGCTGCATCATCGATATGGCCGACGTCGTACTGGAACTGGAAACCGGCCAGTTGCGTTATCAAGACACCCTACTCAACGCCCTTGACGGGGTGATCATCAAAAAAATAAGCGAAACCTACTCCCCAGCGGCAGATGACCGGCTACGCATGCTAAGCAGCCTTGAGGCGGACGGGGTTCGCTGTTTCAGTCCCCCCAACCAAGTCATTCGATTGATTAACCGTCTTGAAGGCACTGCCGCGCTGGCCTCCTGCGACGTTCCGCTGCCTGCAACGCGAGTCACAGAAAGCACGGATGCAGCACTGGACACTATTCAGGCGTTTGGCAAGGCAATCCTAAAACCGCTCTACTCAACCAAAGCCCGCGGCATGCTGGTGTTAAAGGCAGCCGATGGTGTTAAAGCCAATACCCAAAAACTTGATAAATTTAAGGCCAAGCATGGCCTTTTTTACCTTCAGCAATTCGTCAACCTGGGTGGCCAGGATCTCGGCATGGTGTTTCTAGGCGGCGAGTACCTGTGCACCTATGCACGGGCAGGCGATGCCAATGCCTGGAACACCACCATACACAGCGGGGGAAAATATATACCCTTTGACCCCAGCCCTGAACTGATTGAGCTAGGGCGAAAAGCCCAGTCATGCTTCGATTTAAGCTTTACCACCGTGGACATTGCCTTGACCGATGAAGGCCCCGTGGTGTTTGAAGTATCCGCCTTTGGCGGCTTCAGCGGCGCGAAAAAAGGCTGTGGTATCGATGCCGCAGAGAAGCTGTGTGATTATGTACTGAGCCAATTTGAGGCACGCGCATGATCAACCCTTTTGACGACCAGCAAATCGCTCAGGCCAAGGCCACCTGTCGCTACGAATTAGTGCTTACTTTTAATGGATTAACGCTGCGCGCGCGGGCGGATCACCCGGCCATTCTTGACCACCTTGAAGCGTATTACTCGGGTTTAACTGCGTCAGGCTTAGCCGCATCAGGTTTGAGCCTGCTAGGCGTCCATAAAGTTGACCAGCTTGAGCTGCCGGTGTGGCTACTGGATCGGCAAGTGGCTACCAGCGGCCGCGAGTGGACAGCAGTAAAGCGGGCCAAAACCAGCGCGCTCGGCCTGAAAGAAGCCTACGCGGATACGCCCGACGGGCGCTGGATTCATAAAATACGTACCGGGATGGTGCTGTTCCAGTCGTTAACGGCGCCGGTCGCGATAGGCGAGCTAAACCAGCACCCCTCACAAGTCGTCAACTTTATTAACAATCAGTTTCTCAATCATCATCAGCGCAGCGGCTACCTGCTGGGCCACGCCTCGGCCTTTGCTATGGATGGCAACGTCACGGCCATTGCTGCCAGCTCCGGTGGCGGTAAATCCACCCTAATGCTAAAAGCGCTGGAAACCGCCAAGGCGCGCTTTCTCTCCAATGACCGGATTCTGTTTAAACCTGAAAACGGCCAATTACACGTTCTCGGTGTCGCCAAGCACCCTCGCGTTAATCCAGGCACGTTGATCAACGCCCCGCGCCTGATCGACATACTGCCCGCTGAAGAGTGCGACCGATTTGAGCACATGCCCAAAAGCCAGCTATGGGCTATTGAGCAGAAGTACGATGTACTGATTCCCAACGCCTACGGTGCGGATAAAACCGCCCTATCCGGCACGCTCAAACGCCTGATACTGCTGGACTGGGCATTGGACTCAACGATACCTACAGCGCTGCGTAGCGTGGATATCACCAAAACACCTGAGGCGCTAGAAGGCTTACGCAAAAGCCCGGGGCCGTTTTTTCAGCAAGCGGACGGCAGCTTTCCGCCTGAGCAGGCCCACTCTGCCGAGCACTATGCCGAGCAGCTGCGTGGCGTTGAAGTGCTGCGCCTCACTGGCGCCATCGACTTTGCGCGTGCCATTGCGCTACTCCAAGCCAGAGGTATTCTTTGATGGTGGCGCTGGCGCTGATTCGCCACGGGGAGTATGCACAGCTGGCGCAGACACCCAGCGCCCTGCAGCCCTACCCCCTCACGGAAAAGGGCGCGGAAGACGTTCGAGAGCAGGCGCGGCAATTCGGCGAGTGGCTGGCTAGCTCAGGCTACCAACTTAATGCAGACATACACTGCTCAACGCTGTTGCGAGCGTGGCAAACCGCCGAAATCTACCGCGAAGAACTCACACCACTGTTTGCTGAGCCACCCCGCTTGCGCAGTTTCGCGGCCCTTTGCGAACGCAGCGTCGGCGCATTAGCCAATCTCAGCGTTCAGGAAATAGAGCGCATCGTCGCCCTCGACCCTCGCCTTGAGCCCTTGCCTGAGGGCTGGAAATCAGCCAGCAACTTCAAGCTGCCCTTCGACGGTGCGGAATCCTTGCTTGAAGCAGGCGAGAGGGTCGCGGCCCATTTACAAGCCCTTTTAGCGCCGCCGCCACAAGAGGCGACTAAGCGCCTTCAGCTAGTGGTGGGCCACGGCGCCTCCCTTCGCCACGCGGGCTATCATTTAAATGTCATACCCTTCAGCGATATTAAACGGTTAAGCATGTTTCATGGTCACCCGGTCGTTTACGAGCGGCATCAACACGGCTGGAACCGACTTTACGGCAACTGGAAACAGCGCCAAACGGCAGACCCACTCGATTAAACGATAGCGATGTATAAGATGGCCTCTATGACCGCGTTAACTGTTATTCCGAACGTAAGCGACCAACCGTATCACAGCGCTATCCTGGCTCGCCTACCGTCGGAGTGGGCGCCCTGGCCCGATGACCCCACCTCGGTCAATCATGATGAGGCGCTGAGCACCTTCGTTAAGCGCGCGCAGAAAAAAAGCTTCACCTGGCCTAAAAAACCCGTGGTGTTTCTCTCCGACGCCCATGCGGATGCCGAGGCCTTTGAGGCTTCCTTGATTGCCGCGGGTGTTATCGAACGCGATGGCCCGCACCCGTGTGAATATACGCTGACGAAATTCGGTAAAAAAGCCGACATTGTGGTGGGCGGCGACTGCCTGGACAAAGGGCCCAGCAATCTAACGCTGCTACGTAGCCTGGCCCACTTATATCGCCTCAACGCGGATGTCACCTTGCTGGCCGGCAACCATGACCTGCGCTTACTGATGGGGCTGCTCTCGCTGGAACGCGAAACAGACGCCGGTAGCCAGCACCTCTTCGTGCGCATGGGCAAAAAGGTAATTCCCTTGTTCAAAGAGGTGTTCGACCAATACCTCGCCGATACCCAATGGGACAGGGATATCCCATCGGAAGCGGCATGCCGTCAGGCGCTGTTTCCAGGCAACGCCTGGTTTGCCAACTTCCCCTTCTATGCCGCCGGGTTTATCACCGCTGAAGGTATCCAGCGAGAAATTGGCAAGATGACCAAAAAAACACAGAGTTTTGAAGCGCACTGTTCCCATGCCGGCCTTTCGCTTCAGCAAATCTACGCGGCTGCGATGAAATGCCGTTCGCTGTTTCTCAAAAAGTCGGGAGAATTCAGCTGGTTTTTCCGCCGCATGCGGCTGGTCAAAAAGCGCGGCTCCTTCCTGCTCCTACACGCAGGGCTCGATGACCACATGGCCGAAATACTTGCCAATCACGGCGTAAAATACGCCAACCGCGCCTTCAAAAAAAACCTGATGAGCCAAAACCTGTTCAGCTTTTATTATGGTTCTCTGGCCAATACCTTCAGAACAAAATACCGCAAAGCCGACCTACCCCTTACGCCGCGCGGCGCCTATGTCGCAAGGCAGGCAGGCATTCAGGTACTGGTTCACGGCCATATCAACCAGCACTTTGGCCAACGGGTCACGCTTAAAAACGGCCTTATCCATATCGAAGCCGATATCACCTTAGACGCTCACTCGCGCAAAAAAGAGGGGCTTGACGGACACGGTATCGGGGTGACATTGATCGACAAAAAACGCGGTGTGATCGGCCTTAGCTGCGATTATCCGCAGGCAAAAGTATTCAAACCCAGCCGCAAGGGAAAACGGGAGGGAGCCCAATAAATGAAGTCAAAAACTAAATTCAGTCACGACTCACTGTTGGATCGTCAGGCAACCCAAGCGCTTCTAGTCACTTTGGCAAACGCTATCGAGAACGGCGAGCTAACCTTCCAGGAAAGCGAAGGTGACCTGGTGCTCACGCCCCAGCAGTTGCTGCAAGTCTCCCTGCGCGCCAGCGATGAAGGCGATAAACAGGAGGTGGAAATAAAGATCAAATGGCGCACCAAAGAGAAGGAGCTTTCCGATACGCCACCCACGATTAAACCAAAAACCGGCAAGCGCTAGGACCGGGTCATCAGCGGTTCCGCCCAAGAGCATTTGCCGATGTCGAAAATGGTAGCTAGGCTGTAGCTAGCAATCTTTAATGTATAAGCATTGTCGATGGCTTTTTTTGCAAACTATTCATAAGGAGAGTGGAGCGATGTCCAGCCCTGAACATAAGCAAAAGATCTGGAAGATGATCAAAGACATCAAAGTGGGCATGCTCGTCACGTTGGACAATGAGATGCCACGCGCCCGGCCGATGCACCTAGTTCAAGATGAGTACGACGGCACCCTGTGGTTTTACACTCGCCGCAGTGCCGAAAAAGTGTTTGAAACCGAGGATGATCACGACGTTTGTATCAGCTTTTCTGATCAGGAACATGGTGTGTACGTCTCGATGTCGGGCACAGCCAACCTGTCCGATAATCGCGAGCTGATCGACAAATACTGGAACCCGTTCATCGCCGCCTGGTTCCCCGAAGGCAAAGATGACCCAGACGTCGCCTTGTTGGAAATTAAAGTGCAAATGGGTGAACACTGGAAGGCCAAAGAAAGTAAGGTATTCCAACTCTACGAAATCGCCAAAGCCAACCTCAAAAAAGACACTACCCCCGATCTGGGCGAAAATGAAAAGTTTGGTGGGTAACTTCCTACCCAAGCGCCCCGCTACCGGGGCGCTTTACGGGCTGATAGTCGTCATGCTCATAGGCTCAGACAGTTCAATTTCATGGGCCAATGATCAGACCCAGAATGATGATACTACCCGTCAGGGTGAGTGCGAACTCAACGATCAGCAGCAAGCAATGCTGTCTCAAATCAATGAAGCGCGTAGCCAAGCGCGACAATGCGGTGACCAACAGTTTGAGGCCGCAGAGCCGTTAACATGGAGCTGTAAGCTTGAAGCAGCGGCCAAGAGCCACTCCCAGGACATGGTCGAGAATGACTACTTTAGCCATACCGGCCCAGATGGGGAGGGAATTGAGCAACGTGTAGGCAATCAGGATTACGTGTGGCAAGCCGTCGGTGAAAATATAGCTGCTGGCCACACCTCTGTTTCCGCCGTGGTGGAAGGCTGGCTAGAAAGCCCCGGCCACTGCCGCAACCTTATGAATGACGCCTTTACCGAGGTGGGCATGGCCAAAGCCGACGATTCGGAGTCGAGCTATTCGCCCTACTGGACACAAACACTCGGCAATCCTCGTTAAGCGCCCACGAGTCAATTATTGCCCGCCTCCTAACTCGCCGTAGTGGACAGCCGTAATCGCATTTTTAGGCGAGCCATCTACCAGCTTGGTGCTATAAGTCAGGTATACAAAGGTCTGTGTTTCCGCGTCATGCATACGAACCACGCGCATATTCTTGAAAAGCGCCGAGCGACGCTGAGTAAAAATTACCTCTTGCTCCTCTACTTCTGAGGGGTCGAATACAATCTCTCCTGTCTGCCGACACGCCACACTCGCCTCACTGGCCTCCTCAGCAAGCCCCACCGCACCAGTGAGCCCGCCAATCTGTGAGTAGGAAAGATAGCAGGAGATGCCCTGCACCTTCGGGTCATCGAAGCGCTCCACTTCAATGGTGTTGTTCGGGCCAAGCAGCTTGAACTCGGTACGTACGCTGCCAATGTGGGCGTCTTGAGCCAAAAGCGTGGTCGGCAGCAACGCAAATAGAATAACGAGCGCCTTTAAAAAGGTAAGACGTTTAGGGGAAAACATGGATAGCGTCCTTGGCAATGTTCAGCCGAATGAGGGAAGCGAAGAGCATACCTGATGTGCACAGTTCTTGGGGAACCATCAGAAAAGTGAAGGCGTAGAACGGAGGTAAAAGCTAAGCGGGTGAGGCGTTTGGCGTCCCTGGCAGGAGTCTAAAAAAACATATAACAGAGCCTGTAAATAATTCTGTGTAACTGCCCACCCCATTACAGGTGACCGTCCAGGCGGTCACCGAATTCGATAATAAAGCGATTCAGTGCAGGCTTCCAATCCCGGATTGGCATAGTCCATTTCTTTGAGGCCTGCTGGATCGCCAGGAACGCCACCTTCAGGGCTGAATCGTCACTGGGGAAGAGCTTGCGGCGCTTGGTCGCTTTACGAATGACACTGTTCAGCGACTCAATGGCATTGGTGGTGTAGATCACCTTCCTGATGGCCGGTGGGTAGTCGAACAGCGTTATCAGGTTGTCCCAATGGTTGTACCAGGATCTGGCGATTTGCGGGTATTGGCCGTCCCAGCGCTCGGCAAAGTCGTCTAGCGCTGTTCGAGCCTCTTGCTCGGTGGCCGATCTGTAGATTTGCTTCAGATCCGCGGTGACGGCCCTGTAGTCCTTCCAGGACACATACCGCAGCGAGTTGCGAACCATGTGCACGATGCACAGCTGAACCTTAGTTTGGGGATATTCAGCCGCAATGGCGTCCGGGAAGCCCTTGAGACCGTCCACACAGGCGATCAGGATGTCTTCCAGGCCACGGTTCTTCAACTCGGTGAGTACCGATAACCAGAACTTCGCACCTTCGGTCTCAGCAAGCCACAGGCCCAACAGCTCCTTCTGGCCTTCCATGTTGATGCCCAGAGCCAGGTATAGAGACTTGTTGATCACCCTCTTGTCCTGACGGATTTTCAGAACAATGCAGTCCAGATAAACAATGGGGTAAACCGGATCGACAGGGCGATTCTGCCACTCGTGAACCTGATCGATCACGCGCTCAGTCACCTTGGAAACGAGCGTTGCTGAGATGTCCGCGTCGTACATTTCCTTGAAGGCGTCCACGATGTCTCGTGTGCTCAACCCCTTGGCGTATAAGGCCAGGATCTGGTCATCCATCTGGGTCAGCCTGGACTGCCCCTTACGGACGAACTGGGGCTCGAAAGAGCCTTCCCGGTCGCGGGGGGACTCGATCGGCACTTCGCCATGCTGGCCTTTGAGGCGCTTGGCAGAATAGCCGTTTCGACTGTTGCCGGTACCGCGACCTGCCGGGGCATGCTTCTCGTAACCGAGGTGCTCATCCAGTTCGGCATTGAGCGCGGTTTCAACGGTTAGTTTCACGAGTTGCTGAGTGAGGGCTCCGAGGTCTTTCTCGGACTTGATGTCTTTGGCCAGCTCTGCGGCCATGGCTTTGAGTTTTTCTTGATCCACTTGTGTACCCACGATGGTATCCTTTTAAAAAAGATTACTCAGTCGTGGGCAGTTACACAATTTGGTTTACAGGCTCATATAACAACATGATTTTAAAAACTTAAATATAAAAACAAGAAATACAATATACCACTACGTATACCACCACCCCACCTGCAACTCGCATACAGCGTCTCATTGGATAACATCAATCCCTGGTAATTCTATTTGTTGGACATATGGACTGCTTACTGCCAAGAGCGGGCTTCTGGAACCATGGATATAGCACTTTAACGACTGAGCGCAGCGGCGAACTTCAATGCGTCCACGTGACACAATTTGTTAGGCATACTCCACTTCATTATGCACAAAATCCAAAGCGCTTCTCTGACTCATTTTCTCATGCTTAAGAGCTTCGTTTAGATGCCTCAGGATAGCAAACTGAAGTATATGACGAAGGTCATTATTACAAGGGCATTGTTCTGGATGATCCAGCTTTGACCATCCAGGCTGACCCATCTTGTAGACCCACCCCGTCTTAACACCAACTCCACTTACCACATGGCCAGGGTGATGAACCACTAGCCCGGACACTGCAACATTTCCATCACTCAATCTTTCTACATAAATTCCTTTCTCAAACTCCGACTCAACAGCTACTTCTGGTACATTAATTAGCCCGTCCAGCTCAACAACGAACTTCTCATATCTATTAACCAGCGCAGTCACATGACCAATTTCAAAATCATCATTGGTGTTAGCAAAGTATGCGATTTTTGGTAGTCGAAAAAATGGCAGTCCAACAAATGGAGAGGTCTTTTCTCCTCGGTTGTCTGCAACCCAAAAGCCAGAAAACAAGGTTGGATATGATCCTAAATGTTTTACAAACTTGTAATCGTATTCGGGTAACTCTAACCCTCTTCGATACATGGGGATCGGAAACTGTTCTTTAGTCTGAATTAATTCCCAAGGGATATCTAAGAGAGCTTTGAGCACAAAGTCATGTTCCCGTTTCGGAAAAACATCTTCCACGCTGCTTATTCCTGATTGAGTGTAATAGTCAACGAGAACATTATGGTCAATGACCAGATGATAAATAACTGTATCAGCCGGAAGACGGCCATTTTTCCCTTCTACGAGACATGCCTTCTGGGAATCGAATCTTAGCGTGCCTTCTTGAATTTGGAAATCAGTAAGATCATGTATAGAAAGCCCATGACTTTCCAGGCGCGCTCGATCTATGACATAGATGTTGCCTGATTCCACGACCTCTTGGTATGACGCATTCCGCACAACGAGCAACACAGGATCTTCCTCGAAGTTTTCGCACATCTCAATCCCTTGAGACTCAGAGTACTGATTAGCAGCAAACCATCCGGCCACGCTGAAGGACTGAGTCAGATCCACGAAGAATGAGCGCCAACCATAATGCTGCAATATTGCCTGGGATGTTCCTAAATCTACTTCATGGTAGTTCATGCCTGAAAACGCTCTAATTAGCGCTCTAGAATAATGCGTCCAAGCAAACATGACAGGCGGAATACAGCCATATCGCTGGAAGGAAGTCGGAATACTCACCTCACCTTTATCATCGGTGTAGTGCCGTGTTTGCCCCCGAAACAGCCAAGCCTCCTCAGAGCCTCTAAGAAAATCCTCAAGCTCCTGACTATTGGTAACCCTAAGAGTCTGCATAATACCCTCTATATGCCTAACGCCGAGTTAAGCTGACTAAAATTGCTGGTTATAATGTATAGCGAAGCGAAACCTAATCAACTGTTATAGTTTCGATCAAACGCCTTGTTTTTAGCTATTACTAAAAGCCGTATTTTTCTTTTCTTCGATTAAACGCGTCCTCACCACCCTCAAGTATTTTGGCAGCAAGACATTGAATATTTGGCTGATCGATAGAACCTTGATTTTGAATAGGCAACATCCCGTTTTCATTCGTAGACTCCAGAACACCAATCCACTCAGCATCACCAAAAATAGGTATATTGGCGTTATGAGTAGCAAAAATAAACTGCCTAGTTAGTTTAGCATCCCTAACTTGAGTGACAATTCTCTCTGCAATAAATGCATTGTCTAGATTATCTTCCGGTTGATCTAAAAGCAGAGGATCTTGGTTATCCAACAAGAGCATATGCAGTAAAGCAGTACATTGCTGACCTGTTGATAATGAATCAAGCTTTTTATATAAAGGCTCATCACCACTAGAAACATTTAACTCTATGCTAACCAAATCATCGATCTTAAACTCTTCAATTTCCATTATTTGCTTATTGCTGATTTTAGATAATCTATCTGCGGTAGCTGGAGTCATTCCCCAATTTTTCTCTATTAGAGCATCCCGACCTTTCTTAATCGTCTCTGCGAACAAAGGTGCCGAGAACTCATTTGCTTCCTTCATCCAAGAAAGTCTCCCCTCTGCAACATCAGGCAGACGATAATGAGTGATAAGTTTTATCAATGCTAGTCTGTTTTTTTCCGCTGAGTAATTTACCTTTATATTACCTTTTAATTTTCTATTAAGCTTTTTTACCCCCTTTTCAAAGGCAGCGGCTCTATTAGTCTTTTTCTCGGATAATTCAGCGAGCAATGCTTTCCTTTTAGCTATTTCCTCGTCCAATTTAATTTGTTCAGCATCAAGCTCTGCACGCTTGGGCTTTAGTCTCTCAATATTTTTAATCAGCTCCCGATACTCTTCACCAATTTGCTTTCCAGTTAAGCCTTCAACAGGAGTCAATTTCTTGAATTCTTTGGTGATAGAATCTTCTTGTCTATCTATGCTTACTTGAAGCTCCTTATCTAATAGTTCTACCTTTTGCTTCACGCTTTCTGAATCTGCTTCCATTTTTGCAACAGATTGATTGATATTGTCTTTTAGCTCAACCAAAGCTAATTTAGCATTTTCAAATATCTCCTTATCGGGAAATTCCTTAATCAATTCTTCAGTAATAAAGTCACCGCATGGGATAGACTCAGAGAAATCTTTTATCGCCTTCTTTAAGACTTCCACTTTTCCCGAAATTTTATTGAATGTACTTCTTTCCGACTCAACGATTGGTAATAGCTTTAATTGCTGATCTATCCCAAGCTCTTTATATCTATTTTCATCTTCTTCGTGTGTCTTCAAGTCTTGTACATCAGCCTCTAGGCTAATGACATTAAGCGTTAAGTCGGATATATTGTTTCTTGTTACAAACAAGGACTCTTTAACTACTGAAACACCTGACTCTTTTTCAATTTTATCTGTATTTAAGAATCGCTCTACTACTTTTAATTGCTCGCTTGGGTCTTTTGCAATTTCGTGAATTTCATTTTGACCAAATATTTCAATATCAGGCAATAAGTCGCGAGGAGAAAAATTAGAAACAGATCCGCTTTCATCTTTTACTATAGGGGATTCACCATGCCTTCTTGATATCTTATATCTTTTACCATGTTTTACGGCTGACTTTACCGTCAATTCAGCAAACCCTGAACCAAGATTTTGCTTTATAACTTTAAGGTGTTGATCTTTTGTTTCTTTACTAATAGGCTCAACATTTAAAGCATAACGAATTGATTCTATAAGGGTCGATTTTCCTGTCCCTCTACCACCTATTAATGCATTTAAATGCTCAGAATACTCGATATCAATACCATCTAGAAAACCGCCAACAAACCTAACGGATTCTATCCGTGAGTAATATTTCTCTTTTATATCAGAGTTGAGGCGAACACGAGATTCAGAGTCAGAAAATGCTAATTTAAATGAAGAAAAACAAGGTTTTGACATTTTTATCAAACACGTAGCATTCTCTTTTCTTAATGTTTCAGGGTCTTCTATATCTTTTGCGTTTATAATCGCAATCTTTTTTTCACGTTTATAATCGGGGTTTTTATTAAGAAGTATCTGATGGTAGGCTTGATCACCTTCATCTTTCAATCTTTCTAATGAAGTAGGTATTTGCGCGGCATATAAATTAGGATTTTTCCAAATATTATTTAATTTATGCTTCAAAATACCGCTGTCATCTGTGCAGTGCGCAGCATACACAAAGCCACCTTTATCGTTAACTCTTGATAGTATAAAGTCAGCGCTCTTAGTAGACGGGATTGTTCCATTTGAAATATCTATATCAAACTCATATAAATAATTATTTAAAGCTTGCTGGCTTGTATTTTCTGGATACAAACAAACCAAATGTATTTTCTCACTAGATGCAATTTCAAACCCAGGAAAAACAACAATCCCATGAGCATTAAAGGTTTCTTTAATTTTAACAACAGAATCAACATTGCCATGATCGGCTATTCCTATTACTTTTATTGATTCCTCAAGACAGACTTCTAACAATCTCTGATTGTAATCATCTTCAGAAACATCCTGATTTTTACCTCGGTACTGTATGTAACTAGCAGGATTTACTTGTAATGCGCACTTCCAGAATTTAGCCTTAGTATATTCGATATTCATGCTCATATATTCATGATCCTTAAGGTTAACACCAAGGCCGTCTAGGCTTAATAAAACCCGCTCAAGTGGGTAAAAATTGTTGGCCATAATTTGTAGCGATACGTAGCCAACAATTTTTTTATTTAAAGTGCTTTTTATTTTATTTCTAGCTTGGATAAAGCATTCAAAAACTCATCTAAGCTTTCTGGAATATCTTTTGGATACCTTGACCTTAACTCGTGTTTACTTACACTTTTAAGATTCTTGAGTTCCATTAGATGCGGGCCCAATGTTGCTATTCTATATATTGCTATACTCAAGTTTCTCTCTGATTGGTTTTCGGTAATTGTGTCAGAAGGAAGAGTAAAAGCACCATCTTTCCAATCAGTATAAAGACAGCTATTTTTTCTATCATTTTTAAAATCGACGCCAGCAAACAGTCCTTCAAGAGGCAATCCTTTTGCTTTCCACTCATGACCAAACATAGAAATCGAGATAGCAGAATCATTAACCAATTTTTGTTTATGATCTCTAAACCTTCGGTTCAGCTTTTTCCAATCTATTTTATGACCAGATGCAACATCCACAAGAACTCTAAAAAGCATGAAGCTTTTGCCAAACTCTTCACGGGCAAAGTGACTCAATGCAAAAGAGCGAGCATATTTATTATTTTTATGTAAGATTTCTGCTTCATCACATAACTCTTGAGAATTTCTCAGGCATTTAATAGCGCCATCAAAAACCGTATCGAATTTTAGATTATTAATCTTAGGCTGATTCAAATAACCTCCAAAACATAACGCCAGCCATAAACGGCGTCCTAAGCAAGGGCGTCCGGTGGAGGCCGAAAGCTGGAACGAATTGCAAGTTTCTGTAATCAAACAATGAGATCGCCAATCGGCACTACCTAAGGTTGCTAGTGATTTGCAAATCCTGGGCGCAAGCGAATTGATACTCAATATGCCCCCGAACCCCACTTTAATTATCTTTAGCAGTATTGCCCATTCTTTTACGTCTGTGCAACCCGTATAGCTGCGACTTTAGGCCATCCAGCGCCACATCATTGTGGAAAGCTTTGGCTCTACAGGGTTTTCTCAGGAATGTCCTTTTTAGCTATCGGCCAGCCGGTGGCCTTGCTTTAGGTAGTGGCCCCTATCTCGCCCCTGGAAGGCACATAAATTCGCATGATTTCGCATGACTCCCATGCACCCACTTTCCCTCTAAAGCCCAGCAATAGCGGGCTTTGGGCCGTTTTGCGGGGTGCATGAAGAATTGCCCCACAAGCGAACACCGCAGGCGGGTGGGGGACAACGCGCCGTAGGGTGCGGCGGCCTGGGGGCGTATCCCTTGGCAACCATCCCATATAGCCGCTGTGTGCCGCTGCGTGCCGCTGTAAGCCTCGCTAATGCTTTGAAACGAGAAAGCCCCGCACAGGGCGGGGCTTTGGCTTGAGGAGCGTGATTGGCGCTAGGCGGCGGTATCGTCGCTATCCAGCTCATCAAGGCTTGGTACGAAGCCCATTTTTTCTTCAAGCTCTTTCAGCTCACGAGGGAAGCGGATGGGTGAATAATAGCCACCATCTTTATAGTCTTCAAACGGCAGGCGCTCAGGGATCTCGGTTCCTGGGAGCTTTATCCGCTTGTGATCAACAGGAATGCGGCTGAGAAACAGATCCCCAAGCGCCGACATTTGACGCCTGCTCACCTCGCGATTCAGTTGAGCGGTGTCTTCGTAGTTCATTACTGCCTTATAGGCCGCTCCTTTTTGCTTCCAGGCATCGATCCCTAACGTAGCCATGTAAGCGTGATCGTTGCAGGTGTCTGTTTCGACGCGCTCAAACAGATACTTCACGACTTCCCCTAATTTGGCCATGCATTCCGTATTTTGGGAAAGCTCGTCCACCGCTGCGATTAATCGATTGTGAGTCACCAAGTCGATGAGTTTGCTTTTATCGTCCACTACGGCATTACGTGCCAGATAGGTATACATTTTGATCCACTGGGCCTGTGGCTCAAGCAACTCTATCATTTCCTTGATTTGCTCGGCTTCTAGCTTGGCCTGGGCTTTCTGTTTGACCTTATCGCGCATTGGTTTAGTCTGTTTGCCAAAGCTTTTCAAAAAGCTCTGCTTCCACTCTCCATCGGCTTCTTCGCCCTCCTGTTCTAGCGCGCTTAGCGTTTTTTTCAGGCGATCCAGTTCATTGCATACCTCTGTCAGCTTCCGGCGACGCATGAGGTACGTCTTTAACCCATTCTCTACGCACTCGCGCAGATCTTCCTCTGAAATACACATCGCTATGTAAGGCGCTTCAAAATAATTGAGTGTGCGTCCAGGCGCTTTACCACCTGGGGCGGGTGTTTGTGCTTCCGGTTGTGCGGTTTCCATAGTCTGGCCCTCGTTGCTATTACGGTCGGTCTGCTGAGTGCTAGTGGCTGGTTGATTCATCAGGCCCTCCATTGGGCGGTTGGGGTGCAGGGTGAAGATGTGGAGCCAAGGCCCCACGGCTGTGAAAACGGGAGCAAAGAGAAAAGCGCCTGCCAGAAAGGGGTGGGGTCACGGCAAGGAGACAATCGGGAAGTGTTCGCATAACGAACGAAACCACTCCCCTATAATTCCCCTGACTGATTTCAAAAACGCGGGCAACGAGGCAACACCGGTAACACCATTGATTTAATTGGTATTTTTTTTGGCAACCTGTAGCCGCTTTTTTAAAACGGCAACAGACAAAATCAGGTGCTCTATAGATATAAAGATATGTGTTGCCTTTGTTGCCACCTCTCTTATTAATAGGCAACGGCTGCAAACCGCGTGGTTGCTGGGCGTTGCCGTTGTAGCCAGTGTTGCCACAGAAACTAGGTTCACGCGTAAAGAGCCTATCCATCATTCGCCTCCTCGCTCTGCATCTAGCTTGTCGGGATCAATGACGAAAAAGCGCGTGCTCCCCCCTCCTGGCAGGCGGTAGTTTTTCTGGCGGCGGCCACTGTCGGTTTTGGCTAGCACGTTGTACGTTTCCAGGGTGCGTATCACGCGGTCACGGCCATAGCCCGCTGCCGCCTCAGTCAGTGAGGCACGGTTGAACAGGTAAAGGCGCTTGCCGTCCTCGATCTCGAAGTAACCTGCTCGATGCTTAATGTTGGAGTTGGGTAGCTCAGCAGCAATATTGGAAAAGCGGCTATCACCGTGCATGGCGATAAAATCCGATAGCGCGCTAAGTATTTGCCGATCTTCTGCGTTACCGTCGCCTACCCTGGCGATCCACTCGCGGAAAAGCTGGCGGCTTGCATTGGCGGCGGTGCCCTCTTCCCACGGCAAAATTCCGTAAGTGGTCGCCAGCTCCCCCGCTAGTCCAATGATGGCGAAGCGATCCGCTACCCTGCCCGCCTGGGGGCCTTCAGAGTTGAATCCTTCCCGTACCTCAGCAAACCGCCGATAAAAGTAGTCGGGGTCGGCTTCCTTGAGTACCTGCTCCACGAAGGCGGGGCCGATCATGCCGAAGTGGTGCGCTGTGGCCGTGGTTAGCCTTCTATGGAAGGTGGCACCACTCATGCCGTGTACGTCGTCAAAGGCGCGATAAGTGCGGGTGCCTGCGTTCACATCCACCATGCGCAGTTCTGCCCCGGCATGGGCGGCATTGCCAGAAATGGCGGCGTGTTCTGTAAGCGATCGTTCCCCACTGGAAAGCGCCAAAACGCGCCAATACAGCTTGGGCCGCCCTTCCCGTTCGCGGGTCATGGTGCCCTTACCCGTACCGTTAGCGATGGCGTAGGCCATTTCTTGTACCCGCTTGGGGTCGGCGCGCTTGATCTCGTCCAGGATCAGCACCGTGTCATTGCGTGACGATGCCTCGATCTCGATACCGCCCCGCGACATATCCCAAGAGGCGGCAAAGCGGCTGGGGTCGCCCCACACCGTGGCGGCGAGTGCTTGAGCAAGTGACTTACCGCTTGAGGAGTCGCCCACCAGATGCACACCGCCACCATTCACGCCGACTTTTGAAAGCAGCGGGCCTGCCAATGCACAGCAAACCGAAAGGATCAGTACCGGGTTGCCCTGGCAGTAGTAAGCCAGCTCGCTTTTCCAGCCTTCCAAGGTGCCCCGCTCTGAAAACAACAGTGCGCCCTTGCCGCTATCCTGATAGCGCACATCTTCACCGCCCAAAACCCGGCTAGGCAGCACAAAGGCCCCGCTTCGCTCGTGCCACCCTGGCTTAGTGGTTGTGGCTAGAATGCGAGTTAAGCCGTGGTAGCTAGCAATGTAGGCAGGCACATAGCGGCGCTGGTGGTAGTCCACCTCTAGCCCTTGGCGTAGCAAGGCTTTCAGCACCTCCTCCCCTTTGCCCGCTAGGGCTTCCATGGGCATGACGTACTCAATGGCGTGGCCGCGGTGCTTGAAGCGCAACAGGCGGCCCACGCTGCCATCGTCGCTGTTGATCGTTTCCGCTTTGACATACAGCGGCGCGCATAGCCAGAGGTCGAACGGCTGGCCTGCCTCGTCGCTGTTGGTGTGCTTGATGCCGTGATACCAAGTGCCCGCCCGGTACTGCTTGCCTTCCACCATAGTTGGCCCTTCATACACGGCGTAGCTGGGGCGCTCTAAGGTGTCGATCTTGGGCGCGGTCGGCTTGCCCACCAGGGCTAGGTGAGCTTGCTGTTCGCGTGTCGTTTGCTCGCTCATGTGGCGTTCCTTTGCTGGCGATACCAGCGAGCTAGGTCGTTAAAGTCGCTGAGTGTGGTAGGGGCGTCTTGTGGCCATACGGGAAATAGCACCAGGGCACCCACTGCCAGCGCCGCCGCATTGGCAGCGGTGCGACCTGGGTTGCCGGGGGTTAAGCGGTCGTCATCCCCGGCGATCACTAAATCCAGGCCGTCGTATCGTTCACGTAGGGTTTCGGCCACGGCGGCTAGGTTACCCGCGTTCATGGCACACGCCACCGGCTCGCGGGTGTGGGCGTGAAGGGTTGCGCCAGTGGCCCAGCCCTCACAAATAAAAAGCTGGTGGCCTGCCTGCACCCTGCCAAGGGGCGCATAAGCGCCCCGTACACGGCCACCTTTCAAAAACCGCTTGTGGCCTTGCTGGTCGATGCACTGCACATTGACCAGCTTCCCATCCGCGTACAGCGGTACTAGGAGTTGACCTTGCGCGGATTGGCGAAGGTGGTAAGGCTCGATCCCCTTTTCCACCAAGTAAGGGTGCGCAGGGTTAGCAGGGCCTGCCGCGTGCCAAAGCCGTTTTGCCGCCAGGGCGGCGCGCTCCTGCAAAGCTAAGCGCTCGGCGTCTGCCTGCTGGCGAAGCTGGGTTTTGGTGGGCACATCATAGGGCTTGGGTAGCGGCACGTTAGACGCGCCTGCACGTTGAAAAATACCCAGCCCAAGCTGCTCATCGATCAGCCTAGCGGCGTCAATTTGTCGACAGCTACGCAGGTAGCTCAGCAGGGAGACAAGATCCCCGCCATGGGCGTCATGGTCAGCAAAGTCGTTCCACTTGCCAGAGACAAGCGACACGCCAAACGAGCCTGGGCAGGCATCGGCGCGTGCCGTGTTACGGGCTACCCACTCGCTCCCCTGGCGCTGCCCATCGGGCAGCCACTCAACCAGCAGGATTTCAGCACTGTTCAGTGCCACCACCGCGACCTGCTGAATCTTTTGGATAGTCGTTTTAGCCATGACGCGCCCCCCACTTGGCAGGCGCTTTTTGGCGGTTGACGGTTTTGCGCGCCACTAGGAAAAGGTCAGACGCATCAGCCAGTAAAATACGCGATGCGATAGCCACATTGGCTAAATCACGTGCATCAGCGCTGGCTCCTGGCGTATCTAGCTGGCAAAGCGACAGCATCAAATTGCTGACTGCTTCCAGGCGCATCTCTGCTTGTTCAAACAGCGTGTCGCCATCGGCGCGTGGGTCGATCAGGATGCACTCGGCTTCTGTCAGGCAAACAGCATCTTCAAGGCGTGGGGGAATGTGTGAGTTAAGCATTACCCACCTCCTCGACGCATAGGCGCTCTAGCTCGATGAGGAGTTGGTCGTGTTCTTGGTAAGAAAGGGCGTTAAGTGCGCAGGCCATGCGAGCCATGCCTAACAACTGGTGAAGCTGTTCAGGCTTACGGTTCACACGGTAAGCAATCAGTTTTGCACCGATAAGCGCGGTAGAAACTTGCGAGGGGGAAATTTGGGTGTGCGTGTACGCACCTTGGCTGTGATTGGCCATGGGTAAGACTCCTTTGTGTTTGGAGTCACCACGATCCTTCCTACGGGATTGGGTGGCGACCGTACGCGGGGTAGGAAACCGGTCACAAAGGAAACCGGCCAGACCGAAGTCTGCCCACGCACAGCCGCCATAACGACGCACTACAGGCATGAAAAAAGCGCCTGCAATGGTAGGGGCGCTGTAGCGCCTTTGTGAAATCGGGTTCCTACGCCCGGCTGTAGATTTTGCTACAGCGCTACCATGATAAACATTCCCTAGCGTTCCCCGCAAGCTTTCGAGGCAGCAAATTTCACTTACTTTGATAGACTTCATGGGCACCTTTCTTTTGCTTTGCTTCGGCTCCATCGCCCCCCAGCTTTGGAGCCTTTTTGCGTTTTTTGGACAAAGCTTCCCCCTACCCGCTGGGCGTTTGCCCAGCAGCGTTACTGCTTGCGGAAAGGGTTTAGGGGGTTAGCAGTCGGTTTCGACGATGCCCGTAGAGGATTGCTTGCTGAAACGTTGGGCACTGCCACTCTGGTTGTTCACCAACTTGGCGAATATGTTTCCTGTGGAGCCCCTACGAAAGGTTTTCTCGCTGGGGGTACGCATTGCGTCAATCATGGCGGTAGACATGGCCGCCAAGTCCTCAGCGGTCAGCTTTAGCGTGGTGCCGTTGATCGTGACTTCAAACTGGTTCATGCGCGTTGCTCCTGCGGTTGAGTGGTCATGCGTAGCGGTGTGGGGCAGTTTTCCAGGCGTTGACGTTTGCGCGCTTCCAGGCAGTGGGCAATCCAGCTATCCACCTCCTCTTCCAGCCAAGCAACGCTTTTGCCACCGATAGGCACCGGGGCCGGAAACGTGCCCTGGCGAATACCTTCATAAATGGCCGAACGGCTCTTTCCGGTTTTCTGCTCCACGTCTTTACGGCGCAACAGGCGATTGCCTAGCGGGATCTGGTTCACGGTCTTGAAGTTGGGTTGGTGTGTGGTGTCGGTCATGGGTTTATGTCCTCGCGGTCTCTTTCCGGCCAAGTGCCTTAATGGCCCTATGAAGCTTGACGATTATCAGTAAGGCACACCACTGGTAGGCGTTGTGCCAAGATCCCGGCACAACGGCATATCAGATGCATAAGGATCAAGAGCAACCGAAAGAGGTAATCCTGCGAGTCGAAAGGTCTTTGTGTGGTGTGTCATGTGGTAACTTCCTCAAGCTAATGGGTGACGTAGCAAGCGTTGCGCTCAAGACACCACCAGCTTGACGAGGATTAGGCGAGACGGCCAGAAACGGCTGTTGTAATACTGTATATATATACAAAAGAAATGTGCTGCATGATCTGTTGAATCCGCAGCACATTGCGCTAGAAAGGAGGGGTATTTTTTTAATGCCTATAAATTCAGTCACTTAAGCGATAGATCACCACTGATTAATCTGTTGTAAAAACTGACGTTCTTACAACACGTAGACACCAGCGGCTGACCTATCTCAATGGCGACGCTAACCTTTTACTACCCCGCTCTTGGTAGCAGTGGCCTGCTCGAGCGCATGAAGAACCAGCTTGGTATCCACGACTGTAGATTCACCTTGATGGAGGTTCGTCATCGCATGCACATGAACCCATTCAGGGCTAATCATCTCAAAGTGATAACCGTTTTTTTCGAAGGTATAGCACGCATCATCAGGTACCCAGACTTTAAAACCTAGATTGGAAGCGCTTCTTACTGAAGCCTCTACCGCTCCCTCACTGGTCGATCCCACTACCACGAGTTGGTGAATGGATCTTTTTAACAGCCAATCCTCGATACTGGAGCGTAAAAACGCATTCGGGATGCTTTTATCGAAAATCTGCTCGTTAGTAAGAGGTTCAAAGCCAGGCTTAAAAAGCACACCAGGATGGCCGGGAGAGTATGGTGATTCTGGATCAGTAGAGATGTGGCGCACATGTAGAATGGGCAGCGCGTGCTCTCGCCACGCGTTAAGCAGTTGAGCCATGTTTTGTTCGGCATCATTGTTATTGCGCTTTCTATGATACGGGTAGTACTTATCCGCCTGCTGCTGCTCCAGGATCACTAGCGCACATGCATAAGGGCTCAATCGCGTTAAACCGAATTTCTCCACCACATCATCTATTGTGGTGCTTTCCACGGTCTCGTTCATTTTGAACTTAGCGCCGCACTTTGCGTTTTTACATTCCCGATAGGTGACATAAAAACCCTCAGTCATTTTTCGACTAGATCTGATACGGGATTCCGATGTGCAATAGGGGCATTCGACAGGTAACTTGAGTCGCATTTAAACCTCGGCGCTAATGTTATCTAGGTAGTTCGCCCAAAACTGCATCATGGCGGGCCGCTGATCCGGGGCCATGTGTTCAGCATGTGTGTAAACGCCTTCGATCCCTGGCAATTTGTGTGAAAGCTGAAGTTCTATCCATTCTCTGGGGTAGCCAAGCTCTTTTAAGCCGGTGGCCACCACATGGCGGGTGCCGTGGGGAACGTGCCTGCCCTCATAACCCATACGCTTTAGAGCCATGCCAAAAGCGGCATCGGAGATTGGTTTTCGTGGGTCATTACGGCCAGGAAATAGCAATTTGAAGGGGGCTGTTAGTTTGTGAAGGTAACGCAGCTCGTCCACCGCCTGGGCAGGCAGGGGCACTTGGTGCGCCCTGCCCATTTTCATTCGCTCGGCGGGGATCTTCCAAACGGCTGCATCTAAGTCGAACTCAACCCACTCTGCCTTGCGCAGCTCACCAGGGCGAACGGCTGTCAGTAGCAGTAGCTTTAGGCCAATGCGCACCATGGGGCTTTTATCGTACGCCTCAATATCGCGCACAAGCTGCGGTAGCTCACTTTGCGGGAGATGGTGGAAGCTACCCCGCTTGTAGGGCTTGAGCGCCGTTTGAAGGTCAGTAAGGGGGTTGTAGCTGGCTCTACCCGTAATGATGGCAAAGCGGTAGATGTCACGACAAAAGGCGTGCAGGCGGCGTCTCTGCTCGAATTTGCCTGCATCCTCTAGCGTGCGCAGGATCTCCAACCACTCCAGCGGTAAAATGCTCTCAATAGCGCGGTCTCCAACCTTCGGAAACACGTACATTTCAAGCACACGTCTGCTGTCGTTGACACGTTTAGAGCCTTCTTTCCAGCGCGGCACCATGGCGGCATGCCACTCCATCGCCAGCACTTTGAAAGTGTTCTCTGACGCGTACTTTAGAGCGCGCTTTTCGTTCTGTTTGTGCTCGACAGGATCAATACCCTTAGCAATCAACCGTCTTAAGTCGGTTCGCTTCTCTCGTGCCTCTGCAAGGGTCACTTCGGGGTATTTGCCCAGGCTGATCATGTTGCGCTTGCCGTTGGGGCGGGTGTAGCGCAAACGCCATCCACGGCTGCCGTTGGTTGTGATCCTAAGTTCTAATCCCAAGCCATCGGAGAGGGTAACAATTTTCGTGCCTGGCTTAGTTGCGTTTATCTGACGGGTAGTTAGCGCCATGAGGGTATACCGAGAATCCTCGAATAGGGGTCTATACCCCACTGTATACCACTTTGCGGCTGGCTTTGGAAGGAATACTGAGGAACTGTGAGGGGCAAAAAATTAAAGTCTTTCAGAGTGTTAGACTTCGATTTTGGCCTTGTCAGGACTTCTCAAGATAGCCCGTTGGCGTCCCTGGCAGGATTCGAACCTGCGACCTGCCGCTTAGGAGGCGGCTGCTCTATCCTACTGAGCTACAGGGACTAACGCGATCTTAGAGCGGGTGCGTAGTATAACGCGTCCGCTTAAGCAGGGCCAACTGGGTTGCGCTCTTCAACCTGGTGGCTATATCCAGCCGAGTAAACGCAGCGTAAAAACGCCCAGCGTAACGGTAATGCTCGCCATCAGCGTGGTGATGGCGATGATATTGGCGGCTAGCGCCACATTGCCGCCTATCGCTTTGACCATCACAAAGCTCGCGGCCGCGGTGGGGCTGGCGAAGAACAGGAACAACAAGCCCAACTGTTCACCTGAAAAGCCCATCATCCACGCCGCCAGAGTGGAAAGCACCGGTAACACTACCATCTTCATCAAACTGGCGCCTAGCGCCACTTGGCTACTGCCGCGCATGCTTGACACGGAAAGCGTCGCGCCGATACAAATCAGCGCCAGCGGTAGCGTTAGGGAAGCAAAGTAGTCCCCCGAGGTAATCAACCAACGGGGCAGTGGGATCGACAGCGCCGTAAACGGCAGCGCGGCGAACACGGACAAAATCAGCGGGTTCTTGGCAACGTGTTTTAATAGGCTGCGCCAATCTGTTGCCTGCCCAGGCTGGTAGAACGCCAGTATGACCACCGAAAGCGCGTTATACACCACGATGACGACGCCCAACAGCAGGCTGCCCGCCGAAAGGCCATAGTTACCGTACATCCCCGCCGCTAACGCCAGCCCGACTATCCCGCAATTGCCGCGAAACGCCCCTTGTACGTAAATGCCTCGGTCATCATGCGCTACTCGATAGTGCGCCCACGCCCAGCTTAGCAGAAACTGCCCCAGCGTCGCGGCGGCAAAAAACACCATGAGCGGGACATCCAATGCTACGCTCAAATCGGCTTTTATTAAGCTGAGAAAAATCAGTGTGGGGAGCGTGGCTTTAAACACGAGCGCCGAGGCGGTCGTCACAAACGCACTATCGATCCAGCGCAACCGCTTAAGACCCAAGCCTAGAAACACCATCGCAAAAACAGGCAGCGTGACATCCAGCGTACGGGCAAACAGCTCAAGTAGGTTCACAGTAAAATCTCGGTCAGCCTGGGTTTTAACACAAGTGTAGCACTTGCTTATATTCTACTGCTCAGCGAGATTTGTCGATCAGCTCAGCCAACTGCTTAGCCGTACTGGTTTTTCATTAAGCACTTAGGCGCGCAGCGCCGTATAAAGAGCTGGTTGAGTTTAATGAGGCAGGTCGAAGAGCGCCGCCTGATCAGGCTCAAGCGGCATGTTCACCACGACGCCATTTCGGCCTTTATCTTTGGCTTCGTAACTGCCTGCATCGGCGCGCCCGATCACATCGACAATAGAGTGATCGTGCTCACTAAACGTGGTCACCCCGATACTCAGCGTGACCGCATACTCCTTGCCTTCATGGGTCACCGCAATTTCACCCACCGACTGGCGCAAAGACTCCGCAATTTTCTTCGCCTGAGGTAAGGTACAACTTGGCAGCAGCACGCCAAACTCGTCGCCGCCTTGCCGGGCCACATGGTCGCTACGGCGAACTTCCCATGCGACGATCTGGGCAATGCGCCGCAGCATTTCATCGCCTAGCGCGTGGCCGCCTTCATCATTAATGGGCTTAAAGTGGTCCAAATCGAACAGCAAAAGCGCAGAAGGGGTACTGGTTTTTTGAAAATCAGCGAAGGCTTCTTCCAAACGGCGCTCAAAACCACGCCGATTTAACAGACCCGTCAATGGATCGTGCTCGGCTTCCCAGCGCTGTAGCGCCTCCTGCTGTCGGCGCTCGGTGATATCTTTCACAACACCGACCAAACCTAACGTATGCCCATCTTGCGAAAGCGTGACCACGCGGGCATGAACGTCCAACCACAGCAGCTCGTTATCGCTGCGCACGAAACGGAACTGACGCACGAAATCACTGCCGGTGCGCAAGCTATGCTGCCACATATCTCTCGTTCCATCGCGATCGTCAACGTAGATCTGCCTGATCCACTCCTCCATCGGCACCTCAGCGGTAATTCCCAACATGTCCAACAGGGCTGGATTCATGTAAGTGATATCGCCGTTAACATCCACGACGAACATCCCTTGGGGCGCCGCACTAAGTACCGAGTCTAAAAAGGCCTCGCGCTCTTGCAGGTTGCCGAGCAATTGCTGTCGCTCTTCTTCCACCCGGTTAAAGGTGGACGCCACCTGCTGTAGCTCTTGCATATTGGTCGCCAGGCTGACGTTTTCGCGGTACCCCAGCCCCACTTCACCAATTTGCTTTTCTAAATGCCGAAGGGGTGAAAGCACGCGACCCAACATCCACCAGAGCAACGGCATTATCAGCAGCGCCAGCGATACCCATAGCCACCATAGCTGTTGAATAAAGCCCGCTAGCGGAAGCTGTGCTTGTTCAACCGGCAAGAAGAGACCGATGACCCAGTCCGCCGGCCAAATTTGCGCATAGGATTGCAGCGCTTGCTCGCCGGTTAAAATCTCGCTAACACCATCCCCTTGCCAGCCATAAAGCGCCAAGTTCAACAGCGGGTTAAATTCCTCGCTCGGCACAGATGCATTTATTAACGAAGGGTTGGGATGATATAAAATGCTTCCCGAGGCAGTTGCAACGGCTGCATAACCTTTCTCGCCCAAACGCACCTTGGCTAAGCGGCTAAAGATTCCGCCCGAGTCAAGGCTGACCACCCCGCTAATGAAGCCATTGAAATCACCCTGTTGGTTAAACCGTGGCACGCTCACCAGCACTATCGGCATACCGCTCGCCCGCCCTACAAAAGGCTCGCTGACGTAGGGCCGCCGGGCGCCGCGCAACATACGAAAGTATTCTGTCTCAGCGGTATCGAGTCCTACGCGGCCAACAACGACGGGCCAGTCTGCAATAATGCGACCCTCTGGATTACTCACCACAATCCCTTCAAACAGGGCCAAAAGGGGGTCTTTGTTGCGCAGCTCATCTCTAATCCAGTCTGCATCATCAGCAACACCGATGATTGTGTTTAACCGCTCTAGTGTCTGAAAGCGCAACTCTATTTGCTGGGTAATCTCATCCGCCAGCATGGTAGATTCATAGCGTAGGTGAGACATATTGGTCTCATGCACCATCGTTTTACCTAGCTGCCACGCCATACCCAGCACTAACGTCACCACGACTAGCCAGGTCATTGCTAATCCCAGCAGAAGCCGCCCTCGCAAAGAACGAAAGCCATATGACTGATTTATAGGGCGAAAAAAACGCACCGAATTACCTTTTTTGGGGGTGAGGTGATGTGGGCCATTAACTGCGTTAACAGTATGACGAGACACAGCCAAACTAAGTTACCAAAAAAAGCAGCGTTCCGCGCGTTGGAAATGCTAGCAAACACCAACCTTTATCTTCAGCTTAAGCAACCCATACGTACGTGCACCTTACAAAACGCTGATAGCCGTGTAACAGTGCCATTAAGCGTAAGGTACGGCCTTACGTTTATTTTCAGGTGATTTCCCCCATAGAAGGCATGCTACCGAAGCGGACCATGGCAGCAATGTTCGCCAATATAAGCCAAACATAAAGCAAACGCTTGATGCACGAGCGGCGCTACTGTAATACTTAATTATTGTTCTAGACCCAAGGATATACACATGGCTTGTTTCAGCGACGTTGAAGGTGCAACGCCTTCCTGGTACGTCATTCAATGCAAAGGGGGGGAATCCTTTCGCGCCGCCGACAACCTCACCAACCAAGGGTATGAGGTATTTCATCCTGTGCTTAACGCCCAGCGTAAGCGTCAGAGCAAGCTAGTCACTGTTACTGAACCGCTGTTTCCCTACTATTTGTTTATCCGCCTGGATCAAGTCGCCAGTGACTGGCGACCGATTCGCTCCACGCGCGGCGTGTTGCGCCTGCTCACCTTCGGCAACAGGCCCGTCGCCGTTCCCGAGTCGTTGGTCGGGACACTACGTGCCCAGCCTCATCACCTAGAAGGTAGTCACACCTACTTCAGCGCCGGTGAAAAGGTCACCATTACCGACGGCCCGTTCAAAGACCTCGAAGCTATTTTCACCCGCTGTAAAGGCGAAGAGCGCGCCATCGTTTTGCTAAATGTGCTTAATCGACCACAGCACCTTGAAGTCCCGCTAGAGACCTTAAGCAAGTTGTAGCGCGTGGTAACGATTATGTGAGAGTAACGAACATAAGAAGCACCCGCGGATGGCGGCGGAACGTCGCCCCGTGGCACAGAATCCAACCCTGGCACTGCTTCGCGCTGCTTACGCGGGTGCGCCGTAGGCTTACCACGCGCTACAATAGGACTACTTAATATAAATATTCGTCATGGGGACACGGGTGGCCATCTATCGACGCGCGCATGTTCCTGGCGGCAGCTACTTCTTTACGGTCGTTACTTTCGCACGGCAACCTCTCCTCGCTGATCGTCATAATATTGAAGCTCTGGGCCGTGCGTTTCGCCGAGTTCGAGAAGAACGCCCCTTCGTTATGGAAGCGTTTGTTCTACTTCCCGACCATCTTCACTGCTTATGGACACTTCCCGAAGGCGACGCCGACTACTCCTCGCGCTGGCGGGATATTAAAAAATACGCTTCACAGGAATTTCTCTTTCCTCCTGGCACCCAGAATGCTTGGCAGCGAGGTTTCTGGGAGCACGTCATTCGCGACGAAAACGACTGGCAGCGGCATATGGATTACATCCATTACAACCCCGTCAAGCACGGCTGGACCAAAGCCCCCCGCCATTGGGAATGGTCGAGCTTTCGGCAATGCGTACAAAAAGGCTGGTACGAACTTGACTGGGGCACCCAACACACCCCCGACATCGCCGATATGAATTGGGAATAAAGCCCCC
>NZ_BJXV01000007.1 GCF_007991175.1 Halovibrio variabilis
AGTGGCACGGAACCAAACCCCGGCAACGCTTCGCGCTGCGCCCGTAGCGCGGGGTAACGAGAAAGCGAGTTCAGCGAGCGTTTCGAGGCACCCGCGGGAGGCGTCGGAACGACGCTCGGTGGCACTGCACCCAAACCCCGGCACCGCTGCGCGCTGCTTCCGCGGGTGCGCCTTAGGCTTACCACGCGCTACAAAACCACTGGAATCAAGTGATTTTACCCGCGGATGGCAGGCTTGGCGTGAGTGATGGCGCCCGCCGCCTTTGGGTGAATTATATTCTTATACCTCATATCCCGCTTCGCGGGCGAGAAGCGTGTTGGCTTGCAACCAGCCCTCGATATTTCCGCAATCGAACGTGCGCCCGTTCATTCGAAAGGCTTGTACGGGTTTGCCTTCCTGCATTAATCGATCGATCGCATCGGTCAGCTGAATTTCATTCCCGGCCCCCGGTGGCTGGTCACTTAGCAGCTCCATCACCCGGTAAGACAACACATAACGGCCAATCACGGAAAGCCGTGAAGGCGCTTCCTCGGGTTTAGGCTTCTCGACAACACCGCGCATATCGGCGCTTTCGCCCGCCCGGGGTTCGCTTCCCCCGCAGTCCACGATGCCGTAGCGGTGGACTTCCTCTTCCGGCACGGCTTCCACCATAATCTGCGCGGCACTGCTCGCGTCCCAGCGTGTCACCATGTCGCCCAGGTCACACTTGTCACTGCCTGCCTGGGGCTTCACCAGCACATCCGGCAGAATCACAGCAAAAGGTTCGCCCTCACCCAGCAAATGGGCGGCGCAAAAAACCGCATGCCCTAAGCCTTGTGCATTCGGCTGGCGTACGCTGGTGATTTTTAGTCGTGGTGGCGCAATAGCGGACAAGGTTTCCAATAGTGCGTCTTTGCCTTTGCTCGCCAACGAATCCTCAAGTTCTGCATGCGCATCGAAGTGGTCTTCAATCGCCGACTTTCCCGAGCGAGTGACTAAAATGATTTCGTTGATCCCCGCCGCTAGCGCCTCTTCCACCACATGCTGAATCAGCGGGCGATCGACCACCGGCACCATTTCCTTCGGGATTGCCTTGCTGATGGGTAATAAACGCGTCCCAAAACCCGCTACCGGAATAATCGCTTTGCGCACTTGCGTCATTACAGCTTCCTTAATTAAGTGATTCGTTCATTGATGAATGGCGCCGCCACTCGCCTATTTTCTGCATCAGCTGCTCAGTGCTGGGGTCTTTTACCACCGCATACTCTAGAGGCCCCCCCGCCAAGGTTTGATAAAGGCTTGTCGCTAACTGCTTGCCTAGCTCAACGCCCGGCTGGTCAAAGGGATTAAGGTCCCAAAGCACCGATTGGACAAACACCTTGTGCTCGTAAAGCGCTAGCAGCGCTCCAATGCTCCCCGCGTCTAGCTGTTTTAACAGTAATAATGAGTTGGGCTGATTGCCACGATACCCTTGCGCCATGTGCCCCCGCAGAGCGGTTGGAATCGCGTCATCGCCTAGTGCAAACAACTGCGCCTGAGCCAGGCAATTCGCCAGTGTGAGCTCCTCTTGGGCCGCCAACAACGCCTGCACATCCTGCGTGGCGGCCACTTCGCGCTCGGCGACCGCCACGAAATCAGCGCTTACCGTGTGCCCGCCTTGGTGTAATAATTGATAAAACGCATGCTGCGCATTAGGCCCTACATCGCCCCAAATAATCGGACAGGTAGCATGCGTAACCGCACGACCGTTCAAACACACGCTTTTACCGTTGGACTCCATTTCCAACTGCTGTAAATAGGCAGGTAAACTTTTCAGGCGGCTATCATAAGGCAGTACCGCGTGAGTGGGGATATGCAAGAATTGACAATTCCAGGCACCCACTAACGCTATCAAAACGGGTAAATTATCTGCCAGAGGCGTTTCAAGAAAGTGGCGATCAAGGGCATGTGCGCCTTCTAACAGCGCATTAAAGTTGGCCATGCCGAGCTGCATTGCGATGCTCACCCCAATCGGCGACCACAATGAAAAACGCCCACCAATCCAGTCTTTAAAAACCAGCTGATGAGCGGCGGGAATACCCAATGCGGTCATTTTATCCGGCTTGGAAGAAACCCCCACTAGCTGATGGCAACAAACAGTCGGCACATCAAGTTCAAGCGATTCACTCAACCATGTTAACGCCGTTTGAACATTGAACTGGGTATCGGCCGTGGTAAACGACTTCGACGCCAATACCAATAGCGTTGTGGCCGGATCCAAGGACTCCATCAGCGGCAGTAATTGGGTGCCATCCATACTAGATACATAGTGAACGTTCATCAGCGTATGGCTGGGGCGATCGGCCAAGGCTTCACTGATTAATTTTGGCCCCAGGTCAGAGCCGCCAACGCCAATATGCACGACATCAGTGATTGACTGCCCGCTGGCACCAAACCATTCCCCCCGATGTAAACGCTCGACCATGGCAGCCAGGCGCGTGCGCTGCTGCTGGCAAAAGGCGGCGGCCGCTTGCATACCGTCGGGCGGCGTTACCGTCGTCGGCCAGCGCGCCGCCATATGCAGTGCCGCTCGCTGTTCTGAAGGATTGACCACCGCTGCGGAAAAAAGTGCGTCGCGCTTTTTTTCCAATCCCGTGCTGCGCGCCCAGTCCACCAATAACGCCAACGTTTCAGTCGTCAGGCGCTGCTTGCTAAAATCCACATGGAGTGAACCAAACGTGAATGCCAGGGCCTCCGCCCGGTGTGTCGCGGTGGCCGAGTGACTGCCAAGCAAATCGCTTAACGACTGCGCCTGTAAATGCTCGGCATGAGTTATTAGCGCATTGATGGGCGTGTAAAGGCGATGATTCACAGCGGTTAGCGGCGTATTCATGAATTACCTTCCTGATGATGTCCAAGCAACAGCCGTTACCCTTTCAATACATCTGCTAACAGCTTTTGCGCGTTTTCAATCAACTCATCCAAATGCTGCGGGCCGGTAAAACTTTCGGCATACACTTTATAAAGCGACTCGGTACCGCTGGGACGGGCGGCAAACCAGCCGTTTTCGGTGGTAACTTTAATACCGCCAATCGCCGCACCATTGCCTGGGGCTGCTACCAGCACCGCGGTGATGATGTCGCCCGCCAGGGTTTTCTCAGTCACACTGTCAGCGCTTAGGTTTTTAAACGCCGCTTTCTCTTCGGGCGAACAAGACGTATCGACACGTTTGTAGAAAGGCTCGCCAAAGCGCTGTGTCAGCGTACGGTAATACTCGCTGGGCGTTTTGCCGGTCACTGCCATGATTTCCGCTGCCAATAAACAGAGCACAATACCGTCTTTATCGGTGGACCACGCGTTTCCATCCCGAGTCAGCAGGCTTGCACCAGCGCTCTCTTCACCACCAAAGGCCAGCCAGCCTGCGTGCAGGCCATCGACAAACCACTTAAACCCCACGGGGACTTCATAAAGCTCGCGCTCGTGGGACGCCACTACCCGGTCGATCATCGAAGACGACACCAGCGTCTTGCCAATCTTGAGCGTTTTGGCCCACTCGGGGCGGTGGGTAATCAAATAATCGACACACACGGCCAAAAAATGATTCGGGTTCATCAAGCCGTTGGCATCCACAATACCGTGGCGGTCGGCATCGGGGTCGTTGCCAAAGGCGATATCAAAGCGGTCTTTGATCTTGAGCAGGTTCGCCATCGCCGCCGTGCTGGAGCAGTCCATTCTGATTTTGCCGTCGTGATCAGGCGGCATAAACGCAAACTCAGCATCAACCGTGGTGTTCACCACCTCAAGATTGAGGTTGTAGTGCGCCGCTATCGCCTGCCATACCGGCAGCGCCGTCCCGCCCATCGGGTCAACACCCAGCGTTAGGTTGGCATCTTGAATCGCGGCGATATCCAGTACGCTGCCCAGTTTGGCGACGTAATGTGCGGTGAAGTCGTACTCTTGAGCGTGGGCAATCGCCTCGTCAACCGGCACCGTGGGCACATCGTCTAATTGGCGCAGCAGGTAAGCGTTGGCGCGCAGCTCAATCCAGCCGGTAGCATCGGTATCGGCTGGGCCGCCGTGGTGCGGGTTGTATTTAATGCCGCCGTCTTCCGGTGGATTATGCGACGGCGTAATAATTAAGCCATCAGCTAGCGCTGGGGTCGCCTGATTTTGAGCACGATTGTGGGTCAAAATCGCGTGGCTGACTAAGGGGGTAGCAGTGTAGCCGTGTGCTTTTTCAACAAACACAGGCACCTTATTGGCGGCTAGCACCTGCAACGCACACTCCCAGGCAGGATGCGAAAGTGCATGGGTATCAAACCCCAAAAACAGCGGGCCTTGATAATTTGACTTCACACGGTAATCGACCACTGCCTGTGTAATCGCCAGAATATGCATCGCGTTGAAGGTGCGATTAAGCGAGCGCCCCCGATGCCCCGACGTACCAAACGTCACACGCTCAGCTTGGTTAGCAGCATCGGGGCGTTGCTCAAAAAATGCGTTGATGGTGGCATCCATTCCTTTCTCCCTTACACAATAGCGCTAATAATCGTTTAACTTTCGTAGGCCTACGATAGCAGCCCTAGCTGCTGCTGTGTCCGTCACTCCACGGTGACACTTTTAGCAAGGTTACGCGGTTTATCCACATCAGTGCCTTTTACCAACGCCACGTGGTAAGCAAGCAGCTGCAGCGCTACCACATGCAATACTGGCGACAGCAGGCCATTATTTTTAAGGTCCGTGCTTTTAAAAACAGTGCTTTTAAAGTCATCGGTTTTAAAACCACCGTCTTTAAATCCAGTAGGGTCCGGCATCTGCAATACATGCACATTTTCGGATGACGTTACCGTACTGCCGCTATCGGCAAACACATACAACACACCGCCTCGAGCGCTCACTTCCTGCATGTTGGCTTTGAGCTTTTCCAACGTTTCATCGTTGGGGGCAACCACGACCACCGGCATTTCTGAATCAACCAACGCCAAGGGGCCATGCTTTAACTCACCCGCTGGGTAGGCTTCAGCATGAATGTAGGAGATTTCTTTAAGCTTCAGCGCGCCTTCCAAGGCAATTGGATAATGCCGCCCACGACCCAAAAACAGCGCATGCTGTTTATCGGCAAAATACCCCGCCCACGCTTTAATGCTAGGCTCTAACGCCAGCACTTTACCGACGGCGATGGGTAAATGGCGCAACTCATCCAAGTAGGCTTTTTCAGTAGACGCATCCAAACGCTGATTGGCTTTCGCCAGCAATAATGTGAGCAGGAAAAGCACGCTTAACTGGGTGGTAAACGCCTTTGTAGACGCCACGCCTATTTCCGGCCCGGCGCGGGTAATAAAGCGCAGCACGGTTTCACGCACAATGGCAGACTCAGGCACATTGCAAATCGCCAACGTATGATGATGCCCCAGCGCCTTGGCATGATGAAGTGCGGCCAGCGTGTCGGCGGTTTCACCAGACTGGGAAATAACCACAACTAGCTGGTTAGGGTTGGGCACACTTTGACGGTAGCGGTATTCACTGGCAATTTCGACGTTACAGGTAATACCCGCCACTTGCTCTATCCAGTACTTGGCGGTCATTCCTGCATAGCTGGAAGTACCGCAGGCAATAATCAGTACCGAATCGATTTGCGCAAAGATATCGGCCGCCTCGGCACCAAAAATCCCCGCTTGTAACTGCCCTGCCCCGCTAATCATTTCTAGCGTATTGCTAAGTGCCTGAGGCTGCTCGAAGATTTCTTTCTGCATATAATGGCTGTAATCGCCAAGCTCTACCGCATTAGCGTTCAGGCTAGAGGTAATCACGTTACGCTGGGTAGGCTGGCCTAGCCGATCGATCAAGCTGATGGATTCAGGTGTCAACCGCGCGATATCGCCATTTTCCAAGTACATCATTCGCTTGGTAACAGACAGCAGCGCAGACGCATCTGAGGCGGCGTAGTGACCATCATCGGCAATGCCCAGCATGAGCGGCGAGCCTTCGCGGGCAACCACCAAACATTCGGGTTCTTCTTCGCTAATGACCGCTAAAGCAAAAGCCCCTTTTAAATGCGCCACGGCACACTGCACAGCGGAAAGCAGGTTTTCTGCCGGTTCGCCGATATGGCCTTTAAAGCAGGCTTGAATCAGGTGGGCGATGGTTTCAGTGTCAGTATCAGAGGTAAAGACATATCCAAAGCCCTGTAGCTTTTCACGCAGGGCTTCGTAGTTTTCGATAATGCCGTTGTGCACCACCGCCAAACCGCCAGAGATATGGGGGTGGGCATTATGTTCAGCAGGGACGCCGTGTGTCGCCCAACGGGTGTGAGCAATGCCCACGTTGCCACTCATGCCCGCTTGCGCAACTTTGCTGGCCAGCTCAGCCACGCGCCCTTTAGAACGCGCACGCTGCAAGCCGTTAACCCCCTCGTTGGGTAATAGCGCCAAACCCGCCGAGTCGTAGCCGCGGTACTCTAGGGTTGCCAACCCTGCGAGTAGAAAGGGAATGCTATCATTTGCGCTAGCCGCGCCGACGATGCCGCACATAATATATCCACTGGTAGCAATAAGTTAATATTTAATTCCCAATGTATACTATTGTAAACAACAAAGCCAGACATGCCCTAACAATGGTACAGAGCCAACCCCTGGCAACGCCCCGCGCTGCTTCCGCGGGTGCGCTGACGCCGCGCTACAAAACCGCCAATATCAAGCAAGTGCACCCGTAGCGCGTGGTAACGATTATGTGAGAGGAACGAACATAAGAGGCACCCGCGGGAGGCGTCGGAACGACGTCCAATGGCACCTCAGCCAAACCCGGCACCGCTTCGCGCTGCTTCCGCGGGTGCGCTGACGCTTACGCCGCGCTACAAAACCGCCAATATTGAGAAGGTTCGAGCCAAAACTAAAATCGGTGGCGCCTTGGTTTAATGCCCCCACACCACAAAATAAGGGTTGAGCTTTTCGCTGGGGTTGGCGTAACTAAGCGCGCTGCCTTCCAGGGTTTCCACGCGGCCACCCGCTTCAAGCACCACCGCATGGGCAGCAGCGGTGTCCCACAAGCAGGTGGGGCCTAAACGCGGGTAGGCATCGGCGAAACCTTCAGCGATGGTGCACAGTTTTAACGAACTGCCCATGGGCAGCATGGTGTGCTCACCCAGCCGCTCCAACCACGCGGCCAAATCAGGGCTGGGGTGTGAACGGCTGCCCACCACGCGCCAGGACACGCCTGGTTTCGGCTTGCCTGATACGGCAATAGCCTTGCGCTGACCATCGGCTTCAATCTTGAAGGCCCCTAACCCTTGCGCTGCCACGTAGCCAATCTCAAGCGCGGGTGCAGTCACCACGCCTAGCACCGGTTTGCCGTTCTCAATCAGGGCAATATTGACGGTGAACTCGCCGTTGCGCTTGATAAACTCTTTGGTGCCATCCAACGGGTCGACCAACCAATAGCGGCCCTCGGCATCGGCTCCGGCAAAGCCCTCGATATCCTCTTCAGAGAGGATGGGGATGTCTACCGGCAGCGCCTTTAAACCGCGCACAATGACATTGTGCGCCGCCTTATCGGCGTCGGTTAACGGGCTTTTATCGTCTTTCTCTTCCACGCTGAACTCGCCTGCGTAAACGCGCATAATGGCATCGCCTGCTTCGCGGGCAATGCCTTCAACGGCGTCCAACAGAGCTTGGTTAATCACAGTCATACTTTTATTCCTTGCATAAAAAAGCTGCCATAACGCCAGGCCTCTAGTGCGCAAACGAAAAACCGGCCTCCTAAGAGGCCGGTTCTATCGTTGTTTCCAACGTATCTATCTCATAGACTAATTAAGACAAAGCTTCTTAGAAGTCGTAACGAACGCCAACAGTGGTCAGGATTTCGTCGTCGAGCGAACGGAAGTTATCAGTTAAGGATTCGTCAAAGCTAGTGCCGCTGTCTTCTTGATATACTTCGGCAAAGACATACATTGGCTGGCTGAAGCGATAGTTGCCGCCCAGCATCCAACGATCTTTGTCGTCTACACCGTCAAATGCCATGTCGACACGAGCGTACTGACCGTAGACTTCACCCATACCGTAGTCGTAGGTAGCACCTAAGCCCATAATGCTCTCTTCAGCATTGACTGCTCTGTCAGAAACAGTTTGGTTCGAGCTTGACGCACGAGTATCCAGTACGTCTTGGCCGAACTTGCTGCTAATCTCTTCGTACTTGAAGCGCAGGCTAAAGGCATCGGTTACGTCATAGTTGGCGAAGAAGCCGAACAGATCTTCACCAGCGGCATAAGGACTACCGCCGTCGTAGCTAGCGCCACGATCAGAAACATCCTTGCCCTGGCTGTAACCCAACGACATATACAGGTCGTTAATGGTGTAATCGACAGCTGCAGCAGTCGTCCAAGTAGCGCTGTTGTCCTGACCAGCTGTAATATCGTTAGTGTTACCGGAAAGGTGCTTGGCCTGAACATGAGCACGGAAGCCGGAAAGTTCGGGCGTAGAGTAAGAAATCGCATCGCCGCGGCTGTCAGCCGAAATGCCGCCAAGCTGTTCCCAGCCCAGGTTTTCCGGCACATCGAAAATCACGTCGCCAGAACGGTAATAAACGCTGTCGAAGTTACCGGCCTGCACCGAACCCCAGGAATCGCTGCGTGCACCCAGGTAGGTGTTACGGATGGTGTCGAAACCACCCGTGTTCTGGGCATCAGCATCGCCACGAAATTCCATGCGGGCAAAAACGCTTAGGTCGCGGGTAACTTCGTGGTCAGCGATAAAACCAAAGCGTGAACCCAGATCGATGAAATCGGAGCCGGAGGAACGAACGTTACTTTCCTCTTCGGTAACAACAACGGTACCGTCATCTAGTACTGTTTCGCTACGTACAGTACTAGTACCACCATCAGGACCACCGGTAGTGATGCCATAAACAACACGGCCGTAGATGTCCAGCTTGGTGCCGTCTTGGTCATAAACAGTTGCTGCTTGTGCTGCTGCAGAGGCGCCCATGGCACCGATGATAGCAGTCGCTAGAAGTGTCTTTTTCATGATTTAAATTCCTTAGCTCGTATACTGTTTCGATCGTTTATGCTCGACTTTAATAAGTCGGCAGTTGGCTTTTGCGGGCCATGCTCTTATTTCATCCCCGGTTTTTTCCGGTGGTATGCGGCATGTCCTCAACTAAGCCTTGTTATAGTCCAATGCTCGCAAGACGAACTTTATACCGGGATTCCAGGGAACGCAATAGAAAAAAACAGTGTTTTTTTACTATTTTGGCTTTTTTATTGAACCCCTGCCTATAAGCCCGGTCTCAACGCCCTTCGAATTTCTGCTGCAAGCCTAGTAATTTGTCTTCCATGCTAAGCGGCTTGCGTGACTCGCTTTTTTCACTTATGCGTTCGCTGTCAGGCGGTTTAGGCGCCTCTTGGCGGGGCTTTTCAGCAACCGCCTTGGGTTTGGGCGGGCGTTCTTTAGGCTGCCCAGCGGCCTGCTTATCGCCGCGTTTTTGCGCCGCGTGCAGGGCCGCTTCTTTATCCACCTTGCCGGCCGGCTGGCCATCCAAATCAACTCGCTCAACGCCTACTCGCACCGCTTTTATATAGCGTGGCAGGTTGACGTAGTTGGCCAACGCACGGCGAATCAGCTTGTTGGGCCATGCTTCACGCTCGGCAAGGTCTTGATGAATACCCACTTTTAGCGGCTTGGTGTGGCCTTTAAAAAAGGCGTTGGGATAACGCTCATACCACTGGTTTAGCAGGGCATGCGGTGAAGGTGTTTGCGCTGCGCCTTCTGGTTGCTCCGGCTTTTCAGGTTCTTCTGGCTCTATTGTATTTTCCGGTGCCTCTGGCTTGACCAGGGCGGCGTCAACATTGGCGGTGCTGTCAACATTGGTGGCATTGTCGACTTGGGCGCTTTCTACCGGTGCCTGTTGGTCTGCAGTCACTGCCTCATCAGGTGCTAGCCGCTGCTTGAGTCGATGGTTCTCTTCGCGCAGGACTTGCAGCTCAGCTTGGGTACGTTCAAGACGCGCTTCTAAGTCATCTAACATGTTCGTTAAGCTGGCGGTCATAGCCTTCTCCTTTGACCCTGTCAGTCGGCGATGCGCTCGTAGACCACGAAATCGTAGCTTGGCTGCCCTTGTGCTGGCTGCCCTGCTACGCGCTGCACTTCACGCCAGGCTTGTTGATCAAACTCAGGGAACGTTGCGTCGCCTTCTGCTTCTACATCCACTTCCGTTATGTACAGCCGCTGGGCAAACGGTAGCGCCTGGCGGTAAATCTCACCGCCCCCCATCACCATAACTTCTTCTGCGGCTTCAATGGTGGCGTGCTGGTCGGCCAAGGCAAGCGCTGAGGGTAAGTCATGGCACACGCGCACGCCTTCTGGGGAGAACTCGGCGTTTCGGGTGATGACGATATTAAGCCGATTTGGCAGCGGTTTGCCAATCGAAGCAAAGGTTTTTCGCCCCATCACCAGGGGCTTAGCCTGGGTGATCCGTTTGAAAAACTTTAAATCTTCAGGCAGGTACCAGGGCAGCTTGCCCTCCACACCGATCACACGGTTCCTGGCCATGGCGACGATCATCGCTACCGGCACTAACGAATCAAATTCACTGCTTTTTTGGCTCATAGCGTCCTGCTGGGTCATACCGCCACCTCGGCTTTGATGTGCGGGTGCGGGTTGTATGCATCAATATGAATATCTTCAAAACGGAACGCAAAGAGATCGTCTATATCCGGGTTTAGCACTAGCGCTGGCGCGGCGTTGGGCGTGCGCGAAAGCTGTTCTTTGGCTTGGTCTAGATGGTTACTGTAGAGATGCGCATCGCCCAGGGTGTGAATAAACTCACCCGGCTGTAGGCCTGCCACCTGCGCCACCATGCTAAGCAGCAAGGCATAGCTGGCGATGTTAAACGGCACACCCAGGAAGATATCGGCACTGCGCTGATAGAGCTGGCACGAAAGTTTTCCATTGGCGACATAAAACTGGAACAGGCAGTGGCAAGGCGGTAGCTGCATTTCATCGACCTGCGCCGGGTTCCAGGCAGAGACAATCAGCCGGCGCGAATGCGGGGAGGTACGCAGCTGCTCAAGCACTTTGGCAATTTGGTCAACGCTGCCGCCCTTGGGGTCAGGCCAACTGCGCCACTGGTAGCCGTAAACGGGACCCAGGTCGCCGTTTTCGTCCGCCCACTCGTCCCAAATCCGCACGCCGTTCTCTTTTAGGTAGGCAATATTGGTGTCGCCTCTCAAGAACCACAGCAGCTCATGAATGATCGAGCGCAGGTGCAGCTTTTTCGTCGTCAGCAGTGGAAAGCCGCGCGACAAATCAAAGCGCATCTGGTGGCCAAATACCGAGCGCGTGCCCACGCCTGTACGGTCATGGCGATCAACGCCGTGGTCCAAAACAGTTTGCATCAAATCTAAATAAGGTTGCTCAAGCGCGGGCATTGTAGCAGTCACAGAATTTCCCAATTAACAGGCGGTTTAACGATTTATTCTAGGCGCCCATGGCGGCTCGGTCTAGCAGTGCAGGCCTATTAGCATTGTTCAACCAA
>NZ_BJXV01000008.1 GCF_007991175.1 Halovibrio variabilis
GTGGAAAAGGGTCAAAAAAACTTCAACTAAGCGTCACACGGGCGTAACGTTTCTTGCCCGCCTGAATGACATAGCTCTTACCCGTCGCCAGCATGGTGTCTTTGGCGACGACTTCGCCGTCGACTTTAACGCGGCCATTCCCCAACATATCTTTGGCTTGGGCGCTGTTGTTGGTAAGCTCTGCCCTATTAAGCACTGCGGCAATAGGCGCTTGCTCGCTGCCTTCAAAGTCCACCGTGACTTCCGGCAGGTCTTCCGGCAGTTCGCCATCGGCCAGCTGATTACCCGCCGACTTATGCGCATTGGCAGCGGCTTCGTCTCCGTGGTAACGGGCAATCAGCTCTCGCGCCAGCTCCATTTTAACATCACGTGGGTTGGCACCATTGGCGACATCCTGCTTGAGCGCTTCGATCTCTTCATTGGATTTCAAAGAGAGCAACTCAAAGTAGCGCCACATTAAGCTGTCCGGCATGGAGACCAGCTTGTTGAACATCGAGCCCGGCGCTTCATCGACACCAATGTAGTTGCCCAGCGACTTTGACATCTTCTGCACGCCGTCTAACCCTTCCAGCAGCGGCATGGTGATGACCACCTGGGGCTCCTGGCCGAAGTGCTTTTGTATCTCGCGCCCCATCAACAGGTTGAACTTCTGGTCGGTGCCGCCCAGCTCAACATCGGCCTCAAGCGCTACCGAGTCGTAGCCTTGTACCAGCGGGTAGAGAAATTCGTGGATGGCAATCGACTGATTGGCGTTGTAACGCTTTTCAAAGTCGTCCCGCTCCAGCATGCGGGCGACGGTGCTTTGGGCGGCCAGCTCAATCATTTTGGCAGCGGAGAGCTCGCTAAACCATTCGGCGTTAAAACGCACCTCGGTTTTCTCAGGGTCGAGGATTTTAAACACCTGCTCCCTATAAGTATCGGCGTTGGCTTTAACATCTTCTTCGGTAAGCGGTTTACGGGTCACGTTTTTGCCGGTTGGGTCACCAATACGCCCGGTAAAATCCCCGATTAAAAAGATAACCGTGTGCCCCAAGTCCTGGAACTGGCGCATTTTGGTTAGCAATACGCTGTGTCCCAAGTGAAGGTCAGGGGCTGTAGGATCAAAACCCGCTTTGATACGCAGTTTGCGGCCTGAAGCCAGCTTCTTTCTTAACTCATCCTCTACCAGGATTTCATGCGTACCCCGCGACAACAGCGCTAAAGCCTGATCCACCTCACTCATTGCCTCTCTCCACTATAAAGAACCGTCCACACCGGGCTCAGGTGATAAATAGCCGACGATGTTACCATGCTCGTTCGCCTTGGTTGAGCCCTGGTTTAGCCTTAGCTTAGTTTTAGCCCCGCTTGGTACGAGTTCGCTGATGAAAATGCCTACCGCTTCGCCGCTTTACTATATTGGCCTGATGTCCGGCACTAGCCTGGACGGTATTGATGCTGCATTGATCGCCATCGAGACTGACTCGCCGCCGCGCCTGCTGGCGACCCACGCCGAACCGATGCCAGATGAGCTGCATCGCCTGCTGCTCATGCTATGCCATGCGGAGCAGGTGGGCTTTGCTCAACTGGCGGCGGCAGAGCATGCTTTCTGCCAGTGCCAGGCCCAGGCCGTCCAGCAACTCTTAGCGCCAATCTCTATAAAGCCTGAACAGATCAGCGCCATCGGCAGCCACGGCCAAACGATTGAACATGCGCCCGTAGGGCATAGCGGTGGCCCGGCCTATACGCTACAGCTGGATAATCCCAGCCTGTTGGCAGAACTCACCGGCTGCACGGTCGTTGCTGATTTCCGCCGCCGCGACTTAGCCGCCGGTGGCCAGGCCGCACCGCTGGCACCGGCGTTTCATCAGGCGCTATTTGGTAGATCAGGCGCGCATCAGTTGGTGCTTAACCTGGGCGGCTTTGCCAATCTGACCTGGCTTTCCAGCCAGCCAACCGATCCCGTGATTGGTTTTGATACCGGGCCCGCGAATGTTTTATTGGATGGCTGGTTTGCCTGGCACCAAGGCGGCCGCTTTGATCAAGATGGCGCTTGGGCCGCGAGCGGCAAGGTAGATGAAGCGCTGTTAGCTCGGCTGCTATCGGAACCGTTTTTCCAACAGCCGCCGCCGAGAAGCACTGGGCGTGAGCTGTTTCATCTGGATTGGCTACGCCAACATCTTAGCGGGCAGGAAGCTGCCGCCGATGTGCAGGCCACGCTGGCCGAACTCACCGCGGCTAGTGTCGCCCAGGGCATTGAACAACTACAGATCAAAGATGGCCCACTTACGCTGATCACCGCTGGCGGCGGCGCTCATAACGGCTACCTGATGCAGCGCCTTGCCTATTATCTCCCTCGCGCTACGCTCACTTCGCCAGCGGCCTACGGCTGGCCTGAAGACTGGATCGAAGCCGGCGCCTTTGCCTGGCTGGCCCACCAACGCCTGCACCACCTGCCAGGCAACTTACCCTCGGTCACCGGCGCGCAGGGGCCGCGGGTGCTGGGCGGGGTTTATGCTGCGTAGTTTCTGCAGCGTAGTTAACGCTCAGTAATCATCGCCATCGCGCAGGCCTAAATGACTAGGCACTTGCTCATCCAAAGAGAGATTGCGCGCCTTGGCATCGCTGGCGTTGAGCAGCATGCGCAGATCGTTGGCCGAGTCGGCGTGGGCCATGGCCACCTCTCTACTTATATGCCCGGCCTGATGCAGGTCATGCAGCGCCTGGTCAAAGGTCTGCATCCCGGCATCCTGGGACTTGGCCATCGCCGCTTTAATCTCACTAACGTCGCCTTTGCGGATCAAATCGGCAACACGTGGCGACTGCAGCATGATCTCGATCGCCGCACGGCGCCCGCCCGCTAACGTGGGCAGCAGTTGCTGAGCGACGACCGCGCGCAGATTCAGCGAAAGGTCCATCCAGATCTGCTCATGACGCTCATGGGGAAAGAAGTGAATGATGCGCTCCAACGCCTGGTTGGCGTTATTGGCATGCAGCGTCGCCAAACACAGGTGACCGGTTTCAGCAAAGGTGAGCGCGTGCTCCATGGTTTCCCTAGTGCGGATTTCACCAATCAGGATTACATCGGGCGCCTGGCGCAGGGTGTTTTTTAGCGCCACCTCAAACGACTCGGTATCAATCCCTACTTCACGCTGATTCACAATCGCGCGCTTATGGGGATGCAGGTACTCGATGGGGTCTTCGATGCTGATGATATGGCCGCCAACGGTCTCGTTGCGCTGCTGAATCATCGCCGCGAGGGTCGTCGATTTACCGGTTCCCGTACCGCCCACTACTAAAACGAGCCCACGCTTGGCCTGGGCTAATTTCGCCAACTGCTCCGGCACGCCCAGCGCTTCCAGGCGAGGAATCTCAATGGCGATGCTGCGCACCACCATGGCCATCTGATTGCGCTGCTGAAAGGCGCTGACCCGAAAACGCCCTTTGCCCTCGCGGCTTAAAGCGAAATTTGCTTCACGCTCGCTGGCAAACCGCTCACGCAGCCCTTCCGGCAGCGTATGGGTAACCAGTTCATTGACCTGATGGGTGGTTAAGCGCTGCTGCCCCAGCGGCACCAGCCCATCGGGCATTTTCAAGCTTGGCGGCGCGCCCACGGAAATGAGCAGATCGGATGCGTGCTGCTCGACCATAATATCGAGCAGTTGGTGTAGCCATTGCGTGGGCGAAAGTTCTACAGGCGGCGCTTGCATGGCGGGCTCCTTATTCATCCTTTATCGCCAGCGTTCCCTTGGCGCTCATTTGCGCCTCCTGCAAACTGACCGCGCCCTCTTTAACGAGCTGAGACAGCGCAGCATCCAGGGTTTGCATGCCCAGGCTACCGCCGGTTTGGATGGCCGAGTACATCTGTGCCACTTTGTCTTCGCGAATCAAATTACGTACCGCCGAGGTGGCAATCAGCACTTCATGGGCCGCCACCCTACCGCCGCCCTGGCGTTTAAGCAGCGATTGCGACACCACCGCCTGGAGTGATTCCGACAGCATCGAGCGCACCATGGCTTTCTCTTCGCCGGGGAAAACATCGATAATCCGATCAATCGTTTTCGCCGCCGAGGTCGTGTGCAGCGTCCCCAGTACCAAGTGGCCGGTTTCAGCCGCGGTCAGTGCTAAGCGGATGGTTTCCAGATCACGCAGTTCACCGACCAGAATCACATCCGGGTCTTCACGTAGCGCGCTGCGCAGCGCATCGGCAAAGCTATGGGTATCGCGGTGCACTTCACGCTGGTTAATCAAGCAGCGCTTGCTGGCGTGAACAAACTCGACAGGGTCTTCAATGGTGAGAATATGCTCGTATCGATGGTCGTTGATGTAATCAATCATCGCCGCAAGCGTCGTACTTTTGCCCGACCCTGTTGGCCCGGTTACTAATACCAGGCCACGCGGCAGCATCGCTAAGCGCTCAAACACCTCACCCAGCCCCAGGGTTTGCATGGAGAGCACTTGATTGGGAATAGTGCGGAATACCGCCCCCGCGCCGCGGCCGTGGGTAAAGGCATTAACGCGAAAGCGCGCCACGCCCGGCACTTCAAAAGAAAAGTCGATTTCCAGACGCTCTTCGTAGTCGCGCCGCTGGCGATCATTCATGATGTCATAGATCAATTTACGCACATCGCTATTATCGATAGCGGGCACATTGAGCCGACGAATGTCGCCATCAACACGTATCATAGGCGGCAAACCGGCTGAAAGGTGCAAGTCAGAGGCATTCTGCTTTGCCGAGAATGCTAGCAGTTCGGTAATATCCATCTCTCTTCCCAGCTGCGGTAAGGTGCTTGAGTATGACAGACATCGCGCTTAACGAGTCACTCGGCCATGCATACGATCAGGCACGTACACGCCTGCGTAACGCCTTAGCAGACGCGGGGCGCACTCAGGACGCGACCGAGCTACTCGCAGTCAGTAAAACCAAGCCCGCGGCGATGATTCGTCAGGCTTGGCAGCTTGGCCAGCGTCAATTCGGTGAAAACTATCTGCAAGAAGCGCTCGAAAAGCAGACTGAACTGGCGGATCTTGACGACATTGTATGGCATTTCATTGGGCCGCTGCAGTCCAATAAAACCCGCGCGGTGGCCGAGTATTTTGACTGGGTGCATAGTGTCGACCGGTTAAAAATTGCCCAACGCCTTAGCGAACAGCGCCCAGCCCACCTTGCGCCACTGAATATTTGCCTGCAGGTTAATATCAGCCGCGAAGAGAGCAAAGCCGGTGTGCTGCCCGAGGCGTTAGAGGAATTGGCCAAAGACGTTGCCGCGCTGCCTCACCTGCGCTTGCGCGGTTTGATGGCGATTCCCGCCCCGGCAGAAGGGCTCGATGCACAGCGCCAGCCGCTGGCGGCACTGCGCGAGGCCTTAACAGCGCTGCAAAACGCCCTGCCAGAGGCGCCCCTGGATACGCTCTCAATGGGCATGAGCGATGATTTAGAAGCCGCCGTGCTGGAGGGCGCCACGCTGGTTCGCTTAGGCACCGCGATTTTTGGCGCCCGCCAGTCAACTTAGGCGAATAGCAACCGACCACTTTCTCACTGAGCATACTTTCACAAAAGGACATCTACCATGGCGAGTAACATTACCTTCATTGGGGCCGGCAATATGGCCAGCGCCATTATCGGCGGCCTCATCGACAGCGGCGTCGCGCCTGCTACTATTACCGCCACCGCGCCGAGCGATAGCGAACTGGCACCGGTTAAACAACGCTTAGGCATCAACACCCACACCGACAACAACGCGGCGGTGGCTAATGCCGACGTGGTGGTACTCGCGGTGAAACCGCAAATCATGCGCAACGTATGCGAAGCGCTGCGCGACAGCGTTCAGCGCCAGCAGCCGCTGGTGATCTCGATTGCGGCAGGCCTGGATGCTGACACTATTGACCAATGGCTAGGCGGTAATAACGCCCTGGTACGCTGCATGCCCAACACGCCCTCGCTAGTCGGCATTGGCGCCAGCGGCCTCTACGCCAATGCCAAGGTCAGCGATGCCCAGCGCGACGTGGCCACCCAGCTAATGGAAGCGGTGGGCATTGTCGAGTGGGTCGAAGAGGAAGCGCTGTTAGACGCAGTGACCGCCGTTTCGGGCAGTGCCCCGGCCTACTTCTTTTTGATGTTTGAAGCCATGGAAGACGCTGCAGTCAAGCTCGGCTTACCTGCCGCCACTGCGCGCCGCTTAGCCATTCAAACAGCGCTGGGCGCCGCCACCATGGCGCAGCAAAGTGATAAAGACCCTGCCACGCTAAAACAGAACGTCATGTCGCCGGGCGGCACCACCGAGCGTGCCATTCAGCACATGGAAGAGGCACAATTGCGCACCACCATTGCCGACGCCATGCAGGCCTGCGCCGATCGCGCCCAGGCCATGGCCACGGAACTGAGCGGCAGCTAATACAGCCTTTCGACTAGCGCAATCGTTCGGCTAAAACAGCCGTTCAGCAACGGATCATCAAGGAGACACACTAATGGGCAATGCAGGGTTAATGCTGATCAATACGCTGATCAATATTTATCTATTTTTACTGATGCTGCGTTTTCTGCTGCAAGCGTCAAGGGCGGATTACTACAACCCGTTAAGCCAGTCGGTGGTCAAAATCACACAGCCGGTGGTGGGGCTGTTCCAAAGCTTTTTAGGCCCCGTTGCTGGCCGCTTTGACCTCGCCACGTTAGCGGCAGGCTTTGTACTCAAGGTCGCCAGCATTATTGCTATCTTCATGATCTCTGGTTACGGCATGCCGCCCATTCCGGGGTTACTCATCGCTGGCGTGGCCGCTTTGGCGAGTGCGATTTTAAAGATCTACTTCTTCGCCCTGATTGTGATGATCATTTTGAGCTGGGTCGCGCCCAATGCCAGCCACCCAGGCGCGCTGCTGGTGATGCAACTGGTAGAACCGATCATGGCCCCGGTCAGAAAAGTCATTCCCCCGCTGGGTATGATTGACCTGTCGCCCATCGTGGTATTTATTGCCATTAATCTGCTTGATGGCTTGGTGGTCGGCGCATTGATTCGTGCGTCAGGATTTCCCGAGGCATTAATCGGATTGTGACGGCGGCTGACTGCCAGCTCTTTATTTAATGAATCTATTCGAATCGATTCATTTAGTTGCACTTTTCAGCAGGATTAGCGCCTTCAATGCCTGATACAGATACGCTTGCGTTTGCAGACCGGCCGACGGACTCCGTCGGCCTGATCACTCCGCGCGTGGCACGCTTCGACACACCGCTTTCCCTTGCCTGCGGTAAAGTGCTGCCTGCCTACGAACTGATTTACGAAACTTACGGTACCTTGAACGTTGACCGCAGTAACGCGGTGCTGATTTGCCATGCGCTCTCGGGCCACCACCATGCCGCGGGCTATCACAGCGAGGAAGACCGCAAACCCGGCTGGTGGGATGCCCATATCGGCCCCGGCAAAGCGATCGACACCAACCGTTTTTTTGTGGTGTCGCTGAACAATCTGGGCGGCTGCCACGGCAGTACCGGCCCGATTAGCCACAACCCTGACACCGGGCGCCAGTGGGGCCCCGATTTTCCCATGGTGACCGTCAGCGACTGGGTAGCCAGCCAAGCGCGGCTTGCCGACCACCTGGGGATTGAACGCTGGGCCGCGGCCGTAGGCGGCAGCCTCGGCGGGATGCAGGTAATGCAGTGGACGATGACCTACCCGGAGCGGGTCGCCAACGCGGTGGTGATTGCCGCCACCCCGCGGCTCTCGGCGCAAAATATCGCCTTTAACGAAGTGGCCCGTCAGGCGATTCGCTCCGACCCTGAGTTCTTCGACGGCTGGTACGCCGAGCACGACACCTTGCCCAAGCGCGGGCTAAAGCTGGCCCGCATGGTGGGGCATATTACCTACCTTTCAGAAGACGCCATGGGCAGCAAATTTGGCCGCGACCTGCGTAGCAACGACCTCAACTTCGGCTTCGACGTTGAGTTCCAGGTGGAGTCCTACCTGCGCTACCAGGGCGACACGTTCTCCACCGCGTTTGATGCCAATACCTACCTGCTGATGACCAAGGCGCTGGACTACTTTGACCCAGCAGCTACTCAAGGCGGCGACTTTGCCAAAGCCTTGGCGCCAGCCGAGTGCCCTTTCTTGATCGTTAGCTTCACTACTGATTGGCGCTTCCCGCCTTCCCGTTCGCGGGAGCTCGTTGATGCGCTCACCCGTGCAGGCAAGTCGGTCAGCTACGCCAATATCGACTCCCCCCATGGGCATGATGCTTTCCTACTCTCGAACCCACGCTACGATGCCATCGTCAGCGCCTTTATGAATCGCGCTGCCCGCGAGCTGAATCTCGCCGAACCGGCCGAATATGAAACGAACGGGGAGGGGACGCCATGATGCGCGCCGATCTTGACCTGATTTATGACTGGGTGCCCGAAAGGTCGCATATACTCGACCTCGCCTGTGGCAATGGAGAACTGCTTGAGACGCTGGGTCGCCATAAAGGTGTGACCGGTTACGGCCTGGAAATTGACCATGATGGCATCAATGCCTGCGTCGCCCGTGGCGTCAACGTCATTGAACACAATCTGGACGACGGCCTGGGCAGCTTCTGCGACAACAGCTACGATCAGGTGATTATGACCCAGGCGCTGCAGGCGCTGCGCCGCCCCGACAAAATGCTTGATGAAATGCTGCGCGTCGCCGAAGAAGGGATTATCACTTTCCCCAACTTCGCCTACTGGCGCCACCGCGTGCATTTGGGTCTGCGCGGCTATATGCCGGTGTCTAAATCGCTGCCCCACGCTTGGTACGATACGCCCAACATCCACCTCTCGACGTTCAACGATTTTGAACATCTATGCCGTGAAAAAGGCTTGGTAATTGTTGATCGCGCAGTGGGTGTGGGCGATCATCAGGGCCACTGGAAATCGCGGCTGTGGCCCAATCTGTTTGGTGAAATTGCCATTTTCCGCGTTCGCCGCCGTTAGCTTTGCATCGTGTTTAACCATTATCCAAGGAGCCAAGCCATGCTACGCCGATTAATGATCAGCGCCGCCCTTGTTGGCACGCTACTCGCCTCTGCTGCTGCCAACGCAGAGCAGTTCGACCGGGTTGGCGATTACGAGATTCACTACAGCGCGGTGAACAGCAGCTTTTTGACCCCAGAGGTGGCTCAAGCGAACAACCTTCAGCGCAGCGCCAACCGCGGGCTGGTCAATGTGAGCGTGCGCGAACGCCAGGAGGATGGCAGCACGCGCCCTGTTAACGCCAGCGTGCAGGGCCACGTCAGCGGCTTAACCGGCGCTCAGGAATCGCTCAGCTTTCGCACCGTGCACGACGGCGATGCCACCTACCACTTAGCGCCCTTTACCCTGCGCGACGATGAAGCCATGCGCTTTGAGTTAAGCGTGCGCTACGACCGCAACGCCGCCCCCGAGCCGGTGAATTTTATTCAGCGTTTTTATATTGATCGCTAGCGGCTTTAAAGCCGTACAGGCAGGCGGCGGGTTAACCCCACTTCGATGGGGCGCCCCTGCTCTCGTGCCACGTCAATGCCATAGGCCAGCACTTCCACCCCGCTGGCAGCGGCCTGTGCCAGGGCGGCTGCATAAGTCGCGTCAATATGGGCAGCGGCGGCTACGTCAGCAATGCCTTCGTGGGCGACACAAAACAGCAGCACTGCCCGTTCGCCCTGCTCTGCTAATACCCGCAGCGAATGCAAATGCTTAGTGCCACGCACGCTTACCGAGTCTGGAAAGTAGCCGTGGCCGTCCTGCTCTTTGAGGGTGACCTGTTTCACCTCGATATACGCCCGCCCTCGTTCTGGGTCATCCAGCATAAAATCGAGCCGCGCATCGGCAACTGTTACCTCCCGGTGCAAGCTGACATAGCCCGCCAACGGCGCCAACGCCCCCGCCTCCAGCGCCGCTTCCACGATGCGGTTAGCGCGGCCGGTATGCACCGAGGCGATCGCTACCTGCCCATTGGCTTGCGGCAACTCGATAAACTCCCAGGTCCAGGCAAGCTTGCGCTTAGGGTTATCGCTGGGTGACAGCCACACCCGACACCCCGGCACGTTCACCGCCTTCATTGAGCCGGTATTAGGGCAGTGAGCCACCACCTCGCGGCCATCGTCCAAGCGCACATCGGCTAAAAAGCGCTTGTAGCGCTTGAGCAGCGTGCCTGGCACAAGCGCCGGATACGCCATCACAGCCTGCCCACAAAGCGGGCAATCCGCGCCACCGCCTCTTCCAGGCGGGCAACATCATTGGTGAAGGCGATGCGCACATGGTGCTCACCGCCGCGCACGGCAAAATCAATACCGGGGGTAATCGCCACGTTCTCTTCCTGCAACAAGCGCTCGCAGAAGGCCTGGCTATCGCAGCTGTAGCGGGAGATATCCAGCCACAGGTAGAACGCCCCCTGGGGCGGCAAATCCGGCGCCAGGCCCAGGCCCGCCAGGCCCTCCAACAGCACCTGACGGCGCTTTTTCAGCGTTTCGCGGCGGTGTTCCAGAATACGCCGACACTCAGGCGTAAACGCCGCCAACGCCGCATGCTGCGAAGGAGTTGGCGCGGCAAGAAACATATTCTGCGCCAGCCGCGTTAACGGCTCCACGGCATGCTCAGGGGCAACCAGCCAACCCAAGCGCCAGCCGGTCATGCCAAAATATTTTGAGAAGCTGTTGACCACAAAGGCGTTGGCCGAAAGCGAGGTGGCCGAGAGCGGCGCATCGTCATAGTTAAGGCCCTGATAAATCTCATCGACGATGACCTCACCCTCGCGCTCGGCGACCGCTGCCAGCACCGCCGAGAGTTGCTGTGCGCTCAACGTATGGCCGGTCGGGTTAGCGGGCGACGCCAGCATCGCAAGGCTCGTATCCTCGTGCCAATGCTGCGCTACCAGGGCAGCGTCCAGCTGCCAGCCGCTATCACGCCCTACCGAGACCGCATCGATCTCAGCGCCCGCCAAGGCCATAAAGTGGCGGTTACAGGGGTAGTTCGGGTCGGCCATCAGCACCCGTGAACCGGTTTCGACCAATAGCTGGCTGGCCAGCAGCAGCGCCCCCGACGCCCCCGGCGTTACCAAAATGCGCGCCGGATCCACCGTGGCATTAAAGTGCTCAGCGTAGTGCCCTGCGATTGCCTCGCGCAGCGCGGGTAAGCCCGCGGCGGGCGTATAACGCGTATGGCCGCTGGCCAGCGCCTGCTGCCCGGCTGCGATAATGGGCTCAGGGGTCGCAAAATCCGGCTCGCCTACTTCCAGATGAATCACATCAAAGCCGGCGGCTTCCCGCGCCTGGGCCATCTCCAGTAGATGCATGACCCGAAAAGGGGCAACGTGATCAACACGCGAATTCCAGGCCATAACGGCTCCTATACCTAATCATTTTTTGAAACAGGGGTCATTATTAAAAACTAACTAAAACATGGCGCTAGTCATATTTAAGGCCAAACAAGCGTAGAAAGGTCGCCATTATACTTGCAACCCAATCATTTTTCAGATAAACAAGCATCCCTTTGGCGTGAGATCGTGACAATCGTTCATGGTCGATCAGTAGTCACATATGTAAGGGGCAGTCCCATGCCAGTAGCAGAAAAGAAACCGGAAGCGTCCAAGTCCTTCACCCCGTATGAGCCAGCACCGGGTGAAGAGTATATGAACGAGCAGCAGCTAGCGCACTTCCGACAGCTGCTGCTGGACTGGAAACAGGATCTCATGGAAGAGGTGGACCGTACCGTGCGCCACCTGCAGGAAGATGCAAACAACTACGCCGACCCCGCCGACCGAGCTACTCAGGAAGAGGGCTTCAGCCTGGAACTGCGTACCCGTGATCGGGAGCGTAAGTTGCTCAAAAAAATTAACGAAACCATCGATAAAATCGATGATGATGACTATGGTTTCTGCGAAGCCTGCGGCGTTGAGATCGGCATCCGTCGCTTAGAAGCTCGCCCCACTGCCACGCTCTGCGTGGATTGCAAAACCTTAGCAGAACTTAAAGAGAAACAGCTCGGCGGCTAAGCGCTAAAACAACGTTCTAATTGAACGCGGGCACCTTAGGGTGCCCGTTTTTGTTGGCAGCGCTTGCCTGAATCACCGAGGACGACGCTACAATGAATGATTTTGTTGGCTACCGAGGCCGCTTTGCACCTACGCCCTCTGGCCCACTGCACTTTGGCTCTTTGGTCGCCGCCTTGGGCAGCTATTTAGACGCCCGTGCCGCTCATGGACAGTGGTTGGTGCGCATCGAAGATATTGACCCACCCCGCTGCCCCGAAGGCGCGGCGAGCACTATCCTGCGCCAGCTGGAAACCTTCGGCATGGAGTGGGACGAAGCGGTGATGTGGCAGCACACTCGTAATGACGCTTACCAACACGCCTTGGACCGACTCATCCAACGCGACCTTGCCTACCCCTGCAGCTGCTCCCGTAAGCAGTGGCAGGGGCTTGATATCTACCCCGGCTGGTGCCGCGAAGGCGTTTGCGATCCCACCAAACCAGTGGCCTGGCGGCTACGCAGCGACCTTGGCGAGCGCCCTATTCACTGGCAAGACCGGCTGTTCGGCGAACAGCAATTCGACCCCGCCAAGCTAGGCGATGTGGTGTTAAAGCGCAAAGATGGCCTGTGGGCGTATCAACTTGCGGTGGTCGTCGACGATGCCGAGCAGCAGATTAGCGACGTCGTTAGGGGCGTCGATTTACTCGACAATACCCCCTGGCAGCGCCAGTTACAGATCGCGCTTGGGCTACCCCAACCGCGCTACCTGCACTTGCCGCTCATCGTCACCGCCGAAGGCCAGAAGCTATCTAAGCAGAACCTGGCGCCGGCCCTGGCGGAGGATAAGCAAGGAGTACGCCAGCAGCTCTTTCAGGCGCTGACAGCGCTTGACCAAGCACCGCCTCAGGCGCTTGCTACTGAGCCCCCGGCGACTCAGCTACACTGGGCGGTAGCCAACTGGTCAGTTGCTCACCTGCACCCCACGGAGCACCGTTCAGTGCCGCTTTCCATGCGACCTTCTACACCACCAGGAGATTGATATGTACGTTTATCGCATCATGCTGTTTCTGGTGTTCGGCGGCTACCTGCTCTCTCCGCTACTGATGAACGGTTGGAGCGACCCCGATGCTGCCTGGTACCGGCCGTTTGCTATTTGGGGCGGATTGATTGCGTTAACTCTCTGGCTGGAGCAGAAGAGGAAGCTTGATGAGCGTTGAGATGCACGTTGAGATAGTCGGCGTCCTACTGCTGGGGCTGGGCTACTTAGCACTGCTGTTTGGCTGCGGTTTTGCGGTAGAGCGCGGTTGGGTGCCGGTGCGCATTACCCGTCACCCGATTGTGTATACCCTTGCCCTGGGTGTTTATGCCAGCGCTTGGGCGATTTACGGCAGCGTGGAAATGGCTGCCCACGCAGGGTTTGGCTACCTCGCCTACTACCTGGGCGCAGCAGGAGCCTTTTTGCTCGCTCCCGTGCTGCTGGTGCCGATCCAGCGTATTACCCGCACCTATCAGCTAACCTCACTGGCGGACCTGTTTGCCTTTCGCTTCCGTTCCCGTTGGGCAGGCACGCTGGTGACTCTGGTCAGCCTGTTGGCGGTATTGCCGCTGCTTGGCATCCAGGTAAAAACCCTGAGCGAAGCGATCAATATCATCACCGACAGCCAAGCGGGGGCCAGCGTTGCACTCGTTTTTTGCGTGGTGATTGCCGCCTTTGCCGTCATTTTCGGTGCCCGCCATAGCCAGTCTCTTGGTCGCCACGACACTCTGCTCAGCGCCATTGCGTTTGAATCTATCGTCAAGCTGCTGGCCATGCTGGGGCTGGGGGCGGTTGCCATGTGGATGGTGTTTGACGGCCCCGGTGACTTACAGCTTTGGCTGGAGGGTCCCGGCGCGGCCCTCCAGCAGCAGACACCAAAGCTTGAACCCGCCCAGTGGCGAACCCTGCTGCTGCTGTTTTTCGCCGCCGCCTTTATGATGCCGCATCTGTTTCATATTAGTTTCGCGGAAAGCCTGTCGCGGCATACGTTGCTGCAAGCCAGCTGGACGCTGCCGCTGTTTCTGTTGTTGATGGCGCTTCCCGTGCCGTTGATTTGGTGGGCGGCTCAATCCACCGCGCCGGATGTTCCCCTTACGGCTTATGCCGCCTACCTAATGACCGAACACTGGTGGGTAGGGGCGCTGGCGTTTATCGGTGGGCTAGCCGCCGCCAGCGGCACCATGATTATGATTGCACTGGCGCTCTCGGGCATGGTGCTCAACCACATTGTGCTGGTCGCAAGGCCCCCCGAGGCACGCAGCGACCTTTATGGCTGGTTACTCTGGCTGCGCCGTGGCTTGGTGGTCGCGGTGATTATCGGCGGCTGGCTATTTTACCAGTGGATAGGCCGCCACCACGGGCTTATCGGCTTGGGGTTGGCCGCGTTTGTGGGTATGGCCCAGTGCCTGCCCGGCATGCTGGCGCTGCTCTACTGGCCCGGTGCTAACCGTAAAGGCATGATTGTGGGCCTGGTAGCGGGTGTCAGCGTGTGGCTGTGGGGCTTATGGCTGCCGCTGATGTTCTCGCTACCCGTGCCGCAACTGCCCTTTACTCCGCTAACCGACAGCGGTGCGCCCGTGTGGTACAACGTTACGCTGCTGTCGTTAGCGGTCAATATCCTGCTGCTGATTGTGATATCGCTGTTTACGCGTATCTCCGAGGGCGAACAATCCGCCGCAGAAGCCTGCTCAGTGGATGCGGTTATCCGCTCCAAGCGTTTCCCGCTAGAAGCCGCCACGGCGAATGATTTTTCTAACCACTTAGCCCACGCTCTCGGCGATGAAGCGGCCAGCCGAGAGGTGAACCGGGCCCTGCAAGCACTCAACTTAACGCCCCAGGAGCGACGCCCCTACGCGCTACGCAGGCTGCGCGACCGTATCCAGGCAAATTTATCCGGCTTAATGGGGCCATCGGTAGCGCGGGATATCGTTGACCGCTACCTGCCCTACCGCCACGACGACACCCCCGAAACCGACGATATTCACTTTGTTGAAAGTCGCCTGGAAGCCTACCGCTCACGGCTAACGGGGCTGGCCCGGGAACTCGATGGCCTGCGCCGCCACCACCGCCAAACGCTGGCCTATTTGCCGGTGGGGCTATGCGTACTCGGCGATGACGATGAGCTCTTGATGTGGAATCAGGCGCTCTCGCAGCTCTCGGGGATTAGCGGTGACAGCGTGATCGGCTCGCGCCGCGACAGCCTGCCCGCCCCCTGGCCAAGCCTACTGGGCAGTGTGCTAGACGCCACGTCTGGCCCGCTCTACAAGCAGGCGGTGTCGCTGCACGGCAAGGACTACTTTCTGACCCTGCACAAAGCCATTCTCAGCGGTAATGACAGCCGGGGCGGCAGCGTGATTTTGATTGAAGACCACACCGAAATGAAATGGCTGGAAGACGAACTGGTGCATGCGGCACGCCTGGCCTCCATCGGCCAGCTAGCGGCAGGGGTCGCCCACGAAATCGGCAATCCGATAACCGGCATCTCGTCGCTGGCGCAAAACCTGCGCTACGACACCAACGACCCCACGCTGCTGGAGACCGCCGATCAGATCCAGCAGTTGACCCAGCGGGTAACTAAAATCGTCAATTCATTGGTCGGCTTTGCCCACGGCGGACGCCAGACGGTGCCGCTGCCGACCTCCCCCGTGTCGCTTTCGGCGATTAGCGAAGACGCGCTGGACTTGATCCATCTAGCCCGCTCGGGTGAGGATGTTAACTTAACCAACGCAGTGCCCGCCGACCTGACCGTTCGCGGCGACGCCCAGCGGCTAACCCAAGTGATGGTCAACCTGCTGAGCAATGCCCGCGACGCCTGCGACCAGGGCGGGCAAGTTGAAATTAGCGCAGGGTGTCACGGGCAGCTTGCCTGGTGGCGAATAAGCGATGATGGCCCCGGCATTGATCCTCGGGTGCGCGACCACTTATTCGAGCCCTTTACCACCACCAAGCCCGCAGGCGAAGGTACGGGTTTAGGCCTTTCGCTAGCCTATCAGATTATCAATGAGCATCAGGGCAAAATAGACGTGGCCTCACCACCGCCCGGACAGCCCCGCGGCACCGCCATTACCCTCTGGCTGCCGCTTTACCAACAGGATGATCAGCCACCTTATGCCTAGCATTCTGATTGTTGAAGACGAAACGATTATTCGTAGCGCCTTAAAGCGCCTACTCGAGCGCCACGACTACGCGGTCAGCGAAGCCGCCAGCGCGGAAGAGGCCTCCCAGTTGGAACTCAAAGGGTTCGACCTGATCATTAGCGACCTGCGCCTGCCGGGTGAGCCGGGTACGGCGCTGATCGCTGCTGCAGCGCCTGTGCCGGTATTGATCATGACCAGCTACGCGAGCATGCGCTCCGCGGTGGAATCGCTCAAGCAGGGCGCGGTGGACTATGTCGCCAAGCCCTTCGACCACGCCGAGCTACTCGAAACCGTTGAGCACATCCTGCACAAACAGATGACGACGCCAAGCCCGCCGCCGGATATCACCGATGCCGGTGGCAGCCGACAAACCATGATCGGTAACTGCACTGCCATGCAGCAGGTTTACACCCGCCTTCGCAAAACCGCGCCAGCGGATGTCACCGTACTGGTGCTGGGCGAGTCGGGCACCGGCAAAGAGCTGGTAGCGCGTGCTATTCACCAGCAGAGCAAGCGCGCCAACGCACCGCTGATCTGCGTTAACTGTGCGGCGATTCCCGAAACGCTGATCGAATCCGAGCTGTTTGGCCATGAGAAAGGCGCCTTTACCGGCGCCAGCGCTGCACGCACCGGCTTAGTCGAAGCTGCCGACGGCGGCACGCTGTTTTTGGATGAGATTGGCGAACTGCCGCTGGATGCCCAGGCACGTTTATTGCGCGTTCTCCAAGAGGGTGAAATCCGTAAAATTGGCTCAGTAGAAACCCGCCACGTTAACGTGCGTTTAATCGCCGCCACCCACCGAGACCTGCGCGCGCTATCCAAAACCGGCGAGTTCCGCCTCGACCTTTACTACCGCTTAAACGTCATGCAGATCGAACTGCCGCCACTGCGCGAGCGCGAAGATGACGTGCTTGAAATCGCCGACATTCTGCTCGACAAGGCGTGTAAACGCCACGAGCGACCGGGTCTTCGCCTCTCCCGGGCGGCCCGCCAAGAGCTGCGCGACTACCCTTGGCCGGGCAACGTGCGTGAGCTGGAAAATGCACTGGAGCGCGGCGTCATTCTTGCCGAAGGGCATTTGATCCACCCGGATGATTTAGGCTTAGCGCCCACGCCCGCGCGTACCCATGCGGCACCCACCGCGAATACGCCAGCGGCCAGTACCAGCCTGGATAAAGGCGCTGAAGAGAGTGACGACGACCTCTCATTAGAAGATTACTTTCAGCACTTTGTGCTTGAGCACCAAGACCAAATGAGCGAGACCGAGCTGGCCCAAAAACTCGGCATTAGCCGTAAAAATCTTTGGGAGCGGCGCCAGCGCCTGGGCATCCCGCGTAAGAAAACGGCCCGGCGCCCAGGTTAGGCGTCTGGGCACGTCTCGCCGTTAGGCCTATCGCCCGCACTCTCTACGACCATTGTCCAATACACTGATTTAAATAAGAAATACTCCACCTTCCGCCACCCATGCACTGTTACCTTCCCACACAAGCAAGCGCACAATCAGGCGAAAAAGAGGTAACACTTTTTGCAATGCCAAGTTCCTTCACGGCGTTAAAAACGCCAACCATCTGAAATTTATAAATTATCGAATAGATGGCACAGCGTCTGCAGTATTACTGGGTAAGAAAAACAAAATGGGCATAGCGGTAGGTCACCAACAAAAACAACACGACCTCACCCCCCACCTGAGCCACAACAAAAACAACAGGGCCAGGTAGAGACAACGAGACTAATAACAACAACAGGCTTGAGTCTCATGACTTGCTTGCGCAAGCAGTACAGGCGCAGTCAACAATAATAAAACAAGCAAGTAGCCCAAAAGGACGCGACGTACGCCAGTAGCTTTGCATCCTAATAACAACAATAGCAGTCAGCGTGTACACCCCGGCGCCAATAATAATTCCCCGGGGGAGAAAAAGTTCGCGGTTGGATTATTGTTTTGAATACGAGGCGGTCGGAACTATCTTGATCCTTACGCCTACCGACTGCGGTGCGTATTCAGGGCGATGTGCCATCATGAAGAAAAATAGCAGCACGGACGCTGATTTATTGCTTTATAGGGGAGGCTCTCTTAGCCTCCCCTTTCCGTGTTTGGTCACTTGAGTTCGCGCAAACCAGCGGCAAACGCTTTGCAAGCCTTAGGGTGTCGGATACACTCAGGTATTAACTGTCCATGTTAGGTAAACAGTTGACCTGTTTTTACATAGACACGTTACCTATTTATAGACTTTTTTATGTACCCTGCGAGTTGAAATCGTCGCATGTTTAAAGGATTTACCCGTTTCCTACATAGCCCGGGAGAGCAATTGAAAACTTTGCTCGATCCCCAAGAGAGTACCACCAGCGCCCTCTCTCCGCGTAACATCCCTCGGTCAGAGCACCCTGTTTCTCGCCAGCATATTAGCGATGCCGCGCTTAAAGTGCTTTATCGCCTTAGCGGCGCAGGCTATGACGCCTATTTGGTGGGTGGCTGTATCCGTGATGCGCTGCTGGGCAAAATGCCCAAAGACTTCGATGTGGCCACCGACGCTACTCCCGAGCAGGTACGCGATCTATTTCGTAATTCGCGTCTAATCGGCCGCCGTTTTCGGATTGTCCACGTGCGCTTTGGCCGCGAGGTCATTGAGGTCACCACCTTCCGTGGCAAACCCCAAGACGAGCATGGCGATCATATTGCCCATCAGTCCGACGCCGGGTTACTGCTTCGCGATAATGTATGGGGCAAAATTGAAGAGGACGCGCTGCGGCGCGACTTCACCGTTAATGCGCTTTACTACAATATCGCCGACTTCAGCATCACCGACTTTGCCAATGGCGCCCGCGATATCCAGACCCGTACGCTGCGCCTGATCGGTGACCCGGCCACGCGTTACCGTGAAGACCCGGTGAGGATGCTGCGGGCGGTGCGCTTTGCAGCCAAACTCGACTTCACCTTAGACCCGGCCACCGAAGCACCGATGTACGATCAAGCCCCGCTGCTGCTGCAGATTCCGCCGGCGCGGCTGTTCGATGAGGTGTTAAAGCTGTTTATGTCGGGTTATGGTTTGGTCACCTTCCGGCTGCTCAGCCACTACGGCCTGTTCGGCATGCTGTTCCCCGAGGCCGAAGAAGCCATGGCCGACGCGGCCTGGGCCGAAGAGCTAATCGAGCAAGCGCTGACCAATACCGACAAGCGTATCGCCGAAGAGCGCCCAGTCACCCCGGCCTTTCTGCTGGCAGCGTTTTTATGGGCGCCGGTCAAACAGCGCCAGGAAGTGCTCGAACAGGAAGGCATGCCGCCCATTCCCGCTCTGCAAGCAGCCGCCCAAGAGGTGGTTTCGCGCCAGCTAGAGCACACCTCAATTCCCAAACGCTTTGGTATCCCCATGCGCGAAATTTGGGAACTCCAGCAGCGCCTGCCCCAGCGACGCGGTAAAAAAGCCTTTCAAACCCGCGAACATTCGCGTTTCAGGGCGGGCTATGACCTGCTGCTGCTGCGTGAACAGGCGGGCGAAATACCGCGAGGATTAGGCGACTGGTGGACCGCGTTTCAGCGCGGCGATGAACATGAACAGCGGCGTCTGCTGCAAAAAGTAGGCGGCGATCCCGCCAGCCAGGGCGATCGTCGTCGCAAACGGCAGCGTAAACCACGCAGCCCTGATTCAGAGTAGTCTGTCATGCCGGTTCAACTTGCCTATATTGGCCTGGGCAGTAACCTTGCCTCGCCTATTGAGCAGGTTCGAGAGGCCCTTGATGAACTGGCAACGCTGCCCCTGAGTCGATTGGTAGCTGCTTCATCGCTCTACACCAGCCACCCGGTGGGCCCGCAGGATCAGCCGGACTTCGTCAACGCCGTGGCGGCGCTGGAAACACGCCTTTCGCCGCTGGCGCTGCTTGACCAGCTTCAGGCGTTAGAGCAGCAGCACCGCCGCCGCCGCCAGCGCCACTGGGGGCCACGCACGCTCGATCTGGACCTGCTGCTCTACGCCAACGACCGCATCGATTCAAAGCGCTTACGCGTACCGCACCCACAAATAACCGCCCGGGCGTTTGTGCTGGTACCGCTTGCCGAGCTAGCTCCCTCACTTGAACTCCATCAGCGGCCGCTATCAGCGTGGCTTGAACATAGCGATTCGCAACACCCTGACCAGGGCTTAAAAAAGCTTTAAGCACCTACTGGGCGACGAACGTTACCTGCTGACACACATCTCGACACCGACCCTCCATTAGGTAACAATCAGCATTTCTCACGTAAAATACGAGAGTACGCCATGAAAACCGTCACCCTAAGCACGCTGCAGGCCTATAAGCAGGCTGGCGAGACGTTCAGTTGCCTAACCGCTTACGATGCCTCCTTTGCCCATGCGGCCAGCCAGGCAGGTATTGATGTTCTGCTGGTCGGTGACTCGCTAGGCATGGTGCTGCAAGGCCATAACAGCACCTTACCGGTCACCATTGACGACATCCTCTACCACACCCGCTGCGCCGCGCGGGGTAAAGGCCATAGCCTGCTAATGGTGGATCTGCCGTTTATGAGCAACGCCACCACCGAGCGCCTGCTGGAAGACGCCGCTGCCGTGATGCGCGCAGGGGCGGAACTGGTCAAGTTGGAAGGTGAAGCCTGGATGGCCGATGGCATCCGTGAACTGACCCGTCGCGGCGTGCCAGTCTGTGCGCACCTGGGACTAACCCCACAAACCGTGCATCAGTTGGGCGGCTACAAAGTGCAAGGACGCGACGCCGCCCAGGCAGAGCGCATCATTAACGATGCGAAAATTCTTGTCGAGGCGGGCGCCTCGGTAATCCTGCTTGAGTGCGTGCCCGCCAGCCTTGGCAAAGCAGTGACTGAGGCGCTGGATGTGCCGGTGATTGGTATTGGTGCTGGCCCCGACACCGATGGGCAGATTCTGGTGATGCACGATGTGCTCGGCGTTACCCATGGCCGTACACCGCGCTTTGTGAAAAACTTTATGGTCGACGCTGACAGCATTCAAAGCGCCTTCCAGCGCTACCATGAAGCCGTTAAAACCCGCGCCTTCCCGGCTCAAGAGCACTGTTTTTAAGTGGCTTTTCGTCGCTCAGTGTGGAATTAACTCTGCCAGCATGAGGGTAGCTCCCGTGGGAGGGAGCTTCAGCTCGCGAATGTTTGGGCTATTAGCATGATGAAACCAAGGGGGTGCCTACGGCACCCTTCGCCGAAGTGTCGGACCACGCTGAAGCGGCCTCCCACAACAGATAGCTGGCTTAGTGATTGCGATCTGAATCGTGAGATACAAAATAGCCAACCAATCTTAAATCTACATTAGATGACGAATAGCCTTTTAATCACTGTTTTTAAAAACCGTTTTTGAAAGACGCCTTAACTATCGCCCACTTTGTGACTAACGCGAAACGACTATGCGCACTTTGCGAGACATTGATCAGCTACGCAGCACCCTGCGGGAGCACCGCCAACGCGGCCAGCGTATTGTCCTGGTGCCTACGATGGGTAACCTGCATGAGGGGCATTTAGCGCTGGTCGACAGCGCCCGCCAGCACGCCGATATCGTGGTGGCCAGCCTGTTTGTCAATCCAATGCAGTTTGGCCCTGGCGAAGATTTAGATGGCTACCCACGCACATTTAGCGCCGACCAAGCACAGCTGGTTGAGGCTGGTTGCGATGTGCTGTTTGCGCCCACGGTAAGCACGCTCTATCCCAGCGGCTTAGACGCCCAGACCCGCGTGCATGTCCCCGTGGTCGGCGAGGGGCTGTGTGGCGGCTCCCGCCCTGGGCATTTTGACGGGGTTTCCACCGTGGTTAGTATGCTGTTTAACCTGGTGCAGCCAGACACCGCCTGCTTTGGCGAAAAGGATTACCAGCAGCTCGCCCTCATTCGCAAGCTGGTGGGCGACCTGCACCTGCCGATTGAGATTATCGGCGTGCCGATCGTGCGCGCAGAAGATGGCTTGGCACTGTCATCGCGCAATGGCTATTTAAGTCGCGAAGAGCGCGCCACTGCCCCTGCGCTCTACCGCACGCTGTGTGCGTTGCGCGATGCCCTAGAGCGCGGCGAAGCTATCGAAAAGGTACTACAACAGGGCAAAACCGCGCTGTATGATGCAGGCTTTACGCTGGATTACCTGGAGTTACGCGATGCCACGCTCGCCTCAGTGACTCCAGAGACGCGCCAGGCGGTACTGCTGGCCGCCGTCAAGCTAGGTCCGGCGCGGTTAATTGACAACCTCAGTGTGCAACTACCGGAAGGTGCCTCACCCGGCACTCCCCTATAAACAGAGGGTTATAAAGGAACTAACATGCATACCATTATGCTCAAAGCCAAGCTGCACATGGCTCGCGTCACTCACGCGGTACTCAACTACGAAGGCTCCTGCGCCATCGACGGCGACCTGCTGGATATGGCGGGCATTCGCGAAAATGAGCAGATTCAGATCTATAACGTCGAGAACGGCGAACGCTTCACTACCTACGCCATTCGCGGCGAGGAAGGCTCCCAGTTAATCTCAATCAACGGCGCGGCGGCGCACCTGGCCGCGCCGGGCCACCGCATCATTATCTGCAGCTACGCCCACTACTCAGAAGCCGAACTGGACAACCACCAGCCCGCGCTGGTGTACCTGCAAGAAGGCAACCACGTTAGCCACACCAGCAACATTATCCCGGTTCAGCTGGCTTAGACTGAGTCCGCCTTGCCACTTTTTTCGCTAACGGGCCATTAGATGGCCCGTGTCTATTTGCCTATAAAGGTTTATTGCCGTAAAGCACTACCATCCCCTATGCTGAAGAGACAGCTGACAGAGCACGAATAAAAGAGTACGGCTGAACAGAGTACGGCTGAACAGAGTACGCCTATCGGGCATCTGCCATCAGGCTGTCTGTTAATCACTTCAGGAGTCATTTTATGCAAGAAGTAGTCATTGTTGCAGCACGCCGCACCGCTGTGGGCGCTTTTGGCGGTTCCCTGGCAGGCATTCCAGCGAGCGACCTCGGCGCCTTGGTGATCAAGGACATTCTCGCCTCCACCGGCGTTGCCGCCGACCAAGTTGACGAAGTACTGCTGGGCCAGGTGCTCACCGCAGGCGTTGGCCAGAACCCGGCGCGTCAGGCATCGATCAAGGCAGGCCTGCCGGAAGCGGTACCGGCCATGACCATCAACAAAGTGTGTGGTTCCGGCCTTAAGGCGCTGCACCTTGCCACCCAGGCGATTCGCTGCGGCGATGCCGAGCTGATTCTGGCCGGTGGTCAGGAAAATATGTCCGCCTCTCCCCACGTGCTGCCCAACTCGCGTAACGGCCAGCGCATGGGCGACTGGAAAGCGATTGACTCGATGGTGCACGACGGCCTGTGGGATGCCTTCAATAACTACCACATGGGCATTACCGCCGAGAACTTAGCCGAGAAGTACACCATTACCCGCGAAGAAATGGATGAATTTGCCGCCGCGTCGCAGCAAAAAGCCGCCGCGGCGATTAAAGAGGGCAAGTTCAAAAGCCAGATCGTGCCGGTGGAAGTACCCCAGCGTAAAGGCGACCCGGTAGTGTTCGACACCGACGAAAACCCCCGCGAAGTGACGGCAGAAAAACTCGGCGGCATGCGCCCCGCGTTCAAGAAAGATGGTGCCGTTACTGCCGGTAACGCCTCGGGTCTCAACGATGGCGCCGCCGTGGTGATGATCTGCTCGGCAGAAAAGGCCAAGCAGCTCGGCCTAGCGCCGCTGGCTCGCATTGCTGGCTACGCCAATGCCGGCGTTGACCCGGCGATCATGGGCATTGGCCCTGCTCCGGCCACCCGCCGCTGCCTGGAAAAAGCCGGCTGGAGCCTGGATGACCTGGACTTGGTGGAAGCCAACGAAGCCTTCGCTGCCCAGGCCCTATCGGTCAATAAAGAGCTTGGCTGGGATGTCAGCAAGGTCAATGTCAACGGCGGCGCGATCGCCCTTGGTCACCCCATCGGCGCCTCTGGCTGTCGCGTGTTCGTAACGCTGCTGCATGAAATGATCGCCCGCGACTCGAAGAAAGGCTTGGCCACACTGTGTATCGGTGGCGGCCAGGGGGTAGCGCTAGCGATTGAACGCCCTTAAGACCCTGCTCAGGTAAGCTAGCAGCCAATGCCCCAATGCCCCCCTATTAACGGGGGCATTTTTTATCGTGCCTCATCAGCGAGACGTCTCCCCCACAATGCGCGATGGCGTGTTCAATACCAACAGCATTCCCATCAGAAATAGCCCCGAGGCGGCCCACATGGCGATGGGTAGGCTGGTGCCATCGACGATACGCCCACCGACCATTGCGCCCAGGCCAATCGACATATTGAAGGTAAACGCCATCAAGGCCGTGGCGGCTTCGGTATTGGGCGCGGTGCGCAAAATCCAGGTTTGAATACTCACCGAGACGCTGCCGAACACGGCACCCCACGCCATTAGCAACATGACGCCGCTGCTCGGTTGAACGCCCAACAGCGGGAACACCGCCACAACGATAAGCAGCAGGCTGGGAATCACCAGCACCGCGCGGTAGGGGTGCCGCCCGGCGAACATACCCGCCGCGATATTGCCCACAATGCCCGCCGCGCCGTAAAGCAGCAGTAAGCTGCCCACATGGCGCTGGGAAATACCGCTAATCTCCTGCAGGATGGGGCTAATAAAGGTATAGGCGGCAAAGTGCCCCACCACGACAAAAGCGGTGGTTAACACCGCCACTCGCACCCCACGATTGCTAAATTGCTGCGCCAAGACGCGCAGACGCACCGGTTCCCGTGGCGGTAAAGGCGGTAGCCAACGCCACAGCGCCACCGCCGTTAATAGGCTAAAGCCGCCCAGCGCCCCAAAGGCGACCCGCCAGTTGCTGAAATCCCCCAATAGCGTTCCCAGCGGCACACCCAGCACCGAGGCCGCCGCGACGCCGCCAAAAATCATCGTCATCGCTTTCGGCACCTGGGCCTCGGGCACTAGCCGCGGCGCAATACTCCCCGCCACCGCCCAGAAACCGCCAATGGAGAGCCCCACCAGCACACGAGAGGCCAGCAACAGCGCAAAGCTGCCGGCCATTGCCGTGAATACGCTCCCGGCCACCATGACGGCCATCAATACCGTGAGCATGATGCGTCGATCCAATCGCCCCACGGCAACCGGTAACAACGGTGCCGAAAACGCCGCTACCACCCCTGGCACGGTGACCATTAAGCCTGCCATGCCGGGCGTCACACCCATGCTTGAGGCCACCTGAGACAGCAGCCCAATGGGCAGCTGCTCCGCGGTCACCAACAAAAAAATGCCGATCATCACGGCGACTACCGCCCACCAGCGCGGCGCTTGTTGCTGCTCCATAACGGTTTGCTCCCTGATTATCTCTAAGCCGCTGACAATCAAACCCAGTAAACAACACCGCCCCCGCAGCCGGGGGCTACGAGGGCGGTGTCAGCAACCTAACGAGCGATTTACATCACTCTCTTTAAATCGCGCTTTAAAGCGTCGCTTCGGTTTCAGCTTCTTCTGCGACGAAAGCGGCTTTCTCTTCTTCAGTGATCTCTTTCATCGACAGCTTCACGCGGTTGCGGTTATCGATATCGAGTACTTTAACGATCACGTCATCGCCTTCGTTCAAGAAGTCGCGCACGTTGTTAACGCGCTCGGCAACGATCTGCGAGATGTGCACCAAGCCATCGGTACCCGGCATGATGTTAACGAAAGCGCCGAAGTCGGCAATCCGCACGACCTTGCCTTTGTAGAGCTTGCCAATTTCCGCTTCTGCAGTAATCGCAAGCACCGTATCGATGGCGCGTTTGGCGGCGGCTTTATCTTCCGCGTAGATGCGCACGGTGCCGTCGTCATCAAGATCGATAGAAGCGCCGGTGTCTTCGCAAATTTTACGAATCGTCGCACCGCCTTTACCAATCACGTCACGAATTTTGTCAGAGTCGATTTTGATGGTTGCCATCGACGGCGCATTGTCGGAGACATCGCTGCGGCTCTGGCTGATCACGACATTCATCTGCTCAAGAATACTCAGACGCGCGGTCAAGGCTTGCTGCAGCGCGAGCTCCATAATCTCTTCGTTGATGCCTTCGATCTTGATGTCCATCTGTAGGGCAGTGATACCCTCATTTGAACCGGCGACTTTAAAGTCCATATCGCCAAGGTGGTCTTCGTCACCCAGGATATCGGTCAGTACCGCAAAGCCGTCTTCATCTTTTACCAACCCCATGGCAATACCCGCCACCGGCGCTTTTAGCGGTACGCCCGCGTCCATCAAAGCAAGTGAAGAGCCACACACAGAGGCCATTGAGCTTGAGCCGTTGGATTCGGTGATTTCCGAGACCACGCGAATGGTGTACGGGAAAGCATCCTCGGACGGCAGCATGGCCTGGATGCCACGACGCGCTAAGCGGCCGTGGCCGATTTCGCGACGCTTAGGGCCACCCATAAAGCCAGCTTCGCCGACTGAATAGGGGGGGAAGTTGTAGTGCAGCATAAAGCGGTCTTTACGCTCGCCTTCCAGCGATTCGATGAGCTGAGAATCGCGCAGGGTACCCAAGGTTGCTACCGCTATCGCCTGGGTCTCACCACGCGTGAAGATAGCAGAACCGTGCGCTTTGGGCAGCACACCCACTTCGATAGCCAGCGGACGCACGGTTTGATTATCACGGCCATCAATACGCGGCTCGCCTTTTACAACGCGTGAGCGAACGACACGTTTTTCCAAACCGGCAAAGGCGCTTTTCACGTCATCGCGGCTGAATTTATCGTCTGACGTTTCACCTTCAACGGCGGCCAGCTGTGCAATCGCCTGGTCTTTTAACTCAGCCAGTGCATCCTGACGTTGCATCTTATCGGTGATGCGATAGGCATCGCCAACCTTGGCTTCAAAAGCGTCGGCCATGGCAGCTTTTAGCGCCTGATTCTCTTCAGCGGCCTGCCATTCCCAACGCGGCTTGCCCGCTTCAGCGACCAGTTCATTAATCGCGCTGATCGCGACCTGCATCTCTTCGTGCGCGAACAGCACGGCGCCGAGCATTTCGTCTTCGAGCAGTTCTTTGGCTTCGGACTCGACCATCAGCACGGCTTTTTCAGTACCGGCCACTACCATGTTCAGCTCAGAGCTTGCGAGCTCTTCCACGGTGGGGTTGAGGAAGTAGCCCTTCTCTTCGTTAAAACCAACGCGGGCCGCGCCAATCGGGCCACTAAACGGCACGCCAGAGATGCTTAACGCCGCGGAAGTGCCGAGCAGTGCGGCGATATCCGGATCGTGGTTACGGTCGGTAGAAAGAACGGTACACACAACCTGTACTTCGTTCATAAAGCCCTTGGGAAAGAGCGGACGAATCGGGCGGTCAATCAGCCGCGAGGTCAGCGTTTCTTTCTCAGTGGGGCGCCCTTCGCGCTTGAAGAAGCCGCCGGGAATCTTGCCGACTGCGTAGGTTTTCTCTTGGTAGTGCACCGAGAGGGGGAAAAAGGGTTGGCTCGGGTTCGCCTCTTTACGAGCCACCACGGTACACAGCACAACGGTGTCATCCATTGTAACCATGACAGCGCCAGTGGCCTGGCGAGCAATACGCCCGGTTTCGAGCGTGACGGTGCTACGACCGTACTGGAACGTTTTCTTTACCGGATTCACAGCGACTTCCTTCAGCATTTTCAATATCTACTTGTCTATTCGTTTAGGTCGTTTTGACTCCTTACCATTCTAGGCGCTGGAGCGCGATAGGGCTACCAGTTCCCTCTTGCCGTGAACATGCAGCATAAAAAAAACGGGCAACCCCCAAGGGGCTGCCCGTTTTACATCGTTGCCGCTAACGCTTAGCGACGCAGACTTAAACGCTGGATCAAGGACTGATAGCGTTCGAAATCTTTACGCTTTAGGTAATCCAGCAGTTTACGACGCTGGTTAACCATGCGGATCAGACCACGACGCGAGTGGTGATCCTGCTTGTTGGTCTTGAAGTGGTCCTGCAGGCCATTGATGTTGGCGCTCAGCAGGGCAACCTGCACTTCAGGGGAACCGGTATCGTTATCGCCGCGGCCGTATTCGGTGACGATCTCGGCCTTCTTCTCAGCGGTTAAAGCCATCTGTATCTCCAGTAAGCAATATGCCTAAAAATGAATGGGTGAGACCACGCATATTTGCAGTCTCAAGCTGCTACTTTCTACTAGCTACTTTCTACTAGCTATCTTCTACTGACGATTTTCGCGCAGACGGCTGCTTCCTTGCAACGGGTCTCACGAGATAGCGACGGTACTTAACAGCCGCTTAGGCGCCACTTCCTGGGCACCTGTTACTACGCCAAGACCGATAAACGACTCGGCGTAGTAAAGTCTGGCTAGCTCATCCGGCGCTAACGTGCCGGTGGCTAGCTGGGCAGGCTGGCCATGGGCCAAACGGGCATGGGCGGTGTCGTCTACCGTCAGTAACGGCAAATGATCCACCAGCACATCCACGGGCATTAGCTCAGCTTCCAGTGCCGCTTGGTCGGCCAATGCTTCCAAGGCCTCTAGCGTCCACATCGCGTCGGCTAAAAAAGGCCCTGTTTTGAGCCTTCTTAGCTGACTGATGTGCGCACCACAGCCCAACGCTTGCCCCATATCTTCGGCTAACGTGCGAATGTAAGTGCCTTTACTGCAGCTTACTTCCAGCTCAAAAGCGGTGCCATCAAATGCCAGCAGGCGCGCATCATACACGCTTACCCGCCGCGCTGCACGCTCTACGTGTTTGCCTTCGCGGGCCAATTCGTAAAGTTTTTTGCCCTGATGCTTCAAAGCCGAATACATGGGCGGCACTTGGTCAATCTCACCGCGAAAGCGGGTGATCACAGCTTCCACATCATCGACGCTTAGGCTGGGAACCTCATGCTGCTCAATTATCGAGCCTTCTGCATCGCCGGTATCAGTCATCACACCCAGCTCTACGCGGGTGCGATACACCTTGTCGGCTTCCAGCAAGTGCGACGAGAACTTAGTCGCTTCCCCCAGGCAGATCGGCAATAAGCCGGTCGCCATGGGGTCGAGCGTGCCGGTGTGCCCCGCTTTTTGGGCCTGGAACAAGCGGCGGACACGCTGTAGCGCATGGTTGCTGGAAACGCCCTTGGGCTTATCCAGCAGCAGCACACCATTAACCGGCAAACCACGACGTTGACGCGCCACTAGCGAGTTTCCTCACTTTGCTCAGTGTCGGTGTCTTGGTCATCGCCTTCGTCTTGATAGCGCGCGCGATCGGTCGTCACCGCTTCATCGATCAGCGACGAAAGCTGCTGACCGCGCACTACGCTTTCATCGAAATGAAAGCGTAGTTCTGGTACGTGGCGAAGCTTGATGCGCTTAGCAATCTGGCTTCTTAGAAAACCGGAAGAGCGCTTGAGCACCTGCAGGTTTTCTTTAATACGCTCGGGCTCTTGCTCACCCAACAAGGTGACGTACACGTCGGAGTAGCCAAGGTCACGGCTAACGGTGACGCCGCTGACCGTGACCATGCCCAACCGCGGGTCTTTCACTTCTCGTTGGATCAACACCGCCAGCTCCTTTTGGAGCTGGTCGGCTACCCGGTCGGTACGCTTAAATTCGCGCATGTCTGTCTCCTCGCGGCCTTAAAGGCTACGCTCGACCTTCACTTGGTCGAAGACTTCAATCTTGTCGCCGACTTGAACATCGGTGTAGTTCTTCACGCCGATGCCACACTCCATGCCGTTGCGCACTTCTTGCACATCGTCTTTGAAGCGGCGCAGCGATTCGAGATCACCTTCGTAGACCACTACATTATCGCGCAACACACGAATCTTCTTATTACGATGCACGCTGCCTTCAATCACCATACAACCGGCGATGGCGCCAATCTTCGGTGCCCGGAAGACGTCACGAACCTCGGCAACACCCACGATCTCTTCTTTCCACTCGGGGGCGAGCATACCGCTCATCGCCTGCTTGACCTCGTCGATCAAGTGGTAGATGACGCTGTAGTAGCGCAGATCCAAGCCTTCACGCTCAATAATCTCACGGGCAGCGGCGTCGGCACGCACGTTAAAGCCGACCACGATGGCTTCAGAAGCAAGCGCCAGGTTGGCATCGGTACCGGTGATACCACCGACACCCGAGGAAACCACGGCGACTTCCACTTCATCGGTGGAGAGCTCTTCCAGGGCGCCTTTGATCGCTTCCAGCGAGCCTTGCACGTCGGCTTTGAGGACGATGTTGACCTTGGCCACTTCGTCTTGGCCCATCTGGCTGAACATGTTCTCCAGCTTGGCCTTCTGCTGACGTGCCAGGCGCACTTCGCGGTATTTGCCTTGACGGAAGTTAGCCACTTCGCGGGCTTTCTTCTCGTCGGCTACGACCATGAAGTCGTCACCGGCATCCGGCGTTCCGCCCAGGCCTTGGATCTCGACCGGCATGGCCGGGCCAACCGCATCGACTTGCTGGGCAAGTTCGTTGGTCAGCGCACGCACGCGACCGTAGTGCAGACCGGCCAGGACGATATCGCCCTTTTTCAGCGTACCGTTCTGAACCAGTACGGTTGCGACCGGACCACGACCTTTATCAAGACGCGATTCAACCACAACGCCTTTACCCGGCGCGGAAGGCACGGCTTTCAGCTCAAGCACTTCAGAGACCAGCTGGATTGCTTCCAGCAGCTCTTCGATACCTTCACCGGTCTTGGCAGACACATGAACGAACTGGGTGTCACCGCCCCACTCTTCGGAGATGACGCCGTGCTGGGAAAGCTCGTTTTTGAGTCGGTCAAGGTCGATACCATCTTTATCGATCTTATTGACCGCCACGACCATCGGCACTTCAGCGGCTTTGGAGTGTTCGATTGCCTCAACGGTCTGCGGCATCACGCCGTCGTCCGCTGCGACGACCAGAATCACCACGTCTGTCGCCTTGGCACCACGGGCACGCATAGCGGTAAACGCTGCGTGGCCTGGGGTATCCAGGAAGGTGACACCACCGTGGTTATCTTCCACGTGGTACGCACCGATATGCTGGGTGATACCGCCGGCTTCACCGGTCGCTACTTTGGCTTTACGGATGTAATCCAGCAGCGAGGTTTTACCGTGGTCAACGTGACCCATGACGGTTACCACGGGCGAACGGGTAATCTCGTCACCTTCGTAGGAAATACCTTCGAGCATTTCCGTTTCCAGCGCGTCGTCTTTCACCAGCTTGGCCGTATGGCCCATCTCTTCCACCACGACCGCAGCCGTATCCTGATCGATGGTTTGGTTGATGGTAACCGCCGCGCCCATGTTAAACATGGCCTTGATCACTTCGTTGGCTTTGATCGACATTTTGTCGGCCAATTCCGCCACGCTGATCGACTCAGGGATCGACACTTCACGCACGATCGGCTGGGTCGGCTTCTGGAAAGCGTGCTTGCCGTTGCCGGTCTGGCTGCCACCGCGGCGACCACCGCGACGCTGCTCGGCACGTTTGACCTTCTTGCCGCCATTGCCACGTTTGCGCTCTTCGCGATCGCCACGATCTTCGTCGTCACGCCGCCCTTTGGCCTTCGCCGCCACCTTTTTAGGCGGTGCGGTACGACGGTCAGTGCGGCCTTCTTTCGGCGGCGCTGGCGGCAGTTCATCACCTGAAGGTGCTTCTGCAACGTCAAGATTGGGCACTTCAAGGTTCGGCTTAGCCGGCGCTTTCGGGGTTGAAGGCGCTTTCGGCTTGGCTTCAGCTTCTTGCTTGTTAGCCGCCTCTTTCTTGCTGGCTGCTTCCTCAGCTGCTTTAGCCGCTTGCGCTTTCTGCGCGGCGGCTTTCTCTTCGGCTTCACGCGCATCCGACACTTTACGCTCAGCTTCCGCTTCCGCCATATCGCCGACTAGCTGACGCGGGCCTGTGTAGCTAGGCTCGGGCGCTTTGGGCTTCTGATCTTCGGCGCTTTTGACGTACGTTTTTTTCTTACGCACCTGCACTTCGATCGTTTTGCCGCGCTCGCCGGTGTTGATACGGCTGCGGGTTTTGCGCGTCAGCGTGATGCGGTTTTTGCCCGCCTCAGCTGTTTCGCTACCGCCGTGACTCTTCTTGAGGAAACTCAGCAGCGTCTGCTTGTCTTCTTCAGACACCACATCGCTTTCAGACGCGTGCTTTAAGCCCGCTTCTTTCATTTGCTCCAATAGGCGAGGCGTATCACGGCCCACCTTTACTGCGAAATCTTTAACTGTCATATCTGACATATTGACCCTCCTCAGCCCGTGACCTGTTTACTGTGTGTTTGAATCCGGTACGTCTTCGTCTTCAAACCAGGGCGCACGGGCAGTCATGATCAGTGCCGCTGCGCGCGCTTCGTCCAACTCCTCGATATCGACCAGATCGTCGACAGACTGCTCGGCGAGATCTTCCATAGTGACAATGCCGCGACTGGCCAGAATGAAGGCCAGGTGCCGCTCCATGCCATCCATCTCCAGCAGATCAGCGGCTGGCTGGGCACCGTCTAGCGCTTCTTCCGAGGCAATGGCCATCGTCAGCAGCTCGTCTTTCGCACGTGCGCGTAGCTGCTCTACCAAATCTTCATCAAACTCTTCGATTTCGAGCATTTCCTCCATCGGCACGTAGGCGACTTCTTCCAGGGTTGTGAACCCTTCATCCACCAACAGGCGGGCAACATCTTCATCCACTTCAAGGTGCTGGATGAAAGAGTCCACCAGGCTATCAATTTCTTGGTCGCGCTTGGACTCGGCTTCCTCTTCGGTCATGACGTTAATCCGCCAGCCGGTGAGTTCCGAGGCCAAACGCACGTTCTGGCCGCTTCGGCCAATGGCCTGCGCCAAGTTATCTTGCGCCACCGCCACATCCATCGCGTGGGCGTCTTCGTCCACTAGGATAGACCCTACATCGGCAGGTGCCATGGCGTTAATCACCAGCTGGGCAGGATTGTCGTCCCACAACACGATATCAACACGTTCGTTTTGCAGCTCCGAAGAGACCGCTTGAACGCGCGAACCGCGCATGCCCACACAGGCGCCCACAGGATCGATACGGCGATCGTTGGTTTTTACCGCAATTTTAGCCCGCGAACCGGGGTCCCGGGCAGCACCTTTAATCTCAATCAACTGCTCAGCGATTTCCGGCACTTCGATTTTGAACAGCTCAATGATCAGCTCGGGACAGGTCCGCGATAGCTGAAGCTGGGCACCACGTGCGTCTGGATCCACTTTAACCAACAGAGCACGTACCCGTTCGTTCATGCGGTAACGCTCGCCGTGAATCATTTCATTGCGCGGCAAAAACGCTTCCGCGTTGTCGCCAAGGTCAATGATCAGGCCGTCGCGGGTGGTCTTTTTAACGATACCCGCCACCAGCTCGCCTTCGCGATCGGCATATTGACGCACGACTTCAGCCCGCTCAGCCTCGCGTACTTTTTGCACGATAACTTGCTTGGCGGTTTGTGCGGCAATACGACCAAACGAGGCATTTTCAATGCGTGTTTCCACCACATCGCCCAGCTTCAAAGGCGGGTCACGCTGCTCGGCGATGCTCTGTTTAATTTCATAATCTGGCGTTTCGAATTCGTCATCTTCTACGACTGTCCAGAAGCGGAAGGTTTCGTATTCGCCAGTGCGGCGGTCAATATGCACGCGCACATTGGCTTCTTCTTGTTCAAAACGCTTGCGTGACGCGCTCGCCAGAGCGGCTTCAACCGCCTCGAAGATGACATCCCGGGGGACACCCTTCTCATTGGAGATCGCGTCAACGACCATTAATATTTCTTTACTCATGCGTATGCCTCGCCAGAAAACCTATCCTTATGTGCATCACCCCGGCAGCCTGCCGGCAGCGCCGCTACCCGGTTACTCGTCGAAATGCGGTACGATATGGGCAGAATCAATGCTCTCTATGGGAAAGCAGTACTCTTCGCCATCCATTTGTAGCAGCACCTCATCCCCCTCAACACCGGCCAGGAGCCCTTGGTACTTGCGCCGCCCGTCAAAGGCAGTGCGCAGCTTGAGCGCAACGTGATGACCTTGAAAGCGGGTAAACTGATCCAGGGAATACAAAGGGCGCGCCATGCCTGGTGAGGAGACTTCCAAGCGATATTCACCGGCAATGGGATCTTCTACATCCATAACAGCACTAACTTGGCGGCTAATATCTGCGCAGTCTTCCACGTTGACACCACTTTCGCGCTCAATATAGATCACCAGCCGCGAATTTTTGCCCTGGGAAAGATGATCGATGCCCCATAGCTCAAAACCCATGGAGGCAACGATAGGTTCGATCAGCGCGTGAAGCGCAGCGTGTTTTGTGGCCACAGACAAAGCTCCTATAGCCGTTGCATCAGGCACCTGGCCAGGAGTCATTAGTAAAGCTAGGTGGCTGATTGGCGTTACTCGGGAATGTGCCTCCGGTTTTCCGGTCGGCATCCGCTATGTAGATATTTGCATTAGCTAAAAGCAGGCATTACACAGGCTCATGCTAACCAAAAGCTGCTAACAAAAAGCCCCTTCACTGGAAGGGGCTTTTTGAGATAAACCTTGAGTACCGACTATCTTCAAGTACTTACTCTATCCTAACAACACGTAATGGGCTTAACTGAGACAAGCCGTTATTTTCAATTTAATTAACTAGAAAACAACGCTATTACATGCTTACAAAAAATGGTAGCGGGGACCGGATTTGAACCGATGACCTTCGGGTTATGAGCCCGACGAGCTACCAGACTGCTCCACCCCGCATCAATCTAGGTCGACGATAATAGACTCTTAAGCCGCTTACGTCAACAACTACTTACATCATACTGTCTTTTTTATCTCAACCGCTACGTTTAAGCAGCTTAGAAACTCTAAAGACATCCTGGAAAGCTGGCGAGCCAGCAAAACAGATGGTGCCGAAGGCGGGACTTGAACCCGCACGACCATACGGTCACTACCCCCTCAAGATAGCGTGTCTACCAATTCCACCACTTCGGCATCAGGGGAGGCTAAAAAATCACAGCGTTTGAATCCAACCACTTAGTCGCTGTTTTCTTCTAGCACTGGCGCGGCATTATCCACGTCTGCTGGGCCGTCGTCAAGCGTTGGGACACTTTGCTGCTGTTCGATCAGGCGCGAGTCGGGAATACCCGCTTCGGGGGCTTGGCCAGCCTGGGTGGCAAAGTAAGCCAATGCCATTGAGGTGGCGAAGAAGCACGCTGCCAAAATAGCCGTAGTACGCGACAGAAAGTTACCGCTGCCTCGCGACCCAAACACCGTTTGCGAGGCACCGCCGCCGAAAGCCGCACCGGCCTCGGCACCCTTACCCTGCTGAAGCAGAATGAGTACCACCAGGGCGATCGCAATCACCACGTGAATCATAAGAATTGCAACTTGCATGGCGTTATCCTGCTGACTGACAAATGGTATAAAAATCATCGATCTTGAGTGAGGCTCCGCCCACTAGACCGCCGTCGATATCCGGCTGAGCGAGCAGCTCAGCCGCATTGCTTGCATTCATACTGCCGCCGTAAAGCAAACGCAGCTTTTCGGCGAGCTGTTTATCAAAGCCCGCCTGATAGGCACGAATACCGGCCATCACCTCTTGGGCCTGCTCAGGGCTAGCCGTGCGTCCTGTGCCAATCGCCCATACCGGCTCGTAGGCAATCACCACCTGCTGGCGCTGGTCTGGCTCCAAACGAGACATCACATAGCCCACTTGGCGAAGCACCACTTCCATGGTGCGGCCTGCATCTCGCTCCTCTAGCGACTCGCCCACGCACAGAATCGGCTTGATCTCGACACTCAGGGCTGCCAAAAGACGCGCGAAGATCTGTTCATCGCTCTCGTTATACAGCTGACGCCGCTCCGAGTGACCCACTAAGACGTGGGAAACCGCAAACTCTTTAAGCATGCGGCCACTGACTTCACCGGTATGCGCGCCGGAGTGAATGGGGTTCAGCGTTTGCGCACCGAGTGACAGCACGGTTCCTTCAAACGCTTGGCACGCCGCATCCAGATAGGGAAACGGGGGGATAATAACCACTTCCACACTGGTTGGCGATACGGCAGCCGCGAACGCCTGACCGAAATCATTAATCAACGCTACGGAACCGTTCATTTTCCAGTTGCCAGCAATTAAAGGCGTGCGCATCGACTGTCCTCACTCAAGGTGGAGCGAAATGGTATAGGAGCGGCCTTGTCAAGACAACCGCTGTTGTAAACACAGTTCTGGTTTGTTGAGCAAGCCTAGCTGAGCAGGGTAGTCACCTGCGCCGCCAAGGTACGCGCCAATTGATCCACGTCCAAATGGGCGCGCCCTTCCACCATCACTCTAATTAACGGCTCGGTGCCCGACGGCCTTAACAGTACTCGCCCCTCACCGCCTAGTTCATGCTCCAAAGCCGCCACGGCTTTTTTGAGCGGCGCGGATTCCATCAACTCTTTGGCATTGGCGCCAGCGGGCAATCGCACGTTGATAAGCACCTGCGGCACTTTTTCAAGCTCTTTAAGCAGGGTCGGCAGGCTTTTCTGCTCACGCATCATCAAGGCGAGTACCTGTAACGCCGAAACGATCCCGTCACCGGTGCTCTGAACGTGACCGCACACAATATGCCCAGACGACTCACCGCCCAGCTCCCAACCATTGGCGGCCATACGTTCAATCACAAAGCGGTCCCCCACTTTGACTCGCTCAAAGGGGATACCCAGCTTATCAAGTCCCATGGCAAGACCCAAATTGGACATAACGGTGCCCACTACGCCGCCTTCAAGCAAACCGCGTTCGCGGCGATCACGGGCAATCAAATAGAGGATGTCATCGCCATCCACCTCACGGCCATCGCCATCCACCATCAACACGCGATCACCATCGCCGTCGAAGGCAATGCCTAAATCGGCTTTTTGCTGAATCACGGCAGCGCGCAGCGCAGCAGGATGCGTTGAACCTACCTCCTGGTTAATGTTTAGCCCATCGGGAGAAGAGCCAAGCGTCGTGACGTAAGCGCCCAGTTCGCGAAATACGTTAGGCGCAATATGGTAGGTGGCGCCATGCGCACAATCCAACACGATGTTGAGGCCGTGCAGGCTAAGCCGATCAGGCAGGGTCGATTTACAAAACTCGATATAACGGCCGGCGGCGTCATCGATGCGAGTCGCTTTACCCAACTGCGCGGCTTCCGCCGTGGTTAGCGGCGCGTCTAGCATCGCCTCGATACGGTCTTCGATCTCGTCGGGCAGCTTTTTGCCTTCGGCGGAGAAGAACTTAATGCCATTATCGTCATACGGGTTATGCGACGCCGAAATAACGATACCCGCATCGGCACGAAACGTGCGCGTCAGATAGGCAATCCCTGGGGTCGGCATCGGCCCGAGCAGCGACACATCGACGCCCGCTGCCGACAGCCCTGCCTCTAAAGCGGATTCAAACATATAGCCGGAGATGCGCGTATCTTTGCCGATCAGCACCCGCGTTCGGCCTCGATCGCGGCGCAACACTTGCCCTGCCGCCCAGCCCAATTTGAGCATAAAATCGGCGGTAATCGGTGACTGGCCGACCGTTCCACGAATACCATCCGTCCCAAAATAGCGCCTTGTCATGCACCTCACTCCTTAATGTAGCGGCGGCTCGCCACCTTCTTGTAGTACTGCCCAGGTCATATTGACGGCATCAACCGTTGCCGCGACATCGTGCACGCGCAAAATATTCGCCCCTCGCTCCACCGCCATCGCGGTGAGCGCTAACCCCCCTGGGAGACGCTCTTCCACCGGGCGACCCAACACTTTACCAATCATACTCTTGCGTGACATACCCACCAGCAGCGGTAGCGCCAGCGTTTGTAGCGACTGCATATACTTTAGTAAGCGTAGGTTGTGTTCGACGCTTTTGCCGAAACCAAAGCCAGGATCAATCAATAACCGGTTCCGGCGTAGCCCCGCGGCTTCACACGCGGCAACTCGACGGGCTAAATAGTCAGCCACCACCTCTTCAACAGGTTGCTGATAGCTAGGCGCCTGCTGCATATTTTGAGGTTCACCCTGGCGATGCATCAAGCAGACGGGCAGGCCACTACCGGCCGCTGCCAGCAATGCCCCTTCGCGCTCTAAAGCGCGCACATCGTTAATCATGCCTGCCCCTAGCTCACCCGCCTCGCGCATGACCGCCGGGCAGCTGGTATCCACCGAGACCAGCGCATCCAGCTCGCGTACCAAGGCTTCCACGACGGGCGCCACTCGATCCAGCTCCTCTTGCGGGCTGACCGGCAACGCGCCAGGGCGTGTCGACTCGCCGCCCACATCAATGATGGCCGCGCCCTCGGCCAGCATGCGCTCGGCATGACGCAACGCGTCATCTAACGCCACGTGCTGGCCACCATCAGAAAAGGAGTCGGGGGTAACGTTTAAGACCCCCATAACGCGGGGGAAGGATAAGTCTAGCAGGTGCCGTCCACAACGCAGCTGGAAAGCGTTCTCAGCGGCCTGCGTAGAAGAAGTGTCCAGAAGTGATTTCATGCTGCTGCCTGGTCAAAAAAGAAACATCGCCGTGGTAGGTACACAGCAGTTGGTACACAGCATAACAAAAAGGCGCCCCGTGATGGGGCGCCTTAGGCTCATGCGTGGGTTAACGCCCTAGGGGCCTGCCGGACCACCCAGTGGGTCCGAAGGGCGCCGACGCGGCTCATCATCCTCTTCATCGCCTTTTTCATCGCCTTTAGCCTGCGGCGCTTCGTCGCCAACGGGCGTACCGCCGCCGGATGAGTCGCCATCGTTCCAGCCTTCCGGCGGACGTGGCTCGCGTCCGGCCATGATGTCCTTCAACTGGCTGGCATCAATGGTTTCGTACTTCATCAACGCCTCAGCCATCGCATCAAGCTTATCGCGATTGTCGGTCAGAATCTGACGCGCTTGCTCGTAACAACCGTCGATGATCTTGCGCACTTCTTTATCCAGACGCGTCGTCGTTTCGCCCGACTTCATCTTGCCGCCACTTTGACCCGGGCCGCCAAGGAACTGATGCGACTCGTCCTCGTCGTACATGATCGGGCCCATTTCGTCTGACAGGCCCCATTTAGCGACCATGTTATGAGCAAGCTCAGTGGCGCGCTTAATGTCGTTGGAGGCACCGGTGGTCACACCGTTAGGGCCTAACGTCATCTCTTCAGCAATACGGCCGCCAAACAGCGAGCAGATTTGGCCGATGATTTGCTGACGCGAGAGGCTGTAGCGATCCTCTTCCGGCAGGAACATGGTCACACCCAGCGCCCGACCGCGCGGAATGATAGTGACTTTGTAAACCGGGTCATGGGAAGGCACCACGAGACCAATAATAGCGTGGCCCGATTCATGGTAAGCCGTGTTGAGCTTCTCTTTATCGGTCATCACCATGGATTTACGCTCAGCGCCCATCATGATTTTGTCCTTGGCAAGATCAAGCTCTTCCATGCTGACCAAGCGCTTGTTACGGCGCGCAGCAAAGAGGGCGGCTTCGTTGACCAAGTTGGCCAAATCGGCGCCGGAGAACCCTGGCGTACCACGCGCAATCAACTGCGGCTTCACGTCATCCGCCAGCGGCACTTTGCGCAGGTGAACGCCCATAATGTGCTCACGACCACGGATATCGGGCAATCCAACGGTTACCTGACGGTCAAAGCGGCCCGGACGCATCAGCGCCGGATCAAGTACGTCAGGACGGTTGGTTGCGGCAATCACGATAACGCCTTCGTTCTCTTCAAAACCGTCCATCTCGACCAGCAGCTGGTTCAGCGTCTGCTCGCGCTCATCGTTGCCGCCGCCCATGCCAGCACCGCGCGAACGACCAACCGCGTCGATCTCGTCAATGAAGATAATGCAGGGGGCCTGCTTCTTGGCCTGTTCAAACATGTCGCGCACACGAGACGCACCGACACCCACAAACATTTCCACAAAGTCAGAACCGGAAATCGAGAAGAACGGCACCTTCGCTTCGCCTGCAATCGACTTGGCTAACAGCGTTTTACCCGTACCCGGCGGGCCCACCATCAATACACCGCGCGGGATGGTGCCACCCAAGCGCTGGAATTTAGTCGGGTCGCGCAGGAAGTCGACCAGCTCTTCTACTTCTTCCTTCGCCTCATCACACCCGGCCACGTCGGCAAAGGTCGTTTTGATTTGATCTTGAGAGAGCAGCTTGGCTTTCGACTTGCCGAAGCTCATTGGGCCGCCTTTACCGCCGCCGGAACCGCCCTGCATCTGACGCATGAAGAACATAAAGATGCCCAGGATCAGCAAAATCGGGAAGCTGGCGATCAACAGCCGCGTCCAGATACTTTGCTGCTCCGGCTCTTTACCCACCACCGTCACGTCGTTGCTCAACAGGTCATCCATCAGCTTCGGATCTTCCGCCGAGGGGCGAATGGTCTGAAACTGAGAACCGTCCGTGCGTTCACCAGTGATGGTGTAACCATCAATCGTGACGCTACGTACCTGCTGATTTTGCACCTGCTCCACAAACTGGGAATAGTTAGTGGTTTGCGGTGCGCTTTCAGTACTGAAGTTGTTGAACACTGTCAGTAGGACGGCCGCGATGACCAACCACAGAATCAGGTTCTTCGCCATATCGTTCAAGGGGCTACCCTCATTACAAGAATCCGTCAGTTAAATCCTGATGCTTCATAAAGCCTGCTACTAATACACTTAGCATTCAGACATTACACCAGCATCAAGCGTTCAACCATTGCCAAAGCGTCTTAATGCCTCGGGCCATCTGTGTCACGCGCACTTATTGCGTCTAATGTGACACACGTTGCGCTTGCCTGTCTGGCAATCGCGCTGATAAATCTTGACTATGAACCACACGAGCAGTGTCTCATGTTTAAGGACAGTTACCCGCGGAATCCTTCGGCCAGGAAGTAGACTTCACGCGAGCGAGCCCGCGATGCATCCGGCTTCCGAGTGACTACTTTACTAAAGCTGCCACGCAGCTCTTTCAAGTAGGCATCGAACCCTTCGCCTTGGAATACCTTAGCTAAAAATCGACCACCCGGCGACAATGTATCGCGCGCTAATTCTAACGCTAACTCCACTAAGTACATCGCCTGTGGTTGATCAATCGCCGCCATACCACTCATATTGGGGGCCATATCCGACATCACAAGGTCAACACGACGATTATCCAGGCGTTTTAGTATCGCCTCAAGCACCGCCTCCTCGGTGAAATCACCTTGGATAAAGTCCACCCCGGCCAGCGCATCCATCTCCAGAATATCGGAGGCAATGACCACGCCCTCAGGCCCTACCTTTTCTGCGGCAATTTGACTCCAGCCACCGGGGGCGGCGCCTAGATCAATCACCGTCATACCGGGACGCAGCAGTTTATCCTTTTCATCCAACTCGATCAGCTTGTAGCTGGCACGGGAGCGGTAGCCATCTTGCCAGCTCTGCTTCACGTACTGGTCGTCAAAATGCTCCTTCTTCCAATTACTGCTGGTCTTACTGACTGAATGTTTACGGTTTGGAGGCTTTTGCTGCATGTGGGAATCTAACGCTGGAATAAGAGATGGGCGCTTTCACGCGAGTGCTTTCACTCGGTGACGTTTCACCGTAAGATGGAGCGTTAAGCGCTAACCGGGATACCGCAAGATACCATGAGCTTGTCACAGGCACAAAAGAAAGCATTTCGTAGCATTGGCCACCATCTTAACCCAGTGGTCACCGTTTCTGAGAACGGCGTCTCCGAAAATTTGCTCGCAGAACTTAACCGCGCGCTCACTGATCACGAACTGATCAAAGTGAAGCTCGCCATTCCTGAGCGTGATGATCGCGCTGCCATCATCGCCGAACTGACTGCCAACAGCCGTGCCGACCTGGTGCAAACCATTGGCAAAATGGCGTTGCTGTATCGCAGAAACCCGCAGGTGAACCCGAAGCTTTCTAATGTTACCCGCTTTGAGAACCACCACGGCCGGCATTAACCGCTCGATGTAAGGCTAAGGCACGTTCTCAACCGTTCGCTGCCGTACTAAAACGCCCCTTCAACCGACCTAATGCAGGTCAATTGAAGGGGCGTTTTTGCTTACACGTACTCGACGCTACCTATTTCGTACTCGACGTCACCGCCGGGGGTTTTGACCACCACGACATCGCCTTCTTCCTTGCCGATCATGGCACGGGCGATTGGTGAGGTAACCGAGATACGCCCGGACTTAATCTCCGCCTCATCTTCACCGACGATGCGATAGGTGACTTCCTCATCGGTATCCAGATTCAGCAACGATACGGTGACCCCGAAAATCACTTTACCGGTATTAGGTAGCTTAGTGACATCAATCACCTGGGCGACGGAGAGCTTGCCTTCGATCTCCTGAATACGCCCTTCGATAAACCCCTGCTGCTCGCGGGCGGCGTGATACTCGGCATTCTCTTTCAAATCGCCGTGCTCACGCGCCTCAGCGATGGCCGCGATCACCTGCGGACGCGCTTCGCTTTTAAGGTGGTCGAGCTCTTCACGAAGGCTTCTTTCTCCCGCGACTGTCATCGGGACCTTGTTCATTGACTTGCTCCTGCATGCAGATCCTGAAGGCGCCGCACCGTAATCTCCCTACCGTACTCAAGCGCCATGCAAACAGCATTAGCGCCCGCCAAGGTGGTCGCATAGGGCACCTTGCGCGAAAGAGCAGTACGGCGAATGACCGACGAGTCGTTAATAGCCTGGCGACCCTCGGTAGTGTTCACAATGTAGGCGATTTCGTCGTTCTTAAGCAGATCGACGATATGGGGACGACCTTCGTAGACTTTATTGACGTGCTCCACGGCAAGCCCGGCGGCCTCCAAAGCAGCCGCCGTTCCCCGTGTGGCACATAGCGTAAAGCCTAATGTTAGCAGAGAACGGCCCACTTCGATAATCCCTGCCTTGTCCGGTTCACGCACAGACAGGAAGGCTTTACGCTCGCCGGCCAGCGCAGGAATCGCCTCGCCCGCGCCTAGCTGCGCCTTGAAGAAGGCTTCGGCAAAGGTATCGCCCGACCCCATCACTTCACCGGTGGACTTCATTTCCGGCGACAGGATCGGGTCGACACCGGGGAATTTATTGAACGGGAAGACCGCCTCTTTGACACTGTAGAAGTGCGGCACTATCTCCTTCTCAAAACCCTGTTCAGCCAGGGTTTTACCGGCCATGCAGCGAGCAGCGATTTGCGCCAGCGAGATACCAATGCACTTGGACACAAAGGGCACGGTACGCGAAGCGCGGGGATTGACCTCAATCACGTAGATCTCGCCGTCCTGCCAGGCGAGCTGCACGTTCATCAAGCCTTTGACGCCCAGCTCAACCGCCATCTGCTTGACCTGCTTACGCATCTCGTCCTGCACATCGGCCGGTAGCGAGTAAGGCGGCAACGCGCAGGCAGAATCACCGGAGTGAACGCCCGCTTGCTCGACGTGCTGCATAATGCCGCCGATCACTACCTGCTGACCGTCTGAGACCGCATCGATATCGATCTCAATCGCCGCACTCAGGAAATGGTCAAGCAGCACCGGCGAGTCGTTGGAGACCTTCACCGCGTGGGTCATGTAATTCTCAAGCTCAGCGGCGTCGTAAACGATCTCCATGGCCCGGCCACCCAGCACGTAACTGGGGCGTACCACCAGCGGGTAGCCAATCGCTTCGGCCTTATCGAAGGCCTCGGCAAAGCTGCGCGCCGTGGCATTGGGCGGCTGCTTCAGGCCCAGCTTTTCGATCATCACCTGGAAGCGTTCGCGGTCTTCGGCGCGGTCGATAGCGTCCGGCGTGGTGCCAATAATCGGCACACCGGCCGCCTCTAGCTCGCGGGCCAGCTTTAGCGGGGTTTGGCCGCCGAACTGAACGATCACGCCCACAGGCTTCTCTTTATCGGCGATTTCGAGCACGTCTTCCAGCGTCACCGGTTCAAAGTAAAGGCGATCAGAGGTGTCGTAGTCGGTGGAGACGGTTTCCGGGTTGCAGTTGACCATGATGGTTTCATAGCCGTCGTCGTGCATGGCAAACGCCGCGTGAACGCAGCAGTAGTCAAATTCGATGCCCTGGCCGATACGGTTGGGCCCACCGCCCAACACCATAATTTTCTGACGGTCAGAGACATCCGCCTCGCACTCCTCTTCATAGGTGGAGTACATATAGGCGGTGTCTGAGGCAAACTCCGCCGCACAGGTATCGACGCGCTTATAGACCGGGCGAATACCCGCCGCTTGACGGTTTTTGCGGAACGCTTTTTCAGTCACGCCCAGCAGCTTGGCCAAGCGCGCATCGCCGAAGCCCTTACGCTTGAGCTGATAGATCTCACGGGCCGAGAAGTCAGCCAAGGAGCGCTTGGCGACGGCGTTTTCAGTCAGCACCAGGTCTTCCAGCTGGACCAGGAACCAAGGGTCGATATTGGTCAGCGCAAACACGTCATCGACGCTCATGCCTGAACGCATGGCATCCGCCACGTAGAAAATCCGCTCGGCACCGGCGGCCTGCAGCTCGCCCTGGATGATCGCCATGTTGTCAGGCGTAAAGTCGGTAATGATTGGATCAAGTCCGTCGTTGCCGGTTTCCAGGCCGCGCAACGCTTTCTGCAGCGACTCCTGGAAGGTGCGGCCAATGGCCATCACCTCGCCCACCGACTTCATCTGTGTGGTCAGACGGTCGTTGGCCTGAGGGAATTTCTCGAAAGTGAACCGCGGAATCTTGGTAACCACGTAGTCAATAGACGGCTCAAACGACGCTGGGGTGCGGCCACCGGTAATATCGTTCTGTAGCTCATCCAGGGTGTAGCCAACCGCCAGCTTGGCGGCGATCTTGGCAATCGGGAAACCGGTCGCCTTGGAGGCCAGCGCCGAGGAGCGCGACACCCGCGGGTTCATTTCGATCACCACCAAGCGCCCGGTCTTGGGGTCCATACCGAACTGGACGTTGGAGCCACCGGTTTCTACGCCAATCTCGCGCAGTACCGCGAGGCTGGCGTCACGCATGATCTGATACTCTTTGTCGGTCAGCGTTTGCGCCGGGGCCACGGTAATGGAGTCGCCGGTGTGCACACCCATGGGGTCGAAGTTCTCAATCGCGCAGACGATAATGCAGTTATCGTTCTTATCGCGTACAACCTCCATCTCGTATTCTTTCCACCCCAGCAGCGACTCATCAATGAGCAGCTCGTGGTTGTTGGAAAGCTCGAAACCGCGCGTACAGATCTCTTCAAACTCTTCCTTGTTATACGCCACGCCGCCGCCGGAGCCGCCCATGGTGTAGGAAGGGCGAATAATGGTCGGGAAACCCAGTTCGGCCTGAATCTCCCAGGCCTCGTCCATGGCGTGGGCAACTTTGGCTTTCGGGCACTCTAAACCAATGCGTTTCATGGCCTGATCAAACAGATCGCGGTCTTCGGCCATGTTAATCGCATCGGCGTTGGCACCGATCATCTCCACGCCGAACTTCTCCAGCACGCCGTGCTTTTCAAGCTCAAGGGCGCAGTTCAGCGCGGTCTGACCACCCATGGTGGGCAGAATCGCATCCGGGCGCTCGGCCTCGATGATTTTTTCCACCGTCTGCCAGGTAATCGGCTCAATGTAGGTGGCATCGGCCATGGCCGGGTCGGTCATGATGGTGGCGGGGTTGGAGTTAACCAAAACAACCCGGTAACCCTCCTCGCGCAGCGCTTTACACGCCTGGGCGCCGGAGTAGTCGAATTCGCAGGCCTGGCCGATCACAATCGGGCCAGCGCCAATGATTAAAATAGTCTTGATGTCGGTACGCTTAGGCATAACGGTTCCCGCAAAAAATGGTGACGATGAGCAACAAAAGGCGGCGATACCACAGGGCTGGGCTTAAGTGCCGGGCTTAAGCACCGGGCTTAAGTGTCGTACTTAGCGGCGCGCCTGCATCATCGCGATAAAGCGATCAAACAGCGGCGCCACATCACGCGGCCCTGGGCTTGCTTCCGGGTGGCCTTGAAAGCTGAATGCCGGTCGGTCGGTGAGCTCAATGCCTTGCAAGGTGCCGTCGAACAGCGAACGGTGCGTGGCGCGCACGTTGGCAGGCAGCGTCGCTTCATCGGCGGCAAAGCCGTGGTTTTGGCTGGTGATCATTACCGTGCCGCTATCAACATCCTGCACTGGATGATTAGCGCCATGGTGGCCGTGGCTCATTTTGACCGTCTTCGCCCCTGCCGCCAGCGCCAGCAGCTGGTGGCCCAGGCAGATACCAAAGACAGGGGTATCGGTTTCCAGCACGTCCTGGATCGCTTTGATGGCGTAATCGCAAGGCGCCGGGTCGCCCGGGCCGTTGGCTAAAAAAACGCCATCCGGGTTCATCGCCAACACGTCAGCAGCGCTCGTTTGCGCGGGCACCACGGTCAAGCGACAGCCGCGAGCGGCCAGCAGGCGCAGGATGTTGAATTTAACCCCGTAGTCGTACGCCACCACATGATAAGGGCGCTCAGCCTTTCCATCAGGGCCAGCGGCATCCGCATAGCCTTCACCCAGCGTCCACTCACCTTGCGACCACTCGTAGGCTTCTTTGCACGATACTTCCTTGGCCAAATCCATGCCCTTCAGGCCGGGGAATGCCTTGGCGGCTTCCAGCGCGCGCGTCACCGCATCGTCGCCCTCAGCGTCAGCACCGGCCAGAATCGCGCCCTTCTGGGCACCTTTGTCGCGTAAAATACGCGTCAGGCGGCGGGTGTCGATATCGGCAATGCCCAGTACGTTTTGGCTTTTCAGGTAGTCCGACAACGACTGTTCAGAACGGAAGCTGCTGGCCATGAGTGGCAAATCACGAATCACCAAGCCCGCCGCGGCAATTGAGGCGGATTCAACGTCTTCGCTGTTAACGCCGGTATTGCCAATATGGGGGTAGGTGAGGGTAACGATTTGGCGGGTATAGGAGGGGTCAGTGAGGATTTCTTGATAGCCGGTCATGGCCGTATTGAACACCACTTCGCCGCTTGTAAGTCCGTCCGCGCCAATCGCGGTGCCGTGGAACACGCTGCCATCTTCCAGGGCCAATATCGCGGGTTTGCTCAATGCGGGGTTATTCAAAACAAGATCCTCCCATGCTGGTGGGAGCCTGTGGGGCGCAGGCTCAGCAATTTCTTTATCGTTCACGGCGCGTAGAACCATCACTCATAAAGCAGTTGTGATAAAAACCAGGGCCGTAAAAAAGCGGGACGAAGCCGATAAAAAGAATCGGTTTCATCCCGCTTGTTGTTTGATGCCCGTCAGAGCCGTTTAGCGTATTAACTTAATAACAGCAAACTCAGGGGGCAGGCTTTGGGCTGACCAACGCAACAAGCGCGCCTTTTTAAATGCCACCCGGCCAAAATTTTTGAAATGTTACAGGAATTCTGGACCTAAGACTACCCCTTTATGATGGGGCTGTTCTAGCATTGGCAATGCGCTTACTCCAGACCCAGCACATCCTGCATATCGTAACGGCCGCTCTCTTGACCCGCGACCCAGCGGGCAGCGCGCACGGCGCCTTTGGCAAAGGTCATCCGGCTGGAGGCTTTATGGGTGATTTCGATGCGCTCGCCTTCGGTGGCAAACATCACCGTGTGCTCACCGACGATATCCCCCGCCCGCACGGTGGCAAAGCCGATCTCTTTGTCAGTGCGTGGGCCGCACTGACCAACACGCTCAAACACGCCGTGCTCTTTCAGGTTGCGTCCCAGGCTATCGGCAATCACTTCGCCCATTTTAATTGCGGTGCCGGAAGGTGCATCAACCTTGTGACGATGATGAGACTCAATGACTTCAATATCGTAGCCTTCATCACCCAGCGCCTGAGCGGCGGTTTGGAGCAGCTTCAGGGTCAAATTAACCCCAACGCTCATGTTAGGCGCAAACACCATGGCCACCTTATCGCGGTAGCTATCAAGCTGATTAAGCTCGTCGTCGCTCATCCCGGTAGTGCCAATCACCATGCGCTTACCGTGCTGCGCACAGAAGGCCAGATTCGCCAGGGTGACCTTCGGGGCGGTAAAATCAATCAACACATCAAAGTCGTCAACAATCGCTTCGAGTGAATCGACCGCAACGACGCCACGCTTACCCACCCCGGCAAGCTCACCGATATCCGCACCGGCCAGTGAACTGCCTGGCTCCACGATCCCACCGGCCAGCGTCGCCTCAGCCGCTTGCTCGACGGCATTGACTAACGTGCGGCCCATACGACCAGCCACCCCAACAATCGCAATTCGGGTCATGCGAACTCCTGTGCTCTGCGTTTCATTTCCGCGCCAAAAATAGCGAGATCAAAATCTGCCGCGATTATAGCAGACGCACCGGCGCCCGCCTTTTATCGCCTCAGGGCAATCGCAGATTATCGATAATACCCATTTTATAGTCTGTTAGGCTCGACAAAGGCTAACCTAGCCAAGAGTTGCTCAGTTCTCCCATACAATCACCAGCTCCTCATCACCCGCCATGCGAATCAAGTGGCGCTCAATCACGCCTTCGAGCTCATCTAAATGCGCCTCTTCAAGGGCCTCGATGGCAACCACCAACATATTGGGCGCAGCGCTCATTAAACAAGCGCCCGTCGCAAAGTTAATTTTGGTTTGCTGGTTTGCTTGCTCAACTTCCAGCTTATGCGCCCAATGCTTGCTTAGACGGTTGATCAAACTCTCAGCCGCGGGGGTGGCAATTTCAGCGCGGGATAAAGGCATCAGGCTTCTCCATTATGTAAGTACCTACTAACCACAATAGCTTAATTAACGTACCCCTATTTAAGCAAATAACGGCTGAGCGCTCGGCCGCTGATCGTGACCAAAACGCCCGGGAGCACCTCTATCGGCGAACGGAACTGCAGCGTCATACGGCTATTCCGCCAAACGGTAATCAGTTACAATAGCAATCGCATTAAGATGCTATCAAACGGTTGCGGTGCACTATCGGCGCCCTCCAGACGTTTAACCAATATCGACTATGGGTCTCAAAATGCTCAACTCTCTGCGTGTAAAATGCCTGCTTGGCACTATCGTTATGTTTAGCAGCTGCGCCGCAGCCATGGCGGACGCTATCACCATCACCGATATCGCCGGCCGTGAAGTCACCCTGGATGCCCCCGCCGAGCGGGTTATTTTGGGTGAGGGCCGTCAAATCTACCTGTTGGGGCTGCTCGAGCCGCAAGACCCATTTGCCCATGTGGTCGGCTGGCGTGAAGACTTTTCGCAGGCAGATCCCGATAACTATGCCCGCTACGCCGAACGCTTCCCAGAAATGGAAACAATCCCCACCTTCGGCGGCTTTAAAGACGGCACTTTCGATGTTGAGCAGGCCGCCTCGCTTAACCCCGACGTTGTGCTGATGAACCTTGAAGCGAAAGCCGCCACCGAAGACGCTGCCTACGACGATAAACTGGCACAGCTTGGCATTCCCATCGTCTATGTGGATTTCCGTGAAGATCCGCTTGAGAACACCATTCCCTCTATGCGCATTATCGGCCAGATCATGGACGATGAAGAGAGAGCCGAAGCGTTTATCGAGTTCGCCGAGGCGCAGTTGGCACGGGTAACCGATGTCATTGCCGACCAAGACCCCGAGCGCCCGAGCGTGTTTATCGACCGCGCAGGCGGTTACACCGACGAGTGCTGCATGAGCTTTGGCCCTGCCAACTTTGGCGAATACGTAACCTTAGCGGGCGGCATCAATATCGCTGAAGGCATTATTCCCAACAGCTTCGGCAACCTGAACCCTGAACAGATTATTGCTGCCAACCCTGACCATGTGGTTGTTACCGGCGGCAACTGGGATGCCTATGTGCCCGGCGGCAACTGGGTCGGCGTGGGCCCTGGTGCAGATATGCAGCGCGCTCGCGCTAAGCTTGAAGCGCTCACCGAACGCACCGCAATGACCGGCATCGAAGCGGTGGAGACCGGCAACGTGCACGCTATCTGGCACCAGTTCTACAACAGCCCCTACTTTTTCGTCGCTATCCAGCAGCTAGCTAAGTGGCTGCACCCCGAGCTCTTTGAAGACCTGGACCCGGAAGCCACCATGGAAGAACTGCACGAGCGTTTCTTGCCTGTGGATTATGCGCCCGGCTACTGGATCTCCCTCCATGACGACTAAGAGCGTTGCGACGAAAGGCGATTCTCAGGGTCGTGCCTTCTATCGCACTCAGGTGTTTCGCCGCCAGATGATTTTGCTGGCCCTGGCGATCGCCCTGCTCTTTAGCCTGTGTGTCGACCTGGCACTCGGCCCGGCGCGCTATAGCCTGGGCGAAGTAATAGCGGCGCTACTCCACCCTCAGGATGTCAGCTTACAGATGCGTGTTGTGCTGTGGGAGATCCGCATGCCGGTGGCACTGATGGCACTGGTGGTGGGGGCCAGCCTCTCGGTGGCCGGGGCACAAATGCAAACCATACTGAGCAACCCGCTGGCCAGCCCGTTTACGCTGGGAATTTCCGCCGGGGCCAGTTTTGGTGCGGCATTAGGGCTTGCCTTTGGCGTGGCACTCGTCCCAGCGGCCATTGAGTTTGTGGTGCCCATTAATGCCTTTGTGATGGCCATGTTCACTGCGTTCTTGATTCATGCCTTGAGCCTTAAGCGCGGCGTGACGGTGGAGACCATTGTGCTGCTCGGCATCGCCATGGTGTTCATCTTCAACTCACTGCTGGCGCTGATTCAGTTCTTTGCCAGCCAGGAGGCGGTATCCGCCGTGGTCTTCTGGACCATGGGTAGCTTAACCAAAGCCACTTGGCCCAAATTCTGGATCGCGCTTAGCATTCTCGCGCTATCAATGCCGCTACTGGCCCGGCATGGCTGGGCGCTGACCGCCATGCGTTTAGGCGATGCCAAAGCCGAGAGTATGGGCGTCAACCCCCGCGCGCTGCGTTTAGAAGTGTTGGTACTGGTCTCGCTGCTGGCCGCCATCGCGGTGGCGTTCGTGGGCACCATTGGGTTTATTGGCCTGGTGGGCCCGCATATTGCGCGTATTCTACTTGGCGAGGATCAGCGCTTCTTCCTGCCCGGCTCGGCCCTGTGCGGCGCGCTGATTCTCTCCGTCGGCTCGGTCATCTCAAAAATCATTATCCCCGGCACGATTATACCCATCGGCATTATCACCTCGCTGGTGGGTATTCCTTTCTTCTTATTTCTGGTGCTTAACCACAAGAAGGCCGCATGGTAACCCTACAGTTAAACGCCGTGTCTGCCCGCTATGGGCGGCGGCAAATTCTAGACGAAATCACCACGCCCGGCTTCTCGGGCGGCGAGATAGTGGCGTTGCTTGGCCCTAACGCAGCAGGCAAATCAACCCTTTTTCGGCGCATTTTAGGGCTGTTAAAAGGCGAGGGCGACGTCATTATCAACGGCACGACTGCCGAGCGACCGATCGCCTATATGCCCCAGGATACCGGCGCTAGAGCGGTACTCTCGGTTTATGAGTCGGTGCTTTTGGCGCGTATGCAGGGGCGTGGGCTAAAAGTACAGTCAGAGGATCTCACCCAGGTCGACAAAGCCCTGGCGGAGCTCAATATCAGTAGCCTTGGCGAGCGTGATCTCGGCGACCTTAGCGGTGGGCAGCGCCAGTTGGTCAGCGCTGCCCAAGCCCTGGTGCAAGAGCCCGAGATTTTAATGCTGGACGAGCCCACCTCGGCACTCGATCTTAACCGCCAAATTAGCCTGTTGACGGTGCTGCGCCGGTTGGCCGACGAGCGCCAGATGCTGATTTTGGTGGCTCTCCACGATTTGGGCCATGCGCTGCGTTTCGCCGACGCGGCCATGCTGCTTGAAAACGGCCACTTGATCGCCTGCGGCCCCACCGCCGAGGTGATTACTCCGGCGCTATTACGTCAGGTCTATCAAGTTGCCGCGCGCATTGAGCCCTGCTCGAAAGGTCAGCCGCAGCTTATCGTCGAAGCAGCCCTTTAAGCCGTCGCCCTTCCATGGCCGCTAGTGCTACCCCGCTTAACATCAGCGGTAGCGCTAGCAAAAAGCCGCTGGACACCGGAATGCCAAACAGCACCCAATCAGCTAGCACGGGCCATACCAGGGCAATATATTCGAAAGGCGCCAAACGCGACGCCTCCGCGTAGCGCAGGGCAAGCGTCATCGCAATATGCGCAGCGCCGCCAAACAGGCCCGATAGCACCAACAGCGCAAACTCCCCTTGGGTAAGCGCCGCCCAACCCAGCGGAAGCGTTGCCAGCCCGGCCAGCGCTGCCACCAAAATAAAGTAAAAGGCGATTGAAGCCGCCGTTTCCGTTCGCGAAATACGCCTGACGGTGAGTAGCGCCCCGGCGGTTAACAGCGCACTCAGCGCCCCTAACGCGTATCCGGTCAATTGGCCACTGTTTGAACTGGCATTAAGCCCCGGCAAAATCAGCACCGCCACCCCGGCAAGCGCCAGCACGACGCCGCCCGCGCGATAAAGCGAGAAGCGCTCCCCCAGTAGCAGCACGCCCCCCAGCGCCATAAAAACCGGCGTCAGCTGGGCAAGCAGGGTCGCCTCGGCCACGGGCAATAGCGCCACCGCGGCAAAGGAGGCAAACATCGCCGCCGCCCCCAACCCAGAACGCAGCGCATGGCCCAGCGGACGGCGCGTGGCCAACCCCTGAGGAAACTCCCGCCGCAGCACCAGAAAAATCACGATAGGCAGCAGTGCAAACAGCGAGCGGAAAAACACCGACTGCCCCACTGGCACTTCGTCACTCACGGCTTTAATGCACACCAGCATGCCCGTAAACAGAGCGCCTGACAGCACGCGTAACCAAATACCTAAGCCAGGCCGTTCGTCGCCACCCACCATTGCGTCTTATTCCCTTATAAAAAAATAACCCCTTACAGAGCAAGGGGTTATTATCAACCTACAGGTAATAGAATACCACTGGCAGCATCCTTTAAAGCGCTATGTTACGGCTTTATATCTTCAAAGAAGCTCTTCACGCTATCGAAGAAGCCGGTTTTCTTCGGCGAGTGACTATGGCTATTACTGTCGTCGAAGCTCTTTTGCAGCTGGCGCAGCAAGTCGCGCTGCTCGTCGTTAAGCTTCACCGGTGTTTCCACGACCACTTTACATAGCAGGTCACCCGGCATACCGCCGCGCACTGGCTTCACGCCTTTGCCGCGCAGACGGAACAGCCTGCCGGTTTGCGTTTCCGGCGGAATTTTCAGCTTCACACGGCCATCAAGTGTCGGCACTTCAAGCTCGCCACCTAGCGCGGCATCGACAAAGTTGATCGGCACTTCACACTGCAGGTGCCGACCGTCGCGCTCAAAGATGTGGTGCGGCTTAATCGCCACCTGTACGTAAAGATCACCGGGCGGGCCACCGTTAACGCCGCTTTCACCTTCGGCGTTCAGGCGGATACGGTCACCGGTGTCCACACCGGGCGGAATCTTAACGGAAAGCGTCCGCGTTTCACGTACACGCCCATCGCCGTTGCACTTGTGGCACGGCACCTTGATTTGCACACCGGTACCGTGGCAAGTGGGACAGGCCTGCTGCACCGCAAAAAAGCCTTGCTGCATGCGTACTTGGCCGTGGCCGTGGCACGTGGGGCAGACTTCTTTTGTGGTGCCAGGCTCGGCGCCATCGCCATCGCAACGGTCACACTCGATATGCCGCGGCACGCGAATATCCACCGTGGTGCCTGAAACGGCGTTCTCTAAATCCAGCTCTAGGTTGTAGCGCAGATCGGAGCCACGCGCCGGGGCATTAGGCCCACGACGGCGGCCACCGCCTCCGCCAAAAATATCGCCAAACACATCGCCGAAAATATCGCTGAAATCACCGGCACCAGCGCCACCGAAACCACCACCGCCAGCGCCGCCGCCACCTTGGCCATCAACGCCTGCATGGCCAAACTGGTCATAGGCAGCACGCTTTTCGCCGTCGCTCAGCACTTCGTAGGCTTCAGACACTTCGCGGAATTTTTCCGCTGAGGTTTTATCGTCCGGGTTTCGGTCAGGGTGGAATTTTTGCGCCAGACGGCGATAGGCCTTTTTGATCTCTTTCTGATCGGCCCCTTTTTCGACACCCAGGACTTCGTAATAATCGCGTTTGGACATAGGTCCTACGCCTCCTGGTTAGCTATGCATTCAACTTTAGGCGTCTCGGACGCGGAAACAGCAACGCGGGAGTTAGCTCCCGCGTCACCACTTTCCTTGGCAGAAAGAGGTTAATTACTGCTTTTTCTGATCGTCGTTGACTTCTTCGTACTCGGCGTCAACCACGTCATCTTCCGGCTTGGAGCTTGTGCCTTCAGCACCTTCACCGCCCTCTTGCTGCGCTGCTTCCGCCTGCTCGGCGTACATTTTCTGAGCTAGCTGACCTGAGGCTTCGGTTAGCGCATCCAGTTTCTTCTGGATATCGTCGGCATCGTCACTCTTCACTGCTTCTTCCAGCTCGGTGATGGCCGTTTCGATCGCCTGCTTTTCATCGTCAGTGGCTTTGTCGCCCGCTTCTTCAACCGTTTTGCGCGTGGCGTGAATCATGCCATCGGCTTGGTTGCGCAGCTGAACCAGCGCTTCGAACTTTTTGTCCTCTTCGGCGTGAGTTTCGGCGTCGCGCACCATCTGCTCAACCTCTTCCTCGGAAAGACCGCTAGACGCCTTAATGACAATCGACTGCTCTTTGCCAGTGGCCTTGTCTTTCGCCGAGACGTTCAGGATACCGTTGGCATCCAGGTCAAAGGCGACTTCGATCTGCGGCACGCCGCGCGGTGCAGGCGGAATGTCGGCGAGATCAAAACGACCCAACGACTTGTTCTGCGATACCTGCTTACGCTCACCCTGTACGGCGTGAATAGTCACTGCCGTTTGGTTGTCATCCGCGGTTGAGAAGGTTTGTGTCTTCTTGGTCGGGATGGTGGTGTTCTTTTCGATCAGCGGCGTCATCACGCCACCCAGGGTTTCAATGCCCAGGGTGAGCGGGGTAACGTCGAGCAGCAGTACGTCTTTAACGTCGCCGCCGAGCACGCCGCCCTGAATCGCAGCACCCACGGCGACTGCTTCGTCCGGGTTAACGTCTTTGCGCGCTTCTTTGCCGAAGAAGTCCGCGGCATTCTTCTGCACCATCGGCATGCGTGTCTGACCACCGACCAAGATCACATCGTCGATTTCAGACGCGGACAGGCCAGCGTCTTTCAGCGCCATTTTGCACGGCTCAAGCGAGCGTTGAATCAGGTCTTCAACCAGCGATTCCAACTTGGCACGGGTCACCTTCACGTTCAGGTGTTTCGGGCCAGTGTTATCGGCAGTGATATACGGCAGATTCACATCGGTCTGCTGGGCGCTAGACAGCTCAATCTTGGCTTTCTCAGCGGCTTCTTTAAGACGCTGCATCGCCAGATTGTCGCCCGACAGGTCAATACCGCTGTCAGACTTGAACTGGTCAACCAGGTAGTTGATCAGCGCCAGATCGAAATCTTCACCGCCCAGGAAGGTGTCGCCGTTAGTGGCCAACACTTCAAACTGGGTTTCGCCGTCAACATCGGCAATTTCGATAATCGAGATATCGAAGGTACCGCCACCCAGGTCGTAAACCGCAATGGTTTTGTCGCCGCGGGTTTTATCCATACCGTAGGCCAGTGCGGCAGCGGTCGGCTCATTGATAATGCGCTTAACTTCAAGCCCCGCGATGCGACCCGCATCTTTTGTCGCCTGACGCTGGCTGTCGTTGAAGTAGGCCGGCACGGTAATCACGGCGTCGGTCACTTCTTCACCGAGGTAGTCTTCGGCGGTCTTCTTCATTTTCTTCAGCACTTCCGCACTCACCTGCGGCGGCGCCATTTTCTTGCCTTTTACTTCGACCCAGGCATCGCCGTTGTCGGCTTCGCTGATCTTGTACGGCACCATTTTAATGTCTTTCTGGACAACGTCGTCTTTAAAACGACGGCCGATTAGACGCTTGATGGCGTAAAGCGTGTTTTCGGGATTGGTCACCGCTTGGCGCTTGGCCGCCTGACCCACCAGCGTTTCACCATCATCGGTGTAAGCGATGATGGACGGCGTGGTACGGCCGCCTTCGGCGTTTTCAATCACCTTAGCGCTGTCTCCATCGAGCACGGCCACACAAGAGTTAGTGGTGCCCAAATCGATACCAATAATACGTCCCATTGCAAATACCTCGAATTCGGTTGTTACAAAACTGAAAATTTAGCTTTTAAAGCTTTTTTGCGGGATATCCCGCAGGGTTACCCCTTATTTGGGGGCCGCTGCTGGCTTTTCAAGGCTTTTTTTCACACCTTGTGTTGCCATTGGCTTAACTGGCTTTCTGGCTCACCACCACCATGGCCGGGCGCACCAAGCGTCCATTGAGCAAGTAACCTTTCTGCATCACTTCCATGACAGTGTTCGGTTCGAGGTCAGGGTTGGGCACCATGGTCATGGCTTCATGCACCTGAGGGTCGAACGGCTCGCCATGGGGCTCAATGCTTTCAACCCCAAACTTATTGAGGACATCCAGCTGCATCTTCAAGGTCATGGAGACACCTTCACGATGGACCTCGGAGGCGCCCTCCTGCATGGTCTCAAGCGCTTTTTCCAAACTATCCACCACGGGCAACAGCTCTTTAACAAACTTTTCTAACGCAAACTTGCGCGCTTTTTCGGCGTCTTGTTCGGCACGACGGCGCACGTTTTGCGCTTCAGCGGCGGCGCGCAACGCCTGATCTTTGGCTTCAGCCAAGCTTTGCTCCAACTCTTCGACCTTTTCGGCCAGCACTTCCGCTTCGGGGTTATCAACGCTGCCTTCTAGCGGCTCTTCGTCATTGATCAAGCCTTCCAGCTCACCTTCTGCCAAGCGCTCTTCAGCGGCTTGCTCTGCCGCCTGCTCGGCGCCATCGGCTTCTTGCTCTTGGCGGGCCAGCTCGTCATCCAACGGGGTTTGCGGTTCTTTGGCCATGTTGTGCTCCTAAAAAGTAAGGCGCTGCCACACCGGGCTAGGCGCAAAAAGTAAGGCTTTAGCTAACTATCCACGCTATATGGGGGCCATAAATGTCATCTCAAGAGGGTGCATTGAAGTGAGTTATTAACTACTGTATAAAACAACAACTATTGGATAAGTATCCAGCTTCTGTGCCATACCGCCTCAGGAGGCGCCATGCTCACTCAGCTCGCTATTCAAGATTTCGCCATCGTCGATCACTTAGAACTCGACTTAACCGGTGGCATGACCGCGATTACCGGGGAAACCGGGGCGGGAAAATCCATCCTGCTGGGCGCCCTTGGGCTCTGCCTGGGCGAACGCGCCGAGGCTGGCAGCGTGCGCCACGGCCGCGAACGCACGGATCTCTCCGCACGTTTCGATATCCAGCACCTGCCGGCCGCCGTCGAATGGTTAGCGGCTCGCGAGCTCCCTGCTGAGGAGTGCTTGCTGCGCCGTGTCGTCACTGCTAACGGCCGCTCCAAGGCGTGGATTAACGGCCACCCGGCGACTATTTCGGATCTCAAGTCCCTCGGCGAGCAGCTGATTCAGGTTCATGGGCAACATGCCCATCACGCCTTGATGCGCGAAGAGACCCATCTGGCGCTGCTTGACGATTACGCCGGGCTTGGCGATAGCGCGATGCAATTAGCCGAGACATTTCGCCAGTGGCGCAAGGCGCGCCGTCAATTGAAGAAGCTGAGCGAAGAAGGCAGCGAAGTAGACGCCAAGCGCCAGCTATTGCGCTACCAGGTTGAAGAACTCGACCAGCTCGGCTTGGCAGAAGGCGAACTGGCCACCCTGGAAGAAGAGCAGCACACGCTTGCCCATGCCGAAGAGACGCTACGCGAAACTCAGTTTGCCGCCGACTGCTGCGCTGGCGATGAGGGCGGTGCGCTTTCGTTACTCAACCAGGCTTTCACCCACCTAAGCGCCCTGCCAGGTAGTGACAAAGGCACCCTGGCGAACACACTGGCCATGTTGGGTGATGCGCGCATCCAAGTCGAAGAGGCTTCCAGCGAGCTTAACCGCCTCGCCAGCACTACCGAATTAGACCCTGAGCGGCTGGCCTGGGTGGAAGAGCGCATGACCGATGTGCATCGGATTGCCCGCAAGCATCATGTTGCCCCCGAAGAACTCTGCGCTCTGCATGCCAATTTACAGCGGGAAGTCGCACAGCTCGAAGAGGGGGGCAATGACCTTGAAGCACTCAGTGCCCAAGTGGTCGAGTACCGCGAGCGCTACCGCCAAGACGCTAAGAAACTCAGCGATAAGCGCCAAAAAGCCGCGCTACGCCTGGGCAAAGAGGTACAGCAGCAGCTGGGCTATTTAGCCATGGGCAAAGCACGCTTTGAAGTGGAGGTTAGCGCGAAAGACGCGCCTTCTGCGGAAGGGCTTGATCGCGTGCAGTTTTTGATTAGCGCCAACCCCGGGCAACCCGCGCGCCCGCTGACCAAAGTCGCTTCCGGCGGCGAACTGTCGCGGATCAGCCTAGCGATTCAAGTTGTCGCGGCGACGCACTCGACGGTGCCCAGCCTGGTGTTTGACGAAGTGGACGTAGGTATCTCAGGCGCCACCGCCGAAATAGTCGGGCAGCTGCTGCGCAAGCTGGGCGAAAACGGCCAGGTCATGACCGTGACCCACCTGCCCCAGGTGGCCGCACAGGCGCACCAGCACTTACATATCGAGAAACAGGCGAAACGCGATACCACGCTGACGCAAATGGCACTGCTCAACGAGCAAGGCCGCATCAGCGAGCTTGCTCGCATGCTGGGCGGTGTAACGCTTTCTGACCAAACGCTCGCCCACGCCCGTGAGATGCTGCACGCTAGCCAGCGCCCACCGCACTAATGGGAGAGCGCCTCTCAGCGCCTCCCCATCGCTATACGTAAAAACCAAAAGTCATGCCTAGAAACAACAAAAACGCTCCTGCCTACTTAGCCAATTTCACCGGTAATGAAATTGACTAGGCAGGGCAGGAGCGCTCTCTGTTGCGACCCACGAATTTACTTCTTATTCGTAGGCCCGCTGTCTTGGCGGGTTATCTCAGACCCACGTGGACGGACGTAAAGCACCAAAGCATGATCGACTAATTCGTAGCCATGCTCTTCAGCGATTTCTTGCTGACGTCGTTCAATGATTTCATCGACAAACTCAATGATTTCACCGCTTTCAAGGCACACCATGTGGTCATGGTGATCCTCTTGGGTCATCTCAAATACCGCATGGCCACCGTCAAAATTATGACGTATGACCAAGCCAGCCGACTCGAATTGAGTCAGCACGCGGTAAACAGTCGCCAGGCCAACATCTTCGCCCGCGTCAATCAGTGTTTTATACACTTCTTCCGCGCTTAAGTGGTGCTGGCCCGAAACATTTTCGAGAATCTGAAGTATCTTGACGCGCGGCAGGGTCACTTTTAGACCGGCTTTGCGTAATTCATGGTTCTGATCGGCCATGGTCGCTCTTCGCAGTAACTGGTTAGGTCGGGTATGATCAACCGAAACCACGATAGTGAAGAATAGGCCCAAATGCAAAAATTGACTCAAATCATCACGCTCTCCGTTGCCCTTACCGTTGTTAGCGGCTGTAGTTACGTTGGCGTGTACAAGCGCGACATTCCTCAAGGCAACCTTGTCACTCAAGAAATGGTCAGCCAGCTTGAACCTGGCATGAGCCAGGAACAGGTCACCTATGTGATGGGTAAGCCATTGTTGGAAGCGCCCTTTGACGCCAGCCAGTGGGACTATGTGTTCCGTCTCGACCAGGCGTATGGCGATGTGGAGCAGCGGCGCGTCACGCTTACTTTCGACCCCCAAGGGCGCTTGGCGAACATCGAACAAGAAGGCGATTTTTCCGCACCGCTTTTGCTCGATGGCGAGAGCAGCATAGGGCCAGCAGCTGAAGGAATTGATCCCCTCGATGCGCTGCCTGAAGAAAGCACACAGACGCCTATACCGCCAAGTGAGCAGCCCGTTTCGCAACCGTAAGCGGTTTTAGAATCGCTTTTAGCGCTCCTGGTCGCTTGCTTGACGCTTTGCACGTGCTAAGCGAGCGACCTTAGGGTCGACGGCCAGCGGTCGGTATACCTCGACTCGATCGCCATCACGTAATGCATGTGCCTCGGGGTTGCGTAGCGCTTTCCCGAAGACACCCAGCGGCGCCTGTGTAAACGTGTCACTGGGCAGTTCGGGAAACAGCGCAGGTAAATCGGCCGACGCCACGGCTTGGCGCGCAGTAGTGCCCTCAGGCACCCTCAGCGCCACTATGCGCTGTTTGTGCGGGAGTGCGTAGGCAACCTCGACAGCGAGCCTTTCAGCGGCCATACAGCTCGTTGGCGCGCTTCGTGAAGGCATCGACTAACTGCCCGGCTATTTGCTGAAAGAGCTTTCCGAAGGCCATGCCAAGCAGGCGATTGGCAAATTCAAATTCCATTTCCAAACTGACTTTGCAAGACCCCTCTCCCATGGGGATAAACAGCCAGCGTCCTTTGAGTCGCTTGAAGGGTCCTTTGACTAGCGACATTTCAATGCGCTCGGGTGCGAAAAGGTCATTGCGAGTGGTAATGGTTTGCTCGACCCCGGCGCGCCCCAAGGTCATTTCACCAATGAGATGGGCTTCGTCATGTTCGAGCAAACGCGCATGACGGCAGCCGGGCAGGAATTCCGGGTAGCGTTCGAAGTCGTTGACCAAATCGAACATTTTCTGGGGGGTGTGCCGCACTAAGGCGGAACGATTGACGGTTGGCATTGACCTCTCCGCTGACTTCACAGTGCCCAAAGCGTATCATGGGAAACAATTTTTAGACCTTAAATGGTATCACGCCTCCCCAAATAACGAAGGGGATGCCACTGACAGATTAATGATGAGGTTCCATGGCCACAAAGAAAGGTAAAAGTAAGGGTCCCGGCAGCAGCGTTATCGCCCAGAATAAAAAGGCGCGGTTCGAGTACCACATTGACGAAACCTTCGAGGCTGGGTTATCACTCGCTGGCTGGGAAGTGAAAAGCTTGCGCGCCGGCAAAGCGCAGCTCACCGATACCTATATTCTAGTACGCAACGGCGAAGCGTTTCTGCTGGGCAGCCATATCATGCCGCTGAACACGGCGAGCACCCATGAGATTGCTGACCCGACGCGCACTCGCAAATTGCTGCTGCATCGTAAAGAGATCGCCAGAATCTTTTCGATTACCCAGGACAAAGGTCACACCTGCGTGCCCCTCAAGCTTTACTGGAAACGCAATAAAGTGAAGTGCGAACTGGCGCTAGTGACCGGCAAACAGCAGCATGACAAGCGCGCAACAGAAAAAGATCGCGACTGGAGCCGCCAAAAAGGTCGAATTATGCGGGAACATAACAAGGCATAACTGGTCAATCAGTTGTGAGCACGTTAGAATACGTACTTGTAATAAGGGGGCGACATGGTTTCGACGCCGGTAACAACCCTTGCGGTGCATGCCGAGAGCGTGATGTATCTCGTAAATCCCACATCACGAAAAATAGTCGCAAATGACGAAAACTATGCTCAAGGCGCGCTAGCAGCTTAAACACTGTTAGCTTCTTGTCTGGCCCCAAGGTGATGTGCCTATTCATCACTGAGGGGATACGAGCTAAAGCTGATAGGATCGCGATTGGTGGTGTCTTCTCACCAGTCGTTAAACTTTAGAAGACTCGCGGGACTGAATCCTGACCGTCGGAGTCAGTTCCGCTAAATCAAATGACGGAATCTAAGCATGTAGAGCCAATAGGCGCGTGCTGGCGGACGCGGGTTCAATTCCCGCCGCCTCCACCACCTTACTATAAAAATCAAGCACCTACGGGTGCTTTTTTTGTGCCTGTGGGCTCAAAAAGGCCTGTTTAGGCATAGCTATGTCAACATTTGAGTCAACGTTTTTATTGGTCTCTTCATTTACGCAGGACTAGCCAGTTCGTTGCCCCCCTTCTACCGGCCTATTGGCCTCAGTGCTTATGACCAATGTCGTTTTCGATGACGTGTGCGAAGCTCAGCTGCTGTACTTTTTCAACGGCTGAAATCGGCCAGAAGCGGTCTTTAAGACGATGCTTATGAGACACCTTGCTAAGAGGTGAGCGAACGTGTGCCATACTTGAGCGAAACGGATATGGCACACTTTTAGGAATCCATCTTAAGCAATATGTTATGCTTCCTTGCTGACGACTCTATGTTTCAGCATTGTTTGCATACCTAAATCTGTGAGAAGCCACTGAGCTTGCGGATGTTCATTATCAATGTTAATTAACCGTAAAGCTAAGAATTGAATTCTAATTGTATATAAATCTTGATCATCTACGGCTAATGATGTCATTTGGAAATTATTACTATCTGTCTTACTAAATTGCCGTGCAGTAAAATTATTTACATCACTGTCAAAAGCTTTGTCAGCTATAAAAGGTGATATTGCACCAAAAATTTCGCTCCAGGACACTGAATTATGCCATTTACAATATTGAGTTTGTTGTCCCATAGACCTCGCATATAAGCTATATGTTCCATGTATATCGATTACACTATCCCAGTCAGCTAACTCCTCTCTTGGAATCACTGGCTGAGAAACCTGACTCTCTTGGAGTTGCAATTTCAGTTCATCGTTACGTTTTCGTAGATCATTAATTTCAAGGAGTAACTCTGGAGATGCTGCTGAGTCTGCTCTAATCCAACCAACAGCAGGGAATAATCTCATCGTTTTATTTAGACTAAGCGATACTTCTCCTGGCAACTGAGCAGCATTGTCCCAAAATCTGACCAATCGACCATCACTAACCTTTTCCCTAAAGCTCTGGAGTTTTTGATAAATTTCATCTTCAATTTCAGTTTTTGATCGGGGCAGTTCGTCTGGAGATTTATGCAATAAGGCAATTATTTTGATACCTTTGCTAACAGCGTAATCAAACTCTTTTTCAGTATAGCTAAGCCCATCATCAGCTGTTGAACCATATCGACCACCAATGATGAGCAAATAATAGTCACAATCGTCGATTATTCTTTTGATAAATTCCCATTGCTCCTCATCTGCAGCCGGAAACAGCTCCATACCAGCAGGAATACAGTCCATTTCCATTAACGTTTGTAAAACACTTTGCCTTTCTTCCTGAAGATCAACATAAGTAGAACTTATAAAAACTTGATAGCGTTTATCCATATATTTTCCATATTAATTTGATAAAATGACGTGGCCGGTTGAGGGCATAACGCTTCACTCACCGGAATTTTGGGAGCGAAGCGAGTAAAATTTCCGCGTGCAGTGACTTGTTATACGCTTTCGTAAGCATGGCTCAATCACAACACTTGATACTTCTTTAATGATTTTTCAGAAACAAAATACAAATTTCCTTTTGCTCTGGTGCACGCCACATAAAGCTTGTTCTTTGTAGTTGGATTAAGCTGGTCTAGATCAGCGTTATCAAAAGCTTTTAGGGTTGTCGGGTTTAGCACTACACATACATCTTGGAAGTGATCTAATCCTTTTATATTTCCCCAGTTAGCAGTGTTTCCTGCATAACTATCACTTTTTTGATAAAAAAGCTTAACAACTGAGTCGTTATTGAAAATTGAATCAATCTCACCAACATTATTAACATATCCTACCACGACCTCATCTTCTCGATGAGATAAAATCTTAATCCCGATATTTTCAGATACAAAAGCACAAACACTAGGACTGCAGCGATAACTGTTTGATAGCGATGTTAAATCTATATCAAAGCCTGCTTTTTCTAGTTTATTGCAGTATTTATCAAAACATTCATGCAATGATTTCTGAGTATTTCCATCACGACTGGTGTCGAAAGTATGCTGATAAAAATCGCCTACCAATCGAATGTCTACATTTGCTTTTGCTAAGGCGCAGATTAGGTTGAAATCGTTTGCGGCGAAATCTTGCACTTCGTCAATAAACACTGAGTCATAGAACTTTTCAATTCTTTGTATTAAGTCAGGAATAACATCAAATTCAATTAGTAGTTTAGCTATACGATTTGAGTACAGCCGTCCACTCTTATCAATATAATGCTCTCTCGTATCCTTTTTTGAGCGTTGAGCGTACTGAGGTAAAGGGAAATTGAAGTTAATCCCCTTAGTTTTCAGCTCATATCCGCATATGGGTCTGAAGCAAAATGAGTATAAAAATGTAAAGTAGCTATATATTCGAATCCCGACTGGTATCTCGCCAAATTTATCAATTACTCTATTCTTTAGGTGTCGGGTATTGTTTTCAGTATAAGTAATTATTAAACACCGGCTATCATCATTAAGCGAACCAATGATGCTCGACGTTTTCCCTGAACCTGCAACGGCAAATACTACTCGTTTATCCATTGTATCGCCTGCTGAATATATTCCGGAGTATCTAAATCTTCTGAATGATTTTCCACAAGCCTTAGTGAACTTTCTGCCTTATTACTTAGCATGAAATCGAGAGGCTCTTTTTGTATATTTCCCCCAGAAAATAATGCGTCGCACATTGCTTTATTCTTGCGATAAAGACAGACCTCAAAGGTATAATTATTATCATCAGTGTCGGAGAAAACTTTAAGATTGTCTGCCGTATGGTCAGCATAGTTATCTACACATGTTCCTTGGTAATTTCCATCATTATCACGAATTACCGCCGCTCTAATGTTAAGAGTTTTTGCCAGTTCCATGTAGCGTTTAAAGCTGGTCCCACCCACAGAAATGACATGCACTTCATCTTCTTCTAGAGTCCTTCCGGTTGACCTTTTGTATAGTGCGTCAATCAACATATACTCCGCATCACCTTCAACAAGAATAACTTTTCTTGATAGCACAAACTCTAGAATATTATTGTCTGGTGCTTTCATGAAAAATTTTGAAGTTGAAGTTGATAGTTCATTTAGCTTAAGCGGCTTATCACTGTTGCTATTTAGAAGCATTGACTTTCTTAAATCTAATCGAGTACTTATTAAACTACTGTGAGTCGCGATAATTATTTGATTTTGATGGGACTCTGATATTTTTGAAATAAGCCTTTTCATATTGCTGTGGCTCAGATGATTTTCAGGTTCCTCTAAAAGCAGGGTATCTAACGTATTATTTTCAGCGTTACGATTTAGAGCAAAATCAGTTTTTATGAAGCACTGCTGCCCTTGTCCTCTAGCATCTATCGGAATATCATCTTGAGTCAGAGTGATATCAGCTTCCAGATTGTATTTTGACCCTGAGCGTATGGCCAGCTCGTAACTTTCTAATCCAGCATTGATATCTTTTAGTTTATTTTCTTTGAATTGTATCTTTTGTAACCGATATTCGTTGCTCAGACTTACTCTATTTGCATGCCCTACAGTGGAATCATAAACTGTTCTTATGTATTCGTTGTTTGCATACTCGCTATTAATTTTTGAGCTATCTATTGTTAAACACTTAAGAAATCGACGGTAACCGGAATATGCCTCACCATTAAAAGTAATGAATTTAACAATATAAAATTCAAACGGGAAATTTCCGTTATCCAACGCTAAAACCTGATTGATTTCATTGACTAACTCTTCATTAGGAAGGCAAATCATATGCAGGCCGCTAGCATTGATATTTTTCGAATTGTGCTTTCCAAAAAGATCGGGATTTGTATCATCACTCAAATAAGCTTCGACATGAACTTCAGGCAAGTTTTCAAACGTCTTATCACCCGCTAAGAATTCAATTATCGAGCCCTTATTAAGAATGGACTCAATACCTGTAGTCTCAACTTTATGCCTGCTTCCACTGGAAAGCAGTTCGATTGCTTGTAATATTGAGCTTTTGCCGGCTTCATTATCTCCAATGATAGTATTAATCTTTGAATCAAATTCGACTTCAAATTCTTTAAATCTTTTATAGTTAATGAGCTTTAGTTTTTTTATGTGTTGCATGATTTCCTTTTCCAGTTCTGTGGAAATGCTAGTAGATTAAGTTGAGCGTATAACGCCAGCAGCAAGGATGCGACGTCAGGAGCGTTCCTTGCCTGCATTGTTTATGCATTTACACGGCGAACCAAAGTCCTAGAGCATCCCATACTTATGAGGTGCCGTCTTAAATTACGATCTATATGCTGATTCAAAGATAGCACTAAAAATTCAACATCCTCTAATACCTTTTCAAGCTCAATATCTGAGATTGGCTGTGGGGAAACCTTTGGCCTATCACAGTTATGAATACAATCATGCCTTCTCTGGATAATCTTTTCATAGCGACTTCCCAGCTTATCTTGCATCGCTTTCTTTTTTTTATTTTTATCTCCTTGGGACAGTCGCCGATATTCAGTTGCGGATATTCCCATAAGCCGATGTTTTGCTGATTTATTTAGAAGCCAATTCTCCATCATATCTTTGCTTAGAATTTTATTATGATCATCCATGATGTGATTAAAAAGATCTTTTACTTTTTTCAGAGAAAGGACATTATCTTTTTCAATGAGTTCGCGAGCCGCGTTCCTCCACTTCCAGCTTGTATTTGAACTTCCAAACTGAAGAAGTGAGCTAATAGGCAATTTTAGCGACTTTATTTTATCTGTTAGCTTTACGCTATCATCCTTATTTTTCGCGTTAAGGATCTTGGACAAAACATCCGCAAAGGCATCACAAAAATACGCATCAAGTGCTCCTACAGCCATCATCCAAGAGGAACGATAAACGTCGTCTCTTAATACAGAATTTCCAAGACTGTCGGCATGAAGCTTTAGCTCTTTCGCCCTTTGGATATCTTGTTGAAAATGGCTCAAAGCCGTTGCTGGCATGAACTACTCCTTGACTGAATAACAGGTATTAGACTGCCCATCCTACGATTGGATAAACGAGCTGGCACTTTTTTCCGGCAAATGCAGCCTGCCAGATTGTCCCAAGCCCATGATTCTTCTAGCTATTAATTTAAATTTGGCAGTATAGCCAAAATTCGCGCTCCTGCTGCATTTCCCGGAATGTCCGCTTTGGGTCGTTACCCGTCAATGCCATCGATCTCACATTAGCATACCAATTTTAGCCTAGCACAGGATGCTTAAGTCGGCTGAGTATCGTAAGCTTGAGCTTTCAACGCCCAACCCCTGATGAGCAGGCTCTGCTATGGATAAGAAGGCCTTCAGTGAGCGCGACATTTTCACCAAGTTCATTACCCTGCGCTGGTGCAAATTGAGTGAGATATCCAAACCCAGTTTCGGCAAAAGGAAATCTTACCGCCGGGCGGGTCAGCGACTACTTATAGCAACGCCTGAAACAAGCTAGCGACACCCGCTGCCAACTAGCAGCAGCTGTCGTGAAAGGAGTTCAGAACTAATGGCTTACAATAGGCCGTGGCAGTCTTTTCGCGAGCAACTGGAACTGCTCAAGTCCCGGGGCATGGTGGTCACTGACGAAGCCGCTGCGCTGGATTGCCTAGCACGGATGGGCTACTACCGGCTGAGTGCTTACTGGTACCCCTTCCGTCAGTTTGAGCTGGTACAGAATAGTAAAACCGGCAAGATCTCAACGAAGGCGATGGATGCTCTCCATCCAGACACTCAGTTCGTGGATGCGGTGCGCCTTTATCTTTTCGACAAGCAATTACGCTTGTACCTGGCAGATGCCTTGGAGCGAATAGAAATTTCTCTGCGGGTGGACTTATCCTACTTGCTGGGCAAGCGCAGCTCCTTCGCACACGTGGAGAATACCAAAGCTCATTTTCACCCAGGCTTTGCCAACCGGCCCTTTCGCAAAGGCAGCCAGCAATCCTGCTTTGATGCTTGGCTGGTCAAGTACAGAGGATTGGTGGCTCGCTCAAAAGAAGATTTTGTACGACATTACCACGACAACCACGGTGATGAGTTGCCGATATGGGTCGCGGTAGAGGTACTGGATTTTGGCGCCATCTCCCAGCTGTTCAGCATGCTGAATGTGAAAGACCAATTGGCTATTGCCAATCGTTATGGAGTAAATGACTGGCAAGTATTCAAAAGCTGGATATTTAGCTTGAGTTACCTTCGAAATCTGGTGGCGCATCACAGCCGGTTGTGGAACCGGAATATCACATCCAAACCCAAGCTACCGAAGCGTGGAGAGATCCCGTGGTGTGACTCATTCATTGGTAACGAGGACACCCGTTTCAAACCCTTTCTGCTTCTAGCAATTACGCGGATGCTGGTGAAAGCCATATGTCCCAATACCCAATGGCACAACCGACTGGCTGAGCACCTCAACCAATTTCCAGAGCAAAATTCATCAAAGAAGTTGGATCTGAACGGTATGGGGATAACGCAGGATTGGAGAGAGTGGTGGTAGGCAAAATAAAAACCCCAGCGTAGGTTGCAAGCAACCAAGAGGCCGGGGTCGTGTTGAGATAAATACTAGGCCCTCACGTTTCGAAATACAACACTTTTCAACACCTGTAGGGTAGCGAATAACTATGGCCATCGAACAAGGCATTTGGAAGCTCGCGAACACGCCTGGGCGCTACCGCCTTCTACAGCACTACTTTCAAACGCGCACTCAGCATCACGAAAGCCGATCCACGCCCGCTGTGCCACTCTGAGTTTCTCTAGCGAGACTAAATTGTCCTCAAGACGACTCACCAGCGTTTGGTAAACCGCGTTGAGCTCGTTATCCGCCGCTTGATAGGCCTGCGCCGTGCACTGGCTTAGCTCGGTTTGCGTATTGGCGCTAGCACGCGAATCAGTCGCGGAAGCAGAGCTACTTGATAGCAAAAACCCGACACTAAGAAAGAGGCGCATAATGACACCTTTGGGTGCTGGTTAAATCCGAACCGGAAAAGTCAGAATATAGCCACGAAGCTGTATTTACCCTGTACCAATAAAGCAAAGCGCCGGCATCTCGGCCAGCGCTTTCTATTCGTTCGTACACACCAAACGATGTTGTTCGCTTAGGCGGTAACACCTAGGGCACTTTTCAGGCTAGATATTCCACCAAAACGCCCGCGATACGGGCGTTTTTCACGGTGGATGGAGGAATCAGCGGTACACGAGATTAGGCAACCACGTGACCAAACTGGGGAAGACAATGACCAGAAACAGCCCCAGTGCCTGAATGCCCAGGAAGGGGAAAGAGGAACGGAAAATCTGCGCCATGGTGATGTGTGGCGGGCATACCCCCTTGATATAGAACAACGCATAGCCGAACGGCGGGCTGAGGAACGACATCTGCATGTTGACCAGGTAAATGACCCCGAACCACAGCGACACATTCATGGGTTCCACGCCCGGCATCCCGAACAGGCCATCGAAGTTCAACCCTTGGATCAGTGGAACGAAGATAGGCACTGCCAATAGCAAAATACCCACCCAATCAAGGAACATGCCCAGCGCTACCAACAGCACCATCATCACCGCCAGAACCATGTAGGGCCCCAGCCCCGCGCCGGAGATCAACTCCTGAACGAATGTCTGGCCACCCTGCAAGATATAGAAGCCCACGAAGATGCTCGCCCCGAAAATAATCCACATCACCATGGCTGTGGCCACCAGGGTAGTCATGCAAGCGGCATGCAGATTAGGCCAGGTGAGACGCTTATGCATCGCCGCTACCACCAGCGCACCGAAGGTGCCGATACCCGCCGCTTCCACCGGGGTCGCAATCCCGGTAAAGATGATCCCTAACACCAACATTACCAGAATAATCGGCGCCAGCATGTTGCGCAGCAGACGCAGCTTTTCGGTCATGTTCACCCGATCCTCGACCGGCATGGGCGGCGCTAGTTTCGGGTTCAAGGTGCCGCGCATCCACACATAGAAACCATACATTCCCGCCAGCATCAGGCCGGGAATCAGCGAGCCCAGATAAAGTTCACCCACCGATTGTTGGGCGATAACTCCATAGATGATGGCCAGGATGGAAGGCGGAATCAAAATCCCCAAGGTTCCCCCCGCCATGATCGAACCAATCGCGATTTCCGGATCGTAATGGCGTTTGAGCATCGCCGGCAAGGCGATCAAGCCCATGGTTACAACAGCGGCACCGATTACTCCGACCATTGCCGCCAGTAGCGTGGAAGCAACAATAGTAGCAATCGCCAGACCCGCTTTGAGTCCCCCCATCCATTTGTAGACCACATCAAACAACTCTTCGATGATGCCGGCCTTTTCCAGCACCGAGGCCATGAAGATGAACAGCGGAATCGCCGATAGCTGATAGTTGGTCATCATCGGGAAGATACGCGACGGCATCAGATTAAGCATGTTCTGGTCGCCCACCAGATACAGGAAACACACCCCTAGCCCGCCGGTGACGAACGCCAAAGGCAGCCCGGCTACCAGTACTACCATCAGCGTACCGAACATCACCAACGTCAAGCCGCCGATACCTACATTCGAGAGCCTGTTCTCCAGGCTCAACGACAAGCTTTCATAGTCGGTCACCGCAATATTGACCATCTCGAACAACGTCCAGGCGGCAATGATCACCCCACCGATCACCAGCACGTTGGCAAACGTCTGACTGCCCTCATGCAATTTGCGATGATGAAAAAAGGCCTGAATATCACGCATCAATTGCGCAATGCCTTGCAGCAACAGCAACAAGCCCCCGAAGAACAGCATGAATTTCACTGGGTAGTACTGCACGGCCCATTCCGTGAAAGACACTTCGTTGGAATAGCTCGACCCAAAGAAGTAGGCATCACTGACCGCCTGGGAGAAAAACTTCCAACCCGTCGTCAACAAGGCAATCGTGAAGATGAAAAAGAACACCGAGGTCAGTAAGTCCAGTGCCGTTTTGTTTAACGGCTTGGCCCGACTGTAGAGGATATCCACCCGTACGTGCCCACCTTCGCGCAGGGCAAAGGCCCCCGCCAGCAGGTATTGCATGCCGAACATCAATGTCATCGACTCATGCGCCCAATTGGTCGGCGAGTTGAATGCATAGCGCATCAAGACTTCATAAGCGAAGACAAAAGGCGCAATCAATGACCAGTAAGCGACGTAACGGCCAAAAAAGCCGGAAATACCGTCGATGCCGATAGTGAAGAAGTTACCCGGCGCCTTGTAGCCGGTATCGGTTACCAGAACTTCGGAAGTATCGCTTCCGCTGACGGTTTCCCCGCGGCGAAAGCTTCGCTCGACGAAAAACATTACTACCAAAGGAAGCAATATCAGCACTGACCAGTAGAGCCAATGCGGCAAGATGAAATTGATCTCAAGATTCATGGACACTCCTCCGAGAGGCCATCGCCGTCTGGCAATAACCACGGATCAACGAATCGAGGGGGATGCTCGATTGGGTCGGGTTAGACACAAACGTTGCCACCCGCGGATGGCAACATTCATGAGCTCTCGCGTAATCTCTCGGCAGGTCAGATGTTCAGCTGGTAACCCTGGATGTCCTCTTCTGTTATCAGCCCTACCGCCGGGTCCATCATGGTGTCCAGGTGGGCTTTGAAAAGTCGGGCGGCATCGGCATCCTTGTTGGCCCACTTGAACCACAGGGGAATAGCCGCTTCACGGAAACGAGTGGCATCCTCTTCCGAGAGGTGAATGATCTCCACACCCTTCTCACGGTATTTGGGCCATGCCTCGGCGTTGGCTTTCTGAATGGCGGCGTAATGTTCACGCGAATAAGCAGCCACCAGGTCATGCATCAGATCCTGGGTTTGAGGCGACATCCGCTCGAAGGTCCGACGGTTGACGGAAATATCCATGAGGTCGACGGCTTGGTGCAGACAAGGTGTCGAGGGTGGCCCCATGATGATGTAGTCGGCCACTTGCCAGAAGCCTAGCTCGTAGTTCACCGCCGCCCCGGTATAGTCGGCGGCATCGATAGTGCCCTTTTCCAGCGCCGGATAGACTTCCGAACCCGGCAGCAGCGTGGTCCGCGCCCCGATAGCGGCAAAGGTCTCGGCCACGATGCCCCCCGGCATACGGATCTTGATGCCTTTGAAATCATCGAAACTGCGCAGCGGCACCTTGGAGTGAATCAGGTTGAGGTCATGGTGGACATAACCCAGCAATTCCTGGCCCTGCTTACGGTAAAGATCCTTGGCGATACCGAAACCACCGTAGGCGCCAAACATCATGTCCCACTGGTGGGGCACAGAAAGCCCCATGGGATAAGCGGTTAGGAACACCCCTGCCGGCATTTTCCCAGGCCAGTAGACCGTGAACCAGTTCTGCCCATCCAGCACCCCGTTACGCACCGCATCGGCAACCTCAAAGGCCCCGGCTACAGCACCGGCGGGAAATGGCTCGATACGCACTTCACCACCCGTGGCTTCGGCAACTCCTGCCGCCCATTCCTCGAATATCCGGTAACCGGTGGTGCCTGGCTGCCAGGAAGACTGCATTCGAATCCGAATTCCCTCCTGCGCCTGCACATTGCCAATCCAGGGTGCGGCCACCGCAGCAGCGGAGCCGATAGCCGCGGTCTTGAGGAAATTACGTCGGCTCGGGGTCTTGAGCGCATCAAGAGGACTTGTGGTGTTATTAACGGAAATTTCTGACGGTTTTTTATCGTTTGTCATGACAGAGACTCCTAATGGAAAAGCACACCCTCGATACAATGGGTAGCAAGTGGCGGCTAAATCTTGTTGTTATCATCCGTAGACTATCGTGATGTGCGCTGGCCCCTTGGGCACGTCGCACAGTGAAACGTATTTTCGTGCTGGGCTGAGAGAAATTTCATGCACACTGGAAAACGCTTCCACAATTAACGTTAGCGAAAACCCCCAAACTGAACAATCGAAACATTCAACGCAACCTCTTGCCAACCAATGGTAAGACCAATTTCTTTTGGCAGGTAACTCCGCATGGAGGCTGAGAAAACCGTGGTATTACCAATACCCCCTCAGGCAAAACCTACGACTAAAGCGCAAGTGAGACTTTTTAAAAGAAATGAATTTTTAAGCAAGGACTGATGAAAAAGCCTGGGGCCTAAGCGAAAATCAGGGCGGTGTTAAATAGAAAACAGCCTATCGCCCCCTCCCTTAACGAGAGGCTTTTACCATGGGCAGCTAATATCGCCTTCTTCACAATGGGCGTGCTCCTGAAGACGTTCAGTCCGCGCTTCCGTTAGTGCTTCAAGGCATCCATTGCGCACCATAGGCAGGGCGCTACCGCCTTCCACAGCGCTACTTTCAAACGCGCACTCAGCATCACGAAAGCCGATCCACGCCCGCTGTGCCGCTCTGAGCTTCTCAAGTGAGACTGAATTGCCCTCCAGACGGCTAACAAGCGTTTGGTAAACCGCGTTGAGCTCGTCATCCGCCGCTTGATGGGCCTGCGCCGTACACTGGTTTAGCTCGGTTTGCGTATTGGCGCTAGCACACGAATAATCTGCGGAAGCAAAGCTACTTGATAGCAAAAACCCGACACTCAGAAAGAGAGACGATAAGCGCATAGTGACACCTCTTGGTGCTGGTTAAATCCGACCCGGAAAAAGTCACCATATAGCCACGAACCAGTATTTACCCTGTACCAATAAAGCAAAGCGCCGGCATCTCGGCCAGCGCTTTTTAGTCGTTCGTAAACACCAAAAGATGTTTTTCGCTTAGGCGGTAACCGCTAGTGTGCGATCATTTCTTCGACAATCTCTTCACCGCCCAACTCGGATGGGTAATACGTCGGCCAGTTGGTAACTTCTTCTAACAGTGCCTCACGATCATCGCCCCAGTAGAGGTGGAAGTGATGCGCATCGGTGGGGTAAATACTGTGGTCACTAAATTGAATATACTGCGGCAGCTCATCAGACGCTTCTTCAAGCTCAAAGATGTAGCGGACCCCACGGTTGCCCGCTTCGTAGGTTAATATCTCATAACCATCGTGCTGATACTCCCCTGTCCGCTGTTCACCGTTTTCGTAGAAAGTAACGTTTTGTCCCTCAATAACGACGCGGCCCACATCGGTTTGATACCCCGTCTCGTAATACGCCTTGTACTCTTCGGTGGTTTTATCGCCCTGCTCAGCCTTGTGCGCAAATACCTTATCCAACGTGCCATCTTCCAGGTAAGGGTAGACGGATTGCCAATCCCCTTCCCAGTCTGAGAGGGAACGATCCTTTACTTGCCCGTCGTCAAAGTAACCCGCATAGATATCGCTATCGTGGTCGTGGTCGTGGTCGTGGTCGTGGTCGTGGTCGTGGTCGTTATGAGCATGGTCGTGATCATGCTCATGATCGCTGGCGCTAACGCCTTGAATGCCTGTCAGTATCAAAGCACTCAATACAAATACGCTAGCGCGCTTAAGCGGTAATGTTGTCATATCCGATCTCTCCTTTTGGCGATTGCAAAATAATGCATGTCGGCCTAAAAGGTACATTATAACATAACACCAATCAAACCCTTTCTTACCCCAGCTCGGTTCCAACACAGTGGAGGTACGTATAAGAAGGTACGTATAAATGGAAAAATTAATTTAACAGGCACAAACACATCGGGCCTCGCGTAAGCGGGGCCCGATCATCGAGTCTAGAAGACTCGAGAGCTTAAATAATCGTTAAGATTAAGAAAGCAGCTTGATGTTTGAAGCTTGAAGGCCTTTCTGACCTTGGGTAACGTCAAAAGAGACGTTAGCGCCTTCCGGCAAAGTTTTGAAGCCATCAGACTGAATTTCAGAAAAATGAGCAAAAACGTCGTCGCTGCCGTCAGACGGTGCGATGAAGCCAAAACCTTTAGAATCGTTAAACCACTTAACTGTGCCAGTTGTCATAATATAAATCCTTTTCGCTAGTCGCGAATTGTAAAACCCTGGAATTACCCAGAAAAATAGTGAGTAGAACAAGGAATACAATTACAGACTACCGAAAGAATTCGAATGTTTCTGGAACCATGCTTGCTTGCTAACTTACTAACTGCGTGCATCCTGTCACGTAAATAGCAGCAGGTCAAAGCCTTTGTTTGTTTTTTTATCAGTAGGCCTCTTATAGGCGGTTTAAAATCGCGCAAATTTCCCCCAATAGCCGTAATCTTGCCAATGCGCCAGGCACCCTTAATCCGATCGCTTGGCACGCTTTTCCTTGCCCGGCGAATCCCGCGTTATTCGCGGCCTGGCGAGCACTCTGGAGAAATTTTAACATGCTATATGGACTTAGTTTGTTGGCGGGTATCGCGCTGCTAACCCTTGGCGGAGAGTCACTTATCCGCGGCGCCGTGGCTGGCGCGCGAAGAGTAGGCGTTTCACCGCTGCTAACAGGGCTTGTGGTGGTTGGCTTTGGCACTTCAGCACCTGAGCTGGTCGTTTCCATTGATGCGGCCATTAATCAGCAGCCGGATATTGCCATAGGTAACATTGTGGGCAGCAATATTGGCAATATCTTATTGATCCTGGGTATGTGCGCTATTATTTGCCCGATGGCGGTTCAACCCTTAGCGCTACGCCGTGATGGCCTTGTAGTGGTGCTGGCCAGCCTGTTGTTTATTGGGCTCTCATTCGGTGGTGCGCTAGGGCGCGTTGATGCAGGCATATTCTTAGCGGGTCTCGTTGGCTATCTTGTTTGGGCGTACGTAAGCGAAAACCGCCAGCACCTCCCCGCAACGGAAATGCATGTCTCAGAAGCGGAAGAAATGACCAAACTGCCCAGCACAGGCGGGACGATCGCCATAGCGTTGGTGGTTGGCTTAGCGATGCTGATTGGTGGGTCCCAGTTACTTTTATACGGCGCCATTGGCTTGGCCCAGGCCATGGGTATTTCCGAGGCGGTGATCGGCCTGACCATCGTCGCTGTCGGCACATCACTGCCGGAGATGGCCGTGTCGGTGATTGCGGCGCTGCGCCGCCATGCAGATGTCGCTGTGGGCAATATTCTAGGCAGCAATATTTTTAATCTGTTAGCCATTCTGGGCATCTCCGCGTTTTTACAACCGCTGCCCCTAGCGCCACGCGTGGCGATGTTTGACCAGTGGGTAATGCTAGGGGCCGCTGGCCTTCTGGTACTGTTTTTGTACACCGGCATGCGTTTAGCGCGCTGGGAAGGTGCCGCATTGCTCGCAGGTTATGTGGCTTACATCGCGTTAAGCTTTACGATTTATTAAGTTAAGTCCTCATTGATTACGGTTAGACTTTTGAATAGGGCTGCCTAAGCTCAAGGTGGTTTTCTAAAAAATAGATTAGCATATGATGATATAAAATCTCAGTTTTGCTCAATAAAGCTATTCGTCATTGGTCGCATACCGACTGCTTTATATTAGCTTCCCGGTATAACTAATATGGCTAAAGTTACCATTACCTAAAAGATTAATTTATTAAAAAAAGACGCCATTACGCTAAGAAGCACTACTTTCGTTCGGTTTTATAAGGTATTGCGATACATTATAGACTGATAAAATGCACTGGTTTTTACACTACTTCTGACAACTTAACCCTGAGGAAGAACGTCACATGCCTACGTTGTGCCAACCCTCTCGCCAGCCTCGATTGTATCGTCGCTGGCTTTTTTTGTTAGCGGCCTTACTATTAGGCGTCAGTCCCCACGCGTTTGCGGTCACCGGTGAATTGGACTTAACCACCTCTGCGGTTGGCTTTTTCGCCGTGGCGATTTTTGTCATGGCGTACGCGTTAGTCATGGCGGAAGAAAAGATTCACATGCGTAAGTCGAAGCCGGTGTTAGTCGCCGCCGGCATCATCTGGGGCCTCATCGGCTGGGTGTATGTCCAAAACGGGATGTCGGAAGCGTCCGAGTACGCGTTCCGGGTCACGCTGTTGGAGTTCACCGAGTTGATGCTGTTCTTGCTGGTGGCCATGACCTACATCAACGCGATGGAAGAGCGCCGGGTATTCGATGCGCTGCGCTCCTGGATGCTGCGCAAAGGCTTCAACTATCGAACGCTGTTCTGGCTCACCGGCGGTCTCGCCTTTGTGCTCTCGCCGATTGCTGACAACCTCACCACCGCGCTACTGATGTGTGCCGTGGTGACCAAAGTAGCCGAAGGCAACCAGCGGTATATTAACTTAGCCTGTATCAATATCGTCGTTGCCGCTAACGCGGGAGGCGCGTTTAGTCCGTTCGGCGACATTACCACCTTGATGGTATGGCAAGCGGGCATGGTTGCCTTCCAGGATTTCTTTATTCTGTTCTTCCCTGCCCTGGTCAACTTCTTAATCCCCGCGGCGATCATGAGCCTGTTCATCAAGGATGAAAAACCTGCCAGCGTGTATGAAGACGTGTGGATGAAGCGCGGCGCTAGGCGCATTGTGGGGCTGTTTTTATTAACCATCGTCACTGCTGTGCTATGCCACGTGGTGCTTCATCTGCCACCGGTGCTGGGCATGATGACCGGTCTCGGTTATTTGCAGTTCTTCGGTTATTACCTGCGTCGCAGCCTGCCCCGTTCCTTGGAGCGTAAGCGTGAGCGCTACAGTCGCCGTGGGGATGAACGCAAACTTCAACAGCTGGGTAGCGTGGTGCCGTTTGATGTGTTTAACCGCGTGGCGCGCGCCGAGTGGGACACGCTGCTGTTTTTCTACGGGGTGGTGATGTGCGTTGGCGGGCTTGGCTTTATGGGCTATCTCGGCCTGCTGTCAGAAGCGCTGTATACCGGATGGAACGCCACCGCGGCCAACATTGTATTGGGCGTCGTTTCCGCTGTGGTGGATAACATCCCAGTGATGTTTGCCGTACTCACCATGGAGCCGGATATGTCTCATGGCCAATGGCTGCTGATTACCTTAACCGCCGGGGTCGGAGGCAGTTTGCTATCGATTGGCTCAGCGGCCGGCGTGGCAGTGATGGGACAAGCGAGGGGTTCCTATACCTTTATGGGCCACTTGCGCTGGTCACCGGTTATTTTGCTCGGCTACATTGCCAGCATTTTGGTGCATATGTGGCTTAACGCCGATAGCTTTGCACTGTTTAGTTAAGACCGCTCGGTTAAGACTGTTCAGTTAAAGCCGCTCAGTTAAAACAGCCACCGTAGCCGCCGTCCGTCTCTCCCCCTTTTCAGCGTACTGGAAAGGGGGCTTGCCTGTTTATTGGTGTCAATGCCGACGCTTACTGCCCCGGAAGGGTCAGCGGCCCTGCACGTTTGACCACTCGCTGCCACGCCGCATCTTGTTCGATACGCGATACAAATTCGGCAATCGCCGGGTATTTCTCCAGCGAGTGAACGGCCGCGACCGCGTGCAATGGAAAGCTCATTTGAATATCGGCACCGCTGGGCCACGGCCCGGCAAAATTGCCGTGCGCCGATAAGTGCTCGTTAATAAAGTTAAGGTGCTGAGAAATCTGCGGGGTCAGGAAGCGCTTACTTACTGTATCACTGATGCCTTTAGCCAGCGGTTTGATAAGCAACGGTGACTGCTTGGGGATTTGGCTAAAAACCAGCTGCATCACCAACAGCGGCATCAGTGAGCCTTCGGCATAATGGAGCCAGTAGCGATAATCCACCCACGTCGGCATGTCGTCTGGTGTCGGCTGCAACCGGCCTTGACCATAACGCTGGAGGAGATAATCAATGATGGCTCCCGACTCCGCCACGGTAAAGTCACCATCGGTGATAACCGGGGATTTACCCAACGGGTGGATTTTTTTCAGCGAGGCCGGCGCTTGCTGGGTCTTTTCATCGCGCCGGTACACAACCAGCTCGTAGTCCAACTCAAGGGCTTCGAGTAGCCACAAGATGCGATGAGAACGAGACTTTTCCAAGTGGTGAACGTGGATCATAAACACTCCATGGGGGCTGAATTGCCGCCAGCGTTGCACTGGCGGCGGCTATCCTTTCCTGCGACACGTTGAGCAGCATCAGTCGACTAAGATTAGCAGCATCGCAGCAATGAGCCCATGGAAGTATCTATCTCAAACCAAGCATTATCACGACCGATGCGCTTGGCGCCAGCGTGCCAGTACATCCAGCGGCGACCACCGACCTTGTAGCCAGGGCGCCAATAAGCGCATCGAAAGCGGGATAAAGACACACACCATCACCGGGGTCAGCATCATGGTGCTCACTACGACCCGAGGCACTAACGCCCAATCTTCCAGGGCGCCGCCAAATATCCATTGAAAGAGCAACGAAACGGGGAAAAAGGCCAGCCATACGGCGACGGCTTGCTTCCAACGTGGGGGGGCGCCGCTGCCGGTTTGAAACCAGGCATCAAGCCCGGTCGCCCGGTGTTCATGAGGCGCTTCATAGAGCCCTTTGCCGCGCGCAAGCCACGCATGGCGCGAGGCAGAGTGTTCCCAAGCGGCTAAGGTGTCGCTACTGCTAAAGCGGAAGATAATCTGGTATTCATCATCGCCGGCAGGCGGGGCAAGTACGCCGGAGCCCAAGTAGCCCGCGAAATCAGCCGCCAGCTCGCGCCCTTCGTTAAGCCAGCGATTAAAATCCAAGTAGCGGCCGCGCTCAACGCGCCGGGCCACCATTAATGTAACGGGGGAGGTAGACATGGTATATCTCCTAATGTGTCGACAGACTCGGCCGGGTAGGCAGGCTGTTTGCTTTCAAGCGGGTAAGCCTGAAAGTCCAATTGCCACATTATACAAGCAATGTTGATGCCACAGAATAAATGTTTACGCTACGTTGGTTGGCGCACCGCGGTTTAACGCCCTGAAATCGGATGACGGCGCTCGCCGCGTTGAAAAGCGCGCACCTGCTGATAAATGTCCACGGCGTTACGGATCGCATCGGCTTCTTGAGCATCCGGCACCACCTGTGGCCCTTGATGCTCGCCCTCGGCGTGGAGAATGGCGTCTACATCGCTCCGGTAGCGGTTCAGCAAGTGCTCGAGGTTGAGCCTAATGCGATGGATCTCCAGCTCAAAGGTTTTACGCTTATCGGTGAGTTTAAGTATATCCAACGGGGTGGTCGCCGCCTCGGCCATGCCCTCTAACGTCGTAATGACTAACTTTTCAGCGCTATTTAAATTGGGAATAACGGAATAAATTAGTTCATTCAAGGTGATAGATGCTTCATCGTGGTGCATATGCAGGTCAACTTCCGGTTAATGGGTCAATACTGATAAATCGGCCTTGATCAGAAAAACTTAATCGGTAAATGCCATGCACGCCTTGACGATTCACCACACGGCGAATCGCCTCGGCGGGAAATATCACCCAGCGGCCATCCACACTGCGCGTTCGCACATTGGCAATACGCCCCTCATAGTGCGCCAAGCATTCGTCGTAAGTAAGTTCGATAACTACATCAATGGTGGGCATAGTGACGCACTGTAGTGACTGGTTAACGCTAAAGGCAACGAAACGCAAAGCGTTGACTTGCGCTACTGGCCTCGCCCGCTAATATTAAATACTATCTCAACTCATACTCTTCGTCGGTAATTATCTATGGCCGTTTCTTCCATTAGCAGCAGCGTTGCTGTCACTGTCTGGCCGCCGCCTGCAGTGAATACGATGTCACCACGTGTTGAGCAAGCAGCCAAAGCCCCTGCCCAGCAAGAGCAGCAAGAAGAAACGCCATCGACCGATACCGACAACCCCAGTAACGCCGCCGGGCCCAAGCGCGCTGATGGCACGCCCATGGTGCCCGAAGAGATTCAGTACTTAGACCAACTTAAACAGACCGACCGCGACGTTCGCCAGCACGAAATGGCTCACCAAGTGGCAGGCGGCGCCTATACGGGTGGCGCCAGCTATGAGTATGAAGTTGGCCCCGATGGCAAGCGCTATGCGGTGGCGGGCGAGGTGTCCATCGATTATGGCCCGGTGCCCAATGATCCCCAAGCCACTATCGAGAAGATGCAAACCGTCATTGCCGCGGCGATGGCACCGGCGGATCCGTCGCCAAAAGACTATCAAGTCGCGGCCCAAGCGCGCCAGTATCTGCTGGAAGCCAAACTGGACGCGTCCATGCAGCGCAGTGAAATGGAGCAGGCGCGCAACGCCGGTGAAGCGTCGTCATCAACGACGGCGCCACCGGTGGATGAACCTCCGACCGACGAGCAGGCCGCTTAATGAACCGCGCGCCCCAGAGAACACCACTCTTCACGCGTTGGCCAATTCACCAGCCAAGCCGGTAGTTCCCCGGCGGGCATCGGCCGTGCAATGCCATAGCCCTGGGCCAGATCACAGCCTAGGGCCATCAAGGCTTTGGCATGCGCTAACGTTTCCACGCCTTCGGCCAACATGGGCCGCTTAAAGCGATTGGCCATATAAATCACGCTCTCCACAATTGCCATATCGTCTTGGTCGCTAAGCATATCGCGAACAAAACTCTGGTCAATTTTGATCAGGTTAACCGGTAGCTGACGCAAGTGGGTTAACGATGAAAACCCGGTACCAAAGTCATCGATGGCAAAGCTCACGCCCAGCGCCTGACAGCGCGCCATGTTTTGCAAGGCGGCCTGCACATCGTGCATCGCCGCACTTTCCAGCACTTCCAGTTTTAACATGGCCGGCGGCACCTCTGGGTGGCGTGCCAATAGCTCGCCAAGCCGCTGGCTAAATTCACTCGCCAGTAGATGCGTAGGGCTTATATTCACATTGATCGGTAACTCGATGCCCAGCGCATGCCATTCAGCCAGCTGACACAAGGCCCGCTCAATCACCCATTCGCCCAAATCCACTTCCAACGGGGTGCTATCGATGATGGGTAAAAATTGCGCTGGCGAAAGCAGACCGTCGTCCGGATGCTGCCAACGAATCAACGCCTCCAGGCCGATCACACGGCCACTGCGCATATCGACCTGGGGCTGATAGTAAAGACGCAGTTCGTTGTTATTGAGGGCATCCATAAAACGCTGGCACTGCTCATGGTGCACCTGCAGCAAGCGGTCGTGGTTAGGATCAAATAAGTGAAACGTATCGCGGCCGCGCTGCTTGGCGCGGTACATCGCCTGATTCGCATGGCGTAGCAGGATATCGCCTTGAACGAGATCGTTTGGATAGAGTGTTATCCCCAGGCTAGCCGTTAAATAAACACTCTGGCCATCAACCATCAGCGGCTGACGGATAGAAGCCATCAACTGCTCAAAAAACGCATCGTCAACGCCGTGGTGCAGTAACAGCACAAACTCATCGCCCCCCACCCGCGCCAACACATCGTCGCCAAATAGCAGATGGCTTATCCGCTGGGCAAAGCTAGACAGCAAGGCATCGCCTACTGTAGCGCCTAAGCGGTCGTTAATACTTTTGAAAAAGTCGATATCCAGCGAACACACTGCCAGCGGCAGCTGCTGTGTGTCGGCATGCTGCATCGACTCTTGAATCAATTGCGTCAGCAGGTGAAGGTTAGGCAGCCCCGTCAGGGCATCAAAATAGACTTCACGATTGAGATGACGCGCATGGGCGGGAATGGCCGACAGGTCAGCCAGCACGATCACATGGTGATTAATCTGGCCTTGTTCATCGCGCACGCGATTAATCGACATCATACCGGGATAAAACTGGCCATCATGGCTGCGATAGCTCACTTGGCTTTTACTGCGATCACGCAATTGCAGCTGTTCGCGCCTCAAGCGCGTGGAATGGTTATCGTCTAACGGCAAAATACTGAAGGCTTCGGGGGTTTTACCTTGCACATCGCCTAGCGTTATCCCTGTTAGCTCGCAAAAAGCAGGGTTCACTTCCACTACCCGATTTTCCGCGTCGGTAATAATGATCGCTTCATTGGCATAGCAAAAAACCGATTCAGCGGGCGACGCCGACGGGCTAATCGAAGCGGTCGGCATCGCATTAGAGCGAGGCAGTGGAAGGATTGGCTGGGACGGCTGTTGAGACAAAGACTGTTCCTTTCGGATCTTCAAGGATCGATACATACGTCTCTGCTCTCCTCGTCCATTGATTGTTATATAGACTGATTGTTATATAGATAGTGTCGAGAGAGGCTAAATCAGACCCACCACGCTACTGTCTTTTTATGCACATACTCTTTTTATACACATACTTTCTATATATACACTCTCTATATATAAATATTCTTTTTATGCATATCGGCAGCTACTTATATTAACACCGGACTACTATTTAGGTACGTTGCACTGCAAAGTAACCTATCGGCCGCAGGCGCAAGAACTTTAAGAAACACGCTTTGATCGTGGGGTAACGCGCGCCTTCCCGGCGCGCTGATTCAAATAATCGCGTGACGCACACGGGCAGAAATCCACTCCGACACCAGCACGGTGGCGAAAATCATAATAAAAATAACGCTGACCTGATCCCAGGCGAGGCTGTTAATCGAGGCATTCAACTGCAGGCCGATACCGCCCGCGCCGACCAGGCCTAACACCGTCGATTCACGTATATTGATATCCCAGCGGTAAACGCTAATCCCCGCAAAGGCAGGCATTACCTGGGGCAATACGCCGTAATTCATCACCTGCAGGCGGCTCGCGCCGGTCGCGCTAATCGCCTCCACTGGCGTGGGGTGAATCTCTTCAATCGCTTCGTAAAGCAGCTTGCCCACAAAGCCGATGGAGCGTAAGGCGATGGCGATAATCCCCGCCAGCACGCCGGGGCCCAGAATGGTCACCAGCAGCATCGCCCAAATCAGCGAGTTAATGGAGCGCGATGAAACGATGATGACCAGGGCGGCGCTGCGTATCAGCGGATGCGGTGTGGTATTACGGGCCGCCAGAAACGCTACCGGAAACGCCATCATAATCCCTAACGCGGTGCCCAAAGTGGCGATATTGATGGTGTCCCACATGGGCTTCCAGAGCACATTGGCATAGCCCCACTCCGGCGGGGTCATGCGGCTGATCAGATCCGCCCCCTGGCGACCGGCATCTTCCACAAACACCCACATGGTGTTGTCGGAAATCATCTTCCAGCAAAGCAGAAACAGACTGACCCCCGCCAGCCAAGCTAGGTATTGCAGCCATTGCGCGCGGGTAGTGCGCCGCCGCCAAACCGGCTGACCCTGGGGTGTCGTAGATACAGGCATAACGGTTCTCCATAATGACGGGGCCAGGCGTTACTGGGTCCAGCGGCGGACATGGCTTGAGCTGTACTCGCATAGCAGCACGATGGCGATAATAATCAGTAAGATCGCTGCGGAGGTGTCGTACTCATAGCGGCTTAGCGAGGTATTCAGCGTGGCGCCAATACCGCCCGCCCCGACAATACCAATCACTGACGATTCGCGGAAGTTGATATCCAGACGGTACATGGAGAGCCCGATCAAACGCGGCATCACCTGGGGCTGTACGGCGTGATTCATGGTCTGCCACCAGCTGGCGCCCGTGGCGCGCACCGCCTCCACCTGCCGCCAATCCAGGTCTTCAATGTCTTCCGCCAGCAGTTTGGCCATAAAGCCAATAGTGGCGAAGGCCAAGGTAATCATGCCCGCGAAAGGACCAAAGCCGAACATCACCACAAACAGAATCGCGATGATGATCTCCTGAAACGTGCGGGAAACGGCAATAATCGCGCGGCACACAAAGTAAATCGGCAGCGGGGAAATATTACGCGCCGCCCCAAGTCCCACGGGTATCGCCAGCAGCACGCCCAATACCGTGGAGGTCAGCGTCATGGTCAAACTTTCCAACAGCCCCGCGACGATATCGTCGTAACGGCTCATAAAATCGGGCTGCATAAAGGCGCCCAAAAAATTAACCGCCCGTGCGGCCCCCTCGGCCACCCGCGCCCAGTTCACCTCTACCGAGGCAAGCGCTAAAAACAGATACACCACCGCACCGATAGCCAGCCCCCAGCGCAAGCGCGGGCTTTCAATCAACGGTAGCCGCCGCCACTGGCCGCGACTCGCCGCTTGCTGGCGTGCCTGTGTAAGCGGCGCTTCAGCCTGCTTACTCATCGTGCGCCCCCCGCTTCAATTGACGACAGCACACGCGCGTAAGGCGGATTCACCGGTGCGTCGTCCGTGGTTTCGTCGTCCATCGGCTCCGGCGTGGTATCCCACTCCTCTTCGCCGTAGATCGTGGTCAGCATATCGCTGTCGAGCTCGCTGGGCAGGCCATCAAAGACGATCTCCCCTGCCCGCAGGCCGACAATGCGATCGGCAAACTGCTGCGCCAGCGCCACGTCGTGAATATTGATGATCGCGGCCAGCTCACGCTCGGCACACAGCTCGCGAATCAAACGCATGATCTGGCGCGAGGTTTTGGGGTCGAGACTGGCGGTAGGTTCGTCAACCAGCAACAGCTTAGGGCTTTGCAGTAGCGCCCTGGCGATACCCACCCGCTGGCGCTGGCCGCCGGACAATGCATCGGCGCGCTTGTCGATGGCATGCGTCAGCCCTACCCGCTCCAGCAGCCTAAACGCTTCAACCACCGCTTCCTGAGGATAGCGGCGTAGAAAACTGCGCCAAAAACCCACGTAGCCAAGCTGGCCCGAGAGCACGTTTTCCATCACGGTTAAGCGGTCGACTAGCGCGTACTCTTGAAAGATCATGCCCATTGAGCGGCGGGCATGGCGCAGCTTATGCCCTGAGAGCTTGGTGATTTCGGTGTCTTCAAGGCGAATGCTGCCCTGAGTGGGTTCAACCAGCCGGTTCACGCAGCGAATCAGCGTGCTTTTACCCGCACCGGAAGGCCCAATCAGCGCCATCACTTGGCCCTTGGGTAACGCGAGCTCAATATCAGTCAGCGCCCGGTCCCCGGTGGGGTAGCGCTTGCCTACGCCACTTAGTGTCAACATCGTTCTACCTCGTATGTATAGCGAAACGGCCAGAAGGTGAGCCCTCCTGGCCGAATAAATGCTGATAACCGACTGATTAATCGCAGTCGTAGGTCACACCGTTGGCGTCGGCAATGGTGCGAATCACTTCCCAGTTTTCCTCATAGGTAATCGGAATAAACTGCGCTTCACCGGAGTTGGCGAATTCGGCTTCCAGTGCCGTGCCGTCCCAGTCGTAGCTGAAGAAAGCGTCTTGAATCTGCTCGGCAAGCTCGGGGTCTAGGTTATGGGCCAGCCCGTACGCGGTGGTGGGGAAGGTTTGTGAAGTGTAAATAATCTCGTAATCATCTTCGTCAATCACACCACGGGAAATCATCCGGTGGGCTACAGAATTAGCGATTGCGGCGGCTTCGTAATCTTCGTTGACCACACCTAAAATCGAGTTGTCGTGGGAGCCAGAGAAAGCGGTTTCAAAGTCTTCGCCTGCTTCCATGCCGTACTCTGAACGCAGCAGCGCGGACGGCGCACGGAAGCCCGAGTTGGAGGTCTCGGAGGTAAACGCTAACTGGCGACCTTCCAGGTCTTCAACGGATTCAATGCCGCTGCCAGGGTAGGTGATGATCTCCATTTCGTAGCCAAAGCTGCCATCTTCGGCGGCCATCATGGCAAAGGGACGGAAACCACCGCAGTTAACCGCCACCGGTACGCCACCGGTATTAAAACCGGCGACGTGCAAACGACCGGCACGCAGCGCTTCCTGCTGAGCAGCGTTGGACTGCACCGGGAAAAACTGAATGTCCTTGCCGGTGGCTTCACTCAGGTGGTCAAGAAAGCCTGACCATACATCGGCGTAAACTGCGGGGTCTTCCACCGGCGTGTAGGCAAACACTAGCGTGTCCGGGTCTACCTGCTGAGATTCATCGCTGGGTACGTCGGCGACCATATCGCCGTCGTTATCCACATAGCGCGAGGAAAGATCCGCAGAGGCGTTCACCGCAACCAAGGCAAAAGCACCCGCAACGGCGGCACTGATCAGGGTACGCGGAAGCGAAAGAGAAGATAGAGACTGCATGGGTCACCTAAGGCGTTGTTAGAAGATAGACACATCCTGACGACTTCAGATGACAACGCCGAGACACTCTCATGACCACTGGGTGACGTCTTTATGAAGGTTCGGTGACAGGGCGCCACCTTACCTTAGCCTAGGCCGGGGCTGAACAGGCGCTGCGACGTTCAACAAACAGGCTATTACCGACTATTTTTTTGGCCTGATGTTTTAGTTCAGACAGGTCACCAGCGACATCCAGCGACTGACAGTTGGTCGTGTCGGCGATGGGTTTCACCGCAATCGAGACGCTGACAAAGGGGAAAAACGTCACCGCGTTCTGACGATTTTCGATTTCAAGCCCGCCCTGAAGGCGATCAGCCTCTTCATAAAAGCCCGGCGCCATCACTTCAAATGAGCGCAGGATTTGCTGACAAACGCTTTCCCAGTGGTCAAGCGGTAGCAGCATCATAAAATCATCCCCGCCAATATGGCCGATAAAACCGCCAGCACTCTCTACCTGCGCCTGCAATAGCCGCGACAGCGAGATAATCACGTGGTCGCCGCGGGCATAGCCGTAGGCATCGTTAAAAGGCTTGAAGTTGTCTAAGTCGACGTAGGCCGCGGCAAAGCCCTGCTCCGCGGCTAAATAGGCGGCCAGGGTTTCGTTAATCAGAATATTGCCCGGCAAGCCGGTAAGCGGGTTGGCATGGCGCGCCTGACGCACCTGAATCGCGGTAATCTCGCGCAACAGATCGACAATATTCCCCATGCCCAGGTAGTCGCCATCGGCATTCACAATCACAAAGTCTTCCTGTTCGATATCCCGGCTGTCGGTCAGCTGCTGACTCAAGGTCTCAAGCGGGGTATCCGCCTCGGCCACCAGCATGCGTGCATCGGCCACGTCCAACACACAGCGTTTGGCATACAGGGCGTGGCTATAGGGGTTGGTGAACAGGGTTAAAAACGCATTGCGACGCACCACCGCCACGGGCTTGCCGTCATCCACCACGGCCACGCAGCGCAAGCCAGCGTGTTGGCGAAACCGCTCAGACACCAGTGGCACGGCGTAATCGGTCGTTATGGTGTCGATAGTGCGCAAAATAGAGCGCGCGGTGCGACCGGCGGGGCTTTTTAACTGGGTGGTGGCGGGCAGCAACATATTGAGCTGCAAAGGCGGCTGGTGGCTGGGGCGGGCAAAATAGAAGCCTTGCAGCAGCGCAAGGCCACGGTCGAGCTCCCACAGGCACAGGTGCTCAGCGGCGGTTTCCACACCTTCGGCGATCACTTGGCAGTCCAGGCTTCGGGCCACATCGAGAATCGAGCGTAGAAATTCTCGCTTGGCAGAATTCTGGTCAATGCCGGAGATAAAGTGGCGGTCAAGCTTGACGAAATCCGGGCGCAGCTCCGACCAGTGGCGCAGGCTTGAGTGCCCCGCGCCGAGGTCATCAAGGGCCACCTGAAAGCCCATCGTGCGGTAGTGATCTACCGCCTGGCGCATCAGCTCGTAGTCATGGATCGGCACGTGCTCGGTAAGCTCAATCACTACCCGCTCCGGGGGTAGCCCACTGTCGCGGATAAAACCGAGCGTTAACCCCTCGCGAAAATCGCGCTCGACGATGGTCAGCGGCATGACGTTAAGAAACAGCAGGCCGGGCAGATCCAGCGCGGCAAAGCGGTTAATGGCCAGTCGGCGACAGAGCAGGTCTAACTCGACGAGCTTTCCGGCCTGGGTGGCGACTTCAAACAGCCGTAGCGGCGAATGCAGCGGCGAGGCTTTAGGCCCGCGAATCAGCGCTTCGTAGCCGTAAATCGCCTGCTGGTTAGCATCCACAATGGGCTGAAACAGCACGTGCAACTCTTCGTTTGCAATGATTTTATTCAGCCACTGCGCTTCTTGTGCGGTCATTTGCCTGCTGCCCTTTTCTGCCACCCGCATAGCGGTGGTGCCGATGATGTGTCACCGTCCCTGACGGTTGTTGCCAAGCTTAAAGCGTGCGTCATTGTTATGACGCTATCATGACAATGCCCGCATAAGCGGGCACTTATATTTCCCTTAGACGCAAGGGGCGATTATTTTACGCTACGTTTACAGCCCGAAAGGGTAGGCGTCCGGCACCCCGTCAAGGGTTTTACTCGCCAGTGGGGTCACGGCACGGGTTTGGTCAATCCACACGTACTCGTCAAACTGCTCCGCCAAGCACGCCTTAAAGTAGTGACTAGCCCGCTCGGTTTCGGGGCGGTAAATCACGCCGATGGCCCGCTCTAGATAGGATTCGTGCATACGTTTATCCAGCTCCCGCGACGCCGGATGCCGCAGGGGCAATGTACACGCAGGCATCCCGGCGTCGTGGAAAAGCCGCTCCCAGCTATCGCGCAGAGAAGGCCTTACCTGCTTGACCTCCATCGGCTCGTCCCAGTTCGAAGCGGCGGCCACCGTGCCACTGTGGGTGCCAAAACCAATCAAGTAGGCATCATCGCCATAGGCCTCACGACACAGCTGCCCCACGTTATGCTGGCCACGCGCGCTCATGTCGGTGGCGCTGGCATCGCCGATATGGGAGTTGTGTTCCCAGATCACTGCTTTGGTGCCATGACCCCCATGGCTAAGCAGGCTATCTAGGGTATCGAACATATGCTGATCACGCAGGTTCCAGGAATCGCTGTATCCGCTGTACATACTGCGGTAGTAACGCTCGGCATTGGCGATAAGTCGCGCGTTGTGAACGGCGTCCATAAAACGCTCGCCATCCTGCTGAGCGTACTCCATACGCTTATTGATCAACGCCACCAAGGTGGCCACCACGTCGTCCTCACACTCGCGATAGCGCCCGGCGGCCGCCGCACGACCGTAGGTAGCGGGGTCGGATTGCCAGGGCGTAAGACAGCCATAGCGTTCCCGGGCTGTCGCCGCCGCCTGAGGATCCACCTCATCAAGGTAATCAAGCACGGCGCTAATCGAGGTAAACAGGCTATAAAGATCCAGCCCGTAAAAAGCAACGCGCTTTTCGGGGTCATGGATGCTGGCGTTATGTTCACGCAGCCAGTCAACGAAGCCGCGCACTTCTTCATTCCGCCACATCCAGGTGGGAAAACGAGCAAAAGCGGTCCACTCCGCTGGCGGCGTTTGCAGGTGGCGCACGTAGTGATCGATTCGGCTGGCATCGGGCCAGTCGGCCTCCACGGCGACAAAGTCGAAGCCCTTCTTCTCAATAAGCGCTCGGGTAATACGGGCACGAAAACGGTAAAACTCAGACGTGCCGTGGGACGCCTCGCCAATCAGCACCACGCGTGAATCGCCGATGCGTTCCAGCAGACGATCAATATTGCCCTCATCAATATCGTCGATGGGATCGGCGGCCTCGGCTATCAATTCACTGGTACGCATCGAACTCGCCTCGCGAGAAGGACGTTGAGTGACTTCCCTGGCGACAGGGGCACGCTTGTCGGCGTGGCGATCTTCCCAGCCAGCATCGCCCACCAAAGGCACAAAGCGCACCTCGGTCAGGTGCTCTTCGCGAAATTCGTGCTCCGACACGCGGGTCACACGAATCAGCGCTTGCTCAGTTTGGCTGGCGCTGATGGGAATAACCAAGCGTCCGCCAATCGCCAACTGCTGCTTGAGCGACTCAGGCACCTCAGGCCCACCGGCGGCCACGACGATGCCATCGTAAGGCGCCTGGGCAGGCCAGCCCAGCGTGCCATCACCATGCACCACCTCGATATTGTCATAGCCAAGCGAGCCGAGCACCTCGCGAGCACTGTCAGCCAGGGTTTCATAACGCTCAATAGTCACCACATCATCGCCGATCTCGCCCAATATCGCGGCGGCGTAGCCTGACCCGGTGCCTACCTCCAGCAGCTTCCCGCCCCCAGTGAGCTGCAGCGCGTCCACCATATACGCCACGATGTACGGCTGGGAAATGGTCTGCTGCTCGTTAATCGGCAGGGCCGAATCCTCATAAGCGAACTCACGCAGAGAGGGAGGAAGAAAGGCTTCTCGGGGTACCTTGCCCATGGCATTAAGCACCACCGATGAGGTAATACCTCGCTGGGCGATGTGGCGCGTCACCATCGCCTGACGGCGCCGCGTATAACTGTGCTGATCGCGTTCCTTTGCCATAGCTCCGTCCTCTTGATATTGCTGGAAAACAAGGGTGTGTTAAACCGGAATGGCTTGTCCTGCTTTTGGTCAAGCCTGTGATCCTTGTTACTAGCGTAGTACACCCAGACGGGACATTGGCAAAGCGGAGAGTGCAATCGAAAAGGACGTTAACAGTGAAACGTACGCAACGCCGTCAAGCGCCAAGAAAGGTAACCCCGTGAAAGGGGCAGTCAGCCTAACGCGGCGGTAGGTTGTCCGGTGGAGGAAAGACCACATCGTCACCACGGGTGGCATCCAACTGGCGGATATCGGTAGGCCGGCCCTGATCGTCCAGCGTTATCAGACCGATACCGCTGCCATTCCAAAGCCGCTCACCGGCGCTGGCGCGATCGGGATCACGGGGGTGAACACTGAGTTTGCGGCGCTTGGTGAACCAGTTCAGCGGCGACCACGGCGCGTAGAGCCAGCGGTTGAGGCGGTCAAAGGTATTGAGTAGGTTGTCGGGAAAGGTATTTTTGATCCCGCTCGAGGTGATTTGCCATAGGTGGGGAGAACGCCGCTGATGGCGAACCACAATGTCGTAGACAAACGAGTAATGCACATCCCCTGACAAAATCACATAGTTACCCGGCGTTTTGGAGTGCCGCCAAATTTGCAGCAGCGTATTGGCCGCGCCGCGGTGGGCCATCCAGTTTTCGGCATCCACCATCAGCGGCTTACCCGCCAGGGTAAACAGCTTTTGAATCCCCTCGATCAACTTGACCCCGAACATTGGCGCGGGGGAAATAATCACCGCACTTTTAGCGCCCAGCAGCGCCTGCTGCATTTCCATCAGCGCCTCCCAATCCATGAGGCCTGAGGGCCGTTTGGGGCTACGCTCGCTGCGCCAGCGACGGGTGCGGGTATCCAGCACAATCAGTGTCGGCGTGCCAGGAATCTGAAACTCCCAGCCCTGAAAACGAAGCAGCCGTGCAATCAGCCCATCCTGCTCAGCACACGCCAGCGGTTGGGCGCCATCGCCCAGCAGCGTCGCGGCGTGATGGACTAACGGATTCAATTTATCCGGGTCGTTACCCCAGCCTTGGCAGAGCAGATAGGCCGCCAGGGCATTACCGATAATACGCTTAGAGAACGGGTTGCCGTAGGCGGCACGCTCCCAGTCGGCGGTCAAATTCCAATCGTCGGAGACGTCGTGGTCGTCAAAGATCATCAGGCTGGGCAGGTGCGCCATTAAGCGCGCGCACTGGGGCAAGCCTTCAACAAAGGTATCGATCACCGCCTGCTCCTGGCGATACAGTTCGGCGTCTTTGTCAGCTAACGCAGGGATCTCGGGGGCAATCACGCGCCAAGGCACCGGCGACCATACCAGGCAGTACATGGCGAGCATTTCAGCCAGCGTCATCAAGTGGTTATGGGCATTCGCCGAGGTAAACACGGGCTTTTTGACACCGCCAAAAAAGCGTTCGCGCAGTGCGGCGTTGCTGGTTACATCGGGCAACAGCGACCCACGCCGGTAGTAGCTATCCGGCGAGCGGTAGAGCGCTTGGCTATCGTCGACAGTCGCCCCTTCCAGCCACTCATCCACCAGCCCTAGCCGCTCAATCAGCGCGTGCACGGCGCGCAGCATCGGCCCGGCCACGTCGTCGGCGTACACCTGGTCGCCGGTCATCAGCAGCCAAGCGGGCCATTCGGCGGGCGCTGCCTGCTGCTCAGCCAGCCAGCTATCCGCGCGCACCAGACCATCGGCGCTATCGTGATGGGGCTTGCGGCAGGAGCCGTGCATGAGACGGTGATGGCGTGAGGCAATCACAAAGGCGGGATAAGCGGCGCCGTCATAACACAGCCACGGCGCCCATTCGGGCAGTGAGCGCCATTCGCCCTGCGCTGTTGCCACCTGCAAGTCGTACTCAATACGCTCGTCGCAGGGCAGCGCTGATGCAAGCTCACAATCAATAAGGTAAATAAAGGCGTGTTTGCCAATGGCGAGACACTGCTGGTGGGGCGCTAAATCGATTGACTGGCTATCGGCGCGCCCAGGGTGCAGCACTAACGTCATGTCCAGAGGCCGGGTGGCAACGAGCCAAAGCACTAATCGCGTCGTGCTGATGCGTCTTAACAGGGGGCCGACGACTATATCAGGCAGCGTATCCGTGCGATTCATCCAGTGAGATCTCCGTTATCGACACGCTACCATAGACAGTTCCACCACCATTTTTAATCCGCCAGAGGTGGTGGGTTAAAAGTGGCATGCCAATCAAGGTAGCGTACCGCGTCATCCAAACGCTCTAGCTCAACGTCCCAGTGCGCACGGTTCGCTTCCGGTCGTTGGCTTAATTGCAGACGCATCACGCTTAGCGGGGGTTCAGCGCATGGTCAAGGTTATCAGCGTTTAAGCAGGTTTGCGTTATGAACGTTCTATCGACTGTCCTATCGACTGTCCTATCGACAGTCCTGACAATTCCCCCGCACCGTAATCGCTTCGGCAATGCGCTCAATGCCCTGGCGATAGGCGGCTTGGCGGTAGGTAATGCCTTCGGCCTGTGCGCGCGTTAGCACTTGGCTGGCTTCTTCGCTGAGCAGTGTGTCCAAACGCTCGTTAACCTGCTTTTCGCTCCACTTCTCACCGGCCCGGTTTTGCAGCCACTCAAAGTAGCTGACAATCACCCCGCCCGTGTTGACCAATACATCCGGCAGCACCGGCACGTCGCGCTGGGCAAGGGCCTGATCGGCCTCGCTGGTGAGTGGGCCATTGGCGATTTCCAAGATAGCGCTGGCGTTTACCTCATTCACATTGTCGCCATGAATTTGATTTTCTAGCGCCGCCAGTACCAATACATCGACCTCCAGTGCCAGCAGCTCGGCACCCGCCATCGCGCTGCCCGCATCGCTATCAGTCACTTTGCCGCTGTTTGCTTTGGCCTGCTTAACCGCTGCAATATCCAGCCCATCAGCGTTATAAAGCGCGCCGCTGGAATCCGATACCGCCACAATGCGGTAGCCACGTTCACTGGCTAAACGGGCAAAGTGATAAGCCGCGTTGCCAAACCCTTGCACCGCCACGGTGGTCTCTTCGGGTTTTCGCCCTGTGCGCTCTGACCACAAGTCGAGCACCTGTAGCGCGCCCCGCCCGGTCGCGGCAACCCGCCCTGGCGAGCCACCAAGAGCGATAGGTTTACCGGTAATCGCCGCGGGGGCTTTAGCGCGGGTGATTTGTTCGTATTCATCAATCATCCAGCCCAATACCGTGGCATCGATATTAACGTCTGGCGCGGGAATATCGCGATCAGGCCCCATAATATCGGCAATGGCGCGAATATATCCCCGCGCCAAGCGCTCAAGCTCCAACGACGACAGTGCCTTGGCATCCACTTGGACACCGCCTTTACCGCCGCCATAGGGCAAGCCGACGACCGCGCACTTCACGGCCATCCAAAAGCTTAGCGTGGTGACTTCATGCTGATTGACATTGGGATGAAAGCGAACGCCGCCTTTGGCAGGCCCCAGGCTGGTATCGTAATGTACTCGCCAGGCAGGAAAGGCTTTTAGGCGCCCATCGTCCATACGTACGGGAATGCTCACCTGCAGCGAAAGGCTGGGCTGCATCAGCCGCGCTTGGGCGTCAGGGTGAATATCGAGCACTTTGAACACATCTTCAAGCCGTGAACGGGCATCCTCAAACAACGCCGCGCCGGTTTCGGGCGTCAACGCCTGGGTTGCCGTTTTCTCTATTGGCTTTTGCGCTACCTGGGGTATCTTCGTTTTGGCCTTGCCCATTTAACACCCTCCTTTTCCTTGGCCCGAGCAGGACTTTAAGGCATTAACCTTATAACGTGTGTAAAGCGTAGCAGTTATCGATATGCAGAGGAGAAGGCCGTGCCGGATGAAGGCGTGTATGGCGAACAAGAGGCAGAAACACTGGCCACCGCGGGGCTAGGCAATTCAGTACTGCGTGATTTGGCTTGGCTGGCGACAACACCTGACCTGATTACACTGCCGCCGCCGGTGCCTTGCGGGGGGCGCCCATCGCTTCAAGAATTGGGCTTACAGGGCGCGCTATTACCCTGGCTGCATCAACTTGGCCAACCGCCGTTAGCCGCCCTGAACGGCCACCGCGCCACGCGCATGGGTCATTACCATGAGCGCCTGTGGCACACGCTGTTAGACCATGCGCCAAATACACGGTTATTAGCCAGTAATGTGCGTATTGCTCGCCAACGTAACACCCTGGGCGAGCTGGATATGCTCTATCGAACCCGGAACAACCCGGCGCCGGTACATTTGGAAGTGGCGATTAAGTTCTACTTGGGGCTCCCCGATGGGCCAGGCGCGCCGACCAGCCAAAGCCGCTGGATTGGCCCCGGCGGGCTAGATAGCTTGGCGATTAAAAGCGCTCACCTGCACCGTCATCAGCTACCGCTTTCGACTACCGCGCTGGCGCTAAAAACGCTTACCCACTGGCTCACCCCTCGGGATATTGGCGCCGCTGATGTTCATTTAGTGGAGCAGTTAACCCAGCGGCTGGCGATGCCTGGCGTGCTCTACTACCCCTGGCACGCGGTGCTGCCAGCGCCGGAAGGGGCGACGCCAGACCATCGCCGGGGAAGGTGGTGCTACGTAAGCGATTGGCCTGCGCTGGCATCGTGCTTTACCGAACGACCCTGGGTGGCATGGCTTGCAAAACCCCACTGGTTAGCGCCCCCGCCGCGTAACGCTTTTCGTCCCCTGGCGGAGCAACTGCCTGCCGTGATTGATAGGGTGCAAACGTGGCAGTCAGCGCAACAAATCATGCTGTGTTACCCCAATAAACAGGGCGCTGAAAAGGGCTATACAAAGGGCTATACAACCGGCCACACAAAGGGTTATGAACGGCTGTTCCTGGTGCCCGATAATTGGCCGCGCCAGGTGCCTCTGCCGCCCTCTGAAGGCTAAACAGCGCCCTGTTAGCGGCGGCTGACGTTACACCACGACCAAATTACACAATAACCAAGTTATCGCGGTGAATCAGCTCATGGGCTTCCACGTAGCCGAGGATCGCCTCAATCTGGTGGCTGGGCTGACCTGCCAACTGGCGCGCTTCATCGGCGCCGTAGTTCACCAGGCCTTTGGCCACTGATGCGCCCTGCTCGTCCACGCACACCACCATATCGCCGCGTTTAAAGTCGCCCTGCACGTCGCGCACGCCGACCGCCAGCAGGCTAGAGCCTTTATCGCGCAGCACTTTGACCGCCCCGGCATCCAGCACTAGCGTGCCACGCACCTGCAACTGCCCCGCCAGCCAGCGCTTGCGCGCCGCTATGGGCACTTGATCGGGCCGCAGCAAGGTGCCGAGCGCCTCACCCGCCATTATCCGGTTGATGACGTCAGGCTGGCGGCCGCTGGCAATCACCGTGACAGCACCAGAGCGCGCGGCTAGCTGCGCCGCGCGGATTTTAGTACTCATACCGCCGCGCCCCAGTGCCCCGCCACTGCCTGCGACGGCAGCTAAGCGCGGGTCGTCGGCGCGCCCTTCGGCAATCATCTGGGCATTGGAATCATGGCGCGGGTCGGCGTCAAACAGGCCTTCCTGGTCGGTCAGTAGCAGCAGCGCGTCCGCTTCCAACAGATTGGCGACCAGCGCGCCCAGGGTGTCGTTATCGCCAAAGCGAATTTCATCGGTGACCACGGTGTCGTTTTCGTTGATCACTGGCACCACGCGCATTTCGACCAGCGTGCGCAGCGCCGAAAGCGCATTCAGGTAGCGCTTGCGGTTGGAAAGGTCGTCATGGGTCAGCAGAATCTGCGCGGTGAGCATGCGGTGGCGAGCAAAGTGCTGCTCATAGCACTGAGTCAGGCCGTTTTGGCCCACCGCCGCGGCGGCTTGTAGCTTATGCACGGCGCTGGGGCGCACCTGCCAGCCCAGCCGTACCATGCCCGCCGCCACGGCGCCGGAGGAGACCAGCACCACCTCGATGCCCTGTTGGTGCAAAGCGGCGATTTGATCTACCCAGCCGCCAATGGCAGCTTCATCCAGGCCGCGGCCATCGTTGGTGAGTAGCGCACTGCCAATTTTAACCACCACCCGCCGTGCACGGATTAAGGCGTTGCGCCCCAGGATTTGCTCGTTACTTGCCATGCGACCCCACCTTTATAAAACAAAGCTTAAGGCGCGTACTCGACTTCAACGTCATAATCGTCGTCGTCGAAATCTTCGTCATCTTCATCGTCGCGTTTACGTCGACGGCCCAGGCGCGCTTCGGTACGCGCGACCGACTCTTCTTCCATGCGGCGGCGCATTTCTTGCTCGCGGGTCAGCGCTTCCTCATCTTCATGCTCAAGGCGGCGCTGCTCGGTCAGCCAACGGTAGGCCGCCTGCACCAATTTATCGGTGCCGTCGCTGCTGATCGCCGAAATACGGAACACCGGGCCTTCCCAATTGAGCGCCTGGATAATCTTCTGGGCGCGGGCTTCACGCTCGTCTTCCGGTAACAGGTCAAACTTGTTCAGCACCAGCCAGCGCGGGCGCTCGGAAAGCGCCGGGGAGAACTGCCCCAACTCGTGGACAATCGCCTTGGCGGCTTCGACCGGGTCGGACTCGTCAAACGGTGCCACATCGACCACGTGGAACAACAATCGCGTGCGGGTCAGGTGCTTCAAAAAGCGCAGTCCTAAACCAGCGCCGTCAGACGCGCCTTCGATCAAGCCCGGCACATCAGCCATTACGAAGTGCTCGTGCATACCCAGTTTTACCACGCCCAAGTTGGGCACTAAGGTGGTGAACGGGTAGTTGGCGACCTTGGGCTTAGCGGCGGACACTGAGCGAATCAGCGTTGATTTACCCGCGTTGGGCATCCCCAGCAGGCCAACATCAGCCATCACCTTCATTTCCAAACGCAGGTTGCGGCGGTCGCCTTCGGTGCCGGTCGTGGTACGACGCGGCGCCCGGTTGGTGGACGACTTGAAATGGATATTGCCCAAGCCACGTCGACCACCTTGGCCGACCAGTACCACCTGCCCGATCTCGGTAACATCGGCGATGACTTCCAAGGTGTCTTCATCAATCACCGTGGTGCCCACCGGCACTTTGACGTGCAGGTCTTCCCCCGCCCGACCGCTCATTTGACGGCCCATGCCGCCCTGGCCATTTTGAGCTTTATAGAAGCGCTGGAATTTGAAATCGATCAGCGTGTTAAGCGCATCGTCACCGATCAAGTAAACGCTACCCCCATGACCGCCATCGCCCCCATCGGGACCGCCTTTGGGCACGTACTTCTCGCGGCGAAAGCTCAGACAGCCATTGCCGCCATTGCCTGCCTCAACAATAATCGAGGCTTCATCGAGGAACTGCATTGGATTCTCCCGGCCGCTTCCGCCGCCCTAAATATACAACACTTTTCTACTATCGCCGTTGCCCACTATCGTAGTGAAAAACCTAAGTAGTTAAAAACCTAAGTAGTTAAAAACCTAAGCAATCAAAGACGCTAAGCAGCCAAAAACCATGGCAGAAAAAGAGATTTAACCGACAAAAAAGCCCCGCCATAGCGGGGCTTTTCTTCTCGCAGTTTTTTGCAGCTTATTTCTGCAACGTACTTCGAAACTACGAGCGTAACGCTAGCCGTTTAGGCAGATACGATGCTAACGAACTTGCGGTTTTTCGGACCTTTGGTCTCAAACTTCACAAAACCGTCGCTCAGCGCGAACAGTGTGTGGTCACGACCTAGGCCTACGCCAGTGCCCGCATGGAAGTGCGTGCCACGCTGACGTACGATGATGTTACCCGCCGTTGCCGCTTGGCCACCGAAGAGTTTCACACCTAAGCGTTTGGACTCGGAATCGCGACCGTTACGCGTGGAGCCGGCTGCCTTTTTATGTGCCATTGCAAAATCCTCCTTAAGGGAATTGACCGCTTACGCAGAAATTCCGGTAATTTTGACTTCAGTGAACCACTGGCGGTGGCCCTGACGCTTCATGCTATGCTTACGACGACGGAACTTGATGATAGTGATTTTATCACCACGGCCGTGAGAAACCACTTCGGCAGACACTTTAGCGCTACCGATCATCGGCGCGCCGATAGTGACATCATCGCCGTCTGCGACCATCAGCACTTCGTCAAACTCGATTGTTTCGCCGGTAGGAATTTCCAGCTTTTCGAGTTTAAGGGTTTGACCTTCTTGAACGCGGTACTGCTTACCACCGCTTTTGATAACTGCGTACATGTCGCTCTCCGGACTGTCGATTTAAATGCCGCTTATTTAACCGTTAAACGGCGCTCATCACCTACGCTCTTGCGAGTCGTGCTCTTATCGACCTGCGGCGAGTGGCGCCCCTTTTGGCAGCCATCTGACAGGGAGCATGATGAGTGGGTCGCGGATTATAACGACAATCGCCTTGTACCACAAGACTACAAGCATTTACCCATGATAGCTATCCGACACCGAGAGCGTGGTAACCGCCGCACGTATCTTGACGCCTAACAGACAGCCCCATAGCATGACATCAACTTTAGGGCGGCTCTTACCGCCTCCATCTGCCGCGATGAACGGATTCCATGACCGCCAACGTCTTCTCAACCCAGCCTGACAGCCCAACGCCCTCACCGCTGCACGCCGTGGTGGCCGATGACTTCGCCGCCGTCAACCGGACAATTGTCGAGCAGCTTAACTCTAAAGTGCCGCTGGTCGAAACCATTGGCCAGTACATTACCGACAGTGGCGGCAAGCGGCTGCGGCCTTTATTAGCCCTGTTAGCCGCCCGCTCCCTTCACTACACCGGCGACAAACATATACCCCTGGCCACGCTGATTGAGTTTATGCACACCTCCACGCTGCTGCACGATGACGTGGTGGATGAGTCGCACATGCGCCGGGGCAAAAAAACCGCCAACGACGCCTGGGGCAATGCGCCCTCGGTGTTAGTAGGCGACTTTCTTTATGCCCGTTCGTTTCAGATGATGGTTGATGTCGGCTCCATGCGCATCATGGCAATCCTTTCCAGCGCCACCTGCACCATCGCCGAGGGTGAAGTCCAGCAACTGACCAACATCGGCAACCCCAGCATCTCGGAAGCCGACTACTTCGAGACCATTCTGGGCAAAACCGCCATGCTGTTTGAAGCAGCCTCCCATAGCGGCGCAGTGCTGGCGGATGCAACGCCAGAACAGGAGCGCGCGTTACAGTATTACGGGCGTTACCTCGGCTTAGCGTTTCAGTTAATTGATGACCTACTCGACTACCAAGGCGACGCCGATGCCATGGGCAAAAACGTGGGCGACGACCTGGCCGAGGGCAAACCGACCCTGCCGCTGATTCACGCCATGGAACAAGGCACACCGGAACAGGCCAAGCTGATTCGCCAGGTAATTCGTGATGGTGGGCTTGAACAACTCGACGCCGTGCTGGACATTGTTCACGCCACCGGCGCGCTCGACTACACCCGCCAGCGCGCCGAAGAGATGGCCGATAAAGCCCTTGAGCAGTTAGACGCCCTGCCGCCCAGCGCCTACCGCGACAGCATGGCCCAGCTGGCCCGCTTAGCGGTTGATCGCCAAGCATAAAAATTGGCGCATCGCAGCGCCGAGGGCTTGAAAAAAAGCGCGCAGCTACGTATGATCCGTTCCCGTTGTTGAGCACGCTTAAGCACAACTCAACAACCTTCGGAATATAGCTCAGCTTGGTAGAGCGCTGCCTTCGGGAGGCAGAGGTCGTAGGTTCGAATCCTGCTATTCCGACCAAAGAATTTAGTAAAAACGGCCACTTAGCTAATACAGCAAGTGGCCGTTTTTTGTTGGTTTTTCGTGTGTCAGCACCAAGTCACCAAAACCAATAACGATATATCTTTAACCCTGCAACACCGGTGCGGTGTCTAGCCTCAGCGCCAAACAGATAGAAATTTCCTTCTTGCTTTTTGTCCATACAATTCAACGTATGGTAATCGACTTTGCCCCGAACAAGAGTGCTCGCAATGAGGAGGAGCACTTCATCGGGTTAGGCAAGATCAGCGGGTACACGTGGTGTGCTTTACGACCATATAAGGGTTATCGGCCTGAGGAAAGCCAACACACGGTGGAAACGGCTCATCACTTGCGCCTCACCTTCGCCGCCTTCGTTACTACCGCTTTGCTCTAGCAAATCAGCCTAGTCTTGAATGACTTGGGCGCTGGCCTGAACTGTTGCCAGATTATCTACACCTTATGTATGAGTGACAAATAACTAAATCAAGTTAATCTGTATGCGCTTGATATGAGCAGCTCTAGACGCTGCATAATGTTGAGTACCACAAGGGCTTCGAGGCCTTGCAATTAGCAAGCGAGTGACTACTCGCTTAAGAAAACACAGGATGGGTAAATGACATTTAAGGGAATGGGTAAATTACTACTGGCGTTTGTAGCTATGGCGCTAATCACTGGCTGTGCCGCAAAGGCCCCGTCAGCTGCGAACATACAGACAGAGTTGCAGGGCTTTGAGCTACCACAACAGCCTTCTGAAAATGAAAGCATGGTATATGTGGTACGACCTGAGATGACGGGTACGCTGGTTCGGTTTAATATCTTTCTAAACGATCAAGAAAGCGAATCTGAAGTCGGACATACCCGCGGTAGCCAGCACATCTACTTTCCAGTAGAACCGGGCCAACACACGGTTTACTCCAAAGCTGAAAACTGGGCTGCTATTGACGTAGATGTTGCTCCCGGTGAGATAGTGTTCATTCGTCAGCATGCCAAAATGGGGCTTGTCATGGCACGTAATACCCTCTCTTTATTAGAAGCGATGGAAGGGGAATACTTTGTTAAAGAGACCTCCCCTGGCACGATGAACAACCGCTAAGGTAATACGCCATAGAGCCTCGCTGCTATACGAGGTTCTATGGCACTGCATGCCCCAAGACCAGTTCCAGTTCAGTTGATTTACCTGCGCGGGAGCAAGCTCACTGCGCGTGGGACTGCCCTGCTAGACTCTCTACTCAGCGAGGCCGGTGCAGGACAGTTTGGGTTCGATGATTAACGATTAGAACTTTTAAAGCCGTGTGCCCTTGCTTTTCCCTTTTCTGGTAAGCCTTAACACCTGTAAACATAAAATAGCCTGCTAACAAACATGCTACGATTGGCGTTTATGCTTTTCACTCCTCCCCCTTCTCTTGATATGGAAAAAACCATTCGCCCGTTAACGCATATTAAGGCCGTTCTTCTTTTTGCCAGCACCATGACCGTGATGTCGGGGGCAATTATCGCGCCTGCGCTGCCGGGTATCAGCCGTCACTTTCCTGATCAGCCGCAGGTGTTGATCCAGCTAATCCTGACCATTCCCGCGCTGATGATTACGCTGTTCAGCCCGCTGATGGGCTATTTGGCTGACCGGTTTGGGCGCAAGAAGCTGCTGCTGACGATGCTGTTTATCTACGGTGTTGCCGGCGTCTCGGGCTTTTTCATCGACCGAGTGGATCTGCTGTTAAGCTCCCGCGCGCTGATGGGCATTGCGGTGGCGGGCATTCTTAGCATCAGCACCACGCTGGTGGGGGATTATTTCGATAGCGCCGAACGCGCGCGCTTTTTGGGACTGCAGAGCAGTTGCATGGCGTTGGGCGGGGTTATTTTTATCAACCTGGGCGGGATACTTTCCGACTGGAGCTGGCGCGGCCCGTTTTTACTCTACCTAACCGGCTTGCTGTTACTGCCCTATGCCTGGGCGATCCTTCAAGAACCCAAGACCAGCGATGGTGTTAGCAGTACTACCAGCGATGCGCCGGTGAAGGTCGATGTCGGGCGTACGGGTCTTGGCTACTTTATCGCCATGCTCAGCATGATCATGTTCTATATGTTCCCCGCCCAACTGCCCTTTTTGCTCTCTCAGCAGGGCCAGATCAGTGGCATGGCGATTGGGATTGCGCTTTCAACGGCGGCCTTGACGGCGAGCATCGTGGCGTTTTGCTACGGCTACTACAAACCGTTTCTTTCGGTGATGAGCATCTATGTCTTAGGTTTTTTGCTGGCGGCGTCCGGCTTTGTGATCATTGGGTTCACTCAGAGTTACGCCATGGCCATTGCCGGCGCGGCGATTTCGGGCTTGGGCCTGGGTGCCTTTATGCCCAACACCACCACCTGGTTAATGCGCATCACCCCTCAGCGGGTGCGTGGCCGGGTCTTTGGCGGCTTTACCTCGACCTTCTTTTTTGGCCAGTTTATCTCCCCGGTGGTGGTCACCTATGCACTGATCTGGCTGGACTCGCTGCGCCATGTCTTTACCGCCATGGCGGTCGTTTGCTGCCTGCTGGCGGTCGTGCTGATCATTCTGGGCAAAACGACGTTAAAGGCCGACAGCAAACTTTAGGGTTAGATGAAGATTCCCGCTACCCGGGCGGGTGAATCAACCCCACTACGCTAACCAGCATCAGCACCGCACCCAGCACACGGAAGAACAGCCCGGTGTCCGCTTTGAGCATATAGCGGTGGGCTTTCTCGCCGACCAAATGGCCGATAAACGCACAGGGCAGCAGCCACAGCTGGTGAATCAACTGCAGATCCACCCCCGCGATCAGGAACGACACCATCTTGATCAACACCAGGATAAACCACAGCACAAACAGGGTATCGCGCAGCTGCTCTTTGGCAACGTGCGTGGCGAACACCGCCACAATCAGCGGCGCGCCAATCAGTGACGTACCGCTGACGTAGCCCCCCAGCGCCAGCAGCACATAGTCCACGTACTGATTGTTACTCCGAAACGGCTTGTTGAGTACGTAGCCAACGGCATAGATGAACACAATGCCAAAAATAATGCTGGTCATGACTTGTGCCGGCAGCGTTAACAGCCCGACCACCCCGATCAATTTGGGGATGATCATGATTTTCAGGGCTTTAAACAAATAAGCCCAATCGATATTACTCTCCGACGATGCGCCCCCACTCACCTCTTGCTGCACTTGGCGATGCCCGCGCCAGGCGATCCAGCTGGAAAAGATCAGCAGGTGAATGGCAATAATCGGCAGGAAAACCAAGGGCTGGTTGGTCACCAGGAGAAGGAAAGGCAGCGCCAGCACGGCTCCCCCAAACCCCAGGCTGGTTCGTACGAAACCGCTCCAGGCAAAAATCAACCCGATCAGCGCATACTGGTACCAGAGTAGATCCATCATGGCTCGCGTTAGAGTCCTCAATTAGGGGTTGGGATTGCCCAGCGACCACCAGCTTGGCAATAGCGCGCGCACCTTGGCCTGGGCAAAACGATCATCCATTAATACCACAACCCCTTGATCGTCTGGACTGCGAATCACCCGGCCAGCCGCCTGCACCACTTTGATCATGCCCGGAATACGGTAGGTGTAGTCGTCGCCTTGACCAAAGCGCGCGGTAAGGCGCGTTTTAAGCGTTTCATTAAAGTCGTTAAACGGCGGCAGGCCCAGTGTCGCGATAAAGGCGCCGATCAGGCGGTCGCCGGGTAGGTCGATACCTTCCGCAAAGGCGCCGCCCAGCACCGCAAAGCCGATGCCTTTTCCACCGGGTTCAAAGCGCTTTAAAAACGCATCGCGCTCGGCCTCCCGCATCCCGCGAGTTTGGCTGAAAACAGGAACGTCAGGGTGCGCCTCACGGAATCGCGCCAGCGCGGCCTCCAGGTAGGCAAAGCTGCTGAAGAACGCCAAATAGTGGCCCGGCCTGTCCTGATACTGGTCTGCCAAGGTGTCCACAATAGGCGCAATGGAGGCGTCGCGGTGATGGTAGCGCGTTGAGATATCGTGGCGAATACGGACCTCAAGCTGACGCGCGGCAAAGGGGGATGCGACCTCCCGCCATACCGTGTTTTCCGGCAAGCCTAGGAGATCCCGGTAGTAGTGGGCAGGCGTTAGCGTTGCCGAAAACAGCACGCTTGAGTGGGCCGCTTGAAAACGCGGGGCTAGAAAATCAGCGGGGATCAGGTTGCGAAGACCCAGCACCGCCCGCCCACGACCCTGGCGGGTGATATCGCACAGCGAGTGCTCGCCAAAGCGCTCCGCCAGGCGACAGAACGCCAGCGCTTCAAACAGCAGCTCCTGGAGTTCAAGCGACGCATCCTCAGGATGCTCGCCCAGGTGATCGGTAATTGAAGCACCCGCTTGCTGGGCGGCAGCCACCAGTTTATCCGGCAACGTCGTTAGCAGCCGATAGCTGGGTTGAGCCTGTTGGCTCGTGTCTTCAAATGCCGCCTCTTTGATCACGACCTGCCACTGGCGGGCTAAACGATTCAAGGGCCGGGAGAGCGCTTTGGGCGCAGCACGGCGCAATCGGCTCAAGCGCTGCTGATCGAGCTCGGCGCTATACATGCCCCGCGCGCGCTCCACCAGATTGTGCGCTTCATCGATCAACAGACCGACCCGCCAGTCGTTGGCCTGGGCCAAGCCGTGCAACAGCGCGTGGCTATCGAACCAATGGTTAACGTCGCCGACGATCACATCCGCCCAGCGCGCCAGCTCCTGGCCGAGATAATACGGGCATACGCGATGGGCTAGCGCCACTTCCCGCAGCGCTTCGCGATCTAGCCACCCCTGCGCTACCGCCGCTTGGCGGGCGGCAGGCAGGCGGTCGTAGAAACCCGCTGCCAACGGGCACGACTCGCCGTGGCAGGCGCGGTCGGGGTATTCGCAGGCCTTGTCCCGCGCCACCAGTTCCAGCACGCGCAGCGGCTGTATGTCGCCTTCATCGCTGCCGCGCAGGGTAGCCAGGGCATCCAGCGCCAAACGGCGTCCGGGCGTTTTCATGGTCAGAAAGGCGATCCGGTCGAGCTGCTGGCGCGGCATGGCCGAAAGCATGGGGAACAGCGTCGCCACGGTTTTACCAATCCCGGTGGGCGCTTGCGCAAGCAGGCAGCGGCCGGTGCTGGTGGCTTTGTAGACGTCCTCGGCGAGTTCACGTTGGCCGGGGCGAAACGCCGCATGGGGAAAGCGTATTGCTTGCAGGGCGTTGTCGCGGCGCTGGCGGTGGTCGGCCTCCTGTTTCGCCCAAGCCAAAAAGCGTTGGCACTGGTCAGTAAAGAACGCCTGCAATTCATCGGCAGACGCTTCCTGGCTGAGCAAGGTTTCTTTGCCAGTGGCAATATCCAGATACACCAGCGTCAAGGTGATACCTTCCAGGCTGCGTTCTGCACACAGCAGCGCGCCGTATACTTTCACCTGCGCCCAGTGGAGGGCGCGCTGGTTATCTGCCATGCGCTCGAGGCTGCCGCGGTGGGTTTTGACCTCTTCCAGGCGGTTGGCCGTGGGATCAAAACCATCGGCGCGGCCCTTCACGGCAAGCCCCTCAAAGGTGCCGGACAGCGGCAGTTCGGCGATATAGTCTGCCCCGCGACGGCTGGCCACCAGCGTATGGCCTTCAATGCCTTCGCGGGCGCTGGGAGCAGGCGTAAAACGGTGGTCAAGATCACCTTCGCGAGCGGTGAAATCGCAAAGCGCCCGCACCGCCACCCGATAGGTCGCGCTCATGGCACTGGCTCGGCTCTATCCGCCCAGCGCACGTAGCACACTGCGACAGGCATGTCGTGGCGGTGAAAAAACTTAAGCCAGCGGCGCTGATTATCCTGCAGCCGGTCGCCGGGGCCTTTAACTTCGATCATTCGGTAGCGCGGCGAACCCTCGGGCGCGTTGGGCAAAAACTGGATCAAATCCGGCAGCCCGGCCCGGTTGGCCTTGAGATCCCCCAGCAAGCGCTCGAAACAGACCCGCAAATGCTCAGCCGGAATACACGCCAGTGCCAGCTCGACAAGCGGTTCATCGACAATCGCCCAGTGGACGAAGGGGGACACGAGGCCAAACTTCTCCCGCCAGGTTGCCAACATCACGTCGCGGTAGCTGCCGTCTGCCAAGCGAGCCAGGCACGTATCAAAGGCGTCACGCCGCCGCGCCACGAAATCGTCGCGGTACAAATCCGCCGGGCCATTATGGAAGGGGTGGAAGAAAGCGCCCGGCAGCGGCGCAAAAATCGCGGGCCAGCAGAGCAGGCCGAACAGCCCGGTCAGCAGGCTGTTTTCCACATAGCAGACCGGCGCTCGGGGCTCGCTGAGTGCTTGAACCACGCCGCGCTCGACGCTTTGCGGCCCGGGCAGTGTGAGATCCCAGCGTTCGTGAGCGGGTTCCGGGTCGCTCGACATCGCAGGCAGTTTAAGCCGCCGTCGCAAACGCGGCAGAATCCGCGCTAGGGCTTGGTGTTCGGTTTCGTTGGGGTGGCTATTAAGCGCCTGGGTCGCCAGTTCAAAAGCCGCTGGGTGTTCGCCCAACCGCTCCAACACCCGCAATTGGCGAATGCGCGCTTCGCCGCTACCTGAATCGCCGTACAGCGTCAGCGCGGTCGCCGAGTCACCGCTGCGCTCCGCCGCGCGGCCCAGGTGGAGCAGCAACCGCGCGCGCCGCGTGGCCAGCCAGCGGTTATCGCCGGGCGGCGGCACCTCACAATGCAGATCGGCAGGCAGCTCCCCGGCGTCAAGACGTTGGCGCAGACGATGGAGCACTAAGTAGGTATCGACCTCCTGACGCGACTGAAAAGCGCGCGATTGCGGCGTGAAGGGCACAGTTTCAAAACGCTGCAAGCCAAGTTCGGTGAGTACGAACTCAGCCCAGTCCTGGCGCAGGTTGCCAAAAAACATCAGGCGCAGGCGGTCGCAGATGTTCATTACGTTGAGGCGCACCACGCTGTCAGAGGTGCTGGCAGAGGCAACAGAGGCGCTGGGCCACCATTGGCTTAACCGCTGGGGTTCGGTGAGCTGGCTCGCAAGCGTGTCGTAGAGCACGCTTTTAGCGCTCGAGGCGCTAAGCCCGGCGGCGCGCATCTCCGCTGCCAATACCTGACGCAGTTCGGCGAGGCGCAGCTGGTTAAACAGCTCATCAATACTTAGCGCCGGGTCGCTATCGACCCACCCAAGAGCGATGAGCGGTGCCATCGCCGCGCCACTGTCACCGACCTCGGCATAGCTGAGTTTACTGAGCCGAAACAGCTCGCCTTTGCGCATCACCATGCGCACCAGCAGCGCCTGGGAAGAACGCGGTAAAGCGTCGAACTGCCGCAGAAAAGCGCGCTCGTCTGCGGCGAGCAGATCAGCGTGGCGCTGACCCACCCACGACAATACGAAGCGAAAGTTCGCTAGATAATAGAAGGGGTCGTCAAGGGAGGCGGTAACCGGCGCGTCAGGAGCACTGTTCATGCATACATTGTATCAGCGCGTTGGCTATGCCGTCATGGTCCATCGTGGGGTGTTTGGCGGTTTTAGCTCATCCCACCCGGTGCTGCTTAAGCAGCGTCAGGCTTCTTTCTTCTTCACTTTGCGGCTGGGAAGGGGCTTGGCGGGCACCGACCAGCACATACCACTCGGCCTCAGACAGGTAGGTTTGGCACCAGTGGCCTAGATCGTCGGCACAGTCTTCGCGGGTAAGCTGACCGCTACGGAAGTCATGCGCCAGAAGGAGTAAATTTTGGCGGGCGGTGCGTGCACGGGCATTGCCACCGTGTACGTTGGCTAACGGACAGCCTCGGTCATAGGCTGCGTTGGTCAAGGCATTGAGCCAACGTTCCAATTCGTGTGCCTGAATTCCACCATACACTGCCACGCTTGAGCTCCCTGCCCCATTGAAAGGGCATTAGCCTGCCCGAATTAAGGGCCGCTGTCACTGGTTAACCTTTGTCCGGGTAAAGATACTACTTTTAGCTTTGTTCAGAGCCATTTTCGACCCCCTGCTCAAAACCGTGTAACACATTGGATACATTGACACCAATTTCATCCACCGCATAGCCCCCTTCCATCAGAAACACGCTGGGCAGGCCTGCTTGGGCTAGGCGTTGACCTAAATTGGTAAAATCTTCGCTGGTAAACGTAAAGGCACTGATGGGGTCATTCTCAAAGATATCGACGCCCAGCGATACAATCAGCAGCTCGCACCCAGCCGCTTGAATTTTTGCCAACGCCTGCTCAAGTGTTGCCATCCAGGTCGCCACGCTGGTGCCATGTGGCAACGGGTAATTGATGTTAAACCCTTCGCCTTTGCCCTCGCCGCCTTCATCAGCGTAGCCCAAATAGTAGGGAAAGGTGACCTCGGGGTCACCGTGCAGCGAGATAAACAGTACATCGTCACGACGATAGAAAATCTGCTGGGTGCCGTTGCCGTGGTGGAAATCGACGTCGAGAATAGCGACCCGGCGTTTGCCTGACTCCAGCGCTCTTTGCGCCGCAATCGCCGCATTATTGAAAAAACAGTAGCCGCCAAACTGGTCATAAGCGGCGTGGTGTCCGGGCGGGCGGCACAGACCAAAACTGGGTTCGCCGGTCTGCAGCGTATATTCTACCGCGCCTAACGCCACATCCTTACTCGCCATGGCGGCTTCAAAGGTCCCTGCTGAGATCGAGGTTTCCGCAGCCAGGGCGTAGTAGCCTAGCTGGCCGCTGATAGCGTGCGGAATGTGGTCACCGCGCATGCGTCGGGCAGGCCAAATATTGGGAATTGCCTCGCCCTCATGCCCAGCCGCTAGCCACGCTTCCCAGCAGTTGGCTAAAAACGTGACGTAGTCTTTATCGTGCACTGCCAGTACCGGCGCTAGCCCATACGCGCTGGGGGCACGGATCTCACCAAGGCCTGACAGGCGAAGCTGCTTAAGCACTAAATCGACGCGCTCAGGGCACTCGAAGGGTGCTACCAGCGTGCCATCGTGTAGCTCGGTGCGCGCTTGGCGTAAACGGCTGTCCGCTGAGTAAAATGTCAGCATGTGGGTTCCTTAATCGGCGTCTAACTGAACAGGCCACTGCTTGGCCCAGCGGCGTTTATGGCTCGGCGTTTGCTGCTTTAACTGGTACTCAGCACGGCTGGCGGCAGCGCGGTCTGTAAACGGCTGGGCGCCCAACAGCGCAATAGGCGGGTTGGCGCGGGTGTAGCGCGCGCCTTTGCCCGCACAGTGCGCTTGATAACGCTTGGCCAGATTATTGGTAATGCCCGCATAGGTACCGCGCTGGCACTCCAGCAAATAGAGATACCAGCGCGTATCGGCATCCAGCGGCTGTGTCATGGGCTTTCCCAGCCAGCGTGCCCTTGACGGCGAAAGTGTTTAAACACCGCAACACCCCTTGAATTTGCGCCCGCTACCACACAAGCACGGGTCGTTTCGGCGCGGCTTTAGGCGAGTCAGAGAGGGTGTGCCATCCACGTACCACCAGCGCTTCTGGTCATCAATAAAGCGGGACGCTTCTTCAAGCGCATGCCAATGCCCAAGCTCATAAAAACAGGCCCTAAAGTGCACATAGCCGGTAGTCGTGCTAGGTGGTTCGGCGGCCACAATGGTGAGCGCTTTCCAGCGGGTATTGGGATCAAGCGCAAGCTTTGCAGGCCGTGTGGTAGGGTGCCAGGTAGCCAGCAAGTAATCGCTTAGGCCCAGTGAAAAGGCGCTATACCGGGAGCGCATCAAGGCCTCGGGGGTAGGGGCTGGCTCGCCTTGATGATAACGGCCACAACAATTTTCCAGCGTTTCATCGCGACCACAGGGGCAACTTAAACGTGCAATCGGGGTCATAAAAAAGGTCTCTAACATCATCGACGCTAGCCTAACCGATCCAAGCGACGCGCGTCTTGCGATGTGTTGCCGTTTTGTTTCGGTATTGTTGCTGTGTTAGGTATATAGTGGTGGGGCAACATATTCAAACGATGGGGTACAAATCACGATCAATCATTCTTTCCAAAATTTTTGGAGGTTCTCCTATGAAGGTCTTTAAACCGGAATGGCAGTGCACGTTTAGCGTAAACGAAGGCGCGGAAGAATCAGCAACTTGGAAAGAGAAAATCGCGTGGCGGCTCAGGGGAGTTGCGGATCGGCTGGAAGGTGGCGGGCGCACGGTAAAAATCGATTACCGCGTGACGCCAGCAGTTAGCCAGCAAGAAGTCGATACTTGCTTAGGCAAGGGCTTCGAAGTAACTCAGCGTCTGCTGACGCAGTTAGCCCAACAGCAGGCGTGCGAAGATGTGATGCGCCATGCCAAAGCTGAGCTGTTTGAACAACACCCTCAGCATTGAAAGTGCATTAAAAGCCGCATGGTATGAAAGGCAGTTAAAAAATCCCACTCCTTAACAGGGTGGGATTTTTCTTGGCTGGTCATTAACGTCCTTATGCGGGCCTTTCGAGCGCACTGCCCATTTTAGTTAGAAAATGCTCACACGCTTCAAGCTGCTCAATATCAATATATTCATCGGGCTGGTGCGCCTGGGCGATGCTGCCGGGGCCGAGAATAAGGGTTTGCAAACCCTGCCCCTGGAACTGCCCCGCTTCCGTGGCGTAAGCCACTGCGTGGTTGCAGCAGGCGGGGGGCAAATGATCTTTGGCTAAACGGAGCACCTGGTCGTTATCACGATCCGCTAACCCCGGCACGGTGACGTTAAGCGGCTCAGTGGCGATCTCAACGTGCTTGCCTTTGGCTTTTAGCGCTGCGCTTAGCTGTTCGCAAAACGTCTCAAAGCGCGCATATATTTCATCAAAGGTTTCCGTGGGTAGATGGCGAATTTCCCACTCAAACTGACACTCTCGCGCCATGATATTGATCGCCGTACCGCCTTTGATTTTGCCAACGTGCAGGCTGGTGTGCGGCACGTTAAAGGCCTCATCGACGCGCCCCTCTTCCACCAGCGCCGCCATGGTGTCCTCAATAAAGGTCACCAGCCTAGCCGCTACGTGGATGGCCGAGGTGCCCTGGTTAACCTGACTGCTATGGGCTTCGCGGCCTGTCACCATGGTGCGCAGGTTGGTCGCCCCTTTCTGCGCCACCACCGGCTGCATACTGGTGGGCTCGCCGACGATCACATTGGCAGTGGTTGAATAGTTGGCATAAAAGTAGCGAATTAAATCCGGCGCGCCCACGCAGCCGATCTCTTCGTCATAGGAGAAACCCAGGTAAATCGGCTGCTGCAAGGGGGCTTTCGACCATGCAGGCACCATGGCTAGCACACAGGCGATAAAGCCTTTCATATCGCAGCTGCCCCGCCCATACAAACGCCCATCGCCGCCATCGCGCAGGGTGAACGGATCACTCGACCACGGCTGGCCCGCCACCGGCACCACGTCGGTATGCCCGGAAAGCATCACGCCGCCCGGCGCCTCGGGGCCGATTCTTGCGACCAAATTGGCTTTGCTACCACAGGGGCTCATCACGCGCTCGGCGCTAATGCCGTACTCGGCCAAATAGCCTTCAACGTACTCAATCAGCGCCAAATTGGATTCGCTGGAGGTGGTATCAAAAGCGACCAGTTTTTCGAGCAGCGCGATGGCGTGGGACATGAGATCTTCTTTCCTAACGTGTCAAAATAGCGTTGCGTTAACCCTAACACCCTCCAGACCCTTCGCCTACTCCCTCCTCTAGCGTTGAATGTCATCGCGCGTTCACCTCGCGTTCATCAAAACGACATCTACACTGCTTATTGTTCAATGCAGCTAAAAACGTCAACAACCGCATTGCCCTCACCTGATTGAGTTCAGGCCCACAAGGAGTCGTTATGTCTCGTTATACGTTGCACGCGCTTGCCGTCGGGGTAGCCACTGCCAGCCTCAGCCTGTCTGCCCACGCCACAACAGAAATCAGCTGGTGGCACGCCATGGGCGGCCAGTTAGGCGAAATCCTCGAAGGCATCACCACCGATTTCAACGCTTCCCAAGACGAATACCGGGTCGTTCCCAGCTATCGCGGCACCTATACCGAAACCATGACGGGCGCGATTGCCGCCTTTCGCGCCGACGAGCAGCCGCATATTCTGCAGGTCTTTGAAGTCGGCACCGGTACCATGATGAACGCCGAAGGCGCCATCTACCCGGCGTACGAACTGATGGAAGCCCACGGCCGCTCGTTTGACCGCGATGCGTTCCTGCCCGCCGTCGTCGGTTATTACACCGACACCAACGGCAATATGCTCTCCTTCCCGTTCAATTCCTCTACGCCCATCATGTACTACAACCGGGATATGTTTGAGGAGGCCGGCTTAGACCCCGAGCAGCCGCCTGAAACGTGGGCAGAAGTCGTCGACTTCTCCCGCCAGCTGGTTGATTCCGGTGCGGCCAGCTGCGGCTTTACCACCTCATGGCCGAGCTGGGTCATGCTGGAAAACTTCTCAGCTTGGCATAACGTGCCGCTAGGAACGCTGGAAAACGGCTTTGGCGGTTTGGAAACCGAGCTGATCTTCAACAACGAGCTGGTCGCCCGCCATTGGGACAACCTGCACGACTGGCAGGAAGAGGACGTCTTCCGCTGGGCGGGCCCCGGCACCGGCCCCGATTCCGAGCCGATGTTCTACTCCCAGGATTGCGCGATTTTCTTCGGCTCTTCTGCTTCCCGTGCCGATGTCACCGCTAATTCAGAATTTGAAGTCGGCTTCGGCATGCAGCCCTATTACGACGACGTAGAGGATGCGCCGCAAAACTCAATTATCGGCGGCGCTACCTTATGGACAATGCAAGGGCACAGCGATGACGAGTACGAAGCCGTTGCCGCGTTCTTCGAGTACCTTTCACAGCCCGAAGTACAGGCTGACTGGCACCAGCAAACGGGTTATCTGCCCATCACGCAAGCCGCTTGGGATTTAAGCCAAGAGCAGGGCTACTACGCGGAAAATCCCGGTGCGGAGGTTGCGCTGGAACAGATAACGCTGAACGAGCCGACCGAAAACTCCAAAGGCCTGCGCTTTGGCAACTTCGTGCAGATCCGCGACATCATCTCAGAAGAAATGGAAGCGGTGATGACCGGCGATAAATCCGGCCAGGAAGCGGCTGACGATGCAGTGGAACGCGGCAATAACCTGCTGCGTGACTTTGAAGCTGCCAACCAGTAAATAAGCACATACTTCGCCGCTTACCCTTTGGGTAGGCGGCGAAGTCGTTTAATGCGAGCTACCCATGCAAACCAAACGCATGACCTTTCCAGGGCGTTGGCTGCCTTTCGCGCTACTGGCGCCTCAGGTGATCATCACCCTGATCTTTTTTATCTGGCCAGCGGGTCAGGCGCTGTATCAATCGCTACTGCGCGAAGATGCCTTTGGGCTGAAAACCACCTTTGTGGGCCTGGAGAACTTTGCCCGGCTATTTCGCGACGGCAGCTATGTGAACTCGCTGTCGGTGACGGTGGTATTCGCCGTGGGCACCACGCTGGTGTCCATGTCGGTTGCCCTGCTCTTGGCGAGTACTGTCAACCGGATGATTCGCTCGCGCAGCGCGTACACCACGCTGCTGGTGTGGCCCTACGCCGTTGCGCCGGCGCTTGCCGGCGTCTTGTGGTGGTTTATCTTCAATCCCTCCATCGGCATTGTGCCTTACATGCTGGAAATGGTGGGCTACAGTTGGAACCATCGTAATTCAGGCAGCGACGCCATGCTGCTGGTAATTTTAGCCGCTGCCTGGAAGCAGGTTTCCTATAACTTTCTGTTTTTCCTGGCTGGCATGCAGTCCATCCCGCAATCGCTGATTGAAGCGGCCTCGATTGACGGCGCCAGCCCTATCAAGCGCTTCTGGACGATCATTTTCCCGTTGCTCACGCCCACCACCTTCTTCTTGATGGTGGTCAACGTGGTGTACGCCATGTTTGACACCTTTGGCATTATCCACGCCACTACCGCAGGCGGCCCGGCTCAGGCGACTAACATACTGGTTTACAAGGTATATGCCGATGGTTTCATAGGGTTGAACCTGGGCTCTTCAGCGGCCCAATCGGTGATTTTAATGGTCATTGTGGTGGCGCTGACGGTGATCCAGTTCCGCTTTATCGAGCGGCGCGTTAACTATTAGCAAGCCCTGTTAACAAGCCCGTTAATAAGCCCTTGTTGCCAGTCCTAGTGGACCCGTCTTTTTGGAGAGAACATACAATATGGTTGAGAACCGACCCTGGGCCAACTTATTTGCCCATGCCGTGTTGATGGTGGGTGTAGCGCTGGTGGTTTTCCCGGTTTATATCGCCATTGTGGCGTCAACGCTGGCGCCTGACGAGCTAATGCGCGGCACGATACCGTTGCTGCCCGGCGGCCATGGGATCGAAAACTACACCCAAATGTGGCAATCCGGTGTGTCGTCGGCGAACTCCCCACCCGCCGCGCTGATGCTCTGGAACAGCTTTGTGATGGCCATGGCGATCACCGTGGGTAAGCTCTTTATCTCGCTGCTGTCCGCCTTTGCGATTGTCTATTTCCGCTTTCGTTTTCGGATGTTCTTTTTCTGGCTGATCTTTATCACCCTAATGCTGCCGGTGGAGGTGCGCATTATCCCTACTTTTCAGGTGGTCGCCGACCTGAATATGCTCAATAGCTTTGCCGGGCTGTCGATTCCCTTGATTGCCTCCGCCACGGCGACTTTTTTGTTCCGCCAATTCTTTATGACCGTACCGGAGGAAATGCTGGAGGCCGCCCGGGTGGACGGCGCCGGGCCGATGAAATTTTTTAAAGACATCCTGCTGCCGCTTTCGGTGACCAATATCGCCGCGCTGTTCGTGATCATGTTCATTTATGGCTGGAACCAGTATCTCTGGCCGCTACTGATCACCACCGACCCCGACTACACCACCATTGTGATGGGCATTCAGCGCATGACCTCGGAAGAGAACCCCCAGTGGCACCTGGTAATGGCAGCGGTCGTCATGGCGGCGTTACCGCCTGTTTTAGTGATTTTATTTATGCAACGCCTGTTTGTGAAAGGCCTGACCGAGACGGAGAAATAACATGGCCAGTATTACCCTGGAAGGGCTAAAGAAAACCTATACCGGTGATGTGCAGGCGGTCAAAGGCGTTGACCTTGAGGTTCGTGACGGTGAGTTTGTGGTGCTGGTGGGGCCTTCCGGCTGCGGCAAATCCACCCTGCTGCGCATGGTGGCGGGGCTGGAAACCATTACCGAGGGCACGTTAAAAATCGGCGACCGAGTGGTCAATAAGCTCGAACCCGCCGAACGCGATATCGCCATGGTGTTTCAGAACTACGCGCTTTACCCGCATATGACGGTGTACAACAACCTCGCCTATGGGTTGAAAAACCGGGGTTTCAACAAGGACGAGATTGAAAAGCGCGTACAGGTCGCCGCCAAAATGCTTGAGATAGAAGAATTTTTAGAGCGCAAACCGCGCAAGCTTTCCGGTGGCCAGCGCCAGCGCGTCGCCATGGGCCGGGCGCTGGTGCGCGAACCGGCAGCGTTCCTGTTCGACGAGCCGCTTTCCAACCTGGACGCCAAGCTGCGCGTGCAAATGCGCGTTGAGATCAAGCAGCTCCAGCGGCGGCTTAAAACCACCAGTCTCTATGTGACCCATGACCAATTGGAAGCCATGACCCTGGGCGACCGTTTAGTGGTGCTGAACGCCGGGCAGATTGAGCAGGTGGGCACGCCGATGGAGATCTACGCCCGCCCCGCCAGCATGTTTGTGGCCGGGTTTATCGGCTCCCCCGCCATGAACATGCTGCCGGTGGATTACTTGAACGAACAAGGGGCCAACGGGCTACTGGATAACCTGCCCGATGGCACCGATATCGTCGGCATCCGCCCGGATGACATGCACTTAGCCCCACCGTCAGCGCCTCACTTAACCGTCGATTCGACGCTGGCGCTGTTTGAGGCCGCCGGTGCTGAAAGCCATCTGTACGTGACCCTCGCCCACAGCGACCAGCCCACGGTGATCCGCGTGTCCGGTCAGCCGCCGGTTGCCGAAGGCGAAACACTTCGCTTTTACGTGACCCGCGACGCGCTGCACCCTTTCAACAGCACCACGGGGAAACGCACGGGAGATTAAGCTACTCGCTGTGCGCCAGGTCGTTGATCCGCCCTTCGACTTGGTAGAACACTTCTTTTAGTTCCACCATATAGTCGCGCAGCATTTCCCAATCCGTACTGTTAATAATAGAACTGGCGACGATGGTGTTGCGTCCATCGTCGTAAGCGGCACCTAAAACAGCGTGGCCGTCGCCGCCAGCGGCGGTAAAGTTATTGGTGGCGATGGTGTAAGCACGCTCTGGATCAATCGCCCGCATGGCGCCTTCCTGAGCTATTTCCAGGCTTACTACGCGCTCACCCGGCGGCTTGCTGCTGTCGTATACCAGCTCAACGCCTGCGGATACCTGCAGAAAACCGCCGTTTTCATCGGGAGCTTCGGCCAGAGCGATTTCAAAGGTTTCCAATAGCTCGGCGCCGGTGACGTCAAGCAGCGTTAGACGATTGCCAAACGGCTGTACGGTAATCAGATCACCGACGGAGACAGCGCCGCTATTGATGGGCTCGCGAATACCGCCACCATTTTGCACGGCCATTACCGTCTCCGGCGCTACCTGCTGTGCGGCATGCAGCTGGGCATCGGTGATTAAATTGCCCAGCGCGGTTTCGTTGGCGCGCACGCTTCGCGCGTCACCATTGCCGTAGCGCGGGTTGGGTAGCGCCGTGATCACCTTGGCGTCTACCTGGGTATCGCGTAATGCTTCAATCTCAGCGGTGTAGGCCTCAAGCCGTTTAGCGGCGCCAGCGTCCGCTTCGCGCTCGTCGGCGGCCAGCAGTTCACCGCTGGCATCCACCACCACGCCGTCCTCGTCGAAGGTGACCTGCATTACCCCCAGGTGTTGGCCATACTCGCCCGCTTGACCAATCACCGTCGGCGATAGAGGCTCGCCAGTGCGGCGCTCACTTAGTAGCGCAGGCGGCGATACTTGGCTATGGCTGTGGCCGCCAATAATAATATCGATGCCGTCCACCTGCTCCGCCAACAGCAAGTCGCTGCCCGCCTGGGTGTCGCCGTCGTAACCTAGATGCGTCAGGGCAATAATCTTGTTAACGCCCTGCGCTTCAAACGCTGCCACCATGGCTTCAGCCGCTTGGCGATAATCGCTAATGGTGACCTGACCAGGGCTGGAAATCGTTTTACTGTCCTGGGTGGTTAACCCAAAAATGCCGATAGGCTCGCCGCTATGCTCAACGATAATACCGTCATAAAGCGTCCCCGCCTGCGGATCAGCGCTCATCGACTCACCCAGCACATCGGCAAATTCAGGCGCGCTCGAGAAATCCAGGTTAGCACCTAAAATGGGAAAATCGGCGCCTGCGAAAAACGCCGCTAGCGCCTGATGCCCCTGCTCAGCGTCGCCAAGGTCAAACTCGTGGTTGCCCGGCACAAAGGCGTCGTAGCCCATCACCTTCATAAACTCCAACGCGTCTTGGCCCTGAAATTCTGTGAAGTAGAGCGTGCCTGAAAAAATATCGCCAGCGTCCAGCAATAGCCCTTCGCCAAAGGTCTCCCGCGCCTCGTTCAGCGTGGTGATCAATTGAGGATATTGGTCGGTGCGCCCGTGTAGATCATTGGTGTGAAATAGCGTGAGTGTAAAATTCTCGCCAAGCACAGGCGTAACGGTGGCGAACAGCGCTGTCCCTAGCGCTATGCCATAGCGGTGAAACCCCATAAATGACGCCTTTCAAATCGACGGAAACAACCTTGGCAAACCAACCGCGCAGGCGGTTACCAGGGCAGAGGTTCCCCATTGCTATGCCAAAAGCCGCCCGTATTATCGAGCGTTAGCGCTTCAATACGGGCGGCGATGCCCAACGCAGCCTCTTGGGGGCTGATTAAGCCACCAAAATTAACCATGCGCGTTTGCACATAACCCGGATGCAGCTGAGCCACGGCAATGCCGCGGGGCTTTAAGTCCATCGCCAACGATTTACCAAACGCATTGAGGGCCGCTTTAGAGGCACGGTAACCATAGCGGCCACCGGAGTCGTTATCCGCGATTGAGCCCATACGGCTAGTGATATTGGCGATTTTGCTACCTTTTTTGAGGTTGGGCAGCAGCGCTTCCGCTACGCGCAGCGGCGCATAGGCGTTGATTTCCATCTGCTCGCGGATAGTGTCGAAATCAAGACCGCCGAGAGACTCATCGTGCAGCCATCCGGCATTGTTGATTAATAGGTCAATCGTTTGACCATTGAGCACCTCAACGAGTCGCGCGACATCGTCGGGCTGCGTGACGTCAATGCCGTCGATCACCTGCTCAGCCAATCGGTCTAGCTCTTCCGACGACTGACGGCACACGCCTAACACTCGCCAACCCGCATCAACGTAATGCCCTGCCAGCGCTAAACCGATACCGCGGTTGGCCCCTGTAATCATAACGATCGATTGCATTGTTAACTCCCGGCTTGTTATTTGAAATCAGTACAAGGGTAGCCCATCTGTGCGCCCATCAGTATCACCATCTTTCAACACGCCCTGTGATAAAACAGCGCTTCACAGCGGGCGTCAATGCACACAGGTTCGCGCCACGCATGTCATCGCTTATTCACCGGCCTGACTCCGCAGTGTCACTATTCTCATCCAGAATAATTACAAACGTGATAAACGGATGAATCGCTCATGCGGCTCTGTATTGTTAGTGAAACCTGGTACCCGGACATCAATGGCGTTGCTCATACGCTGAGCCGGCTAAACTGCGAGCTCAACCAGCAAGGAGTGCTGGTTGATGTTATTCGTCCGCGCCCAAGGGTAGCGGGTAACGCCGCGGGCATTAACCGCGAACGCCAGGTGCAGCGCTTTGCGTTACCGGGCTATACCGATGTGCAAGTCGGCCTGGTAACACCGGCGGCCCTACGCCGCTTTTGGCGTAAGCATCGTCCTGATGTGATCTATGTAGCCACCCAAGGCCCCCTTGGGTGGGCGGCCCGGCGAGCGGCGCGGCGTCTCAATATCCCCCTGGTGGCGGGTTGGCACACTAATTTTGACCACTACTGCAAAGACTATGGTGTCACCTGGCTGACCTCTGCCACCCAGCGCTACCTGCGCTATTTTCATAACGGCTGCACATTGACGCTGGTGCCGACTCACCTTCAGGCCGCATCGCTAGAGCGTCAAGGCATTCGCGGCGTCCAGGTGATGTCTCGTGGGTTGGATGGTGAGCGCTATTCACCTGCCCACCGAGACCCGTCATTACGCCAATCCTGGGGGGTTAACGAGCATCAACCGGTGGCGTTGTACGTGGGCCGGTTAGCGGCGGAAAAAAACCTTGCCTTACTACAAGAAACCTTTCTCGCCATGCGCGAAGTGCGCCCCGATATCGCCCAGGTGATCGTCGGCGATGGCCCAGGGCGGGCACAGCTGCAAAAAGCCCTGCCAGATGTGCACTTCACCGGTTTTGTGGGACAAGACTCGCTTGCTTGCCACTACGCCAGCGCCGACCTGTTTATTTTCCCTTCACTTTCCGAAACCTGGGGGAATGTGGTGGCGGAAGCCATGGCCAGCGGGTTGGCCGTCGTCGCTTATCACCACGCTGCCAGCGCTGAACTGATTAACAGTGGCCATAACGGCATGACCGTTCCCGCTGGCGATAGCGCTGCCTTTCAACAGGCAGCGGTGGAACTCTGCCAACACCCGGCTGACTACGCGCGGTTAGGCCGTGTGGCACGTTTACGCGCGCTTGAGCAAAGCTGGTCGGGTATTGCCGAGCAATTTGTGCGTTATTTACACCAAGCCCAGGAGGCCCACCATGCGCCCGCGTCCGCTTGTCGTATTCGATCGTCTTGACCTGCTGGAGTGGCAATTCTGCCAACGCATAGCACGGCTATCGTTCTATCGGCCCTGGCGCCTCATCTTGCAGGCCGCCAGCCGCTTAGGCGATTGGCCCGTATGGGTGCTACTCATTATTGCCCAGCCGTGGCTTCAGCCCAATGGCACCTGGCGGGTAATGCAGTACAGCGGGGTCGCGTTGCTTGCCGTGGCGATTTACCGGCTGGTAAAAACGCGCCTCTGCCGCGAACGGCCCTTCATTACTTACGGTGAAGGCATTGAGTGCTGCGAACCGGCACGCGATCGTTACAGTTTTCCCAGCGGCCACACCATGCACGCGGTGATGTTTAGCGTATTAGTGGCCGCCCACACCCCCTGGCTGCTGCCGGTGATTCTGCCGTTAACACTGTTGATTGCCGTTTCCCGGGTGGGGCTTGGGTTGCACTATGTCAGCGATGTGCTGGCGGGTGCCGCAATGGGTTACGCCTTTGCCTTAGCCAGCCTGTATTGGATGGGGTGAAGCGCCGCTTTGCGGTGAGATGGACAACTGACGCAAAAACGCCCGCCTAAGCGGGCGTTAATTTTTATTTAATTTGTAAAATAGTCAACTATCGGGTGGCCTGTCATTGCGTTCATCCAGGCTCGCCATGAAAGATGTCTTGACCATCATATACACGCCCAGCCCCGAAAAACCTAAGAACAAAATAAACATGCATAACATCAATGCCATCGCCATAATCTTGTCCCTGATAGTTTGCGGCTGCCACGTTAACGTTTTCTAACCGCTACTTTTTGATTTCCTCACAGGATAGACTAAATCGCGATGGTAATCGGCATAAACCCTATGCAAAAAAATCTCACATCACTAAAAATTAATATATATCAGCATTTTATGACAAAATAGCGACGCAAAAAGCGACGCAAAAAAACCACCTCGCTTTCACGAGATGGTCATTTTGCATCGCATCCAGTCCCTGGTTTTGATGGGTAACGTATCCTGCGTTACCACCAGTGAGCGGGCTAAATGTCCTTTAACGTCCTGTTTGTATCTCGGCGTCCTGCCTTCCTTCTGCCTGTCAGCCCCCTCACTGAGTTGCTGCCGCTGACTATTGGCTAATCGACTGACTACTTTTCTGCTTACTGTCTTGCTGCTTACTGTCTTGCTTTGCTGCTTACTGCCTTACTAACTGCTATTACCCATATGCTTGCAGCTTATGGGCCAAGATATGTATTTATAAATAAAAAAACTATAAAACAATAACTTATAAAAACAATCCGTGCCAGACATCATCTTTCCAGTCGCCTATTGCGTGTGTAGAACTGGCACATGGGACATAAACACACGTTATTAGGGCGATTTTCGCTTGGTCAGGCATAGCGGAACGCCTCGGTAAGGATTATTTTACCCGCACCTGTTTAACCGCTGCCCTCAATAGAGCGATACTCAAGGTGTGAAGCTCGCAAAGAGCATGCTTTCAAGGAGAACTAGATGACACGCGCTGTTGCCCTGGGTTTATTAGTGCTGATGACACTGCTGCTGGTAAGCGGCTGCAATACCATTCGCGGCGCCGGCGAAGACCTTGAACAAGGTGGCCGAGCTATCCAACGATCAGCGAGCTAATCATTATGATGACGGTTTATCTATCCCACGGCTTAGAGAGTGGGCCTGGCGCATTGAAAATACAGGCATTGAAGGGCATTGCTGAAAAAATCGACGACTGCGAGCCCGTCGTGATGGACTACCGAGGCATGCCAGAACCTCAGCAGCGCTTGGAACACCTGTTAGCGGTATTAGCCAAACGGGGTGATCCCCCCGCCCATTGCGTACTGGCAGGCTCAAGCCTGGGCGGCTGGTTAAGTGCGGCGGTGAGTGCTCAGCAGCCTGTGCTGGGCTGTTTTTTGCTGGCGCCGGCGCTTGGCTTGGCCGACTACCCAGAAACCTCTCCGACCATTCAGGCGCGCTATACCCATATCATTCACGGTTGGCGAGACGAGGTGGTGGCGCCGGAGCCGGTGATTGAACGCGCCCGCCTACAGCGGTTATCGCTGCGAATGGTCGATGACGACCACCGCCTGCATGCCAGCCTCGATACCCTATTGCATGATTTTGAGCGCTTTTTGGGCCAGTGCCATCTGGCGAGCTAGCCAAATACAGCCGTCGTCATAAAACAAACATTCGACACTGGCCATCAAAACCTATACAAATGGTCTACATCAGAAAAGGAGATGGTCAATGTTAGGCATGTTTAAGCGCGACCCCAAAAAGAAACTGCAGCAAGAATATGAACGCAAACTGCAAGCCGCGATGGAAGCCTCACGCAATGGCGATATGCGCGCCAATGCCACGCTTACCGAAGAAGCCGAAGCGTTGCTTGCCGAGATTAGACGCGTTGAAGCGCAACAATAGCGTGCACCATAAAGGCCGCCGCTTTAGCGCGCTGACGGCTTTTGCGTTGGCTAGCCTGTTGCCCAGCGTGGCGCTGGCGGCTTGCCCAATCCCAGGCCAGTGGTGGCAGGCAGACCAGCCGCTTACCAATGCTGAACTGCTGACTACCGCGGCTCAGCAGCAGGTGGTGTTACTCGGTGAACAACACGACAAAATGGCCCACCACCGCTGGCAGTTGCACACCCTGGCGGGGCTACATGCCCTTCGCGACGAAATGGTGATTGGCTTGGAGATGCTGCCGCGCAGCGCTCAGTCAGCCTTGGATGCCTGGCTAGCCGGTGAAATAGATAACGATACTATGCTGGCGCAGACTCAGTGGGACGAGGCTTGGGGATTTGATGCAGAGCTGTATATGCCCATTTTAGAATTTGCCCGCATGGCACAAATTCCGCTTATCGCCCTCAATATCGACCCCGCCCTACGTCAGCGGCTGGTCAGTGAAGGTTGGGATAATGTGCCCGCTGAAGAGCGCCATGGAATACCGCCGCCCCACCCGGCAAGTGAAGGGTACCAAGCGCGGCTCGCCGAGGTGTTCAACCAACACGCCATGGGCAATGCCCCTGACGCACTTGAGCGCTTTGTGCAGGCCCAGCTGACGTGGGACATCGCCATGGCTCAGCGCTTAACCGAGGCCACACAAGACGGTGCTCTCGCCGTGGGCATCATGGGCCTGGGCCACGTGACCTACAGCGATGGCGTCGCGCATCAACTCAACGCCCTCGGCGTTGACGACACCCTGAGCCTGCTGCCCTGGCAGCGCCATCACTGCGAGCTACCTGACACCACGCTCGCCGATGCGGTCTATATACTCAGAGACGAATAGCGCACTCGCTTTCGAGCAGCGGTTATTCGTCTGCCAAGGCCGGTAGCAGTGTTTTCAGTTTGCGAGTAAGCGTATTACGCCCCCAGCCAAGTAACTCAGCGGCCTCGCCCTTGCGTCCGCCGGTATGTTTAAGCGCTGTTTCAATGAGAATACGCTCGAAATCAGGCACCGCTTCTTCTAATAGATGCGTATGGCCCTCTGCCAGCGCATGATCGGCCCAATCCCGAAACGCGGTGCGCCAATCGCCGTGGGCACTGCTCTCGGAAGCGCTGGTCGAACGCAGCTCAGGCGGCAGGTCTTCGACCAGAATTTCCCGCCCAGACGCCATCACGGTTAGCCAACGGCAGATATTCTCTAACTGGCGTACGTTACCCGGCCAGGTTAGCCGGGTTAAGTGAGCTTCCGCGTCGCTGGTGAGCACTTTGATATCGGTCGACAGCTCTTTCGCTGCCTCGGCTAAAAAGTGCCGGGTCAACCGCGGGATGTCTTCACGCCGCTCGGCCAACCTCGGTAGATGAATGCGGATTACGTTTAAGCGGTGGAACAAATCCTCCCTAAAACGCCCGTCTTCGACCAACACTTCTAAATTTTGGTGGGTGGCAGCAATGATACGCACGTCCACTTTTATCGGCGTATGGCCGCCCACGCGGTAGAACTCACCGTCCGCCAATACACGCAATAAGCGCGTTTGTGTTTCAGACGGCATATCGCCTATTTCATCTAAAAACAGCGTACCGCCGTTGGCTTGCTCAAACCGCCCTTGGCGCTGCTGAGCGGCGCCGGTAAAGGCCCCTTTCTCATGGCCAAACAGCTCCGACTCAATCAAATCGCGGGGAATCGCCGCCATGTTTAAGGCGATAAACGGCTTTCCTTCCCGTGGGCTGTGCTGGTGAAGCGCCAAGGCAACGCGCTCTTTACCGGTTCCCGATTCACCGTTAATTAATACCGTGATATGCGAATGGGAGAGACGGCCAATCGCCCGAAACACCTCCTGCATCGCTGGCGCTTCGCCGATAATTTCCGCGTTTAAACCTTCCGGCACGGTTACCGGGCGCTGGCGTTCGCGGGCGTGAGCCACGGCGCGGCGCACCAGCGCCAGGGCTTCGTCAACGTCAAACGGTTTGGGCAGGTATTCAAACGCCCCGCCCTGATAAGAGGCCACGGCGCTGTCGAGATCAGAGTGCGCGGTCATTACAATGACCGGCAGATCGGGATGCGCTTCGCGCAATCGGGCCATTAAATCCAAGCCGTCGATACCCGGCATACGAATGTCGGTGACCAACACGTCCGGGGGGCTTTCCAGCAAGCGCTCCAGCGCCGTATCGGCACGCTCAATACATTCCACGTCTAGGTCGGGCTGTGCTAACGCGCGCTCTAGCACCCAGCGGATAGCGCGGTCGTCATCGACAACGACCACCCGCGCAACATCATTACGTGCAGCCTCAGTCATGACGCTTCTCCGGTGAAAGTAAGACCATGGGAATCAATAAACGAAATTCGGTATGTCCAGGACGTGAGTCGCATTCGATCAATCCTTGATGTTGGTGCAAAATCGACTGAGCGATAGAGAGCCCCAGGCCGCTGCCTTCCGAGCGCCCCGACACCATGGGGTAAAACAGCGTTTCCTGAAGCGTATCGGGCACGCCAGGGCCGTTATCGATGACGGCGACTTCGCTGACCAAACGGTGGCGCTCGGCGCCCAGGGTAAACTGGCGACGGGAGCGGGTGCGCAATATCAGGGTCGGCTCCGGCGTTTGCGCATCGTTCATCGCCTGCACGGCGTTGCGCGCCACATTGAGCACCGCCTGAATCATTTGCGCTTCATCGCCGGAAAGGTCGGGCAGGCTAGGGTCGTAATCGCGGCTAATCGACACGTTGGGATGCTCGGCTATCAGCAACGCTCTCACGCGCTCAAGCACCTTGTGAATATTCACCGGCTCATGCTTGACGATGTAGTTGGGCCCCAACATGGAGTCGACCAGGTCGCGCAGTCGGTCCACCTCTTCGACGATAATGTGGGTGTATTCGCGCAACGCCGGATCGGCTAAATCCCGCTCCAGCAACTGCGCGGCGCCGCGAATGCCACCCAGCGGGTTTTTCACTTCATGAGCAAGGCCGCGGGCCAACACCTTGATGGTCTCTTGGCGCGTGGTCAGTGCCTCCTCGCGGGAGATTTGCATCAACCTGTCGCGGGGCTCTACTTCTAAAAGCAGCTCGTCGTCTGATAACGGCGTTACCGTGTAGTCAACGGTAAGCGGTTCGCTATTAATTAACGGCGTAATCCGCGCTTCCCGCTGGGTGTAAGGGTGAAACGCATCCCGCGCTTTCGCTAACACCTCATCAATACTGTCGTCACCGAGGAGCGTGTCCAGGCTAATGCCCTTCACACGGCTGAGGCTGACCGCCAATAAAGCTTCGGCCGCGGGGTTCATCCAACGCACGCGTAGCTTGCCATCAAGCAGCAACACAGCCGTCGTCAGGTGTTCAAGTAAGCGCTGGTGCATGGTGGTGTCCTGATAAATCGCGTCTTCCATCGCCGTTACAGACCTACAGGTGGATGATCAATGTGGCAGTTGCAAAAAGCGCGCCAATTAACCATTAGCGCCTATTTGCACGGCTTATGGGCATAGCCTTCGCGCGAGCTGACTCGTTTTAGCGCACTGACGGAAACGAACCGGCTGATTGTTGCACTATTTTAGTGCATGCTATTTTTTAAGAAGACGGCTTTAAGGCACCGTGATCATCACTGCCGCGGTGCGGTGCTGCAGCCGTTGGCTGCTGTCCAATAGCTCAGCCTGAAGCTTATAACGCCCCGCCGCCAGCCCCGTTAGCCAGAAAAAATCGCTGTGTAACGCTGACTGGCTGACCTCACCGTTCACCAGCAGCCGCACCTGATGGTCGTCGCGCAGCGGTGGCGCAATGGCGATTTCCACGGCGGTCATTGCCTCATCCAATCGTGCGCCTTGCTGGGGCAAAGCAATCGAAAAGTGGTCGTAGGGCATAAACGGCTGCCCCGGTTTGCCACGCGGACGCACACCGCCTGGCGTGGCCGCTTGTCGCCTGGCCGTCGTTGCCCTTAGCGCTGGCGGCAAGCCCGGCAATGGGGCTAGCTCTAGCGCCTCGCCCCCTTGGCCGGGCTTATCGGTAAAGGTTACGTTGCCATGCTCATCGGTGACGCGGTAAACCGTTTGCCCAAACGCCGCTTCGTCGAGGTTCAATAGGCTAACCGCCAAACCCAGCGCGGCCACCTTGGCCATTCTGCTTTTCCCCATACCGCCTCTGATAAGAAAAAACCCCGCCGAGGCGGGGTTTGAGCACTATTGGCTACCCACAGCGCTGATTAGCAGCTGTAGTACATATCAAACTCAATCGGGTGAGTCGTCATGCGGATACGCTCAACGTCTTCCATTTTGAGCTCGACGTAAGCGTCGATCATTTCGTCGGTGAACACGCCACCTTCGGTCAAGAACGCACGGTCAGCGTCGAGGGCTTCCAGCGCCTGATCCAGGCTGTGCGCCACGGTCGGCACCAACTTACCTTCTTCCGGCGGTAGGTCGTAGAGGTTTTTATCCATGGCATCGCCAGGATGGATCTTGTTTTTGATACCGTCGATACCGGCCATCAACATGGCAGCGAAGGCCAGGTAGGGGTTGGCGGTCGGATCAGGGAAACGCGTTTCAACACGCTTACCTTTCGGGCTTGCGGTATAAGGAATACGGATAGAAGCCGAGCGGTTACGCGCGCTGTAAGCCAGCATCACCGGCGCTTCAAAACCCGGCACCAGACGCTTGTACGAGTTGGTGGAAGCGTTGGTGAAGGCGTTCAGCGCACGGGCGTGCTTGATGATGCCGCCAATGTAGTAGAGCGCCATTTCCGACAGGCCAGCGTATTCGTCACCGGCAAACTGGTTGGTGCCATCTTTCCAGAACGACTGGTGAACGTGCATACCTGAACCGTTATCGCCCACCAGCGGCTTCGGCATAAAGGTAGCGGTTTTGCCATAGGCGTGCGCCACGTTGTGGATCACGTACTTCATTTCCTGCACTTCGTCAGCTTTCTTCACCAGCGTGTTGAATCTAACGCCGATTTCGTTCTGACCCGCGTTGGAAACCTCGTGGTGGTGCACTTCCACGGTCTGACCAATCGCTTCTAGGGTGTTACACATAGCGCCACGGATGTCGTGGAAGCTGTCTACCGGGGGCACCGGGAAGTAGCCGCCTTTAACGCGCGGGCGGTGGCCCAGGTTGCCGCCTTCGACTTGACTGTCGGTTGCCCAAGCGCCTTCGTCCGACGTGATTTTGTACATGGAGCCCTGAATGTCAGACTTCCAATGCACTTCGTCAAAGATAAAGAATTCGGGCTCAGGGCCGAAGAAAGCAGTGTCGCCTAGACCGGTTGACTGCAGGTAAGCCTCTGCACGCTTAGCGATGGAACGCGGGTCACGGTCGTAGCCCTGCATGGTGGCAGGCTCGATAATGTCGCAGCGTAGCACCAGAGTCGCGTCTTCGGTGAAGGGGTCGAGGTAGGCTGAGCCATCCTCAGGACGCAGAATCATGTCGGATTCGTTAATGCCCTTCCAGCCATTGATGGAAGAGCCATCGAACATTTGGCCGTTTTCGAAAAACTCTTCGTCAACGTCGCGGGCTGGCACAGTGACGTGCTGTTCTTTACCGCGGGTGTCAGTGAAACGCAGGTCTACCCACTTAACATCATGTTCTTCAATTAGCGCGATGGTCTTGGCTGACATAGTGTCCTCCGGTATGAGCGTGGCTTAAAGCTAACGACAGTAAGCTACCGATAAATGTGTTGTTCGACAAACTACGTGCTAAACCGCACGTTTGTCATTCTTGTTCGCTCAACGTTTGCTGGCATTGGTGCACAAACCGCTCAGCGAATATTTCAAACCGGCTATCGTTTTAGCACGCCGCAGGGCTTGTGCCTACGGCCCGCTAGCCGCTGCAAATTGCAATGCAGAGATTATGCCAACACTGCACCAATATGGCATAAAAAAATGCCAACCAATTGTTTTTTAAGCTTTTAAAAATACGCCGCAATGCTTCTTCATGACGCATAAGGCCGTTATAGGGTGTTGCGCAGCGACTCAAAGCCTGTCAATGCACCAAAATAAAACAAAAATAAGCGCCGTTGACTCAAAATAGTGCACAAAAAAGCCAACACACTTTCTTGTTTGCAAACTTTTCTCTTGCTACTTAAATAAACCAACTACTACAATAAATTACAAATTGACATATTTGATCACAGCTGGAGTCAGCAAATGGGATCGGTTTGCTTTATCGTTGACGCCGTCGTCACGGGGTCGATGTTGCCACGGCATTTACAGTCCATTCGTGACTCTGGCGTGGCCGATCATTTATTGCCTATTTTTGTGACCGGCGCCTATACACAGCCACGTTTGGCCGATATAGAGCAGCGTTACCACACTCACTTCCTCATCACCCCGCAGCTGCCGCTCGGGGCACGGCTTAATAAAGCCGCGTTTGCCAGCCAAGCTGAATGGCTAATCATTGCGCTACAAAAACAGCCGCCCTCAGCCGCGCTATGGCACTCGCTGTATCCCCAGCTGACCACCTCAACACTCGATGCCTTAATCATTGGCCTTAAACAGCCTTCGCTTGCGGAACGTATTCTGCGACGCCTATTGGCCACTACGCTGCTATTACCGCCCTACATGGCCGTTAGGCGGGTGTGGCTTGAACGCTTAGGTGGGTTTGACCCTGAGTTTGATGGCAAAACCGCTATCGATGATTTTATACAGCGTTTACGCGCCTGCCCCACTCGGCTCAAAAACTATGATGGCCAACAGCTTAGCCAAATAAATGAGCCAGAAAACGACACCCTGCTCAACCTACCTTGTCTTATGGCTGCATCGCCAGATGAGGGCACACACGCCCCGTGATTAACCTGCCGCTATTCAGTCACTCCCCACCGGCGCATCCGTTCCCTGCAGCCTGATCCATTCAGCTGTTGAATAGATAAAGCCATCGACACGTTATTGGCGTGTCGATTTACATGATCCAGCAAACATGAAATAAAAAACGGCCATACCGCCGTAAGCGCGCCACCAATGGATCTCTTCCTATTGGATGGTCACAATGAACCCGCCCGTAGCGGAATTAGCCGAAAACCCGGCTCGCTAAGCGTTGAAGCAGCCCGCGCTAAAGCTAAGCGAGGCGTAACGCACTACACTCAACAGACATTCATCCAGGACGGCAACGATGCATCAACATATCGAATGGGACGACCCCGGCAGCGCCAGCGTCATGCAGTACTTCAAGAACGACCCCAACCACGACGGCCAGCCTGCCCCTGGCGACATTCTCTCCGCCCGGTATTCGCGCGCCATGGTGCGTATCAAAGTAGACGCCTACCGCGAAGATGACGCCGTCAGCATTGGTGAAGTCGTCGCCATCATTGATTCAAACGGCGAGCGCCATCAGCACCATAACAAACTTGAAGTTGGCCATATCGTCCGGCTACCCGACGACAAGCGCGCCCTGGAAACACCCCCGCAAGAGGATTAGGGCTTAGCGTTTTCTAAACTCAACAGACACAGCCACCCAACGCGGTGGCTTTTTTGTGGAAATTTACACAGCGCTTCAGCAATACACGCATTACAAGCCATGCACTTTCCAAGTAGCGCGTGGTAAGCCTCAGGCGCGCCCGCGGAAGCACCGCGCAGCGGTGCCATGGTAAGCCAGCTCTCCAAAACTGCCTGGGCGGCAGCGCACGATGCAGCCCCGAACATATCCAGTGACGCAATTTTCTGAGCTGCCTGGGCGGCAGCGCACCGAAGGGCAACCGGACGAGGGCGCGTGGTCTTTTTCTGAGCTGCCTGGGCGGCAGCGCACGATGGCGGAGCCATCAAAGGTCAAAATCCCCATTTCTGAGCTGCCTGGGCGGCAGCGCACTTCTGGCTTTGAATATAAACGGACTATTGATTTTTCTGAGCTGCCTGGGCGGCAGCGCACGATAGCCGCCCTGTTGGGCCGCTCCATTCTGATTTCTGAGCTGCCTGGGCGGCAGCGCACTGGGGCGCCAGCCACGGCGCACCTTCCTTGAATTTCTGAGCTGCCTGGGCGGCAGCGCACATATTGAGATAACCGCTCCATGGCCTCTTGTCTTTCTGAGCTGCCTGGGCGGCAGCGCACGGACAGCGTGCGACCGGCAACTGTCATCGAATTTTCTGAGCTGCCTGGGCGGCAGCGCACCGGTATTGATCACCAACATCTACACCGCCATTTTTCTGAGCTGCCTGGGCGGCAGCGCACGGACATGGGCCAAGAGATCATAGATCATCGAGTTCTCCTTTTCTGAGCTGCCTGGGCGGCAGCGCACAGGAACGACCTCAGACTCACCTTTGTGGTTAATTTCTGAGCTGCCTGGGCGGCAGCGCACAAAAGAAGAGCGCCGAGAAACCTAGCGGTGGTTTTCTGAGCTGCCTGGGCGGCAGCGCACACGTTGCCGAGCGCTACGACATCGCCCTGTAATTTCTGATCTGCGTGGGCGGCAGCGCACGCGTAACGTGGTTTTTGCTCGGTGTGCTGACATTTCTGAGCTGCCTGGGCGGCAGCGCACAACCCCTACTTAATGGCGGCGGGTGCCGGCATTTTCTGAGCTGCCTGGGCGGCAGCGCACGGCGGTCACGGCTTCCAGCATGGCTTGATTGCTTTCTGAGCTGCCTGGGCGGCAGCGCACATGGACATCCGTTCCTTTTCCGCCAGCAAGTATTTCTGAGCTGCCTGGGCGGCAGCGCACCAGCTAACCGTGCCTTGGAGCGGTAGCGGTGTTTTCTGAGCTGCCTGGGCGGCAGCGCACATGTTGTCAATCTCAAACGGCCCGCTGGTGGCTTTCTGAGCTGCCTGGGCGGCAGCGCACGAGTTAAAGGGTTTGATATTGCGATTAAAAATTTTCTGAGCTGCCTGGGCGGCAGCGCACTCAGAATCGGCTATGTCCAGCATTCGGCCGCTTTTCTGAGCTGCCTGGGCGGCAGCGCACCCAAATTCATCGGTTGATATAAACGTGCTCCATTTCTGAGCTGCCTGGGCGGCAGCGCACATTACTATCCCGCTGCACCTTATTTTGTGTAATTTCTGAGCTGCCTGGGCGGCAGCGCACCGATCATGGGGCAATCGGCGCTCATGGTGCAGTTTCTGAGCTGCCTGGGCGGCAGCGCACGCACGCAAACAAGGTCGGTAAGGGTTCCGCTATTTCTGAGCTGCCTGGGCGGCAGCGCACTTACGAGCGCTTGGAAAGAACCCACTGCTACATTTCTGAGCTGCCTGGGCGGCAGCGCACTATGCCTTTGGACTATCCGGCATCATTGATGATTTCTGAGCTGCCTGGGCGGCAGCGCACAGCTTGTGCTCCCAGATAAGCGTTTCCATGATTTTCTGAGCTGCCTGGGCGGCAGCGCACATACCAGCGCGATAGCTGCTTATCAAGCCGTATTTCTGAGCTGCCTGGGCGGCAGCGCACGTGGTGTTACCGATCAAGAGGGCGTCCCGTTATTTCTGAGCTGCCTGGGCGGCAGCGCACAATACCGCCCGCAAGCGTTGCCCGCACGTTTCTTTCTGAGCTGCCTGGGCGGCAGCGCACCCCAAGACACGTTTAGCCAGTACACCGGTATTTTTCTGAGCTGCCTGGGCGGCAGCGCACGAGTAATTAAACGCACACTCTCTGAACACGTATTTCTGAGCTGCCTGGGCGGCAGCGCACGCGGTGCGTCACAAAATGCGCCTGGTCGTCATTTTCTGAGCTGCCTGGGCGGCAGCGCACAAACATCGTAATGCAGGGCGTTAAATTCTATGTTTCTGAGCTGCCTGGGCGGCAGCGCACTAATTACTACGGTGATGATAATTGTTTCGACTTTTCTGAGCTGCCTGGGCGGCAGCGCACATTCCCGGCCAGCGCTTGACCGCTGAAGATTTTTTCTGAGCTGCCTGGGCGGCAGCGCACATGCAAACAGCTTAGATTTTTTGTCTGTTGTTTTTCTGAGCTGCCTGGGCGGCAGCGCACGCTTACCACAGGTATTGGCCCAGCTTTCCCCTTTTCTGAGCTGCCTGGGCGGCAGCGCACCAGGTGAAAGGCGGTCACTTCGCACTAGTAACTTTCTGAGCTGCCTGGGCGGCAGCGCACCTGATGACTAGCGAGGCGCTCGATACCGTGATTTTCTGAGCTGCCTGGGCGGCAGCGCACTGGTGCAAAGCGACCGCGATCACGAACCGGAGTTTCTGAGCTGCCTGGGCGGCAGCGCACGCGGTGTGCTGGTTGGGATGGGAGTCTGTATTTTTCTGAGCTGCCTGGGCGGCAGCGCACATCATTTGCCCATTGCGGCTATAGCCGTTAATTTTCTGAGCTGCCTGGGCGGCAGCGCACGTGACGCACATACAGCTCACTCGGCTAGGCTATTTCTGAGCTGCCTGGGCGGCAGCGCACGCCAAGGCGCATCGCTGGGAGAAGCAGTGTTTTTTCTGAGCTGCCTGGGCGGCAGCGCACCGCCGCAAAAAATACACCACGCCCGGTAATCTTTTCTGAGCTGCCTGGGCGGCAGCGCACCAGATCATTAGCGCCGTACAAAACGACCTTATTTTCTGAGCTGCCTGGGCGGCAGCGCACTAAAAGCTACGCTTCGCCATGTTTGCCGCATCTTTCTGAGCTGCCTGGGCGGCAGCGCACACGCTCACCTTGGAGCAGGTCGGCGTTCTCCTTTTCTGAGCTGCCTGGGCGGCAGCGCACCGGAAAGCAATTTAATCAATTGGCTATGGATATTTCTGAGCTGCCTGGGCGGCAGCGCACATCTGCTCGCCCTGCGCGATCTTCTGCGGGGTTTTCTGAGCTGCCTGGGCGGCAGCGCACTGCAGAGGGTGGCTACTTAGCGAATTTTGGTTTTTCTGAGCTGCCTGGGCGGCAGCGCACGGCAATTGGGAATATGACGGCAAGCCGGTCAATTTCTGAGCTGCCTGGGCGGCAGCGCACCGAGTATTGTCATTAGCGCCCCTGGCGTTGTATTTCTGAGCTGCCTGGGCGGCAGCGCACCGCTACTTCATGGGTAAAGTGTTCGGCAACACTTTCTGAGCTGCCTGGGCGGCAGCGCACGTGGCGCGCTAGGCTTTGGCGGTGGCGAGGTTTTTCTGAGCTGCCTGGGCGGCAGCGCACATTCTTCCACGCCAGCGTTAGCGACTTGTGCTTTTTCTGAGCTGCCTGGGCGGCAGCGCACGAAGTCGTCTATCCCATCACTTATGCCGTCATTTTCTGAGCTGCCTGGGCGGCAGCGCACGGCTTAGTGTCAAGCTCAACGGTAATGTTGCCTTTCTGAGCTGCCTGGGCGGCAGCGCACGCCATGTGGCTATTGGGCGAGCGCTCGACGGTTTTCTGAGCTGCCTGGGCGGCAGCGCACCGTTCATCTCGCCAACACTAATATGCAGAGATTTTCTGAGCTGCCTGGGCGGCAGCGCACCCAGTAAACTCTTTTACCCGGTCGACGCCGTTTTTCTGAGCTGCCTGGGCGGCAGCGCACAAATGCTGGCAGCGCTGGTAACAGAGCTTGAGTTTCTGAGCTGCCTGGGCGGCAGCGCACTGCCGTTTTGCCGCCCAACTGCTGCGCCTTCTTTTCTGAGCTGCCTGGGCGGCAGCGCACGCGCCAGGCACCACATAGCCGGTGGCATTGGCTTTCTGAGCTGCCTGGGCGGCAGCGCACGGCTTTTTCCCCTTCGATCTGCACCTGTGGCATTTCTGAGCTGCCTGGGCGGCAGCGCACCCAAGCGGTGCGCTGCTATCCGTCGTGACTATTTTCTGAGCTGCCTGGGCGGCAGCGCACACAAAAGCACATTAGTACGAATGTACATAGGTTTTCTGAGCTGCCTGGGCGGCAGCGCACCGCCCACTCGCCTTTGGTGTGAGGCAGCAACTTTTCTGAGCTGCCTGGGCGGCAGCGCACATCTCGCGGCTGCTCATTGTCGCTTGCGTAGTTTTCTGAGCTGCCTGGGCGGCAGCGCACTTTAGGCGCGCTTTTTCTTCATCTTCGCCAATTTTCTGAGCTGCCTGGGCGGCAGCGCACGCCGAGATCGCGCTAAAAGAAGGCCTGACCATTTTCTGAGCTGCCTGGGCGGCAGCGCACTGCGGTTTGGTTGGCGTCATCAATCTGCTGCTTTTCTGAGCTGCCTGGGCGGCAGCGCACGTAGAGTAGTTCGGAGAGCTGCCTGGGCGGCAGCGCACGCTGTAATTCAGGTCTTCTTCTAGCTTCGTCAGTTTCTGAGCTGCCTGGGCGGCAGCGCACGATGTCGCTAACTGGGATCAGTTCAGCTGGTCTTTCTGAGCTGCCTGGGCGGCAGCGCACCCTCTAGGATGGCGTCTGTGCTGCCTGGGGTTTTTCTGAGCTGCCTGGGCGGCAGCGCACGAGCAGACGAGGCGCCCATACCGCATGATCGGTTTCTGAGCTGCCTGGGCGGCAGCGCACTCAACGTAGCGCATGCCCGCAATACTGGAAATTTTCTGAGCTGCCTGGGCGGCAGCGCACCATAGTCTCAAGCACCTCCGCCTGCTTAATCATTTCTGAGCTGCCTGGGCGGCAGCGCACGCTTTGCGTTCCTTCTTCTTGGCTTCTTCTTTTTTCTGAGCTGCCTGGGCGGCAGCGCACCGATAGCGCGGCGCGGGTAGTGGGCGCGGGTGGTTTCTGAGCTGCCTGGGCGGCAGCGCACGAAAGTTATCTTGATGTATTTGATGCCGAAGTTTTCTGAGCTGCCTGGGCGGCAGCGCACGCTTTCCCGTTGGCGGCGATGAAGAGTTGCATTTTCTGAGCTGCCTGGGCGGCAGCGCACCTGCATGGCACTGCCATGGTGTGGCGTGGCCCTTTCTGAGCTGCCTGGGCGGCAGCGCACTGAGAGCGCTAAGAGCAAGCCTGTAAGAACGATTTCTGAGCTGCCTGGGCGGCAGCGCACTAGCCATAGATAATAATTTAAACATTGTTTGTTTTCTGAGCTGCCTGGGCGGCAGCGCACTGGATGATTTTAACGTTTCATCATTGCTTGAATTTCTGAGCTGCCTGGGCGGCAGCGCACATTGCTGTGAAGGGCCAGTAACACACTGGAAGCTTTCTGAGCTGCCTGGGCGGCAGCGCACGTCTAGTGATATTCGTCGTATTTTCAGCGACATTTCTGAGCTGCCTGGGCGGCAGCGCACCTTTTCCAAGCGTGTCTTTAGTTCAGTCTTTTTTTCTGAGCTGCCTGGGCGGCAGCGCACAACTGCTGGGCAATGTCGCAGGGGGCAACGCTTTTCTGAGCTGCCTGGGCGGCAGCGCACCGTCTTTCGCGGCTGCGCCTGGGGGCGGTAAATTTCTGAGCTGCCTGGGCGGCAGCGCACAGACCCGGTAGAACGGAAGCTGGCTCGGAACTTTTCTGAGCTGCCTGGGCGGCAGCGCACTCCGGTACAACGCTTTACTGGTCAGTCAATGTTTTCTGAGCTGCCTGGGCGGCAGCGCACCACTGCATGTGCTTTCGCTCATTCCGCATTGATTTCTGAGCTGCCTGGGCGGCAGCGCACTGCTGAGCAATGATATTATTGGTCGTGTGGGTTTTCTGAGCTGCCTGGGCGGCAGCGCACATATAACGGTATTCGCGGGCGGCAATCTGGTTTTTCTGAGCTGCCTGGGCGGCAGCGCACGGCGGCTATGACCGTAACGATTGCCCTGCACATTTCTGAGCTGCCTGGGCGGCAGCGCACTGCTGCAGTACGCCCAGCCAGCACATAACGGCTTTCTGAGCTGCCTGGGCGGCAGCGCACTTTGTCGTTTAGCTCTAACGCGCGCTTGAGCTTTTCTGAGCTGCCTGGGCGGCAGCGCACATCCAGGCGAAAGCCCTAACCAAAGGGCTAGCCTTTCTGAGCTGCCTGGGCGGCAGCGCACAATGCTTAGTGAGCGCTGGGGGATGACCAAGCTTTCTGAGCTGCCTGGGCGGCAGCGCACAAACTCCAAATGCGTCGCCGCAATAGATGCTTTTTCTGAGCTGCCTGGGCGGCAGCGCACGGCATTGCGCGCAGGCGATACGCTTGTTGTGTTTTCTGAGCTGCCTGGGCGGCAGCGCACTTGTCGGCATGGCGTCCCAGCTGCTCGATCACTTTCTGAGCTGCCTGGGCGGCAGCGCACATTCGCCATGGGTCTCACTCCGTTCGCTGTAATTTCTGAGCTGCCTGGGCGGCAGCGCACTCGAGGCAACGGGTAATTTTATTATCCCGGATGTTTCTGAGCTGCCTGGGCGGCAGCGCACCGAGAACAGCCGCACTCTGGACATTGTTTGGTTTTCTGAGCTGCCTGGGCGGCAGCGCACATGTCAACTTGCTGCTGACTCCGGCGGGGATTTTTCTGAGCTGCCTGGGCGGCAGCGCACATATGGCGATTGCCCTTTGCCTGTAATACGCTTTTCTGAGCTGCCTGGGCGGCAGCGCACGAGAACTCGCGCCCGGTTACGGCTTTTATAGTTTTCTGAGCTGCCTGGGCGGCAGCGCACTCGGCAAGCGCATCAATCGCCACGTTCTTAAATTTCTGAGCTGCCTGGGCGGCAGCGCACGCACACGTACCGGCCGATAAGCATCAAGCCGTTTTCTGAGCTGCCTGGGCGGCAGCGCACGTCGAGCGTTGGCCATGAGGGGTACCCGTTCTTTTCTGAGCTGCCTGGGCGGCAGCGCACTGTGCCGGTGATGCGGACGCGGGGTTCCCATTTTTCTGAGCTGCCTGGGCGGCAGCGCACTACCCGAGTGATAACACGCTCCGTTTCTCTCGTTTCTGAGCTGCCTGGGCGGCAGCGCACGAAAAACCATTGATTTAGTGTTGTTTTGGAAATTTCTGAGCTGCCTGGGCGGCAGCGCACTATACCCGCGATGAAATGAGCGAAGCTTGCAATTTCTGAGCTGCCTGGGCGGCAGCGCACCAGATACCAGTTGTAAAAGCCAGTTTGATATATTTCTGAGCTGCCTGGGCGGCAGCGCACACTTACCGGCCTGTAAGACCTGTCTCAGCAAATTTCTGAGCTGCCTGGGCGGCAGCGCACAACAGTAGCGGCGATGCTGGGTCAATTCGTTGTTTCTGAGCTGCCTGGGCGGCAGCGCACCCACCTTCCAGAATCATCGGCTTGTGGTTGTTTTTCTGAGCTGCCTGGGCGGCAGCGCACGATCGTGAGCGCGAAGCGGGCGACGTTGTTTATTTCTGAGCTGCCTGGGCGGCAGCGCACGTTGCAGTGGGGGCAGCTCATTGCCTGCAGGTTTTCTGAGCTGCCTGGGCGGCAGCGCACGTCACTTGCTTACATGAACTCTATAGCGCGCTTTTCTGAGCTGCCTGGGCGGCAGCGCACTGGGCGCCGTGTATCCGGCGGGCAGGCGATGCTTTCTGAGCTGCCTGGGCGGCAGCGCACCATGAAGCTGACCGGCTCTTGACCATCTTCCATTTCTGAGCTGCCTGGGCGGCAGCGCACGACGTGGCGAACGTCGCCATCCAGATTGATTCTTTCTGAGCTGCCTGGGCGGCAGCGCACTCCGACCCCTCAGCGCTGGGCATGATTAACAATTTCTGAGCTGCCTGGGCGGCAGCGCACTAAGCACCTATCGGGGCTTTCTTTTTTCTATTTTTCTGAGCTGCCTGGGCGGCAGCGCACCAAGAGCACTTGATAGGGCGCGTTCTGCGAGGTTTCTGAGCTGCCTGGACGGCAGCGCACAGTGGGTGGCCGCGCATTACGGCGTGGCGCTGTTTCTGAGCTGCCTGGGCGGCAGCGCACTCTGTCAACCTGCGTACGGTCCGCCTCCTGCTTTTCTGAGCTGCCTGGGCGGCAGCGCACAATGCCACCCGCGAAGAGCGCGACGCCATATCTTTCTGAGCTGCCTGGGCGGCAGCGCACGCCAGCCGTTGAGCCTATCCCTGATTTCCAGTTTTCTGAGCTGCCTGGGCGGCAGCGCACGTGCACACGTATGAATGCGCGGGCTTTGACATTTTCTGAGCTGCCTGGGCGGCAGCGCACTCCTCCTTGATACCCATCACTAGGTTGCTATTTTTCTGAGCTGCCTGGGCGGCAGCGCACGAGAGCCAGATGCTGACTTGCTGGTTTTTCAGTTTCTGAGCTGCCTGGGCGGCAGCGCACGTGATAACAGGTGTGCCGTGGTATTCGATATATTTCTGAGCTGCCTGGGCGGCAGCGCACTCAAGGCGAAGGGCGACGATGGCGTATGGAAATTTCTGAGCTGCCTGGGCGGCAGCGCACAGGCTCGCAAACGTATACGCACGATTTCGACTTTTCTGAGCTGCCTGGGCGGCAGCGCACCCCGGTTGCAACGGTAGCCCCGCGATTGACACTTTCTGAGCTGCCTGGGCGGCAGCGCACGCTTAAAAGCAAAAGCTGCTGCCGTGGGTAAGTTTCTGAGCTGCCTGGGCGGCAGCGCACAATGGCCCGCTGCACCACATGCTGGGCACCCTTTTCTGAGCTGCCTGGGCGGCAGCGCACCTGGCCGAGCTACGCCGGTTGCAGTGGGAGCTTTTCTGAGCTGCCTGGGCGGCAGCGCACGTGATTGGTTTATTGATGTGCTGCTGCCCTCATTTCTGAGCTGCCTGGGCGGCAGCGCACGCCGCCTTTGTGCCAGCATTAGCCGACGACATTTTCTGAGCTGCCTGGGCGGCAGCGCACGCTGGTAAACACCCTGCTTAATCAGTAAGTATTTTCTGAGCTGCCTGGGCGGCAGCGCACATTGCCGACACTGAGCGCGAAGCTATCCGCCTTTTCTGAGCTGCCTGGGCGGCAGCGCACTCGGCCATGTCGAGCATTCGCCCGCTGGATTGTTTCTGAGCTGCCTGGGCGGCAGCGCACTGATCTTGAATTTGACGCGGGTCAGTCACAATTTTCTGAGCTGCCTGGGCGGCAGCGCACCAGACGCTCTGCAAGTTGGAATTGCTTGCGTTTTTCTGAGCTGCCTGGGCGGCAGCGCACGCCCTCTAGCGACTGCACGAACGTACCGAACTTTTCTGAGCTGCCTGGGCGGCAGCGCACCAAGGGGCATCGCAAAAGCCTTGATCGCTGGCTTTCTGAGCTGCCTGGGCGGCAGCGCACGGCGCAGTATTCGCCAACGTTGACGTTCTCGGTTTCTGAGCTGCCTGGGCGGCAGCGCACACGCCGTCTTGGACGTGCTAGCGCCGGGGTATTTTCTGAGCTGCCTGGGCGGCAGCGCACCGCCGCTCTGGCCGTTTGAGCGTCAGTCAGCATTTCTGAGCTGCCTGGGCGGCAGCGCACTCAGCTTTTAATTCCTCTGCGTGGATTGATGCTTTCTGAGCTGCCTGGGCGGCAGCGCACGTGACGCTTGCTGGTTAGTTTCGCTATCTCGCTTTCTGAGCTGCCTGGGCGGCAGCGCACGGGCTGGTAATTAACGGCGGTATCCATATCGATTTCTGAGCTGCCTGGGCGGCAGCGCACCTAGACAGCTGGCAGATAAAAGCGTTTTTAATTTTCTGAGCTGCCTGGGCGGCAGCGCACGGCAAGGATCGTAAGCGGGTAGACGCGTTCACTTTCTGAGCTGCCTGGGCGGCAGCGCACGCGCTGACGGACCCCAAAGAAGTAAAGCGTCGTTTCTGAGCTGCCTGGGCGGCAGCGCACAGTGGTCGCCGGGCCAGCAGGGCGTATCTGTTTTTCTGAGCTGCCTGGGCGGCAGCGCACGCAACATCAATGCTCGATGCGTGCATTCGGTTTTTCTGAGCTGCCTGGGCGGCAGCGCACAGAACGCCTATCGCTTCCAGGTGGTCGCCAATTTTCTGAGCTGCCTGGGCGGCAGCGCACGGTGCCACAGTACCCCAAGGGTCACGCAGGAATTTCTGAGCTGCCTGGGCGGCAGCGCACTAGAGCTTACTAAATTTAACATGCTGATTGTTAAAGAGCATTAGCCTAAAAAAGCGGTATCACCCTTTTTCGAGCGATACCGCTAAGTCACTGATTATTGGTTACCTATTTTCATGTTGAAAAAAAGGGTCAAAACCACGGCACGGTAGCGTTACTGCTTAATCCATAGTGGTTAAACGCTCCCGCCACCGAGCTTTCTTGAGGTTTGCTGTGTTCTATAAACAGACAAAAGCGCTGCTGGGTAGAACGGCTATTGATCTGCACAAAGGGCAGCGCAATACGGCGTTCAGCCAACTTGGCGTAAATTTTCCGCGCCTCTTCTTCTGAAACATTGTGCCGTTTGGCGTAGCGCTTGGCACGGCTTGGGCTGCCCGTATTGAACTGCTTCCGCGCGACGTTGAAGTGCTGTGCATTAGCGGGCACAACAAGCAACTCACTGACTTGAGTGTGGTCACGCATGCCAGTTAGCCAGTCAGACGCCATCAACTGCTCCAGCCGTGTCTGGGCACCATGCAAACGCAGGTGGTCACCTAACTTGCGAGCGCGAACACCTTGTTTATGGGCTGGAAAGCTAACGCCTAGCTCCGTTGCCTGTAGGTCGAACAGTGCCCGATGCAGCTTGTTGTAGAGCGCCTCCATCAGCATCGCCGGCTTAAAGTCAGGATCAGGTCTTAGTCGAATATCAATATAGTGATCCATAGCTTACCCCGCATCGCCGAATACACCGCCCCGAATCAGGGTTGCCATTACGAAATGCTGCTGCTCGACGGGCGGCACTTGGTCTTTTAATAGCCAGCTATCCAGCAGGTTGTAGAAATCTAACTTCTCTTTTCCTTTACCCGGATTGGGCTGACGGTAAGCAGTGCCCTGGGTGGTTACGGAGCCGTAAGGTTCGACGGCGATGGGGCCAAGATGACTACTGCCTTCCGGTACCGGATACCAGGTATCGATGGTGCGCAGGGCATTACCAAGTTTCTGCGAGTGGATAGCCGCTTTTTTGTCGTTACCTTCACCGATGCTGTAAAGCGTCTTGCTCTTGTCACCACGTGAGCGATCCAAAATTAGTTCCTGCGACGGAAACACTTCCTGACCGGCGCCAATACGGGCGAACGCTACGACGTCCAGTAATAAGTATTGCTTGCCTGCCAGCGCCTGGGTGATGACCGCGCCCAGCTCTTGGGTCTGTTTATTACCGGTAAAATCACGGGTGGACTGCTCGAGCGCATCGAAGGTCCAGGTCTTTTCTGGCTGGCCTCCTTTCATTTGGCTAACGACCACTTCGACGTCCTCGGCGCCCATGCGGTTGCGCCACAGGAAACGGCCATTGGCTAGGTTGCAGGCATAACGATGGGCCAGCTCGTCGAAGCCGTGCTCGCTGACATAGCCCGAAACCGTTTGCGCCAGCTTCTTCTGGTAGTCGGCGTTGTTGCAGGCGGAAGGAGTACCGGCACCGGCCAGAACACGAAGCGTGAAGCGAACCGCCAGGGTATCGGCATCGTGAGGCAGGGTTGCGACGTCTACCGTTTGCAGATTAGGGTTCTCGATAGCTGCATCAAGCTTGAGCGGGTCCTGGTCTTTCGCCTTCAGACGATTGGAAATCGTACCGCGCACCGATTTTTCGCGTACCGGGATGAAGCTCCACTGCGCTGCCTGCGAGCGGTCTTCCCAGCTACCAGCACGGAATAGCGCATCGGATGGGTCGAGTTTGCGCTCGAAAGCGAGTACAGAGGCGGTTTTGAGCGTGTCGTTCTTGGCCATGTCGTTTCCCCTTAATGATTAGTCTTGTGTCAGCGTATTGGCGTAGTCGTTTTGCAAACGATAAATCTCGCGATCCAGGTCGTTCTCCACGAACCACATCAGGTCGTCGGGCTTTTGAAAGCGATGCGGGCTGACCCACTCGCCGATGGAGTAGAGGCTTTCCACAAACTGAAACGGCACTTCGCCATCGCGAGCATTGGCGACCTCTCCAGCTGTGTACAACGCCGAGATAGCACCGTAGCCAACTGGAATCGGCACCAGCCAGCCGGGATAGGGTCGGCGAACGTCCCACCGCACGACCTCTTTTTCCTTGCCATCTTTTTCGTCCTTTACTTGCTCGACGCGGCACTCATGATTCAACCGGGAAAGGTCGAGCCAGGCATCCAAAGCGGTGGCGCTTTCGTCCTGCGCTTTTAGCGTGGCGGTATGTTTGGTCAGCAGGTCATCGCGCAGCACCAGTGCAAAGCCGGGCAGAAGGCGACGTTTGAGACGTTGCCACTGTTTTTTCCTGTCTGATTCAGTGGCACTAAAGCTAATCAACTCGGGGCGATAGCGCTGTCGAACATCAAGCGAAGGCATGACGCTGCCACCCGCAATACGCATAGCCTGAACCTGCTCGTATAACGCTTGAGCAATGGCGCGGCGGCGCTCGGCGCTGCTGAGGTCGTCACCTTTTGACTCAACACCAATCAATAGGCTGACTTCCAGATGCGCACGCCCTTCTTCAACAATGGCGGCTGTAGAACCACTCTTGTCGACAGGATTACGCGTTAGGTGAAACGCCTTGATGAAACCACCTTCGGTCACTTGTGGCTCGATGTGGTGGCACACCACGCCAATCTCGTTAAAGACCAGCTTGATGTCGTCAGGCAGGTTGCGCTCCAGCACTTGTTGAACGCCTACAAAAGCGCTCATGGCGGGAAAGCCCCAGGTCATCGGGCTGGAAATGGCGTTGGCGTTCTGAATGCGCAGATGAGGGAGTAAAAGGAGATAATCAATCATGGGGACTCTCCTGGGAGGCTTTCCTCGTCGTCGCGCAAAGCATCTTCTATATCTTCCAACTGGCGTCGGAATTTTTCCAAAACCAGCTCAACCTTGTTCGCCCAAAATTCATGCTCCGGGTCACCCAAGATGATCTTCATACGTTTAGTCAGCGTATTTTTCAGCCAACCCGCGACTCGCTGAGAGATCTCTTCATGCCAATCAGACTGACGTCGTGCGCTTGCAAAATCGGGGTCCAGCTCGCTTCGCCCGGGGTCGAGCCAATAGCATTCAGCCGTTACCAGACGGCACTCGCTCTCTTTTGACCAACCCGGCGTTAAACGGTGAAGCTCATGGGTAAACATCAAAAGCTCATCGGATAGCATTGCCGTCAGGTCGTCGTGCACATCCCTGTCCTGATACGTTTTCCTTGGCGCTTTTCCAGCCAAGGCGCGCCGCTCATCCTCTTGCATATTCTGTTTTATCCAACTGACCAAATCGTTGATCAGTTGGCGGACCGGCGCTCGTCGGCCAAAGCGTGGCAGAACCGACTCCGTGCGAAGCGGCGGGGTTACGTCACGGGAAACCCAGTTCGGCGGGAGCGAGGCAAGCAGATAGTTCTGCCCGCCACGCTCGCTGTTAAGCTGAGAAATATTCTGCGGCTTGGTGCCGCCCAGCTTCTGTACGGCCAGGTTGAGGTAATCGCTGTAGCCACCTTCGAAAGCAGCGCTATCGCGGCGGGCCTTGCGCCCAGTTTTGGCGTGTTCGCCAAAACGTGCTTCGCTAAGCCGGGCATGAAACGGATGCGTCAAGGCGGTGGCATAAAGCGGCGCTAATAGATGATAGCTGGCGTCATCAGCAGGCTCGTCGCCCACCAGCCAGTACACCTGTTTACCCCGCGCATGCGAGCTGGGCATCCCCTTTGGCTCTACGATATTGGCAAAGGCGTGCGCCCATTCCTGCGCTTCTTTACGGTCCTTGCTGAGCACATTGATCAGCTCACTATCCTGGTCAAGCGCCCGCTCAAGCAGTGAGCGCCCCTGCCATTGGAGCTTCAAAAACTTGTAAACATCGAGCGCGGCTGCGTTGCCGACCACGTCGCCCTGGAAGTCGTCAGGCAGGCAGTGGCTACCTACGAGATCGCCATGGTCAATCGAGGAGGGTTCGACATAAAGATTGGTGCCCTTGGCATCCGGGTGGACCGCCTTGAGCGAGTGTGTGACGACCTGAAGCTGACTGACACGCCGCGCGGCATCAGCAAGCCATGTTGGCGGCGCGAACTGTTCTTGCAGCTTGAGATGGGCGGGATCGTCCGCCGCCATCTTATCTGTCTTGGTCGCAAAGCGGTTCTGAATGAAGGAATCAATCAGCTCCCGCAGTGAACCAGGGGGTTGGGGTTCTGACATAAGCTCTCTGCCCTAGTTGGGGTACATGCCAATGGCATGGCATAATGAACCCCGAAGCATTGCTGCCTCGGGGCTTGGATATGGACAGGCCTAAACCCGTCACAGGATTATTATCTTGCGGTGGTGCCTAGCCACGATGCATATCCTCCTGCCCTCACTGTCCCAGAGAGATTGGGGCCAACCCATCAAGTCAGCATTAATTCGCTTCAAAGTGGGGCACTGCCATGCCCCACGCTTTCATCCTACATCTCTTGATATTAAATAATCAACCATTACGGCGTATTGATTTGCGATTAAAGAGATAAATAAGATACTCAAATCGATTATAGGTACAATCGAACTCCTGTCGCAAGACAGCTAAGAAAATTACTGCGTATTGATTCGCGGTATAGGTACTTACGTTGCCGCACAGGCAGCTACAGCCAGCTTTTATAAAGCTGGCTGTTTTATTTCTTCCTCACAAACCCCAGTGCAGGATGGAAGTGCCATCCGTAAGGGGCGTAGTCGGTTTTCAATCGGATGCGGCCAAAACGCTTGGCACAGCGCTCAAGAGTTATGTCCATAGCGTCCGCCTGCTCAACGAGTGCGGCCATGTAATCGGGTTCATTCCAAGGTGTGACGCGCGGGTTTTCCAGTAGCTCATCCGGTAGCCGGTCTAACTCTCTTTCCACGAGCGTCAGTGTCTCCTCAAGGCCGTTTTGCTCTACGCGGCAAAACAGATAGTCCTCTTCCGCTTCGTTCGGCATCAAAACGAACTCGCTTTCCTGAGCGTTATCATCACGAAACGGCGCGTGCTGTAGGACGATGGCGCTTAGTGTCATCGCGGCAGGTCGATAGAAAAGGTAAGCACCGAGCTCGACTTTTGACGTCTCGCCTCGTCGTTTACGGCGGCTTTGCGCGCTTGGCTGCTGCGCACCCTCGACCATCAGTGAGGTCAGCCGTGCGTGCTCCAGGTCGACCAGCTTACCCGTGGGGTCGAGTGTTTCTGCAAGCGTCAGACGTGGGCGTGAATCGATGGGGTCGATTTCGTTTTCACGCAGTAAGGCGGTGAGCCTGTGTGCACTCAGTGGCCAAAACTGCTCGGTCTCGAAACCTGGGTGGCTAAAGGCGGGCCGTCGTCCTTCAAGATGTTTCACGTTGGTGTCGAGCAGCGCGATATTGGGTGCATTGATAGCATCTGGACGATGGCGTCGAACGCGCCCGGCAAGCTGAATGATCGAGCGCATGGAGGAAGGCTCGGCTATTGCCCAATCCGCATCAAAATCCCTGCCAGTTTCAATCACCGGGGAAGCCAAAACGATAAATAGATGATCCTCGGCGTTGCCGCGAAGACGACGACGAATATCGGTCAGATCAAAAACGGCGTCCGGATCACGACGATCCAGTACTTGATCCAGTTGGTGCTCCAACCGCGAGCGCAACAGTAATGGAAACTGTGAGTGATAGACGCACAGATGAATCTGCATCCCTTCGGGGATTTCCGATCGATAAAGCGCCTGTGCCACGGCGACAAGCGGCGCAATATTGGCCATGCGCACCAGCCCGAAACTGACCCGCTTATCGCTTTGCGGGTCTTTCGTGTGATGCGCCTCGTGCAGCGCGGTGGCCTGATCAATCACTGTTTTTGCTAAGACGCCGGCAATGTCGTCGAGCGGTGAAGGCGCTGAGAAGGGAACGAGGTAGCCACGCCGCAGTGCTGGCTGCGATGCAAGCTTGGCAGCGCGTTTGCGGGCAAAGGCATCGTGCGCGGCATCGAAGTGAGCACCGTCAGCACAGTTTTCCTGCGTGCAGCCATGCTCATCGAACCAGGCGCATACCGGCTCAACCAGCGCCCCCGGCTCGCCACGATGGCGCTGGTATTCAGCGCGGCCTTCCCTGTAGGCGTCAAACAGGCCGCGTACTAGCGCGGGCGGCAGCGTGGCGGAGGAAAGCAGCACCTTTGAGCCCAACATGCCTGCCCAATACACTAGACGTGTGAGCGCGGGCAGATCATCGATATCGAAATCATCTGGCTCATCCAGTACCAAGTCGCTACTCATCAACCTCAGCATCGGGGCGATTTGATGGCCGCCGCGTAGGCTTTCGGTGGCGGGTATCAGATGATCGATGGTGGAGACAAGGATGGGGGCACAGATCAAGGAGCGGGCGCGAGGGTCGGCAACGGCCTTGTTTAATACAGGATGCGAATTAACGTTGCCTTCGAAATGCACATGGCTTTGTTCGTCTAACAAATCAGCCCGGGAATCTGAGCCACCTTGCGACTGCTGATGTTCGAACAATGCGCGGCTGGCCGAGCCGCCCACGCGTACCGCGAGATCATCGCTACCCAATCCCAGGCGTTCACGATAGGCCTGCCCGGTCTGTAGCGTCAGGGTACGCAGCCCCAGTGCAATTGAGAAACGCGCCCCAAGGTCAGGCTCGCTTAAGCCGTAGATGATTCGCCCGTTGGCAATCGTCTTGCCGCACCCAGTCGAGGCCATGTTGATACCAAAAAAGCCTTGGCTGCGGCTTTTCTCGCGCAAGCCTACGGCTAAATCATAGGCTTTATCCTGCCAGCGAAAACGAGGGTTTTTACTACGGGCCTTGAAACCTTTATGCCCAGCAATGCCACTCATCGCCTTGACCATATCAGGCAGGCGGTGGGTAATTTCGCCCACTGCACGCGTAACGCCGAGTAGATGCTCCGTCAACGGCTGACTCATCTGGCGCTTGCCGTTAACCGTGGCGGTATTGGCATAAAGCACCTTTTCCCAAGGGCCGGATATCCGCCCTGCCCCAGTCAGGCTGGAATAGTGATGGTCGGCCAGCATTAATGCCATGCGTGCCAGGTGCATTACGTAAGGAGATTCAAGAGGCGGCACGTCGCTGTGGAACTCTCCTAACTGACGAGCCAAGCGCTGCGCTCGCTCTCGCCACGTTATTTCTGTTACTGGCAAGCCGTGGGGAAAGCGCCAGTAAGGAGCAATCTCTTTCTCTAAAGCGGGCTCCACCCGCTCGTTCCATGCGGCGGTGATGTCTCTTGGTAGAGTGGGCAAGTTGCCCGTATTGACCGGCGCTTTAGCGCCTGACCACTTTTGGGTGATGTCGTCATCTTCGTAAGCGGGCAACGCCGGTAGGCGGTGATGGCTGACGATCAACCAACCAATCGCCGCCGCTAAAGGGGGTAAATGGTCGAAGGGGGGCACTTGCCCTGAACCATCTAGTCCGTCACAACGCAACCGTTTGAGCCAGCTGGCATCGTCGCTTTGCGTGGGGTTTTCAAGACGTGCAAGCCACGCGGCATCGTTATCCTCGCCAACGAAGGCTTCTAACAAGCGCAGCGATAGCCATTCATGGCGATAGCGATTACGGCCTTCAAGCTTTCCCTGCAAGCGAAGCTGAAAAGCTTGGCTGGCCTTACCCAAGTCATGAAAAAGCGCGGCCATGGAGGCCAGCAGGTGAATTAGCCGCCCACTGTGCCAATCGTTCTCGTCTTCTGCACGCAGGATATTACGCCGTGTGGTATTGGTCGGTGTGGCGCCGCGCCTATTAAACCGTGAGGCATCCCCCACCACCCATATCAGCTCGCTATGGTCATGACCACGAATCCAGTGGCAGGCGACGGCGGTATTCTTGCGGGCTTTTTTTCGCAGTAGTTTACGCAGCGTATCCAACCCGGCTTGGGTGATCGGTGTTTGCCAGGTGCGATCACCGCGACGTTCGGCAAACTGGTCTAGGATGCGCCGGGTCTCCTTGAGTGCGTTCTTGTTGCACTGGGAAATAAGCAGCACGTTCATTGCTCACCGCTCCCCAGATCCTGAGCAACGTTCTTGAGCGTATCAATCATGAAGTCGAGCGATTCGGTGCGGGTGAGGCGCTCAATGCAGGCCTGTCGAAACTCCTGCTCTTCGTCGCCGCGCATGGCGGAGATAAACGCCTGAGGCAGGATCACCGCGTCTTTGACCAAATCCGCCACATCAAACACCAGCCCACCCCGGCGGGTTTTACCATGCAGCACGGCAAGCCCGTGGGGAATGCCCAGCACCCAGGTGGCAGTCGCGGCCAGGCCGTAAGCCAGATAGTTGCCATGGTCGAGAAAGCGGTTGGCGGGGTCAGCGCCTAAGCCACGCTTGGCACGGGTAAAGTCGCCGTAGTCGGTGGCATTGACCGCCAACTTGAAGAGCGTTTTGGTTAAACGCGCTTCTAACGTCAGCAGATCCATGGTGCTGGGCGCTTGTGTGATCGCTTGGCGGTGGTGAATAAGTGCGCTGTGCAGATGCTCTTTATCAATGCTGAAGCCGGCATCTTTCATTACACGGTTTGTCCAAAGCGCCTCAATACGGTTTAAACGGGCTTGCTGAAATGCACGGGCAGCGTCCAGACGTTTTGCATCATCAAACCAGAAGCGCACCCAATACTGTAAATACTCCGTGGGCCGATACTCGCTTTGCGGGGTCAGCCAGGCAACATCGACATCGATCTCGTTGGCGGCAAATAGCGGCGTGCCACCGCCACCGCAAAAACCAACCAATACACCCGCTTTCGCCAGTTCGCGCATGGCCGCCTGGGTAATTGAGGTACCGGTGCCCAGCAGTATTGAGGTGGTGTTGGCAATGGGGATATTCCAGTAGCGGGATTTACTGCCCTCATCGGTGACGTACTCCACCCGGCCACCGTTGACCAGCACCCGGCAGTGCTGCAAGTAGTAGAGGTTAGCGCGCTTGGAGTGAAGAATGGTTTTTAGGTCATTGGGTGAAAAGTCATCCATGCGGCGCTCCTGGTTATCGTTTTACCCATCTAACCATTCTTGACCCCACCACGCCATTGACCTTCGTCATCCTTCGCTAACCCTGAATCTCCTCTCGCCTCATTTGATGTCATCGCTACACTATCAGCGTTGCCCTGCGCTACTGAGCGCGTAAAATGTGCGGCAAATTTTTGGCTTTTCTCAATGTTATGTTATAACTTACTTACTATTAAGCGAGGTCGATTAATGAGTGAGCATACGCACCGCCATAACAAGGAAGGACCCTGTCACTTTTCCTTGATGTCCCTGTCAGCGATTAAACGCCTGATGTTCGTGGCCGTGCCGCTAGTGGCGCTTTGGGGGTTGGTGGTTTGGGCTGGCGGGTGGTTGGGATGAGTCAGCGTTCTTTATCACGCTTACAGCTGCATAACCTGCATTTAGCCCAGGCCCGCCGCACGGTGCTCGAACATATCGAAGGCGACTTTAAGCCGGGGGCGATTACTGCACTGATCGGTGCTAACGGCGCCGGTAAAAGTACGCTGATTCAGGCGATTATGGGGGAACTTCGGCCGATTAGCGGTGAAGTGGTCTGCACCGTGCCTAAAGAGCGCCGGGCGTGGCTGCCCCAGCAGTTAGCGTTAGACCTGACCTTCCCCATGAGCGTGGAAGAGTTGGTGATGACCGGCAGTTGGCCCAGCCACGGGGCGCTGAGCGGCTACTGTGCAGCGCATTACCGCAAAGGTCGCGAGATCATGGCGCGGCTGGGGATTTCGCACTTGGCCCACCGCCCGCTGGGCGAGCTTTCCGGCGGCCAGCGCCAGCGCGCGCTGTTCGGCCGCACGCTAATGCAGGAAGCCGAGCTGTTACTGCTGGATGAGCCGTTTGCCAATGTGGATAGCGAAACCGTGGATGTTTTGGTTCGCATTCTGCGCCAGATGGCGGATGACGGCGCAACCATTATTGTCGTGCTCCACGATATGGATCACCTGCGCCGTCTGGCCGATGAAGTGCTGATGCTAAACGGTGGCCACGGCCGCTGGGTGGCGCCCAGTGCGCTCACTCACCAACATGCCCCGGCCCAAGTAGTGCCGTTTAGCCTGGGAGGTCGCCATGTGGGAACTGCTTAATACCTGGTTGATCAGCCCGTTTGATTACGGTTTTATGCGCCGCGCGGTGGTAGGCGGTTTAGCGCTTTCGCTGGCCGCCCCGCCGCTGGGGGTATTTTTGGTGCTGCGCGGCATGAGCCTGATTGGCGATGCCATGGCCCACGCGATTCTGCCCGGCGTGGCATTGGGCTTTCTGCTGGCGGGGTTTTCGCTGCCAATCATGAGCATTGGCGGGGTGCTGTTTGGGTTAATGGTCGCGCTGCTGGCTGGCGCCGTGTCGAAGATGGGCGGCCAGCGCGAAGATGCCGCCATGGCGAGCTTTTTCATTATCTCGCTGGCCGCCGGTGTGATGCTGATTTCGATTGGCGGCAGCAGCGTTGATTTAACCCACGTGCTGTTTGGTTCAATTCTGGCGATTAACTCCACCGCACTGCTGCTGATCGCGGGGATCAGTACGCTGATTGTATTAACCCTGGCAGTGGTGTTCCGCGCCTTGGTAGTGGAGTGCTTGGACCCGCTGTTTTTGCGAGGCCAAAGCCGCCGCAGCGGCTGGGTGCACAGCGTATTCCTGGGGCTGTTGGTGCTGAATTTAACCGCCGGCTTTCAAACCCTGGGCACACTGATGGCGGTGGGTCTGATGATGCTACCGGCCACCTCGGCACGCTTTTGGAGCAAACGCTTGGAGGGCTTGATCGGCATCGCGATCGTGCTGGCCATGGTGGCGAGTACCGGCGGCTTACTGCTGTCGTTTCATCTTGATATCCCCTCGGGCCCGAGCATTATTTTGCTAGCCGGGTTCGGCTATCTGTTCTCGGCCCTGTTTGGTCGCTACCACAGCTTGGCTGCCAAGCTGCGACGTAAAACAACGCCACTGGAAGTCGAGCACGGCGCCTAACTGTTATTCCGCATGCTTAATCGTAAGGAGTGTTGTATGTCTTTTGCCTGTTTATCATATCGGTCGTCGCGTTGGTTAGTGGGCGTTTCCGCGATGCTGGCGCTGCCTGCTGCCATGGCTAATGAGCGCGTTCAGGTGGTTACCAGTTTCTCCATTCTCGCGGACATGGTGGAAAACGTAGGCGGCGAGCATGTCGAGGTGACCTCACTGGTCGCTGCCGATGGCGATGCCCACGTTTACTCCCCGAGCCCCGGCGATGCCCGCTCCCTGGCGAACGCTGATTTAGTGGTGTTTAACGGTCTGCTTTTCGAGGGCTGGATGGAGCGTTTAATTAGCGCCAGCGACTATTCAGGCGCGCTGGTCACCGCGACCGATGGCATTGAAGCTCTCTCTTTCGCTGAGCATGAAGACCATAACGAGCACGGCCATGAGGATCATGACGAACACGCCCACGAAGAGCACGGCCACGACGATCACGAAGCACATGAAGAACACGCTGGTCACGAGCATGGCAATCAAGACCCGCATGCCTGGCAGGATATGCACCAAGCCGAGGTGTACGTTGCCAATATTCGCGATGGGTTAATCGCCGCCGATGCCGATAACGCCGATGCTTACCGCGCCAATGCTGAGCAGTATTTACACGAGATGGCCGAGGTAGACGCCGAGATTCGTACGCTGATTAATGAGATTCCTGCCTCCACCAGCGTGATTACCGGCCACGACTCCTTTGGCTACTTCTCAAGCGCTTACGGTGTGCATTTCCTCTCGCCCGTAGGGCTTTCCACGGAAGCTGACCCCAGTGGCGCCAGCATGGCGGCGCTAGTGGATGTGATTGAGCAGGAGAACGTGAAGGCGCTGTTCCACGAGAACATGACCAATCAGTCGATCATTACTCAGCTCGCCGAAGAGACCGGCCTGCCGATCGCGGGTACGCTCTACGCCGATGCGCTGGCAGCAGAAGGCGAAGCGAGTACCTACCTGGGTATGATGCGCCACAATGCGCATGTGCTGAACGATGCGCTGGCAGAACCTGGTCATGACGAGCACGGACATGACGATCATGAGCAGGTTCACGAAGACCATGACCACAGTGAGCATAGCCACAGCCACTAAGTCTTACCAAGCCTATATTGATGCCGCTTTCGGGCGGCATTTTTAATCGCGATATGGCTAAGACCCTACAACCGAAAGTTGCATTTTTTGCTGCCAATAAGGAAACTATACCCCCTCCCCGTTACTCACCTTCACTGCGAAGAGCCCTTTCCAATGCGTCTAAACGCCGATTTTAGCCACTTTGCCTGTGTTACCCCAGAACAGTATCAGTGGACCAACTCCCCCAGTGCGGGCGTAGAACGCATGATGTTTGACCGCATTGGCGATGAAGTTGCCCGTGCCACTAGCCTTGTCCGCTACGCTCCCCATACGCAGTTTGAGCGGCATAGCCACGGCGGCGGCGAGGAAATTTTGGTGCTAGAGGGTGTCTTCGCCGATGAGCATGGCCGCTACCCGGCGGGCAGCTATCTACGCAACCCCATCGGCACCGGCCATACGCCGCAGATTGGCGAGGAAGGCGCGCTGATTTTTGTCAAATTGCACCAGTTCGACCCCAACGACTCGCTGCAGTTGGCGGTGCCTGCCCACCGGCTTCCCTGGCAGCCGGACCGGCGCCCTCGCATTGCCTACAAAATGCTGCATACCTTTAAACAAGAGCGCATCAGCCTCGAGCGCTGGTCGTCGGGCACGTCTATTGCGTACCCCACACTGCTGGGTGGGCTGGAGTTTTTAATCCTGGAAGGTGCGCTCAGCGATGGCGAGCAGAGCTACACCGCAGGCACCTGGTGCCGCTACCCAAGCGGGTCGGCACCGGCGTTAACCGCCGGTGATGAGGGCGTCATGATGTACCTCAAACGCGGCCACCTGCCTGCGGCTTAGCTGCGCGATAAACCGAGAAACGGCAATACCGTGAGGGCCACGATGAGGCCTACCGCCAGCAGGACCAGCACGACTTGCAACGGGTGAGCGGCCAAGCGTTTCCAAAGGGTCATTTGCTCACCCCGCTCGGCCGCCGCCTGGTGCTCGCGCTGAGCGCGTTCGAGGCGCCCCGCTTGATAGGCGTTTAATGCCGCGACAGCGGCGTCATGCTGATACGGATTGCGCAGCCAGATGGCATCGACCCCCAGGCGGAAAAACCCCGCCTGGGTTTCATAAGTATCAAAGCCGTGCGCAGCCAACAAGTCGCGCACTTCCATGGCTTCTTCGTCAGTCACATGACGCAACCGGAACAGTAGTTCAGCCATTGGCTTGCCTCATCAGTCGCTCTTTCCTACCATCAAGTCAGCCTGAATGACTTCAATCCAGTAGCCATCGGGGTCTTTAATGAAGATAACGTCTTGCATTTTCCCTTGGTCGGCACGCTTAACGAAGGTGACGTCGTGCTCGTCAAACCACGCCTGGGCCGCCGCCAAGTCCGGCACGCTAAAGCAGATATGGCCAAAGCCCTGGGGTTCGGCGTTGCCATCATGGTAAGCGAAATCCTGCTGGTTTTCGGTGCCCCAGTTGTGGGTTAGCTCTAACAGCCCTTTCTGGCTAAAGGTCCAGGCGGTGCGCGCGTGGGTATCCTCAGGCACGCTATCGCTGGCCTCCAGGTTGGCCAGGAAATACAGCGAGAACTGCATTTCCTCGAAATCTAACCGCCGCATTACCTGCATACCCAATACCTTAGAGTAGAAGGCTAGCGCCCGCTCGGGGTCTTTCACCCGCAACATGGTGTGGTTTAAGCGAAACCCTTGGGTTTGGGGCGGCGTGGCAACGATGCCGGGATGCTGCTCACCTTGAAAACTCATGCGCTGCTCCTTTGAATAACCTACGACATTAACTTAATTTATTTTTTGACAAAACTGATACGCTGTACAAGTATCAATGCGGGCTAGCATACGCGTGAACGGCAACTGCTAATCACCCGTACTAACCCTAATCACCCGTACGAACAACTGTTTACCATGAGGGCTTAGACGCGATAATTCTAGCCCTAACTGCTTAGGAGGCCTTATGCCGCGTGATCGTAATGTGTTGGGAGAGCCGCTAACGCCTTGCTGCCATTCGCCTAAGACGGGGTTTTATCGCGATGGTTTTTGCCGTGTTGGCGCCAATGACCTTGGCGTTCACTCCGTTTGTGCGATGGTCACCGAGGAGTTTCTGGTCTTCTCTAAAGCACAAGGCAATGATTTGTTAACACCTCGCCCTGAATTTGGTTTTGCAGGCTTACAGCCTGGTGACCGTTGGTGTTTGTGTGCCCGCCGCTGGCAAGAAGCGGCTCAAGTGGGCTTAGCGCCGCCGGTAATTTTATCGGGCACCCATGAAAAAACCTTAGAAATCATACCGCTTGAAAAGCTACAGCAACACGCCCTGGATGCACTACATTAAAAGGTGAAAGCTGACTGGAAATCTTTCACAAACCCCCTACACTGATTGCTCAAACCCTTTACACTGTATTGGTTTTCATACAAAGCTTACGGATGCCATATTGAGGGCGTCTACCAGGAGTTTTCCATGCCTGCGATTGATATGACTCTCGGCGACCAGTTGACGCTTAAACAATTGTCTCATGTCCTTCACAACGGTTTTTCACCGATTGTGGAAGTGGAGTCAATGGACGGTATCTACAAAGTCCGCTTTCACCACGCTAACGGTGTTTCGGACCTAAGCGATCCCAAGGGCTGCGTGTGTACTTTCACGGGTACGGGGGAAATACGCGATATGCTTGGGCGGCTGGGCCTTACCCATGGGGTGCTTACGTTTGCCGACCAGTGCGGCGACGAGATGATTGGCGTAGCGGGTAAAGCCATGACGCCTAACGAAATGCTGACTTACGGTACGCGTATCTCCTTTCGTTAGACCTCAGGCACCCAGCGGGGCGTTTATAGCTGGCAAAGCCGTTGGTGACTGATATCTACTAATGGCTGCCAAGGCATGTTGCAGCGCGGGTCTTTTGACCAGGACTTTACAGCGCTCGCTTTGCAAAGGATAGTAGGATCACGACAGGGGCGCCCTACTCACGTTGGGCTGAGAAGCACCCTTTGAACCTGAACCGGATAACACCGGCGTAGGGAGTCGTGGTGCTGCTCACCACCTCCCTGCCGGGAGGATGCTATGACCTTATCCCCGCTTGGCGATTACCTTAAAACGCTGCGTGCAGAGACCCCACTGGTCCACTGCATTACCAACTATGTCGCGATGAACAGCACCGCCAACCTGCTGTTAGCCACTGGCGCATCGCCCGCCATGCTGCATGCTCAAGAAGAGGTTGCCGAGTTCACCGCCCTCTCCGCGGCGCTCTCCATTAATATAGGCACGATTTCGCCTCACTGGGCCGATGCCATGCTGACCGCTACGGCAGCCGCCAATCAGCACGCCATCCCCTGGGTGTTAGACCCCGTCGCCGTCGGGGCCACGCGCTACCGTCAAACGCTGTGCGCGAAGCTGCTTGATGCACAACCAACCGTGATTCGCGGCAATGCCTCTGAAATCCTCGCGCTTTATGGCCTGGCAGGCCAGGCACGCGGCGTGGATGCAACGGCCACCACCGGTCAAGCCTTGGCGACAGCGATCGCGCTGGCGAAGCGGCAGCGCTGCGTGGTGGCCATGACAGGCGAGCAGGATGTGATTACCGATGGCAACACCCACTTCACCTTAGCCGGCGGGCACCCCTTAATGCCCCGCGTCACCACCCTGGGCTGTGGCCTTAGTGCGCTGGTGGGCGCTTTTGTGGCGGCCAATACCGCCGCGCCGCTGGGCGCCAGTGCCGCTGCCCTGGCCTGCTTTGCCGTGGCGGGGCAGCGAGCGGGCAACCTTGCCCAGGGGCCGGGCAGCTTCCAAGTGGCATTGCTGGATGCGCTGTATCAACTCACCCCTGACGACCTTAGCCACCATGCGCAGTTGGAGGCCCTCCATGCCGCTTGATCTCTCGCTTTATTTGGTCACCGATGCGGCGCTGTGCGGCGATGCTGGTCTGGAGAAAACCGTTGCGGCGGCGGTAAGCGGCGGCGTGACCCTGGTTCAACTGCGCGATAAGCACGCCAGCGATGCGCAGATGATCGCCCAGGCCAAACGCTTGAAGACGCTGCTGGCAGGAAGTGGTGTGCCATTGATTATCAACGACCGCTTGTCGGTGGCGTTGGAAAGCCAGGCCGACGGGCTACATGTCGGCCAAAGCGACACCCTGGTGCAAGCAGCCCGTAACGCCATGGGCCAAGGGGCGATTATTGGCCTGTCGATTAATACCCTGGAACAGCTGCAAACAGCGCCCATTGAGCTGCTTGATTATGTCGGACTGGGTCCGGTATTTGCCACGGTGAGCAAGCAGGACCATGCTCAGCCGATCGGCTTTGACGGCTTAGCGTCGCTGGCTAAGGCGTGCCCACTGCCCTGCGTGGCCATCGGCGGCCTGAAAGCCGAACACGCCGCACGGGTAAAAGCCGCCGGGGCAGACGGTATCGCGGTTATTTCCGCGATTTGCGGCCAGCCCGATCCCTATCAGGCCGCGCGGGCGTTTCAGGTTTCCCAAGCCGTTTCGGCATCATGAATCAGTATCGCCCCTCAGTATATACACACATTCAGCCCAGATTACTCTTTACCCTATCCGCCAGGGCAATCGCACATTATCAATAATTCCCATTTTAGCGAGGCCACCTCAGCGGTGGTTAGACACTTCGACGAAGGGTTCTGCAAGCACTCCTTAGTGTTATCCGGCGGGTAGCCACACACATTCGCGAGCTGAAGCTCCCTCCCACAAGGGCTCCCCCCACAAGGGCTGCAAGCGCCTCTTGATCTCATCAAACTCAGAACTATTGTGGGAGGCCGCTTCAGCGGGCGAAGGGTGCTGAAAGCACCCCTTAGCGTCATCAGCCGGGTAGCCCACACATTCGTGAGCTCAAGCTCCCTCCCTCAAGGTGTCGCGAGGGCGCTACTTTCGCATCTGACTGCGATGGATAGCGGAAATGCCGACATTACCGGGAACATTTTACCGGCCATGGCGAAAGACCCGCGCGTTACCTATCACCGACACCAGAAAACGGCCTTGAACGAGACGCTTTCACCACGTGCGATTTCCCTTGCCTATCCTTAAGGATGGAACTTAGCAGAGAAAGGGCACATCCCACAAAGCGTGGGCTGATTACCCACTTTTGCCAAATAAAAAAGCTGCTATAGCGGCGGCTCCCAGAAGACAAACTATGATAACGATTAAGAATCCCGGAGGGATAAAAGCTATCGCCGCAGCCAAAAATACCAAAAAAATAAACGCAGCTACAAAAACACCCATAAATAAATCCTATTTAGTTTCATGTCTTTCTTGAAAAGCAAAATGTCGACCTAGCTCATCAAAAGCTATCTTGAAATCAGCAGACTCAAATGGTGCCCGCAGAAAGAAGTACAACAACCCACACACAGGGGCCAAGTACAAATAGACAAAGGTCGACTCCACAAATAGCAAGCGCACGACAACCAATGCGATAAAAGCTAGCATCGCTATCCTGCTAAATGTCCGCATCCCAAAGAAGACAACACCTGCAATAAATGCACCAAGGTAATAGAAACTCTCTATCGCTCCTCCTCCGTAGACTAAAGACGTAACTAAAGCACTTATTAAAATAAAGTCAGATAGCAAAAAAAAGATAAAAAGTGTATTTAGGTTTTGTGGGTAGTAAAACAAGCCACGGAAAGCCATAAAAACAACGCTGATAGCAGCGATAACACCGACTACCGCTGAAGGCGTTACCCACGCAATATTTCCATCACCACCGAACCCCCAGAAAGCGTCCCAAAAGCCATTTTCATAAGACCTCTGCCATAGTGGAAGCAAAAACGAGTCGCTCTCCACTCGCCTACTGCTTACAACTAGCGCGAGAAGAGCAACCAACACTGAAACGACCATTCTCACCCACATAGCCCACGGAGAGTTCATAGCATAAGAAAGTCGTTTCATAAAACTTGACTGTGTCATTTCTTGCCCTCAAAAATCTCCCAAGATAACCGGCAATTTTCATTCCGCTTCGGGTAGAAAAGCAGTATCTTTTACCGCTAGCTAATTCCAGCTGAGCCGCCAGAGAGTATGCTCTAAGTGAGTTTTGGTTTCCATGCTCTTAGCCAAATGTAGTTTTCTTACCGAGAACGTCCCAGCTCTTTTTGCGCTTGAGAAGTCTGGTCTTGATGAGGAGTAAGGCGGCGGCACCGCCCTGCTACTTGGCGTGTATACTCGCTGGGTATTAAGCCCCCGCTTCGCCTAAATCTACCTCCTACCCTAATCTTACCCCCTAACCCTATCGTCAGCGCTAGCACTGCGCTGGAGATTCCTCATGTTACCTAGTCTGTTTATCTCCCATGGTTCGCCCATGCTGGCACTTAATAAAACCCCGACTCACGATTTTCTCCGCGAGCGGGGCAAGCAGCTGTCGCCCAGAGCAGTGGTCATGGTGTCGGCACACTCGGAGAGCCTGACGCTCAAGGTCAGCACCAGCGCCAATCTGGAAACCATCCACGACTTTGGCGGCTTTTCGAGTGCCAGCATTCCGCCCCTGGTGAACCGGAACTGGCTGAACGGCTTGCCCTGTTACTGGGCGCCGAGCGGGTAGAGCGTGGCCTTGATCACGGCGCCTGGGTGCCCCTTTCATTGCTATTCCCTGATGCCAATGTGCCGGTTGTTTCGCTGTCGCTCCCGGTGCGCTGGAGCAATGCGGAGCTGGTGGCACTGGGCGAACGCCTGTCGGCACTACGGGAAGAAGGAATTTTAGTTATCGGCTCGGGCAGCCTGACCCATAATCTTTATGAAATCATGCCCCTGGAGAGCCCAATGCCCGCCTGGGTCGATGCGTTCGCCACCTGGGTGAGCGGCCGCCTTATTGCCAATGATCGCGACGCACTGCTTAGCTGGGAGCGCGCGCCCAACGCCCAGAAGAACCATCCAACCCCTGAGCATTTTCAGCCGTTGCTGGTAGCCATGGGGGCGGGAGGCGAAGCGATCCAGCTGCACCACAGCGTGGAGCACGGGGTGCTTGCGATGGACGCTTATGCCTTTAGCTGATCAGCTACCTCTAGCGATTTAGGTTGTGCTGCTGTGGAAGGCGTGAGATCACGCATTAATAGCGCAAACTCAAGCTGTTCGGGGATAATGCTGGCATTAGGGATGGGGATACGCACGCGATATCCCGATCCAGGTGCTGCACTTTGCGCTTCGCCTCGTAAGTTCTCGATATGGTCGAGCACGAAGCGGTGATTGCCACCAGGCAGCATAAGCTCCATGCCATCCCCCACTTCGAAACGGTTTTTAACCTCTACCTCCATGGTTCTGCGAACCGGGTCATAACCTAGCACTTCACCGACAAATTGCTGGTGCACACCAATGGAGTGCCCCTGCTCATAACTTTGGAACTCGCCGTGGACATGGCGCTGATAAAAGCCTTCGGTGTAGCCTCTATTCGCCAGGTTCTCAAGTTCATCCATTAGCCGTTTATTAAAGGGCCGCCCAGCGACGGCGTCATCAATGGCTTGCCGATAGACCCGTGTTGTACGCGCGACGTAATAATGGGATTTGGTGCGCCCCTCGATCTTTAACGATGCCACGCCCATTTGCGTCAGCCGAGCCACGTGCTGCACCGCGCGCAGATCCTTGGAGTTCATGATGTAGGTGCCGTGCTCATCTTCATACATAGGCATCAGCTCGCCAGGACGGGAAACGTCTTCAATCAGCGCCGAGAGCTCGCCCTGGTTGGCGGCCGCTGGGATGCCAGTTTCCTGGGCGGCGATTAAGTCGCCCGTGTCATCGTGGGTCGCCGCTATGGTGTTATATTTCCAACGGCACGCGTTGGTGCAGGTCCCCTGGTTAGGGTCGCGATGATTGAAATAGCCCGACAGCAGGCAGCGCCCTGAGTAGGCGATACACAGCGCGCCGTGAACAAAGGTTTCGATCTCTAAGCCTGGACACTTGTCGCGTATTTCGCCGATTTCTTCCAGTGACAGCTCCCGAGACAAAATGATGCGGCTAATACCCTGCTGTTGCCAAAACTGGGCGGCCGCCCAGTTGACGACATTGGATTGCACCGAGAGGTGGATGGTTTGCTCCGGCCAGCGTTCGCGCACCATCATAATCAAGCCAGGATCCGACATAATCAGCGCATCGGGCCCTGCTTCAATCACCGGCGCCATATCCTGAAGGTAGGTTTTCAGCTTGCTGTTGTGGGGGGCGATATTGGATGCCACATAAAACTGCTTGCCCCGTGCATGAGCGTACTCAATACCGCGGTGTAAGTTATCAATTTTAAAATCGTTGTTGCGCACCCGCAGAGAGTAGCGCGGCTGACCTGCGTAGACCGCGTCAGCCCCATAGGCAAACGCGTAACGCATGTTTTTGAAGGTGCCGGCAGGGGAAAGGAGTTCGGGGGGTTGCATAGACAGTCACCGTGGGAAAAGGCTGGATTATAACCAGCCCACCTTCACTGTCTTGCGTAGCGCGCGGCTTCCATGACCTGGATCAAAAAGTAACAGCAGAACGCCTTTAGCTAAGCAGTGGGGCGGCGTTTAAGGGTGGTTCTACGGTCGTGGTACGCCACCGCTAACCCGCTGCCTATTATCAAGGCGCTGCCTACCCAGACCCAGATATCCGGCATTTCGCCCCAGAACCACCAGCCCAATAGCACCGCCCAGAGCATGGCGGTGTAATCAAACGGCGCGGCGATGGCCGCTGGCGCAAAGCGAAAGGCCAAGGTGATAAACGCGGTAGCGGCGACGCCCAGCACCCCAGACGCCAAAAACCCCAGCCAATGCCACGGCTGGGGCGTTTGCCATACCCACGGCAGCGTTAGCGCGGTCACCACCAAGGGCACAGCGGTCATGTAGAACAACATCGCCCAGAGGTGCTCACGGCTGCCGTAACGGCGTGCGGTAATCATCATCAAGGCATAAAACAGCGCCGCGCCGACCAACATCAAGGCGCCCAGTTGAAACGCATCGCTACCCGGGCGCACCACGATCAGCACGCCAACAAACCCCACAAGCGATGCAGTGAGCACCGGCGGGTCGATACGCTCCCCCAGCAAGGGTACCGACAGCAGGGTCACAAACAGCGGCGCGACGAAGGCAATTGCCGTGGCTTCTGCCAGGGGTAGCAGCGTTAAGCCCCCTACAAAACACACCATTGTGGCGGTATAAAACAAACCACGCAGTAGATGCACCCGCGGGCGTTTAGTCCGCAGTTTGCGCAAACCGCCGGCAAAGTAGGCGAGGAAGGCAATTAGCGGCATGGAGACGAGCGCACGGAAAAAGATGATTTGCAGCGGCGAATGCGTTTCCCCCAGCCATTTAGAAACAGCGTCGCCTAAGGCAAGAAACAAAACGCCCAAACACATGCAGAGAATGCCTTTCAGCGAGGTTGTCACTGCGATCTCCCTATTAACAGCTCACTATTAGCTGGCCCAAAAGCAAAAAACCCCGCCAACGAGCCATTGGCGGGGTGATTAAGTACACCACCTTATTACAGGCTGGCGTTTACCACCATGCAGTCCATCCCCTGGGAGTGCAGTGCGCGACACGCCTGATGGGCGCGCTGCTCGTCTAGCGCCATTAAGCGGGCACGATAAACCGGGCGTTGGCCCTCTACCGTGTCGACAGCCACGCGGCCTCTTAAATTCTGGGCGATGCGTTGCGCCGCCTGCTGGGCCAATTGACGGGCCTGCGCTTCCTGGCTGAAAGCGCCTACTTGAACGCCCCAGCCGTCGACCGCTTCATTGGCGGCGAGCGTCTGTTCTCGTTCAATAAACGCTTGCAGCGGATCGGGTTGCGATGGCGTTACTGGCGGACGCTGAATCGTCTTTATATCGGCTAACTGGGCTTCTAGGTTCGCTTCTAGGCCCGTTTCGACGACCGCCATCAACGGCTGGCGTGGCCTAGGATTGGCTGGCGCCACTGGCTGAGCGGGAGGGGCAAAGGCCATAAACTCGCGCGAGAAGCTCGTATCGGCCATCCAGCTTTGCTGGTCACGCAACGACGCGCGCAGAAAACTACGGTCGAGCAGATTGGCCATATGGGTGTCCCGTGACTGGGACGAAAATCCGCCCATCACCACCCCTACCAAACGTCGGTTACCGCGCACAGCCGTGGTCGCCACGTTAAAACCAGAAGCGCGAATGAACCCGGTTTTTAAGCCGTCTGCCCCTGGGTAGTCGCGCACTAGCCGATTGTGGCTGGTATGCCGCTTGCCGCGGTAGCTGAACTCCTGCAGGCCAAAATAATGGTAGTACTGGGGGAAGTCCTGCATGACGCGGACCGAGAGCGTCAGCATATCCCGGGCGGTGGTGATCTGGCCATTGTCCGGCAGGCCAGAGGCGTTGCGAAAGGTAGTGGCGTGCATGCCCAGCTCGCGCGCTTTGCTGGTCATCATTTGCGCAAACCGTGCTTCACTGCCGCCTAGCGCTTCGGCAACCACGGCGGCAACGTCATTCGCCGAGCGAACGGCAAGCGCGCGGATAGCGGTATCCACCGGGATAGCGCTACCGGCAGCCAGCCACAGTTTTACCGCAGGCTTGGCAGCCGCATAAGGGGAGACAGGCAAGGGTTGATCTAGACGCAGCGTACCATTTTCTAACGCTTCAAAGGTTAGATACAGCGTCATCATTTTGGTGAGCGAGGCGGGATAGCGCTGGTCATCAATATTCTCCGCATACAGCACTTCGCCATTATCTAAATCCACCACGACCCCCGCGTAGCGAGGGTTAGCGGCTTGAGCGCTAGTGACCATTGCCAGTATCAATAGCACGGCCATACTCCATGGCCATACGCCAGGCGCTCCAGCGGCGCTTTTTACCCTCGCATACATACCTGCCCCTTCGTTGTTATCAACGCACTAGTTGTAACCACTGATTAACCCGCCTATAACTGCTTAGTTACCTTGCCACACTCAAGGCGCAGCGCAAGGCTTTCCCTTCGCGATATGACGCCGCTTTTGCGTTCATCACAAACAGACTATCTATCATAAACAGAGTATAGACGCAGTTAAGCGTAGAATAGGACAAAATAAAGGCGAGAAACGTGCGGGTAGCCGATAGGCATAAACAAAAAAACCGACCCCAAGGGGTCGGTTTTCATTCGCTGCTAAACACGCTTAGCGCAGAGCATTACTCTTCTGCGGCGACGTCTTCAACGACCGGACGGTCAACTAGCTCGACGAACGCCATAGGCGCGTTGTCGCCGGTGCGGAAACCGCACTTGAGAATACGGACGTAACCGCCCGGACGCTCGGCATAACGCGGGCCTAGTTCGTTGAACAATTTACCGACGGCTTCTTTAGAGCGCGTACGGGAAAACGCCAAACGACGGTTAGCAACGCTATCCTGCTTAGACAAGGTGATCAGCGGCTCGATAACGCGACGCAGCTCCTTGGCTTTGGGCAGGGTTGTCTTAATGACTTCATGTTCGACCAGCGAGACAGACATGTTCTTGAACATGGCCTGACGATGCGAGCTGGTGCGATTCAGATGACGACCACTCTTACGATGACGCATGGTTGTAATTCCTTACCAAACTGGGACTCAAGTCGACGCTCACGCGGAGGCCTTGTCGTCCTTCAGGCTTGCCGGTGGCCAATGTTCCAACCGCATGCCGAGGGACAAGCCGCGCGCTGCCAATACATCTTTGATTTCATTCAAAGATTTTTTACCGAGATTCGGTGTCTTCAACAGCTCAACTTCTGTGCGCTGGATAAGATCACCGATGTAGTAAATATTCTCGGCTTTTAGGCAGTTCGCGCTGCGAACGGTCAACTCAAGATCGTCTACGGGGCGCAATAGAATTGGATCAACTTGATCCTCTTCCTCTTCGACTTCCTGTTCTTTATCAGCTTCCAGGTCGACGAAGGCGGCCAGCTGCTCTTGCAGGATGGTCGCACTGCGACGGATAGCCTCTTCCGGATCCAGGGTACCGTCGGTTTCCAAATCGATAATTAGCTTATCGAGATCGGTGCGCTGCTCAACACGAGCGGCTTCAACCGAGTAGGAAACACGGCGGACAGGGCTGAAGGTGGCATCCAGCTGCAGGCGGCCAATAGCACGCGTCTCTTCATCAGAGCCGCGCGCGTCAGCCGGTTCGTAGCCACGACCCAGCGCTACCTTAAGCTGAATTTTCAGCTCGGCACCTTCATTGACATGAGCAATGATGTGGTCCGGGTTGACGATTTCGACGCTATGATCAAGCGCAATGTCGCCAGCGGTGACGACGGCTGGGCCCTGCTTGTTCAGCGTGAGCATCGCCTCATCGCGGCTGTGCATCTTGATCGCAACATCTTTCAAGTTCAGGAGGATTTCAATAACATCTTCCTGCACCCCTTCGAGGGCACTGTACTCATGCTCTACACCGGCGATTTCAGCCTCTACCACGGCACAGCCGGGCATTGACGAAAGCAGAATGCGACGCAGTGCATTCCCCAGGGTGTGACCAAAGCCACGCTCGAACGGTTCGAGCACGATTTTGGCATGATGTGCGCTGATTTCTTCGACCTTAATATCACGGGGACGAAGAAACTCTGTCACTGAACGCTGCATATGAACACCTTTCAGGCTGCCAAACGGATACTTGGTACTCGGTTACGAGCTGGCGCTGGCAAAAAACCGGCGCCAGATCGACAAGAAACAGGAAACTGCTTACTTGGAGTACAGCTCGACGATCAGATTTTCGTTGATGTCGGCAGACAGGTCACCGCGTTCAGGCAGAGCCTTGAAAGTGCCTTCCATCTTCTTGGCGTCGATTTCGATCCAAGCGATGTCGCCACGGTTGGCCGCAATGGACAACGCGCTTTGAATACGTACTTGGTTCTTCGCCTTCTCGCGAATGGAAACAACGTCACCCGGCTTCACTTGATAGGAAGCGACGTTAACGCTGCGGCCATTGACGGAAATCGCCTTGTGACTGACCAGCTGACGCGCTTCAGAGCGAGTCGAGCCGAAGCCCATGCGGTAGACGACATTATCCAGTCGGGATTCGAGCAACTGCAACAATACCTCACCGGTCGCGCCTTTAAGGCGGGCGGCTTCTTTGTAGTAGTTACGGAACTGTTTTTCGAGTACGCCATACATGCGACGTACTTTTTGCTTCTCGCGAAGCTGCAAGCCGTAGTCTGAAAGACGCTGACGACGCTGGCCGTGTACACCCGGGATCTGCTCGGATTTACACTTTTTCTCGAAGGGAGTCACACCACTCTTTAAAAAGAGGTCGGTGCCTTCACGACGAGACAATTTGCACTTCGGTCCAATATAACGGGCCATGAATCTGTCTCCTTAAACGCGGCGTTTCTTCGGCGGACGGCAGCCATTATGGGGAATGGGCGTCGCGTCTACGATGCTTTGCACGCGGAAGCCGGCGGCATTCAGTGCGCGCACGGCGGATTCACGACCGGGACCTGGGCCTTTAACCAGTACGTCTACGTTTTTCACACCATACTCGGCTGCAGCAGTTGCTGCACGTTCGCTTGCCACTTGAGCAGCGAACGGGGTGCTCTTGCGAGAACCACGAAAACCCGAACCACCGGCAGTCGCCCATGACAGAGCGTTGCCCTGGCGGTCTGTGATCGTCACGATCGTGTTGTTAAAAGAGGCATGGATATGCGCAATCGCGTCCACTACCTGCTTTTTAACCTTTTTACGGTTACTACGCGGGTTAGCCATGTTGATGTCTATTCCTGTCGTTACGCCGGCTCTCTATTAAAGAGCCTGCGTATTATTTGCGGATCGGCTTACGCGGGCCCTTACGGGTGCGCGCGTTAGTCTTAGTCCGCTGACCACGCAGCGGAAGACTACGACGATGACGCAGACCACGGTAGCAACCTAAGTCCATGAGACGCTTAATGTTAAGCGTGACATCACGACGAAGGTCGCCTTCTACGGTGTACTTGCCAACTTCAGAACGCAGGGTGTCGACTTCTTCAGAAGACAGGTCCTGGATCTTGGCATTCATGGCAATACCTGATGCTGCACAGATGTGCTCAGCACGGGTACGGCCAATACCGAAGATGTAGGTCAGCGAGATCGCCGCATGCTTGTTGTCCGGGATATTGACGCCTGCAATACGGGCCATCAGCTTACTCCGAAATTTGAGCGGCTTGCTCGTTTGTTCATCTATAAAAGGCGCAACAGCATACCCCTTTAAACGCCCTAAGGCAAGGGGTATGCTGGCACCCGCTTAATACAACCCAGGCTATTAACCCTGGCGCTGTTTGTGCCGTGGTTCGCTGCAGATGACGCGGACAGCGCCATTGCGACGAATGATCTTGCAGTTACGGCACATTTTCTTTACGGAAGCTCGAACTTTCATCGATCTTTCTCCAAAAACCGGCTCGCGGCGCGCCTCTCTCTAAGGTAAGAGAAAAGACGGCGCCTCAGCGCGTAATACCGCCGCTACCGTAGCCTTTCAGGTTGGACTTCTTCATCACTGAGTCATACTGGCTCGACATGAGATGCGATTGCACCTGGGCCATGAAGTCCATGATGACCACGACTACGATTAACAACGAGGTACCGCCGAAAAAGAACGGCACGTTCCACGCTACAATCAAGAACTGGGGCATCAAGGAAACCGCAGTGATATACAAGGCACCGAACAGGGTCAAACGTGTCATGACCTTGTCGATATAGCGAGCGGTCTGCTCGCCGGGGCGAATGCCCGGCAGGAAAGCGCCTGACTTTTTAAGATTGTCAGCCACATCCTTGGGGTTGAAGACCAGCGCTGTGTAAAAGAAGCAGAAGAATACCACTGCCGCCGCGAAAAGCAAGATGTAAAGCGGTTGACCTGGGCCTAATGCCTGAGATGCACGCTGCAACCACTCCATACCTTCGCCAGCACCCACCCACTGACCGATAGAGGCCGGGAAGAGCAGAATACTGGAGGCAAAAATCGCCGGAATAACGCCGGCCATGTTGACCTTCAAAGGCAGGTAGCTACTTTGGCCTGCATACATCTTATTGCCCACTTGTCGCCGCGGGTAGTTCACCTTGAGGCGGCGTTGGCCGCGCTCGATGAACACCACAAAGGCAACAGTCGCAATACCTAACACAGACAGCGCTAACAGCGGCAGAACATTCCAGGCCCCTTCATTACGGGCAAGCTCGAAAGCCTGGCCCACGGCACTGGGCAGTCCAGCGACAATACCGGCGAAGATCAGCAGCGAAATACCGTTGCCGATGCCCTTCTCGGTAATCTGCTCACCTAGCCACATCATAAACACCGCACCCGATACAAAGGTAACCACAGCGGTGAAGAAGAAGCTAAAGTCAGCGGTGTACGCGATGCCTTGGCTAGCCAGACCGACAGACATGCCGGTAGCCTGGACAAACGCCAGTATCACGGTGCCGTAGCGGGTGTACTGGCTAATCTTGCGGCGGCCAGCCTCACCCTCTTTCTTGAGTTGTTCAAGATGAGGGGAGACCGCAGTCATGAGCTGCATGATAATCGACGCCGAAATATAGGGCATTATACCCAGGGCGAGGACACTCATGCGCTCCAGAGCACCGCCCGAGAACATGTTAAACATGCCCAGGATGGTGCCCTGTTGCTCCCTAAACAAGGCAGCAAGCTGGTCAGGATTGATACCGGGAACGGGAATGTGGGCACCAATACGGTACACCACGATGGCGAGGAGCACGAAGCGCAAACGCGCCCACAGTTCACTCAGACCGCTGCCCATCGCCGGCATTTTTCCTGACTTGGCCATTTAGTCCTCTACCTTGCCGCCAGCGGCTTCGATCGCTTCACGGGCACCTTTGGTGACCTTGATTCCGCGAACGGTAACCGCCGTTTTCAATTCGCCAGAAAGGATAATCTTCGCGTGTAGCGTTGAATCCTTCAGCACGTTGGCATCTTTCAGCGTTTGCAGTGTGACGTCGCCACCGGCCACTTTCACCAGTTCAGCCACACGCACTTCTTCAGAGACCAGCGACTTGGCAGAGGTGAAACCGAATTTCGGCAGACGACGCTGCAACGGCATTTGACCGCCTTCGAAACCGGGCTTCACGCTGCCGCCACTACGTGCTTTCTGACCTTTGTGACCCCGGCCGCCGGTCTTACCAAGACCGGAGCCGATGCCACGACCAACGCGCTTTGCAGCGTGCTTGGAGCCCGGAGCCGGGCTTAGGCTATTGAGTTTCATGGATTACTCTCCCTCAACGCGCACAAGGTAGTTCACCTTGTAGATCATGCCGCGTACGGCAGGGGTGTCTTCCAGTTCAACCGTATGACCGATGCGACGCAGACCCAAGCCCTTCATGTTGGCTTTGTGCGTGGGCCTGATGCCGATGGTGCTGCGGATCTGGGTAACCTTGATCGTTGCTGCCATGGTGCCTTACCCCGTGATCGCTTCGACAGACAGACCGCGCTTGGCGGCCACGTCTTCCGGTGCTTGCATGGAGGAGAGACCTTTGACAGTCGCCCGTACCACGTTAACCGGGTTGGTGGAACCGTAGCACTTGGCCAGTACGTCGTGGACACCGGCGAGCTCTAATACAGAGCGCATGGCGCCACCGGCGATAATACCGGTACCTTCAGAGGCCGGCTGCATGTACACCTTGGAAGCACCGTGACGGGCTTTTACCGGGTACTGCAGCGTGTGGCCAGCAAGGTTCACCTTGACCATGTTGCGACGAGCTTGATCCATTGCCTTCTGGATCGCGACAGGCACTTCACGCGCCTTGCCACGTCCAAAACCGACACGACCTTTACCATCACCAACGACGGTCAGCGCGGTGAAGCCGAAAATACGACCACCCTTGACCACCTTGGCGACGCGGTTGACCTGCACTAACTTCTCTTGCAGATCACCGCTTTGCTGTTCGTTCTTCGCCATCGTAAAACCCTTTAGAATTCCAGGCCGCCTTCACGTGCGGCGTCGGCCAGCGCCTTGACGCGGCCGTGATACTTAAAGCCAGCACGGTCGAAGGCCACCTGGGTGATGCCTGCTTCTTTAGCGCGTTCGGCAATCATAGCACCTACTTTAGAGGCCGCATCTGAGTTGCCGGTCGCACCCTCGCGCAGTGCTTTGTCTAGCGTAGAAGCACTGGCTAACACTTTGCCACCATCAGGCGAGATAATCTGCGCATAGATGTGACGCGGGGTACGGTTGACGCACAGGCGATACACGCCCAGCTCGCGGATCTTGGCGCGAGCGCGGCGGGCACGACGGAGACGAGATTCTTTCTTCGCGTTCATAACCCTGCCTTACTTCTTCTTGGCTTCTTTGCGACGCACCTGCTCGTCGGCGTACCGGACACCCTTGCCTTTATACGGCTCGGGCGGACGGAAAGCGCGGATTTCCGCGGCGCACTGACCGAGCTGCTGCTTGTTCGCGCTTTTCAGCACGATCACGGTGTTTTTCGGCGTTTCCGCTGAGACACCTTCAGGCAGTTGGTAGTCGACCGGGTGCGAGAAGCCCAGTGAAAGATTGAGCGTCTGGCCCTTAGCTTGGGCACGATAACCGACGCCAACAATTTCGAGAGATTTTGTAAAACCCTCGGATACGCCCGTTACCAGGTTCTGAACTAAGGCGCGGGTAGTACCGGCCATGGCCCAGCTCTTGGCAGATTCGCTCGGGGCGAAGGTCAGCTGGCTATCTTCCTGACCCACCACTACATCGGAGTGGATAGTCATAGATAGTGTGCCTTGGCCGCCCTTGGCGGTCAGCTGGTCGGCATCGATTTTAATCTCAACGCCGGCAGGCACTTTAACCGGATATTTCGCTATGCGGGACATTCCAGCCTCCTAGAATACGGTGCAGATGACTTCGCCACCGACACCGGCTTGGCGCGCGGCACGATCGGTCATGACACCATTGGATGTGGTGACAATCGCGATACCCAGACCATCGGCGACCTTAGGCAGATTGTCCTTGCCTTTATAACGGCGCAGGGACGGCTTGGAAACCCGCTGAATGTGCTCAATAACCGGCTTACCCTCAAAGTACTTGAGAGTCACGGTCAGCTCGGGCTTAACGCCCTCCGCTACCGTAAAGTCGGCAATGTAGCCTTCTTCCTTTAGCACTCGGGCCACTTGCACTTTCAGCTTGGAGGACGGCATGGTTGCCGCCTCCTTGGTGGCCATCTGCGCATTGCGGATACGGGTAAACATATCCGCCAGAGTGTCTTGCATGCTCATTTAATGTGCGCTCCTGATGATTCTACGTGGCGTTACCAACTGGACTTCTTCAGTCCAGGAACGTCGCCACGCATGGCGGCTTCACGCAGCTTGTTACGGCCGAGGCCGAACTTGTTGTAAAAGCCGTGCGGACGACCGGTGATACGGCAGCGGTTACGCTGACGTACCGGGCTTGAGTCGCGCGGCAGTTGCTGCAGCTTCAGCGTCGCCTCGAAGCGGTCTTCCTCAGTCGTATTCACGTCTGAGATGATCTTCTTGAGCTCAGTGCGCTTGGTGGCATACTTCGCCACCAATTGTGTACGCTTAAGCTCACGCTCTACCATACTTTTCTTAGCCATGATCCCACCCCTATTTCTTGAACGGGAAGCTCAGCGCGGTTAATAGCGCACGACCTTCCTCGTCGGTTTTGGCGGTCGTGGTGATAGTGACATCCAACCCCCGGATTCGATCGATTTTATCATACTCGATCTCCGGGAAGATGATCTGCTCACGCACACCCATTGAGTAATTGCCGCGACCGTCGAAGGACTTCGGGTTGAGACCACGGAAGTCACGCACGCGGGGAATCGCGATGTAAACCAAGCGGTCCAAGAAGTCCCACATGCGCTCAGCGCGCAGGGTCACCTTGATGCCGATAGGCCAACCTTCGCGCACCTTGAAGCCCGCGATGGACTTACGTGCCTTGGTCACCAGCGGCTTTTGCCCAGAGAGCTTCTCTAGATCGCCGATGGCATTGTCAATCAACTTTTTATCGTTGACTGCTTCGCCGATACCCATGTTCAGAGTCACTTTCGTGATCCGGGGTATCTGCATAACGTTGGCATAGCTGAACTCTTCTTTGAGTTGAGCTGCTACCTCGTTTTGATAACGTTCTTTCAAGTTCGCCATTTTGCTACCCGACTCGCGTTAGGCGTCGATCTGCGTCTGCGTCGACTTGTAGATACGTACCTTGGTACCGTCTTCCTTCACCTGGAAGCCGACGCGATCCGCCTTACCGGTCTCCGAATTGAAGATGGCTACGTTGGACGCGTGAATCGGAGCCTCACGCTCGACGATACCGCCCTGATTTCCCGCCATGGGATTTGGCTTGGTGTGACGTTTAATCATGTTCACACCGGACACCAAGAAGCGGCTTTCTAATACCCGCTTAACAGTGCCACGCTTGCCTTTATCCTTCCCGGCGATGACGATGACTTCATCGTCACGTTTGATCTTTTGCATATCCGCCTCGCTCCTTACAGCACTTCAGGCGCTAAGGAAATGATCTTCATGAACTTTTCATTACGAAGTTCACGAGTCACCGGCCCAAAAATACGGGTACCGATGGGCTGTTCGTTGGTGTTATTCAACAAAACCGCCGCATTTCCATCGAAACGGATGAGCGAACCGTCGGGACGACGGACGCCACTACGGGTCCGGACCACGACCGCTTTTAGCACCTGGCCTTTTTTGACCTTGCCACGCGGAATCGCTTCCTTAACCGTGACCTTGATGATATCACCTATACGAGCATAGCGACGGTGTGAACCGCCTAACACCTTGATGCATTGCACCCGGCGCGCTCCGCTGTTATCGGCGATATCCAGCATTGTCTGAGTCTGAATCATCGGTTTTCTCCAAACCTAATCTGACTGCACTGATTGACACGCGAGGGGATTAACCCTTGACGTGAGCAACCACCTCGACCAGCGTCCAGGCTTTCAACTTGGAAAGCGGACGGCATTCCTGAATGGAAACCGTATCGCCTGCCTTCGCCTGGTTCGCCTCATCATGGGCGTGCAGCTTGGTGGAGCGCTTAACGTATTTTCCGTAGATCGGGTGACGCTCGCGCCGCTCGATCATGACGACGATGGACTTGTCCATCTTATCGCTCACCACTTTACCGGTGAGCGTACGCTTTGTGTTTTCTTCGGCCATCTCAATCACCTGCCTTCTCGTTGAGCAAAGTCTTGACGCGGGCAATATCCCGGCGGACCTGCTTGAGCAGATGAGTCTGGCTCAGTTGGCCAGTGGCCTTCTGCATGCGCAGGTTAAACTGCTCGCGGAGGAGTTCGAGGAGTTGCTCCTGGAGCTCTCCTGCGGACTTGTCACGAATTTCCTGGGCTTTCATCACATCACCGTCCGTTTCGCAAAGGTGGTGGATAAGGGCATTTTCTGTGCGGCAAGATCAAACGCTTCACGTGCGAGCTCTTCCGACACGCCTTCAATTTCATACAGGATCCGACCCGGTTGGATCTGGGCAACCCAGTACTCAACAGAACCTTTACCTTTACCCATACGAACTTCGAGCGGCTTCTTGGAGATCGGCTTATCAGGGAAGACGCGGATCCAGATTTTACCGCCACGCTTAACGTGACGTGTGATCGCACGACGGCCGGCTTCGATCTGGCGCGCAGTAATGCGGCCACGACCGGTCGCTTTAAGGCCGTATTCCCCGAAGCTGATCTTGCTTCCGCGATGCGCCAGGCCACGGTTGCGGCCTTTCATCATCTTGCGGAATTTCATACGCTTGGGCTGTAACATCGACTCGCTCTCCCCTTACCTGGAACCTTTCTTCTTGGGTGCGTTGCCGGAAGGCTGCTGCTGCTTAGCCTTGGCACGTACTTCCTCGATACCGCCGAGGATTTCACCCTTGAAGATCCACACTTTGACGCCGATAACGCCATAGGTGGTGTGAGCTTCGTAAGTGGCGTAGTCGATATCCGCACGCAACGTGTGCAACGGAACGCGACCCTCGCGGTACCATTCGGTACGTGCGATTTCAGCGCCACCAAGACGACCTGACAGCTGAATCTTGATGCCACCAGCGCCAAGACGCATTGCGTTCTGTACCGCGCGCTTCATAGCACGACGGAACATCACGCGACGCTCAAGCTGACCCGCTACGTTAGCAGCGACTAGCTTGGCATCCAGCTCCGGCTTGCGAACTTCTTCGATGTTCACATGCACGGGAACGCCCATCATCTGGGTGAGATCGCGACGCAAACGGTCGACATCTTCACCTTTCTTACCAATCACGATACCCGGACGGGCAGTGTGAATGGTGATGCGGGCATTGTTCGCCGGACGCTCGATGTGGATGCGGCTAACAGAGGCGCTTTTAAGACGCTCTTCCAGGAAGCTACGCACTTCGAGATCATTATTGAGCTTATCGGCGTAAGCGCCGCGCTCAGCATACCAGACAGAAGCATGGTCTTTGACGATGCCCAGTCGAATGCCTGTTGGATTGACTTTCTGACCCATCGGTCGACTCCTACTTCTCTGCTACCTTGACGGTGATGTGGCACGTGCGCTTCAAGATACGATCCGCCCGCCCTTTGGCACGCGGCTTGATACGCTTGAGCGTCATGCCCTCATCGACGCAGATGGTCGAGACACGCAGCTCGTCAATATCCATGCCGTTATTTTCTTCCGCGTTTGCTATGGCGGATTGAAGCACCTTCTTAACCAGCTTGGCAGCCTTCTTCGGTGAGAAGGTCAGCAGGTCGAGTGCCTCGGCGACCGGTTTACCGCGCACCTGGTCAGCCACCAAACGGGCCTTCTGGGCGGATAAACGAGCGCCAAGCAGCTTAGCTGTGACTTCCATCTCTCAATCCTCTCTGGCTTACCGTTTGGCTTTCTTATCCGCCACGTGCCCACGGTAAGTGCGGGTGGCAGCGAATTCGCCCAATTTGTGGCCAACCATTTCCTCGGATACGTGCACCGGGATGTGTTGGCGACCGTTATGGACCGCGATAGTGAGGCCTACCATAGTTGGCAGGATCATCGAACGCCGCGACCAGGTCTTGATCGGTTTACGGTCGTTCTTCTCCACTGCAGCCTCTACCTTCTTCAAAAGATGAAGGTCAATGAAGGGACCTTTCTTAAGTGAACGTGGCACAGCCATTACCCCTTAATGTCTTGGCAATTTCGATCAACGTGTCTTATTACGACGACGAATGATCAGCTTGTCGGTGCGCTTATTCTTACGCGTCTTATAACCCTTCGTTGGTACACCCCATGGGGTGACCGGGTTACGACCACCGCTGGTGCGGCCTTCGCCACCACCGTGCGGGTGATCCACCGGGTTCATCGCGACACCGCGAACCGTCGGACGCACACCTCTCCAGCGCTTCGCACCGGCCTTGCCAAGTTGACGCAGGCTGTGCTCGGAGTTGCTCACTTCACCCAAGGTTGCGCGGCACTCGGCCAACACTTTACGCATTTCGCCAGAGCGAAGACGTAGCGTGGCGTAGTTACCTTCACGCGCTACAAGCTGGGCGCTTGTACCGGCACTGCGAGCAATCTGCGCGCCTTTACCCGGCTTGAGTTCGATGCAGTGCACCGTGGAACCCAACGGGATGTTGCGCAGCGGCAAAGCATTGCCTTTCTTGATGGGCGCGTTAACACCAGACTCCAGCACGGTACCCGCGCTGACACCTTTCGGTGCGATGATGTAACGACGCTCGCCATCAGCGTATTTCAGCAGTGCAATGTGCGCACTGCGGTTCGGGTCGTGCTCTAGGCGCTCAACGCTGGCAGGAATGCCATCCTTGGTGCGCTTAAAGTCGATCAGCCGATAGTGGTGACGATGACCACCGCCCACGTGACGGGTGGTGATGCGACCGTAGTTATTCCGGCCACCGGACTTGGACTGTTTTTCTAGCAGCGGTGCATAAGCACGGCCCTTAAACAGTTCCTCGCCAACGATCTTGACGACGTGGCGACGACCGGCGGAAGTTGGTTTGGTCTTGACGATTGCCATTATCCGTACTCCTGCCCTTATTCGGCGCCTGTGAAGTCTTCGAGCGTTTCGCCCGCAGCCAGGGTCACATACGCTTTACGGTAACCCTTACGCAGGCCGATGCCGTTCGCAGTACGCTTTGTTTTACCCTTGATGTTCAATACTTGAACACCGCTGACCTTCTTGCCGAACAGTGCTTCAACGGCTTTCTTGATCTCGGGTTTGGTAGCATCAGATGCCACCTTGAAAACGTACTGGTTGCGCTCGGCTGCCATCGCGGCTTTTTCGGTCACGTGCGGTCCAAGCAGAACCTTGAATACGCGTTCCTGGTTCATGCCAGCTTCTCCTCGAATTTACGCAGGGCGGAGACGGTAATCAGGACCTTATCAAAGGCTACCAGGCTTACCGGGTCAGCTGCCGCGACATCCACCACGTCAACGTGGGGAAGGTTGCGTGCGGCCAAATAGAGCTTTTCGTCAATGTCTTCAGTGACGATCAACACTTTCTCAAGGTCGAGCTCTTTCAGCTTGGCAGCTACCTGCTTGGTCCTAGGCGCATCGACGCTGAACTCTTCAATCGCGATTAAACGCTCTTGACGTACAAGCTCAGACAAGATGGAGCGCATCGCTGCGCGGTACATCTTGCGGTTAACCTTCTGAGTGTAGTCTTGCGGACGCGCCGCGAAGGTTACGCCGCCGCCACGCCATAGCGGAGAGCGGATAGTACCGGCACGTGCACGACCGGTGCCTTTCTGACGCCACGGCTTTTTACCACCACCACGCACATCGGAACGACTCTTTTGTGCGCTAGTTCCCTGACGACCAGCTGCCAGATAGGCAGTGACCACTTGGTGAACGAGCGCTTCGTTGAATTCTTTGCCAAAAGTGGCGTCGGCTACTTCAACGGTACCCGCGCCTGCAGCAAGATTCAGATTCATTGGTAATTATCCCCTTCAGCCTGCTTTCACGGCGCTGCGAACGATAACGTCACTACCAGGAGCACCCGGTACGGCGCCTTTAATCAGCAGCAGGTTACGCTCGACGTCGACACGGACGATCTCAAGGCTTTGCACGGTGCAACGGGCGCTACCCATTTGACCGGCCATTTTTTTGCCTTTGAAAACGCGACCCGGCGTCTGACACATGCCGATGGAACCCGGCGCGCGGTGCGACAGAGAGTTACCGTGGGTCATGTCCTGGGTACGGAAATTCCAGCGCTTAACAGCACCCTGGAAGCCTTTACCCTTAGAGGTGCCGGTCACGTCAACCATTTGACCAGCTTCGAAGAGGGATACGGTGATTTCGCCACCCACTTCAGGAATCGTTTCGCCTTCTGCAAGACGAAATTCCATCAGTGCGCGACCAGCTTCAACACCCGCCTTGGCAAACTGTCCAGCTTGCGCTTTGGTGAGGTGCTTAGCTTTACGAGAGCCAGATGTGACCTGAACCGCTGCGTAACCGTCAGACTCGACGGATTTAACGCGTGTAACACGGTTAGGATCCACTTCAATAACGGTTACGGGCACGGATGCGCCGTCTTCGGTAAAGACACGGGTCATCCCGGCCTTGGTACCGACTAAACCGATAGTCATACTCAGTCTCCTATAGTGTACGGGGCTATCACCCGCTATGGCTGCCCTTTCCAGAGCATTCCACTAGCACATTGTATGGCGCCTCACGGCGCGGCGGCTGCTGCTCATGCTGACTTATGAGCGCTGGGCCGCAAGTGACTAGTGTAATTAGTTGAGTTTGATTTGCACGTCAACGCCAGCGGCGAGATCAAGTTTCATCAAAGCATCAACAGTTTTCTCGGTCGGCTCAACGATGTCGAGCACACGCTTGTGCGTACGAATCTCATACTGGTCACGCGCATCTTTGTTGACGTGCGGCGAGATCAGAATGGTGTAACGCTCGCGATTGGTCGGCAGCGGGATCGGCCCACGAACCTGAGCACCAGTACGCTTAGCGGTTTCAACGATCTCCGCTGTGGACTGATCGATCAGGCGATGGTCGAACGCTTTCAACCGAATGCGAATCTTTTGGTTCTGCATTTGCCCTAAACTCCAATGGATGTCGACGGCGCGAGCCGTCTACCCACGCATTCAAAGGATGCGCATTATAGGCACGCCACAAGCCAATGTCAAACATTTGCTGATGGTGCGCAGAAAAGGGGGCTCACCAGAGCCCCCTCTATCATTCAAGCAACTAGCTTACTTAACGATCTTGGCCACAACGCCCGCGCCGACGGTACGGCCGCCTTCACGAATAGCGAAGCGCAGACCTTCATCCATGGCGATTGGAGCAATCAAGGTAACAACCATTTGCACGTTGTCACCCGGCATGACCATTTCAACGCCTTCCGGCAGTTCACAGGTACCCGTTACGTCGGTGGTACGGAAGTAGAACTGCGGACGGTAGCCCTTGAAGAAAGGCGTATGACGGCCGCCTTCTTCTTTGGACAGTACGTAAACTTCTGCTTCGAAGGTAGTATGCGGCTTGATGGTGCCCGGCTTGGCCAGTACCTGACCACGCTCGACGTCATCACGCTTAGTACCACGCAGCAGGGCGCCAACGTTCTCACCGGCACGACCTTCGTCGAGCAGCTTACGGAACATTTCAACGCCGGTAACGATGGTCTTAACGGTATCACGGATACCGATGATTTCGACTTCGCTACCCGGAGTGACGATACCGCGCTCAACACGACCGGTGACAACCGTACCGCGACCAGAGATAGAGAACACGTCTTCAATCGGCATCAGGAACGGCTGATCGATCGCACGCTCCGGCTCCGGAATGTACTCGTCCAGCGCTTTGATCAGATTCGCAACGGCGGTGGTGCCCATGCCGTTCTCATCTTCACCGTTCAGCGCCATCAGCGCAGAACCCGTGATGATCGGCGTGTCGTCGCCCGGGAAGTCGTACTGGTCGAGGAGTTCGCGAACTTCCATCTCTACCAGCTCGAGCAGCTCTTCGTCATCGACCATGTCCGCTTTGTTCAGGAACACAACGATGAACGGTACGCCAACCTGACGCGACAGCAGGATGTGCTCGCGAGTCTGCGGCATCGGGCCGTCTGCGGCAGAACAGACCAGGATCGCGCCGTCCATCTGCGCAGCACCGGTGATCATGTTCTTGACGTAGTCGGCGTGCCCGGGGCAGTCGACGTGCGCGTAGTGACGCGCTTCAGACTGGTATTCCACGTGCGATGTCGCGATCGTGATACCGCGCTCACGCTCTTCCGGCGCATTATCGATAGCGGCGAATTCACTCCAGTCGCCGCCAAAAACTTCAGCGGAAACGCGGGTCAAGGCCGCAGTCAGGGTCGTTTTACCGTGGTCGACGTGACCAATGGTGCCGACGTTGATATGCGGTTTGGAACGTTCAAATTTTGCCTTAGCCACTGCTATAACCTCTTTACGTTAGCTAACGGTTAACCGTTTTGATTGATGACGGCTTCAACGACGCTGGAGGGCGCCTCGTCGTACTTCGAGAACTCCATGGAGTAGCTCGCACGGCCCTGGGTCTGTGAGCGCAGATCGGTAGCATAACCGAACATCTCGCCCAGTGGCACCGTTGCACGAATGACTTTACCAGAAGAAGAGTCATCCATACCCTGCACCAGGCCGCGACGACGGCTCAGGTCGCCCATGACGTCACCCATAAAGTCTTCGGGGGTCACGATTTCGACCTTCATCACCGGCTCCAGCAGCACGGCCTTGGCCTTCCTGGCACCTTCTTTTACTGCCATAGAAGAAGCAATCTTGAACGCAGTCTCGTTCGAGTCTACGTCGTGGAAAGAGCCGTCGAACAGCGTTACTTTAACGTCAATCATCGGATAACCCGCGATGACGCCGTTTTTGAGCTGCTCGTAAGCCCCTTTCTCAACCGCAGGGACGTATTCCTTAGGAACCGCACCGCCTACGATTTCAGAGTTGAATTTGAAGAAGATTTCTTCGTCGCCTTCACCCTTTTCTTCAGCAGTCAGCGGTTCGATGCGCAACCAAACGTGACCGTACTGACCACGACCGCCCGACTGACGTACGAACTTGCCTTCTTGCTCAATATTGCCGCGGATGGTTTCGCGGTAGGCAACCTGCGGCTTACCGATATTGGCCTCAACCTTAAACTCGCGACGCATACGGTCAACGAGGATGTCGAGGTGAAGCTCACCCATACCGGAAATAATCGTCTGGCCGGTTTCTTCGTCGGTTTTAACCTGGAAAGAAGGGTCTTCCTGGGCAAGCTTGCCCAGCGCAACGCCCATTTTCTCTTGGTCTGCCTTCGACTTCGGCTCTACGGCCACCGAAATAACCGGGTCCGGGAACTCCATGCGCTCGAGAACAATTTTGTTATCGATATCGCACAGGGTGTCACCGGTAGTGACGTCTTTAAGACCGATACAGGCGGCAATATCGCCCGCCAAGACTTCTTTGATCTCTTCACGAGAGTTGGCATGCATCTGAACGATACGGCCAACGCGCTCTTTCTTCTGCTTAACGGAATTATACACACCGTCACCAGATTTCAGAACGCCCGAGTAGACACGGATAAAGGTCAGTGTGCCCACGAACGGATCGGTAGCGATCTTAAACGCCAGCGCGGCGAACGGCTGATTATCGTCCGCTTCACGGGTATCGATCGTGCCGTCTTTATCGTCGAGCTCACCTTCGATCGCCTTAACTTCCGTCGGCGAGGGCATGTACTCGATAACGCAATCCAGTACCGCCTGAACGCCCTTGTTCTTAAAGGCAGAACCACAGGTAACCAAAACGATATCGTTAGCCAGGGTGCGCGCGCGCAGACCGGCCTTGATCTCTTCAACCGTAAGCTCGTTACCGTCGAGGTACTTCTCCATCAGCTCGTCAGAGCCTTCGGCAGCCGCTTCGACCATCTCTTCGCGGTATTTCTCGGCGGTTTCTTGCAGCTCAGCCGGGATGTCCGCGAGGTCATAATTCATACCCAGACTTTCCTCATCCCACAGGATAGCCTTCATCTGAATCAGGTCGATAACGCCTTTAAAGTTTTCTTCTGTGCCCCAGTTGATCTGGATCGGCACAGCTTTGGCACCCAGGCGCTCTTTCAACTGCTCAACGACCATGAAGAAGTCGGCGCCGGTACGGTCCATCTTGTTGACAAAGACCATGCGCGGGACTTCGTACTTGTTGGCTTGGCGCCATACGGTTTCGGTCTGCGGCTGAACGCCGGAAGAACCGCACAGTACAACAACCGCGCCATCAAGCACGCGCAGAGAACGCTCAACTTCAATGGTGAAGTCAACGTGCCCCGGGGTGTCGATAATGTTGATACGGTGCTCATCAAACTGCTTGTTCATGCCCTGCCAGAAACAGGTAGTCGCAGCTGAGGTGATGGTAATACCACGCTCCTGCTCCTGCTCCATCCAGTCCATGGTCGCAGCACCGTCGTGCACTTCGCCCACTTTATGGGAAAGGCCAGTGTAAAACAGTACCCGCTCAGTCGTCGTGGTTTTACCCGCGTCGACGTGAGCGACAATACCGATATTGCGATAACGCGTAAGTGGTGTCTTGCGTGCCACGGTGAAACTCCCGTTTGTTGGCGATGCTCGTTAATATAGCGGCGTAGGCAAGCGAGGCTTATGCGACCGCCGCCACCCCAGCAGGGTAGCGGGTAGGTATTTCAACATAGCGACTCAGCAGACACTTCGCGATGCTGAACAACGTGCATATGTACACCATAAAGCCGTACTTAGAAACGCCGTGCTTAAAAACGCCAATGCTAGAAACGCCGATGTTAACAACGTCGATGTTAGGAACGACGCTATTAAAAACGGTAGTGCGAGAAGGCCTTGTTGGCTTCTGCCATACGGTGCACGTCTTCGCGCTTCTTAACGGCAGAACCTTTGCCTTCTGCAGCATCCAGCATTTCGCCTGCCAGACGCAGCACCATGGTTTTCTCACCGCGACGACGCGCCGCGTCTACCAGCCAGCGCATGGCTAGCGCCTGGCGACGAGACGGACGTACTTCAACCGGCACCTGATAGGTCGCACCACCCACGCGGCGCGACTTCACTTCGACCATCGGCTGGATAGCTTCCAGCGCTTTGTCGAAGATCTCCAGCGGCTCTTCTTTACTACGCTCGGCAACCTTGTCCAGCGCACCGTAGACGATACGCTCAGCTATGGACTTTTTACCGCTGAACATCAGGTGGTTCATGAACTTCGCCAGACGCTCACTTCCGAACTTAGGATCCGGCAGGATTTCGCGTTTAGCTACTACTCTTCTTCTAGGCATGATAAGCCCTCAATTAAGGATCTTTCAGGTAAACCCGGAACTCGTGCTGCGTACAAGACGCACTGCGCCGCCCGACCTTACTCTTATCAGACCGTCAAATTCGTGATAATCGTTACTCAGCACACCCAACAGCTCGACTGTGCTGTACAGCCACCCTATCGTCTTAAGACTTAGGACGCTTAGTACCGTATTTAGAACGACCCTGACGACGGTTTTGAACGCCGGAGGTGTCAAGGGCGCCACGGACGGTGTGATAACGCACACCTGGCAAATCCTTTACACGGCCGCCGCGAATCAAAACGACAGAGTGTTCCTGAAGGTTGTGACCTTCACCACCGATGTAAGAAGCCACTTCAAAGCCATTCGTCAGGCGCACACGGCAGACCTTACGCAGGGCCGAGTTAGGCTTCTTCGGGGTGGTAGTGTAAACGCGCGTACATACGCCGCGCTTTTGCGGACAGGCCTGCAGCGCGGGCACATCACTTTTAGTGACGGGGCGCTTGCGCGGCTTGCGCACTAGCTGATTAATCGTTGCCATGGTGTTTAGCTGACTCCAATGGTTGCCTGGCCTTTTAACAAATACGTTCAGTGGCTGCAGGCGTACCCACCCCACTGTTAAAGGCTGCGCATTCTAAAGGCTGACCCTAGGTGGCGTCAAGCCTTGCCGGCGGTTTTACCGGCAAGGCTGCGCTTTTCAGGTCAGCTACTCGTTTTACTTACTTTCTCACTTACGTATTTTAACTACTATTTGCAGGCACTTGATGGGTGCCATTTGCGCCAGATTTACAGCTCGTCGTCAGTATCGAGAGCGGTTAACTGAGCGCCCAGCTCCTGCTCCACCTCGGTAGCCGAGGGGTTGAACTGTTGCTCAACGTCTTCGCGCTTGCGACGACGCTCGGCATGGTGGGTCAAGCCGGTACCTGCCGGAATCAACCGACCCACAACGACGTTTTCTTTCAGGCCGCGCAGATAATCGCGCTTGCCGGTTACCGCTGCTTCGGTCAGTACGCGGGTTGTCTCCTGGAAGGAGGCCGCGGAAATGAACGACTCGGTAGCCAAGCTGGCCTTGGTGATACCCAGCAACATGCGTTGGTACTTGGCTGGGAATTTCTGCTCTTTTTCGAGACGAATATTCTGTTCCAGCACGCGTACCAGCTCTGCCTGATCGCCGGTGATGAAATTCGAATCGCCCGAGTCAGTAATCTCTACCTTGCGCAGCATCTGACGCACAATCACTTCAATGTGCTTATCGTTGATGCCAACGCCCTGCAGACGATAAACGTCTTGCACTTCGGCCGTGATGTACTTGGCCAGTTCCTCGACACCCAGCAAACGCAGGATATCGTGGGGATTGCTCGGGCCATCGGAAATCACTTCGCCCTTCTCGACGGTTTCACCTTCGAAGACCGCAATTTGACGCCACTTGGGAATCAAGGCTTCGAACGCATCGCCAGATTCCGGGGTAATCATCAAGCGACGCTTGCCTTTGGTCTCTTTACCGAAGCTAACCACGCCGCTGATTTCGGCCAGGATAGACGACTCTTTCGGCTTACGCGCTTCGAACAAGTCAGCCACCCGTGGCAGACCACCGGTGATATCTTTGTTCGCCGACGCCTCTACCGGGATACGGGCGACCACTTCACCCACACCGATGGTGACGCCATCGTCGACCGAGATAATCGAGTTGCCTGGCAGCAGGTACTGCACCGGGGTATTAGAGCCCGAGACAGAGACGTACTCGCCGGCGCTGTCCTGCAACATGACCATGGGGCGCTTGTCGCGTCCGGCCATAGGCCGAGCCGCCGACTCGATAACCTCGATGGACGACAGGCCAGTCATCTCGTCGACGCTGCGGTGCATGGTGACACCTTCGTCGAGGTCGATAAACTGCGCCTTGCCTTCTACTTCGGCAACGATCGGGTGAGTGTGCGGATCCCACTTGGCCACAATGGCACCGGCATCCACAACGTCGCCGTCGCGCACGGAGAGCTCAGCGCCGTAAGGCAGCTTGTAGTACTCACGCTCGCGGCCATGGTCATCGGCAACGGCCAAGGCGCTTGAGCGCGATACCACGACCAACTTACCGTCAGCACGCTCAACGTTTTTAATGTTGTGCAGACGAACCTTACCGCCGTGCTTCACCTGGACACTATCGGTAGCCGAAGACCGTGACGCTGCACCACCAATGTGGAAGGTACGCATGGTCAGCTGGGTGCCCGGCTCACCAATCGACTGAGCGGCAATAACACCGACCGCTTCACCGATATTAACCTGGTGGCCACGGGCCAAGTCACGGCCGTAGCAGGCCGCACACACGCCGTGAGCGGTCTCACAGGTAATCGTGGAACGCACGACGATCTCGTCGACGCCCATGGTGTCGAGCTCGGCACACCACTTCTCGTCCAGCAAGGTACCTTTAGCGAGCTGCACGTCACCACTGCCAGGATGAATAACATCCTGAGCGACCACACGACCCAGCACACGCTGGGAAAGCGGTACGATAATGTCGCCGCCTTCGATGATCGGGTGCAGCGTCAGACCGTTCTCGGTGCCACAGTCGACTTCAGTGATCACCAAGTCTTGCGCTACGTCAACCAGGCGACGGGTCAGGTAACCGGAGTTGGCGGTTTTAAGCGCCGTATCCGCAAGACCTTTACGCGCACCGTGGGTCGAGATGAAGTACTGCAGTACGTTCAGACCTTCACGGAAGTTGGCGACGATCGGCGTTTCGATGATCGAACCATCCGGCTTGGCCATCAGGCCACGCATACCCGCCAGCTGGCGGATCTGGGCAGCACTACCACGGGCACCGGAGTCGGCCATGATAAACACGCTGTTGAACGAGTCCTGCTCGACTTCGTTACCATCGCGATCGATGACGGTCTCTTTCGAGATGCCCACCATCATCGCCTTGGCGACTTTATCGTTGGCTTTCGACCAGATATCGATAACCTTGTTGTACTTCTCGCCGGCAGTTACCAGGCCAGAAGAGAACTGGTCTTCGATCTCTTTGACTTCCGCTTCCGCGGCGTCAACGATCTCGGTTTTGGCGTCGGGGATAACGAAGTCGTTAACACCGATAGAGGCGCCGGACCAGGTCGCTAAGCGAAAGCCGGTATACATCAGCTGGTCAGCGAAGATGACGGTCGGCTTGAGGCCGGCACGACGGTAAACTTCGTTGATCAGGCTGGAGATCGCCTTCTTCTTCATCGGCTGATCAATCAGCTCGAACGGCACCCCTTCAGGCAGGATGCGGAACAACAACGCACGGCCTACGGTAGTGTCGTAAATACGCCGGTGGAAACTGCGCGCGCCGGTCTCTTCTTCAATGTCGGTTTCGTCCAAGCGCACTTTAACGCGGGCGTGCAGCGATACCGACTGCGTACCAAAGGCGCGCTCAACCTCGTTGAGGCCTGAGAACACCATGCCTTCGCCTTTGGCGTTGATCTTTTCCCGGGTCATGTAGTAAAGACCCAGAACAACGTCTTGCGACGGCACGATGATCGGCTCGCCGTTAGCGGGCGACAGCACGTTGTTGGTGGCCATCATCAGCGCGCGGGCTTCGAGCTGGGCTTCCAGCGTCAACGGTACGTGTACCGCCATCTGGTCACCGTCAAAGTCGGCGTTGTAAGCGGCACATACCAGCGGGTGCAGCTGAATCGCCTTGCCTTCGATCAACAGCGGCTCAAACGCCTGGATACCCAGGCGGTGCAGCGTGGGCGCGCGGTTCAGCAGTACCGGGTGCTCGCGGATAACATCAGCAAGGATATCCCAGACTTCCGGCAGTTCGCGCTCGACCATCTTCTTGGCGGCTTTGATCGTTGAGGCGTAGCCCAGCGACTGCAGCTTGGAGTAGATAAACGGCTTGAACAGCTCAAGGGCCATTTTCTTGGGCAAACCACACTGGTGCAGGCGCAGCGTCGGACCCACGGTAATCACCGAACGGCCCGAGTAGTCGACGCGCTTACCCAGCAGGTTCTGACGGAAACGCCCCTGCTTACCTTTGATCATGTCGGCGAGCGATTTCAGCGGGCGCTTGTTAGAGCCGGTGATCGCACGGCCGCGACGGCCGTTATCCAGCAGTGCATCGACGGCTTCCTGCAGCATGCGTTTCTCGTTGCGCACGATGATATCCGGCGCATTAAGATCAAGCAGACGCTTCAGGCGGTTGTTACGGTTGATCACACGACGGTAAAGGTCGTTAAGATCGGAGGTCGCGAAGCGGCCGCCATCGAGCGGTACCAGCGGACGCAAATCCGGCGGCAGCACGGGCAGCACTTCCATGACCATCCACGCCGGCGCATTGCCGGAATGGTAGAAGGCTTCAAGCAGTTTCAGGCGCTTGGAGAGCTTCTTGATCTTGGTTTCAGAGTTGGTCTGCGGGATTTCTTCGCGCAGGTGGTTAATCTCTTCTTCCAGATCGATGTCTTTGAGCAGCTCTTGAACGGCTTCGGCGCCCATGCGGGCATCGAAGTCGTCGCCAAACTCTTCCAGCGCTTCAAAATACTGCTCGTCGTTCAACAGCTGACCACGCTCCAGCGTGGTCATGCCGGGATCAATCACCACAAAGCTTTCGAAGTAGAGCACGCGCTCGATATCACGCAGGGTCATATCCAGGAACATACCGATACGCGACGGCAGTGACTTCAGAAACCAGATGTGGGCGACCGGCGAGGCAAGCTCGATATGCCCCATGCGCTCACGGCGCACGGCGGCTTTGGTCACTTCAACGCCACATTTCTCGCAGATGATGCCACGGTGCTTCATGCGCTTGTACTTGCCGCACAGGCACTCGTAGTCCTTCACCGGGCCAAAAATCTTGGCGCAGAACAGTCCATCCCGTTCCGGTTTAAAGGTACGGTAGTTGATGGTCTCGGGCTTCTTCACCTCGCCAAACGACCAGGAGCGAATCATGTCCGGCGACGCCAGGGTAATCTTGATCGCGTCGAACTCTTCGGACTGAGACTGCGATTTGAGTACTTTCACCAAATCTTTCATGGGACGGCTCCTAGCTCTCTAACTCGATATCGATGCCCAGCGAGCGGATTTCCTTCACGAGTACGTTAAAGGATTCCGGCATGCCTGCCTGCATGGTGTGGTCGCCATCCACGATGTTTTTATACATCTTGGTGCGGCCTTCGACGTCGTCCGACTTGACGGTGAGCATCTCTTGTAGCGTGTATGCGGCACCGTAAGCTTCCAGCGCCCACACTTCCATCTCACCGAAGCGCTGACCACCGAATTGCGCCTTACCACCCAAGGGCTGCTGGGTCACCAGCGAGTAAGAACCGGTAGAACGCGCGTGCATCTTGTCGTCTACCAAGTGGTTAAGCTTCAGCATGTACATGTAGCCAACGGTGACCGGACGATCAAAGGCGTCACCGGTACGGCCATCGAACAGGGCCATCTGGCCCGACTCGGGAATGTCAGCAAGCTTCAGCAGATGCTTGATTTCGTGCTCTTTGGCACCGTCAAACACCGGCGTTGCCATCGGCACACCCGCTTTAAGGTTTTTCGCCAGGGCAATGACTTCGTCGTCGGTCAAGGAATCAATATCCTCAACGCGAGTGCCTGGCGTGTTGTACACCTGCCCCAGGAAGTCACGGATCTCGGCGACTTGCTGGCCGCGTGCATCGCGCAGCATGGCGTCAATCTTGACACCCAAACCTCGCGCGGCCATACCCAAGTGGGTCTCCAAAATCTGACCAACGTTCATGCGTGACGGCACGCCCAGCGGGTTCAGTATCACGTCGACCGGCTCGCCCTTCTCGTCGAACGGCATGTCTTCGATAGGCATGATCGCTGAGATAACACCTTTGTTACCGTGACGACCGGCCATCTTATCGCCCGGCTGGATACGACGCTTCACGGCCATGTAGACCTTGACGATTTTCAGCACGCCGGGCGCGAGATCATCGCCCTGGGTCAGCTTGCGCTTTTTATCTTCAAAGCGCTCATCCATCTCTTTACGACGGATTTCCAGCTGCTCATCGGCCTGTGCTAGCAGTTCGTTAAAGGACTCATCCTGCAGGCGCAGTTTGAACCACTGCTGACGCGGCAGTTCATCCAGATAGGCTTCGTCAAGCACATCGCCTTTCTTGAGGTTCGGGCCGCCGTTAACGGCCTGACCATCCAGGGTACGCTTAAGGCGCTCAAAGGTGGCGTCTTCGGCGATACGGTAAGTTTCTTGCAGGTCCTTGCGCACCTCATCAAGCTGCATCCGCTCGATGGTAAGCGCGCGGGAATCCTTCTCGACGCCGTCGCGGGTGAATACCTGCACGTCAATCACCGTGCCCTTCATACCGGTCGGCGCGCGTAGCGAGGTGTCTTTAACGTCAGACGCTTTCTCGCCGAAGATGGCACGCAACAGCTTTTCTTCCGGCGTCAGCTGGGTTTCACCCTTGGGTGTTACCTTACCGACCAAAATATCGCCGGGGCCGACTTCGGCACCGATGTACACCACGCCCGCCTCGTCCAGCTTGGACAGCGCTGACTCGCCGACGTTGGGAATGTCAGAGGTAATCTCTTCTGAGCCCAACTTGGTGTCACGTGACACACAGGTCAGTTCCTGAATGTGGATCGTGGTGAAACGATCTTCTTGGGCCGCCCGCTCAGACAGCAGGATCGAATCCTCGAAGTTATAGCCGTTCCAGGGCATAAAGGCGATGCGCATGTTCTGACCCAGCGCCAGATCGCCCATATCCACCGACGGGCCGTCGGCAAGAATATCGCCACGCGCCACGTTATCGCCAGGCCGCACGATGGGGCGCTGGTTCATACAGGTGTTCTGGTTCGAGCGGGTGTACTTGGTCAGGTTGTAGATATCCACCCCGGCTTCACCGCCGATGATTTCATCTTCGTTGACCCGCACCACGACACGGCGTGCATCAACCGAGTCAATCAGGCCACCCCGACGCGCTACCGCACAGACACCGGAGTCACGGGCGACAAAGCGCTCCATGCCGGTACCTACCAGCGGCTTCTCGGCACGCAGGGTCGGCACCGCCTGACGCTGCATGTTAGAACCCATCAAGGCGCGGTTGGCGTCATCGTGCTCGAGGAACGGAATCAACGCCGCTGCCACCGAGACTACTTGGCGCGGAGAGACGTCCATCAGCGTCACTTGCTCAGGACGCATAAAGGTCGTTTCGCCGCGGTGACGCGCCTGCACCAGATCATCGCTCAGCTTGTTGGACTCGTCCACGGCAGCTGATGCCTGGGCAATCACGTAATCGCCTTCTTCAATCGCCGAGAGGTGAACGATTTCATCGGTCAACTGGCGATCCACCACTTTTCGGTACGGCGTTTCTAAGAAACCGTAGCTGTTGGTGTGGCTGTAAGTCGCCAGTGAGTTAATCAGACCGATGTTCGGGCCTTCCGGCGTTTCGATCGGGCATAGACGGCCGTAGTGCGTGGCGTGTACGTCACGTACTTCGAAGCCAGCGCGCTCACGGGTCAAACCACCGGGGCCGAGTGCCGAGACACGACGCTTGTGCGTCACCTCAGAAAGCGGGTTGTTCTGGTCCATAAACTGGGAAAGCTGGCTGGAACCGAAGAACTCTTTCACCGCCGCCGCGACCGGCTTGGCGTTGATCAGGTCTTGCGGCATCAGGCCTTCACTTTCCGCCATGGAAAGACGCTCTTTCACGGCGCGCTCGACACGCACCAAGCCAACGCGGAACTGGTTTTCGGCCATCTCGCCAACGCAGCGAATACGACGGTTACCCAGGTGATCGATATCGTCAACGTCACCGAAGCCGTTACGGATACTGATCAGCTCGCGCAGTACATCCAGGATGTCTTTACGGTCCAATACGCCGGAGCCGGTGTCGGTATCACGACGCAGGCGACGGTTGAACTTCATACGACCAACGCCCGACAGGTCGTAGCGGTCCTCAGAGAAGAACAGGTTGTTAAACAGCGTTTCGGCAGATTCTTTGGTCGGCGGCTCGCCGGGACGCATCATGCGGTAAATTTCGACTAACGCTTCAAGCGCGGAATTAGTAGCATCCAGCTTCAAGGTGTCGGAAATGAACGAACCGCAGTCAAGATCGTTGGTGTAGAGCGTTTCTACCCGGGTGATACCGCCCTGGGCCATACGCTCGAGCACTTCCGGGGTGATCTCGGTGTTACACGGGCAGATCAGCTCACCGGTTTTAGAGTCGATTTGATCTTTGGCCAGCGTTTTGCCGAACAGGTACTCCATCGGCACATCCAGACGCTCGATCCCGGCTTTTTCAAGCTGGCGAATGTGCTTCTGGGTAATCCGACGGCCTTCTTCAACAATCGTCTCACCAGCGCTGTCTTTGATGTCGAAAGTGGCGGTTTCACCACGTAGACGCGACGGCACCAGCTCCACTGAAAAACCGGATTTCTCAATGTGGAAGATACTGGTTTCAAAGAACTCGGCTAAAATCTCTTCGGTGTTCATGCCCAGCGCACGCATTAGCACCGAGGCCGGCAGTTTACGGCGACGGTCAATACGGACAAAGACGTTGTCTTTAGGGTCAAACTCAAAATCTAACCAAGAGCCACGATAAGGAATCACGCGAGCTGAGTAGAGCAGTTTGCCCGACGAGTGACTCTTGCCTTTATCGTGATCAAAGAACACACCGGGCGAGCGGTGGAGCTGGGAAACGATAACCCGCTCAGTACCGTTGATAACAAAGGTACCGTTCTCGGTCATCAGGGGGATTTCCCCCATGTAGACTTCCTGCTCTTTAATATCTTTGATTGCCTTGTTCGAGGAGTCGCGATCATAAATGATCAAGCGAACCTTGACGCGCAACGGGGCGGAGTAAGTCACGCCACGTAGCTGACATTCCTTAACATCGAACGCCGGCGTGCCGAAACGGTAGCTGACGTACTCAAGCGCCGCATTGCCGGAAAAGCTCTCAATCGGAAACACGGACTTAAACGCCGCGTGCAGGCCGACCTCGTGACGCTCGTCGGGCGAACGATCTTGCTGGAGGAAGTCGTAATAGGAATCAAGCTGGATCGCCAACAAGTAAGGCACATCCATCACTTGGGGCAGTTTGCCGAAATCCTTGCGGATGCGTTTTTTCTCAGTATATGAGTAAGCCATCTGTATTCCCCAGCTTGTTCACCATGGGTGACCGATGCGTGGTCATCGCTGCCCGGCGGGCTTCGTCAGACACAGACAGCAAGCTCCTAAATCGGTAGCTCGCCGTCGAAAATCTAGTTCGATAACTCAGTCGTCGATAACACTGTAGTCGATAACACTATCTTCAATAACGCCATCTTCAATAATGCTTTTACGTTTCTGCCGCGGCTGCTCGTGGTGAGCAGCACTGCTGTTGGTCAATATCAGCTATTGCTCAACATCAGCTACAACAGAAAAAGGCCGGCAGCGGGATATCCCGCCGCCAGCCGTGGAAGCTTACGCAGCGCGTAAAGCCGTCCGCACAAGAATTACTTGAGCTCGACGCTTGCGCCCGCTTCTTCCAGCTTAGTTTTAGCTGCTTCAGCGTCGTCTTTAGACAGACCTTCTTTGATGGTCGCCGGAGCGCCGTCAACAGCACCTTTAGCTTCTTTCAGGCCAAGGCCGGTGATCTCGCGAACCGCTTTGATCACGTTAACTTTCTTGTCGCCAGCAGCGGTTAGAACGACGTCAAACTCAGTCTGCTCTTCGGCTACTTCGCCGCCAGCAGCCGGGCCAGCCACTACGGCCGCCGCTGCAGAAACGCCGAATTTCTCTTCCATTGCTTCGATCAGCTCGACAACTTCCATTACGGACATGTCGGCTACAGCATTGATGATATCGTCTTTGGACAGTGCCATTGTTTCATTCCTAACTTTGCGGGAGTCTCGGTCAGCCGAGGACTCAGGATTCATTGCTCGGTTCGGGTAGCGCGCATAAGCTTACGCTACCGGCAAGAAACACTGCTTAAGCAGCTTCGGCATCTTGCTTCTGGTCGCGTAGCGCGGCCAAAGTACGAACCAGCTTGCCAGCGGAGGCTTCTTTCATTACCGACATCAACTGAGCAATTGCTTCGTCGTAGGTCGGCAGGGTTGCCAGACGGTCGATGTCAGCAGCCGGAATCAGCTCACCTTCGTAGGCCAACGCTTTGACTTCGAAGTCCTTGTCCGTTTTAGCAAACTCTTTGAACAGTCGAGCGGCAGCGCCCGGATGATCAGTAGAGAAGGCCAACAGTGTCGGACCAACGAAGCTATCCATCAAGCACTCCCACTGAGTGCCCTCAAGAGCGCGGCGAGCCAGCGTGTTACGTACCACACGCAGCTCTACACCATTCTCGCGCGCCTGCTTGCGCAGATCGGTCATTTTACTAACCGTGACGCCGCGAGAATCAGCAACTACGACGGAGAGTGCGCCCTTGGCCGCTTCACTGACCTCGGCAACAATCGCTTTCTTGCCTTCAAGTGCTAGTGGCACAGTGATCACTCCTTCGTGCCGGAACCCAAGAAGGTTCCGGTGGTTACCATCTCCTCCCGCCGATTATGGCTAACGCCGTACTGCAAAAAACGCATTACAGCGACAGCCGTGCAAGGCGGGAAGCCTTGGGGATGGTGCTCACCAGAAAGCCGTTAAGCTAACCAACTGGCGGCCACACCATCTGCGCAGGCGCGTTGAAGCAATTAAGCCGCTCTTGACGCTACAAAAGACGAAGTGCGGCACCTGCGGTCTTTGACGGCGCCCCGCCCAACGTAACGCTCAAACGGGGGACCGCAAAGTTTTGCTCGGTAGTTCTTATCAATACTGCTTATCGGTACTGCATACCCTCAACCTGACGATCTTATGCCTTACGCGAAAGCAGAGTGATCGACGGTCAAACCCGGGCCCATGGTCGTGGACAGGGTCAATTTCTTAATGTAAATACCTTTCGACGTGCTCGGCTTGAGACGCTTAAGGTCAACAACCAGTGCTTCAAGGTTGCCTTGAATCGCGGTGACGTCGAAATCCACTTTACCCAAGGTAGTGTGGATAATGCCGTTTTTGTCGGTACGGAAGCGTACCTGACCCGCTTTGGCGTTTTTAACCGCTGTTGCCACATCGGGCGTTACGGTACCCACTTTCGGGTTCGGCATTAGGCCGCGCGGACCTAGAATCTGACCCAGCTGACCAACAACGCGCATGGCGTCTGGCGAAGCGATAACGACGTCAAAATCCATCACGCCTTTTTTCACTTGCTCGGCCAAGTCGTCCATGCCCACGATGTCGGCGCCAGCTTCTTTAGCGGCATCGGCATTGGCACCCTGGGTGAAAACAGCAACGCGCACGTCTTTACCGGTACCGTTAGGCATGACGGTAGCGCCACGCACAACTTGGTCGGATTTACGCGGGTCGACACCCAGGTTGATGGCGACATCAACGGACTCTTTGAATTTAACAGTAGACAGCTCGGAGAGCAGCGCTACGGCTTCTTCAATAGAGTACGCTTTGTTGGTGTCTACTTTTTCGCGAATAATTTTCGCACGCTTAGACAGTTTAGCCATGATCAAAGACCCTCCACGTTTAGGCCCATGCTGCGAGCACTGCCAGCAATGGTGCGCACAGCGGCGTCAAGATTTGCGGCCGTCAAATCAGGCTCTTTCGTTTTAGCGATCTCTTCAAGCTGCTCGCGCGTCACGGTACCGACCTTCTTCTGGTTCGGCTCGCCAGAACCCGACTTGATACCGGCGGCTTTTTTCAGCAGCACGGCAGCAGGCGCGGTTTTGGTGACGAACGTGAAGCTGCGGTCAGAATAGACAGTGATCACGACCGGCGTCGGCAAGCCCGGCTCAATTTCTTGAGTCGAGGCGTTAAACTGCTTACAGAATTCCATAATGTTCACGCCGTGCTGACCCAGTGCTGGGCCCACCGGCGGACTTGGATTGGCTTTACCTGCAGCAACCTGCAGTTTGATGTAAGCCTGTACTTTCTTGGCCATCGTTTATGCTCCCATTGGGTAGTAGCGCCCGAAGGCTCCCCGGTACCAGCGAAACGGCTGCTTAGCCATTTCACACGAATTAAAACTTATCGCTCACTACTTACTCTTTCTCAGCATGCGAGCTTATTCCTTCTCAACCTGAGAAAACTCTAACTCAACAGGCGTCGAGCGACCAAAAATCAACACGCTGACGTGCAGGCGGCTCTTTTCGTAGTTCACTTCTTCGACAACGCCGTTAAAATCGGCAAACGGACCGTCAACAACACGCACCGACTGACCCGGCTCAAACATTGTTTTGGGCCGTGGCTTGTCGGTACCGTCTTTAACGCGCGCCAGAATAGCGTCGGCTTCGCGTGAGGTGATCGCAGCCGGCTTCTCTTTGGTGCCGCCAATAAAGCCCATCACGCGCGGCGTCTCATTGACCAGGTGCCATGTTTCGTCGGCCATTTCCATCTCGACCAACACATAGCCGGGGTAGAACTTACGCTCACTCTTGCGACGCTTGCCGTCACGCATCTCAACCACTTCTTCTGTCGGCACTAGAATCTCGCCGAAACGATCTTCCATACCGTACATCTTAACGCGTTCGGTCAACGAGCGCAGAACCTGCTTTTCAAAGCCGGAATAAGCGTGGACGACGTACCAACGTTTGGACATGAAAACTCCTAACCAATGACGCCGGACATCGCCCAGCCAAGAAGGGTGTCGATCAACCACAGCATCAGCCCCACCACTACCACAGCTGCCATTACAATAGCGGTGGTTTGGATGGTTTCGGCACGGGTCGGCCATACAACGCGCTGAATCTCTTTCTTGGCGCTCATAGCAAGCTCTACTAAATCACGGCCTTTGGTAGTGGTTAGTGCGATCAAACCTGCAATCGCACACAATACCACCACGCCAAGCACGCGGTAGAGCAGGCCAATATCGGCGAAATAGGTATTACCAACGACAGCAACGACAAGCAGCGCTACGACCGCCGCCCACTTGAGCCCGTCATGGCGCTTCTGCACCTCGGCGCCATGTTTTACAGAACCAGGCTTCATAAAAACGAGACTCCTAAGGGTGCGGCGAACGATAAAAGAATTTTAGAAAAAAGACATACCAACCTGGGGAAGGTTGGCAGGCCAGGAGGGAATCGAACCCCCAACCTGCGGTTTTGGAGACCGCTGCTCTGCCAATTGAGCTACTGGCCTGTATCGTCGTACTGATTATTTGCAACAACTTATTTACATCAACTTTCTACATCTGCTGATAAGCGCTTTTTAACCGCCTATACAACAGCGGGCGTCATAGTAGCGAATAAATTCGCTGCTGACAACCCTTTCTCACGCCCGACACCGACTAACAACGCCAGCCGCAGAGACAAAAAAAGCGAGCATCGCTCGCTTGATTCGCAACCTTCTTCTTGCAACTATCTTCTTACACAATATGGAGCTCATGGACGGAATTGAACCGTCGACCTCACCCTTACCAAGGGTGTGCTCTACCCCTGAGCTACATGAGCTAAACAAACACATCAACTGGAGCGGGCGGCGGGAATCGAACCCGCACCATCAGCTTGGAAGGCTGAGGTTCTACCGTTGAACTACGCCCGCAAACCCTGTCGAGAATGACAATCCGCTACGCGCTGCCCTATAGCCCTACTTACCAGCTACCTATCGTAGACGAAGCCCGCTGCCGGCTTTTCACTCAACAGCACCGACAAACATCGCTGCTGATTAATTCTGGTGGAGAGGGAAGGATTCGAACCTTCGAAGCTTTCGCGGCAGATTTACAGTCTGCTCCCTTTGGCCACTCGGGAACCTCTCCAGCGGTGGCGGCACATTATGCCAGCCTCCAAGACCCTGTCAAGCTTGATAATGACTTAGCTTTTCAAAACATAAGCTTTTTAAATGACTAAGCTATCAATGCTTGCGGCGGTGCAAAGCACCTGCGTCACGCCTTGGAACGCGCTGCATTCTGTCAAAGCAGCATTGAGAATGCAAGTCCCGCGCGAATCTTTTCTAGCGAGACAGGCTCCGGTACGCGCGGTGCGCCGGACATCTTGCCCGCCCGCTCGGCGAGTGTCATCGGAAAACACGCCTCTAAACCACCGTAGACCATATCGGGCCATACCGCGTGGGGCACCTGAACGCCGCGGGAGACCACCCGCGCATCGCCGCCGGTCAACAACATCGGCAGCGCCACGCTTTCTTGATCGCACACTTCACTATAAATACGATTAATGGCACTCACGGCCGCCATATAAATACCGTGGTTAACCGCGTCAACGGTGCGTCGCCCCGGCTCTAACAGCTCGTCGGCTTCGCTTTCAGGGTCAATGGCTACATTGCGGGTACCCAGTTTCAAGCTCTCTTTCATCAGCCGCAGCCCGGGGATAATAAAGCCGCCTAGATGGCTACCACCCGGCAATACGAAGTCGATGGTAATCGCGCTGCCACAGTCTACCGCGCAGCAGCCGCCCGCTAGCTGGTAACCCGCCAGCGCTCCCATCCAACGATCAACGCCCAGCCGCCCCGGCTCTTGGTAGCCGTTAACCACGCCCAGTGCCTCGTGGGTAGAATGCGCCACGTGCACATGACGCACGCGGCGACGCAGCAAGGTGACGGTATCTTCCAGCACCGCTGCCCGGGCGACGCTGGAAATGCGCACCGCCTCGACCACGTCAAGGTCGGGGATGTCAGCCCCTGGGCGCCACTCTTCGCGCGTCCATACCGCCCCGCGGGAACGTATCTCGCTGCTCTCGGCATCCTTGAGCCGCCATTTCGACAGCGTGTTGCCGATATCCAGATCCAGAATCATAAACGCCTACGTACGCTGATCTCACCGCCGGCTAGGCGTCGCGAGTGACCATTTTCGGCAACCCAAAGGTTGCCACTCTCATCCACGTCCCCGGCAAGGGCATCGCTGGTCTGCTGGCCTTGAATCACCCGAATCGGCAACCCGGCATAGGCGTGGCGCTGGTTCCAAGCATCGCGCCAGGCGCCAAAGCCGTCCTGCTCAAAATTCGCTAGCAAGGCCAGCAGCCCCGCGACCATCTCGGATGCCAACTGATTACGCGAGATATCCGGCAGCCGCTCGAAAAGCGCCGCCACAGGCTGGTCGATAGCAGCTCGCTGGGCAGCGGGCAGCCACAGGTTCATGCCGATTCCGATGACGACTTCGCAGGGACCGGCGGCGTCCCCGGTCACTTCGATAAGAATACCGGCCAGCTTGCCTAACTCGTCGCCGGACTCATCCCCCTGCTCAGAAAGCAGGATATCGTTAGGCCACTTGAGCTTGGGCGCCACGCCGTGCTGCTCCAAAATTTGCGCCGTCACAACGCCAACCGCAAGACTCAAGCCTTCCAATACCGCGATGCCCGACTCAAAGCGCCAGCCCAGCGAGAGCATCAAACTCTGCCCCCAGGGCGTCGACCAGACGCGCCCACGCCGCCCGCGCCCCGCGGTCTGCAGTTCCACCAGGCAGACTTCGCCATGCCCCGCGCCCTGTTCAAAGCGCTGACGAAGGTACGCGTTGCTTGAAGGTAACTGATCCTCAACAAACAGACGGGTAAGGTGGTGGCGTGCCTGGGCAGGCAACTGCGCGACGATACGCGCCCCCTCCAAAGGCTCCAGGCGCTGCGACAGCTGGTAGCCGCGGCCTTTAACAGCAACTACCTCGACGCCTAACGCTTCGAGCTTTTTTAACTGCTTCCACACCGCCGCACGAGAAATACCCAGCGCTTCACCCAGCTGCTCGCCAGAGTGAACCTCGCCATCGCTTAACAAACGCATCAGGTTGCCGATGGTCATGCTCCTGCCCCAATGGGAAAAGCGCTAGTCTAGCGGATCGCCGTTCCCGGAGAAAACTTTCCTGAGCCAGACCAAGGTCGATATACGCCGCCAGTAATATCAGCGAAGCCTTTGACATGTTAGAATAACCGTTGGACGCAAGCCCTGAGCCAAGATGGTCGGCAATTGCCAGCCCTTGCGACCCGCACTTTCCGACCCGTGGACAAACGGGTGTTCACAAGAGTTCTCTCTCAGCATGCAAAACCAGCAAAACTCCAGCGCGGTTAATAACCTGCGCAACGTCGCGATCATAGCCCACGTTGACCATGGTAAAACCACACTGGTCGACAAACTCCTGAGCCAGTCCGGCACCCTTGACCGTAAAGCAGAAGGTCAAGACCGCATCATGGACTCAAGCGATCAGGAAAAAGAGCGTGGCATTACCATTCTGGCCAAGAACACGGCCATTCAATGGCAAGACAGCCAGGGTAACGGCTACCACATCAATATCGTGGACACGCCAGGACACGCCGACTTCGGTGGTGAAGTCGAGCGCGTTATGTCCATGGTGGATTCGGTGCTACTGCTCGTAGACGCCGTTGATGGTCCGATGCCGCAAACCCGCTTCGTAACCCAAAAGGCCTTCGCCCAGGGCTTGAAGCCGATTGTGGTGGTCAACAAAATTGACCGTCCCGGCGCACGCCCTGACTGGGTAATCGACCAGATCTTTGATCTTTTCGACAACCTGGGCGCCTCCGACGAACAGCTCGACTTCCCAATCATCTACTGCTCTGCCCTCAACGGCATCGCAGGGATGGACCCTGAAGAGCTGGCCGACAACATGGACCCCATGTTCCAAGCCATCGTTGATATCGTTGAGCCGCCGAAGGTTGAGCTTAACGGTCCCTTCCAGATGCAGATCTCGGCGCTGGATTACAACAGCTACGTGGGCGTTATCGGCCTGGGCCGCATCAAGCGCGGCGCGGTAAAACCCAACCAGCAGGTGTCGGTGATCGGCGTCGACGGCAACGTGCGTAAGGGCAAAATCGGCCAGGTCATGACCCATATGGGCCTTGAGCGTGTGCAGACCGACGAAGCCACCGCGGGCGATATCGTCTGCGTCACCGGCATCGACGATCTGGCGATCTCGGATACGCTATGCGACCCGGCCAAGGTCGAGGCGCTGCCGCCACTGTCCGTCGACGAGCCCACCGTTTCAATGACCTTCCAGGTCAACGATTCGCCGTTCGCCGGTAAAGATGGCAAGTTCGTGACCAGCCGCAATATCAAGGACCGCCTTGAGCAAGAGCTGATTCACAACGTTGCGCTGCGCGTTGAAGAAGGCGAAACGCCCGAGAAGTTCAAGGTATCTGGCCGTGGCGAACTGCACCTTTCGGTGCTGATCGAAACCATGCGCCGCGAAGGCTTTGAGCTGGCCGTGGGTCGCCCGGAAGTGATCATCAAAGAGATCGACGGCGAGAAGCAGGAGCCCTACGAAGAAGTCATCATCGACTGTGAAGAGCAGCACCAGGGCTCGATCATGGAAGAGCTGGGCTACCGTAAAGGTGAGATGACCAACATGCTGCCGGACGGTAAAGGCCGGGTTCGCCTGGACTTCATCATTCCTGCCCGCGGCCTGATTGGTTTCCGCGGCCAGTTTTTGACCCTGACCTCGGGCACCGGCATTCTGACCAGCCGCTTTGACCACTATGGCCCGCTGAAGCCTGACGCCTCTATCGAACGTCGTAATGGCGTGCTGATTTCGATGGTCGACGGTAAAGCGCTGGCCTACGCGCTTTTCGCCCTTCAGGAGCGTGGCAAGCTGATCATCGATCACGCCACCGAAGTGTACGAAGGCATGCTGATCGGCATCAACAACCGTGCTAACGACATGGTGGTTAACCCCACCAAGGGCAAGAAGCTCGACAACATGCGTTCGACCGGTAACGATGAGAACATCGTGCTAACCCCGCCGATTAAGTTCTCGTTGGAACAGGCGATCGAGTTCCTCGACTCCGACGAACTCGTCGAAGTGACGCCTGTGCATATCCGCCTGCGCAAAAAACTGCTCAAAGAGACCGAGCGTAAGCGTTATAGCAAGAAGTAACCCGCTTAGAGCAGTGAGTACCAAAAACCCGCGCAAGCGGGTTTTTTTGTATCAAGCCGCCTTCGATCCGCCTAACCACACCCCGCGCGTCATTAAAGCATCAGCGCTGCCAAGCGCCTCCCTTAACGCAGCCTAAACGCTATGGTGCTGGTAAGACCGCGCGTTATATCGCAAAGTGGCGTTAACGCTTAAGCATTGCGCGTAAGCGTCGCTATATTCATACATACGTTTGATACTTGCATCCATGTTTGGATATTCGCCTTCATCCTGATACCCAACCACGGACACTCTTCCCCATGAGCGGTCATAATGTCTGGACGCATAAAGGTACCTTTCTTCTCGCCGCGGTTGGTTCCGCCGTAGGCCTGGGTAACCTGTGGCGCTTCCCCTACCTCACCGGTGAAAACGGCGGCGGTGCCTTTATCTTGGTCTACGCACTGACGATTTTCGCCGTCGGCATCCCGATTCTGATTGCCGAAATCATGCTGGGTCGCACCAGCCGTCAAAGCCCAATTATGGGCATGCGGCACCTGACCAAAACCCACGGCACCTCCCGCGCTTGGGAAACCATCGGCTGGCTAGGCGCCGCCTCGGCGTTTTTGATTTTAAGCTTCTATTCGGTGATTGCCGGCTGGGCGATTCACTACACCTGGCTGATGCTGACCGGCTCCCTGGTCGGCGCCGACGCGCAAACCATTGGCACTGGCTTTGACGCTCTGCTGGCCTCGCCAGGCTTAATGACGCTCTATCACACCCTGTTCATTGCGGCGTCCGCGCTGATTGTTGGCATGGGGATTCATAAAGGCATCGAATCAGGCCTGCGCATTATGATGCCTGCGCTGTTTGGGATTTTACTGGTGGTGCTGGCCTATAGCGTGGTGAACGGCGATGTAGGTGCCGCCGCCAGCTTCCTGTTTACCTTCAATATCGCCGACCTCAGCCTGGAGGGCTGGCTGCAGGCCATGGGCCAGTCATTCTTTACGCTGAGTTTGGGCATGGGCGCCATTATGGCGTACGGCGCCTATATGCCCAGCAACGTATCGCTGACCCGCACTGCCTTTGCCGTTGCCCTCGTCGACACCGCCGTAGCGATGGTGGCGGGCCTGGCCATTTTTGCCCTGGTATTTGGCGCTGGCCTGGAAACCGGCCAAGGCCCCGGGCTGATGTTTGTCACGCTGCCGCTTGCATTTGCCGAGATGCCGTTTGGCGCCCTGGTAGGCGGTGTGTTCTTTATTCTGGTACTCGGCGCGGCTCTCAGTTCAGCCATTTCGCTGATTGAGCCCGTCGCGGCATTTCTAGTGGAACGCTTTGATATGACCCGGCCACAGGCGGTCACGATCATGGTAATTGCCGCTTGGGCGATGGGCCTATTAACGGTCGTCAGCTTTAACGTCTGGGCCGAAGGGACAATTTTCCACACCCTGTTTGGACGCAGTGCGTTTGAGTTTATCGAGCTGCTGACCAATATCTTTATGCCGGTGGGCGGCCTGCTGATTGCCCTGTTTGCGGGCTGGGCGCTGACCCAAAGCGAAGTAATGAAGGAACTGGGCAGCAGCGTCACCTGGTTTAAAGTTTGGCGTTTCCTGGTCCGCTTTGTGGCCCCCGCCGCCGTGGCCTTTGTGTTTTTACGCACCCTTCCGCTGGTGGAGGGTTACCTCATCCCCACCCTCGGCGCAGCGCTGATTATCTGCGCTTTTGCTGCCGGCCAGCGGTGGCTGAAAAAACCGCAGCAAACACCTTAATACTGAGGCAGCGCATGACCCCTCTGATTGATGTACAGCGAGCTAACAAAGCGTTCGGCGGCCTGCAGGTGATTAGCGACTGCTCCATTCAGGTGGAGAAAGGCGCCATTACCGGCATGATTGGCCCCAACGGCGCGGGTAAATCGACCCTGTTTAATCTCATTGCCGGCTCGCTGGCCCCCGACAGCGGCCGTATCCTGCTCGACGGTGAAGACATTACCTCATTGAGCGCCGACCAGCGGTTTCACAAAGGCCTGCTGCGAACCTTCCAGATTGCCCACGAGTTTAGCCAGATGAGCGCGCTGGAAAACTTAATGATGGTGCCCCCCAAGCAAGCCGGCGAAGACCTGTTCAGCGCTTGGCTTAAACCTGGCCTGGTGCGCCAGGAAGAGGCCGAGGTGCGCCGCCGCGCGCTGGAGGTGATTGACTTCGTTGGCCTGCATCACGTGCGTAATGAGCTCGCGGGCAACTTGTCAGGCGGCCAGAAGAAGCTCCTCGAACTTGGCCGCACCATGATGACCGATGCCAAGGTGGTGCTGTTAGATGAGATCGCCGCCGGGGTGAACCGCACCCTACTGGGTGATTTGATCGGCAATATTGAGCGGCTCAACCGTGAAATGGGTTACACCTTCCTGGTCATTGAGCACGATATGGAAATGATAGCCCGCCTGTGTGACCCCGTGATCGTGCTGGCTCAAGGTAGCGTGATGGTCCAGGGGCATATCGACGAGATCCAGAATAATCGCGAGGTCATTGAGGCCTATTTTGGCACCGATGCCGCTTAAAAGTGACCTGTTACCGACCCGCCAATCAATCAATGATGTCGCTTAGTGTGAGTGACCTTGCCGAGATAGCTTGCTTATGTCATCAACCACCAGGCCGTTAATCGAAGCCAACGATGTGCACGGCGGCTACGGCGGCATGAACATCCTAAACGGGGTGAACATGACGCTGGAAGCCGATGAAGTCGGTGTGATTGTCGGCCCCAACGGGGCGGGCAAATCCACCATGCTGAAAGCCATTTTCGGCCTGCTGCATGTCAACCAGGGCGAGATACTGCTTAACGGCCAGCCGATTCACAACCTGCCCCCGAACCAGTTAGTGCAGCGGGGCATGGGCTTTATCCCCCAGGAGAAGAACGTTTTCCCCAGCCTTTCGGTGCAGGAAAACCTGGAGATGGGGGCTTTTTTAAAACCGCACAACGTCAAGCGCATGCTCGCCCAGGTGTACGAGTTCTTCCCACCGCTGTATGAAAAACGCCGCCAGCCAGCGGGTGAGCTCTCCGGCGGGCAACGCCAGATGGTCGCCATGGGGCGCGCGCTGATGGCCGAACCCAGCTTGTTGTTGCTTGATGAGCCGACCGCGGGGCTGTCGCCGCTGTATATGAACGAGATATTCGACCGCGTCAAACAGATCAACGCCGCTGGTGTGGGCATTTTGATGGTGGAACAGAACGCCAAACAGGCACTCGCGATAGCCGACAAAGGCTTTGTGCTGGCTGCTGGCCAAAACCGCTTTACCGACACCGGGGCGGCACTGCTCGCCGACCCCGATGTCGCCAAAAGCTTTTTAGGCGGTTAGGGAGAGACACGTGAACGAACTGGTTTTTTTCATCAATAATGTGGTGATTTCGGGCAGCGTGAGCGGCTCTATTTATGCCATCGGGGCGGTTGGCGTGACGCTGATCTTCAGCATCATGCGCTTTGCCCACTTCGCCCACGCCGACGTAATGACCTTTGGCGCCTTTATGGTGCTGCTGCTGACAACGGCGTTTCCAGCGGCGGGCGCCAGTATCGGCGTGCCCACTGCCTTGTTGATGCTGCCGCTGGCGATGTTGCTGACTGCCGGCTTAGCCGTGGGTATCGACAAGCTGTTCTACAAACCGCTGCGTGCCCATGGGGTAAAGCCCATTGTGCTGGTGATTGCCTCGCTGGGTGTCACCTTAATCCTCCAGGGCTTAATTCGCCTGTTTTCGGGCACCGGCGGGCAAAGCCTGTATGTGGATGACCGCAAAGAAATTTTCCGCCTGGCGCTGCCCTTTGAGGGCGTCCGGGCGCCTATCGTGGTCACCGAACCGCAAATTTACCTGTTTGTGATCACCATTGTCGCCGTCGTTGCGCTGCACCTATTCCTCAATCGTTCGCGGTTAGGCAAGGCGATGCGCGCCATGTCCGACAACCCCGAGCTTGCCCAGGCATCGGGTATCAACACCAACACCATTGTGGCCGTGACCTGGATGATTGCCGGGGCGCTTGCCGCCATTGCGGGGACGCTTCTCTCGCTAGACGTTACCTTTAAACCCGACTTGAGCTTTTTCCTGCTGCTGCCCATTTTCGCGGCGGCCATCGTGGGCGGCGTTGGCCACCCCTACGGCGCCATCGCCGGTGGCTTTGTGGTCGGCTTTGCCGAGACGCTGGCGGTGTTCAACTGGAACATTCTGCTGCGCCCCTTCCAAGACAGCTTCCCGTCTTGGCTGGAACTACCGTCAAACCTCGCTTTTGTGGGTACCGAGTATAAAATCGTGGTGCCGTTTTTCATTCTGGTCGCTATTTTGGTGTGGCGTCCCACCGGACTCTTTAAGGGCAAGGTGATTTCATGAGCCATTCAGCCAAAACACGCGATACTAGCGACACCCCTCAAGACGCTACCCAGACACGCCGCTTTCCACTGCGCGAGCTGGTTCTATTTGGTGTGCTGCTCGTGGCTATCCTGGCGGTTTACGCCACCATGGGCGCCGCCTACAGCACGCGCATGCTGGTAGAGGCCGCTTGCTACGCCATTCTGGCTTTGGGGTTAACCATTCAGTGGGGCTACGCAGGGCAGTTCAATGCCGGGGTGATGGGCTTCGTCGCCCTCGGCGGCTTCTGCGCGATGTTCTTCAGCGTGCCGGTGAACGATGCCTTCTGGGGCACTACGCTACCCGGCGAATTTGGCCGTGTGTTGCTGTATGGCGCTGCCGCCATCTTGCTGATCGTTGGCGCCAGCAAATTGGATCGCCTGGGCGTGCCAAAGTCTCTGCGTACGTTTATCACAGTGGTGTTGGGCGTCGTGCTTTACCTGGTGGTGATTAGCCAGCTGCGCGAGGTCACTGATGCGATTGAAAGCCAGGCCGGCTTTGTCGGTGGGCTAGGCTTACCGCCCTGGGTCGGCTGGATTGTCGGAGGCGCCTTGGCGGGCGGCGTTGGCTACTTTATTGGCCATATCTGCTTGGGCTTGCGCAGCGACTACCTGGCCATTGCCACCCTGGGCATTGCCGAAATCATCAAAGCATTTTTGAAAAACTCTGACTGGCTTACCCGCGGCACCGCCACGGTTTCCCCACTGCCGTGGCCCACACCGGGGCCTGCGGAGGTGGGCTTCACGCTCTCTCGGGCCCTTTACCTCTCGGTGACGGCGGTGATCATCGCGGTCATCTTTTTGCTGCTCAATCGCGCCTATAACGCCCCTTGGGGCCGTATGATTCGGGCCATTCGCGATAATGAAGTGTCTGCGGCGGCCATGGGTAAAGACATCAATAAACGGCGCCTGGAGATTTTCGTGCTTGGCTGCATTTTGATGGGCATCGGTGGCGGCATACTGGGCACGTTTAACAGCCTCTTTGACCCTCAAGGCTACCTGCCGCTTAACCATACCTTCCTGGTACTGGTGATGGTGATTCTGGGCGGGCCGGGCAATAACCTGGGTACCATTTTCGGCGCCGTGGCGGTGTATATCATCTGGATTATGTCGGAGCCCCTGGCGCTGTTCTTAATGCAGCTCGCCGTGGCCTTTGGGGAAGGCGCTTTCGGCTGGGATACCCCTGGCAATATGGATAGCCGCGCCCTGCAGGCACGGGTGCTGGTGATTGGCGTGCTGATCACCATGGTGCTGCGCTTTGCGCCCAAAGGCCTGCTGCCTGAAAAGATCAAAAGCCATAGTTAAACCTCTCAACTGCTAGCCCATAAAAAAATGCCCGGCTGGTAACAGTCGGGCATTTGTTTTAATGCTAGGAGAGGGAGTTAAAGATCAACCAGTCCCTTGCTGGTAAAGGTGCCGTCTTCGACCACCATTTCGACCACCACGCCGGGCACGTCGCCGTTTTCATCAAACTCATGCGAGCCAGACGCGCCTTCGTAGTTAATCTCAGTGCCCGCGGCAATCAGCTCGACCGCTTTCTCCCACTCGCCGGGCAGAATCACTTCGCCGGGGGTGCTGGAAACGCTGCGCAGGGCGTCGGAAAGGCCCTCACGTTCTGCACTGCCGTTCTGCTCAATCGCCAGCGCGACCAGGAAAGCGGCGTCGTAGGCTTGGGCGGCAAATACCGCACTCGGGTCTAGCTCAGCCGCTTCGGCGGCTTCAATAAAGATATCGGTGCCGGGCAGGTCAGGGCTACCAGGGCGTGTGGCGATCATGCCATCCAGCACATCCGCGCCGATAGCATTGATCAGGCTATCACCGACCATGCCGTCAGCGCCGACATACTGGGTAAACATGCCGCTTTCATAGGCTTGACGCAGCACCGTCTGACCCGAAGTGTCGGCGTAGGCCAGTACGACGAGGGTCTCCACGCCACTCACCGACAGCGAGCCTAGCTCAGAGCGATAATCCGCGCGGTTATCTTCGTGGGCAAGGCTCCCGGCAATCTCACCGCCGCCCGCTTCATAAGCAGCACTAAAGGCATCCGCCAGCCCTTGCCCATAATCGTTGTTGACGTAGGTAACGGCCACTGCATCGATACCTTTTTCAAGCAGCAGCTTAGCCAGCATTTCCCCCTGGAAAGCGTCGGACGGCACCGTACGGAACACCAGATCATTGTCATCCAACTCGGATACCGCAGGCGCGGTAGAGGCCGGCGACACCATCAACACGCCACCGGGAATTGCCGCATTGTTAGCCGCGGCAATGGTCGCCCCGGTACACAGCGCGCCCACAATAGCGGTGACATTTTCAGAGTTGACCATACGGTCGGCGGCGTTCGAGGCCGCCGATGCATCGGAACAGGTCGTATCGCCGGACGCCATCGTCAGCGTTTGGCCATCTAAAATGCCACCCTGTGCATTCACCTGCTCAACGGCTAGCTGGGCGCCTTCAAAAATGGCCGGTGTCAGGCTTTCAATCCCCCCCGTGAAGCCGCCCAAGAAGCCCACTTTGACCTCCGCCTGGGCGAGGCCGGTCACTGCCAGGGTTGAGGCCGCCACCGCAGTGGCTAATACGCGCTTATTGATCATGTTATGTGTCGCTCCCAGTGAGATAAAAATGTGTCTATTTTTTTAGTCTGCCCCAGCGGTTGATCGTTAAGGCTGCTCTTAATCTGGAACTGGAACGGCAAAAACACAAGTCTATGTTGCTAACGCTCGTCGTCGTCTGCTAACGATTGCCTGCGTTTAGCGGCCTGTTTTTGGTAGCGCTTGTGGCGGTAAAGACGCACCAACGCAATCACGACCGCCGCCGCCAGCATGGCGGCCAATACAACGCCCATCCAGGGGCGTGCGGCAGTACCCATGACGGTTTCCAGGGCAATGATCAGGGTTAAACCAATCGCTTGGGAACCGATCGCTAGCGCGCGCAGCTTATCGAAAGCGGGTGGGGGCATAACGTCTCCGTAATTGTCAGCTCGCATGGTATGGTCTGTCAGTGTAACCGCTTAACGCAACGCTTAAACGGGAAACCTAATTCGAAACTTAACTGGAAACCCAGCAACTGGAACCCCATGAACGCCATTGCCCTCGGCCCGCTTTTGATTTCATTGCCGCGTCTCTACGCCATTGGCTGCGCGCTGCTGCTGCTGCTCGGCGCGCGCTTTTTGTTAGGGCTGCCACGCCCGATTCAGCAGCGCTGGTTTAGCGGGCTGATCATTGTTTGGCTGGTTGGCGCCCGGGCAGGTCACATCGTGCTCAATCTGGAAAGCTACGGCGCCACCCCGCTTGAAGCGCTTAAAGTCTGGCAGCCCGGCTACCATGGCCTATGGGGACTCGCCGCCGGCTTGGTCTGGACAGCCTGGGCGCTGCGGGCACGGCTGTTAGCCATGGGCGGCGCCATGGCCATGCTCATCGCCGCTTCCAGCCTTTGGCTGGTGCTGGTCACCCTGGCGCCCTTGGGCAATGACGTTGCCGTTGAGGCGCTGCCGGACGTCACCCTGGAGGATATTGACGGTCAGCAGGTGCCTCTGCCGTCGCTGGCCGAAGGCGGTGATTTGATTATCGTCAACTTATGGGCCACTTGGTGCCCGCCCTGCCTGCGCGAAATGCCGCTGCTTGAAGAGGCCGCCCAGCGCGATGGCGTTAGCGTGGTGGTTGCCAACCAGGGCGAAGACCTGCTGCCCATAGTGCGCTACCTGGACGAACAGCAGCTTGAATTTCGCTATGCGCTGCGCGATCCCGGTCAGCAGCTCATGGCGCTTTTTCAAGCGCCGGGGTTGCCCACCACCGTGCTATTTGACGGCCAGGGCAACACCCTGGATGTGCACGTAGGCGAGCTAACCCGCGCCCATCTGGATCGCTGGTTAGCCGATTGATGCCGATACACCTTAATCCCTCCGCGGCTTTGCGTTAGAATCCCCCGCCCTGTTTGCCGTCGGCGCTCCCCACCGGCGGCATACGACCCGTTTTGCAGACATCCCCGAGGCATCATGAGCGATTTTTCTCCCGGCCAACGCTGGATTAGCGACGGCGAAGCTGAGCTTGGGCTTGGCACCGTGCTTAACTGCGACACCCGTAGCGTTACCATTTTGTTCAGTGCCAGTCAGGAAACCCGTACCTACAATACCCGCCAGGCCCCGCTGACCCGGGTGATGTTCGGCAGCGGCGACCGCGTTCTCTCCGCCGACGGCTGGCACATGGTGGTCGACGACAGCAAAGCGTCCGACGGCCTGATTACCTATATCGGTGAGGATAGCCAAGGCAACCCGCGTGAGCTGCCCGAAACCAAGCTTGCCGACACCATGCAGTTCGATCAGGCGCGCGATCGTTTATTGACCGGCCAAGTCGATCGCAACGACTGGTTTGACCTCCGCTTTCGCACCCTGCACCACTTTCAGCGCATTGAGCAGCACAGCGCACTGGGCTTTTCCGGGCCGCGCATCGACCTGATTCCCCACCAGCTCTACATTGCCGACGAGGTCGCCCATCGCCACGCCCCGCGCGTGCTGTTGGCGGACGAAGTGGGCCTGGGTAAAACCATTGAAGCGGGGCTGATCCTGCACCGGCTGCTGCTCACCGGTCGCGCCGAGCGCGCGCTGATTTTGGTCCCTGACAGCCTCACCCATCAATGGTTGGTCGAGCTGCTGCGGCGTTTCTCGCTCAACGTCTCGCTGTTAGATGAAACCCAAAGCCAGGCCCACGGCAGCGACAACCCGTTTGAGAGCGCCCAGCTCGTGTTGGCTAGCCAAGGCTGGCTATTTGCCAACCCTCAGCGTCAGGAGCAGGCGCTGGCCAGCCAGTTCGATATGCTTATCGTTGACGAAGCCCACCACCTGGATTGGAACGAAGCAGGCAGCGGCCCTGGTTATCGATGCGTCGAGCAGCTTGCGGCGGTGATTCCCGGTCTGCTGCTGCTCACCGCCACGCCCGAGCAAATGGGCATTAACAGCCACTTCGCCCGCCTGCGTTTGCTGGACCCCGAGCGCTACCACGACCTTGAGCGTTTCAAAGCGGAAGAGAGTCACTACACCGAGGTGGCCAGCGCCATCGATGCCTTAGCCGCGCTGCCAGGCGACCCTGACGCCCGCGCCCGGGTGTCTGCCGTGGCTGATGACCGCGACAGTCAGGCCTTGCTTGCCACGCTATGCAATAGCGAAGCCAGCAAAGCCCAGCAGGACACCGCCCGCGCCCAGTTGAGCGAAGCGCTGCTTGACCGCCACGGCACGGGGCGGGTGATGTTTCGTAACAGCCGCCGCCACGTCGGCGGCTTCCCCGAGCGGCGCTTGCACTTAGCGCCGCTCGCGCTGCCGCCCGCCTATCGGCGCATCGTGCGCCGCCTAGAGCGCGATGACGATTACCTTGATGAGCTGTTGATCGAGACCGGCATGGATCATCCCGACGTGCTGATTTATCCCGATGCAGCCTACCGCGAACTTAGCGACGATCCGCTCAACAGCGAACCCTGGTGGCACATTGACCCGCGGGTTAACTGGCTGCTGGAAAAACTCAGCGATGACGGTGACAGTGGCTTTGCCAACGACAAAGTACTGGTGATTGCGCACCACCGGGAGACCGCCGAAGGGCTTGCCGAAGGGCTGCGAGTATTAGGCGGCTACCATGCGCCAGTGTTCCACGAAGACCTCTCCCTGATAGAGCGCGACCGTGCGGCGGCGGCTTTTGCCGACGATGAAGACGGGGCCCAAGTACTGGTGTGCTCGGAAATTGGTTCTGAGGGGCGTAACTTCCAGTTCTGTCGGCATCTGGTGATGTTCGACATGCCCCAGCACCCGGATCAGCTCGAACAGCGCATTGGCCGACTGGACCGCATCGGCCAGCTAAACGCCATCGAGCTGCACATTCCCACCTTTGAAGGCAGCCCAGGCCAACGCCTGCTGCGTTGGTACCACGAAGGCATGGACGCCTTCAGCGCGCCTCACGGGGTGGGCAGCGAACTGTTTGAAGCCTTTGGCGATGCCCTGGCCGACGCCCTGTTGGATGATGAAACCCTTGACGAGATCATCGCCGAAACCCGCACGATGTTTAGCGCCAAGCTGGCGGAACACGATGCCGGACGTAACCGGCTGCTAGAACTCAACGCCTGCCGCCCTGCGCGGGCTCAGCAGGTGATCGACGCCGTTCGCGAGCTCGACGAGGACCCTGCCCTGCCGCGCTACATTGAGCGGGCACTGGATGTTTTCGGCGTGGATAGCCAGGAAATTGGCAAGGGGCTCATCCACCTAAAACCCAGCCAACATATGCTGGACGGCTTACCCGGACTGGTTAAGGGCGAAGAAGGCTATACCGCCACCCTAAGCCGCGCCCAGGCACTGGCCCGGGACGATGTTCAGCGGCTTTCCTGGGAGCACCCGTTGATACGCGAAATGATGGGTCGCGTGCTGGATGGGACCATGGGCAATTCGGCGCTCGCGCTGCTGCGTCACGATGCCATTCCCGGCGGCCGACTGATGGCCGAGCTGGTGTTCCGCACCCACTGCCCGGCGCCCAAAAAGCTGCACCTTAACCGCTTCCTGCCGCCCACCGCCGTGCGCGTGTTACTGGATGAATCAGGCGCTAACTTGACCAGCAAGATCTCCTTTACCGGTCTGGGTAAGAACCTGCAGAAGGTCAATAAATCGCTGGCGCGTGATTTGATCAAAAGCCGCCACGACCAGCTGCGCCAGCTGCTCACCCAGGGCGAAGGCGAGGCCGAGCGCCAGCTGCCCAGCATTGTCGAAAATGCCGAAGCGCAGATGCGCGCTCATCTGGACGCTGAACTGGCTCGGCTAACCGCCCTTGCCGAACACAACCCAGCGGTACGCGGCACGGAAATCGACGCGCTGAAGAATGAGCGTCAGGCGCTTAGTGAAGCGATTGAAAACACCCGCCTGCGGCTTGATTCGGTGCGGGTGATTATCACCGTCGATGCTGATCGCTAGGCGAAGGCTGCCTAAAGGATGTCCTCAAGCGCCTTGTCGAGCGTAGGGTACTGAAATGTAAACCCTGCCTTTTCAAGGCGTGCGGGGCGCATATCCGCCCCGGTCAGCAATAGCTTCGACATTTCCCCAAACGCCGCTTTAAGTACAAACGCCGGTACCGGGAATATCGCTGGCCGATGTAAATGCTTGGCCAACGTCTGGGTAAACTCGGCGTTGGTGACCGGATGCGGCGCGCTCGCGTTAAATGCGCCGTTTAAGGTGTCGTGTTCGAGGAGAAACAGGATCGCCGCGACAAGATCTTCACGGTGGATCCACGGCATAAACTGCTCACCGCTGCCAAACCGGCCGCCCAAACCCAGCTTAAACGGTGGCAACATTTTGGCCAAGCTGCCGCCGTTGGCTTCCAGCACCAGGCCAATGCGCACAATGGCCAGCCGCACCCCCATTGCCTCAACCGGCTGCGCGGCCTCCTCCCACTGCTTACACAGCCGATGGTCAAACTCATCATGGGGCTGGGTCTCTTCGGTGACCACGCGCTTGCCTTGATCGCCGTAATAGCCCATCGCGGAAGCCGACACCATCACCTTGGGCAGCGGCTGGCCGTTAGCGTTGAGCTGCTCGCAAAGCGTCACTAACTGTTCAGTGGCCCCCACGCGCGAATTAATCAGCGCCGCTTTTTGCGCATCGCTCCAGCGCTTCGCTGCAATCGGCTCACCGGCTAGGTTGATCAACGCATCCGGTGGTGACTCGATAAATGCCTGAGCGCTATCGCGGATGTCACAGTCGATGGGCAGGCGCTCGCGCACTTTATGGGGCGTGCGCGACACCACCTGGACTTCATGGCCCTGCGCCACAAGCTCAGGACAAAGCCGCTGGCCGACAAAACCACTGCCCCCGGTCACTAATACGCGCATGGCGTTACTCCTTTGGTGTTGCTGGTGTCGCTATTTTAGCGTTTTTTGCAGGTCGCCTTGGCAAACGCCTCACTGCGCGGCGACTATGCTCACGGCGCGGCGACTATGCGGCAAATAAAAGGTGGCAAATAAAATGCTATTTGTATTGTACGGTATTTATACACAACTGTTACAATAAGAAACTATACCCGCTTCAATGCCGCGAGGGGTTATGACCACACCGCTACTATCACCGCACACCGAAAGCCACTCCATTGCGATCATCGGGGCCGGCCTTTCGGGCCTCGCCTGTGGCCAGGCGCTGGCCAGCAGTGGCGTTGCCATTTCGCTGTTTGATAAAGCGCGCGGGCCCGGCGGTCGCATGTCGAGCAAGCAGCGGCCCAGCGCCACGCTGGATCTGGGCGCCCAGGCCTTCAGCGTACGCGATCCCGACTTTCAATGCGCGGTGGACCAATGGCTGTCCATCGGCTGCGTCGCCCCTTGGCCGACGCGCACCTATCAGGCTAGCTCAAGTGGCTGGCAGGCGCATAACGATGGTCAAACGCGCTATACCGGCGCCCCACGCATGAGCGCCTTAACGCGCCACTTGGCAGATTCTTTGGCCGCCTTACCCACTACCCAGACGTACATGGGCACTGCCATTGCAGCGCTGGAGCGCACGCCCACCGCCTGGCAGCTGGTTGATGATAACGGCACTGCTCACGGGCCTTTCGATTACGTGGTTATCAGTGCCCCGCCGCCCCAGGCCCAGGCGCTGGTCGCGCCATGGGACGACGACCTCGCGGCCGCCTGCCAAGCTCGCCAGCAGCGTGCCTGCTGGGCAGGTTGGGCGATTTTTGAGCAACCTTTACCCCGCTTGACCGAGGTTGATCACGCCTGGCAGATGGCACGCGTCGACCACCCCGCACTGCGCCTGATCTCGCGCAACCAGACAAAACCCGGCCGCGACGACCAGCCGGAAAGCGTCAGCCTGCTGGCCCAGCTTGACTGGAGCGAAATTAACTTAGAACAACCCGCCGCGGTGATTGCCGAGCAGCTCTTCGCGGCGCTAAAAAGCGTTTTCCCGGCATCAGCAACGTTGCCCAGGGTCATCGAAACGGGCGCCCACCGCTGGCGTTATTCGCAGCCAGCCACCCCTTGCGAATACACTTTCTTATATACGGCAGATGGCCTGGCGCTATGTGGCGATAGTTTTCGCGATGGGCGCGTCGAAGATGCCTGGCTTTCAGGGCATCATCTAGCGCAAGCGCTGCTCGCCAAGGCACTAGTAGGCCGGTCGGTCTGATAGCTAAATTTTATGACGGCGTAGGAAGGATTCTTATAAAGGTTGTACCGGGTAGCGACAAGTTGTACAAATGGGCATAGAGTATTGTGCTTATGTTTGGCTCTTTAATCAGGCAACTTAACATGGAACATGTATTACCTTCGCCGCCGCGAACAATGTCGCCCCCCTGCAGCACTCGGCTGCGGTCAACGAATGCCCGGCTAATTAAGTTGATGTTAACGACGAGGCACTGGTGCCCATGAGTCACAAGGCGACCCACCCCGCCGATACGCCGCTGTATCCCATCCGCGAGGTTTCGCGCATAACGGGTGTCAATTCGGTCACGCTGCGCGCCTGGGAACGACGCTATGGTTTAATTCGCCCCCAGCGCACCCCGAAGGGCCACCGACTTTATGCCCAGGACGATATCACCCGCATCGAACGTATCTTGCAGTGGCTCAACCGTGGTGTGCCGGTCAGTCAAGTCGCCGACTTGCTTGACCAGCCCGAAACGATTGAAACGCCCACGTCCGATACGGGCGACTGGGCGAGCCAGCGCCAGCAGCTACAGGCCATTATCGAGGCGCTCGATCTACCCAAGTTAGAGGCGTTTTATTACCAAAGCCTAGCGCTCTATCCGCTCAGCATTGCGATTAATGAACTCTGGCAACCGGTCATTTTAACCTTGGAAGCCAAGTGGGCTATTCAGGCGGATCAGTTAGTTCGCCGCACGCTTGAGGCGTTTTTGCGCAGCCAGGTGGGCATACGCTTACACTATGCCAACCAAACGACCCGGGGGCCGTTGATTCTACTCAACGCCATGCCGGATGACCCTGGCCCGCTGTGGGTGTTGATGTCCGCGCTGATGGCCAGCGAACAGGGTTACCGCGTGCAGATGCTTGACCACTCGTTACCGCTGGAGGACCTGCCCCAGGCGGTGGCCCGCCTGCACTCATCAATGGTGCTGCTTTCCAGCGGCCAACGCGAGAACGATAGCTATATTCACCAAGCGCTGCCCAAAGCGGCCACGTCACTCAACGTCCCCATTGGGGTGTGTGGCGAGGTGGCGCGTCTGCGTGAAAACGACCTGCGCGACAGCCCCGTGCATATGCTAGGCGATGACCTGCCCCAGGCCATTGCCCGCCTGCGCCCCTTGCTGCGCGAGTGTGGCGTCCTGTAACGAGCAGGCTGTCACCCTGGCCGATCCGCCTCAGGCGATCGGCCATTTTTTTATCACGCCGCGCGGGAGACCCCCTTTTGACAGGAGAGCCCATGAAACGACAGCTGGTGTGGCTGCGCAGTGATCTGCGTATTGACGATAACAGCGCCCTCGCCGCAGCGGCAGCCAAAGGCCCGGTGGTTGCGGTGTTTTTGCGCAGTATCCCCCAGTGGCAAGCACACGGCCACGGCGCCAATAAACTCGATTTTTGGGCCCGCGGTGTCGCCGCCGTTCAAACAGCACTCAACGGTCTGAATATTCCGCTGCTGCATCGCGATATTGAAGACTATGACCAAGCGCCTGAAGCGCTGCTCACGATCGCCCGCGAACATGCCATTGAGCAGCTGCACTTCAACCACGAGTACGCGCTCAATGAACGCCGCCGCGACCGAGCGGTAGCGGATGCCTTTAAGCAGGCTGGGATTGCCGCCCATGGCTACCACGACGCGGTAGCGTTTGCCCCCGGCAGCCTATTAACCGGCAAAGGCGACTACTACGGTGTCTTTACGCCGTTTTCCAAAGCCTGGCATAAGCAGGTCAGCGCCGACCAGCTGGCCCTGCGCGATACCCCAACGGTGCAAACGCCGCTGGATATCGCCAGCGACCCGCTGCCAGCACTGCCGGCGCTTGAAAGCCCCCCAATCGACGGGCGGCTTTGGCCCGCTGGCGAACACGCCGCGAGTGATAATTTAGCGCGGTTTTTGCGCTTTCGGGGCCGCCACTACAATGCCCAGCGCGACCTGCCCAACGTACGCGGCACCAGCGAGCTATCGCCCTACCTGGCGCTGGGGATGATCTCCCATCGCCAGTGTTTACAAGCGGTGATGAGCGAAAACGGCGGTCACTTAGCCGACGGCGATGTCGGCCTTACTACCTGGGTCAACGAGCTGGTCTGGCGGGAATTTTATCAGCATGTCGCGGTGGGTTTTCCCCAGGTGTGCCGCTGCCAGCCCTTTCAAGCACATACCAAGCAGTTAGCCTGGCGTGACGATGACGAAGGCTTTCAAGCCTGGTGCGAGGGGCGAACAGGCTACCCGATCGTCGATGCTGCCATGCGCCAGCTAGTAACGACCGGCTGGATGCACAATCGGCTACGCATGATTACGGCGATGTTTTTAAGCAAACACCTGCTGATCGACTGGCGGCGTGGCGAAGCCTTCTTTCTTAACCATCTAGTGGACGGTGAGTTCTGCGCTAATAACGGCGGCTGGCAGTGGGCAGCCTCGACGGGCACCGACGCTGCGCCCTATTTTCGTATTTTTAACCCGACCACCCAATCCACGCGCTTTGACGCTGAAGGCGAGTTTATTGCCCAGTGGCTGCCCGAACTGGCTGAGCTGCCCGCTAAAGCACGCCACGCGCCGCCCCAGGACCTGCTAACCGACATCGACTACCCACCACCGATCGTCGATCACAAGGCGGCACGCCAGCGCGCGTTAGCGGCGTTTAAGTCGCTGTCCAAATAGCCGCTACGTTAACCGTTGAGACGAGGAAACACCGTTATGGCTGAGCCTGCGGCGCTGGAAGCGTTTTGTGCCTTTTTTAACAAACTAGACAATACCTGTACAGAAAAACTATACGAGGTATATACTGAAGACGTCGTATTTGACGATCCGCTGCATCACGTTGAGGGCCGGCAGGCTTTAGAAACTTATTTGGCCGCAATGTACGCCAACGTTGAACGCTGTCAGTTTGTTTATCACACCCGCCAGCTTGAGGGTAATCAAGCGTTTGTGACCTGGACCATGACCTTCGTGCATCCAAAGCTGGCCGGCGGTCGTAGCATAGACGTAGCAGGGTGTAGCGCATTGACGTTTGCTGCCGATGGCAGAGTACAGCGTCACCGCGACTACGTTGATGCGGGCGCCCTGCTCTACGAGCACTTACCGCTGATGGGTAGCGCCATTCGCTGGTTAAAAAAACGTCTGGCCTAACTGAGCGAGCCTGGATTAGCTGCGCGAGCCTGATTTAATCGCAAAATTAAGCCACACACTCTGTATGCGGTTTAGGTGTAACAAAAAGAGCTGGAGTAAGGGCTTGAGGAGAATCTTATGAGCACATGGACAACGCCCCAACGCATTTGGCTAACCGGTGCCACCTCGGGCATTGGTGAAGCGCTTGCGCGCAAGCTCATCGCCCAAGGCCATCACGTGGTGCTCAGTGCCCGCAACGCCGAGGCGCTCGAAGCGCTGTGCCAAGACCACCCCAATGCCCACCCGCTGGCGCTGGATATTAGCGACCGCCAAGCGGTGCTTGCCGCGGGCGAACATATTCATGAACGCCTGGGGTCGCTCAATCTGGCGCTCTTCAACGCGGGCACCTGCGAATACCTTAACGCGCAGCAGTTTGATATGGATTTGGTTGAGCGTGTTTTCACGCCTAATCTATTTGGCACTTTATACGGGGTCGAAGCGGCCCTGCCGCTGCTACGCGCCGCCCGCCAAGCGGGTTTACCGGCGCGGTTGGCGGCGACCTCCAGCGCCTCGGCTTATCTTGCGCTGCCTCGCGCGGAAGCCTACGGCGCGTCTAAAGCCGCCGTGAGTTATTTTTTGGAGTCGCTGCGCTTAGACCTTGATCAGGAGGGCATCGACGTCAGCCTGATTCACCCTGGTTTTGTCAAAACCCCGCTTACCGAGCGCAACGACTTCCCTATGCCGATGCAGGTCAGCGCGGAAAAGGCGGCTGACGCGATTATCGCGGGCCTGGCAAAGGGACGTTTAGATATTCATTTCCCACGCCGCTTTACCTATATCGTCAAATTACTGGGTATTTTGCCGCCTGCCCTGCGGCGTCAAATCGGCCTACGCATGGTCCGCGCGCCCAAGGAGACGTCATAATGTCGATGGCATCGCAACGTATCGCCATTGTTGGCAGTGGTATTAGCGGTATGGCCGCTGGCTGGTACCTGTCAGCCCAACACGAGGTGACGCTATTTGAGGCCGATGCCCGCTTGGGTGGCCACACCGCGACCATGGATGTGGCGGTCGAAGGACGCCCCTACGCGATTGATACCGGTTTTATTGTCTTCAACGACTGGACCTACCCTCACTTTCAACGCCTGCTGGCCACCCTCGGCGTTGCTTCTCAAGCCACCGAGATGAGCTTCTCAGTGCATGAAACAGGGCGTGACTTTGAGTACAACGGGCATACCTTAGGCTCGCTGTTTGCCCAGCGGCGCAATCTGTTTAACCCCGCTTTCTATCGTTTGCTTGGCGATATCCTGCGTTTTAACAAACAGGCCACGCAAGCGCTAGACAGCGAGCAACTGCCCAATGATATGACCTTGGGCGAATATCTAGACCAAAACCATTACAACCGCGATTTCCAGCAGCGCTACTTACTGCCCATGGGCGCCGCCATTTGGTCGGCCAGCATCAGCGACTTACGCGCCTTCCCGCTGGCGTTTTTTGTGCGTTTTTTCCGTAATCACGGCCTGCTGTCCGTCAGCCACCGCCCGCAGTGGTACACCCTGGTCGGCGGCTCGAAAAGCTATATTCCCAGTTTGACGGCGCCCTACGCGTCGCGCATTCATCTCAACACCCCGGTGACCCGGATTACCCGTGACAGCACCGGCGTTGCTATTTCCACGCCCGCCGGCACCCAGCGCTTTGACCAGGTGGTACTCGCCTGCCACGCCGACCAGGCATTGGCCATGCTCGGCGACGCCAGCAGCGTTGAGCAAGAGGTACTCGGCGCCATGCCTTATCAGGATAACGAGGTGGTGCTGCATACCGATACCAGCCTGCTCCCGCGTCGCCGCCGCGCCTGGGCAAGCTGGAACTACCGTCTGGACCAACGCGATAGCGGCGCGCGGGTTTCGGTTACTTACGATATGAATATCCTCCAACAAATCGACAGTGACACCACGTTTTGCGTCACGTTGAACGACAGCGCCAGCATTGACCCCGACAAAGTGCTGGGCCGTTATACCTACGCACACCCCCAATTCACGCTGGCAGGCCAGACCGCCCAGGCGCGCCACGCTGAGATATCGGCCACCGCAAAGCGCACGCACTTTTGCGGCGCCTACTGGCGTAACGGCTTCCACGAAGACGGCGTATGGAGTGCCCTGCGAGTGGCTCAAGCGCTGGGCTGCGATGAGGCCGCCCCGCCGCCTGCGCCACCGACCGCGCTGCCGGCGCATGAGTTACTGACGCCGCACGGCGTCGAGGGGTTGGGATGATCGCTAATCCGCGCTCGCGTATTTATCGCGGCACCTTACGCCACCGCCGCTTTACCCCCAAGGCCCACACCTTTAGCTACCGGGTGTGGATGGCGTGGTTTGACCTTGATGAGCTGCCCGACCTATTGGACAAGGTGCCCGGCTTTAGCGCTCGGCGCCCCGCGCTTGCGCGCTTTCGCCGTGAAGACTACCTAGGCCCGGTCGACCGGCCGCTCAAAACGGCCGTGCGCGAAGAGTTAATTCGTCAGCTTGGCAGTGCCCCTAATGGCCGTATCTACGTGCTAACCCAGCTACGCACGCTGGGTGGCATGTTTAATCCTATTTCGGTCTATTACGCCTACGACCACCTGGGACGACTGGCAGCGGTATTGAGCGAAGTGACCAACATGCCGTGGCGTGAGCGTACCTGTTACGCCAGCGCGGTGGACCCGTCACGGCATAGCCATCAAGCGCATTTCGCTAAAGAGATGCACGTTTCTCCCTTCAATCCCATGGACATGGCCTATCGCTGGAAATTTAATGCCCCCGGCGAAAAGCTCTTTTTGCATATGGAAAACTGGCAGGCTGAGCAGTGCCACTTCGATGCCACCTTAACCCTAGAAGGCTTAGCGGCGACTCGCCCCGTGCTGGTAAAAACCCTGGCACGCCAACCATGGATGAGCTTGAAAACCATCGCGGGCATTCATTTTGAAGCGCTACGCCTGTGGCTTAAGCGCATCCCCGTTTATAACCACCCCAAGCGCAAGGAGACTTCAAAGTGACGACCCTGCGTTCTACCCCGCCCCATATTCAACCGGCTAAGCAAGACCGCTTAACCCGGTGGCTAAAACCGCGCTTAATGGCCAAGCTGGACACCTTTAGCGGCGGTCGCATTACGCTCATTGAAGGCAACCAGTGCCACCACCTGGGCCAAGAAGGGCCGCTGCAGGTCACCGTCGTGATTCGCCACTCCCGTGCCTGGAAACGGCTTGCCTTTGGCGGCACCGTCGGTGCGGCTGAATCCTATATGGACGGCGATTGGGATGCCGATGACCTGGTCGCGCTAATCCGCCTGTTTGCCTCAAACCTTGAGCAGGTCAACGGCAATATCGAGAACGGCAGTGCACGCTTTGCCCGCTGGTTGCTGGGCGCCACCTACCGGTTTCAACGCAACAGCCTAAGCGGTTCTAAACGCAATATTTCCGCCCATTACGATATCGGTAACGATCTATTCTCGACCTTTTTAGATCGCAGCCACTGGATGTACTCAAGCGCGGTGTTTCCCTACCCGGAAGCCAGCCTGGAAGAAGCCTCCACCTACAAGCTCGACCTGATGCTTGAAAAGCTCGACGTGCAGCCAACGCACCACCTGCTAGAAATCGGTACCGGCTGGGGCGGTCTGGCGATTCATGCCGCGAAAACCCGTGGCTGCCGTGTCACCACGACGACTATTTCTGAAGAGCAGTATGCCCATACCCAACGCCGTATCCATGAAGAAGGGCTGGCCGATAAAATCACCCTGCTTAAGCAGGACTACCGTGAGCTGACCGGCCGCTACGATCGACTAATTTCGGTAGAAATGATCGAAGCCGTAGGCCACCAGTACCTCGATACCTACCTGCATAAGCTGGATAGCCTATTGACCGACGATGGCCAGGCCATGCTGCAAGCCATCACCATTCGCGACCAGCGCTTTGAAGAGGCTAAACGCGATATGGACTTTATCAAACGCTACATTTTTCCCGGCGGCTTCCTGCCCTCACACCACGCCATGCTAAGCAGCGTGATGCGTAAAACCTCCCTGAATGTGGTCGCGCTCGATGAAATAGGCCCGCACTACGCCCGTACGCTGCGTGAATGGCGTCACCGTTTTGAAGCCAGCTTGGAACAGGTGCGCACACTGGGTTACGACGAGCGCTTTATCCGCATGTGGCGCTACTATCTGTGCTATTGCGAGGGCGGCTTTATTGAGCGCTCCATCGGCACCTGCCACCTCTTGCTGGCTAAACCAGCGGCCAAGCCGGTACCGCTCACGGGCGCGCTCTAGATGGCAACACGCAAATGGCAAGCACTGGTGCTGAACGCGCTACGTTTCGAAGCCGGTTGGCTATTGTGTGTGTTAGGCGGTTCGTGGGTGGCGGCGGTGGCAGGCAGTGGCCTGTTGGCGTGGCATCTGTGGCGCTGCGGCTTTGCCGGCGAATGGCGTTTTATCGCTGGCTTTGCGCTGATCGGTTTAGCGATTGACGGCAGTTTACAGCTGCTGGGAGGCTTTGATTTTAATGATCAAACACTTGTGCTGGGGTTATTGCCGCTATGGCTGTGGATGCTGTGGCCGCTGTTTGCCACCCTGGTCCATCACTCGCTTGCCTGGCTGTGGCGTTATCCGCTGATCGCGGCGCTTTGCGGTGCGGTTAGCGGCCCACTCTCCTACTATGGCGGCGCGTTGCTGGCGGGGGTTAGCCTTGCCCCCTGGTTGCTTCCCGTTCAGGCGTTGATTTGGGCAGCGCTATGCGTGGGGATCAGCCGTTATTATGCCCGGCTTAACCCCGTTAAGAGCGCTATGACGCAGAGTGGCTAGCCAGTGGCGCAGGCGCCAGGCGTTTTTCCAGGTCCTCCGCGGGCATGGGTCTAGCGAAGTAGAACCCCTGAACGCTCATGCAACCCGCGGTAACCAAAAACTGGCACTGCTCCTTGGTCTCGACGCCTTCAGCGATCACTTCCAGTCCCATCCCTTCGGCCATTGCCAGTACCGCTTTAACGATGGCAGCATCGGCTTGATCGTTGGGTAAGTCTTTAATGAACGCCCGGTCGAGTTTGATTTTATCCACCGGCAGGCGTTTCAGATAGCCAAGCGATGAGTACCCCGTACCAAAGTCATCGATCGCAATCGCAAAGCCCTGGTCGCGCAGTCCTTGCAAGCGTGGCCGCATTTCGCCCGCGCGCTCGTCCAGCAGCACCGATTCAGTTAACTCCAGGCCAATCTGGGAAGGCAATAATTGATAGCGCTTTAAACACGTCGCCAGCTGGCTTTCCAGGTCGCCTTGAAACAGCTGAAGTGCGGAAATATTGACCCAAATAGTCAGTTTGGGCATGTTGCGATGGCGCCAATGGGCCTGCTGAGCGCAGGCTTTTTCAATCACCCAGGCGCCCAGTTGCGACATCAACCCGTGACGCTCGGCCAGGGGGATAAAGTCGCCGGGGGAAATCATCCCGTCCCGTGGGTGGCGCCAACGCAGCAGCGCCTCCATCCCCACTACCGCGCCGTTGCTAGGCTGATGCTGGGTTTGAAAGTGCAGCTCTAACTGATCACCGGAAATAAGCGCCGCGCGTAGGTCGCTGACCAGCGCCAGCTGGGGGTTGTCCTGCTTATCCAGCGCGGGGCGAAAACGCTGGCTAAGGTTCCGCCCGAGCCGCTTGGCACTGTAGAGCGCCGATTCCAAGCGCTGAAAGAGCACCCCAGAGTCATTACCGTCTTCGGGCACGCGGCAGCTACCGATCGTCAGCCCCAGGCGCAATGATTGATCATTCATTTCAAACGGCCGGCTCATATGCTCGCGCAGGGTAGCGATCCATTGATCGTGATCATCAAAGGTGGTGGTGCGAATAACCATAAATTCATCGCCACCCAAACGGCCTACCACACTTCCCGCCACATAGCTGGTAAGCCGCTGGGCGAAACGCGCTAACAAGCGGTCGCCTTGCTCAACTCCCAGGCTATCATTGACCGACTTAAACCCATCAATATCTATCAACGCCATGTCGAGGCTTTCCCCCGCCCGTATATGGCGCAGGCGAGAAGCCAGCAAGTCATGGAGGCGGCGGCGATTGGGCAGGCCGGTCAGAGGGTCTTCAAAACCGATACGGCGCAGGTCGTTTTCACGCGCTTTCTGTGCCGAAATATCGGTAAACAGGTTGATAAAATGAGTGACTTTGCCACGTTTATCGGTCACGGCGCGGACTTTGAGCCATTCGGGGTACTCGTCGCCGCTTTTACGCTGGCTCCACATTTCACCTTCCCAACGGCCGGTACTTTTTAGCGTGCCCCACAATTTTTGATAGAAGGCTTTGTCATGGCGCGGCGCGGCCAGCGTTTCCAGTTTAACGCCCTGGACTTCCGGGCCTGTATAGCCGGTGATTTCGGTAAACGCCGGGTTAATGGCAATGATGCGATTTTGCTCATCGCTGATCACCATCGCATCGCTCGCCAGTCCTAAGGTATCTTGCGTTAGCCGTAAGCGCAGGCGCTGCTGACGCACTTGCTTCCAGGCATCCCACAGCCCAAGCGCAACTAATAGGGCGGCCACTAGGCGTAGGCCGCTATCGGGTAACCACACGCAAGCAGGCAGCGCCGTCAGCGCCACCCAAATTAATGGACGATTGAGAGTAACAGGCAACCACATGGCGATTTGCTATATCCTATTTGATATTCTCGATAAACAATTAGCGTTAGGCGCCATGCTGATCATGCCGCCTAATGAAAAACTTGGGTAACCTATATTACTGCAGTGGCAATTTTTTTATGCATAATTGGCCTTTATTGAACAAAAAATGACATTACCGTGTCATCGGCCAAGACATTAAAAACTGTAGGCGCAGGCGATAAATAGCCAGTTACGTGCATTCGACGGTTTCGGGAAGTAGACTAGACTAGGCGTTGCGAGCCGTGCCTCGGCACTAGACGCGAGTGCTGATTTAAGTGCTATGCTGCAATGCTATGTATTGGCTCTAATTGCCGTACGCGGCCAACCACCATTTGAAATTCGGAAAGATTCAGTGATCAAGCAACATTCCTTTAATCGCGAAGAACTGCTGGCCTGCTCGCGGGGCGAGTTATTTGGCCCCGGAAACGCACAGCTCCCGGCGCCTAACATGTTGATGCTTGATCGCATCAAGCACATTCACGAAGAAGGCGGTGAGCACGGCAAGGGTGAGCTAATCGCCGAGCTGGATATCACACCGGACTTGTGGTTCTTTGATTGTCACTTTCCCGGTGATCCCGTCATGCCCGGCTGCTTGGGGTTAGACGCCATGTGGCAGCTGGTCGGTTTTTATTTGGGTTGGCTAGGCCATCCTGGGCGCGGACGTGCGCTTGGCTGCGGCGAGGTCAAATTCAGCGGACAGATCCTGCCTGATGCGCAAAAAGTGACCTATAGCATTAATATCAAGCGTATTATTACCCGACGCCTTATTTTGGGTATCGCCGACGGCACCGTTACCGTCGACGGACGCGACATCTATCAGGCTAATGATTTGCGCGTTGGCCTATTCACCTCCACTGCGAATTTCTGAACAGGAGGCTCCCATGCGACGAGTGGTAGTCACCGGCCTTGGCATCGTATCGTGCCTTGGCAATGACCAACGACAGGTCCTGGACGCGCTCAAAACTGGGCGTAGCGGCATTCGTTTTAAGGAAGAGTACGCCGAGCGTGGCTTCCGCAGCCATATAGCCGGCAGCGTCGATATTGACCTCGACGCACTCATCGACCGTAAACTGCGCCGCTTCATGGGCGACGCGGCAGCCTATGCCTATGTCTCGATGGCCCAAGCCATTGAAGACGCGGGGCTCAGCGACGAACAAGTGTCCAACGAGCGCACTGGCCTAATCGCGGGTTCAGGCGGTGCTTCAAGCGCCAACCAAGTGGAAGCCGCCGACGTACTGCGCGAGAAAGGGCTTCGCCGCGTTGGCCCTTATCGGGTCACACGCACCATGGGCAGTACTGTCTCTGCGTGCCTGGCAACGCCGTTTAAGATCAAAGGCGTGAACTTCTCTATTTCCTCTGCCTGTGCGACTTCCGCGCACTGCATCGGTAGCGCAATGGAGCAAATTCAGCTCAACAAGCAAGATGTGGTGTTTGCCGGTGGCGGTGAAGAAGAGCACTGGACACTGTCTTGCCTGTTTGATGCCATGGGCGCACTCTCAACCCACTATAACGATCGCCCGGAACAGGCCTCGCGCCCTTACGACCAATCGCGCGATGGCTTCGTCATTGCCGGTGGCGGGGGCATGTTGGTACTCGAAGAGCTTGAGCACGCCAAAGCGCGTGGCGCCAAGATTTACGGCGAGCTAGTCGGTTACGGCGCGACCTCAGACGGTCACGACATGGTCGCGCCATCAGGCGAAGGTGCCATGCGCTGCATGCACCAGGCAATGGCCACCGTTGATGGCGCTATTGATTACATCAATACCCACGGCACGTCGACGCCGGTCGGTGATGTCGCCGAGCTCAAAGCCATTCGTGAAGTGTTCGGCAACACAACGCCGGCAATGAGCTCGACCAAATCGCTCACCGGCCACTCCCTGGGGGCTACCGGTGTGCAGGAAGCGATCTATTCGCTGCTCATGATGCAACACGGCTTTGTCGCCGCATCGGCGAATATCACCGATTTGGATGAGCAGGCCGACGGCTTCGATATCGTCACCGAACGCCGCGATGACGTGACTATTGAGCGGGCCCTGTCGAATAGCTTTGGCTTTGGCGGTACCAATGCGTGCTTGGTCTTCCAGCGCTTTAACGACTAACGCTCAACATGAAGTGAGTCAAAACGGCGCCCAGTGGGCGCCGTTTTTGTATCACCAGCAGCGGGTATCAAGAGAAGAAAAACCTAACGATGTTAGCGTGAAGCAGGTCGCGGCACTTCAGAAATTTCCTGTAGCTGCGCCTCGATCCACACCTCCACTTCCGCAAGGACCTCATCGGGCATGCGCCCGGCTGTCTCAATCGGCTTCCCAATGCGCACCCGCAGCACGCCTGGGCGCTTAACCCAGTGGCGCCCGGGCCAGCGCTCGCCGGCGTTGTGAGCCACCGGTAAGACCGGCACCCCCGCACGGCACGCCACCACGCTGCCACTTTTGTTATAGCGCTTGCGGACACCGGGATCGACACGCGTGCCCTCGGGAAAAATCAGGACGGAAAGCCCCGTCCCCAAACGCTCAACGCCTTGGGTAAGCACTTGGCGCATCGCCCGGGCAGGCTTGGAGCGATCCAAGCTGATGGGGCGTAATAAACGCAGCCCCCAGCCGAAAATGGGTAGGCGCAGTAACTCGCGTTTCAGCACGGTACATACCGGCGGCTTCATGACCTGTAGAAACACGGTTTCCCATTCACACTGATGATTAGCCTGAATCACACAGGGGCCGCTCGGCAGGTTTTCTCGCCCTTGTATGTCGTAACGCACCCCGCAGGCGATACGAAACCACACCATCAAAAAGTAGTTATACAAGTTGAGCAAGCGATAGCGACCCGCCAACGGCAGAAACGGGGCGATGGGTAAAAAAAGGATGCCGATCATCAGCATGGCGAGAAAGTAGCCGGCGTAAAATACCAAGCTGCGCAGCACATTTATCAAGCCGATGCTCCTTTATCGCTGACACGGTTATTCTCGCGGGTTAAACACCAGGTATCGAGCATACGTCCCACCTCTAGCCGCCACGGCTTTTGATGAACACCGAAGACATCGAGTACGCGACGGCAGTTTAAAACGCGACGCAGCTTGGCATCGTGATGATGGGTCAGCGGCTGCACCTCGCCGAGGGTAATCTGCTCGCCGCGGCCTTCAAGATGGGTTAACAGCTGAGTACGAATCATAGAGGTGAAGGTGAAGTCGCTAACGGGTTCGGTACCGGCAAGGTGATAGGCCCCCCAGGCATTGGCGCCACAGGCCTGCTGTTGCAGCATACCAATCAGCGCCATAGCGACAGCGTCCGCTGATGTCGGGCAGAAAATCACATCCTCTGCCGCGCGCACCGCTTTGCCGACCACTAAACTATCGATAATTTCATTGAGCCAGGCGTGACTGCCTTCCAAAGCAAACAACGGCCCCAAGCGCACAATCAAATGGCGTTGAAACCCCGCGCGGATGCGATCACCGGTCTGCACCAGACGGCGCAAGCTGTCATCCCGCGGCGCAGGCACCACAGGCTCATCAATGGGGACTTCCAAACCCTCTTCGTAGAGCTGGTCAGAGACGCACCATACCAACGCCACGTTCTGCGCCTGACAGGCTTTTAGGCAGCCGTCTACCGCATCGGCGTGTGCCGTGACATCCGCAGGCGCCATACTCAGTGGGTGCGCCAGCGGCGGAATGATCACCGCGTCGGGCGCTATCGACTCAAGGCGCGCCGACGAAATGAGCGCGCCTTGTTCGATAACTAACTCCGTATCGGTACGGCGGCTTGCCTCCCGGGCCAGTGCCAAGCTTAAGCAGTGCCCGGCATCCAATATCAACAGTTTCACGACGGCCTCTCCTTGTCGCGCTAGAACGGGATCTCATCGTCGAAGTCATCAAAGTTACCCGGGTCCGGCGCACCGTAGCTGTTGTTCTGCTGGTTGGGCTGGGGAGCTTGATTACCCTGCTGCGGCGCTGGCTGCTGCGGGCTCTGCCCACCGGGGTGGTTATTCGCCCCTTGCTGCGCGCCACCCTGGTTATGTTGGGCCGGAGCGTTCTGGGGAGCACTCTGAGAAGCATTCTGAGAATAATTGTTCTGCGGCGCACCGCCGCCCTGATAATCACCGCTGCGGCCATCCAGCATCTGCATATCGTTAGCGACGATTTCCGTCGAGTAGCGATCCTGACCGTTCTGATCCTGCCACTTACGGGTTTGCAAACGCCCTTCAATATAGACTTTAGAGCCTTTCTTCAGATACTGCTGGGCGATTTCGGCGGTTTTGTTAAACATCACCACGCGGTGCCATTCAGTGCGCTCTTGGCGTTGGCCGCTCTGGCGATCCATCCAGGTATCGGTGGTCGCCAGGTTTAAGTTCGCCACGGCGGTGCCGCTGGGCGTGAAACGCACCTCAGGGTCCTGCCCGAGGTTGCCAATCAAAATGACCTTGTTAATACCGCGAGCCATAAGGTGCTCCTTTACTCGATGTTAGATAGGGTTAGTGACCAGCCAGCACCGCGTTGACGGCCTCGGCTGGGTTAAGATTTTGGCGGTGCCATCAGCTTGTTCAGCGCCACCTGATCAAGCTGTTGACGGTTCACTTTTAGATACACCAAGCGCTCTTCCGGCACCACCATCACGTCTTCGACACCGACGACCTCGGCTAAGCGCTCCATCAGCAGCTCAAGCGCGTCGGGCTGGGTGTCGGACTGAGTGTCGGGCAACACCACCACTTCGCTGGATAAGGGCGGCGGTGCAGGCATCCACCACATGGCCACCCACCAGCAGAACGCCAGCCCGGCACAGCCGATAAAGACGGCGTTGAGGCCGCCGTAGTTGGCCAGCACCCCACCTAGCGTGCCGCCTAAAAAAGCGCCTAAAAATTGGCTGGTGGAGTACACGCCCATGGCGGTCCCTTTGGCGCCCGCCGGGGCCAGCTTACTGAGCATGGAGGGCAGCGTGGCTTCGAGCAAATTGAAACCGGTAAAAAACACCAACAGCCAAACGAATAACCCGTACCCAGCGGCCAGCGGCAGGGCAAGCCCAGCCAGGCTGATCACGATAGCGCTGATCGCCAGCAGGCACATCGAGCGCATGCGCTGCTTTTTTTCCGCGACGATAATCAACGGCACCATGGCGACAAACGACAGCGCCATAATGCCAAGATACGCCAACCCGTGATACTCCATCGCGATCCCCGCGTCGAGCAGCCGAAAAGGCACCGCCACGAAGATCGCCATCAGCACCAGATGCAGGGCAAAAATCGATACATCCAGCCGCCATAAATCGGGCCGGGTTATAACGCTTTTGAACTGCTGGCGGTCCATGCCCACATCACGATGGCGTCGCCGCCTTGGCGCGGCAGGCACCCAGCGCCATAGCACCAATAAGCCCACCAGCGTCAACAGCGCGGTAAAGCCAAACACCCCGGCAAGCCCCGCCCAGGCGGCAAGCCAGGGCCCCAGCACCATGGCGATGGCAAATGACATCCCAATAGAGAGACCAATCGTGGCCATGGCGGCGGTGCGCACTTCCTCACGAGTTTGATCCGCTAGCAGCGCCATAATAGCCGCAGCGACGGCGCCCCCGCCCTGTAGCGCCCGCCCCGCAATCACACCGGCCATGGTATCAGAGAGCGCCGCCACCACGCTGCCCAGGGCAAAAATCACCAGCCCCATGGCAATGACCCGCTTGCGGCCAATGCGGTCAGACAGCATGCCAAACGGAATTTGCAGCGTTGCCTGGGTTAACCCATAGATACCCAGCGCCACGCCCACCAATAGCGGGGTGGCGCCCTCTAGCGTGTCGGCATACAGCGCCAACACCGGCAGCACCATAAATAGCCCCAGCATGCGCGAGGCATAAAGCCCTGCCAAACCGCTGATTGCACGCCGTTCAGAGGCCAGCAAAAGTGCCAAAGCCTTGCGCATAATGCCCCTGTGTATGATGAAAAATAAGTATCGGGTGGATAAGCATGGCTTAAGACAGCTGCCTATTCTAGCGGTTTGGGCGGGCGCTGGAAACGGCGCAGGTTGCCGCAGGCAATCCAGGTTATGAAAGCTGTTTTGCCGGGAGGGGCTCGGCAAACGTATAATCACGCTTTTGCCGCGCGATTCGAGGTGTTGATGGACAGCATTCTGGTCAGGGGTGCCCGCACCCACAACCTCAAGCAGATCGATGTGGAGCTGCCCCGTAATAAGCTGATTGTGATCACCGGCCTTTCTGGCTCGGGTAAATCGTCGCTGGCGTTTGATACCTTGTATGCCGAAGGGCAGCGCCGCTACGTGGAATCGCTTTCCACCTATGCGCGCCAGTTCCTGTCGATGATGGAAAAGCCCGACGTCGATCACATCCAAGGGCTCTCGCCTGCGATCTCTATTGAGCAGAAGTCCACCTCCCACAACCCGCGTTCAACCGTGGGCACCATCACCGAAATTTACGACTACCTGCGCCTGCTGTTTGCCCGCGCGGGCACCCCCCGCTGCCCGGAGCATGGCGAAGACCTGGAAGCCCAGACCATTTCGCAGATGGTCGATCAGGTCATGAACCTTGAAGAAGGCACCAAGCTAATGCTGCTGGCGCCGGTGGTCAAAGGCCGTAAAGGCGAGCACCTGCAGCTACTGGCAGAGCTGCGCGCCCAAGGCTTTGTGCGCGCGCTGATCGACGGCCAAGTACTCGAGCTGGACGACATCGCCCCGTTGGATAAGCGCAAAAAGCACGATATCAGCGTGGTGGTTGACCGTTTCAAAGTGCGCGACGACCTGGCCCAGCGGCTGGCGGAGTCGTTTGAAACGGCGCTGAACCTCGCCGATGGCACCGCCATGATTCACTTTATGGACGGCGGCCACGAGGATATCGCCTTCTCGTCGCGCTTTGCCTGCCCGGTGTGTGGCTACTCGCTGGCCGAGCTTGAACCACGCATGTTCTCGTTCAACAACCCGGCGGGCGCCTGCCCCACCTGCGACGGGCTGGGCGTGCAGCAGTATTTCGACCCCGCCAAGTTGATCAGCCACCCGGAGCTTTCGCTGGCCGAAGGCGTGATCAAGGGCTGGGACCGGCGCAACATTTACTACTTTACCCAGCTGCAATCGCTCGCCAAGCATTACCGCTTTGAACTGGAAACGCCCTGGAATGAGCTTGCCCGCCACGAGCAGGAGATTATTCTCAACGGCAGCGGCGACGAGACCATCCCGTTTGCCTACGTGGGCGACCGGGGCCGCAAAGTAACCCGGGAGCACGCCTTTGAAGGTGTGCTGCCCAATATGCAGCGTCGCTACCGGGAAACCGAATCCAATATGGTGCGCGATGACCTGGCCAAATATATCGCGGTACAGTCCTGCGCTACCTGTAGCGGTACACGACTGCGTAAAGAGTCGCGCCACGTTTATGTCGACGACCACAACATCGCTGACATCGTGCGCTTCCCGATCGGTGAGGCCTGGCGCTACTTTGCCGATTTGAAACTGCCGGGGCGCAAAGGCGAGATCGCCGATAAAATCGTCCACGAAATTCATGCCCGGCTGGAGTTTCTGGTTAACGTAGGGCTTGATTACCTCAACCTGGAACGCAGCGCCGACACGCTTTCCGGCGGTGAGGCTCAGCGCATTCGCTTGGCCAGCCAGATTGGCGCGGGCCTGGTCGGCGTCATGTATATTCTTGATGAGCCCTCTATCGGCTTGCACCAGCGCGACAATGACCGGCTACTGAAAACCCTTGAACGACTGCGCGACCTGGGCAATACCGTGATCGTCGTCGAACACGACGAAGAGGCCATCCGTGCGGCTGACCACGTGCTCGACATCGGCCCCGGGGCCGGCGTTCACGGCGGCGAGATCGTCGCCCAGGGCACCCCCCAAGACGTCATGGACAACCCCAACTCGCTGACCGGTCAGTACCTTTCCGGCACTCGGGAAATCGCCGTACCGCCCTACCGCATCCCCGGCAACCCGGAAAAGCAGTTAGTCGTCCGCGGCGCCACTGGCAATAACCTGCAGAACGTAACGCTTAGCCTGCCACTGGGGCTGTTTATCGCCATTACCGGGGTGTCGGGGTCGGGTAAATCGACGCTGATCAACGGCACCTTGATGCCGATTGCCGCGCGCGAATTAAACCGCGCCACCACGCTAACCGCTGCGCCCTACGAGAAGATCGAAGGGCTTGACCAGCTGGATAAAGTGATCGATATCGATCAGAGCCCCATTGGCCGCACGCCGCGCTCTAATCCGGCGACCTATACGGGTATTTTTACCCCCATTCGTGAGCTGTTTGCCGGCACTCAAGAGGCGCGTTCGCGGGGCTACAAGCCTGGCCGCTTTAGCTTTAACGTCAAAGGCGGGCGCTGCGAGGCCTGCCAGGGCGAAGGCATGATCAAGGTTGAGATGCACTTTCTACCCGATATCTACGTGCCCTGCGACGTGTGTAAAGGCAAGCGCTACAACCGTGAAACCCTGGATATCCACTATAAAGGCAAAACCATCCACGAAGTGCTGGCCATGACGGTGGAAGACGCGCTGGCATTCTTCAGCCCCGTTCCCGCCATCGCCCGGCGTTTGCAAACCCTGCTGGATGTGGGTCTCTCCTACATTCGTTTGGGACAGAGCGCGACGACGCTTTCCGGTGGCGAAGCGCAACGGGTTAAACTTGCCCGCGAGCTGGCCAAACGCGACACCGGCAAGACGCTGTATATTTTGGATGAGCCGACCACCGGCCTGCACTTTGAGGATATTCGCCAGCTGCTAACGGTCCTCCACCGCCTGCGCGATCACGGCAACACCATCGTGGTGATTGAACACAACCTGGACGTGATCAAAACCGCCGACTGGATTGTCGATCTCGGCCCCGAAGGCGGTTCCGGTGGCGGGCAGATTATTGCCGAAGGCACCCCCGAGCAGATTGCCAAGCAGGACGTCTCGCATACCGGCCGTTTCTTAGCGCCGTTGCTGGCGCGTAGCCAAAAACGCGCGGCCAAACGCTAATAGAGTAGAGCTGGGGTGAGCATTCACTCACCCCAGACTAAATAACCACGCTATAACCACGCTATCTAGCAATATATGACGACGCAGTACCCGACCAACTCATGTAGTGTGGTTAATAGAGAATCTGTTAGCAAAATAATGCAAGCCTCTGTTAGGGGACCGTCATGAACGAAGAAATAAGCTGTATTATCAGGCACTTTAGTCACTACTGCTCATTGAGTAGTGGTGAGAAACAACTGCTCATGACACTTGAGGACAGCCCAACTGATATTAAGTCGGGCACGCTACTTTGGGAGATGGGTGATCCGGCCAACGAGTTCTGCACGCTAAAAAGCGGCTGGGCCTACTCCTACCGTCACTTAGAGGACGGTGACCGGCAAATTCTTGAAGTGTTTTTGCCTGGCGATATTATTGGTCTGCGCGAGTTTGCTTTCTCGCAACGCCTTGAAAATGTACGCATGATTGATGACAGCGTGGTTTGCCACTTCCCCCATAAATCGATGCTCGACGTATTTCGCCAGTCGCTCACCCTTACGTCGGTGATGTTTGCCATCGGTAGTCGCCAGCAGGCGTTACTGACTGAGCGATTGGTTACCTTGGCCAGACTCAGCGCACGTAAGAAAATGGCGCATTTTCTTTGCGAAATGCATATGCGGCTGCGTCAAACCAACCCAGGTATTGGCAATCAATTGCGGCTACCGCTCTCTCAAGAGCAATTAGCCGATATACTCGGCCTTAGCCCGGTGCACGTTAGCCGCACCTTTACGGCGCTTAGCGAAGACGGCCTCGTATTTCGCGACCGCCACCGTGTCACGATTCCAGATTTATCAGCGCTATGTGCCGAAGGTGAGTTTAACGATTACTACCTCAGCGACAACGTCAGGCCACTGTTAGGCGAAATCGCCTAACCACATTTGGACCAGCCGCAGCCTGCGTAGCAGGTGGGGCAGCCATCCATCATGATCAGCTCGCCGCGACACTCGGGGCAGTGACCCACAATAGCGGGGCCACTGCCTTCAGGCTTTTTTTCCGCTGTGGCTGCCCCGCCAATAGGCGCTACCGCGCCCGCCTCAACGGTGGCATCGGCAATGCCTTCACCGCCGCTGGGCTGCCAGGCGTGGCCGTGAGTCATGCGGTGGGCGTAGCGCTCCACCAGCTGCTCAACCGGTACCTGGTGGCCATCCTGATCCAAAAAGCCGCGACGATAGAGAATCTGCTGAATCGACCAGGCAATCGCCGCAACCTCCGAATCGTGGAACATGGGTTTGTTCCAGCGATTCACCCCACAGCGCACCAGACCTTTATCCCAGGCCACTTTGCGCAGGTCCGCCACTGCCTGGGTGGCATAACCGCCGCGGGCCGCTAGCGAAAGATTGCGCATGGTGGCGGTGATCCACTGATGCTCGCTGGAGAGTTGCCCCGATGGGAAAAAGAACTCCACCGGGCGCTCGATCACCACGCGCTTGCCCCCGAGAACGCCTTCCACCGGCATAAACGACACCAGCAGATAGACTTTCTTGCGCCCTTCCGCGCCCACGTAAGCGATCTTTTCGGACACTGCTTCTAACGTGCCTTCCGGGCGCGACGGAATACGCACCGTCAGCGGGTTTTCATCCTGCAGCTCAGCCGCGGGCGCGGCCGGCTCCTTCTGCTTGATACGATAACCCACAATTTTTGAGGTAATTTCTACAGCCATAGTGTTCTCCACAAAGCGACGGCAATGCCAAGGTAATCAAGCGGTCGTTAGTCAGCGCCGCCCACCGCTACCATTTGCCGTAGGTGCCTTCTTTTAAGCCATCAAATAGATTCGCCGCGTTATGCGCTTCCCCGTCGTAAATCACCGTTTCATCCCCGGCAAGCTCAAGGGTTTCGCCGTTTTCCAGTTCAAACACGTAGGTGGTGTTTTTGAGATCGTCTTCGCGCACCAGCACGCCCTGGAAAGCTTCGGGGTTAAAGCGGAAGGTAGTGCAGCCTTTTAAGCGACTCTCATAAGCCTGCAAATAGAGATTCTGGAACTGTTCAAAGGGGAACTCGGTGGGCACATTAACCGTTTTTGAGATCGCCGAATCAACCCAGTGCTGGGCGGCGGCCTGAACGGCCACATGCTGTTCGGGGGAGACCGCATCGGCGGTGACAAAGTAATCGGGCAGATCGCTGTCCACCGCATCAGCAGCAATAAAGTGACGGTAGGCCGCCAGCTCGAAAGAGACCACTTCGACCTGCTCCTTGGTTTTTTTGCCCGACTGAATAATATTGCGAAAGTAGCGGTGCGAGAACGAGGGCTCAATGCCGTTGGAGGCGTTGTTACCCATCGATAGTGAGATCGTACCGGTCGGTGCAATCGAGCTGTGGTGGGTAAAGCGAGCGCCGTGTTCCGACAGCGCAGCCACCAGCTCCGGCTCATGCTCGGCCACTTGTGCCATATATTGGCTGTAACGAGCGTGTAGAATACGCCCCGGGACTTGATCGCCCACTTCGTAGCCATCGTTGGCCAGCTGCGGCCGCTCGCGGAGCATTTTAGGGGTGACGGTGTGCTCCTGCGCCAGCACCGCGGCCATGCCTTTCTCTTTAGAAAGTGCCAGCGCCTGTTTCCAGCCTTCGATCGCCAAATGGCGGCTGACTTCCTCGGTAAACACCAGCGACTGCTTTGAGCCATAGGGGATTTTGAGCATGGTGAGCGTTGACCCCAAGCCCAAAAAGCCCATGCCGTGGCGGCGTTTGGCTTCAATTTCACGCTGCTGCTGGGGCAGTGGGAGAGCGGCAATCTCGACCACGTTGTCGAGCATACGGGTGAAAATGGCGACCACTTTACGGTAGCGCTCCCAGTCAAAGCGCGGCTCCTCGCCAAAGGGGTCAATCACAAACTTGGTCAGGTTAATCGAGCCCAGCAGGCAGGCGCCTTCTGGTGGCAATGGCTGTTCGCCGCAGGGGTTGGTCGCCCGGATATCCTCGCAGAACCAGTTATTGTTCATGCGGTTAACCTGATCAATCAGAATAAAGCCCGGCTCGGCGTAGTCGTAGGTGGAGGACATGATGGTGTCCCACAATTCGCGCGCTTTGATCACCTCCACAATGCGGCAGGCGACGCGGCCCTCGGCATCCACCGTGTAGCCCTCCTCAACCACCGGCCAATCCCGGTAGATCAGGTCTTCAGTGTTAACGTCGTCTTTCTCACCTGGGTGCAGCGGAAAGGCCAGCGGCCAATCGGTATTGTTTTTGACCGCTTCCATAAATTCATCGGTGATCAGCAGTGACAGATTAAACTGCCGCAGACGCCCGGCTTCGCGCTTGGCCTGAATAAACTCGCGTACATCCGGGTGGCCCACATCAAAGGTGCCCATCTGAGCGCCACGCCGGCCGCCGGCAGACGCCACGGTGAAACACATCTTGTCGTAAATATCCATAAACGCCAGCGGGCCGTTGGTGCCCGCGCCAGCGCCGAAGACGAAGGCGCCCTTGTGGCGCAGCGTCGAGAAGTCGTAACCGATGCCCGCCCCGGACTTTAATGTCATGCCTGCATCGACCACCGAGTCGAGAATATCGCGCATGGAATCGCGAATGGTGCGCGAGACGGTGCAGTTAATCAGGCTCACCGCTGGCTTATAGGCCTCGGCGCCCGCGTTGGAAAGAATACGCCCGGCGGGAATGGCGCCATTTTCCAGCGCCCAACGAAATTTGGGCAGCCACTCCTCGGCTTTGTCACCTTCGACCGCGGCTAAGGCCTGCGCCACACGCTCAAACGTTGCAGCGACGTCCTGATCGACGGGTTGGCTATGGCGATCCTTGAGGCGGTATTTGGCATCCCAAATCTCCCGCGAGGGGGCCTGCATGGGAACATCATTTGAGGTCTTCACAGCCTTGGCAGCGGTGCTCATGTGGCAAAACTCCTTCACAACAAGATAACGATAGCGCTCACATAGACGCACTTTCAATAGCGTTGGAATGAAGTATAGACACGGCTTTTTACTATATGCAGTTTTGTTGGGGAATTTTTCTACCATATATAGAAAAATCAGCGCGTTACTCTGCTGCCTATCGCCAACACGCTTTAAACTGAGGATTGGGGTTAATCACTGTGCTAGAAACGCTGTTAAGAACGATGTTAAAAACGAGGGCAGTGAGCTGTTTCGCAGTTTCGACCCAAAAGCGCGCGAGCCGTGGTACATGGGCTTTAGCCTACAAGGCGGCGATGAAGCGGATGCTTAGCCAGTGTGGCGGCAGTCGGCCGACGAGTTAAGGTGCCCTCGGCTATTAGCCGGGCGGCTGCCTGAGCAACAGTTCCACGCGCCGATTGGCCGCTCGCCCAGCCGCGGTGGCGTTTGACTCTATTGGCTGAGTATCGGCGTAGCCGACGGCCCGCATCTGTGAAACGTCGAACCCTTGGCGCTCTAAATGGCGCACAACGGCAATCGACCGGGCCGATGAGAGTTCCCAGTTAGACGGAAAGCGGGCTGTTGCAATAGGCACGCTGTCGGTATGGCCTTCCACCGATATCTCACCGTCAAAACTGGCCAGCACATCCATCAGGCTTTCTACCACGCCTTGCCCCTGGGTCGTAAGCACGGCTTGGCCGCTGGGAAACAGCAGGTTGGTATCAATCCGCAGCGTGACCCCTTCGCGGCCTTGCGAAACATTCACACCGGGGATATTGAGCCCCGAAAACTGCGGCTGCAATCCCTCGTGGCGAGGCTGTATGCCGGTGGCCAAAGACGCCAGCGGCAATGAGGACACAGCGCTTACCGAACGCATGAAGGCGGTATCAGCGGCTTCACCGCCGCCCGGCGGGGTCAGCGAAAGCAGCAGTACAAACAGCGTGATGAGCAGCGTCAATACATCCAGGTAGCTGGTTAGCCAACCTTCGTCGCCATCGCCTGGCGACGGCGTCATCTCCAGCGCGTTGCGCGTATCGCGATCCAGCATCTGGCTTACCCCTTCGCCGCCGAACTAGCCGCCGCGTCAGGTTTTGGCTTGACGCTGTTATCCCGAATTTCATCATGGTAGTTCGCAACGAAGGAGTTGAGCGTCTCTTCGATAAACGACGGTAGCCGACGCTTGGTAATCAGTGAGATGCCTTCGAGCACCATGTTCATGGTGATCAGGCGCTCTTCGGTGCGGCGCTCTAGTTTTACGGCGATCGGCTTAAACACTAAGTTAGCGAGCAAAATACCGTAGAAGGTGGTGAGCAGGGCCACCGCCATGCGCGGGCCGATGACCTGCAGGTCGCCCGCGTCCATGACTTCCAGCATGTTCACAAGCCCGACCAGGGTGCCAATCATGCCAAATGCCGGCGCGTAGGTGGCCATGGTGCGAAATATTTGCGCTTCGGCATGCTCGCGGGCTTTCAGGCGGGCAATCCGCCAGCGCAGCATGTCAAAAATTTCGTCTTCTTTGGTGTTGGCAATTACCAACTGGATCCCGGTGCGCAGAAAAGGGTTGCGGGTATGCTCAAGCTCGCGCTCCACCGCCCGCACGTCGCCCTTGAACCACAGCCGCGACATATCCACCAGCTCGCGGATGTCGTCGCGCATATAGGTATTTTCGCGCCGAAACACCAACCCCACCAAACGCACGACGCGCAGCACTTCTCTCAGCGGGTAGCTGATAAAGGTAGCCGCCAGGGTGCCGGTGATCACGATCGCCAGGCCCGGCAGATTGACAAAGCTCTCGGGGGACTCTGCGGTAAAAAACAGCACGCTCACCAGCAGTAATATGCTAGCAAAGATGCCAATCAGCGTTGAAGGATTCATCCACGGCTCCTTACCGGTCACAAATGAGGAAAAGTTGCAATTACAACGCGTCGTGTAACCGCGCGCGTAAACGACTCACGGCTTGGCTGTGCAGTTGAGAAACGCGTGATTCAGTCACGCCAAGCACAGCGCCGACTTCCTTGAGGTTAAGCTCTTCCTGGTAGTACAGCGCCATCAGCAGCTTTTCACGTTCGGGCAGCGCTTCAATCGCGTCAATCAAGGTTTGGCGCTGCTGACCGTCCAGCAATTGCTCAAACGGCGAGTTGCCGGGTTCATGGTTGATGGGTTCTCCACCGTCAGCGACCAGTTCCTCAAAAGGCAGTAACTGGCCACTGTTGGTATCGCTGAGAAGCTGCTGGTACTCACTCAACGGCATGTCGAGGTGCTGGGCGATTTCTTGCTCTTCAGGCGCCCGCCCTAGCTGCTGCTCTAGCTGACGAACGGCGCCGTCTACCGCACGCGCTGAACGGCGCACACTGCGCGGCAGCCAGTCACGGGTGCGCAGCTCGTCCATCATCGCGCCACGAATACGCTGGCTGGCAAAGGTGGCGAAGGTGGCGCCTTGGTTGGCATCGAAACGACCGAGCGCTTCCAGCAATCCCACCATACCGGCCTGAATAAGGTCATCGAGCTCAATGCTGGCGGGCAGTCGGACCTGTAGCGTCAAGGCCTGACGTCGCACCAGGGGCATATACTGCGTCAATAGCTCGCTTTGCTGGATTCTACCCTGTGCTGTGTACATGCTCTCGCCTCGCGGCTATACAGCCTTCACTGATAGTTCACAATCATTTGCAACCCCTGCACACGAACAGGCCGCTGACCTGGGCGTAAGGCGAAGCGAAAATGTAACGGCGCATCGGCTGTTCGCCCTGCTAGCGCGCGGGTAGAGCCACGCATTCCGGGTAACGCAACGCACTGCTCTGGGTGGCACAGCCAGGCGCTTAACAGCGCACCGGGAGAATGCTGAAACTGCCACTGAACACGTTCGATCTGGGCGGCCTGAACGTTGGCCGCCGCCGGTGGCGCGACCTCTTGGCTGGCGCTGGCTCGATCGCTCATCGCCACCATCAGCCCGGGCACCTGAGTGCTCCAGCTCCCCGTGGCCGCGTGGGCGTTACCCAGTTGTGCTATTAATAACACAGCCCAACCTAACGATTTAAAAGGCCAGCTTAGCATGCTTGTTGTCCTCGGCGGAGTAGGCTCATCGTGCCAGTACCAGTAATTGCATACTTAAATAATAGTCAGCAGCTTCCCGCAAGTTATCGAGTAATCCTTGGCGCGGCAAGTGCGGTTCATGGAGTGCCAGTAATCGGTTCGGCCCGCCGTGCTCACGCAGCAGGCGCAACGTACGGTACATCGCGGCAAAAGCGTCGGCGTCGCTATTGATCCACAGCGCCCATCGGCTGTATTCATCGCGCAACTGGGCGAGGTTGGTAGCCTCCGCCTTGACGATATGAATGTCCCAATCGTCGGGGTCACCGGCCCAGCTGCGGCCTAGCGCTGACCACTGCCCCAGGCGAGCCTTGACCTTGCTTACCTGCGGCGCACCGCTACCGGGCAACCCGACCACCACCAGTGGAATTTTGGGCCCAGGCGGCTTGGCTGCCACAGGTGCCACCACCGCTGACGCCGTCGCCGCGGCTAGCGGCGGTTCCTGGACGCTCTCTGCCACATGCTCTGCCACATACTCAGCCGCAGAAACATCGACAGACGCTTCTTCGGCCTGCTGTTGACGCTGCAAATTTGCCCACTTGCGCAGCCCTGAGGCTTGATCTTGTTCGCTCACGCCACACCCTCTCGACTGATACTGCCCATTTGGCGAATCGCATCGCGGGCCATAAACGCGTAGACCAGCGCATCGAGCATACCGCTATCGCGCCGCCGCCGACGGGCACCCAATAGGTTGAGCAGGTCACCGCGCAGCGTCTGGGCGTCGTCATCGTCGGCCACATCGAGGTGCCCGGCGACCGCTGCCACGCCGCTGGCCATGAGCAGGCGCACATCGGCGTTCACATCGCCGCTGTCGGCGTCTTTTAGCTGCTGCCAGGCGCGCCGTGTCAGCGGCGCCAGCCCTTCGCTGTGTAGCTGGGTGAGTAGCAGCGACAGCACCTCCGAACCCAGGCGTGCGGGGGTCAGCCAATAGCGCCGCGTTACCACCTTGGCACTTTCGGGGTTACGCACTTCTCCATACCACGCCAGGAGCGCTAGGCCAGAGGCATCTTCAACTTCAGCGTAGGCGGTCCACAACTGCATGGACTGGCCGCGAAAACGTACGCCCACATGGTGGGTTAGCACGCTGTCATGAAACAGTTGACGCAGCGTCTGACGTTCGCGGTAAGCAAATATACGCTGACTGGCGTTAACTTGGCTGATCCAGGTCAAATGCTGGGCTTCCAGCCACGCTAGCGCATCGGCCTCGGGCAAGCGCGGCAGTAGGTGCACTGCGACGCCGTTTGAGGCTGACAGCGCCGCCAAGCGCGGCTGCCAACCGGCCACGTGACGGTGCTGCAGCCACGGTAGCGCCAGCCACGCGCCCTCGGTGTCCAAGCCTATATCGGGCATTGCCCAGTCGCAGCCACGTTCATTGCGCCGCGCTGACCATGCCATGCCCAGCATAGTGTCGCTCGGCGGGTAGACCGCCAGCAGAGCATTAAGACGCTCTTCTTGTACACTGCTCGGCAGTGCGGCTAGGTTCCAGAGCGCTTCTAACGCTGCAAACCCTGTAATACGCTGGCGCAGACGTGCCAGCAGCGACGATAACCGCCGCCCCTGTCCCAGCACATCCCGCGACCAGCGCGGCATCGCCATTGGCGCGTCGGGACGTTGCGCGCGTTCACGCTGCGGGGATGCCGTGCTGAGCGCCTGATCCACTAGCGTATCCGGCGTAGCGATGGCCATATCTTCAGGCACCTGCTGCCCGTGGGAGCCAAACAGCACCCGCATGCCATGACGCATCACGATATCCAACACCGGCGCGAGGCAACCCGCCTCATCCTGCTTGGTAATAATGCAGTCATCCAATTCAGCACCCGCTGAGCGCGCAGCCTGCCGGTAGCGCAGCACAACTTCTTCGAGGGTTTCCGGCTGGCTGGCGGCGTTGAGCAGTAATACCAGGCGCACCCGCGAGCGCCCGCCCTGAAGGTGGGCGATTTGCTCAATCACCCGCTGGTCACGCTGGCTCATGCCCACGGTGTCGATAATCACCCACTGCTTGCCCTGCAAACGGCCCAGCAAATCGTCGATGGGCTGCTCGGCATCCAGCGCGTACATGGGGGTATCCAGCAGGCGCGCGTAAATCCGCAGTTGCTCGTGGGCACCGATCCGGAAGCTGTCGGTGGTGACCAGCGCCACCGGACGCGTGCCGTGGCGCATCACAAAACGCGCGGCTAGCTTGGCGGTGGTGGTGGTCTTGCCCACGCCCGTTGGCCCCACGAGCGCCACGATACCGGTTTGATCGAAAAAGCTCGCTTCATCGCTAAGGACACAGAGCCGCTGCATTAACTGCTGACGCAGCCACTCCAGCGGCGCTTCGCTATCGGCGTTTAAGGCCGCCAGCGGTTCGGGAAGCCCTGCTAGCAACTCGTCGGCAAGCTCGCTGCTAAAGCCCACCTTGCTTAGCAATTGGCGCAGTCGTTCAGCGCTGCCCGTTGGTCCCGCCTGGACAGCCGTGACCGCTTTTGCCGGCTGGCTGGCGAGTAGCTCTCGCATGTCCTGCATTTCGCGCAGTAAACGCTCGCTCATTGCCTGCATCGCGTCTTGCGGCGGCGCTTGAGCCGGGGCTTCAGGGGGCAAAGGTTCGGGCTCGGGTGAGGGCTCAAAATGATCAATGGCTTCGTCCGCCATGGCCAGAATTTCCACGCCGCCTTCGGTACGTCGATTGGCCACAATCAGAGCATCTTCACCGAGCGTTTCGCGCACTTGGCGCATCACATCGCGACTGTTGACTCCCACGAAACGTCTCACACTCATGACTTACCCTTTGCCTATACTGGAAATGGTCGACGCTAGCCTATCACGCGCTGGGGGCATTAACGCCCGCCCACCACCGTGGTCACTCTTAGCGTGCGGTCATCGGGAATTTCTGCCTGAGACAATACCGACATATGGCGCAGACGACGGCGTAAAAAACGCGACAACACTGCCCGCAGCGAGTGCTGTACAACCAGCACCGGTGGTTCGCCTAAGCTTTCGTGGCGCTCCAACGCCTGCTGCGCCTGGGTCATTAGTGTTTCTGCCAAGCCTGGCTCCATTGCGCCGTTGCCGTTCATGGCCTGCACCAGCACTTGTTCCAGCTGGGCATCCAGCCCCATTACATTGAGCGTCTCCTGGCCGGCAAACCACTGCTGGACAATCGCGCGTCCCAGCGACACGCGCACTAGCGCCGTCAGCTCGTTGGGATCTTTTTGCTGCTGGGCGTACTCCGCCAGGGTATCCAAAATAGTCCGCATATCGCGGATAGACACATCTTCGTCCAACAGATTTTGTAAAATACGCTGTAGCACGGTCAGCGAAATCGCTTTGGGAATCACCTCTTCGACCAGCGCCTTTTGCTCATCGCCCATTTTATCCAGCAGCTTCTGGACTTCTTGCCGGCCCAGCATTTCAGGCGAGTGGCGATGCAACAGGTGGTTCAAATGGGTCGCGATCACCGTGCTGGCATCCACCACGGTGTAGCCATACACCTGGGCATGCTCACGCTGGTTGCTATCAATCCATATCGCGGGCAGGCCAAAGGCGGGGTCTTGGGTATGGGTGCCCTGCAGCTCACCCGAGACCTGGCCGGGATTAATCGCCAGCCACTTGCCGGGCTGCGCTTCGGCGCGGCCGATTTCAGCGCCTTTCATCGACAGCACATAGGCGTTGGGCGGCAATTCCAAATTATCACGGATATGCACGACTGGCGGCAGGAAACCGACCTCTTGGGCAAACTTCTTACGCACGCTTTTAATCCGCCCAAGCAGCTCGCCTTTTTGGCGCGAATCGACCAGCGGTATTAAGCGGTGCCCCACCTCTAAGCCAAGCGTATCGACCAGCTGCACGTCTTCCCAACTTGCTTCGGGGGTCTCCTGTAAAGGCACCGGCGCGGCGGCAATTTCCTCCTTGACCATTGAGCGCTCTTTTTGGCGCATAATAAGCCACGCAAGACCCGCCAGCAGCGCGGTAAAGAATAAAAACACGACATTGGGCATGCCGGGCACCATGCCCAGCAGGCCCATCACCAAGGCGGCCAAAATCAGTACCTGGGGATTAACGAACAGCTGGCTGAGCATTTGCTGGCCAATGTCTTCGTTGGTATCCATACTCACGCGGGATACCGTGACACCCGCTGCGGTGGAGATCACCAGGGCGGGTATTTGCGCCACCAGGCCATCACCAATCGCCAACAGCATATAGGTTTGGCCTGCCGCGCCAAAGCTCATGTCGTGCTGCAGCATGCCGATCATCAGCCCGCCGATGATATTGACCACCATAATCACCAAACCGGCAATGGCATCACCGCGGACAAACTTACTCGCGCCGTCCATGGAACCAAAGAAATCGGCCTCTTGTGAGACCTCTGCACGGCGCTTTTTGGCGTCTTCTTCGCCGATCAAGCCGGCATTTAGGTCGGCATCGATGGCCATTTGCTTACCGGGCATCGCATCCAGCGTAAAACGGGCACCGACTTCGGCAATACGGCCGGCACCTTTGGTAATTACCATAAAGTTGATGATGACAAGAATCAGGAAAACGACCAAGCCAACGGCGAAATTACCGCCGACCAGGAACGCCCCGAATGCTTCAATCACCTTACCCGCGGAGGCGCCGCCTTGGTGGCCCTCCATGAGCACCACGCGGGTAGACGCGACGTTGAGCGACAGGCGCAGCAGTGTGGTAAACAGCAGCACCGCGGGAAACGCCGCGAAATCCAGCGGCTTCTGGGTAAACATGCTGACCATTAGCACCATAATGGCCAGCGCGATGTTGAAGGTGAAGAGTAAATCGAGCGCGAAAGGCGGCAAGGGCACAATCATCATGCCCAAGATCATGAGGATAAGCAGTGGCCCGACCAGCAGCTTCATGCGTACATCGCTCACCCAGTCGCGCTTACCCACTAGCTGACTCAAGCCTTTCATGGTTGCGCCTCATTACCACCGGGACTATGCCCGGGGTTTTCCAGCTCCGGCGGAACCGGCAGATTATCAGGGGTTGGCGGCACCTCGCCTCCTTGTTGTGCGACTTGCTTGAGGCGGTAGGCCCAGGCCATTACTTCCGCCACCGCGGTATACAGCTCGGCGGGCACCTCCGCCTCCAGGTCCACGTGATGATACAGCGCCCGCGCCAGCGGCGCTGCCTGCAAACGGGCAACGCCGGCTTCCTCACCAATTTCGCGAATCCGCGCAGCCACGGCATCGGCGCCTTTGGCCACTAGCCGCGGCGCGCCCATGCTGCCTTCCTGGTAGCTCAGCGCTACCGCATAGTGGGTCGGGTTGGTAATGATTACGTCCGCCTGGGGTACTTTGCTCATCATTCTGCCGCGCGCCATGGCCTGCTGCTGCTGGCGGATGCGGGCTTTTACCTGGGGGTCACCCTCAGACTCTTTATGCTCGCGCTTGACCTCGTCCTGGGTCATGCGCAGCTTCTTGGCATTGCTCCACAGCTGGTAAGGCACATCGATCAAAATAACCACGATGAGCGACAATATCATTATCCCTGCCGCCTGGGCCGCCATCTGCAGCGCATTGGTGAGCGCCTGCTGAACCGGCTGATTCATCAGCGCCATAAACTTGCCGATGTTGAAGTACAGAAATAGCGCAGCGATCCCCCCCACCAAGACCGACTTGGCGATAGCCTTAGCCAACTCGATCAGCGCCTGGCTTGAAAAGATACGCGCTACGCCCTTAATAGGGTTTAACTTGGATAGTTTAGGCTGCATCGATTTAGCCGATATCAGCCAGCCCCCCAGCAGCGCTGGGGCGACAATCGCGATGACCACTAACAGTAAAAATAGCGGTATCATGGCAAACAGCGTCCGCTGCCCCAGATCAAGCGCGTTCACCAGCATCGGCGTGCTTTCCATCGCCTCGCGACGCTCGAACAAAAACGCCTGCTCCATGACCGTGCCCAGCTGGTCGTAGAGCATCCTGCCCATGCTCCACAGGCCGATCACCCCGCCCAGCAGCAGTAAAAACGTGTTTAATTCGCGGGAACGGGGAACCTGCCCCTCCTCGCGCGCTTTTTCCATTCGCCTGGGCGTGGCCTCTTCGGTCTTTTCCTGGTCGCTATCGTTTTCTGCCATGCGGTCATCCGGCCAGGTGAAGCGAAGCTTAACACCTATTCAGCCGCCCATAGGGACGGCTGAATGGCGTACTTTCTTGCCCAAAGGGCTTTTAAGAAGGTGCTTTAAAAGCCTAACTCGTCCAATAAATCGTCCACTTGGTCTTGCCCAGTGACGGTATCGGGTGCATTGTCCTTCACTTGGGGTCCATTCAAAAGCTCTTCGTTGCGCCGTGCACTGTCGCTTTTCCACTGATCCTCGGCCTTGCGCTGCATCGTTTCTCGTGCATGGGCGCTCGGCACGTTATCAATCAGCACCTGAACCAGCTGATGTTCGATCTCATGGATCACATCCATCATCTTCTTAATCACTTGGCCGGTCAGGTCTTGGAAGTCCTGGGCCATCATGATTTCCATCAGCTCTTTGTTGGTCGCCGCCGCCATATCGGGTACATCGCCCAAATAAGTCCGCGTCTCTTTGACCAGCGCTTTGGCTTCATCTAACTCTTTCGGCGCTTCAAACCACTCGGCCCAGCGCTTATCCAGCTCGCCGGCACGGTCTGCCAACTGATCCTGTATTGGCTGAGCACGATCGACCGCATTGAGTGAGCGATCGGCCGCCTGCTCCGTCATGGTGGCGACATAGTGCAGGCGGTCACGTGCATCAGGAATCGCTTCTGCCGCTTTTTCAATCTCTTTGTCTAACCCCAGCTCGCGCATGTTTTCGCGCAGCATACGGGTTAATTTACCAATACGGTGAAGCAGGTCTTCAGCGGTTTCTTCAGACGACTGGGCAGAATCGGATTGCTCATTCTGACTCATTATGCTGTCTCCTCGCTAACCAGGCACCCAGGCCCAGCCGCTTCATTTGCCCATTTTATCGAAAATCTTATTGAGCTTTTCTTCTAGGGTGGCGGCCGTGAACGGTTTGACAACATAGCCGTTGGCGCCCGCTTGTGCAGCCGCAATGATATTCTCTTTCTTGGCTTCGGCGGTCACCATCAGCACGGGCAGCCCTTTCAAGGCGTCATCCTGACGGATCTCCTTGAGCATCTCCAGGCCATCCAGGTTAGGCATGTTCCAATCCGACACCACGAATTCAAAGTTGCCAGCGCGCAACTTATTGAGCGCATCTTGCCCGTCTTCCGCTTCATCCACATTGGTGAAACCTAGCTCCTTCAGCAGACTACGTACGATCCGACGCATGGTGGGAAAGTCGTCTACGACCAGGAAACTCATATTCTTATCTGCCATGGGTCATCCTCTCATCAATCCGTATATGGCACGGGGGAGACTGAAAAGTACAGTCAGGGGGTTTAAACGTTTACTGAAATCTTGGCCTTAAAACCGATCTTTAAAGCCAACCTTTAAAACCAATCTTTAAAACTCTTCCCACTCTTCGTGGTCGTTAGGCTTGGCGGCTGGAGGCCGTGCTTGCGAGTGGCCCACCCTGGGCGTTGACGCCGCCTTGGGGGTTGTCGGCCCAGGCGCTAGCGCCTGGGGTGACGCGGCCTGCTGCATGCCTACCAACTTGAAGACCGCAACCGCTTGCTCTAAACGATTGGCCTGCTCTTCAAGCGAGGCCGCCGCCGCCGTTGCTTGTTGCACCAGTGCGGCATTTTGTTGGGTAACTTGATCCATCTGGCCCACGGCTTGACTGACCTGTTCAATGCCGTCGCTCTGCTCTTGGGAGGCGGCGGAAATCTCATCCATAATATCGGTCACGCGGCGCACCGCGGTGACCACATCCGACATCGTGGTTCCCGCCTGCTCTACCAAGGTAGAGCCTTGCTTAATCTGCGTCACCGAGGCATCTATCAGGGTTTTAATCTCTTTAGCGGCGTCCGCGCTGCGGCTGGCCAAATTACGTACTTCACCCGCCACTACCGCGAAACCGCGGCCCTGTTCTCCGGCGCGGGCGGCTTCTACTGAGGCGTTGAGGGCCAAGATATTGGTTTGAAAAGCAATCGAGTCTATCACGCTGGTAATATCGGCGACTTTTTTCGAGCTGGTCGAGATGCCGTGCATGGTCTGTACCACTTGCGCGACCACATCGCCGCCACGCTCAGCCGTCGTAGAGGCGTCGGCTGCCAACGTACTCGCCTGGCGGGCATTATCGGCATTCTGTTTTACCGTCGCGGTCATCTCTTCCATGCTGGCGGCGGTTTGTTGAATCGATGCCGCCTGCTGCTCGGTGCGCGAAGAAAGGTCGGCATTACCGCTGGCAATCTCGCGGGTGCCGTGGTGGATTTCGTTACTGCCTTCGCGCACCCGGCCAACGATATTGGTGAGATTTTGCTGCATGGTGCCCATGGCCCCAAACAAACGGCCAATTTCATTGTTACCCGCCGCTGGCAGCGGATCGGTTAAATCTGCCTCGGCAATCGCATCCAGGCGCTGAATGGCACCTCTCAGTGGCGCGATTACCGTGCGGCGTAGCCCCACATAAATCACTAGCGTCATCAGCAGTGCAAACACCACTAAAGCTACTTTAATGATGTCAAACAAGTTGCTTTGGGCTTCCGCTTCGTCGCGAATGGTGTCCACCCGCGCAAAACCATAGCTAACAAACGCGGTCATGCTGGTGGATAAGCGGCTTAACGGCTCATCCATCTCATCGCGCAGCGTGTTATAGGCAGTTAGATCCATAGACTCAAAGGTGGCGTACTGCTGCTTGACCAAACCCAGCACCGCTCGAAAATCTTCAGCCAGGGCATTCCCCAGCGCCTCACCCTGGGGGGTAAGCGGTTGCGCAGCAAAGCGCTCAAAACGCTGCTCGGCGCGTTCAATATGCTCACCAGCGGCGGCAACTTGCTCGTCTGATTGCTGCATTCTGCCAACCATCAGATGGTTCGCGGCCGTTTCCATCGCCAGCATGGCCTGATTTAATAGCGAGTCGGCGCGGTTAATTTCATTTAGCTGCGCATCGCTAATATTACTGAGCGTCGCTAAGTTACTTTGGGCACTACGATCGGCCACAACCCCCAAGCCTGCGATCGCTAAAATCAGCGCGACAAAGCAGGCCAGTGCGGAGACCACAGCGGCATGGATACTCAAATTGCGCAGCAAACGATTCATGGTAAATTCCCCGGTGTCATGGTTAATTGTTTGTCTTTATAGCTAACACTAAACACGCTGCGCGCGGCCGGAGGCTGCGATAAGCGCCATCATGCGTGTTGGGATGTCATCCAGCGCCACCACTTCAACGGCGCCGCCCACGGCAATCGCTTCACGCGGCATACCAAAGACCACGCACGTTTCTTCGTTTTGTGCCACGGTGGGCGACCCGGCTTGGCGCATTTCTAGCAGCCCTGCGGCGCCATCTTTACCCATGCCGGTAAGAATCACACCGATGGCATTTTTTCCGGCGTGCTGAGCCGCTGAGTGAAACAGCACATCCACCGACGGTCGGTGGCGGTTCACTGGCGGGCCATCATCCAGGCGCGCCACATAGTTGGCCCCGCTCCGGGCTAATTTAAGGTGCTGATCGCCAGGGGCTATATAAGCGTGCCCGGGTAGAATCCGCTCCCCGTCGGTGGCTTCTTTAACGGTAATCCGGCACAGCCGGTCTAATCGCTCGGCAAACGAGCGGGTAAAACCGCCAGGCATATGCTGGGTGATCAAGATCGCCGGGGCGTTCGCGGGCAACGGCTCAAGCACTGCCCGAATGGCTTCGGTACCGCCAGTGGACGCGCCGATAATAATCAGCTTCTCACTCGACACTAACGGCGCTTTCAAAGCAGCAGGCGGCGGGGTATTTTTGTGTCGCGCCTGGCGGGGCCGTGAACGGGCTGCGGCGCGGAGTTTTTCGGCGATCTCGTCGGCGTACTCCATCATCCCGTTGCGGATACCGAGACTTGGCTTGGCGACAAAATCGAGCGCCCCCAGCTCCAGCGCACGCAAGGTGATTTCCGAGCCACTTTGGGTAAGCGATGACACCATCAACACCGGCATGGGGCGCAGACGCATTAAACGCTCAAGAAAATCCAGGCCGTCCATACGCGGCATCTCGACGTCGAGCGTTAACACATCAGGATGGTGCTGCTTGATCAAATCCCGCGCCGCAATGGGGTCCGGCGCCACTGCGACGACTTCCATATCAGGCTGAGAATTAATAATTTCCGTTAACAAATCACGGATTAGCGCCGAATCATCGACACACAGTACTTTGATCTTGGCTGCGCTCAAAGCACGCCTCCTATGGCTGTAGACGCCTGATATGTGATTGCAACCGCCGGAGCCACAGCGCCTAGCGCGATTAAAACAACACGTAAATGGTTCATTTTTTTGCCAGCGTATAAATCGTCTGGCCGCGCAGTTTGAATGCGTCCGTTATATACGAGAAGTTTTCCGAGTGGCCTGCAAACAGCAAGCCATCGGGTTTCATCAGGGGCGCAAACCGTTTAAGAATCTTTGCCTGTGTATCTTTATCAAAATAAATCATGATATTTCGACAGAACACCGCATCAAAAGGCCCTTTAATCGACCATTGCGGCGCCAACAAATTAAGCGGCAGAAACTCGACAAGCGCCGACACTTCGGGACGAATTCTGGCAAACCCCGCGTGCTGCCCCGTGCCTTTTTGGAAAAAGCGTTTGACGCGCGCGTCGTCGAGCTTGCGCACCTGCTCTTGGGGGTAAACGCCGGCGCGCGCTCTGGCCAGCGCATCGGTGTCAATATCGGTGGCAATCACTTTGGCCTGCGATGCTTTAGGCCCCAATGTTTCGAGTAGCGTCATCGCCAGCGAGTAGGGTTCTTCCCCCGTCGAGGCTGCCGAACACCAGATGGTGACCGGCTCCTGGGCATTTTTAATGTGTTCAGCCAACAGCGGAAAATGGTGCCCTTCACGGAAAAAAGCCGTTAGGTTGGTGGTCAGCGCATTGGTAAACGCCTCCCACTCTTTGGCTTCTGGCTGGCGCTCCAAGCGCACCAAATAATCGGTAAAGCGCGTCATTCCATGGTGACGCAGCCGCTTCGCTAAGCGGCTGTAAACCATTTCACGCTTATGCTCGGCCAACACGATCCCGGCGCGCTGATAAATCAGCTCGCGAATACGCGTGAAATCCGCATCCGTTAATGTCAAATCACGTTCAATCTGGTTACCGGAGGCCCACTGGCTTGTATCGGCAGCCCGTTCTCGTTGCTCGGTCAAAACTCTTCCCACTCCTCTAAAGAGGCTGTTTGCCGTTTAACGGGCGGATTTGGCGACGTTTTACCCTGCGCGTGAGGCGCCAGCATATGGGGCGTTTGCACCCCGCCGCTTGCTGCACTCGTCGCAGGTGGACGTAGCGCCCCCTGACTGTTTAGCCGAAACGCCTCAACCGATAGCGCTAACAGGCCGGCCTGTTGTTCCAAAGCACCCGCCGCACGTGCCGTTTCTTGCACCCGCACGGCATTGCGTTGGGTGGCTTGATCCATTTCGGCGATGGCTTGATTGACCTGCGTGATACCACTGCTCTGCTCTTCGGAGGCAGCTGAAATCTCGTGCATAATTTGCGTCACGCTGCGCGCCGCTTCGGCGACCTCGGCAATCGCGACTTCGGCTTTTTTCACGGTCACAGCACCCGAACTCACCTCTTTGTTCGAGCCATCGATCAAACCGCGAATTTCTTGGGCAGCACCGGCGCTGCGCCCCGCCAGGTTGCGCACTTCGTCGGCGACGACCGCAAAACCGCGGCCATGTTCGCCGGCGCGCGCCGCCTCTACAGATGCGTTCAAGGCCAGGATATTGGTTTGAAACGCAATCGAGTCGATCACATTGATAATGTCGGTCATCTGCTGAGAGCGTTGAGTGATCCGCTGCATATTATCGACTAGCTGCGTCATCAACTCGCCCGTGTTCGTTACCTGCATAGCGTTGTTATCGGCTAAACGGCGGGCTTCTTGAGCGTTATCGCTGTTTTGTCTTACCGTCGCGGTCATTTCTTCCATGCTGGCGGCGGTCTGCTGTAAAGACGCGGCCTGCTGTTCAGTGCGCGACGATAGCTCTTCGTTACCGCTGGCGATGTCTTGCGCCGCGGGAGTAACGACATCGATACCACCTTTAACATCGCCAATGATGCTGCTGAGGCTTTTACGCATCGTGTCGAGCGACACCATCAGCTGGCCCACTTCATCGCGGCGCCGGGGCGGTACTTTAGCGGCTAAGTTGCCGCCTGCAATTTGTAGCGTGAAACGCGCCGCGCTGTTTAACGGGCGCACAATAGCGCGCAGCGTGATGACACCAATGAGAATAAGCAGCAGCAAGCCAATCGCTAAGACAATGGCTTGCGCACCCAGCATGGTGGCTTGGCCTTGCTGTGCTTCTTCGGCCATCGCTTCCGCGGCTTGCTGCTTCTGGGCAATCAGCTGGTTGACCATGCCGGACAGGGCACGCCCATCGTTGGTCATCACCTGGATGACCGCATCCAGGCCGGTAAACACCTGATAAGCTTCTTCGGCCTGAAGCACGCTGGCGGCTTGGCCCATACCGTTTTGTAGAAAGGCCTGGAGCCGTTGGTCAAACTCGGTGGCAAGTTCCGTCTTATTAACTTCCCGCGAATAGTACGCCTGCCACACCGCGGCGACGTCTGCAGCGTTCTCCTGGACACTTTCGCCCATTTCAAAACGCTGACTAATCAGCTCCATGCGCTCAGGCTCGATCATCGCCTGACGGGTTTGGGCAATGGTCTGATCAATTTGCTGCAAACGAATAACATCGCCCAGGCCATCATTGTTCAGCTGCCCTAACCGCTCGCCCGCCACGTTCAAGCCATACAGGCCTAACCCGCTACTTACCAATAGCAGTAGCCCGGCGACGACAATCATGCCTGCCAACTTGGCGCGGATGGTATCGAGACGTACCCGGGCCAAACGTGAGATCAGCCCTTTCTGGCGTAACCGGCCTTTATCTAAGTACAGCCGCTTATTGCGGCCTTCGCGCATTTCAGCGTAGGCCTGCTCTGCCTGCTCAATGGCTTCGCGGCTTGCCTGCACGCGCACAGAGGTATAGCCCACAACCTGTTCATCTTCGATAATCGGCGTCACATTGGCGTCTACCCAGTAGTGATCGCCATTTTTGCAGCGGTTCTTAACCAGCCCGCGCCAGGTTTCCCCCGTTTTGACAGTGTGCCAGAGGTTCTCAAATGCCCCGGGTGGCATATCCGGGTGGCGTATCACGTTATGCGGCGCGCCTATCAGCTCGGCGTGCTCAAAGCCGCTAATAGCGATAAAAGCAGGGTTGGCATAGGAGATGCGCCCCTTGGTATCGGTACGCGAGACTAAAAAATCGTCTTCTTTTAACTCGACTTCACGCTGAGTGACTGGCTGGTTATTACGCATGAGCTGCCTTTTTTAGTGTTTTTTATCTGAAAGAACGTCCCTGGCCTGACCTAACAAAAAATTAAAACGACTCCCACTCGGCGGTCTGTTTTGCGGGCTGCTTGTGTATCGCGAGCGGGCTTGACGTTGCGGGAGGCAACGTAGCCGAGGAGGAAGAGGCATGATGGCCGGAGGGGGCAGCGACACGAAAGCGCTCTACGGCCTCGCGTAACCGCGCTGCTTCGCTTTCCAGCTCATTGGCGCTGCGCGCCGCCTGCTGAACCAGCTGGGAATTTTGCTGAACGACTTGATCCATTTGCGCCACGGCCTGGTTCACCTGGCCAATGCCGCTGCTTTGCTGCTCAGACGCGGAGGCAATTTCGTCCATAATGTCGTTCACCCGCTGGACCGCGGCCACCAGGTCTCGCATCGTTTCCCCGGCTTGGTTGACCCGCTGGGTGCCGGTATCGACTTTGCTAAGCGAGGAGTCAATCAGTGTGCGCACCTCTTTTGCGGCCGCGGCACTTCGGCTCGCCAAGCTGCGCACCTCTTGGGCCACCACGGCGAACCCTCTGCCATGCTCTCCGGCACGCGCCGCTTCTACCGAGGCGTTCAGCGCTAAAATATTGGTTTGAAACGCGATATTATCAATAACGGTAATGATATCAGCAACTTGATTGGAGCTCGCGCTGATGTCCTGCATGGTTTCAACGATTGCCCCGACCTCTTCACCACTGCGCCGTGCCGTCAAGGTGGCACTGTCTGCCAGCTGGCTGGCCTGGCGCGCATTATTGGCATTGAGGCCCACCGTGGAGGCTAACTGCTCCATGCTGGAAGCCGTCTCCTCTAATGAGGATGCCTGCTGCTCGGTGCGCGAAGAAAGATCATTATTACCGCTGGCAATTTGCTGGGAGCGCTCATAAATCGACGTACCGCTGCTACGTACAATACCGACCGTCTGCGAAAGAGAGTGCTGCATATGCGCCATCGCGCTATAAAGCCGCCCTATCTCATTGTTACCCGGCGATGCGATGGTTTGGCTTAAATCGCCCTGAGCCATCTGCTCAAAATGCCCCACCAAGCGATCCAACGGGCGCAGCACGTTCGCCGTTACACCCCAAATAACCACGATAACCGTGGCCACTGTCATCATCACAATACCCAGTAACGCCCACCGAATCGTGGCGGCAAAAGCGCTGAAAGCCGTCTGCTGAGCTTGTATATCGTTAGCGCCCTGCACAATGGCGGCGCCATGATGCAGCGCATAAAGACCAATACCACTGGCAATTAATACCAGTATCGACAGCGTCGCTAACACTAGCCCCCAGCTTAAGCGCACCGTCATATTATTCATTAATTGCCGCATTCGCTGACTCACGCGCTTTTCTCCACGCACAAACGGCACTCGCAGGCACTTTCCCTAGCGCGAGAATGCATTCTTTGGGTAGGACGGATCAGGCACGTTCCCTGTGCCAAGGTGCTTTGAATTAGTGGCTGCTAGTGCTGTCGACCAACGCCATCTCTTCGCTGGTCAATAGCTTATCGATATCCACAAGGACCAGCATACGGTCGTCTAAACTGCCTAAACCGCTCAAGAAGTCAGACGAGAGCGTGACACCAAATTCCGGCGCCGGCTTGATCTGATCGGGCGTCAACGTCATCACGTCGGAAACGCCATCCACCACAATGCCGACCACGCGATCGGCGACGTTGACGACGATGACCACCGTTTGGCCACCGTATTCGACGCTTTCAAGGTGAAACTTAATGCGCAAATCCACAATCGGCACAATAACGCCACGTAGATTAGTGACGCCTTTTATAAAATCGGGCGCATTGGCAATCCGGGTTACATTTTCGTAACCGCGAATTTCCTGCACTTTTAAAATATCAACCGCGTACTCTTCTTCACCCAACGAGAACACCAGAAATTCGCGGCTTTCGGCTTCAGCGGTTAGTACCGCTCCACTATTGGCTTGACTCATGACGTCTCAGCCTCCTTATAAAATGAAAAATTTTGATTATTGACGACTTTTTTACCGGCTTCTTTCTTGAGCCGACTTAAACGATGTAAGCCGGAAATATCGAGAATTAGCGCAACGCTGCCGTCGCCTAAAATCGTCGCGGAAGAAATACCCGGCACTTTGCGATAATTGTCTTCCAAGTTTTTAACCACGACCTGTTGCTGGCCGATCAGCTCGTCCACCAACATGGCGTAGCGGCGCCCTTCCCCCTGAACAATGACGGCGATACTTTTGGTCGGATCGGTAATCGCATTTTCGACGTCCAGCACTTCGTGGATCGCGATGACGGGCAGGTATTCGTCGCGAACTTTGATGACCACATCGTCGCCCGCCATGGCATACATATCGTCTTTAGACGGCTGCAGCGACTCAAGCACGGTTGACAGCGGCAGTATGAACGTTTCGCCGCCGACTTTAATCGACATGCCGTCCAGAATCGCCAACGTCAGCGGCAGCACGATACGGGTATTGGTGCCTTCGCCTAGCTTCGACTGAATTTCGACGCGACCGCCCATGCTTTGAATATTTCGCTTCACCACATCCATGCCCACCCCGCGGCCCGACACGTCGGTGACCTCGTTGGCGGTTGAGAAGCCGGGGGCAAAAATCAGCTGGAAAACGTCGTCATCGGACATCGTGTCAGACACGTTTAGGCCGTTTTCACGCGCTTTGGCGAGCAGGCGATCACGGTCCATACCGGCACCATCATCGCGTACTTCAATCAGAATATTACCGCCCTGATGACGTGCGGACAGGGTTAACTTACCCACCCGTGGCTTGCCAATCGCTTCACGTACGTCGGGCATTTCAACGCCGTGGTCAAGGCTATTGCGCACAAGGTGTGTCAGCGGGTCGGTGATCCGCTCTACCAGACTTTTATCCAGCTCGGTCGACTTACCTTCGGTGATCAGTTCGATCTCTTTGTTCAGCTTACCGGCGGTATCCCGCACCACGCGGGGGAAGCGGCTGAACACGAACTCCATCGGGATCATACGAATCGACATCACCGACTCTTGGAGGTCCCGTGCGTTGCGCTGCAGCAGGCTCATGCCATTTTGCAGTGAACTATTGCCTACCGACTGATCTTCTAAATCGCTGACCGTTTGATCCAGCATCGACTGAGTAATAATCAGCTCGCCTACCAAGTTGATAATTTGATCAACTTTATCCACTGATACACGAATGGATGACGACTCGGCGGCGGCTTTTTTGGGCTTTTCTTTAGCCGCCGCTTTCGCTGGACTCGCCTCAGCGGTCGGCTGGCTGGCAGGGGCCTTGGGCGCTGGGGCAGCGGCCGCTTCGGGAGCCTCTTGCTCTGGGCTGGCGGCATCAACAGCGCCAGGTTCAGCAGCAACGCTCGCGATGGCGTTAATTTCAATTTGATCGGGCTCGATAATAAAGCACATAACGGCTTCAATATCGTCAGCGCTGTCGCTGCTTTTCAGGGTTACTTCGTAGCGCTTTTCGTCGCCCGACTGAGCAAGGACGTCGCCTAACTGCTCTAACTCTTCGACCAGCAGGGTGCGATCTTTGTCGTTGACATTAAGCAGCGCCACCACGAGGTGGTTACCGCCCGACTGCGCGGCATCCTCAGTGTCAGAAGAGGCCGCTGGGGTTGCTTTGGGTTGGGCGGCGGGGGTCGCCGGTGCGTCCAACGACGCGCCAATTTCATCAAGGGCAATCTGTTGCAGGGTTTGGCAAATGCGCTCAAACGCCTCTTGATCAGGCTCTTCTTCGCTGCGGTAGGCATCGAGTTGCTCGTGCATGATGTCTTTAGCCTCTAAAAAGGTATCTACGAGGTCGGCTCGCAGCGTCAATTCGCCTTTACGTGCGTAATCGAGCAGGTTTTCTAAAATGTGTGTGGTCTTTTGCAGCACGCTAAAACCAAACGTGCCCGCTCCCCCTTTGATCGAATGAGCGGCACGGAAAATGGCATTCAGCTGCTCACTGTCCGGGTCGTCCACATCCAGCTCCAACAAGAGCTGCTCCATATCTGCCAGCAGTTCTTCGGCCTCTTCAAAAAAGGTGTCATAAAAATCCGCTATATCCATACACCGCTCCACCTTAACGTCGTATTTTGTGACCAGCTCAGATTATTCTGCTTCTTGCGCCTGAGGCTCGTCTTGTTGTGTTGATTCTATTAGCGCTTCGGGTAATTCAGGTAACGCGTCGGTTGCAGCTTCCGGCAATGAACCATCAGCGTCCATAACGGCTGGATTGCGAATAGCGTCAGCAATTTCAGGAAACAGCACGACCAGCTCTATGCGTCGATTGATCGGATTCGTTGGGTCAGTGTCCGGTAACAGCACCCTATCTGCAAAGCCCGATACCCGCAGCAATTGATCTGGATCAAACCCGCCGGCAATAAGCTCGCGCCGGGAAGCATTGGCACGGTCATTTGAAAGCTCCCAGTTGCTGTAGCCGCTATAGCCGCCGGCGTAGGGAACGCTATCGGTATGGCCACTAATACTCAGCTCATTGGGAAGCTCATTCAGTAACGGCGCGATAGTGCGCAACAAACTGCGCATGTACGGCGCCACTTGATTGCTGCCGAGCTCAAACATGGGTCGCTGGTCGGTATCTAATAACTGTATACGTAACCCTTCGCGGGTTAAGTCAAAGCGCATCTGCGAGCGTAACTGGCGCAGTTCAGGGTCACGCTCAATGGCGCGCTCAATTCGTTCTTGAAGATTTCTGAAGAAGTTGCGCTCTTGCATGCTGGGACGCGTACGCTCCAGGGTATCAATGCGCGCACGCTCTCCATCGCTATGCGTCGGATCAGGACCACCGCCGGGAATCACGCTAGTACTGCCTGAGCGGTCTCCACCGGTAATAGCGCTCACCAAGGGCGTACTGAAGTAGTCAGCGACGGCTTGGCGCGTTTCGTCATCGGATACACTCAAAATCCACATAACAAGGAACAGTGCCATCAGCGCGGTCATAAAGTCCGCTAGGGCAATTTTCCATGCACCGCCGTGATGCCCATGAACGACCTTTTTGCGCCGAATGACGATTGGGCGCTTGTCACCGCCCTTACTCATGCATTACCGCCCTTTTTGGCATCTTTGACATATTCTTCAAGCTCTATAAAGCTGGGTCGCTCTGCGGTAAAGAGTGCTTTACGGCCAAACTCAACGGCAAGCTGCGGCGCGTAGCCGTGCAAGCTGGCAAGCAGCGTAATACGCATACATTGCAGCATCTTTTCAGCTTCTTTGGCTTGCCGATCGGCGTAGCTGGCGATGGGACTGATAAAGCCGTAACCCAGCAAAATACCCAGGAACGTACCCACCAACGCGTGAGCGATCATCTCGCCCATTTGTTCTGGGCTGGCATCGGCATACGTCAACGCTTTAATAACCCCCATGACCGCTGCCACAATGCCAAAAGCAGGCATCGCATCACCCACTTTGGCGATCGCATCGATGGGAATATGGGCTTCCTGTTCAAAGACCTCAATCTCGTGCAGCATCAGCTCATCAATTTCCATCGGCTCCATACCGCCGCTGACCATTAGGCGTAGGTAGTCAGTCAGGAAATCCATGATATGCGGATCAGCTAATACGTCTGGGTGTTCTTGGAACAAGGGACTTTCTTGTGGATTATCAATATCGCGTTCGATACCAAGCATGCCTTCGCGACGGATTTTGGACAGCAGCTTGAACTGCAGCGCCATGAGTTCCATGTAAAGGGCTTTGTTATATTTTTTTGCTCGCTTCAGTCTGGGCAGTACTTTAAACGCTGCCTTGATCGCTTTGATATTGTTACCCGCGATAAAGGCACCGACACCGGCCCCACCAATGATGAGTAGTTCCAGGGGTTGGTAGAGTGGGCCTAAGCTGCCACCTGCCAGCACATAGCCACCAAAAACAGATAGCAAAACAACTATATAGCCTATAGGTATCAGCACAAGCACAGTCCTTACGGTATTTCAGTATGATTAAGGGAACCAAACCTTGGTCATCTGTTCTGATGAATCGAAGCTGTTCCAGCCTGAGCATTACTTAGCCTTATCATACTAGGGCTGAGATGCTTTTTAATGAAAAAGTATCACTGGCTTTTGCGCTTATCTATGCCAATGCACTCATCCGTAATCTTGAAGCGCTCATTGCTATGTCTTATACCTCAACGTCAGGCGGGTGTACTGTTCGGGCTGACGATGTCACATTTTTTCACTATCTTGCTGTGCTTTGCGCGTCTTGCCTGCCCGTGAAGGCGGCTGACATATACCGCATACGTAATGCTGGCTGGGGCTATGCGCATGCGCCACAAATTGTCCATTACAGCGCGTGCAGCGGTTCAGTTGGAGCAAATCGCTATCAAAAAAGCGTACCAGCGTCCAGGCGCGTGTTAGTCCCAGTACCGGCTCCATATTTTCAAGTGCCATTTGTTCGCCATAAAGCCGATAGGCTTTTACAAACGCATCAATGCGATCGCAGTCAGCCTCACCTTTTAAACTGATATAGATGTTGTAAAAAAGTGACGAATGAACATTCGGTAGCCAGGTAATAAACCAGTCGGTGGAAAATGGCAGCATGCCTTTAGGCGGTGACACTCCACGCACTTCTTTATACAGCTTAATCAAACGTGTTCGGCTTAATTCAGTCTCTGTTTCAAGCACCTGCAAACGCGCGCCGAGCTCAATCAACTCAATGGCCAGCTGCACTTGGTGCATTTCATCAACCAAGCTTTTCTGGCTCACGTCTCTCCTCCTGGCGGCATGGGCTCAAACGCCTCGCCGGCGAGTAACAGCGATGCGTGCAAACCTGACAGCCCTTGATCGCGAGGATTATCGGTAAGTTGACGCAGCCGCTCGGCGCTGGTCTGACTAAACCGGCACAATAGCTGACTGGTCCGCGCCAGTTTTGTCAGTTGACGCGCATTAAGCGATACAATTAACTCGGCGACTTCGCTGTCTATTTTTAAGCGGAACATAGCAGCCTCACGATCTTCATCAAGCAAGCGTTGCGCCAGAAGCAAATAAGCTAAATTAATTTCTTGAATTTCATCGAGAAAGTTAGATTGACTCATGATGTCCCATAGAAGACTTAGACGCGACATAGTGACCATTATATTGGCGTCATTAATGACTTTTTATTGCCTAGCCTTATGGTTGCATAGATCAACTGTAATTGGCTACTTAGGCCTATCACGATAACTGAGCCCCTCGTCTGACAGTTCGAACACCCACACCAGAAGTTCCGCGACGATTTGGTAAAGCCCCGCGGGAATTTCCGCGTCCAAATCTAGCTGCATTAACAGCGCGACCAGCTCAGGCGCGTCGTGCACATAAATACCCTGACGCTGAGCTTCAGCCATTAGGCGCTCGGCCAAGTCACCGTAACCTTTTGCCACGACACGGGGCGCCCGGTCATTGTCTTGATAGGCCAAGGCAACGGCTTGGCGTCGACGCTCACCCGAAGTCGCCATGCACATCCTCCGCCTCAATATAGCGAGCCCGCAGCTGCACTTTTTGCAAGTCCAAAGCCCCCAGGCGTTTTTCCAATGCCGGAAGGCCAGCGTCGATGCGCTCATACGCTTTGCTACTTGCGGTGGTGAAATCGATACTTAACATATTTTTATACAGCCACAACGACGCCTTGAATGCGCCTAAATTGGGCACTTCCAGCTGCATATCGGAACGCCACCCGCCGTCGGGCTCACCCTGTTGCGCCCCCCCCTCCTGCCCTTCCTCGCGAGCGGGCAGGTTAATCACCAGGGCCATAAAAATACCGGCCCAGACATCTCCCTCCCAGCGGATAGTCGGCATCACCAGCATTTCTAGCTGCTGACGCACCAGACTCTGCAGGCTTTCATGCACGACGTCACGACCCGATCGATTAGCAATTAGCTCGTTCATTTCCCTTGCATGACTGACATCGACTCTTGGCTGACTGCTTTCGCGCCCCTCTCCCGCCGTCGAAGCAGACGCTTGGGGCGCAGCCGGCGCCTGGGGCGAAGCAGTCTGGGCAGCGGCAGCAGGCGGCTGACTGGAAGCCGTCGCAACCCCTGAACGAGACACCAAGCCCGCTTCAGCGGCCATCGGCACTAACGGCGAGTTGGGGAGGATGGACATTCCCCCTTGGCCGCTCATTGGCGCGCCCGGCGACGCCAATGGCGCCAGCCCATTAAGTGCCTGCGAGACACGCAAATCAGTCGGTAAAAGAGAAGCGGGCGGAGCGGGCGGACGTGGCCCAGCTTGCATTTGCGGCTCATTTAAGAGCTGCTGGCGGGTGCCTTCGCCCTGAAACCAGCGCTTTAAATGCGCCTCGTAAAATAAACCGCTATCGCGAATGCTCGCTTCTAGGCGTGTTGCAACAGCGCTCACTGACGGCGCTTCTTGACTGGTAATGAGAGGCGCTTCGGGCCGCATCACCGAAGGAGGCGCGGGAAACCGTAACAGAACATCGGCGATCGTGCGTGCAGCGGGGCTAAAGTGTGTCTGCGTCGACCCCGGTGTAGATGGCGGCACATCACCGCGGGGTAACGTGCGTCCACCCTCTCCAGGCAGCGGCAGACGTTTTAAATCGCTTAACGGTGAGGTCGGCGGGCGTCCATCCAAGTTGGCATCGCCCATCAACGCACGCGGCCCTTCGCCTGGCGGAATCGGCTTCACAGGCTGCTCCAGCGCCCGCTGCAACGACACCTCGCCTTGACGCCCTAGCACCTGGTGCAAAAGCGTATCAATAAGCGGGGTAATACCGCTCACGTCGACCTCGTCTCGTCAGCGTCATCCGCTGAATAGTGCCCCTCGGCCCCCTGCTGAGGGGCATACGCGCGATGTAAGTCACGCTGACGCTGCGTGACGCCGATGAGCTTACCCAGCTCATCGCGACGTGAGACTAAACGGCGACGAATGTCCACATCGTGCTCCAGGATACGCTCCAACAGCTCTGCCTTGCGCTGTTGGGCAGGGGCATCAAGCACCGCGGTTGCATCCAACTCACGCAGCTGCTCCACCAGCACCACATAGTGGGTTCGCTGGTCAATCAGCTCCGCCCACTGCTCGGCATCGGCAAGTTCGTGCATGTGGGCAACGCGACTCAAAAGCGTTTCATAGCTCTCTAACAACGTTTTTTGAGCGTTTTCACCATCATGGGCAAGTGTAGATGACATTATTGCCTCACGCGCTCTGTTGTTGACCAATGTCGCGCCATGCTGACGCTATGTCTTCAAGCAAGGATTCGGCCTGATTCAAGCTCTCTTCGTCATTGCGCAGGTTAGCAGCCAACAGCAGGCGGACAATATAATCGTAGAGCGACGCTAGGCGCTCGGCAATTTCTCCGCCTTTATCTTGATCCAGAGCGGCAGAGAGACCGTTATTCACGATATCCAGGGCTTTAGAGATCGACTTACCTTTCTCGGCTATATTGCCTGCCTGCATATGAATGCGCGCAGCACGAATAGCGGCCTGGGCACCGTCAAACAGCATGACGATAAGTTGATGAGGATCGGCCGACATCACTCCGCTTTCCACGCCAACGCGCGCATAAGCATTTGCTCCTCGGCCATAGGCGGCGCCACCGCGAGAGTAAGTCATAAGCGAAACTCCTGTGCGTGGCTTTGTTACCCCATTATCATCAATGGGTTGCCACAGGTATAAAAAGTTAAAAGGGTAGCAAATTGCCCTCTGCTACCTTTATGTATCGGCGTAACGCAGGCCGACTTTAATGCCTTGCGGCGCTTTTATGTCGAAAATCTAAAACCGTAAAGGATCGCCGCTTATGCGCTCACGCCTTACGGCCTTTACCCTTTCAGGTAGATACAGCAACCTCGCTTAGGCATCGCCCAAGCCGCTCGGTGATGTCACTACTCACCACCTCTCCCACATTGTCACGCATGGGGGCTTCAACCTGCGACGCAAGCAGTACTTCAGTGGGGTTACCCTTAGCATCGAGACGCAGAATCCAGCCCTGCTGCTGACTGGAAAAACGCGCCAGCGACCCTACGGGCAGAACCTTGAAGTGCTCGATATAACGTTTGATCCAACGCATATCGAACTGATGGGGATGCTGCAATAGGTGGCGATATATCTGCTGCACCGTCTTCGCTGGCCGATCAGAACGGTCGCGGCGCATTGCTTCAATCACGTCAACAATGGCACTGGCCTTGGCCAGCTCGCTAAGATCAGCCCCGCTGAGCCTGCCGGGATAGCCGCTACCATCCAGGCGCTCATTAATCCCTCCAACGACGGCCTGAACGATCCCCGCCGACAGCCACTGGCAGCCGTTTAGCCGGTCAAGCAACAACGGGACATGCTCACTAACGGCCTCTCGATGACCTGCTTCAAAGTGAGGGGCCTTGAATAACACCTGAGGAACCAGTGCCTTGCCAAGGTCATGAATGAGGCCGCTGGCAACCACCGCCTTACGCAACTCGCGCGGCATGCTGCCGCCGACAAAATCGAGCAGGCAAATGGCCACGGCAATACCGTGACGCACCACTAAAGGCTCTGGGAACAAGCAGCGGGAGGCGAACAATAGCGCCTCACGATCCTCTTCATGAAAATCCAGTATCCGGTCGGCGTAGCGGGAGAGCTGGCGCCCATCGATATCGCTGCCTTGCTGCAGCGACAACAGCTGCGCATCTAAATAGGCAGCTACTTTGACCAATCGACGCGCCATGGGCGTCGCATAGCGCTGGATATCGCGCCGCCCAAGAAGCTCGCTGGCGCCCTTGCGGTTATTCGGCTGGGCGAACAATGGCGACGGCTGGCGCTCACCCTGCTGCTCTTTCTTATAGCGGGCCGCTTCACGTTCAATTTCGCACACAAAGTACCAGATTTGGCGCTCTTGCTCGGCGCTGCAGCCAGTAAAACTAAAGCCAACGCGGAGCAGGTGCTTTTCGGCATCCGTCTTTTGATGGCGGGGATTCGCCATCACTTCAAAAGACGTCCCATCGGGGAAAGTAAAGGCGAGTTTCAAGGGGTCTGACGCCTCTGACAACAAGCCACTGGCCGCCAATGGCAACTCCAGCTGACAGCCATCTTGAGAAAGGTCGCACAGCTCCCCCTCCACCGCATTATCGCCAACGCCCAAGCGGACAGGCACCCGCATCCCCATACGCAGCTCGGCACGAAAAGCCTCCCGGCGCTGGAGTACGTCCAAGGTTTCTGGGTAATCGCTGCAGCATAGAAAACGCCCCCCCGCCTGGCGCGTTTCGGTCAGCTGCAATAGCGGCGTCTTTATCACCTTACCCTGCGCCTGACCACGCAAATAGAAAGCGGCACCTTCTTGAAGATGACGGAGCAAATAATCAACTGAGGAGAGATCCATCACTAACGTTTGCGCTACATGCTGTTCCATCAAGACGATAGGCTCTGGACGCGCATCAGCGGCGGCAAGACACAGCGAAACGCCGCCCGTTTCGATTAACGTATTCAGCAGGGACTCAATCATTGTTGGGTTTGCTATTGTTTCAAACTCATCCTGCTGCGCTACCATTGCTCGCCTCGCTCGCTTTGATGCGTTAATTAGCTCACCGCAAAGCAAAGAAGCATATCAGAAGCTAGCAATATGGCGTAGGCACAATAAGCCATCATTACGACGCTTAATACAAAGGTTCAGGCGAGAGGAAAAGTTCGTTAGGTACTCGGTTCTATTAAGCAAACACGCACTGGGCGCTAAATAGTGTAAAGTTTTTCTCAGCGCCGCCGATAGAAATGTAGAAGAGTAAATTGATTGCTAAAAATCCGAGCCATGGCTGCCGCTTTGCTCTGTTGGACTAGAATCTGGCTGCCAAGGCTGACCCTCAAGAGGAACGTGCCCATGAGCTCTCTACCCGCAGAACCTGCAACAGCCTTGTCGTCTTTGTCGTCGACTTTAACAAACTTAAGCCCCAGACAGCGCCTAGACAGCACCCTGGTTCAACTCGCCACACCCAATAACCAACTGACAAACATTGGCGAAAAAGACCGGGAAATTACCCAGGGCGAACTGGTGGAACCTGTACAGCGTATCAATGAAACAATGCGCCCACGGGGCCTAGAGTTCGAATTAAGCGAAGGAACATCGCGGGTAATTACTCGCGTTATTGACCGGGCATCCGGGGACGTCATTCGCCAAATTCCCGCAGAGGAAGTCATTAAAATCGCTGAGCGCCTGGAAGAGATGCAGGGGCAGATAATCTCCCTGGAGGTTTGAACGACGGCGCATCATCCACCCGCGCCTACCAAACAGTGCATATCTAGGCAATGCATAAACAATGCACCTTTAGACTTGCATGTTCATAACGTCTCGATATGCAGACACTAAGCGATTGCGAACTTGGAGCCCCATCTGAAACGCCACGCTAGCTTTCTGCATATCGACCATCACATCGTTTAGCTCTAAGTTAGGGTCGCCTGCCTGAAAAGCCATCGCCTGGCTGTTAGCCGTCTGCTGGAGCCGGTTGATGCGCTGAATAGACGCCTGCAACTCGCCACCAAAACCGCTCTGCCCCACTGCCGCCGAGGCCTGGGCACCACCGATTAGCTGCGTAGACGCCGCCTGATTCGCCAAGCCTTGCATCTGCTGTAGCGTGGACTGGATTGCGGGAGTGCTCATAAGCGTACCTTTTCGCAAAAATTAACTAATACAAAAACCTTAACATCGAACAGTGCCGCCTCATACGGACAAATAGGCATAAAAAGCCAAGCTTATCGTTCCTTTAGGCTCGACTAGTCACCGGATAATGGCCGCCATCATAATTCCGACCCATTTTTTGGGGCGGACAACCGCGATAGACGGATATAGCCTATGCCTTCTTTGGTGATGCGCCTCGGCCGACACCTGACTTGCCTGCCCCTTTGGAGAGACGCATGAGCGAAACCGGTGCAACGGCAGGCCGTCAAAACAGCACGTCTCAAACCGCTCCCCGCAGTGGAAACGCTCAGCAAGATAGCGCCAGCGGCTCGCCCATCGAGCGAACGCTGAAGCAACTGCGTGGTAATCCGTTGGTCGCCCTGCTTATTGCAGGCGCTGCCTCTATTGCTATTGTGGCCGCGCTTTTTATGTGGGCAAGCAGCCCCGATTACCGCGTTCTTTACAGCAATCTCAGTGAAGCGGATGGCGGCAGCATCATCGCTGAGCTCGACACCCGCGGCGTTGTTTATCAGTTTAGCCAAAATGGCCAAGCGATAATGGTGCCTAGCGACCAAGTCCACACGCTACGCTTACAGCTTGCTGAACAGGGCCTGCCACGTGGCGGCAATCTTGGCTTGGAGCTGATGGATAGCCAAGCGTTTGGGATTAGTCAGTTTGCCGAACAGATTAACTACCAACGCGGCTTGGAAGGCGAGCTGGCGCGCTCGATTGAGTCGCTCGGCCCCGTTGAAGGCGTGCGGGTCCACCTCTCGATGGCCAAACCGTCGGTCTTTATACGCGATCGCGAGCAGGCCAAAGCATCCGTGGTGCTGACCCTTTTACCCGGCCGCGTTCTGGGTCAAGGCCAAGTCAGCGCTATCGTGCATATGGTCTCCGGTAGCGTTCCTGAATTAGCCGCTGAAGATGTCACCGTGGTCAATCAAGATGGCCGCTTGCTGTCGGCTGAGACAGGCAATGGCGGCGACCTGGATGGCAGCCAACTTGAGTATATCGCCGAGGTAGAACGCTCTTACCAGCAGCGTATTGAAAATATCTTAACGCCGATTTTAGGCGCCGATAACGTGCGCGCCCAGGTTGCCGCACAAATCGATTTCTCGCGGCGCGAACAAACGTCCGAACGCTACGGGCCTAATCAACCGCCCAATGAAGCGGCCGTGCGTAGTCGTCAGCTCAGCCTCGCTTATGATGGTGAAAACCCGCTGGCAACGGGTATCCCGGGAGCGCTCAGCAACACGCCACCCGGCACCGCCCCGTCCCCGATCAACCAGCCAGACGACGAAGACGCCGAGGAGCAACAAGAGGACGCGCCTCCCGAGGCACTGCGTAACTTGCGCCAAGACGACGTTGTTAACTATGAAGTTGATCGCAGCATTGAGCATGTTCAGCACCGGCTTGGCCAGATAGAGCGCCTCTCGGCGGCGGTAGTGGTGAACTTTCGGACAGAAATGAATGACGAGGATGAATGGGTCGATGTGGCCTTGACCGACAATGAAGTGGCGCAAATTGAACGTTTGGTTCAACAAGCAATGGGCTTCTCTCAGCTCCGCGGCGATGAAGTTGAAGTCGTCAATACGCCCTTTGTGCGTAGCGTCGAAGAAACGCAGGACGTCGAGTGGTGGAAAGATCCGACCCTTCTTTCACTGGCAGCCAACATTGGCCGTTACCTACTCGTCGCCCTTGCTATCTTGTTGCTCTACTTGTTGATTCTGCGCCCGCTAATTAAGCGCTACACCCAGTCGCCAACCATGGCAGCCGCAGTGCCCGGTAGCACGCTTGAGGCTCAAGTGGGTAGCGACGATGACGAAGAGAGTGAAGCGGCCTCCGCAGAGTCCGATGAGACCTACAACAAGCCCAAGCGTCGCCGTAAAACGTCACTCTACGAGCACAACCTTAACGATCTGCGCGAAATGGCCCAAGAAGACCCCCGCATGATCGCGATGATCCTTCGTGGCTGGATGAATAATAATGAGTAGTTCAATTACTGAAATGAACGGCGCGCGTAAGAGCGCTATCTTATTGCTTGCCCTCGATGAAGACAGCGCGGCTGAGGTCTTTAAGTACCTCAGCGCTGGCGATGTGCAAGAAATCAGCATGGAAATGGCCCGCTTGAATCAGGTCTCCCATGACGATATGAAAACAGTGCTTGAAGCGTTCCACGAAGAAAATGAAGAGTTTGTAGCGCTTAACCTGAATTCCAGCGATCACATCCGCTCGGTACTAACCAAAGCGCTGGGCAGCGATCGTGCTAGCAGCCTCATCGAAGATATTCTCGAAACAACCGGCAACAACTCGGGTATTGATACGCTCAACCTGATGGAAGCCTCCATGGTGGCCGAGCTGATTCGCGATGAGCACCCGCAGATCATTGCCACCATTCTTGTCCATTTAGAACGCCACCAGGCCTCCGATATCCTTGAGCTGTTTGAAGAAAAACTGCGCAACGATGTGGTGCTGCGTATTGCCACGTTTAGCGGCGTTCAGCCAGCTGCCTTGCAAGAACTGACCGAAGTGCTCACCAGCATGCTGGATGGCCAGAATCTCAAGCGCAGCAAAATGGGCGGGGTAAGAACCGCCGCCGAGATACTCAACTTGATGAACTCCTCCCAAGAGGAAACCGCCATTGAGACCGTCCGCGCGCACAGCGAAGATTTGGCCCAGAAAATTATCGACGAAATGTTCCTATTCGAGAATCTGCTCGACCTCGACAACCGGGCGATTCAAATGGTGCTGCAAGAAGTCGAGACCAACTCGCTGGTAGTGGCCCTCAAAGGTGCTCAAGATGAGCTGGTGAATAAATTCCTACGCAATATGTCGCAGCGTGCCTCTGACTTGGTTCGCGAAGATATGGAAGCCCGCGGCCCGATCAGGGTTTCCCAAGTGGAAACTGAGCAAAAGACCATTTTGCAGGTCGTACGGCGCTTAGCCGACTCGGGTGAAATCGTCCTGGCGGGTGGAGATGATGAATATGTCTGAGACTCACTCGCCAAAATTCGATCGCCATGGCGATTGGCGGCGTTGGCAAATGGAAGAGCTGGGCAGTACCACAAGCCAGCGGGCCAACGATAATAACGATAATAGTGGGCCGACGGCCCATCAACGCAAGGTTCAGGCCGCACAAAAGGCTGCCGAACAGGCGCGGCAGCGTGAAGAGCAGGAACGTCAAGCACAGTACGAGCGCATTCGTCAGCAGGCCGAAGAAGAAGGCTATAAAGCGGGTTTCGAACGCGGCCAGCAAGACGGCTTGGCTAAGGGCTTGGATGAAGGTGCCACCCAGGCGCAAGCTGAGTTAACAGAGCAAGTTCGCCGGACCGTGACACCGTTGCAAACGCTGGCCAAGCAGTTTTCCGATGCGCTGGAACGCATCGACGAAACGATTTCCCATGACCTCGTTGAGCTGGCCTTGGCAACAGGCAAGCAGCTGGCTAGCGATGCCTTGCAGGAATCGCCTGAGCAGGTTCTGGCGATTGTGCGTGAGTTATTACACACCGAGCCGCCGCTGGTCGGCCAGCAACGGCTATGGCTCAATCCGGATGATCACCCCCTAGTTGAAGAGCACTTGGGCAACGAACTGCGTGCGGCAAATTGGAAACTGCAGCCCGACGATCAGCTTGCCCGCGGTGGCTGCCGGGTCACCAGCGCCCAGGGTGAAATAGACGCTACCTTTGAAAGCCGTTGGCATACGATTCAAGCGCAATCGCGCAAAAGAGGCGTCAGCGCTCATCCACCGTCAAACGCTCCTTCATCGTAGGCGGATACGCTATGTCAGAGACTACCTGTCCTCATCAACATCGCTGGCACAAGGCGCTACGACGCACGCAGCGGCGTGTTAGCTGTTTACCGCGCTACCGCAACAGCGGCCGGGTGATCCGCGCGACGGGGATGGTGATTGAGGTAGTGGGATTACGGGTAGCCGTGGGTAGCGCGTGCCGAATTGAACTCCCGGGTAGCGACGGCCGTTTAGCCGACAGCGACAGACACGCGGAGGCCGAGGTCGTTGGCTTTGCCGGCGACAAACTGTTTCTGATGCCGCTCGAAGAAGTTATCGGCCTGATGCCTGGCGCGCGCGTTTCACCGCTTGATGAGGGCAATGGCAATAGCGCGCGCCGCTTTCCCGTAGGCGATAGCTTATTGGGGCGAGTCTTGGACGGGAACGGCAACCCCCTCGATGACCGAGAAAACATTGAAGAAGCCCCCCGCGCCACGCTTAGTGCGCCGACCCTTAACCCTCTCTCACGGGCCCCGATTGACGCGCAAATCGATGTCGGCATTCGCGCTATTAACGCGCTGCTAAGCGTAGGCCGCGGCCAGCGGATGGGGCTATTTGCTGGCTCAGGGGTCGGCAAGTCGGTACTGCTTGGCATGATGGCCCGCTACACAAAGGCCGACGTCATTGTGGTCGGCTTGATTGGCGAGCGGGGGCGTGAAGTGCAGGATTTTATCGACAATATTTTAGGCCCGGAAGGTCGCCGCCGCGCGGTGGTGGTTGCCGCCCCCGCCGACACCTCGCCGCTGCAACGCCTGCAAGGCGCCGCCTACGCCACACGCCTTGCCGAAGGCTTTCGCGATGAGGGACGCAATGTTCTGCTGATTATGGATTCGCTCACGCGCTATGCCATGGCGCAGCGGGAAATCGCCCTGGCCATCGGCGAGCCACCCGCTACCAAAGGGTACCCACCCTCGGTGTTTGCCAAGTTACCCAGCTTGGTTGAGCGCGCCGGCAACGCCGAGCGTGGCGGTGGCTCAATTACCGCGTTTTATACCGTGCTGACGGAAGGCGACGATCAACAGGACCCCATTGCTGATTCTGCCCGCGCCATTCTCGATGGTCACATTGTACTGTCGAGAACCTTAGCGGAAGCCGGCCACTACCCAGCGATTGATATCGAAGCCTCGATTAGCCGCGCCATGACCTCTATTACTGGCCCTGAGCAACTGCAGGAAGCGCGTATTTTCAAGCAGCTGTTTTCTCGCTACCAGCGTAACCGGGATCTTATTAGCGTAGGGGCCTATAGTCCTGGTCACGACCCTCAATTAGACGAGGCGGTTAACCGGTTCCCATCGCTGGAGCGCTTTTTGCAACAAAACATTGAGGAGTGTGCAACGCTGGCGAATTCTCGTCAGGCGTTACAGGCACTGGTTGGAGGGCGTAAATGAGCACATCGCAGCTCGAAATGTTAACCGATTTAGCCAGAGACGCGCGCGACCAAGCGGGCCAATTGCTCGCCCAAGAGCGACAAACTGAAAAACAAACCAGCGCTCAGTTACAGTCGCTTTTAGGCTACCGTGCCGAATACGCTGAACGCCTACAGAAGGCGATGCGTGACGGCATTGATCCTGCCACGATGTACAACTACCAACAATTTCTGGCCTCTTTAGATGCCGCCCTCGGCCGTGCCCGACAAGCGTTAGCGGCCCAGCAGGCAAGCGTTCAGCAAAGCCAAAAGAACTGGCAACAAGAGCAGCGCAAGCTTTCTTCCTACGATACACTGGCGTCGCGTCGGCTATTAGAAGAGCACCGCCGCAGTGAGCGCCAGGAACAAAAAACGAACGATGATCTGGTGACTAGCCGCTTGGCTCGTCAGCATAACGACACTCCGCAGTAGCGGTGTCAAGGAACTGTATATGAATATTCACCAGTTGCTATCGGCTAGCCCAAGTTCGCCTCAGACCCCGTCTCAAGGTGCTCTTGGCCGCCAAGACTCGTCCAATGGTTTTTTTAAACAGGCGCTTTCACAAGCCTCTGGCGCGCAAGGCCCGTCGCAGACAGGCTCACTGCAAGGGCGGTCAAACCCACTGGCTAATGCCTTACCTGAAGGGGGCGAGATAGATAGCGAAAAGTTGAGCACGGCTCTCGAGGCGCTCGGCATTGATATCAGTGGGAACGACTTATCTGCGCTGCTAGCGCAGTTGCAAACGCCTAATTCAGAAATGACGGATATGGCGCTAGCGCTGGGTGACCTGGAAACGTCGACGCCGCTTGACGAGATAGCCTCACGCCTGACGTTAATCTCATCGTTTACCGATGCGAGCTTGGCAATGCAACAAGCAGCACCGCAAACCGCTGCGGGACAGCTGGACGCTCAACCATTACAGGGCGAACAGCTCAAAGCGCTGCAAGCCTTAGCCGAACAACTCGGCATCAGCCAGTCACAGACCGAACCGCGCTTAGCCCTTGAGGCTATCGCCGACCAGCTGAATATTGATCAAAGTGAAGCGGCGCAGCTTGTTTCGGCGTTGAGCGCGCTTGTGTCCCCGCAAGGCACACAGCAACCGTTCACCCTTGATACAGCTAGCCTGACCCGCGCTAACGCAGCTCCCGCTGATCTTAATGCGTCGCGCGCCCAAACCGGTAATGTCTTTGCTCAAGTCAGCGCTAATGGTTCCTCAACGCAGATCAGTAGCGAAGCTCTTATGGGGGCACTACTGACGTCAGAGGGAACCCCTAAAGGCAATACCACAGGTGAGCCCTTACTGGCTGGGCTGTCACTCAATGCGGGGCATAGCTCGCAGGGTGCGGGGCAACCTGCCCAGGGCTTTGCGCCCTCAGTAGCGCCGGGCCACGCTAGTTTAAGCACGCCTGTCACGAGCAACGCATGGCCACAGCAGCTAGGCCAACAGCTGGTACAGATTGCACAGCGTGGCGGCGAACAGCACGTCCAGATGCAGTTACACCCTGCCGAACTGGGCCCCTTGTCTATTTCACTCAAATTTGGCGAGCAGGGAGCGCAGGCACACTTCTTATCAGCCCATGCGCAGGTACGCCAAGTACTTGAACAGGCGATCCCACAGCTACGCGAGGCATTGGCTGAACAAGGCATTTCGCTGGGCGAAACCTCCGTTGGCGAACAGCGTGACCCCAACGAACAGGGCTTTGCCCAATCGGGTGGCCAGCAAGGTGGTGAGTTAGGCGGCGGTGATATCAGTGGCGATGAAGTGCTCAACCAGGGCGTTGAAACGAGCCCCCTTGCCCTAGACGGACGGGTTGACCTTTACGCTTAAGCGCTGCCTGCTACCCTTTGATGCTATTTCTAGCACCACGGGCACTAGCTAGCTAAACCAAAAGATAGGCTTGCCTAGTAAGCCTGTTCATTTCATCACCTGCATTCGCTTTAGGCATAATGCTTTGCAAGCGACACGCATGGAGTTCACAGGAATCGCAAATGGCAGAAACAAGCGGTGGGTCCAAAAAACTGCTCTGGATAATGATTATTCTGGTCTTGCTTTCATCGGCAGGCGCGGCAGCGGCTATTTATATGGTTATCGACCAACGTGATGATACGGTGGCTGAAGAAGACGCGACGCAAGAAATGGAGCCAGAAGCGCCAATTTTCATGAGTATCGAGCCTTTTACCGTCAATCTCGCCGATGACAGCTATGGGTCACGTTTGCTCTATACGGGCATCACGCTCCGCGTGGGTGATGAAGCGAGCAAAACGATTATTCAAGAACACATGCCCCAGGTGCGCAGCCGGTTACTGATGCTGTTATCTGGCAAGCAGGCTGAAGAACTTACCTCGTCTGAAGGTAAGCAGCAGCTTGCTCAAGCGATTATTGATCGACTGAAGGTGCCGCTAGCAGAAAATCAACCGCCGCTTGATTTGCGTGAAGTTTTATTCACCGAATTTATTGTGCAATAACCTCGGGAACTGGAGCCGTTCATGTCGCAGGACGATCTACTGTCCCAGGAAGAAATTGACGCCTTACTGAAAGGCGTTAGTGGTGACGATGAGCCGTCGGCTTCATCGCCGCAAGAGCATGCCGAGTCGAAAATCCGCCCTTACGATCCTTCGACTCAGCATCGCGTGATCCGCGAGCGCCTGCATGCATTGGATTTTATTAATGAGCGTTTTGCGCGTTACTTCCGTAACGGCTTGTTCAATCTATTACGTCGCAGTGCGGATATCACCGTAGAGTCGGTTCGTTATCAAAGCTTTAGTAATTTTTCACGCAATGTCCCCGTGCCTACGAACCTGAACATTGTCTCAATGAAGCCGCTGCGCGGGTCGGCGCTGGTAGTGTTTCCGCCCAATCTTGTGTTTATGGTGGTTGACAATCTCTTTGGCGGCGATGGCCGCTTTGTGACCAAATCGGATGGACGGGAATTTACTAACACCGAACAGCGGATTATTCAGCGTCTGCTCAACTTAGCCATTGATGCTTACCAAGAAGCCTGGAAAGTGGTTCATCCGCTCGAAGTCAGCTTCTTGCGTTCAGAAGTACAGTCTAAATTCGCCAATATCACTAATTCACCTAATGAAATTGTGGTGAACACTAAATTTAATATTGAAGTCGGCAACTTATCTAGCAACTTCCAGATATGCATGCCTTACGCCATGATTGAGCCACTGCGCGATTTATTGGCGAACCCCATTAACGATAGTAACCACGACCAGGACGGTAGTTGGTCGCGCCGCATGGCAAGTGAACTAAGGCAATCGGAAGTCGAATTAGTCGCTGAGTTTGCGCATATACCCAGCCGTATCTCTCATGTGATGGGGCTAAAAAAAGGCGATGTACTGCCTCTCGATATACCCAGCACGATTACTGCAAATGTCGATGGCGTGCCCGTCATGCAGTGTGAGTACGGTAGCCAACGCCAGCAACACGCCCTGCGTGTGCTACATATGATCGACCATGCCGCTATGAATAACGTATCGTCCAAGGACTTTATTAAAGGTTCTACGCGACAGAAAGCCAAGGAATCCAAAGCATGACTGATCCCAATAAACCTGATCAGAACGTCTCTGACGACGATTCGGCGGATGCCATGTCTGAGCAAGAAGAGACCTCTTCAAGTGCCGACGCTGCCAGCGAAGAGGAAGATCCCTGGGCAGCCGCTATGGCTGAGCAAGAACAAGCCTCTTCAGGTGCTGATGCCAGCGAAGAAGAAGACCCTTGGGCAGCGGCTATGGCTGAACAGGAGGCCGTTGAAGAAAGCCAGCAGGAAGCTGCCGAGCCCGAGCATAAGGCGCCTGCCGCAAAAGCCGCGAGTGACGAAGTTTTTCGCCCTTTGAGCCCTGACAGCGGTGGCTCACAGGCACGCGAACTCGAAATGGTCATGGATATCCCGGTGAAACTCACCGTGGAACTAGGCCGCACCAAGCTAACCATCAAACAATTGCTGGAGTTAGCGCAGGGGTCTGTTATTGAGCTTGAAGGCCTGGCCGGCGAGCCAATGGATATCTTGATTAATGGCTACTTGATCGCTCAAGGGGAAGTCGTTGTCATCGAAGACAAGTATGGTATCCGTATTACTGAAATCATCACGCCTTCTGAACGTATTCACAAATTGAACCGATGAGCGTTGCAACGACCTCAACGCAAAATGGCTCGCTTGATGCGCTAGGTAACGGTGGTGAGTCGTTAATAGGCATGGCTGTTTTAGGCAAAACAGCGGCCGCATTAGCCTTAGTTATTGCGATCATTTTGATTTGCACTGCACTGCTAAAACGCTGGGGCAATCTTCGCTCGCCTCACGGCGCCCACTTACGCGTCGTGGGCAGCACTGCTGTGGGGAATCGTGAGCGCATTGTGATTGTCGAAGTGGAAGATACCTGGCTAGTCCTCGGTGTTGGCGGTGGTCGTATTACTAAATTGCATGAGCGCCCTGCTCCAGAGGAACGCTCGCCAACATCGACGCCTCCCTCTTCCTCTCGTTTTGCACAACGTTTATCAAAAGCACTGGCTTCTGGTCGTCGCAGCGACTCATCCGCGCCCTCCGATCCACATCAGACGCCATGAGGCAACGGATGTACTTTTCTTGGCCCTGTTTGTTTAAAGCCTGCTCTTCTATGCACCCGACTGTTTCTAAGACTTCAAAGAACGACACCCAGCGCTGGCTATGGTTGGCGTTGGCGCTTGGCGTTTGTTTTATTCTGGTTGCAGGTCCTGCCCAGGCTCAGCAGATACCCGGCATTACGTCTCAGCCGCTAGAAGATGGGGGTCAGCAGTGGTCACTCTCACTGCAAACACTGCTGTTTTTAAGTTCGCTAGCGTTCTTGCCTTCGATGCTGCTGATGATGACGAGCTTTACTCGGATCATTATCGTGCTTAGCCTACTGCGTACGGCAATGGGGACCCAGGCAACGCCTCCCAACCAAGTGTTATTAGGTGTCGCGCTGTTTTTAACCTTTTTTATTATGTCGCCAGTATTGGCGCAGGTTTACGACAATGCCTGGGTACCCCTGACTGACGAAACGATTAATTTTGAAGAGTTTATACTCCTTGCCCAAGACCCATTTCGCGAATTTATGCTTGCGCAAACCCGCGAACCTGACCTGGCACTGTTCGCACGCTTAGCCGACGTGGGCCCCATGCAAGGCCCGGAAGAGCTACCCATGCGGATATTGTTGCCTGCTTTTGTTACCAGCGAATTGAAAACGGCTTTTCAAATAGGCTTCACTATTTTTATTCCGTTTTTGATTATTGACCTTGTAGTCGCTAGTACGCTGATGGCGCTGGGGATGATGATGGTTCCCCCCATCACTATTTCATTACCTTTCAAGCTGATGCTTTTCATTTTAGTCGACGGCTGGCAGCTAATTATTGGCTCAATGGCTGAAAGCTTTTACATGATATAGCCTTCCATAAGCTTGTTTTTATATAAGCCCTGCGGTGTTCTAACGCCGCAAAGGAACCGACTATGACCCCCGAAATGGTGATGAGCATTGCGTACCAGGGTATGCGTGTAACGCTGTTACTTGCAGGCCCCATGCTGTTGGCTGCGCTTTTTACCGGCCTTATCATCAGCTTATTTCAAGCAGCGACCCAGATTAATGAAATGACGCTGACGTTTATTCCGAAAATTCTAGCCGTTTTTGCGGTGCTGGTATTTGCCGGCCCCTGGCTGCTTGGACTCATTACCGACTTTACCCACCGGTTATTTACCAACATCCCTAATATGGTGATGTAGCTCGATGGTGGAAATCACTTTTGCGCAGCTACAAGGCTGGCTAGTGGCCTTTTTATGGCCGTTTGCGCGCATCACCGCCTTTATGGCCGCTTCCCCCCTCTGGGGACACTCGAGTATTCCTAACCGAGCCAAAATTGGCCTTGCTTCCCTTATTGCCATTGTCATTGCGCCGGTGCTACCGGACATGCCGGATATCGCCATCATGTCCTGGGCGGGGTTCGGCGTTATCATCGAACAAATCCTGATTGGCTTAGCCATGGGCATGGTGATGCACATCATCTTTGCGGTTGTTCAAGCGGCTGGCGATTTTATCGGGCTGCAAATGGGTCTGGCCTTTGCCAGCTTTTTTGATACGGCGAGCGGTACTAATATCATGGTACTGTCGCGCATTCTCTATATGATCACACTGCTGATGTTCTTGGCCATGAATGGTCATCTTATGGTGCTGGAAACGCTGATAATGAGTTTCCAGACGTTACCCATTGGTATTGGCACCTTTAATCCAGGCGCCTTTGAGTTGATCGCCCGCTATGCAGGAACGATTTTCGCTTCGGGTATGTTACTGGCGCTACCGCTTGTCGGCTCACTGCTGACGATCAATTTAGCCCTGGGCATCTTGAACCGCTCCGCCCCTCAGCTCACGGTGTTTAATATTGGCTTCCCCACTTCTCTGATTGTGGGGCTGATCTTAATGATGGTGCTGATGACCGATCTTAGCCGCTTTCTAGAGCGCTTATTCAGCCAAGGGCTGGCGTTCATGCAGGGGCTCATCGAAACCATGGCCCCCTTAAGCTAAAATCCCCATGCTTCACAAAGAAGTATGGGGATAATAAGACATAACAAAACGACAGCAGTTACATGTAGTTAAATAGCGATAAGCCTTTAATATCGACAAACGCTTTTTGCGACGCCTGCATGCCTACTTGCCGCAAGCTGTATTCGGAGATCGCCTCCGTGTAATCAAGGTCTACCAAATCTGACAGTGTCTGTGTGTAATTTAGCGTTCGGTTGCTACTAACAGCATCTATCACGTCAAGCTCATTGAGCCGTGCCCCAGCAGACGCGCGTACCGTTAGAACGTTATCCAAGCTATTATCCAGATCGCGCATAGCCGTATTCAAGGTATTACGCTGATCGGCTTTCTTGACGGGATCGTCTGCCGGGTTTTCTAATACGCGAATGGCTTCTTCCATGGTGCGGAAAAGATCAGCACCGCGAACGTCGCCGCCTGATTTGGCAACCAGTATTTCATCTCCAGCCGCTGGCGTCCCCTCCAGAGTAATTGACATCCCCCCAACGGGGATCTGTTGGGAGGAGCCGTCTTGATCACCCGTGTAAGGAACAGCTGTTTGACCAGCAACGGCTGTCCAATCAGTACCATCGAATGCTTCAATTTTAAATGTATCAGCAGGGGTGTTAAAAGTGATGCGGAAATCTTCTGAATCCTTTACATCCGTTATTTGCGGCCCGCGGAATGTCACATTACCTTGATTGAGGTCGCCATTATCTTTCTTTGCTTCTGCTATATAGCCAGCGCCGCTGGGTACGCTTTTAAAGATAGTCTCGCCATTGTCGGCGACCGGCATTAAACGTGTGGCATCAACGCGCTGCTCACGAGCATTGCTGTCACCCTGGTAGACCACGCCACTTTCGCCCTGCTTAACGAAAGGCGGGTTGCTGTCGTTATAACCACCGAACAAATAGCGGCCGTTACCATCGGTGGAATTGGCCTGGCCCAGCATCGTTTCATAAACGCCTTTGAGTTCACTGGCGATTGATTCGCGATTGGAGTCACTCAGCGTGTCGCTAGATGCCTGAATTAGCAACCCTTTCGCACTGGTGATCGCATCGCTGACGCTATTGATGATGCTTTCAGTCTGCGACAATGAATTCCTCGCCGAGACCCGCGAATCGGAATACTGCTCAGTCACGGCCTTGGCCTGGTCAACGCCAATCGCGCGCGAAGCCGCCTGGGGGTCGTCGGAGGGGTTAACCACACGTCGGCCGCTGGCAATCTGCTGGCTAATATTCATCAGGTCGCTCTGCTGGCGATTCATAGACGCCGTGCTTTGCTCGAACATGGTGACGGTACTAATACGCATGATTTAAGCTCCCCAATTAACCGCGCAGGTTCAAGATGGTGTCCATCAGCGTTCCTGCGGTGTCAATCACACGCGCATTGGCCTGATAGTACTGTTGATAACGAATCAAGTTAGCGGCCTCTTCGTCCAGATTGACTCCAGATTCGGACTGTTGCACCGCCGTCAACTGATCCGTTAACCCCTGCCTAGCGTCCAGGTTCACCTGAGTAATATTGGTGCGATTACCCACATCGCTGACCATGGAGGCATAGGCGCCGGTAACCGTCGCGCTAGCGCCAACAATGGACTGGGACTGCAGGTCTTGCATCGCTAAAGCGTTACGGTTATCGCCAGTGGCAAAAATAGTCTGGTTAACAGTTAATGATGATGTTTCACCAGCATCCGGGAGGGCACCAACCGTAAAGCTGATACCGTCAACTTTAATAGTGTCTCCAACAGACAGCTTCTCACTAGACGGATCAAAGGGCGCATCATTAACCGTTATAGTTGCCGCCGGTGTCACTGTCAGCGTGCCTTGCGTGCCATCCGACTCCACCTCAAATTGATATTTCCTATTATCGGCAAAAGCGGTAGAAGTTATACCTAAATCGCTAACGTTTAAATCACCCTCACGTTCAAACGAGTTACCCGTGTCATTTCCTACATTAATAAAACCTGCGTCGCCCGCGGCAATCTTGTCTACATCAGCAATATTGGTATCCATGCCATTGGCTGCACGCCGCACCGGCTGGATTTCAAAGCGGTCACCTACAGCAACATTATTGCCGCTGCTAAACGAAAGCGTCACACCGCCAAAGGCAATTTCACCCGAGCCATTACCAACACCACCAGTCCAACCGGTTGTGTCAACGTAGTTGGTATTGTCAGGATCCGTACTATTGAGTACTTGGCCGTTATCATTACGCGTCACCACAGGCTCAAGGTTTTCGTCAAACGAGACGGTGTAATCCGTGGCACGCAGCTTATCGACAGTTTCTGGATCAAACTCCGCCGACGTTAGTAGTCCAGGGTCGCTATTGCCTTGATGGCCATAGGATTGCGGTGAGCGCACTGCAAAGAAATCTTCACCCTGCTCGCCATTAAGATCTACACCTTGCTTATGCTGATCGTTAAAAGCGGTCGACAAAGATACGGCTAGCTGGCCGATCTGGTTTTGCGTCTTGTCCAGGGTTTCTGAACGGAAAGTCATCAAGCCGCCCAACGCTCCGCCCGTTATTGTCGACTCGTCTAGCTGAACCAGATTGCCACCGCCATCGCGATAGCCGACGACTGTGCGCTGGGGGTCGTACTCCGCCTGCACCGCTTCCAGCTGAAACGAGTCGGTGCCCGTCACCAGCGGCTGGCCGTTGGGCAAGCTGACATTATATGTTTTGCCATCCTGAATATTCAGGCGCAGGTCCATACGCTCGTTCAGCTCGGAAACCATGTGGTCACGTTGGTTCAACAAGCTGTTGGGGGCTTCACCTGTACGCGCACGAGCCAGCGCAATCTCTTTATTTAAGCCCGCAATCTGCTCGGTGGTGTTATTTATTTGAGTAATTTCATCTTTGATCTGGCCGTTAATATTGCCCTGCATATCCTGTAGGTAGCCATCAAAGGAACGGAACTGCGAACTCAGCGTATTCGCGGTCCCCAGCACGCCTTGACGCGCCGCCGGGTCAGAAGGCGACGCCGCCAAGTCTTCTAGCGATGAGAAAAACCCCTGCATCAATGGCGAAAGGCCCGCCGCACGATCTGCGAGCAGATTATCGATTTGGGTAACTTGGCTGTAATAAGTATCCAGAGCACTCGACTGTGTCTTGGCACTGTTTAACTGATCGGCCACATAGGTATTAAATTGCCGCTCAATATTATTGACCTTGACCCCGCCTCCCGCACGCCCCTCACCCAGCTGTGGCAGCTCACGGTTATAACCAGGCGTGTAAACATTACTGATATTATTACTGCTGGTATTAAGGGCATTCTGCGCCGCATTAAGACCGCTTAAGCCGATCGAAAACATGCTCATGGTTCAATTCCTTAGGCGATTACCTATATATGCTATAAGTATCGGCACTGCGCAGAAAAACTTGAGAAAAGGGCTAGCGAGAATCAGCCAAGAAATCGCCACCAGCGTTGAGCGGCCCGATACTATCCATTACCGCCACCAATTTATCCGCGTAGCGCGGGTCGGTAGCATAGCCGCCACGCTGCAGCTCTCTAGCAGCCTGTTCGGCAGTGGGTGCTTGTGTCACAGCTGCGTAGCGCGGGTTGTTACCAATTAGGTTGGCATAATCAGTGAAGGCGTGTTCATACGAATCGTAGACCCGGAAGGAGTCAACCACCTGCGTCCGGCGGCCATTGATATATTCATGGGTCACCACATCCGTCGTTTCGCCCTGCCACTGACTCCCCGCTTTAATGCCAAATAGATTGTGGCTGTTTTGACCGTTTCGAGTCGCAATTTCGTGCTTGCCCCAGCCCGTTTCCAACGCGGCTTGGGCCAGAATCAACTCAGCGGGCACGCCACTGTTAGCGCTTGCGGCCTGAGCAGGCGCTGCCAGTGTTTGCATAAACTGATCAACATGGGGCAACTGACTGCCCGCCTGGCGGTTCGTCTCCGGCTGAACAGGCGCAGCTTCCGGCTTCTGGCCCTCGCGCACAGCATCTAACTCAGTCAAGAAACGGCTTTCTGCAGCTGCCTCAGGAACTGGTTTATCACCCGGGTTTAGAGGGCTATCCAAGATACGCGGCGTGCCTCGCGGAATGCCGGCAATTAGCGCCTGCGTCTGTTGATCGGCAGACGATGCACCATCGTCACCTTTGGAAATCGCGCCCTCTCGCTTGAGTTGCTCAATCAGCACATCCGCGAGCCCCACGCCTTTGGACGCAACGACCTGCGACCACTGCTGGTCCAACATTTGTTGGTAGGTATCTGTCGCGCTGCTGTTCAGCAACCCGGAGGTCGGGATTGCATCGCGCATGCTTTTCATCATCATCTGCACGAAGAGGGCTTCAAACTGTTGGGCGGCCGAACCGACGCCTTCTTCGGGGTCGATTCGAGCGGTGTGCTGCAGCCGCTGAAAGCCCTGTACGTCCAGCGCAAATTGATTGCTCATATCAGTCGCATTCATTAGATGATCTCCAGCTCGGCGCGCAGTGACCCCGCCGCTTTTAACGCTTCCAAAATTGACATCAAATCCTGCGGCGTGGCGCCTAATGCATTCAACGCATTGACCACTTCGTTGAGCTGCGCCCCCTCTACAATCTGCAGATAAGCTTCCTGCTGCTCTATATCAATATCCGCATCGGGCACCACCACCGTCTCCCCTTCGCCAAGGGGGTTAGGCTGGCTAACGCCGAACTGCGTATCAATCATGATCGATAAGCTACCGTGGGCGACTGCCGCTTCCCGCAGCGTAACCGCGCTGTTCATTACGACTGAGCCAGTGCGTGAATTCATTACAACGCGTGCCGGTGCTTGCGTAGGCGTCACCTGAACGTTTTCGACACGGGCCATAAAGTTGACCCTGGCATTGTCATCCATAGGGCCATCAAGCGAGATAACCCGGCCGTTACGCGCATAGGCAACAGACTGACCAAACTCATTGTTAATCGCGGTCACCATCCGTTGGACAGTGCCAAAATCAGAGTCGTTGAGCTGTAGCTCTAATATGCCGCCGTTGCCGCCCAAATTAAGCGGCACTTCTTTTTCTACCAGGGCACCGTTGGGAATCCGGCCCGATGCCTGCTGGTTAATCTGAACGCTACTGCCACCCGCTTGGGCACCCGCACCGCCCACCAGCATATTGCCTTGGGCAATCGCATAGGTATCCCCGTCGGCGCCTTTTAAAGGCGTCATTAACAACGTACCACCGCGCAAACTGCGCGCATTGGCAATCGATGACACCACGATATCTAAACGCTGGCCTGGCCGAGAGAAAGGTGGCAAATCGGAGGTCACCATCACCGCTGCCACATTGCGTAACTGTAAATTAGTGCCTGCAGGCACGGTTACTCCCAACTGAGAGAGCATGTTGGTTAGGCTTTGGCTAGTGAAGGGCGCTTGCGTCGTTTGGTCACCGGTACTATCCAGGCCCACGACTAAGCCATAGCCCACGAGTTGGTTATCGCGCACACCGGCAAAGCTCGAAAGCTCGCGAACACTCTCCGCCTGGGCAGGTAACGCCAGTGCACACATCAGCAGTAAGGCACCCAGTTGCATAATTCCAGTGCTGAGTGCTCGATAGTTATTTATCCACAACTTACTGATTCTCACGTTACTTGCCCGCATCGCTATTACCCGCCGTAGCTCTTTTGTTGAACGATCTGCCACTATTGGTGCTGTCATCGGTAGCTCGCATAGCGCTAGAACGGTGAGACATTTATGAAGAAACGTTGTAACCAACCCATGTGTTGCGCTTCATTGATATAGCCGTCCCCTACGTACTCTATGCGCGCATCTGCTACCTGGGTGGAAGGTACGGTATTTTGCGAGGTAATTGTGCGCGGGTTAACCACCCCGGAAAAACGAATAAACTCCGTTCCCTGATTGATGGCTATTTGCTTCTCGCCACGCACGCGTAAATTACCGTTATTCATGACTTCTAATACCGACACCGTGATGGTGCCGGTAAACGAGTTATTGGCCTGAGAGCCACCGCTGCCAGTAAAGTCGTTCTCACCAGAGAGGTCAAAACCATATTCTGCCAGCGTATCGAGCGCATCCGGAAGTTGCGCGAGGTCAAGGCTAGCGCTACCGCTGCGCCCTGCATTGGATTGCGAATTTTTGCTCGCGCTGACTTCCTCATCCAGCACAATCGTCAAAATATCACCCATGGCTCGCGGTCGACGATCTTCAAAAAGCGGCTGATAGCCTTGCCGTGCCTGATAAATAGAGCCATTGGGAATAGGTGGCGGGCGATCCACGATGCTGATCTGCTCTTGCTCTCCTACCACAGAAGCACGCGGAATTTGCGCGCAGCCAGCAACCATAAGTATTAAGAGCGCCAAGCCAGCTAGTGCAATACGACGTAACATTGGGTGCAACTCCAGCATGACGCATGCCTGTTAGTAAACTTTATTGGAAAACCGTTACAGCTGACTCAACCGCGCCAACATTTCATCGCTGGTAGAGACCGCTTTACTATTAAGTTCATAAGCACGCTGTGTCTGGATCATGTTGACCATTTCTTCAACCACATTGACATTGGAGGTTTCCACGTAGCCTTGGAACAACCGTCCCGCGCCATTCATACCCGGCATATTTTCGTTAGGCGCACCTGAAGCTCCCGTTTCTAGATAGAGGTTGCCACCCACACTCTCTAAGCCAGCTGGGTTAATAAAGGTGCTGACAGTTATCTGCCCCACTTCATTATCAATTGCGACGCCGGGCTGGCGGACGCTTACCGTACCGTCTGCGCCGACATTCACCGACAAGGCGTTCTCAGGTAGAAATATCGCGGGCTCAACAGGATAGCCATTGGCCGTCACCATTTGGCCGTTTTCGTTTAGCTGAAAACTGCCGTCACGGGTATAAGCCGTCGTACCGTCTGGCATCAGCACCTGAAAGAAACCTTCTCCATTGATTGCCAGATCGCGGGAGTTTTCAGTTTGCTCTAATCCACCTTGGGTATGCAGGCGTTCAGTGGCGACAGCGCGTACACCGGTGCCCACCTGCATCCCGGACGGTAGACGGTCTTGAATATTATTCTGGGCGCCTGGCTGACGCATGTTCTGATACAGCAGGTCTTCAAACACGGGGCGTGAGCGCTTGAAGCCATTAGTACTCACGTTGGCCAGGTTATTTGAAATCACGTCCAGCTTGGTTTGCTGAGCTTCCAAGCCGGTTTTAGCTGTCCATAAGGACTTAATCATAGTTATGCTCCCTTGACCGACTGACTTACATCAGCGCTGAATGGCCAACATCAACCTTGGATAGATAGGATACCGTTGGCGCGCTGAGCATTTTCGTCAGCGGTACTCAGTACCTTCATTTGCATATCGTAGCGACGTGCCACATCAATCATGGAAACCATGGCATCAATGGCGCTGACGTTACTGCCTTCCAATGCGCCGCTTACCAGCTTGGCATCTTCATCAGCGGGCAAGGCCCCTGGCTCGCCTTCCTCGTTCGGTGGCGCACGAAACAGGCCGTCTTCACCTCGCGTTAGCGCTCCCTCGTCAGGCGTCACCAGCTTAATGCGACCAACTTCGACCAGCGCTTCTGGGCCTACGCCTTCAGGAATAGCACTAATTGTGCCGTCAGCACCGATGGAGACTTGTGCGCCCTGGGGTACCGCAATGGGGCCGCCGTCACCCATGACTGGACGCCCGACGTTGAGCAGAACGCCATCGCTGTCGAGCTGCAAATCGCCCCGTCGCGTGTAGGTTTCGGTACCGTCATCCGCCTGGACCGCCATCCACGCGTCGTCCTGCATCGCGACATCCAGGGTGCGGCCCGTGTACTCAACGGGGCCCTGAGAAAAATCACTGCCGGGCGTCGTCGTCACCGCTGACGTACGTGTGGCCAGTAACGCATCGCCCTGCACGGGCACGGAACGCGCGGCCTGTAGCTGAGCACGAAAACCAGTCGTAGTGACATTCGATAGGTTATTACTCACCACCGACTGCTGATCCATACTGTTTTTGGCACCACTCATGGCGGTATAGAGCATTCGATCCACGCTACTTACTCCTTACCCAAATGACCGATCATTAAAGGTTAATAATGGTCTGCAGGAGCTCGTCCTGGGTGCTAATAGTCTGCGAGTTAGCCTGATACGCGCGCTGAGCGACAATCATATCGACTAGCTCACCCGCCATGTCGACGTTGGAGGTCTCGATAGCGCTTGCCTCAATCAAGCCGCGTTGACCGGTACCCGGCGCACCGACCAGCTCTTGGCCCGAAGCCCCGGTTGCTGTCCAAAGGTTGTCACCCGCGGGGCTTAACCCTTCTGGGTTGCGGAAACTCACCATCGCGATTTGACCCGCAGCACGCGACTCCTCATTAGAGTAGTTACGCATTACTGTGCCATCATCTTCGATGGTTACGCCTACTAAAGAACCGGAGGTATAACCGTTCTGAGTGATATCATTAACGGTGGAGGGCTGAGCAAATTGCTTAGATCCATCAAATGTTAAATCAACATTTAGCGCCACAAATTGTTCACCTGCACCGAACTCATCAGTATTTAATGAAAGAGCGGTTGGATTATAAGTATCTAATACACCATTTTGATTGAATTCCAGACTCCCCAGATTAAACGGGCCGTATTCCGCAGCATCCTCTGGCCCGCCATTGACACGTCCTTGAATCTGCCATTGATTCACAGCATTGTTATCTTTAATGAAATACATGGTTAAGTTACGCGCGTTACCTTGAGAGTCATAAATAGTAGCGTTCGTTGAGAAATTATAAGTACTGGCATCAGTCGCATTAAAAGCAACGGCACCGGCACCCGTCCCAGCGCTTGTATCTATACCCTCTGCACCAGAATCTAAGTTGAGCTTTACTGATAAGGCCGTCGTAGCACTTGCTGCAAGGTCTTCCGAATCCACGTTAAGGGCTGCTACGTCTCCACCTGCCTGGACATTACCCTCTTCATCGGCAGCGTAGCCCATAATTTGCGCGCCCTGGGCATTCACCAGATCGCCATCGGCGGTCATGGTTAGCTGGCCATTACGCGAGTAACCCACTTCGCCGCTTGGCTGCTGGAAGCGGAAAAAGCCTTCACCCGCAATGGCTAAGTCCATATTACGGTTGGTGGATTCAACATTACCCTGGCTGAAGTCCTGTAGAACTGTCGACGTTCGCACGCCAAGTCCAATACGTGACTGAGCGTAAACATCAGCAAACTGTACGTTGGAACTCTTAAAGCCAACGGTCTGAGAGTTGGCGATATTATTACCTACCGCGCCTAATTTTTGTTGCTGGGCGCTTAAACCACTGAGTGCTTGCGAAAAGCTCATGACATTCCCCTAAGAAAGCTGCGTTTAATCAAATGCGGCATTTAATTAATAGTTAAAGAATTTGTTTAACGTCATTCAGATTGATTTGGCCGTAAATGGCGCCAAGATCCAGCCGAACGCTGCCGCTGCCATCATTAGGCGTCACCCGATTGACTACCGCGTACTGCAAGGCCGTGGATTCAATTTTCTCACCGGCGGCATTAGTCGCCTCTAACTGAACCGAATACTTGCCGCTGGCAACGGCTTCTTGCTGATCATTGATACCATCCCACTCAAACGATTGGACGCCGGCATCTACCGAGCCCAGATCAAGTTTTCTAATGATTTGGCCACCTTGACCCACAATGGTGGCTTTAACGTTATCCGCCGGCTTAGCAAGTTCGATACCGAAAGGCGTAGAGTAAACGTCCCCCTCGCTATCTTGCTCTAATAAAATATCCTTGCCAGGCACCATGACGCCTTTACCAATTAAGCCGCTTGCCTGAAGCGCCTGGTTAGCATCCATTTGGCTAGTAATGCCCTGCAAAGTGCTGTTCAGTTCCTCAATACCGCTGACCGTGTTTATTTGCGCTAACTGCGAGGTCATCTCCGAGTTTTCCATCGGATTGAGCGGATCCTGATTTTCCAGCTGGGTGATCAGCAACGTCATAAAACTTTCACGTAGCTCATCGGATTGACGGGCAGAAAGGCCATTCGCGCCGCCGCCATTTATGTTATTCAATACACTCGTATCGACATTCATGCGTTACCCCTCACCCAGCGACAGCGTCTGTATTAGCATTTGCTTACTGGTATTAAAGACTTCGACGTTGGCTTGATAAGAGCGCGAGGCAGAGATCATATTGACCATTTCATGCACGGGCTCAACGTTGGGCTTGGCCACGTAGCCGTCCTCATCTGCCGACGGGTGGCTGGGCATATATTCCATGCGTAGCGGCGACTCATCCTCGACCACTTCAGTCACACGAACGCCGCCAACCCCATAGCGTGTGCTCTGGGCTTGGGTCTCAAACATCACCTGTTTAGCTCGATAGGTCTCGCCGTCCGGCCCGGCGACACTATCGGCGTTGGCCATATTACTGGCGGTGACGTTCATTCGCTGGGATTGGGCGCTCATTGCCGAACTGGCAATGTCAAACGCGGAAAACATCGACATACTTTGTTAACTCCTCACGATTCTGGCCTAAATAAACGATTCTGACCTAAACTATTCAGGCTGCATCGCAGTTTTCAGCCCTTGAATACGGCTGTTAAGCATAGTGAGCCCAGCTTGGTAGCGAACAGCGTTATCGGCAAACTGGGTGCGCTCACGGTCCATATCTACCGTGTTTCCGTCTAAGCTAGGCTGATCAGGAATACGGTAAAGTAAGTCGGCGTTGCCCGCGCCACGCCATGCAGGGCCTTGTCCAGCAATATGGCTGCCAGCAGTACGTGTCAGCGTTAAACCGCCTTCGCTATCACCCGATGTGCGCTGAGTACCGTCTACCGCTTTCTTGAGTTCACTGGCAAAGTCGATATCACGCGCTTTGTAGTTGGGTGTATCCGCATTGGCGATATTCGCCGCCAGCACTTCGTGGCGTGCTTGGCGTAGACCCACTGCTTTCTGATGATAATTAAAGGCAGATTCCAATTGATCAATCATGCCGATCCTCGCTTTGAGGCAAAAAATAAAAGGGTTTTTGTTGATGGTGAAGAGTACGTCTCGAACTGTCATCCTAAAGCATGGAACAGCCTGCGTTTCCACCAGCATTTCACACGATACGACTAGACCCTTTTCGCTACACTTGGCAGTCGGCTTTTCTCATTGGCCTCCTCCCCTAGCTCTCAAGTAAGCGGCCTCACCCATGTTTCGAAAGCGCTCCACGTTGCTAAGTACGCGATTTTTCCGGCAAGTGCTCACCTTACTGGCAAGCGCGTGCATGATGTGCTTCACCAATGCCCAGGCGAATGACGACAACCTCGTCCAGCAAGTGCATCAGTTTTTGTACCAGGAGACACAGACCTTGGGCGAAGAGGTTGTTATTGATTTAAGCCCACCGTCGCCACATTTGCCCGACTGTATTAACCCAGAGCCCTTTTTACCCAATGCCAACCAAGCGCCGCTCGGCCGTGTTTCGGTTGGGGTCCGCTGTGGTGATGGCAATCGACAAGTGCGCTACCTGCAGGCGCAGGTTGATGTCATTGGTAATTATGTGGTGGCGGCAAGGGATATTGAGCGCGGCACATTGATTACCTCAGAAATGCTTAATGAGCGCGGCGGCAACCTTGGTGAGCTTTCGGCCCAAGCACTCACGTCTGAAGAAGATATCATCGGAAAGATAGCCCAACGCCCTATCCGCAGCGGTAATGCGTTTTTATCGCATTACCTACAAGCCCCTCACCTGATTGAACGCGGACAGCGGGTCACGGTCATAGCACAAGGACCCGCTTTTCGTGTTTCACGCGAAGGTGAGGCGCTTGAAAATGGCGCTCTTGGTGAGCGCGTAAGGGTCCGGTTTGGGTCGCGTGAAATCATGACCGCACGCGTCACTAATGAAGGCGTTTTGGTGGTAGATTTTTGACGTAATACCTAAAGTTATCCCCATTACTGCCGATAATTGGTGTTATACCCGCTATACTTAGCGCCAATCGCATCGACGTTGACGATGAGGCAGACAACGTGAAAATTGATAACATTAACTCGCTATTACGCTCTAACCAAGCCCAGCAGCGGGACGACACACAAAAGGCTGATAGTGTAACGCCAGCCAAATCAGACGGTTCTACCCGTGAGTCAACGCAGTTGAGTCAATCGGCTATTGATGAAACTCAAGATATCGATACTGCCAAGGTAGAAGAGATTCGCGATGCTATTCGCGATGGCCGTTTGGAAATGCGCGCTGATCGTATCGCCGACGGCCTAATTGCCAATCTTAAAGACTTATAAGGGGCGCTTGCATGAGCCTTGTTAACCTGCTGAGCGATCAGCAACAGCGTATTGATCAACTCACCACGCTGTTGGCCCGTGAACAAAACCTTTTAACTCAAGGCGATGTTGACGGCGATGCGTTGACGCAGGTCGCGCTCGAGAAACAAACCTTGCTTGTAGAGCTTGAGCGTATCGAAACGGTACGGCGTGGCGTACAAAAACGTCTTGGTTATGCCGATGGTGCTAACGGCGCTCAGTCAGCTGCCTCAGATGCCGGCTGCCAAGCGGCATGGGAACGTTTGCTGGAGAAGAGTGAGCGAGCGGCGCGCATGAATGAGCTAACCGGTCAGATGCTATCGGTACGCATGAAGCATAATCAGTCAATGTTAGACTATATCCGTCAAATCGCTGAGAAGACGCTATACAAACCGGATGGCCGTAATAGCGCCCAATCCGGCAGAATCAACGCTTCCGCCTAATATTTTCGCGCGTCTTTTTCGCCCGCCTATAGACAAGACTTATACAAACAGCTTCAATGTGAACACTAGCCTTCACATTTGGAGCCTCTCTGATGCTTTCCTACCTCCCAGAAAACTTTACCGCTGTTGTTATCGGTGCCAGTGGCGGCATAGGTAACGCTGTGATTCAGAGACTGCTTGCTGATACCCGCGTGGGTCATGTCGTTGCGGTAAGTCGTTCAACTCTTTCTCTTCAGCACCCAAATTTAGAAGCAGTGAATGCCGATGTCACCACTGAAGCAGGCCGTGAAGCTCTCCGCCAACAGTTAAACGGTCAACCTGTACACTTGTTGTTCAACGCTATTGGCACTTTGCACGATGATGAGCGTAATGTTCACCCTGAAAAGCGCCTAGAGCAATTAGATGAAGCCTCGTTTACCCACGTTATGCATATTAATGCAGCCACGCCCGCCCTGTTGATCGCCGCGCTTAAACCATCGTTACAAGGCAGGCACCCGACCATTATCGCTAGCTTATCAGCACGCGTTGGCTCCATCGGCGACAATCGACACGGCGGTTGGTATAGCTACCGTGCCAGCAAAGCGGCGCACAACATGCTGATGAAGACCCTTTCCATTGAACTAACGCGGCTTAATAAACAGTCTATCGTGTTGTGCCTACATCCAGGCACTACCGATACATCACTTTCAAAACCGTTCCAAGCTCGCGTGCCAAGCGAAAAGTTGTTTACACCTGACTTCGTCGCCGAGCAGCTATTGGAGGTTGTTTCTCAACGCACCGCCGAAGATACCGGCAGCTTCTGGGATTGGGCCGGCGAGCCCATTGAGTGGTAAGCACTCGGTGTGAGGCAGCTTTATGCTCGCGACCGTTTAAGCTTCCAGCCTGATGAAGCTAAGGGGTGCCTTCGGCACCCTTCGCGAGCTGAAGCTCCCTCCCACAATAGTACCTCCACGGGGACTGATAGCTACCTGTGGGAGGGGAGCATCAGCTCGCGATTTTTTGTGTTGCCCATAAAAAAATCCCCCAGAGCATG
>NZ_BJXV01000009.1 GCF_007991175.1 Halovibrio variabilis
CCATTCAATCAAGCACTGAACGCCATAATACTGAGGTCAAAGTAGCTGCAAGGGAAGTCGTCATTCCCGGCATGAGTGAAAAGAAAATCTCACACGCTTATGTTTGAAGCGTATGCCGCCAACCTCTACTAGAACGGCACCAACTGCTTTCAGTACGACCGGCGTTCGGTAAGAATCTGCAATAATGAAGCTTCTGGTTATTTGGGAAGATGAAATTTATCTGCTATTATAGCTTTTAAATATCTTTGCAATATCGCTAGCGATATCAGGTGTATTCCATTCTGTTGTCTCAATATCTGAAAATAGAAATTTATAATATTCTTCGTTAACTTTTTCTTTACCTTCCAGCTTATTTAACTCGCTTTGATAAAAAGTAGACACAGCCAGTTTATGCTCAACTTTTGACATAATTTGTTCATATTGATCCGTTTTCTTTAAGTTCACTCTTAGCAACATAGAAAAAAACAAAATCAAACCCACCAACGGAGTTAATGAGAACCAATCCACTTCATTGCTTAGCATGTAATAAAGCCCTAAAAGAATAGTGGCCAAAATCGAAAACACCCATAAAGCTCTTTCCACTCGCAACCAACTAATCTTCTTATTTATTTGAGTAGCATACTTATCAAAGCCAGCATATAATGAAAGAAAACCAGCCTTTCCTTTCATTGCTTCTAAAATATGATCTATTTCAGCAATCCTCTCTCTAAACTTTCTAGACTGCTTTTGCAAAGAATCATTTAAAGCTTTTGTATTATCCTCAACCTCTTTAAACTTAATATTCACATAATCTTCATTAATTTCTTCAAATTTATTTTCTAACCTCCAAAATAACACTGATGATTTATCAAACCTTTCATATGCACTTAAACAACTAAAAAAAAGATGTTTCTCATCATCAGAACTTAAAGACGAAATCTCTTCAATGTTATTATATACCACCCTCATGACACTTGAAGTTCTTCCGTTTATCCTAACTTCTTCAACAATTATTTGCATAATTGCCGCTAGTTTTAAAAAATTTTCTTTATAACTTCCAACAATATCAAAACTTGGTTTCCAATCATTAACAAAAGCGACCCAAAAAGGGTTTTTGTTATACGCAACCAAATGTGGCACAAGGCTTTCTTTTGCAACACTGATACACTCTAAAGAGTTATCCACAAAAATAAGACTTTCTTCCTTATCGCTTGAGTGTGCAATAAAACTATCTTTTCCTCCCACTATATCTAATCGTATTTTTTCCAAATATTTATCAAAATTGAATTCTTCACTACTCATTAGACGATCCCAAAAATATATTTATCCGCAATACCCACTGAATACTATCTATCCACAACTTTTTGTGCTGCTAGCACCCGTCCCTGTTTGCTTCAATTCGCGGCGTGCCCTTTCTATCTCAGGGTTCTAAGTGATCCGCTCACGAAACCTGCCGGGTTAAGTCTTGAAAGTGTACGCCAGTGGCTTTGATGACCGCGGTCATCGTGCGCAAGGTAGGGTTACCCTTAGGCGATAACGCTCGGTACAGGCTCTCTCTTGATAGCTTGGCCCGTTCAGCAACTACAGCCATTCCACCCTGGGCCTCCACCACATGGCGAAGCGCCATTAGAAAGGCCGTTTCCCCGCCTTCCTCATCCAACTCATCAAAAGCGGTGCGTAAATAATCTATTGCCATATCAGGATCTTCACGAAGCATGGTAATTACAGCATCATCATGGCTATTCATTTCTTCACCCTCATGTTGTGAGAATGAGCTAGGTGATAGGCAGCCTGTCTCGCACAAACACAGCTGAACAAAAATAGTAGCCTAGAAGCTACAGCACTGCAGCTAAAACTAAGCATAGCTAGTCAACGCTATAAAGTACGCCCCAAAAATTGAGGTGGACAAAAAGTGGACAGATTCAGATATTTGGTAGGGAAAAACTCAAATTACAGGCACAAAAAAAGGCACCTAGGTGCCTGATTTTAAACATGGTGCCGGTAGCCAGACTCGAACTGGCACACCCGTAAAGGCGGCGGATTTTGAATCCGCTGCGTCTACCAATTCCGCCATACCGGCAATGGTTGCACATTATACAGACCTCGCTCTTAAGGTCAATAAAAGCGTGCTGTAATCAGACACATCCGTAAGCATTCAGTGCTGGGGGGAGAGTCGCCGTTCGATCAGGCGTGAAAATAGGCTGGCACCAATCGGCAGAATATCGTCGCCAAGCACGAAAGCCGGATTATGCACTGGGACATTGCCACTGTGTCCCACCCAGCAGTAGGCGCCTGGCACTACCTTCAGCATATCCGCAAAATCTTCACTGCCCATTAATGGCTTGTTATCGGTGTTTACATTAGCTTCACCAACGACTTCCCGGGCGGCATCGGCGAGCAACTCCGTTTGCATGGGCGCGTTCTCCAGCACGCTGAAAACATCGCGAATGTCGATGTCAATACCGACCTCATAACTCGCGGCGACGCCAGCAACCAGCGTCCGCATACGCTCACGGGTTTGCTCCCGAACGCTGTCAGAAAAGGTTCTTACAGTGCCTGCAAGGGTGGCCGTCTGGGGAATAACGTTATAGGCCGAACCAGAATGCACCTGGGTGATTGAGAGCACTACGGGGTCGTGGGGATTGATATTCCGGCTCACGATACTCTGAAGTGCTTGAATCAGTGCGCCGCTAACGACCACAGGGTCGCGGGAATAGTGTGGCATTGCCCCGTGGCTTCCGCGCCCGGTCACGGTGATATCAAAGAAATCAGCACCCGCCATCGCAGGACCTGCACAAAGCGCCACTTCGCCGGGGCCATGCAAAGGTGAATTGTGAAGCCCATAGATTTCATCACAAGGAAAGCGCTCAAAAAGCCCCTCTGCAATCATTTGGCGGGCACCTCCCAGGCCCTCCTCCGCTGGCTGAAAAATCAGCACGACGGTGCCAGCAAAGTTGCGGGTCTCAGCAAGATAGCGGGCGGTGCCCAGCAACATGGTGGTATGCCCATCGTGACCACAACCATGAAAACGTCCAGGCGTTTGTGAGCTAAACGAGAGCCCACTCTCTTCCTCCATAGGCAGTGCATCCATGTCAGCACGTAACCCAACTCGCTTACCCTGGCCAAGACGGCCGTGAATTAATCCAACCACCCCCGTGGTGGCGATCCCAGTGTGAACTTCATCAACACCATACTGCTTGAGCAGTTGAGCAACGATTGAGGAAGTTCGCTGCTCTTCAAAGCCAATTTCAGGGTGGGCGTGCAGATCATGGCGGATAGCGCGTAAATCATCGCCGTACTCTTCTATACGAGCAATCGTAGTCATCGTGTTCTCCATGTGGGATGAAACCATCATTATTAGTGTGCCTCGACTGGGCTGAACCTTGGCTTGACCGGCGCGCCGGCGGCGAAATCCCAGCCACGCCCCGGTGCCGCTTCCATTAGTTGCCGCGTGTACTCAGCCTCTGGTTGGCCAAGCACCTGTGCTGCGGGGCCATACTCGATCAATCGCCCTCGTTGCATTACCAGCACGTCGTCGCAAATTTGCGCAGCCACGCGCAGATCGTGGGTAATAAACAGCACGGCAATACCCAGCCTAAGCTGGATTTCGTGGAGTAGCGTGAGCACCTGGGCTTGCACCGAAACATCCAGAGCGGAGACTGCCTCATCGGCGACGATTACCTCGGGCTCCATGGCCAATGCCCGGGCAATAGCGATACGTTGGCGCTGACCACCGGAAAACTGGTGAGGGTAGCGGTCAATGGCATCAACCGGTAGCCCTACCAATTCGAGCAGCTCGCGCCCGCGAGCCAGGGCCTCGCGGCGCGACGTTCCGTAGTTGGTCGGCCCTTCAATTAGGCTCTGCCCCACCGTCATACGCGGGTTTAGCGAGCGATTGGGATCCTGAAAGATCATCTGGATGCGCTTGCGGTGCGGCTTGAGCATCGATTTAGGCAGCTCAGTAATCTGCTTACCGCTGACCCTGATATTGCCGCCTGTTGGGGTAATAAGTCGCATCACGCAGCGCGCCAGCGTCGACTTGCCGGAGCCCGATTCCCCGACAACACCTAACGTTCGCCCGCGTTTGAGCACAAAGCTGACATCATCCACAGCGCGGGTTGGCGTTACGGGCTTACGCAGCCAGCGCAACACGCCTTGGTTAGCGTTAAACACTTTTTCAAGCGACTGCACTTCCAGCACGGTTTTATTGCTGGTGGCCTCCCGCGGCGGGCGTGGCAACAGGCTAGGCACGGCGGCAAGCAGGCGTTGGGTGTAAGCCTCTTGAGGGCTACCCAGCACCTGGTCGACAGGGCCACTTTCCACCAGCTGGCCATGATGCATGACGCATACACGGTCAGCGATATCCACCACCACGCCCATATCGTGAGTGATAAATAGCACCGCGGTGCCATGCTCGCGCTGGAGCTGTTTAATCAACGCCAAAATCTGGTGCTGGGTAGTTACATCCAATGCGGTGGTAGGTTCGTCGGCAATCAGCAACTGAGGCTTAAGCAACAGCGCCATGGCAATCATGATGCGCTGGCGCTGGCCGCCAGAGAGCTGATGCGGGTAACTGGCATAGATGCGTTCAACGTCAGGAAGATGAACCTGTTCAAACACTTCGAGGACTCGGGCGCGTCGCTGCGGGCCTGTTTGCGAGGTGTGCTGACACAGTACTTCGTCAAGTTGGCGCCCAACACTCAGTACCGGGTTGAGCGCGGTCATCGGCTCCTGAAAGATCATCGCCATATGCCGCCCTCGCAGGGAGAGTAGCTTTGCCGGAGTGGCAGTGAGTACATCTTCACCTGCAAGCCGGATACACCCACTTTGCGCCACTAGTGCTCCGGGGGGCAGCAGTCCCATGGTGGCCAGTGAAGTGACCGACTTGCCGGAACCGCTCTCCCCCACCAAGCACAGCGTCTCGCCAGCGTTAATGGTGAATGAGATAGCATCCAGAATGCGCGAAGGCTTACGCCCACTGGTCTCAACGACCAGCTCTTCAACCTCAAGTATCGGAGCGTCGGTCATCATGACATCCTCCGTTTCATTTTTGGATCAAGTGCGTCGCGGGCACTATCTCCGAGCAGGTTAATCGACAGGATGCAGGCTGAGAGCAGCAACCCGGCCCAGAAGATAAGTGAAGGCTTAAGCTGAAAGTAGACCCGACCTTCGGACATGATATTGCCCCATGAAGGTGTCTCAGTACCGATCCCCGCGCCCAGAAATGAGAGGATGGCTTCAGTGAGAATGGCCGAAGCGCAGATATAGGTACCCTGCACTATTAATGGCGCTAAAGTACTCGGCATCAGGTGTCGCCACAGCAGCCGAGGGGTGGAGGTCCCCATTAATATCGCGGCCTCTACAAACGCCTCTTCGCGAGTCGCCAGCACTCGAGAGCGAACCAGGCGTACCACTTGGGGAATCTCGGGAACCATAATCGCGATCATCACTGTCCACAGGGAAGCGCTGGTGAGTGAGACGATGGCAATTGCCAGTAGGATGCCGGGGATCGCCATTAATCCATCCATGATTCGCATGAGTACAGCGTCAAGAGTACGGAAGTAACCCGCCAACAAGCCTAGCGGTAAGCCTATAGCCACACTCGTCACGGCCACACCGAGCCCCACAGTCAGCGACACGCGGGCGCCGTAGACAATCCGCGAGTAGAGATCGCGTCCATAAGGGTCAGTGCCAAGCCAGAATTCACTACCCATGGGTTTCAGGCGATCAGCAGGAGATAATGCTAGCGGATCATGGTTCGCTAGCCAGGGAGCAAACAGGGCCACTGAGATAATCAAGGTCAGCACAACGCCTGCGGCAAGGGTAACCCCTCTTGGGCGAGTCTGGCTTAACCGCGACAATAGGCGACTAACGCCGCGCCCTTCGGGGGCTAGGGTCAAGTGAGAGTGCGAGGCATGCATCAGTAGCGAATCCTCGGGTCGGTGATCGCGTAGGAGAGGTCGATCAGTAGATTGATAATCACGTAGAGCCCGGCAGTGAGCAGAATCAACGCCTGAATCACCGGGTAGTCGCGGGCCAGCACGGCGTCCACAATCAGCCGCCCTAAACCAGGAATATTGAAGACACTTTCGGTGACCACAACGCCAGAAATCATCAGGGCAAAGCCAGTACCAATAACGGTTAGGATCGGTACCGCTGCATTACGCAACGCATGGCGGAAGAGAACTGCACGCTCGGGAAGTCCTTTGGCGCGGGCGGTACGGATATAATCCTCGTCGAGCACCTCAAGCATACTGGCGCGAGTCATGCGCGCGATCAGCGCGATATAGATCGAAGAGAGCGTTAGCGCTGGCAGCACGATGCGGCTGGCGAAAGGAGCAATTCCCTCACTGAGACTTCGAAAGCCCTGCACCGGCAGCCAGCCCAGCTCAAGGGCGAACAACTGAATCAATAAATAGCCAATCACAAATACCGGCACCGAAAAGCCCACCACTGAGGCCGACATCACTAGTTTGTCGAGAAACCGCCCATGGCACCACGCGGCGATCACCCCGAGCGGAATCGCGATAATCACAGTAAACAGCATCGCTACCACCGCTAGACTTCCAGTTGGTTCAAGACGCTGCCCGATCATGGTTAGCACAGGGGTCTGTGAGATAAGCGATGTGCCGAAATTGCCGCGCACCAGCTCGCCAAGCCAAACGAAGAACTGGATATGCAGCGGCTGGTCGAGCCCTAATGCAGCGCGAATATTAGCGAGTTGAGTGGGGCTCGCCATATCCCCAGCAATAATGGCTGCCGGATCCCCTGGCGAGAGGCGCAGTAGCAGAAAGACAAACAGCGCTACCACGAGCATAACGGGGATCGACGCTAAAATACGGCGAATAAAGTAAGCGAACATGCGGTGCCTGCTATGAGTTGTGGATAGGCATGGTCGAATAACAAGGCCAGTGCGACGGCTTAATGACTAACGTTGCGACCCACGCACTGGCAAAACCTTATTCGCTCTTAGTCAGATTCCAGAACACGGGCACGGGGCCCTTGAGCACGCCATCGAGCTGGTTGGTCCAGGAAGAGACCGAGCGATAGTCGCCTAACGGCACATAAATAACTTGCTCAAGCGCATGGACTTGGATCACCTCTGCTATACGTTCCCGTTCTTCGTCACTCTCAGCCATGGCGAAGTCCAGGCGCATAGCTTCCAGTTCTTCATCCTTGGGCCAGCCGAAGAAACTACCCTCTCGCCCTTGGGCGTTGAGCATCGGGTTGACGATAGGATTCCACACTTCCGGGATAATCCAGTTGGTAAAGAACATGTTCCAACCTCCATCCGCGGGATCATTCTGGCTGGCACGGCGCGTCACCAGCGTCTGCCAGTCCATCGGCTGCATTTCGACATTAAAACCGGCCTGACGCAGCGCTTGAGCAGCCACCACTGGCTGGGGAGAGACCGTTGCCACATCAGTAGGCTGTAGCATGACGACCGGAGTACCATCATAACCGGCCTCTTCTAGCAACTCGCGGGCTCGCTCAAGATCGCCTGTGGCCATCCAGGTATCGGTGCCAGCATCACTGCCTAACGGTGTCGTGCAACCGAAGAAAGAGCCACATGTTTCGTAGTAATCAGCATTGCCAACCAAGGCAGCAAGCACATCCTCTTGATTCATCGCCAGCATCGCCGCCTGACGAATGCGCACATCATCAAAGGGCGGGTAGAGGAAGTTCATCCGCCCCATGGTCTGGCTGCCCATCTCGCTAAGTGTCCCAAGGATTAAGTCGTCATTGGTTTCAAGCAGCGGCGCCAGATCAAGCGGCACCTGCTCGATGAAATCGATATCTCCACTGCCCAAGGCGTTAATAGCCGTTTGTTGGTCGGGCATGGTGATCCACTCGACTCGGTCAACATTGACCACCTTGCCGCCCGCCGTCCAACTTGGCGGCTCATCACGCGGCACGTACTCCTCGAACTTGGTATATACAACCCGATTACCGGGCTGGAATTCGTCAGCAACAAAACGGAAAGGGCCAGAACCGATCTGCTCAGGAATTGCCTCTTCAGGACTTGTGCTCGCCAGACGCTCGGGCATCATGAATGCGGGTACGGAGGAGGGCTTGGCAAGCAGCTCAAGTACATAGCTAAACGGTGAAGATAAGGTAAGGGTGATGGTACGTTCGTCGCTGGCTTCAAGCGATTCGACATGGTTCATCAACATCAAACCACCGGAGTCGCGTTTTGCCCAGCGCTCAAGAGAGGCAACACAGTCGGCAGCGGTGACCGCCTCGCCATCGTGCCAGGTAAGCCCGTCGCGCAGCGTAAAGGTGTACACCATGCCATCGTCAGAGATTTCCCAATCGGCCATCTGCGGCTGTGGTTGGAACTCCTCATTCATGCCCAGAAGGGTATCGAAAACCATATAGCCATGATTGCGGGTGATGTGTGCGGTGGTCAGAATGGGGTCGATAATCCTTACTCCTGAGTGCATCACCGCATTGACAGTCTGCGCCTGACTCTCGGCGGAAAACGATAAAGCGCCAAGACCAAGCAGCGTGGCACTGAGCAGGGTACGAGCGGTAATAGAAGTCGATTTCATCACTACCTTGGGTTGCATCGCGATACCTCTTTTCTTTTGGGTGAAACCACGCAACGTGGTCAATAAGGACAGCGTTCACTGCACAGGAGAAACAAAAGACTCCCCCATAGGACGCGTGCGGATACCCGGCGCTAAGTAGCGCCAGGGCAGCTCACTAGGGTCAGCCGCCATCGGGCCAGGCGATTTAGCAATCAAGATGGCTGAGGCGATAGGTTGAAAATCGGCACGGAAATGCACCGAGCTTTTGAGCACTAAAATCTTCTTCAGCTCAGGCTCAATACCCACCATGCGCAGCAGGTTGCGATCCAGCAATTGCGTCTTGCGACTGGTCACCAGGATCACGACACCATCGACTCTTAGCTGCGCGCTGGGACCTAGGTCTACTTGATTGCCGTGCATCATTGGGCCGTCGTACCGACAGCGTCCATCGCTCAGCCGAACCACCTCAAACTCTGCCTCTACTGGCGCATCGCCAACACTAGGCTCGCCCCCCAATGCTAAAAAGAGATGCGCACCCACACCCGCAGCGTGTGCTTTGGCAGCCGCCTCCGGATCACAGATCAACCCCAAGGCGGCGTTTTGGGCATCCGCTTCAATCAGCGCACGCAACATACCGGTGGTGGTTGCATCTCCCCCGGCACCTGGGTTGTCCTGGGTATCGGCGATAACCACTGGCTTGCTTTCACCACTCGCAAGCCGCATCGCTTCAGCAACAGCCTCTTTAGGCGTCAGGAAAGGGACTTGCCAATGGGGTTCAAGAGTGACGATTTCGTCAGCAAGCCTTGCCACTTCAGTCTGTAATAGCTCGCGGTCAGGCCCGTGCCCCCACACTACTGGCCCGCATTCAGCAAAGTCGGCCGCAGGGAAGCCAGCGGCGAATGAGCAAATGCCGTTACTGCACCGGTCATGCTCGACAAGCCCGTGATAGACACCCTGGGCGGGTTCAAGAAAGGTGCTACCAGCGGAGATAGGAATAAGGAAAGGAATTCGCCGCGACACGAGGTGTAATTGCTCGCCATCGAAGATGCGTTTGAGCAGTCCCATTGTGAGGGCGCCCGTTTCAGCCATATCCACATGCGGATAAGTGCGAAAGGCCACTAGGCCCGAAGCGGCTTCAAGCATGCGCTGGGTAACATTAGCGTGAAGGTCAAGGCTAGCCACTATTGGCATCTCACTGCCGACGATCTTACGCAATCTAGCGAGTAATTCACCTTCGCCATCTGCAAGATGTTCGCAAACCATCGCCCCGTGCAAATCGAGATAAATAGCGTCAAAACTGTCTGATGCGGCAGCAGCCGTTATTTCACCGGAAATACGCTCGAAGGCCTCCTGAGTCACATGCGCCGAAGGGCTTGCTGCTGCCCATATCACCGGGAAAACCTGATGCCCATCGGCTAAGGCAGCAGTGATAAACCCTCCAATCGGTATATTTACTTTTTCTAACTTAAATATCTCATCGGCTCGACATAGAGCAGGGAACCCTCCCCCCTGAACAAAGCTTGAGTAGCCCGCCCTGGTAGGCGCGAAGGTATTGGTTTCATGCTGAAAACCTGCGATCAAGATATTCATGCACCACTCCTAGACTTAGGTATATGACGCAGTGCAGCAGCATCATGTTTTTCACTCTAGGCGTGGCATAGACAGACATGCAATGACCGATGCATCATTAAAACGTTGCCCATTGAGCAACACTCGGAAAATTAAATGGAAGCAGGCATGTCACAGCGTCTCTTATCAAGTAAGGAAGGATTTAATTCGCGTCGAATGCGCTATGCCTTTGAAGCCATTACACAAGGCTCCATACGCCGGGCAGCCGATAAACTCGACATCGAACCATCCGTGATCAGTCGTCAAATTGCCCGTTTGGAAGCCGAGCTCGGCGTAAAATTGCTGGAACGTCATGGGCGTGGGGTGCGCGCCACTGAAGCGGGGGAGTTGCTGCTGGATTTTCAGCGCGAGCGCCAAGCAGCGGAAACAGCTCTGTTAAGTGATTTTTCGGAGCTAGACAACCTCAGTAGAGGCACGCTACGTCTAGCGATTAGTGAAGGCTACAGCGCCACCTTGATGAGTGAAGTCATCAACACTTTTTCCCAACGACATCCGCAGCTGTTTTTTGAAGTAACCCACGCGAGCGTCAATCAGGTAGTTACTCGGGTGATGGAGGGAGATGCTCACCTAGGGGTCGCTTATTCGCCGCACCTGCTACCGGGCGTTCAATCGATTGCCTCAGCGTGCCAACCCGTATGCGCGGTGATGCACCCCGACCATCCACTTAACCGTCTTCCCTTACCGTTGTCGCTTGATGATATTCTTCACTACCCGCTCGGGCTGATTTCCCAGGGCTATGGTTTACGTCAACTGGTTGACACTGTAGAGGTCATCGACAAACGCCACTTCACGCCAAGCCTCGTCAGCAATTCATTAGCGACCCTGAAGCAGTACGTATCGGCAGGTCATGCGGTAACGTTTATGCCGGCGGTGGCCCTCAGACATGAGCTCGCACGTGGCCAACTAGTAGCGCTAAGCATTGCTCACCCCATCTTTGCTGAGGCTGAATCGCATCTTATTGTGCGTCAGCACCGACCACTGTCATTGGCTGCTTCCCGGTTAATCGAAGAAATATGCAGCGTTTACCCTTTCGCCAGAACCTCGCTATGAGACTTCGTCGACACGACTGACTTCAAGCGAGTAGTCGAGTATCCTATCGCCTCTTTGCTGGGCCGCTCTCAGCACCTTCTACCACTAGCGAAACGTTTCTACCTCATGCAGCGCTCCGATTTCTATTACCAGTTACCCGACGAGCTAATTGCTCGCTACCCTTCTGAGCAGCGTAGCGACTGCCGTTTGCTGTGCGTGGATGGCCAAAGCGGTGCGCTGGAACATCGCCGCTTTCCCGATTTGCTCGAGCTTCTGGAGCCGGGCGACCTCTTGGTGTTTAACGATACCCGGGTGATTCCGGCGCGCCTGCACGGCCATAAAGCCAGCGGTGGCAAGGTGGAGATGCTGCTTGAACGCCCGCTGGATGCTCACCGTGGCTTAGCGCATATCCGTTCGAGCAAATCGCCCAAGCCCGGTACCGAGCTGATTTTCGAGGGCGATGTCCACGCCATTGTGGAAGGCCGGCGTGATGCGCTGTTTGAGCTGCGCTTTTTAGGTGAAACGCCAATGATCGCGCTGCTCGAAAAATACGGCCATATGCCACTGCCGCCCTATATTACCCGCGAAGACGAACTCAGCGACCGAGAACGTTATCAAACCGTGTATGCGCGGCGTGATGGCGCGGTGGCGGCGCCGACCGCAGGGCTGCACTTTGATCAGCCACTGCTGGATGCACTGGCGGATAAAGGTATCAAGCGCACCTTTGTGACCCTGCATGTCGGCGCGGGCACCTTTCAGCCGGTGCGCGTCGACAATATTCTTGAACACCACATGCACAGCGAATGGATTGAAGTTACCGAAGCCACCTGCCAACAGGTGCGCGAGACGCTAGCGGCGGGCAAGCGCGTGGTGGCGGTCGGCACCACCAGCGTACGCTGCCTGGAAAGCGCCTGCCAAAAGAGCAGCGATGGACAGATAGCGCCTTACAGTGGCGATACCGACATTTTCATTTATCCCGGTTACCAATGGCGCTGTGTGGATGCTTTAATTACCAACTTTCATTTGCCTGAATCGACGCTGCTAATGCTGGTGTCTGCTTTTGCTGGCTACGAGACCATCATGCATGCCTACCAACGGGCAGTGGCCGAACGCTATGCATTTTTTAGTTATGGCGATGCCATGCTGCTGACCCGCTAGCTCTCTGCCCTCTCCCTTTTACAACAGCTGCGCCACACGAACGAGTTTAACGAGTTACCTTATATGCGAAACGAATGTTTTATGCGCTTTGAGCGCCTGGCCGAAGATGGCCGTGCGCGCCGAGGCCGCTTGCACTTCCCCCGCGGCACGGTCGAGACCCCAGCGTTTATGCCGGTGGGCACCTACGGCACGGTCAAAGGCATGACGCCCGACTCCGTGAAAGAGATCGGCGCCGAGATCATCCTGGGCAACACCTTTCACCTGTGGCTGCGCCCCGGCACCGAGGTGATTGAAGCCCATGGCGACCTGCACGATTTCGCCCAGTGGGATAAACCCATACTCACCGACTCCGGCGGCTTTCAGGTCTTCTCCCTGGGCGAGACGCGTAAGATCACCGAGCAGGGCGTGCACTTTCGCTCACCGGTGGATGGCAGCAAAGTGTTTATGGGCCCGGAAGAGTCCATGGCGGTGCAGCGTTCGCTGGGCGCCGATGTAGTGATGATCTTTGACGAGTGCACGCCCTACCCGGCCACCTTTGAGGAAGCTGAGAAGTCCATGGAGCTGTCGCTGCGCTGGGCCAAGCGCTCGCGGGATGCCCACGGCGAATCACCTTCTGCGCTGTTTGGGATTATCCAGGGTGGCATGCACCCTGAGCTGCGTGAACGCTCGCTCAAAGGGCTGTTAGAGATTGGCTTCGATGGCCTGGCGATCGGCGGGCTTTCCGTCGGCGAGCCTAAAGAAGAAATGATCAAGGTGCTCGACTACCTGCCCACCTGGATGCCCGATGACAAGCCGCGCTATTTAATGGGCGTGGGCAAACCCGAAGATCTGGTCGAGGGGGTTCGCCGGGGTGTGGATATGTTTGACTGCGTCATGCCCACCCGTAACGCCCGCAACGGCCACCTGTTTACCTCAGAAGGCACGGTCAAAATTCGTAACGCCAAGCACCGTTACGATACACGGCCACTGGAAGAAGGCTGCGATTGCCATACCTGCCAGCACTTCTCGCGGGGTTATTTACACCATTTAGACCGTTGCAATGAAATGCTTGGCGCAATGCTCAATACCATCCACAATCTGCGCTACTACCAGCGGGTGATGGCTGATTTGCGCGCGGCAATTGAAGCGGGTACATTGACGACCTTTGTGGAAGGCTTTTATGCACGGCGCGGCCTACCGGTGCCTCCCCTGGCTTTGCCTGAAAACTAGCGGCGTGCGCTGGCTTTTCAGACAAACCAGACAGGCCCTAGCGAATTAATCGCCACACGCTCTGGCGCGTGGTTTAAACTGTTCGACCACTATGCATTTTAAATACGTGCATTCTAAATACGCACTCTAAACAAGACGTTTTCTAACTCAGGAGCTCTCTGCAATGCTGGATTTCTTTATCTCACCAGCCCATGCCCAAGACGCCGGTGCTGGCGGTGGCATCGCGCAAATTGTCATGCTGGTCGGCTTCGTGCTGATTTTCTACTTTCTGCTCTGGCGCCCGCAGGCCAAACGCGCCAAGCAGCACAAGCAGTTGGTCTCCAATCTGGATAAAGGCGATGAGATCGTCATTGGCGGCGGTTTGGTGGGACGCATCACCAAAGTCAACGATGAGTTTCTGACCATCGAGATTTCTGAAGGCACCGAAGTTAACGTGCAGAAAAATGCCGTTGCCGCCGTACTGCCTAAAGGCACTATCAAGTCCATCTAATCCTAGCGTTGCCCCTGCCGACCCAGTGCCAGCCACCCCGGCAGGGGTGACATGGTATCAATGATGGTGAACTTTGCTGTGCACGGCGAGTCCGTGCACAGCATTCCGTTTGTAATTGAAGGCAGGGCTTGCATGCTCAACCGTTACCCCCTGTGGAAGTATCTGCTGATACTGGTCGTCCTGGTGGTTGGCCTTATCTACTCGCTTCCCAATCTATTCCCCGCAGATCCCGCTATCCAAATTAGCAACGCTCAAGGTGACTCGCTAAGTGCGCGCCAGATAGAACGCGTTGAAGACGCTTTGATCGAGAACGGCATTGACATCAAAGCAATCGAAGAAAACAACGGCCAGTGGTTAATCCGTCTTCGTCATGACGACGACCAGCTCGATGCACGCGATATTGCCGCTGACATAGTCGACGGTGACACGACCGTGGCGCTCAATCTTGCCGAAGCAACGCCTGAGTGGCTACAAGCCTTCTCTGCCTCACCCATGACGCTAGGCCTGGATTTGCGCGGTGGCGTGCACTTCCTGCTCGAAGTGGACATGGACGCCGCGCTGACCCAGCGCCTGGAAGTCAACGCCAGCGCCATGCGCGAACTGCTGCGCAATGAGCGCATTCGCTACCGCAATACCGATATCGAAGAACGCTCGCTATCGATCGACTTTGCCAGCGCCGAAGACCGCGATACGGCGCGCCGCCTGATTAGCCGCGACTTCCCGGAGTTTGAGTACACCAGCGAAGGCGATGGTCGTGCTTCAACGCTGGAAATGACGCTTAGCGATCAATCGGTTAACGAAATCCAGGACTACGCGGTTAACCAGAACTTGACCACGCTGCGCAACCGGGTCGACGAGCTGGGTGTGGCAGAGCCTATGGTCCAACGCCAAGGCCCCAACCAAATTGTCGTTGAACTGCCGGGCATCCAGGACACCGTGGCCGCCAAGCGCATTGTGGGCGCCACTGCCAACCTGGAATTCCGCCTGGAAGCCCGCCCCGATGCGCCGAATAACGAAACGGAAACCTTTACGTTTCGGAATCAGCCATCGCGAACTGCCGAGCTAATGCGCGATGTGATTATTACCGGCGACAGCGTTTCGAACGCGAGCAATAGCTTTGACCAAAACGGCCGCCCGCAGGTCAACATTGACCTGGATGGGACCGGCGGCACGCTGATGAATCGCGCCACGCGCACCAATATTGGTCGCAATATGGCAGTGTTGTTCATCGAGCATAAGAGCGAAAACACGGCAGTGGTCGACCCGGAAACGGGCGAAGAGACGATGGAGCGTGAAACCTATGTTGAGCGCGGCATCATCAGCTTGGCCACTATCCAAAGTGCGCTGGGCAACAGCTTTCGGATTACCGGTTTAGACTCGCCAACAGAAGCGGCGGAGCTTGCCCTGCTGCTGCGCTCTGGCTCCCTGGCGGCGCCCATCTACTTCGTGCAAGAGCGCACCATTGGCCCCAGCCTGGGCGCTGAAAACATTGAGCGTGGTCTGCTGTCGGTGCAAATTGGCCTGCTGCTGGTCGTGCTGTTTATGCTGGTGCGTTACAAAGTGTTTGGTGTGTTTGCCAACATTGCCTTGGCACTCAACCTGACCCTGCTGGTCGCGGTGATGTCGATGCTGGGCGCCACCCTGACGCTACCGGGCATTGCTGGCATTGTGTTAACGCTGGGCATGGCGGTAGACGCCAACGTGCTAATTTTCGAGCGAATACGCGAAGAGTTACGTAACGGCCTGTCGGTTCAACAGGCGATAAAAGCCGGTTATGAGCGCGCCTTTACCTCCATCGTTGACGCCAATATCACCACGCTGCTGGTGGCCGTTATCCTGTTCTCGATTGGCACCGGCCCGGTGAAAGGGTTTGCCGTCACGCTTTCTATCGGCATTTTGACATCGCTGTTCACCGCGCTAATGGTGACACGCGCCATGGTCAACTTGACCTATGGCAGCAAACCCGTCAAAAAGCTGTGGATCTAACCACGTGCTTAGCCCAGAACTTAAGAGGTGGTAATGAAACCCCTATCACACCTGCAAATCGACTTTATGGGGCGGCGCAACATCGCGTTTGTCGCCTCTGCTGTGCTACTGATCGTGTCGATTGGCGCTATTTTGCTTCAGCAGCTCAACCTGGGCCTGGACTTTACCGGCGGCACATTGGTTGAGGTGCGCTACGGCACGGCGCCCTCACTCGATGCCATTCGTGTTCTACTCGAAGAGAACGGCTTCCAAGACGTCTCGGTGCAAACCTTCGGCGCATCCACCGAAGTACTGATCCGCCTGCAGCAGGCGTTTGACGCCGATGTGGGTGGCGAGGTCGTTAACTTGCTGCGCTCCAGTGGCGATAGCGTCGACCTTGTGCGCTCTGAGTTTGTTGGCTCCCAAGTCGGTGACCAACTGCGCGACCAGAGCGGGCTGGGTCTGTTGGTAGCGCTGGGCGTGGTGATGCTTTACGTGGCTTTCCGCTTCCAGTACAAGTTTGCGATTGGTGCACTGCTGGCATTAATGCACGATGTGATCATCGTGGTGGGCGTGTTCGCGCTGTTTCAGCTCGACTTCGACCTCACCGTGCTGGCGGCCATTCTGGCGGTGATCGGCTACTCGTTGAACGACACTATCGTGGTTTATGACCGCGTTCGTGAAGCAATCCGCACCTCGCGGATCGACGATATGCCGCAGATCTTCAACGAAGCGATTAACGCCACGCTGTCACGCACCCTGGCAACCTCGGGCACTACTCTGCTGGTACTGCTCGCGCTGCTACTGCTGGGTGGCGATATGATTGAAAACTTTGCCATTGCGCTGTTAATCGGCATCGTGGTGGGTACGTTCTCGTCTGTCTATATTGCCGCGGCGTTGTTGCTACCGCTGAAACTCTCGCGGGAAGATTTGATCCCCACCAAGAAAGAGCTCGACGAAGAAGAGGAAGAGCTGCCTTAACGATCTCTTTACCGCCTATTTATCAAGCCTACAAAAATGCCCCTGCTGGGAAACCAGCAGGGGCATTTTTTATTCGCCGTAAACGGCTTAGGCAGCGCTAATCAGAAGTGCGGCGACAGCTGCTTAATCAGCGCCTTGTAAAGACGCGGACCGGCAGCCATTAGCTGGCCTTCCACTTTCACGCTCGGCTGACCGTCAGGGGTCCCCATCAAGGCGCCCGCTTCTTTCAAAAACAGCGTGCCGACCTGCATTTCCTGCTCTTCCAGGCCGAGCACGAATGCGCTATCGACGCGGCCGCAGGCCAATTCGCACAGATCTAACAGGCCGCTACCGGTGGCCAGCAGGGTTTCTACCTGCGGCGCTAACTGCTGGGTAATGGTTAAGTAGGCAGGCAGATGACGGGTACGCAGCGAGGCTTCCGGCAGGCTCATGGCCATGCGCGTGCCGCTGATGGCAGTCGGCTTACTAACGCGCATACGCTTGTCATTATGCTGGGCGCCGCGACCACGGCTGGCGATATATTCGTCGTCGGCGAAGGGGGGGATGATGACCGCGTGCTCGGGGCGACCTTTGATAAGACACACCACTGAGAGTGCAAAGCCCTTACCCGCGACGGCTAAGTTAGAGTAACCGTGCATGGGTTCGATTTTCCAGACGATATCGGCGCCTTCGCCTTCGCCCGCTCGATGCGGGGTAAAGCGGCCGATAACACCGTGCTGGGGATAGCCGCGCTCCAACTGCTGAACAATCGTCGCTTCGGCCTTGCGCGCCGTCTCGTCGAGCAGGCGGTCAAGGTTAAATTCATCGTGAGCGTTTTCAATGCGTTCGCGTACGCGCAGGAAGTGTTCAACACCGCTGCGCGCTGCGCGCAACGTAAATTGGACCATCGGATTCATGGTTGGGCCTTGTCACAGTGATGTTAAAGAACGTGATGCTAATAATAGAGCATTAGTAGGCGTAGGTGCCGCCTTTGGCGCGCAATTCTAGCAGACCGCTCTCGGGCATGCCATCGACTCATGCTAGACTGCGCGTTTTACGCCCTTATGATTACCTACTCTTATTAACAGATTCTTATTCACCGAGCCTTATCATGCTTGAACGCATTCGCATTGTTTTAATCGGCACCAGCCATCCTGGCAACATCGGCGGCGTCGCCCGTGCGATGCACAACATGGGCCTGGCAGAGCTAGCCCTGGTCGCCCCGCGCTGCGAGGTGATCACTCAGGACAGCATTTCCCGGGCGTCCGGCGCCGATCATTTGCTTCACCAGGCCCAGGTGCACGCCACCCTGGAGGAAGCGGTGGCCGACTGCACCTGGACCGTAGGCGCCAGTGCACGCTCGCGCACCCTGCCCTGGCCAATGCTCTCGCCCAGGGAGTTAGCTGACCGTCTGCCCGCCGAATGCCAGGCGGTTGAATCCCGCGTGGCGCTGGTATTTGGCCGCGAAGACAGCGGCCTTACCAACGCCGAACTGCAGCGCTGCCACGCCCACGTGCACATTCCCACCAATACCGAATTTAGTTCGCTCAATTTGGCCGCTGCCGTGCAGGTGCTCGCCTATGAGTGCCGCATGGCCTGGCTAAATCAAGCAGATGGCCAAGCGGATGCGCCCCCAGCCGTACCGAGCGACGAGGATGACTTGGCCACCCACGCCGAGCTTGAGCGCTATTTTGAGCACTTGGAGCGCACGCTGATTGGCATTGATTTTCACGACCCTGCGCAACCTCGCCAGTTGATGGCACGACTGCGCCGTTTGTATTTACGTGCCCGCCCCGAGCGTATGGAAATGAATATTCTGCGCGGCATTTTATCGGCCACCGAGAAGGCCGCGCAGCATCAACAGCCGCGAGAGTGAGCCGCTAAACTTGAAGAGACTGCCACACGCCCCCACCATATTGAGTTCACTACTGTCTGTGACTCAGCGATGATGGCCAAAAACCGCCCAAGGGATCCCCATGTTTCAACGCCTGCGTGAAGATATCAATAGCGTTTTTGACCGCGACCCAGCCGCGCGTAACTTTCTTGAGGTGCTGACCAACTATCCCGGCCTGCACGCCCTACTGCTGCATCGCTGCGGCCACTGGCTGTGGCAGAAAAACCTCAAGTGGCTGGCCCGCTCGCTGTCGACGTTTGCACGCTGGCTCACCGGCATTGAAATCCACCCGGGCGCCACCATTGGCCGACGCTTTTTTATCGACCATGGCATGGGCGTGGTGATCGGTGAAACGGCCCGAGTAGGCAATAACGTCACGCTTTACCAGGGCGTTACCCTGGGCGGTACCAGCTGGAACAAAGGCAAGCGCCACCCCACCTTGGGCGATGGCGTGATTGTCGGGGCGGGCGCCAAAATATTAGGCCCCTTCACCGTCGGCGCGGGGGCTAAAATCGGCTCTAACGCGGTCATCACCAAAGAAGTCCCCCCGGGGGCCACCGTGGTGGGTATCCCCGGCAAAGTTGTTCAGCGTGCCGACCCTGATGTCGAAGAGGCGCTGGATGTTGACCCTGCCCGGCGCGAAGCCATCTGCCAGAAATTTGGCTTTGATGCCTACGGCGTCAGCCAGGACATGCCCGACCCCGTGGCCCGCTCCATGCAGGCCATGCTTGACCATATGCACGCCGTCGATGAGCGCATCGAGCGCATGTGCTCGACCCTGCGCAAACTGGATGCCAGCTACCGAGACGGGCAACTACCTGAGCTGCGTGACGAAGATTTCGCCGGCATTTTAGACGAGCACGACACCGGTTGCCCCGGCGTTGGCAAGCGCTCGGCAGCCCCCTCGACAGAAGAGCCGGCGAGCGAGCAAGACACGATGCCGCCGCGTAATGGTTGACCAAAGCACTCAGGTTTTCCCATAATGGCTATACATTTGCCGTTAGTGCGCTGAGCAGTCAGCGTCGAGGTGCTTGCCATGCGCTTGACCACCAAAGGCCGTTACGCGGTTACCGCCATGCTTGATTTAGCCCTGCATGCCGACAGCGGCCCGACCAGCCTAGGCGATATCTCCCAGCGCCAAGAGATATCGCTGTCCTATTTAGAGCAGCTGTTCGCTCGCTTGCGCCGTGCTGGCTTGGTCAACAGTGTGCGTGGCCCAGGCGGCGGCTATCTGCTGTCTCAACCACCGGAGGCAATTAGCGTCTCAAAGGTGATTGACGCGGTGAATGAAAGCGTTGACGCCACCCGCTGCCAGGGTCTTTCAGATTGCCAGCAGGGCAATACCTGTTTGACCCACCACCTGTGGTGCGAACTTTCCGTGCAGATTCGCCATTTCCTGGATGATATGACCTTGGCACAACTGATGCTGCGCCCTGATGTCATACGCATTGCATCGCGACAACAATCTCGACAACAACAGCGTGCCGAAGCGGGCATTCTTGCCTCGTCACCCTGAGCTGACTCATTCAAAACCCAGCTTATCAAAACCAATGCACCGCTAAACCGCCGGACCTTAACGATGACCACACCTACGCTGCCCATTTACCTGGATTACGCCGCCACTAACCCGGTCGATGCCCGCGTGGTCGAGGTTATGCAGCGCTACCTGACGGTTGACCAGCTATTTGCCAACCCGGCGTCGCGCAGCCATATGCTAGGCTGGCAGGCAGAGCAGGTGATTGAGCAGGCCCGTCGCCAGGTGGCCGATGCGATTGGCGCCGACCCCAGAGAGATTGTCTGGACCAGCGGGGCCACCGAAGCCGACAACTTAGCGCTGATTGGCTTTATGCGCGCTAATCGCGAACGCGGCTTGCACTTGGTCACCTCAACGATCGAGCACAAAGCAGTGGTAGATACCGCCCATGCGCTGGAAAAAGAGGGCTTTGAGGTCACCTGGCTAACGCCGGGGCGGGATGGCTGTATTCAGCCCGAACAACTGCGCGCGGCGATGCGCGACGATACGGCGTTGGTGTCACTGATGGCGGTGAACAACGAGCTGGGCAGTATTAACGACATTGCCGCCCTGGCGGAGGTCGCCCACGCGTTTGGCGCGGTCTTTCATACCGATGCCGCCCAGGCCGTGGGGCGTATTTCCCTGGACGTAGTGAACCAGCAGATTGACCTGATGTCACTGTCTGGGCACAAAGCCTACGGCCCCAAAGGCGTTGGGGCGCTGTATGTCAAACGCCACCCGGATATTCGCGTGGAGGCACTGATCCACGGCGGCGGTCACGAACGCGGCATGCGCTCAGGCACCCTGCCGACGCATCAAATTGCCGGCATGGGTGAAGCCTTTGCGCTGATGCAGCAACAGCACGACGACGATATGGCACATATCACGCGGTTACAGCAACGCTTCTTGCGCGGCCTTGATGGCGTCGAAGGTGTTTACTCGAACACGCCACTGGAGCAAGCTGTACCGCATATTGTCAATTTGGCGTTTGAAGGTGTCGACGGCGAATCACTGTTAATGGCGCTACGCGACGTCGCCGTTTCCACCGGCTCGGCGTGCAACTCGGCCAGTGTCGACCCTTCCTACGTACTGCTCGGCATCGGCACGCCGCGCTCGCTGGCTCTCTCATCGCTGCGCTTTAGCTTCGGGCGCTTTACTAACGACGCCGACATTGATCATGCGCTAGCGCTTATACGCCATGCGGTGAGCGGTTTACGTACACCGCCCCGCCAAGCGGCTGACTAGCTGACTATTTTAAGGAGGACGCCTCATGGCAACACTCAACATCACCCCGGCTGCCGCACAACAGATCCGCCACGTACTCGATGAACGTGGCCAGGGCCTTGGCCTGCGCGTATCGGTCAAGCCCAGCGGCTGTTCAGGCTATAGCTACGTGCTTGATTTTGCCGATACTATTAACGTAGAAGAAGTCCACTTTGAAGACCACGGTGCCAGCGTCTATGTCACCCCCGATGCGGTGGAAATGCTCAACGGCAGCGAAGTGGATTACGTCAGTGAAGGGCTCAATCGCTTCTTCCGGTTCAACAATCCCAACGTAAAAGACGAATGCGGCTGCGGCGAGAGCTTTACTGTCTAGCTACCTTTCCCCGGTCGGCGTTTCATCACCGGTATTCATCCCCCGGCTTAAGCGCTATAATCGCGTTTCTGGATACGCAACATCAGGCAGCCGGATCATTCCTGCACGCTTGATAAAACGTTAGCTGTTGAAACGCTACCAGCCGAATTATTTTCTGGGCCGCCCCGGCTAGCTGGGGCGGCAATTTTGCTTAACCCCCTTTTATGGAGACCACTTACATGGCTACTGAACGCACTCTTTCTATCATCAAGCCTGACGCCGTTGCCAAAAATGCGATCGGTGAGATCATCGCCCGTTTTGAAAAAGCTGGCTTGAACGTGGTGGCTGCCAAAATGCTGCACCTCTCTGAAGAGAAAGCTGGCGGTTTCTACGCAGAACACAAAGAGCGTCCGTTCTTTAAAGATCTGGTCGGCTTTATGACCTCTGGTCCGGTAGTGGTTCAAGTACTGGAAGGCGAAGACGCGATTGCCAAAAACCGCGACCTGATGGGCGCCACTAACCCCAAAGACGCGGCTCCCGGCACAATTCGCGCTGACTTTGCGGAAACAATCGACGCTAACGCTGTCCATGGTTCTGATTCTCCGGAAAGCGCTGAGCGCGAAATTAGCTACTTCTTTGGTAACGACGAAATCTGCCCGCGCTAAGCCTGTCTATTAGCGCCGCCACAACGTCAGTTGCCGGCCATTTTGCGGGGGTTAGTCCCCCGCCCCTTTCGATAACGCTGACCGCCATGACCACCACTGTAGCCCAACATACGCCCGCCCCCCGTCCAGGCGCCGATGCCGATAGTTCAGACGCTGCCAGCACGCCTGCGGCCAAAGCGGCACCTGAGCGCCATAACCTGCTTGGCATGTCCCGCGAGCAGATGGAAGCCTTCTTTTTGTCGATTGGCGAAAAGAAATTTCGTGCCGCCCAGCTAATGAAGTGGATTCACCAAGAAGGCAGCGATGACTTTGCGGCCATGACGAATCTCTCCAAGCCGCTGCGCGAAAAACTGGCGCAGGTGGCGGAAATTCGCGGTCCAGGGGTGATATACGAAGGCACTTCTAGCGACGGCACACGCAAGTGGGTGCTCGAGGTAGAAGACGGCAGCTACGTAGAAACGGTATTAATCCCGGCAGAGAACGGCAAACGCCGCACGCTGTGCGTCTCGTCCCAGGTCGGCTGCTCGTTGGACTGCAGTTTCTGCTCCACCGGCAAGCAAGGTTTTCAGCGCAACTTAACCGCTGCTGAAATCATCGGCCAGGTATGGGTCGCCCAGCGCAGCGTGGGGCCACGCCGTGATACCGCTAACCGGCCGGTCACCAACGTGGTGATGATGGGCATGGGTGAACCATTGCTCAACTTTGACAACGTTGTGCCCGCCATGAAGCTAATGCTCGACGACAACGGCTACGGCTTATCCAAGCGTCGGGTGACGCTGTCGACCTCCGGCGTCGTGCCGATGATAGACAAATTGGGCGATGAAATGGACGTCAGCCTGGCCATTTCACTACACGCGGCCAACGATGAGCTGCGCAATGAACTGGTGCCCATCAACCGCAAATACAATATTCGCGCGTTGCTGGATGCCTGTCATCGCTACTTAGCAAAATGTCCGGATAATCGTCAGATCACCATTGAGTACACGTTGATCAAAGACGTTAATGACCAGCAAGAGCACGCCGAGCAGCTTGCCGTACTGCTGAAAGAGCTGCCCTGCAAGGTCAATCTGATCCCGTTTAATCCATTCCCTAATTCTGGCTACGAGAAGCCCTCACGCAATCAAACCATGCGTTTTCAGCAGTGGCTATACGATGCTGGCTACAACGCAACGGTGAGAACCACCCGTGGCGAAGATATCGATGCCGCCTGCGGCCAGTTGGTAGGCCGGGTGAAAGACCGCACTAAACGCAGTGCGCGTCACATCCAGTCGGTACAGCTAGATGCGGACTAAGCTGACAGGCACCTGACGGGCACAAAAAAGGGGCTTGTCTTGACTTCCGCCTAGCACGGCGCTTTGATGGTCACGGTTTTTATTTGCATTGCCTTATTAATAGTTAGTCGTTGGACGTTCACCACAAGAGGATTGACATGATCGCTTGCCGCCGGCGCCAACACCCATTGCGGGTGCCCATGCTGACCGTTCTTATCGGTAGCCTGTGGCTTGCTGGCTGTGCATCGTCCAACACGCTGACAGCACAAGACAGCCCTGCAGCGGCGGACGCCTATACTCAGCTAGGCGTCGCTTACCTGGAGCGCGACAACCTTCCCCGCGCGCTCAATGCATTGGACCGGGCGCTGGAAATCGCCCCACGCCATGCCGAAGCGTTGCAGGCGTTGGCGCTGGTTTATCAACGTCAGGGCGAAAGCGAACTGGCCAACGACTATTTTCAACAGGCGGTGAATGCCGATCCGGACTTCACTCGCGCCCGCAACAATTACGCCGCGTTTTTATACGCTCAGGGCCAGTTTAACGCCGCCTGTGAGCAGTTAGAGACCGCATCGGAGGATGCCCAGTACGCCAACCGTGCCCAGCTATTCACTAATTTAGGGCAGTGTTACCTGGCGCTGGACGAATTTGATAAAGCGCGCGCTCGCTTGCAGCGCGCGCAGAGTATTGATCCGCGCAACCCGCGCGGTTATTTAATGTTAGCTGAACTCGAATACTCGCAGGGCAATTACCCTCAGGCCTGGGCACCGCTGCAGACTTATTTACAGCTCGCCGAGCCCAACCGAGCGGCGCTGGAAATGGCGGTTGAAATCGCCCAGGCGCGCGGCGACCATAGTGTCGCCGCCGACTACCAGCGCCAACTTGGCAACGACTGACTGATTGACGCCCTGATCACCGCTTATTTAATGAAGGATGCTCAGCCATGAGCGATACACAGTCACAAGAAAGCGTCATAAACAGCACCAGCACTAACGATCCCAAAAGCGCCTCCCCGGGCGAACTGCTTTCTCGCCAGCGCGAACAGCTGGGGATCCCCCTTGCTGACGCCGCCAGGGCATTAAACTTACGCCCGGCCGTAGTGGCAGGGCTAGAGCAAGACAACTACCAAGAGATCCCCGTCGCCGCTTATCGACGCGGTTATCTGCGCTCTTACGCCAAATATCTTGGCATGGATGACCACCTAGTACTTGAGGCGTATCAAGTCCATAACAACGCAACCGATGTTGATAGCAAAGTCGCCCCGGTTTCCTTTAACAAGCCGCCCTCACGCATCGGCGCTTGGCTGTTCAAGCTGGTTACCCTGCTGGTCATTGCAGGGCTGATCGCGGTAACCGTTATGTGGTGGCAAAGCCGTGGCGGCAATGCGCCTCCGGGCTTTGGTTCTTCGCCAGCGCCAGAACCCCCTACGCAAGAAAGCGTTAATGCTCCGAGCGAAGCGAGCGGCGCAGACCCCGCTGACACGCAGAGCCCTCCGGCCGACTCCCGCTTTACCAGTGGCGACGATAGCGCGACACGGCAAAGCGACGCCACCAACGTGACGCCATCGCCGACGGCTCCGCAAGATCAAGCCGCGAGCAGCGACGATGACGCCGACCCCATCGCGGCGTTCGATCCGCCGGCGCTGACCGAGACAGACGATCAGCCACAAACACCAACGGACGCGGCGGAAAGTGATACGCAGAGCTCCCCTGACCCGGAACCCGTCACTAACGCCAATACCCTTGAGCTAACCTTTAATGAACAGTCGTGGACTGAGATTTTTGACGCCACTAATCAGCGCGTCTTTGTCGGTCTGCAAACCCCCGGCACCACCGCCACTGTCGAAGGCGAGCCCCCGTTTCGTTTAACCGTGGGCAATGCCACCGGCGTTGAGCTGCGCTACCAAGGCGAGGAAGTTGACCTTTCTGCCGAAGCTGGTGCCAACAATGTTGCCCGTTTTTCTCTAGGAGAGTGACCGCCCTATGCACGCCCCTTCTCCGATTAAACGCCGCTTTTCCCGTCAGATTCACGTCGGTAATGTAGCGGTGGGTGGTGATGCCCCGATTGCCGTTCAGAGCATGACCAACACCAACACACTCGATGTTGCTGCTACGGTGGCACAGATCCAACAGCTGGAAACAGCCGGTGCGGATATTGTGCGCGTTTCGGTGCCCGACATGGACGCCGCCGAAACCTTTGGCCAAATCAAAAAACTGGTCAACGTACCGCTCGTTGCCGACATCCATTTTGATTACAAAATCGCCCTGCGCGTTGCGGAACTAGGCGTTGACTGCCTGCGCATCAACCCCGGCAACATCGGCCGCGAAGACCGCGTGCGCGCGGTGGTTAGCGCGGCCCGCGAGCATGGCATTCCGATCCGCATTGGCGTTAACGCCGGTTCGCTGGAAAAAGACCTGCAGAAAAAATACGGCGAGCCAACACCCGCCGCGCTGGTGGAATCCGCGATGCGCCATATTGATTACCTGGACCGCCTCGACTTCCCCGAGTTCAAGGTCAGTGTCAAAGCCTCCGATGTGTTTATGGCCGTGGCGGCCTACCGCGATTTGGCGGCGCGCATCGAACAACCGCTGCACTTGGGGATTACCGAAGCAGGCGGGCTACGCTCGGGCACGGTGAAATCATCGATTGGCCTGGGCATGCTGCTGATGGACGGCATCGGTGACACCATTCGGGTCTCGCTGGCAGCGGACCCCGTGGAAGAAATCAAAGTCGGCTTTGACATGCTGCGCAGCCTCAAGCTGCGCTCTAAAGGCATCAACTTCATTGCCTGCCCCAGCTGTTCGCGCCAGAACTTCGACGTCATTGACACCATGAATCAGCTTGAAGAACGGCTGGAAGACGTCATGACGCCGCTGAATGTCTCGGTGATTGGCTGCGTGGTCAATGGCCCCGGCGAAGCCAAAGAGACCGATATCGGCCTCACCGGCGGCAGCCCGGCCAACCTGGTGTATATCGACGGCAAACCGGCCAGCAAACTGCGCAACGACCATCTGGTAGACGACCTGGAGCAGCTGATTCGCGCAAAAGTCCGCGAAAAACAGCAGCAGCAAGACGACATGATTGCCCGCGGCGTTTAAACGCCGGGGATAGCTGCCAGCCTGAACGAGCAACGTCAGATGGCAGAATAAGGAGTTTTCATTGAGCAAGTCCGCTGTAAAAAAAATACAAGCCATTCGTGGCATGAACGACCTATTACCCAGCGATAGCCCGCGCTGGCAATTTTTTGAAGCCAAAGTACGTCAGCTAATGCTGCGTTACGGGTTTAATGAAATTCGCACGCCCATTGTTGAGCAAACCGCGCTGTTTGCGCGCTCCATCGGTGAAGTCACCGATATCGTCGAAAAAGAGATGTACACTTTTGACGATCGTAACGATGAAAGCCTAACGCTACGCCCGGAAGGCACCGCCAGCTGTGTGCGGGCGGCCATGGAACACGGTCTGCTGCATAACCAGACCCAGCGGCTGTGGTACCAAGGCCCGATGTTTCGCTACGAGCGCCCCCAAAAAGGCCGCTACCGCCAGTTCCACCAGATTGGTGTTGAAACTTTTGGCTTTGAAGGCCCGGACATTGATGCCGAGGTGATCCTACTTTCGGCGCGGTTATGGCAAGAGCTGGGGCTCATGGAACACGTCACCCTTGAACTCAACTCGCTGGGCTCAAGTGCGGCGCGGGCCGCCTACCGCGATACCCTGGTGGGCTATTTTGAGCAGCACCATGACGTGCTCGATGAAGACTCCAAACGCCGCTTAACCAGCAACCCGCTGCGCATTCTCGATTCTAAAAACCCGGCTATGGCCGAGATGCTCGACGCCGCACCGCAGTTAATGGATCACCTGGATGCCGAATCCCGGGAACACTTCGAGCAACTCACTAAGATGCTGGAAGCGGCGGGTATTGCCTATGTGATTAACCCGCGCTTAGTGCGGGGGCTCGACTACTACGGCCGCACCGTGTTCGAGTGGACCACGACGGCACTGGGCAGCCAGGGCACCGTGTGCGCAGGCGGCCGTTACGACGGCCTGGTTGAACAGCTGGGCGGCAAGCCAACCCCCGCTGTGGGTTTTGCGATGGGCATTGAACGGCTTATCTTACTGCTTGAGACCCTCGACCTGATTCCCGATGAGGCCCTCGGCGGCTGCGATGTGTACCTGCTGCCCATGGACGATAACGCCACCATCGCGGCGCTCACCCTGGCCGAACAGCTGCGCAGCGAACTGCCTGCCCTGCGCCTTCAGCTTCACTGCGGCGGCGGTAGTTTCAAAAGCCGGATCAAGAAAGCCGATAAAAGTAATGCGCCGATGGCGATACTGCTTGGCGAAGATGAAATCGCCGAACAGGCGGCAACACTCAAGTTTCTGCGCGATGACCGCGAACAACAGCGTGTTCCCCTAGCGGCGCTAGGCGATACGCTACGTAAGGCATTCGCCACTAACGCTTAACGCTCGCACAGGCTAACCACCTTGGAGCACACCGATTAGAATAGGAGGCCGCCCGTGGCGGAGCTGAGAAGCGACGAAGAGCAGCTAGACGCAGTCAAGCGCTGGTGGAAAGAAAACGGAATCTCCTTGGTCACAGGCGCCGTTCTGGCGGCGGCGGGGGTATTTGGCTGGAATGCCTGGCAAAACTACCAGCAGGGCCAGGCAGAAGCAGCGTCCATGCGCTACCAGCAACTGGTCAATATGACGGCTGGCAACGAGCTTGGAGAGGACCAGTTGGCAAACGCGCGGGAAATGGTCAGCGACATTACCGACGCGCATGGCGATACGCTGTATGCCGAGCTCGCTCTGTTGCTGGACGCACGCCTAGCGGTTCAACAAGGTGACTTGGAAAGCGCCAAAACCGCGCTGGAAAACGTTGCCAACGACTCTTCGCGCCGCTATGTGCAGAGCCTTGCATGGCTGCGCTTGGCCCGTGTGGAACTTGCCGATGAAAACCCCGAGCAGGCGCTTGCGCTGTTAGACGAACCGATTAGCGACGCGTTGGCCGCTCAGCGGGCCAACGTGCGTGGCGATGCGCACATCGCCCAGGGCGACACTGACGGGGCCCGCGACGCGTGGGAAACCGCCATTGATGTGTCTCAAAACCAAGACCAGCCGCTCTATGGCGTGCAGTTAAAGCTTGACGATCTCGGCGCTGAGGAGGCGACACAATGAACACCCGTATTTTAAAAAAGCAGCTGACGCGCCTGGGTTTGGCATCGCTGTCACTCGCGCTGCTGGCCGGCTGTGCCAGCAAAGGCGAGTCTGCCGACGCCCCCAAAGAGCTGCGTAGTTTCGATGCGACCTCCTCCCTGGATTCTCAGTGGGATCGCAACGTTGGCGACGGCTTTGGCCACGCGCGTTACCCGATTGCCCCCGCCCGTGAGGGCGACAGCGTGTTTGCAGCCGATGCTGAGGGCGTGGTGATGGCGATGGGCGCCAATAGCGGCGACGTCGAGTGGAAAATTGACCTCGACACCACTATTTCCAGCGCATTAACGGCGATTGCCGGGCAGGTTTACCTAGCCACCGGTAACGGCGAAGTCATCTCCCTGGATCAACGTGACGGCAGCGAAAACTGGCGTTCGCGAGTCTCCAGTGAAGTATTGGCCGCCCCTCAGGCAAACCAGCAGCTGCTGGTCGTACAAAGTGTCGATGGTCAGGTCACTGCCCTGGACCGCGCCAGCGGCGAAGAGCGCTGGGTATACACCAGCTCGCAGCCTTCTCTCACCCTGCGCGGCACCGGTACGCCGATGGTGATCGATCCGGTCAGCTTTATCGGCTTAGCCAACGGCCGTTTAGCGACGCTGGATAACCGCAGCGGCCAGCCGCTCTGGGAAATGCAAATTGCCACGCCGAGTGGGCGTAGTGAAGTGGAGCGCTTGGTTGACCTTTCCGGCCAGCCGGTCATCAGCCCCGATGGGCGCCTGTTTGTGACCAGCTATAACGGCCGTGTCGTCGCCCTGGAAGCGACCCAAGGTGATGTCCTTTGGGAAGCGGATTTATCCAGCCGTCATACGCCGGTTCTGGTCGGTGACTTTCTGTTTGTGGTCACCGACGACAGTCAGGTTGTCGCCCTCGACGCTAACAGCGGCCGCGAAATTTGGCGCAACGACGATCTAGAAGATCGTTGGCTGACCGCCCCCGCCTTTGCCGATGGGCGCTTGGTAGTGGGCGATTTTGAAGGTTATCTTCACCTGATCGACGCTCGCGAAGGCGACATTGTAGGCCGTACTCGCGTGCACAGCTCGGGCATCAGCGTACGCCCGGTGACTGAAGGCAGCACCATTCATGTCCAGGCCAACAATGGTCGCCTGGAAACCCTGGAAGTAACTCCATGACACCCGTCATTGCTTTAGTCGGTCGCCCCAATGTGGGCAAATCGACGTTATTTAACCGCCTAACGCGCTCGCGTGATGCCCTGGTAGCCGATTTTCCCGGCCTCACCCGCGACCGCAAGTACGGCAACGGCATGCTGGGCGATAAAGTCTATACGGTGATTGATACCGGTGGCATTAGCGGTGACGAAGACGGCATCGACGCCGTCATGGCCGAGCAATCCCTCGCGGCCATTGATGAAGCCGATATTGTGCTGTTTATGGTCGATGGTCGCGCTGGCCTTATCGCCGCGGATCAGGCAATTGCCAACCACCTGCGGGTTAACCAGAAAAAAACCTGGCTGGTGGTGAATAAAACCGACGGGCTCGAAGAGCACTCGGCGATGGGTGATTTCTGGTCGCTGGGGCTTGGCGAGCCCTGGCCGATTGCCGCCGCCCACGGGCGCAACGTGTCGACCCTAATCGACGTGGTACTCGAGCCGTTCCCCGAACGCGACGCCAGCATTCCAGCAGACACCGGCAGCAAAGGCGTGCGTATCAGTGTGATTGGCCGCCCCAACGTGGGCAAATCGACATTGGTCAATCGTCTGCTGGGCGAAGAACGCGTGGTGGTCTTTGATGAAGCGGGCACCACCCGCGATGCCATCGAGATCCCTTTTGAACGTCGCGGCAAGCCCTACGTACTGATTGATACCGCGGGCATTCGGCGGCGCAAAAATATCCGTGAAGTCACCGAAAAGTTTTCGATCATCAAAACCCTGGATGCGATTAAAGAATCGCATGTGGTGATTATGGTACTGGATGGCTCCAGCGGTTTGGTGGAGCAGGATTTGCACCTGCTCGACTATGTGCTAACCACCGGGCGGGCGCTGGTGCTGGCGGTGAACAAGTGGGATGGGCTGGAGACCGAAGCCAAGGATAAGATGCGTGCTGAGGTGAAGCGCCGTCTGGGCTTTGCGGATTACGCCGAGCTGCACTTTATCTCTGCCCTGCACGGCACGGCGGTGGGCGATCTCTACCCTTCCATCGATCGCGCCTTCGATGCCGCCAACGCGCACTGGTCGACTAATCGCTTAACTACCCTGCTCCAGGACGCGGTCAGCCAAAACCCGCCGCCCATGGTTCACGGGCGCCGCATTAAACTTCGTATGGCGCACCAGGGTGGCAGCAACCCACCGATTATCGTCGTCCACGGCAATCAAACCGAGTCGTTGCCCGAAGCCTACCGCCGCTACCTGACCAACACCTTCCGCAAGGTGCTCAAGGTGCGCGGCACACCGATTCGCTTTGAGTTTCGCTCGGGCAGCAACCCTTTCGACAACATGGCGGGCGCCAGCGACAAAGAGAAGGCCAAAAAGCGCGAACTTACCCGCACCAAAGAGGCGCGCAAAAGCCGTCGTTAGCCGCTCCAGCTTTGTGAATCATCTTGCGCCCGCAGGCTTCGCCTAGCGGGCGTTTTTGTGCGTTTCATCAAGTTGCCAAAGCTATCTCAATTTCGCTTGACAGAACACGGTTTCGGCACTCAAATGGCGGCGGCGCTACCCACAGCCTCCATGCTGGAGCTTGCCAGCCAGCTGGCGGCTCAAGGCGAGGCCGGCGGGGAGTCAACTGGCCATTACGCCAGCACCCAACGTTGAGGGCTGCTTAGTTCAATGTCCATACTCATCCTCTTGGTGGGTTATCATAGTCAGGATTGATTTACTGTTATCAGCGGTTATCTTGTGAGCAAGAAACCCATTCGCCTATAAGGAAAACCGTCTCATGCGCTGGCTTCGCCCTCTCGCTATTACCGCACTATGTGCGTCTATTGCCGCTTGCTCTACCTCGCCTACCGGGCGTTCACAACTACTGCTGCTGTCTGATGCCGAGCTCAATGCGATGGGCCGTCAGGCGTTTTCTCAGTACCAGCAGGAGCTGCCCACCGCAGGCCAGGCCAGCCACCGCTATGTGCAGTGTATTGCCGACGCCATTGTGGCGGAGCTTCCCGCTGAGCAGCGGCAGTTAGACTGGCAAATTCGTGTGTTTGAGTCCGAGCAGCCCAACGCCTTTGCGCTTCCCGGCGGCTATATGGGCGTGAATACCGGCATGCTGGATATCGCCACTAATCAAGACCAGCTGGCGTCTGTCGTCGGTCACGAAATTGGTCACGTGCTGGCCAACCACGCCAATGAACGCGCATCTACCGAGAGCGCTACCTCGTTGGGTCTATCGGTTATTTCCAGCACTTCCGGCATGCAGTCTGCCGGTGGCCAGCAACTGATGGGCGTGCTGGGCATGGGCGCGCAATACGGCATCGTACTGCCGTTCTCCCGTGCCCATGAAAGCGAGGCCGACGTTATTGGCTTGGACCTTATGGCGCAAGCGGGCTTCGACCCACGCGAGAGCGTTACCCTTTGGGAAAACATGCAGGCAGCGACAGGTGGCGGCGGCGCGCCCCCTGCGTGGATGTCGACTCACCCCGGCCAAGGCCAGCGCATTGAAGGCCTTCAAGGCAATATGGATCAAGCCCTGGCCCGCTACGAGCAAGCCCGTAGCAGTGGTCGGATGCCCAACTGCCCGCGGCCCTAACGGTCGCTTTCAGCTTTAAATGATTCGGCTCTTGAGGTTTAAATGATTAGATTGGGATTACTGCTGCTGGTACTGCCGCTGTTCGTGCTGATGGGCGTGTATTTCTGGGAGCTAAACGACGTGCGCGCGTGCCAGCTGGACGGCGGTCACTGGGACTATATCGACAGTGTCTGTCGGGATAATCCGCAACCCTTCGTCTCCTGGCTGGAGCGTTCACCGCTGTTAGTCAATGGCGGCATGCTGCTCTCGGTGGTGGGGCTGGTGATGTGCATGGTGGGGTTGTACGTAAAGCGAGCCAAAGCCTGAACTCTAACAGCCTCAACCATGCAGCTTTGGGTGGCAAGCTTCAGCTCGCGCCCTTTAGTCTCCCGGCCTGATACTGGCAGTAGTGGGAGGTAGCTTCAGCTCGCGACCTTTCAGACTTTAGCTACTTACCATCAAACAGTTACAAATAGTTAAGCGACTGGCGCAGCATTTCGCGCACGGGCGCCGTTTCGGGGCGGACATTACGCCACAAAAAAAACGATTCGGCGGCCTGTTCGACCAGCATGCCCAGGCCGTCGAGTAGCTTTGCCCCGCGCGGCCCGGCCCAGTGTAAAAACACCGTCGGCTCGGCCCCGTACATCATGTCGTAGGCCCAGGCATGTGGAGCAAAAAGCCCATCGGGCAGCGGCGGCAAATCGCCTGAGAGGCTGGCGCTGGTGCCGTTAATGACGATATCGAATTGACCACTCAGCGTATCAAAACCGCCACCGCTGATAGCGCCTAAGTCGGCAAAATCGTGGGCCAGCTGCTCGGCTTTGGCGGCGGTGCGGTTCACCACGACGACCTCACTGGGCTGTTCGGCAAGCAGTGGCTCCAGAATGCCGCGCACGGCGCCACCCGCGCCCACTACCAATATGCGTTTTCCAGCGACCCCCACGCGGTGATAGGCCAAATCGCGCACTAGGCCAATGCCATCAGTGGTATCGCCATAGGTGCGGCCGTTGCCCCCCACGATTAGCGTATTCACCGCTTCTGCCCGACGGGCACGATGGCTCAAGGTATCGCACAGCGCGAAGGCATCGCTTTTAAAGGGCACGGTCACGTTAGCCCCGCGGCCACCCGCGTCGACAAACGCTCGCCAGGCACCGGCAAAGCCATCCAGCGGTGCCTCTTCGGCGGTGTACTCAAGCGCTTGCTGGGTTTGATGAGCGAACTCCGCGTGGATTTGCGGTGACTTGGAGTGCTTGATCGGGTTGCCAAACACGCAGTAGCGATCGGTCATGATGGCGCTCCGCTATTGGTTTGAACGACTGGTTTGAACGACATCCTCAGCGAATTCACCGAGCCAGTCACGGGGGTATAAAAAGTCCTGCAAGCGCGCTTCGGCACTGCCGGGCTGCGGCTCAAAGGCGTATTCCCAGCGGGCGAGCGGCGGCATCGACATCAGGATGGATTCGGTACGTCCGCCGCTCTGTAGCCCAAATAGCGTGCCGCGGTCCCAGACCAGGTTGAACTCCACGTAGCGTCCGCGACGATAGAGCTGGAAATCGCGCTCGCGCTCGCCCCAGCCGTCGTCTTTACGGCGCTCGACGATGGGCAGATAAGCGTCAAGAAAACTATCGCCGACTGCCCGCTGAAAGGCAAAGCACTCGGCAAACTCGCCTTCGTTTAAATCGTCGAAAAACAGCCCGCCCACGCCACGGGTTTCATCGCGGTGCTTGAGGTAGAAGTACTCGTCGCACCAGGCTTTATAGCGGGCGTAAACGTGGTCGCCAAAGGGCTCGCAGGCGGCTTTGGCGACGCGATGCCAGTGCACCACGTCTTCCATCACGGGGTAAAACGGCGTTAGGTCAAAGCCACCGCCAAACCACCATACCGGTGGTTCGCCGACTTTCTCGGCAATGAAAAAGCGTACGTTGCCATGGCTGGTGGGCACATGGGGGTTTTCCGGGTGCAGCACCCAGGAAACGCCCACGGCGTGAAAGCTGCGCCCGGTTAACTCAGGACGCGCGGCGGTGGCCGAGGGCGGCAGCTGGGTACCATACACATGGGAAAAGTTAACGCCGCCTTTTTCAAACACGCCGCCGTTGGTGATCACGCGCGAACGACCACCGCCGCCCTCTTCACGCTCCCAGCTATCCTCTTGGAACTGGGCAGCCTCGTCGGCGCTTGCCAACCCTGCGCATAGCCGGTCCTGCAGATCGAGAAGATAGCGTTTAACGTCGTCAAGGTGCTCGTGGGCCACGGTAACTCCTGAGAAGGGATTAGTGAATGGAGAGTAGTAGTGAATAGTAAATAGTGAAAAGTCAGTCGTGAGCAGTCAATTGGCGTACGGCTTAAGAGCGCATGACTTTGCCAGTGGCTAAATCCCTAATCGTGCTGGGATTGGCATTGCCCCCCAGCGCACCTTCCACCACCTGGGCAACGTCATCGCCAAAGATGGCGGTAACCTCTGTAGCGCTCATCGCCGGTGGCTCGCCGGTACGATTGGCCGAGGTGGATACCAAAGGGCCGCCAAACGCCTCGCAGAGGGCTTTCATCACCGGGTGGTCGGTCACTCGCAGCGCCACGCATTCGTGGGCGCCGCGCACCAGACCATGGCTGCGACCATTATCGGGCACTAGCCACGTATTGGGTCCTGGCCAGCTCGCCGCTAAAGGGGCATGCAGCGCCAACGGCAGCTGCGCTAGCCAGGGCTGAAACTGCTGAATACTCGCGGCAACGAGGATGACGCCTTTGGCAGGGTCGCGCTGTTTCATGCGCATCAGGTGCGCCAACGCCTTATCGTTGTCGGGGTCGCAGCTAAGCCCCCACACTGCTTCGGTGGGGCAGGCAATCACCTCGCCAGCGCGCAAAGCGCTAAGCGCGGGAGCTAGATCGGCAGCCGAACTCATGGTCTCTCCTTACCGTCAGGGCTGATGCTCCGTGTTTAATAATTTTATCTTATCATGGCCGCGGCAGCCGCACCCAGCCTCCCGCCTGTTGGCTAACCCAGCCATCAAGCTCGAGCATTAATAGGCGCTGCTGGCAGTCACTCACCGAAACGCCGGTGGAATGCACCAGCAGGTCAAGGGGCGTGGGCGTGGCCGATAGCGAGGTTAATAATGTATCAGGCAATGGTTCGGTCGCGTTCTTTGGGGCGATAAACGCTGAGGGCACGTCGTCTGCAGTAACGCTACCCTGTGCAGCGTCCAAAGGTGACATAAACTCACCGGCCCAGTGGCCAAGGTCGGCAATGATATCGTCAACGCTGCAGGCCAAGTGGGCGGCCCCTTGGCGCAGCAACGACAAACAGCCGTAGGCCTGCACGTTATGTAGCGAACCGGGCAGCACAAACAGCTCGCGATTTTGCTCCAAGGTAAGCCGTGCGCTAACCAGCGAACCGCTCTTTTCAGTGGCTTCGACCACCAAGGTGCCGAGCGAAAGACCGGTAATGATGCGATTGCGGCGCGGGAAAAATGCCGGGCGTGCCCGTGTTCCCGGCGGGTGCTCCGACAGCAGCAGTCCTCCGGGTAGGCGACTGAGCTGCTCATGAAGATCCCGGTGCGAGGCGGGATAGATCACATCCACGCCGCAGCCAAGCACGCCAATGCTGTTGCCTGCGGCGTTTAACGCTGCCCGCTGGGCAACGCCATCAACCCCTAACGCCATGCCACTGACCACGCACCAGCCGCGCTGGACTAGATCGCGGGCAAAGGTTTGCGCGTTGTGGGTACCTTCGCCGGTGGGACGGCGCGTGCCGACCATGGCAAGCTTGGGCCCTTGTAGTGCGCCAAGGTCACCCTGCGCCCAAAGCACGACGGGCGGGTCGGGAATTTCATTCAACAGTGCCGGCCAGGCAGGATGGTCGCGATGCAGTACGTGGCGGTTAGGGCCGTTTTGCTGCCACGCCAGGGTCTCGTCAATCACCTTTTGCAGCGGGCTGCGCGTGGGGTGCTCAAGCCACAGGCGCAGCTCGCTGGCGGCCCGGCTCGGTAGCGCCGCCAGCCAGCCGTCCGGCCACTGCGGCTGACGGGCTAATAATTGCGCAATACGCAGCGCACCCATACCGGGTAATGCATTAACCACCAGCCACGCCTGGGCGTCCATACCAGCTCCTTATCAATACGTTTTTTTACCGCCCGCTAATTACCCGATGACGCTACTTGATCGCCCTTTTCCAGCACACGGGATGCCTGCATCACTAAGGCGTAGCTGACGTGATCATAGGGTTTAAATACCATCACCCTGCCCGCCTCGGTGCTGGGCAGCCGAATCAGCTCCTCGGTGCGTGGATCGTTAACCAACTCACCCTGCTGATTGACGCGCAGCATATGCCCTGCTTGCAAGCCATCCAGGGTGCCCACGTCTAGCGTTACCACCTGCAGGCGACCAATAAAGCGCACCCCGCCGGGAACGGCAATGATATGCCCATCGACGGCATTGAGCGGCGCGCGGGGCGTCAACTCAGTGCTCAGCTCACGCGCCTCCAGCGGCAGAATAATATCGTTAACACGCACTTCCTGATGCGCACTCAGCACCTCAATCCGGGCAATCTCCCCCTCACTGCTGATCTGGCGGGCGACGCCCACGTTGATCAACTCGGTGCCAAGTGGTGTGCCATCCAACGCTTGATAATCCTCGGCGGGGCGATAGATACCCACCCGGCCTTGCCGCGGCACCTCGCCGCGCACGTAGAGCGTATCTCCCGCGCCGCTAATCAGGCGCCGATTATCACCGCCCACCACGTAGGCCAAGGCCTGCAACGCTTCAGCATCATTCACCACGCGGTGTTGGCGCAAAAACGCTTTTACACTGTCCATGGGGATCGCTTTGATCGCTTCGCGGTGTGGCAGCGTGCGTACCTGTGGCGATAGCTTGACCACGCTCCGGTCGCCTTCGAATGCCGCCGCGCCAGGGCTCAGCAGCATGGCTGTGGTCAACAGCAGTGCGCCACGTAAACTGCGATAGGCGTGTTGTTTTGCCGCCATACGGCTCTCCCCACTTACGATGAATAAGCCCGCCCAATCAGCGCGCGTATTTTGTTGATGAAGCGCTGTGCGGATCGGTCTCCGCATGCCCAGAAACGTTGACAGCATGATATAGTGACCCATCATAAAGTACTTGGGTCTAGCGATCTTTATCGCTACCTAGTTTGACTTAATTTAGACTCAGCATAACGGTGATTGTAACGCCATGGCCAAACTTCCTATTCTTGAATTCCCCGATGAGCGCCTGCGCACTAAGGCGGCTGCGGTGGAGAGCGTTGACGATGAGGTACGCCAGCTCGTCGACGATATGCTGGAGACCATGTATGACGCCCGCGGTATCGGTCTAGCCGCGACTCAGATCGATGTCCACCGCCGTATTGTCGTCATGGACGTCAGCGACGATAATTCGCAGCCGTTAGTGCTTATCAACCCGCGCTATACCCCGCTTGGCGACGCAAAAGAGCCACTGTCAGAAGGCTGCCTGTCGATCCCCGAATATTACGCCGACGTGCCGCGCTATCTTAGCGTGCAGCTCAACGCGCTGGATCGCAATGGCGAGGCTTACGAGCTAGAAGCGGAAGGCCTGCTGGCGCACTGTATTCAACACGAGTACGACCACCTGGAAGGCGTGCTGTTTGTTGACTACTTGTCGCCGCTTAAGCGCGACCGTATCCGCAAGAAAATGCAAAAGCGCCATAAGCAGGGCCAGGACGCCTAATCGTCATTCCATACACGCTTTCCATGCACGCTAGGTAACCTTCCCATATGTCACGATTGCGCGTTGTTTTTGCTGGCACGCCTGAATTCGCCGCTTCAAGCCTGGCCGCCCTGCTGGAAAGCCAGCACGAGGTGGTCGCGGTGTATACCCAACCCGACCGGCCTGCCGGGCGCGGACGCAAGCTAACCCCCAGCCCGGTCAAGCAGCTAGCCTTGACGCACGATCTGCCGGTCTATCAGCCCCAGACGCTAAAAGCCCCCGCGGCGCAAGCCGAACTGGCCGCGCTCAATGCCGACATTTTGGTCGTCGTTGCCTATGGCCTGCTGCTGCCCCAGGCCGTGTTGGATATACCGCGACTTGGCTGCATTAACGTTCACGCCTCGCTGCTGCCCCGGTGGCGCGGCGCGGCCCCCATTCAGCGGGCGATTGAAGCAGGCGATAGCGTTTCGGGGGTGACCATTATGCAGATGGACGCAGGGCTGGATACCGGCGCCATGCTGACTGACGTGCGCACGCCGATTACCCCGCGCACCACCGGCGGCGATTTGCACGACCGCCTCGCCATTCAAGGCGCCAATGCGCTGGTGAGCGTACTCGACGACCTAGCGGCGGGGCCCGTTGAGGCCAAGCCTCAGCCCGAGCAAGGCGTGACCTATGCCGCCAAGCTCAGCAAAGCGGAAGCCGAGCTCGATTTTGCCCAGCCAGCGCCTCGGCTAGCCAGCAAGATTCGCGCCTTTAACCCCTGGCCGGTCGCCTGGTGCGCACTGGGCGATGACCGCTTACGCCTGTTAATGGCCAGCGCCGAAGAAGGCGAGCACCCACCCAGCGCGCCCGGCACCCTGCTTGAACACGGCGACGATCATCTACGCATTGCCTGCGGTACCGACGGTCGCGACGTGCTGTGTGTTACCAGCGCGCAACTGCCCGGCGGCAAAGCCATGGCCGTACGCGACTTACTCAATGCCCACCACGCGCGCCTGGCCCCCGGCACTCGTCTTGGCGCTCATCTAGACACTCGTCTTGATAAACCAGCGGCTCAGGCCAGCGAAGGAGAAACACCATGAGCCAGAAGCGCTCCCCTCAAAGCGGCGGCAGCGGCCAGGAAGTTCGAGCGGCTGCCGCCCGCGCGCTGGCCCCGGTACTGAGCGACCAAGGCTCGTTGGCAGGCTTGGATGAACACAGCGTGGTGGCTCGCGACCGCGGGTTGCTCAAAGAGCTGTGCTTCGGCACCTGCCGCCGCTTACCGCGCTTAGAAGCGTTAGCGGGCGTGCTGCTTAAGCAGCCGTTTAAAAAGCGCGACAGCGATGTGCAAGCGCTGCTGCTGCTGGGTATTTACCAACTGCTGTATATGCGTATCCCTGCCCATGCCGCGGTAGGTGAAACGGCTGGCGCCGCGCGCTTACTGAACAAGGAGTGGGCCACTCGCGTACTCAATGGCTGCTTGCGCCGCCTCCAGCGCGAATCCGAGGCGCTTCAGGCCCAGGTAGACCAGGATGAGAACGTCGCCCTGGAGCACCCGCCCTGGTTGCTCAACGCGTTGCGTTACGCCTGGCCGGAACAGTGGCGCGATATTGTTGAAGCCAACAACCAGCCCGGCCCCATGACGTTGAGAGTCAACCAGCGCTATAACGACCGTGAGGCCTACTTAGCGCTGCTCACCAAACAGGGCCTGAACGGGCACTTATGCACTCACGCCCCGGACGGCATCACTCTGGAAACGCCCTGCGATGTCACCGCGCTGCCCGGCTTTGAAGAGGGCCACGTGAGCGTTCAGGACGAGGCCGCCCAGCTAACCGCGGCGCTGCTGGGTCCGGTGCTCGCGCCTCGCCCCGGCGCCCGCGTGCTCGACGCTTGCTGCGCCCCGGGGGGCAAAACCGCCCACCTGCTCGAGCAGTTTGAGATTGCGCTAACGGCGATTGACAGCGATAACCAACGCTTAGCGCGGGTGGACGACACCCTCAACCGCCTCGGCGTAGAGGCGACCCTTCAGCACGCCGATGCCACCGAGCGCGACTGGTGGGACGGCACGCCGTTTGACGCTATTCTGCTTGACGCTCCTTGCTCAGGCACCGGGGTGATCCGACGTCATCCGGATATCAAAAAACTGCGCCGTAGGGACGATATCCGCACGCTGGTCAAGCTCCAGCGGCAGCTACTGGATAATCTCTGGCCGATGCTGCGCGAGGGCGGCACACTGCTCTACGCCTCCTGCTCGGTACTGCCCGACGAGAACATTGAACAGCTTGAGGCGTTTCTCGCACGGACGCCGAATGCCCACGTGACCACGCCTACCGATCTCGCCTGGGGCATCCCCAGCGGCGCGGGTCGCCAGCTGTTTCCAGCCCTGAGCAGCCACGACGGCTTTTTTTATGCCAGACTAGAGAAGCGTTAAGCCTGCTTTTCGGCGGCGGCTGGTTTACACTGGCCGCCGTCTTTATTGCAGCGCACTATCGCCAAAGTACTGACGCAAAGTACTCGCACTATCGCAACGCACTACAGACGTCTTGACCGACAAAATAGTCTTTTGAACGTCAGGTTCGCGTCTTAAGAGGGCAATCGCCTCGTTAAGACTTCGGCGCTTTTAATGGAACCGATGCTCAGCAATGAAAATCATCATTCTCGGCGCCGGCCAGGTCGGCGGCACCTTGGCAGAACACCTCGCCCGCGAGGAAAACGACATCACTGTCGTTGATACCGACGCCAAAAAACTACGTGATCTGCACACCAAACTCGATATTCGCACCGTGACCGGCGCGGGCTCCTATCCGATTGTGCTGCGCCAAGCGGGCGGCGAAGACGCCGACATGTTGATCGCCGTGACCAACAGCGACGAGATCAATATGATCGCCTGCCAGGTGGCGCATACGCTGTTTCGCACCCCGACCAAAATAGCCCGGGTGCGGGCCACGGCGTACCTCACCCGTAAAGGGCTATTCGCCCACGAAGCGATTCCCATTGATGTACTCATCAGCCCCGAGCAGGTGGTCACCGACCACGTGCGCCGCCTGATCGAGCACCCCGGTGCCCTGCAGGTGCTGGAGTTTGCCGGTGGCCTGGTACAGCTGGTGGCGGTTAAAGCCTTCTACGGCGGCCCGCTGGTGGGCCAGGATCTGGCGTTCCTGCGTCGCCATATGCCCAATGTAGACACCCGTGTGGCGGCGATTTACCGCCGCAGCCGACCGATTATTCCCCGCGGCGATACGGTCATCGAAGCCGACGACGAGGTGTTTTTCCTCGCCGCCCGCCGGGATATTCGCGCGGTGATGAGCGAACTGCGCCGGGTTGAGCGGGACTTTCGCCGGGTGGTGATTGCTGGGGGCGGCAATATCGGCGAGCGGCTGGCCGAGCATTTAGAGCATAGCCACCAGGTCAAGATCATCGAACACAGCCTGGAGCGCTGCACCACGCTGTCCGAGCGCCTGGATCGCACCGTGGTGCTCCACGGCAGCGCCACCAGCAAGCGCCTGCTGGAAGAAGAGAACATCGAAGAGTGCGATATCTTTTGCGCGCTGACCAACGACGACGAGGTCAATATCATGTCGTCGCTACTCGCCAAACGCCTGGGCGCCAAGAAGGTACTGACACTGATTAACAACGCCGCTTACGTGGATCTGGTGCAGGGCGGCGAGATCGATATCGCTATTTCTCCCCAGCAGGCGACGATCGGCAGCCTGCTGACCCACGTGCGCCGCGGCGACATTGTCAACGTCCACTCGCTGCGCCGCGGCGCCGCCGAGGCGATTGAAGCCATCGCCCACGGCGACAAGCAGTCGTCCAAAGTGGTGGGGCGCACGATTCGCGAGATCGACCTGCCCGACGGCACCACCATCGGCGCGATCGTGCGCGGCAAAGAGGTCATCATTGCCCACGGTAACGTCACCGTAGAGAGCGGCGACCACGTGATTCTGTTTGTCATCGACAAGCGCCGCATCCGCGATGTGGAGCGCCTGTTCCAAGTCGGTTTAACGTTCTTTTGATAGCCCTCGAACCACTGCCACTGGCGGCTAATAACAGGAGCATGCGACAACCATGAGTCTGCGGGTTATTTTGCGCATTTTGGGGCTGCTGCTCATGCTGTTCAGCCTGACCATGCTCCCCCCTACGTTGATTTCACTGTGGTTTCGTGACGGCGTATGGAGCGCCTTTATTAGCGGCATTGCGATTTCCGTCGCCACCGGGCTGCTGCTGTATCTACCTAATCGCCACTCGCAAAAAGAGCTGCGTATCCGCGATGGGTTTATCATTGCCGCCATGTTTTGGACCGTGCTGGCGCTGTTTGGCTCGCTACCGCTGATGCTCTTCGGCGAAGGCTCGCTGGGCATTACCGATGCGGTCTTTGAGTCGTTTTCCGGGTTAACCACCACCGGTGCCACGGTAATTACCGGCATCGACTTTTTACCCGAATCGATTCTTTACTATCGTCAGCAGCTCCAGTGGCTGGGCGGCATGGGGATTGTGGTGCTAGCCGTTGCCATTTTGCCGACCCTGGGCGTTGGCGGCATGGCGCTTTACCGCACCGAAATCCCGGGGCCGCTAAAAGACTCCAAGCTCACCCCGCGCATCACCGAAACCGCCAAGGCGCTGTGGTATATCTACGCCACCCTCACTCTCGCCTGCATGATCGCCTATATGCTGGCGGGCATGGGCTGGTTCGATGCCTTGAGTCATAGCTTTTCAACCGTTGCCTTAGGTGGTTTTTCCACCTACGACGCCAGCATCGGCTATTTTGATAGCGCCACGATTGAGCTGATCTGTGTCTCCTTCATGCTCATTTCCGCGTTCAGCTTTAGTTTGCACTTTATAGCCTGGCGCGAAAAAAGCCTGCTGCACTACTTCCAAGATCCCGAAGCGCGCTTTTTGATGCTTTTTTTGCTCGCGCTGGCAGTAGTCACGGTGCTCTCCCTGTGGTTAACCGACACCTACGACACGCTGCGCGGCCTGCGCCACGGGGTTTTCCAAGTGGTGTCAGTGGCCACCACTGCAGGTTTTAGCGTCGCTGATTTCTCCATGTGGCCAGGCGCCCTGCCGTTTCTGCTATTTGTGGCCGCCTTCGTGGGGGGCTGCTCCGGCTCTACCGGCGGTGGCATGAAAGTGATTCGAATTATCTTGATTATCAAACAGGGCATGCGCGAAATCATGCGTCTGATCCACCCCAACGCGGTGATTGCGGTCAAGGTAGGTAAAGTCAGCGTTCCCGATAGCATTGCCCAGGCGGTCTGGGGATTCTTTTCCGTTTACGTGCTGCTGTTCTTTCTAATGCTGGTGGGGGTAATGGCCACCGGGGTCGACCAGGTAACGGCTTGGTCGACGGTGGGCTCTGCACTCAACAACCTGGGCCCCGCGCTGGGCGAGGCCCACGCTCACTATGGTGACATGCCCAGCTTGGCGAAATGGATTCTGGTGCTTGCCATGCTGCTGGGGCGTCTGGAAATTTTTACGGTACTGGTGCTGTTTACCCCCGCCTTCTGGCGGCGTTAAAGCCCCACCACTCCCCCTTATAGACCGAATTGAGAGCTGTTAATGTCCCACGACGATATGTCCCACGAAGCGTCACTCCATCAAGACAGTGTGCCGCTGGAAGCAACGCCGCTCCCCGCCACTAGCGGGCCGCTAAAAACCATCACGGTCGGTGAGACCCGCTATACGCTGCTGGGCACCGCCCATGTGTCGGCGGCAAGCGCGGACGATGTGCGTGCGCTGCTGGATTGCGGCACGTTTGATGCGGTGGCCATCGAGCTTTGCGACGCCCGCCACCACAGCATGTCCAACCCTGATGCCATGGGCGAGCAGGACCTTTTCCAAGTCTTCAGGGAAGGCAAAGCCGGCATGGTCGCGGCGAGCCTGGCCCTGGGCGCCTTTCAGCAGCGCATTGCCGATCAGTCTGGCATTCAGCCGGGGGCCGAAATGCGTGCCGCCGTTGAAGAAGCCAGCCGCCGCCAGCTACCGCTACTGCTGGTGGACCGTGATGTGGGCCTGACGCTGAAACGCATTTACCGCAATGTGCCGTGGTGGCAGCGCTTCTCGCTGTTTTCCGGCCTGATTGGCAGCGTGCTGTCGCGCCAGGATGTGTCCCAACAGGAAATCGAAAAGCTTAAAGAAGGCGACATGCTGGAAGCCACGTTCAGCGAATTTGCCGCCGAATCGGAAGCGCTATACACCCCGCTGATTCGCGAGCGGGACCGCTACATGGCGCTGCGCCTAGCCGAAGAAGCGCCACCGGGGCGTTACCAACACGTGCTCGTCGTGGTGGGTGCCGGTCACCTAAAGGGCACCGGCGAACATCTTGAAGCCCCATGGCCTGCGAACCCGAAGGCAGAGCGTGAATCACTCGAAGCCACCCCGCCGCCGTCCAAGCTGTGGAAAGCGCTGCCCTGGCTGATTACCGCGTTAGTACTCACCGGCTTTGCGATTGGTTTTTCGCGCAACACCGATCTCGGCTGGCAGCTAGTGCTTGAGTGGTTCTTGATTAACGGCCTGCTTTCCGGCGGCGCGACGATTATTGCCATGGCGCATCCTGTCACGGTAATTGCCACCTTCTTTGCCGCCCCGCTTACCTCGCTGAACCCGACCATCGGCGCAGGCTTCGTGGCCGCTGGGGTTGAGCTGTATATGCGCAAACCCAAAGTGCGCGACTTCTCATCGCTGCGCCAAGATGTCACCCAGCTGAAAGGCTGGTGGCAAAACCGCGTATCGCGCACCCTGCTGGTGTTTATTCTAGCCACGGTAGGCTCCGCAATAGGCACCTGGGTGGCCGGGTTTAGAATCGCCGGTGCCCTGTTTGCTGGCTAGGCGCCCTGGAGTAATAACAAGCGCTGCATCGCCGCGGTGGGCGGATCAATTTTGTGGTGCAAGCGGCTTGCCGCGTAGCTGTCGTTGAACACCTCAAAGTAGTCATCGAGCAGATCCGCCGCATGAGTATCTTCACTCTGGCGCAGCAGTTCGATCGCCACTTCGGCGGTACATAAATGCGTTTTTGAGGCCGGTTTACGCAGCCGGTAGCGGGTTTCCCGCTCGGTGCGCAGCGGCAGCACCGGCAGCGCATCCAGGTAAGCGCTTTTACGGAACATACGTCGCGCCTGACGCCAGGTGCCGTCCAAAATGATAAACACCGGAATACGCGCCTCGTGCTTTGCCGCATGAACCGCCTCTATATCCACCACGCGGTCCGCGTAATCGGGCTGGTCATCGGGGAAAATCACAAAGGGCGCGTAGCGGGGGTCTTCTAGCAATGCCGCCAACTGAGCATCCGGCGCCGTGCGGTACCAGGTAAATACCTGCGTCGAGGTGATGACATCGCGAATCAAACGCCCGGTATTGGTCGGTTTATAATGCTCCATCCGGTGCGTCAGCAGCCATACCTGGGCAACGCTTTCCGCCTTCACTTGATACGGGCATAAGCAATTTAGCACGGGCAACTGGCAACGCTCGCAGCGGGTTACAAAGCTGCCCCGCGCTTTAAACTCCCGCCTAGCCGGCCGCTCGGCGTCGACACCATTACCCACAGCGCTATCAAAAGCAGACATCCGCGCTCCATAGGGTTTGAATAACCAAGGGTGGCAAAGGCGCAGAGTATAAAGCAGGCCACGCTTTCTTGACGAATGTTTCCACGTTCACCGTCAACCTAAAAACTTTTCAACGTTGACACCTTAAGTGCAACGCCGCTAAAGTCTCGTCAACTATTAAAAGTCAAAAGGTTTACATGATGACCGCGACCGATATGCAGCGCCACGACTGGACGCTAGACGAGATTAACGCGCTTTTCGCACTGCCGTTCAATGACCTGCTGTTTCAAGCCCAGCAGGTTCACCGTGCCCACTTCGATGCCAACGCGGTGCAAGTGTCGACGCTGCTGTCGATTAAAACCGGCGCCTGCCCGGAAGATTGCAAATACTGCCCCCAATCCGGCCACTACAATACCCAACTGGAAAAAGAGAAGCTGCTGGAAATTGAAAAAGTCATCGAACAGGCCAAGGCCGCCAAAGAAGCCGGGGCCAGCCGTTTTTGCATGGGCGCGGCATGGCGCAGCCCCCGCGACAAAGACTTACTGCTGGTCGAAGAGATGGTCCGCCAGGTGAAAGCCGTGGGCCTTGAAACCTGCATGACGCTGGGCATGGTCGACGGCGAACAGGCTAGCCGCCTGGCCACGGCGGGGCTCGATTACTACAATCATAACCTGGATACGTCGCCCGAGTTCTACGGCGAAATCATCACTACGCGTACCTACAGCGACCGTTTGGAAACGCTTTCCAACGTGCGCGATGCGGGCATGAAAGTGTGCTCCGGTGGCATTCTGGGCATGGGCGAAGACGCCCGGGATCGTAGCGCCCTGTTGCAACAGCTGGCCAAGCTTAGCCCGCACCCGGAATCCGTGCCGATCAATATGCTGGTCAAGGTCCCCGGCACACCGCTGGAAAACGTTGAAGACCTGGACCCCATTGAGTTTATCCGCGCGATTGCAGTGGCTCGCATCATGATGCCCCAGAGCCATGTTCGGCTTTCCGCCGGCCGCGAGCAGATGAATGAATCAACCCAGGCGCTGGCATTTTTGGCCGGGGCTAACTCGATCTTCTACGGCGACAAGCTGTTAACCACCGGCAACCCTCAAGTAGACCGTGACCGCGCGCTATTTAGCAAACTGGGCCTACACCCGGAAAAGCGTGAAACCTGCGAAAGCGAAGATGTTCAAGCGACACGGCTCGCCCAACAGGCCCAACAGCAAGCGCACGCCGAACGCGTTGCCGAGCTGGCGGTAGATGCTAGTGTCTAACGCGTGGCAACAGCGCTTAGCCGATGCCCGTGAGAACCGCCTGCAGACGCAACGCTGGCGAACTAGGCGGGCAGTGGAAAACGGTACTCTCGACTTTGCCGGTAACGACTACCTGGGCCTCGCTCAGGACCCTCGTGTGAGCGAGGCCCAGGCGGCAGGCGCGCGCCATTATGGCGCAGGCGCCGGTGCATCGCATTTGGTCAGCGGCCACCTGGCAGTGCACGAAGCGCTAGAAGACGCTCTCGCCGAGTGGACGGGCCGCGAGCGTGCATTGCTATTTTCCACCGGCTATATGGCCAATCTTGGCGTGCTGCAGGCGCTCGCCGACCGCGACACGGCCATCTTTCAGGATCGCCTGAACCACGCCTCGCTCCTTGATGGCGGTCGCCTAAGCGGTGCCCGCTCACGGCGTTTTCATCACCGCGATACTCACGACCTGGACAGGCTGCTTACGCGCAGTGAAAGACCCCACAAGCTGGTGGTGAGCGATGGCGTGTTTAGCATGGACGGCGATGTTGCCGAAATAGCCAGCCTCGTTACCACCAGCCAGCGGCATCATGCCTGGCTAATGATTGACGATGCCCACGGAGTCGGCGTGCTGGGTGATAATGGCAGCGGCTGCGCAGGCAGTACCTGGAACAGCACCGAGGTGCCGATTTTAGTCGGCACCCTGGGCAAAGCGCTGGGCACCGCTGGCGCCTTTGTGGCGGGAGATGCCGCGCTGATCGAGCACCTGATTCAGTTTTCGCGCAGCTATATTTACACCACCGCCCAGCCCCCGGCCATTGCCGCCGCCACGCTTAAAGCGCTGACGATCATTCAAAGTGAACCCGAACACCGCGACCGTCTGAACGCCAACATCGCTTACTTTCGTCAGGTAGCGCAGCAGTTAGGGCTACCGCTAAGTGCCTCGGCAACGGCCATTCAGCCGCTGGTCTTGGGGGATGAAGCGCGCACCCTGCACTGGGCAGCGCGGTTGCAAACGCTGGGCATTCACGTAGGGGCGATTCGCCCGCCCACGGTGCCTAACGGTGAAGCACGGCTACGCATCACTTTGAGCGCACGCCACACCCGCGACCATATCGACCGCCTACTGGCAGCGCTGGCAAGTTGCCAGCGCGAGGGGGCCGCGTGTCTCACCCACGCCTAGTGCTGCTTTCCGGTTGGGGCATTGATCAGCGTATCTGGCAGTTGCTTGACGGGTGCTGGCCAAGCGGGATAAACGCCCAGCCTGTGGAGTGGCCGGGGTATGCTGACGCGCCCGCGCTACCCACCCACCCGACACTGGCCCAGTTAGCCGCGTCCATGGCTGCATCATTACCCAGCGATGCCGTCTGGGTAGGCTGGTCCCTGGGCGGGTTGCTTGCCACCGCCCTGCTCGACTACCTGCCAGCCCCTAAGGGGCTTATTTTGCTGAGCGCAGGAGCGACGCTCTGCAGCGAAGATGGCGTCAGGCATGCCGAGCTTGCCAGCTTTCAGCGCGCCTTTCGCCGCGACCCAGATGCCACATGGCGGCACTTTTTGCGCTGGCAGGCCCAGGGTGAACCCAATGCACGCCAGGCTTACCAGCGGCTGCACGCCCTGCTCGGCGATTCACCCAAAGCCGACCACGAAACGCTTTCCCAAGGGCTTGACTGGTTGGCAACGCTCAATAACCAGGCGCGCTTAGCCGCTGCCAACTGCCCGATCGTCACGCTCACCGGCGAGCATGATCCACTGATGAGCCCTGGCCAACGCCGGGCGGGCGAATGCTTAAGCGGCGTCGGCCACTGCCCGATGTTATCGCAACCCCACGCCTTAACCGCTGAGATTAGCCGCCATGCCGCGAGGATGACTAACGCCCGCACGGAGGTTGTGTGACGGAGCTTACCGACGCTATTAGCGAAGATAACTGGCAGGCGCGGGTCGCCAAAGCGTTCTCCCGGGCGGCACCCCACTATGATGCGCTTGCCAGTGCCCAGCGCCATATCGGCGAAGCGCTGTGGCAAACACTGCCTGACAAGGCGCATGATCTTCTCGACCTTGGCTGCGGCACCGGTTACTGGACCCACCGTTTGGCCCAACGCTACCCCACGGCTCAGCTGACCGGTTTGGATCTAGCCCCCGGCATGCTGGAACAGGCGCGCCAGCGCTACGGTGAACGTATCCACTGGCAAGCGGGTGACGCGGCGGCGCTGCCGTTTGGTGATGGCGCCTTTGAACTAGTGTTCTCAAATCTGGCCGTGCAGTGGTGCCGTAATATTAGCGCGGTCATGGATGAACTTTATCGCGTGCTACGACCTGGCGGCCGCGCCCATATTACCACCTTGCTACCCGGCACCTTAGAAGAGATTGCCATCGTCTGGCAGCGCCCCGAGGCGTTGCTGCAAACGCCTAGTCACGCCAGCGTCGAACGGGCCATTGCTGAAAGTGGCCTGGCCATCACTCAGCAAGCGGCCACCGTTGAGCGTTTTCACTACCCCGACTTAAACGCGGTGATGGCCTCCATCAAAGGCGTCGGCGCCCAGGTGGCGCGGCCTAACGCCCAGATCACCCGTGCTGACGTCGCCGCCGCCAAAGCGCGCTTTGAGCCCTTGCGTCAGCCGCAAGGCCTGCCGGTGAGCTATCACTGTTTAACGCTGCAATTGGAAAAATCGTTATGACGCTTCTCTTTGTCACCGGCACCGATACCGATGCAGGTAAGACCCTAGCCGCCAGCGCGCTTCTACACATGGCCCAACAGCAAGGGCTGAGCACCCTGGGGCTTAAACCGGTGGCGTCGGGCAGCGAGCAAACCGCGCAAGGTCCGTGTAAAGAGGAATTGCGCAACGCCGATGCGCTCGCCCTGCAGCAACAAAGCGTGCCGCCGGTTGCCTACGCCACGGTTAATCCCTTTGCCTTTGCGCCCGCTATTGCGCCCCACTTAGCCGCCGCCGAAGCGGGTCAACCGCTGGATGCCCGCACGATTACCGCCACCCTGCGCGCAACGCTTACCCAAACACCCAGGGACTTCACCTTGATTGAAGGGGCAGGCGGCTGGCGTGTGCCGCTGAACGCGCAAGAGGATTTTGCCGACCTGGCGAGCGCCCTTGAGTTGCCGGTTATTCTGGTCGTCGGCTTAAAACTGGGCTGCTTGAATCATGCCCGCTTAACGGCGGAAGCCATTCGTGCCGATGACCTGCCACTTGCCGGTTGGATTGGCAGCGTCATTGACCCCGCTTTTGCCGCCGATAACGCACGCTTCGAGGCCAATATCGCCCTTCTGAACGCTAAGCTCGCAGCGCCCTGTCTGGGCATTATTTCCCACCTTGATGCGCCCTGCGCCGCGACTGCCGCCCCCTATCTATCACTGGAGCTATTATGACCACGCCGGTTTGGCACCCCTATGCCCACTTAAAAACCCAAACGCCCGCGCCCAAGGTGATTGGCGGTGACGGCGCTCACTTTGTACTTGAAGGCGGCGAGAGGGTCCTGGATGCCACCTGTTCCTGGTGGTGCATGATTCACGGCTACGGCCACCCACGCTTAGTGGCGGCTATTCGCGAGCAGGCAGGCGAGCTGTGCCATGTGATGCTCGGCGGCTTAACGCATGAGCCCGCTGACCAGTTGGCCCGCGAATTGGTGCGCATTACCCCCGCCGGGCTGAATCACGTGTTCTATTCGGACAGCGGCTCGGTGGGCATGGAAGTGGCCATGAAAATGGCCCTTCAGTACCAGGTGCTCACCGGCCACCCCGGCAAGCAAAAAATGCTCTCGTTGATGAAGGCCTACCACGGCGACACCACCGGCTGCATGGCGGTCTGCGACCCGGAAGAAGGCATGCACAGCCTATTCGCCAGCCTGCTGCCTCAGCACCACTTCGCCCCGGCGCCCACGGCGCCTTTTGATGCCACCGTTGAGCAGGTCGAACACGACCTTAACGCCCTGCGCGATGTGCTTGAGCGCCACCATCACGAAATCGCCGCGCTACTCATGGAACCGCTGCTGCAAGCCGCTGGCGGTCTCAACATGACCTCACCGGCCTACCTGACTGGCGCCCGGGCACTGTGCGATGAGTTTGGCGTGCTGCTGATTTTTGACGAAGTGGCCACTGGCTTTGGCCGTACCGGCAAGCTGTTTGCCGCCGACCATGCGGGCGTTACGCCGGACATTATGGTGCTCTCCAAAGGCTTGACCGGCGGCTATTTGGGTCACGCCGCGACGCTCGCTAACGACCGTGTTCACGACGCCTTTATCGGTGACAGCCCCCAGCATGCCTTTATGCACGGGCCGACGTTTATGGGCAACCCGCTGGCCTGCCGCGTGGCGCTGGAAAGCCTGCGCGTGTTCGAAGAAGACGACTATCTTGGCAAGATTGGCCAGCTAAACCGGGTGCTGCGCTGCGAGCTCATTGATAACGAGCAGTTAAGCGCCCATAGCCAAGTGGCCGATGTGCGCGTACTCGGTGCCACGGCGGTGATTGAAGCGCACTCCGCTGAGGCGCTAGCGGGGGTTGGCGAATTTGCCCGCGAGCGCGGCGTGTGGCTACGCCCCATCGGCCGCTGGCTGTATACCATGCCCGCCTACATCACCTCTGAAGCGGAAATGGTACAGATTACCGACGTGATGAAGGGGTGGTTTAACCGCACCTAAGAGGCAGGGCATTAAGGTTGGTAGCTCAAACAATCGCGAGCTGAAGCTCCCTCCCACAAGTGACTCCCACAAGTGACTTTTGGCACAGTGCAGGTATCCGGCTGTGTAGTGCTCAAACATTCGAGAGAAAAAGCTCTCTCCTACTGGCAGCACCCTAAGACAACAGCAGATTACCCTGCTGTTTCCAGCGATTGACTAGCGCTGGAACGCCTTCGCCAGCGGTGGTGTTAATCGCCAGTACGCCCGGCGGGCTAAGGCTATCCGCCTCCGGGTCGACCAATGCGCAGGGCGTGTCGTAGTCGATGTAAGACAACAGCGAGGCCGCGGGCATCACCGCCAGCGAGGTGCCCACCACCAGCAGAAAATCTGCCTGGCTGACCAGCTCGCAGGCCTCGGCGAATAGCGGCACCGACTCGCCAAACCAGACCACGTCCGGGCGCAGCTGGCTGCCCTTATCGCAGATGTTGCCCAACTCAATACCGCCTTTAGGCAGCGGGTAGCGCATACGCTCATCGATAGACGAGCGCGCTTTTAAAATTTCGCCGTGCAAGTGCATCACGTGACGCGACCCTGCTCGCTCATGCAGGTCGTCAATATTCTGAGTAATGATACTGACGTTGAACCCTGCCTGCTCAAGGCCCGCCAGCGCTTTATGCGCGGCGTTGGGCTTAGCACGGCGTATCTGTTCGCGGCGCTGATTGTAAAAATCCAGCACCTGCTGCGGATCGCGCTGCCAGGCTTCAGGTGTCGCCACATCCTCAACCGGGTGGTTTTCCCACAGGCCATCGCTGGCGCGAAAGGTTTTAATCCCGCTCTCGGTGCTAATCCCCGAGCCGGTCAACACCACCAAATGCGGGCTTGCTGCCATGGTTACCTCGTTGTTTGTGCTTCATTACCTGCCAATATCATCTTAATATACCAATTGGCCAATGCTACCCGCAAAACGCTGTTTGTTGCGGTAAGGGTAAACGTCGATAACCCGACCATCGACTATCGCCTGCTGTAGCGCCAACCAATAATCAGGATCAAACAGCTCAGGATGCTGCTGCATAAACAGGCGGCGCAGCGCCGGATTAGCAAACATAAAGGGGCCAAACTCCTCGGGGAAAATATCATTGGCACCGATCGACAAACTCTCGCCGCCACCGCCCTGAAAGTCATTGCCATAGTTCGTGGGGATATGCCGAAAACGGCATTCGGTTAGATAGCAGACTTCGTCGTAATCGTAGAAGATCACCCGGCCATGGCGAGTGACACCGAAGTTTTTCAGCAACATATCGCCGGGGAAGATATTGGCCGCCGCCATCTGCTTAATGGCATTGCCGTAATCCTTGAGCACCATCACCTGCTCTTTGTCGCTACACTGCTCCAAATAGAGATTGAGCGGCGTCATCATCCGTTCAGTATAGCAGTGTTTGATGATGACCTTATCGCCGCGCAGCAATACCGTCGAGGGCGCAACGTCGAGTAAGTGCGCCAGGCATTCTGGCGAAAAATGATCCTGACGCACGGTAAAGTTGGAGAACTCCTGGGTATCGGCCATGCGCCCGACCCGGTCATGGCGTTTGACTAGCCGGTACTTTTCGCGCACGCCCTCGTGGGTGACCTCTTTCGAAGGGTCGAATTTGTCCTTGATGATTTTAAACACGGTGCGAAAGCTGGGTAGCACAAATACCGCCATCACCATGCCGCGCACGCCGGGGGCAATGACAAATTGGTCCTCACGCTTGGCGACCTGGCGATTCAAGGCGCGGAAAAACTCGGTTTTGCCATGTTTGAAGAAGCCGATAGCGGCGTAAAGCTCGCCCTCGGGTTTGTGCGGCATTAACTGCTGTAGATAAGCGACAAACTCGCCCGGCACCGGCACATCGACCTGAAAGTAAGCTCGGGTGAAGGAGAAGATAATCGACACCTCATCGGTTTCGATCAGCACCGTATCCAGATGCAGGCAGGGGTCGGCATCGGCCTTGTCGCCAAAGCCTTCGCCGTGAAGTACCGGCAACACCAGCGGCACCTGCTCGCCGCCGCCGCGAATACGCCCCACCAAGTAGGCGCCTTTATTGCGATAAAACACGCTGTTTAGCAGCTCAATTTGCGTATCGTCGGCGTGCACGATCGTCGCCGGTAATTGCTGCTCTAAAAAGCTGGCCCCTAACTGGGTGTCGCTGTCGATATCCGCAAAGCGGTTATCCAAGCTTGCCTCAAGCAGCGCCCATCTAAGCGCGCCTTGCCAATCGCCATTGACCGTTTGGCGGCGGCACAGCTCAATTCCCGAGCGATGGGCAGCATCCTCCCGGGAGCTATACACAAACATCCACTCGTTGCGGATATGTCGATGGTGAAAAATTGAGCAGAACAGCGAGTTAAAGAAGGTCTCCGCGAGTTCGTAATCCAACCGATGACTGATCAGCTCGGCGTAATAGCCACGCGCTTCGCGCCAGCTCTCGCAGTGAGCGACCACCTCAGGGTCAAAGGTGCGCTTCAAGCGCCCCAGGGTGACGTCGATTTTTTGCTGATACAGATTAATCCGCTCCGCCGATGCCTGCTGGGCGTCGCGCCATGCCGCCTCGCGAAAGCGCCGGCGCGCATCGAGGGTAATGGCTTTAAAGCGCGCACGGTACTCGTCGAAACCGTGCAAAATGGTGGTCGCTAGGCGGTACGCCGGGGAGTGTTTCACGGGGCAAACTCCTGGATGTTTTCGCTAGCGTTACCCAACGGCAAACTACATGCGAGACGACCTTGGTGGACACTGGGCTCTCAGAACCAGTCGCTACAACCAGTCGCTAAGCCTCTGGCGAGGCTAACAGGGCCATTAACGGCGCTACGCTCGCTGGGTCGGCAAGCGCTGCTGATACGCTCGCAATTTCCTCTGCCAGCGGCCGGTCCTGTTCAAGGGAGGGGGCGTATTGGCGAACCCACGCGTATAACGCTTGAGACGCATGACTAAGCGAGTGGGTGTCTTTCAACTCAGCGCCCTGCGCCAGCACCAATGCCTCAATGGCTAAGATGTCGTAAAGCTGTGACAAACTGGTACTGACTCGTCGAGCCGCAATTGTCCCCAGCGGCACGATATCCTGGTTGTCAGCATTGGTGGGAATCGATTGAATCGAGGCGGGCATGGCATGGCTACGCAGCTCGGCGACAAGCGCGGTAGCACTCACCTGAGCGCCCATAAAGCCACTGTGCAAGCCGGTATCGCGCGGCTGCATAAAGGCGGGCAGCCCCTTGCTTTTTAGCGGGTCGGTAATCCTGGCGATACGCCGTTCGCTATACAGCGCCATCTGTACCAGCGCGTTATTAAGGTGGTCACTGGCAAACGCCAGCTGCTGGCCAAAAAAGTTACCGCCATGCAGCACAAGGTCGTCATCGGCAAATAAAAGCGGGTTATCGGTAACCGCCGCGAGCTCAATGCGCACCGTTTGCGCATGCTGCTCGACGACATCCCACGCCGCGCCGAGCGCTTGGGGGGCGCAGCGCAATGTGTAGGCATCTTGGGGCAGGGGGCGGTTTTGTTCGATACCGTGTTGCATGTCAGCCAGCGGTGCCGAGGCTGACTGCCAGGGAATTAATGCCGTGCTGGTTGCCGACAACCCCCAAAGCCAGCGGTGTAGCTGCTGCTGACCAGGGTGCGGGCGTAACGCGCCAATTGCGGGATGAAAGGCTTCCCGGTGGCCTTCCAACAGCTCTGCGTAAAGCAGCACCAGCAGCGTGCTGAGTTTTACCGCTCGTTGGGCACCGGTCGTGTTAAGCGCCGCGATGCCAGCGGTGGTCGAGGTCCCATTGACCAGCGAAATAGCATCTTTGCCTTTGAGTACCAGCGGCTGCCAGCCTAATTGGCGATGTGCGGTTGCGCTATCGATCCAGTCTCCCCCCTTTAGGCTCACCTTCCCTTCACCGCTCAGGGCGCGGGCTAAATGCGCTAACGGGGTTAAATCACCGCTGGCCCCCACGGTGCCGCGTGATGGCACTAGGGGCACTAAATCGGCGTCTAACCATGCCAGCAACCGTTCAACGAGCAGTGGATTAGCGCCGGAGTGGCCCTGGGCCAAGCTGGCAATACGCGCCACCATCATCGCCCGCACATGGCGGTGCGACAGCGGTTCACCGACGCCGCTGCATAGGTGATAGACCAGATTCTGCTGTAAAAGCGCCGACTGGCTGGGGTCAACATCGGTCGTGGCTAACGGCCCATAGCCGGTGGTGACGCCGTAAATTCGCTGGCGGCGCTCAATAGCCCCACACAGAAAATCGTGCGCCTGCTCAATGGCGCGTTTTTCCTGCTCTGAAAGCACCAGCGATTGACGCCCAAGCGCTGCCGCCTCAATCTCATCAAGCGTTCGACACCCATCGCGCATAGCGTAAATTCCTGTTTAAAAGCGTACTCGTCGGCTGGCTTACCAATCGGCTAATTTGCCCATGGCATTGGTGGGCAAGGCATCGCCGTAGGTCACCCCCACCGGGCGCTCGGCGACAGGCCATTGGGCAATCTCTTGAGCAATCTCAACGGCGGTTTCATCGGCATGCTTCAACGGCACTACAAAGGCCTTTAAGCGTTGCTGAGCGGACTGCCCGGTGGTGCGAACAGCGCAGTCGGCGACGCTTTCCAGTGACATTAGCCGCTTAGCCACATAACCGGGACTGACATTGACACCCCCAATGGCGACGACGTCATCGTGGCGACCCTTTAGCGTAAAGGTACGCGCGTCTAGCCAGTGGGTTTCATCCAGCAGGGGGATGGCAGCGGTAGCGTCGACACGTTGAAGCTGTTGAGTGCCGTGGCGTTGCCAATGGTCTAGCAGTTGATAAGGACTGTCACGCTGCCAGCGGGTGGCCACACCGCCGGTCTCGGTGCTGCCGTAAATATCCAGCAGCCCGGTCAAACCCTGGTCGATTAACGCAGCAGATGTCGCGGCCGATAGCGGTGCGGTGGATGAGACGCCCATCACGCTGGCTGGCCATGAACGGCGTGAACGCGCCAGATAATCCCAGCGCGGCGGCACCGTAACGACCAGATCGCCGGAACTGAGGCTGGGTAACGCCGCAGCGTCCGCGCTTACCCGTGAAAGCCCCGCCACGCCAGGTAGCGCTATGCCCAGCATAAAACCGTAAAGATGATGCAGCGGCAACCAGCTAACCACTCGGTTTACCGGCATTCGTAACGCAAAGCGTTGTGCCAAGGCATGCGCCTCAGCTTCGATATGTTCCCAGCGGTGTAAGTGGGCGGTCGGTGCCCCGGTACTTCCCGAAGTGCGGAACGTAAGTCCCGATGTCTCGTTGACCGCTTGCGCCACTAACGACGACCAGTCATCGAAACGTTGTGTCATTAATAGACGGTCTTCTGCCCCCGTCTCGTGTAAACAGAAAAACTCGTTTACGCAGGCAGCAAGGTGCAGCCTTTCAAGCGAGTCAATAACGGGCGCATGATGCCAATCTGGGGCAGCTTCCCCCCGGTAAGCGGTGAGTTCGGCGCTGAGCAGCGATTGCAGAACCGCTTTACAATCGGCTTCGGTTAGCCATTGCGGCATCCTACTATCCTTAATGAAGCCTAGGGTTTTACCCATCAAAAAGAAAACGCCGCCCGACCGTATCAATCAAAGGCCAAGCGGCAATCAGCAGCTTTATAACCGCTTAACAAATATCCAATACGCATCGCCAGACAGCGCTTTTTTCATATGCACTTTCACCTTGGTAGGTGTCATCTGGTAGTCAAATACGTACTCAAACATGGTATTGAGATCGCCGCTCTTAACGCCGTCTTTGAAGCGACCCTGAAACTCTTTGCTTTGCGTGCAGGGCGCCACGTCGGTAAAGAAGTTTTTACCAATCACGCTTTTAGGATCACGACCGGTAATGCCGCCTTCCGCTGCGTTGTATTGAACGATTTTGCCGTTGGCATCAAGCTGAATGGCGCCAAAGGCTAGTTCGTCAAGTTTTTTATCATCCATTTTTGCCAGCGAATTTTCGATATCATCGCCGCCGAAACGAACCGTTTCCATTGCCATTACCGCATCTCCTGAGTAAAACGCACTATGGGATTGGTTACCCACCGAAAGCTCTACAAATATTTTACAGTAGTTATAAAGCTAAGCTAAAAAATAGCAGCATCGATGCTCTAGGGCAATTAAATCATACGAATGGATGAATCAAATATCATACTTTAGCGAGACTGGCGTCATACGTTCATTCTAGTAGCCCACAAACACTCGTCACCTGTAAACAAAACCGCCCGGCGGTGCGGTCGGCGATCAGAAACCCCAACTGGGTAATCTGCGCAGGCTGAATAGTCGGCGCATCGGTGAGCAGCGTGCCACGCCGCACTGCTTCAAAGGCGCGCCAGGGGAAGTGCAGCGTTTCCCAACCGTCACGCGCGGGGGTAAATTTCACTCGATAGGCTGAAGCGTCGCCAAGGGAAGTGCTTTTCAAGCGCAGCTGATAGGTACGCCCGTCGCCGCGAACGGTGAGCGCTATGCCCTGGGCATCCGCTAACATGGGTTCAAAACCGTTGGGCTCGCGGCGAACGGAGGCAAAGCCGCCGCCGTTTTCCAGCGACACCTCGCCATGAAAACGCCCTTCACCATCCACAACGCTGAACGAGCTCTGGGAAACACCACCCATAACGCCATCGTCCACGGCAAACCAGCGCTGCTGTTCGTTAGGGTTATCAAAGGTTAGCTCCATGTTGTCTCCTTACCTTTCCTTAAGCCAAAAAAATAAAAGCCCCTGTACCGTGAGGCACAGAGGCTTCAAAGACATCATTAGCCTAGGTGATTAGCCCTGCCAATTACAGCTTGCTCGCGGCTACCGGCACCGGGGCCACGTCGTTATCGTCCAGGTCTTCAGGCGAGGCGACCACCAGGGCGAATTCTTCTTCGGCCGTTTTCGCCACCAGGTTATTTTTGCTGTAAAGGAAGTAATAGGCGGCACCGGCGATGAACAGCACGATCGTGTAGTTAAACGCGCGGGGATCAAACGCGTACACGCCCGTCAGCGCGACAATTGCCAGCACTAAGGCAATCGATGAGGTCACTACCCCGCCCGGGGTTTTATAGGGGCGCGGCAGATCGGGCTGTTTTACTCGCAACATAATGTGGCTCAGTGCCATCAATGCGTATGAGATCGTCGCACCCACTACGGCCATGCCTAAAATCAAATCGCCTTCGCCACTGAGTGACACCAAAAAGCCAAACACGCCGGGCACGATCAGCGCTAAATAGGGCACTTTACGCTCGCTGGTCAGCGACAGGCGCTTAGGTAAATAGCCTGCCCGCGAGAGCGCAAACACCAATCGGCTGTAGCCATAGATAATCGAGAAGAACGAAGCAATTAAGCCTGCCAGTCCCAATACGTTGACCAGTGTGGCCAGCACCGGGCTGCCTGCGACGTTCAGCGCATCAACTAACGGCACACCGCTTTGGCCGATCATTTCGGCCCCCGCCGCTCCGGCCAGCAGCACCACCACTAGCAAGGCGGTGAACAGCAAAAACAGCATCGCACCGATAATGCCTTTGGGCATATCCCGCGCAGGGTCTTTGGCCTCTTCCGCCGCCAGCGGAACACCCTCAACCGCTAAGAACAACCACATACCAAACGGCAGCGCCGCCCAAATGCCGTACCAGCCAAACGGCATAAAGGTGCTGGCACCCGCGGCATCGGTAGGGGCAATATCAAACAGATTAGCCGCATCAAAATTACCGATTAGCGCCACCGCGGTAGCCAGAATGGCGAACACCGCCAGGCCGCTAATTACCATCATCACTTTGAGCGCTTCGCCTACGCCGGCCAGGTGAATGCCGATAAAGATGGCATAAAACAGAAGATAGACGAGCGGCCCGTTGATCCCCAGCAGCGATTCCACCGCGGCGCCGATAAAAATCACAATCGCCGCAGGGGCCAAAGCGTACTCAATCAGTACCGCCAACCCCGTTAAGTAACCACCGGCTGGCCCCATGGCCTGGCGGGCAAAGCTGTAGCCGCCACCCGCGGCGGGAATCGCCGCCGACATTTCCGCAAGCGACAGTACCAGCGCCAGATACATCAGCGCCATTAAGCAGGCGGCAATCGCAAAGCCGCCCCAGCCGGCTTCGGCAATGCCAAAGTTCCAGCCGGCGAAGTCACCGGAAATCACGTAGGAAACCCCTAACCCCGCCAGCAGCATCCAGCCGGCGGTGCCTTTGCGTAGCTGGCGCTTGGCCAGATACGCTTGATTAACAGATGGTTGTGTCATCGTTTTGCCCTCATGGTGTGGAACATAATCGTCGCAAGCGGCGTGCTGGTGATTACTCACGTTGTTCCGTGTTGTTGTGTGATTATTATTAGCGAGTGTCGCTCGTGGGGGGACGTTAATCCGCCACCAAAAAGTTACGCGTCGAGCCTGAGGCTGAGTCGCCTTCCAGTACGTCGTCTTCACTGCGGTCTTTTAATTGAACGCCTGATAACTTGAGCTGGCGGGCCTCTTTTAAGAGCAGAAAGAAGCGCCGAGCAGCCTCCTCCACTTGCAGGCCTGCCGGGCGCACGTTGGAAATACAGTTGCGGCGGTCATCCTTAAGCCCTGGCTCTGGTGCCCAGGTCATATACAGCCCCAGGCTATCCGGCGAGCTCAGCCCCGGCCGCTCGCCGATCATCACCAGCACGGCATCGGCATTGAGCAGTGCGCCAATTTCGTCGCCAATCGCCACCCGCCCCTGCTCGACAAGTGTCAGTGGTGCTAGCGTCCAATCAGCCGCATCGCTGTTCAGCATCTGATAAAGCGCGCTAAGAAACGGCGCACTGTTCTGCTGAACGGCCAGCGCAGAAAGCCCATCGACCACGACCACCGCAAGGTCATAGCGCTGCTGAGACTCAGCGGCTTGCTGTAGGTACTCACGGGTCTCGTCGTTAAGGCGACGGCCATAGTCGGGCCGCTGCAGGTACATGGCACGGTCCTGGGCATAGCTGTGCAGGCGCAGCGGTGCTTTAGACAAATCCAGCGCTTCGGTTAACGCTTTCGCCAAAGTTTCTACCTCAAGCGGGCAATGAACCGCATCCTGGGCCTGGGCATGGGCGAGTTGAAAAGCCAGTAGCTTGTTGGTGGGCAGGCTGACCCCAGCACGCCCCAAACCAATCCGTGCATCGGTAAAGGCATTCAGCCGCTCCCAGGGGTTTTCCACCACGATGGGGGATGAAGGTTTATCCGCCATGGCTTGGCTCCTTGGGCAGGTGGCGCAGGCTGTTGGCAAACGCAGCGGGGAGCTGGTCGTTGAGCCTGTGGGTGCTGATATCCTGAAAAATCTGCATCTCTTCGAGCCAACGCTCAAATTCCGGTGCCGCTTTTAGTCCCAGCACTCGCCGGGCATAGAGCGCATCGTGAAAGGAGGTGGTCTGGTAATTGAGCATAATGTCGTCAGAGCCGGGAATGCCCATAATAAAATTGCAGCCCGCGACACCCAGCAAGGTGAGCAGGTTATCCATATCGTTCTGGTCGGCCTCGGCGTGGTTGGTATAGCAAACGTCGCAGCCCATGGGCACGCCCAACAGCTTGCCGCAGAAGTGGTCTTCCAACCCCGCCCGGGTGATCTCCTTGCCGTCGAACAGGTATTCAGGGCCGATAAACCCCACCACGGTATTGACCAGCAGCGGGTTAAATTTGCGCGCCACGGCGTAGGCACGGGCTTCGCAGGTTTGCTGGTCGAGCCCGTGATGGGCATCGGCGGAGAGCGAGCTGCCTTGGCCGGTTTCAAAATACATCACGTTGCGCCCCACCGTGCCGCGGTTGAGAGACTGCGCCGCCGCTTCGGCTTCAGCGAGGGTGCTTAAGTCAAAACCAAAGCTGCGGTTAGTGGCTTCGGTACCGCCTATTGACTGAAATACCAAATCGACCGGGGCGCCCTGCTCTATGGCTTCCAGCGTGTTCGTCACATGGGTAAGCACGCAGGATTGAGTAGGGATCTGATACTTCTGAATGACGTCATCCATCAGGCGCATCAGCTTGACGCTTTGGGCGACGTTATCGGTGGCCGGGTTAATGCCAATCACCGCGTCACCGCTGCCGTAGAGCAGGCCATCGAGAATACTGGCGGCAATGCCGGTGACATCGTCGGTGGGGTGGTTTGGCTGAAGCCTTGTCGAGAGCCGACCCGGCAGGCCGATGGTGTTGCGAAACGCTGTGGTGACCTGGCACTTTTTGGCGACCAGAATCAGATCCTGGTTGCGCATTAGCTTGCTGACGGCGGCGGCCATTTCGGGGGTAATCCCGGCTTTCACCTCCGCGAGTACCTCGCTGGTGGCGTGATCGGAGAGCAGCCAGTTCCGAAAATCGCCCACGGTCAGGTGGCTGATGGGAGCGAAGGCGGCGGCATCATGGTCATCCATAATCAGCCGGGTGATTTCGTCCTCTTCGTAGGGGATCAACGCTTCGTTCAAAAAGGTGGTAAGCGGGAGTTCCGCCAATACCATTTGGGCGACCACACGCTCTTCGGCACTCTCCGCCATTACGCCAGCCAAACGGTCGCCGGAACGAGGCGGCGTGGCCTTGGCCATCAGCTCGGCTAGGCTTGCGAAGCGGTAGCTGCGGCTCCCCACCGTGGTGTAATAGGTCTGCGCCATGAGACTTTCCCCTATGCATTGCGGATGCTTGCATTGCGACTACTTTTTAATCGCGCTAATAGCGCATTGAGGTATAAAACTTGCTTGTCTTTACCATAGCGTTATCAATAGATAGCGAGTATCGAGTTTTGGCAAACCCGTCACCCTTCTATTAATACCAATAAATACAAAGCACTAAGGCGATTGCCAAGTAAAAATTAGACTTTTTAGCGCCAGAAGGAGAGCCCCATGGCCACACTCGACAGCGCGCTTGCACCAAAAAAACGCACCCAGGAGGCGTTTGATGCCGATGAGCATGCACAAAACCTGACGCGTTGGCAGCAAGAATACGACCAGCTCAGCCCTGGTTGCTTTTACGGGCGGCTGGATGAAATCGAGCTGCCCGCCATGCAGGTGTTTAAAGAATATACCGGGCAGGCGCTGCGTCAGGACTGCCGCGTGTGGACGGACTCACTGTGGTTGGGCATTCCCACGCGGGCACTTGGGTCACGGATCAATGGGCAGGCGTTAGACGAGCATGAGGTGATGTGTCGCCCCGGCGGGCACGACTTTGAACTGGTTACTCCAGAGGCTTTCAATATTTATGGGCTGGTGATTCGCCTGCCGCTATTACAGGCCGCCGCACGGCAGCAGGGGGTTGTACTGGATGAGGATTGGCACTGTTCACCGCGCCGCCGCATCACCCCGGAGACGCTAAGTGCCGTGGCGTTTTTACTTGAACGCCTGCTCTCTCATCAACAGGACGCCATTGCCGAGAAGGTGCATCAGGATATCCTCCTGACGGGACTGCTTGAGCTACTTAAAACCAACCAAACAAGCCATGCGTTGCCACCCAGTTACACCCATCGAAAAGCAGTGGTTGACCGTGTTAAACGCTACGTTGAGGAAAACCTGGAAGGGCCTGTGACCATGGAGGAGCTTTGCCAGCTAACCCATGTTAGCCGCCGCACTCTGCAGTATAGCTTTACCACTATCTTAGGCATTAGCCCGCTGCAGTTTTTACGCTTAACGCGGCTCAATCGCGTACGTCGAGCGTTGCGGGCGGCATCATCGGAGCATTCAGTCACCGAAATAGCCACCTATTGGGGCTTCTGGCATTTGGGGCAATTTGCCCATGACTATAAGCAGCAATTTGGCGAATGCCCTTCGCAAACGCTTAATGCGCAATCCACTCTATAATTTAGCTCAGCCAGCGCTGAGCAAATCGCTCGGCGGTGAGAGGCCGGTCAAAGTAATAACCTTGACCCTGAGCGCAGCCCATCGAGACCAACGCGTCTAATTGAGCCTGACTTTCGATTCCTTCCGCTATTGTCTCTAGCCCCAGCGTATTCGCCATAGCAATAATCGTCGCCACAATCACACGGTCGTTGTCGCTGGTCAGCATATCGCGTACGAAAGAGATATCGATTTTGATTTTAGCGGCGGCAAAGCGTTTTAAATAAGCCAGCGACGAGTACCCCGTGCCGAAGTCGTCGATGGCTAGCCCAAACCCATGGTTTTTTAGCACTTCGGTCATGGCAATCGCTTTTTCGGGATTGACCATGATGCCGCTCTCGGTAATTTCCAGACTAAGTTGCCATGCTTCTAAACCGAAATGGGCACAGCTTTGAAGCAAGTTGGCAATCAAGCCTTCCGCTTCAAACTGCTGGGCGGCAATATTAATCGCCAATTGACCCGGCATCGAGTGCCCCTGTGCTCGCCACACGGCAAGCTGGCTGCACGCCTGCTCGATTACCCCGTTACCGAGGGCCACAATCATGCCGCGCTCCTCGGCGATAGGGATAAACTTGCCCGGTGGCACGTCACCAAGCTCTTCATCGTGCCACCGGCAAAGTGCCTCAGCGCCGACCAGCTGACCGCTGCTTAAATCCACCTGAGGCTGAAAGTGCAGGTTCAACTGCTTGTCAGCAATCGCTTTGCCAAGGCGTTTCGCAAAATTGAGCTGCTCAAACACAACGCGACCCATCCACGGTTCAAATAAACACATGGCGTGCTTTTGCCGCTTGGCTTGATACATCGCAACATCAGCGTATTTCAACAGCGCCTGAGGGGTCGAACCATGCTGGGGATAAAGCGAAATACCCACTCCCACCGACAGCGTGAATGACTGCTGGTTAATAACGACAGGCAGCGCGATGCTGTCGCTTAGCCGTTGCGCCAAGGCTAACGCATGGCCTGCCTCCATATCAGGACAGACCACCACAAACTCATCGCCACCTAGCCGGGCTAAATAGTGGTGACGGCTCAACGACGCCACTAACCGCTCCGCGACGGTTTTGAGCACTAAATCGCCCAGGTCATGCCCTGCGGTGTCATTAATCTCTTTGAAGTGGTTGAGGTCCAGTAGCAATAGCGCAAAGTTAGGGGACTGGGGATCGAGGACCACTTGCTCTAAGTGGTGCATAAAGGCAGTGCGGTTAGGCAACCCGGTGCCTGCGTCACAAAAAGCCAATTGGCGTATGCGCTCTTCGTCTTGCTGGCGCTCAAGCTCCCCGGCGGCTCGCGCGGCAAATAGCTGCAGCACATTACGTACGCTATCCACATCGGTCAGTGGCGCTTTAAACATCACCCCAATAAGCCCCATCGGCTGGCCGTGGCTATTGTCCAGGCGTCTCCCAACGTAGCCGTTTACCCAAGAAAGCGCTCCGTTACTTTCGGCAGGCAGCATAATGGCCGCGCCCTCTACTACGATGCACTCCTGCTCAACCATCACCTTGTGGCAAGGCACCCCCGGTAGATAGTAGGCAAAATTATCCTGAATTTGACCATTTACATACAGCGTTAAGGTATGCGCGAAATCAGCATTGTGTGTATCTAACAGGGCAATAAACCCCACCTCTGCCGATAATGCCTCAGCCATATGAGCGGTTAGTTGATGCAGAAACGCTTCACCATTTTCCGCAGCCACGGCGGTCGCGACATTGACTACGGCGTTTTGAAATCGTTGCTGTTCATTGATGGTATTCAGCAGTGCTTCATTATGTCGGCCTATCCGCTTCAGCGCCTGATTTTTATATAACAGCCGCTCGCGCGTTTTGCTTTCCGCTAACTGATGCGCTAATTCGGCGCCTGCCAGCACGGACGCTATACGTAGCACTTCCTCGGCATATAGCGGCAGTATTAAAGGGGAAGAGTGCATTAGAGAAATAACACCCAAGAGATTGCCATCAGGTGCTATCATGACGACACCCCAGTATCCCTCGACTCCCAGCGCGGCAAGCCGCTTATCGTCAGGGAATTGTTGGCTAACCTGGGAATAAACAAAATAGGTAGAGTAATTGACGACATGTTGGCATGGTGTGCCTGACAGTAAATACGGCGCCGTCTTATTGAATTTACCCTGGGACCACTCTGCCAGACTGGTGACCCTACCCTGTTGGCTGTCGACATGCTCGACGGCAACATGATCGACCTCGAGAATATCCGCTAAGGACTTCACAAGGTGTTGAAAAAAGCTCTCTTCACTGATGTTGGACAACTTGTCGGCTAGTTGTCGAAAAACATCTGGTGCAGCTGTTAGAGACATGGTATTAAAGCCTTCAGGTTTAGTCATATACGAAAAGCTGCTCTTTCGTCATTCTTTAACAACATCTCAAAACAACTTCTAAGCATTCATCACTTAACCATCATAATATCACCCACTCACTACAATCATTTTAAAAGCCACCTCAAAACCAATAATTAAAATTTAAAAGCCACACTTAAAAAAACAATAATTTCAAAAAAAGGCTTAAAAAAAATAAAAAAAAAGTCGTTTATTTTATTTAAATGAACAATAAAGAGCATTTAACCACTTCTCGAATACGTTTATAAGTAATCATAAGCAGCAAAACGTAACTGACAACACACAAACCAACCTAAGAGGGTGATATTCAACCCAAACAGTCCTTCATGTCAATAGGTTGTTACCCAACTATTTAGGTCTAATTGGAGGGCGTTGTGAATAAGACAGAACAGAAACGGCTAGCAGACAGCATTGGCGGGGCTATTGCCAAACAGCGAGTTCGTAGTCAATTGACCCAAGAAGAAGTTGCTGAGCGCTTAGGAATCGGTAATGAAGCCGTTTCACGCATTGAGCGCGGGCGTGTCATTCCCAATATTGTGCGTTTAATCGAGTTTGCGGAAATTTTCAACTGCGAAGCCGCAGAGTTGCTTGGCCAAGCCAGTTCTCATATTGACGACCAGTCAACTAGAATAAAAAATTTAATTAACCCTTTAAACCATAATGATCGCCAACTGATTATCGATATGATTGAAAGAATCGCTATACGGCTAAAAAAAGAGTAAACAAACGCAATAGCTATAGGCAAGATCACTGGCTATCTAAAACATATCACCCATAAAAAAATCAACCATACAGACAAGCTTATTTATCGTATCGCTCTCTAAAAACGCTCAAAGAAAAAGATAATGGAAGCCGCTATTGGTTGATCCTTCGCGTTCGTGCTATAGGTATTCCAATGCGTAAGGTACTCAGTGTGCCGTTCCGCGCGAAAGCAACTGCCCCACTGCAAAGAGGCGTTATGTTCAACACCACCGCTTGGAACCGCCTGCGCTATAACGCTTACGCCCCCTTCTACGATGCAGTGGCGACCCGTGTCTTTCGTAGGGCCCGGCGTGTTGCGCTGGGCCAGGTGGACTGGGAGCCAGGTATGCGTGTGCTGATGGTGGGAGCTGGAACAGGGCTAGACTTGCCTTTTCTGCCCCACGATATTGAGCTGCATGCCACCGACTTAGCGCCAGCGATGGTCAAGCGCACGGCCAAACGCGCTGAGGCCCTGCGCCGTGATGTGGAGTGCCGCGTCATGGATGCCGAGTCGCTCAACTACCCTGACGAGCACTTTGACGCCGTTATCATGCACCTTATTATTGCGGTTATGCCTGACCCACAGCGGGGGCTCACCGAAGCACACCGGGTATTAAAGCCGGGGGGCCAGCTCTGCGTCATGGATAAATTCCAGCCGGATAGTCAGCCGGCGGGGGCAGGTCGGCGGGTTTTGAATCATTTAACCACGACACTGGCAACCGACATTACCCGCCAAGCGCAACCACTGCTCACCGAGGCAGGGTTCTTTATCCGCCACGATGAACCGGTGCTCATGAACGGTCTGTTTCGGGCTCTGCTTGCTGCAAAGCCAACCACGCCTAGCCGCTGAGCGTGTGACTTTTTACCGCTGCTTTCGGGCTAGCGATTACTAAGTAAACTATCTAAGCTGTCTGGCTATTTTACCGATACGACTCGGATCCAAGCTAATGACCGCCCGCTCGCCTAATCACACCCGTCACCTGCTGTTTGTCATGCTTAGCCGCCTGCACTTATATATCGGCCTTTACATCGGCCCTTTTATTCTCATCGCGGCACTTTCCGGCATGGCTTACTTACTCAGCCCACCGCTTGAAGAGTGGCTTTACCACGACACCCTGTATGGCGTTACCCAGGGCGAGCCTCAGCCGCTTGCCGACCAGCTTGAAACGGCTCAGCGCTACCTGGGCGATTCGTCGCTCCCCAGCGCCGTGCGCCCTGCCCCAGGACTAGGCGACACCACGCGGCTCATGTATAGCGACCCAGGCTTAGGCCCGTCTGAGCACCGGGCGATATTTGTGGACCCGATCACCCTGCAAGTAACCGGCGACACAACGGTTTACGGCACTAGCGGTATTTTGCCGCTGCGCACAGCGATTGATCACTTTCACCGCCAGCTGTTGCTGGGCGATGTAGGCCGGCTTTACAGCGAACTGGCCGCCTCTTGGCTTTGGCTTGCCGCGCTGGGTGGCCTTTTACTGTGGATTTGGCGACGTCGCTCGCTGAACGCGCTTTCCGGCCCGCATGCCACTCGCCGACGCCACGCAACATTAGGCCTGATTCTATCGTTAGGGCTGGTGTTCTTTTCAGCCACGGGCCTTACCTGGTCACAGTGGGCGGGGGGCAATATCGCCGAGCTGCGGCATGCCTGGGGCTGGAGCACTCCAAGCGCCTCGACGGCGCTGATCGATACCGATACCCAACCCCACGATGAGCATGCCGAGCATCGCGGCCACACGGCCATGGTGGCCACGTCTATCGCGCCTGAAGATTTTGACCGAGCGCTGAGCGCTGCGCGTCAGGCGGGCCTCAGCGCAGCGCGCCTTCAAATAATGCCCCCAAGCAGCCCACAGCAAGCATGGCGGGTAGCTGAAATTGACCGCCAATGGCCCACTCAGGTAGATCAAGTGGCATTGCATCCGCGCTCAATGGCAGTGACTGATCAAACCGACTTTGCCACCTTTCCCTGGGCGGCCAAACTCACCCGCTGGGGGATTGACCTGCATATGGGGGTCCTGTTTGGCCTCATCAATCAAATAATGCTGGCGTTAATCGCTGCGGGGCTTGTGACATTGATCGCATGGGGCTATTTAATGGCGTGGCGGCGTTTACGCGCAGCAAGCGGTGAGCGCTTTCCTACCGTGGCTGAGCCGTTTTGGCAACTGCCTCTCTCAGCCAAATTAAGCCTGCTGGCAGGCGCTATCGCATTGGGCTTGGCGCTGCCTGTCTTGGGCGGCAGTCTAGCGATTTTCGTCGTGATTGACGCGCTGCGCTGGTATGTTAAAAGACGCGATACTGGGCGCAGCTCAAATGCCCATCACATTCGTTAATACTTTGAGGTAATCAATGCCAAAAGCTGCCGTAAAACGCTTTCGCCGCTTACCCGATGACGAGCAGTCGCGCATTATTGAGATGGCCTGGGAAGACCGCACGCCGTTTGAAGCCATCGAAACGCTGTTTGGCCTTGCCGAACCTGATGTAATTGAAGTGATGCGCCATCAGCTTAAACCTGCCTCGTTTCGCCTATGGCGCAAGCGCGTCACCGGCCGTACGACCAAACACCAAGCCCTGCGCTCACCGGATGTGCTACGTGGCTACTGCCCCACGCAATATAAGCGCTAGGTGTCTGCTCAACCGGATTTTATAGATATGAATATGCGCATTCTGTTAGTGCCACTAACCAGCAGCCTTTAATGGAATAGCGTTGAGCCGGTTGAGCGCCAATTCGACGTTGGTGCGATCAAATAACTTCAGTTTACGCTGCGCCGAGTGTTGACCTCCCGGCCAGTGACGCACACCTTCCATCAATGACGCAGGGTCTGGCGTTGCCTGTGATTGGGCCAACAACCAATCCACCGTGGCTAGTAGTTCCATTCCAAAAGGCGACTCAAAACCATCAATCAGAGCGGCCGTTTTTTCAAGCGCTGGCAAGTAAGCTTTCGCCTCAGTTTTGAGATACAGCGTCACTTTTTCCCGGTTGGCATCATTGAACCAGATAGTATCAAGCGGGCCGCAATCATTGATGCGCTTCTCGCTTTTTAGATAGCTACCATCCAGCCCATTGAGTAAATGGCGCAGCCGATCGGCATAGGGGCCATAGCTGTTAGCCTCGAAACGGAGATCCAGCGGGTTATCGACACCCTCTGCTTCAATCGCTCGTTCCAGAAACCAGGCCAGCTTTTGAATTTCCAACAAACTGCACTCCATGCCTAGCACCCAGTAACGGCGAACCAGTTCAGCAATCAAGGCACGAGCAGGCGTTAATTGTTCTACGCCCTGACGTTTTGCAACATTTTGGTATTTGGCCGTCGGCTCAAAGACGATAATCTCGACGCCCTGCAAATCCCCCAGCGCTTGGTCAATGTGGGGCTTCACCTCAGCCCAATCCAGCCCACCGTTGCCTGCGCCCAGTGGAGGGAGAGCAATTGAGCGCACTTGATTACGCTCAATAAAGCCGCGCAAATCGGCCAAGCCGTCAATAACCCACTGTAGTTGAGACTTCGCACGCCAGTGCTGCTTGGTAGGAAAATTGATGATCCAGCGGGGGCCCATCAACTCATCGGTTTCGGTTACAAACATGCGGCCAGTTTGCACTTCTCCGCTTTTGCAAGCTTGTGCATAGGCCGCCATATTGGCGGGGAAGCGTTCTTTGAACATCAGCGCAATTCCCTTGCCCATCACACCCACCGTATTAACGGTGTTGACCAGGGCCTCAACCTCAGCATCCAGCAAGTTGCCTGTTGTATAGGTGATCATGACTGACTCCTTAAAAGTACCAGCTGGGCCGACAGTGAATATCCAACGCGCCACCCAGCTCAGCGGCCTGCTGCTGTAATTCTAGCTGTACCTTCGGGGTATAACATATTGCCCCTAGCAGTGCCTGTATAGGTACATATTTGTGAATCAGCGCTTCTGCTTGATAACGTTCAATTTTCTCAGGATCATCGGGGTCACGCTGAAAGTTGCGCTGTTGTAGAAGCGGCCAGTCAATGGCGCTCAGATTGTCTAGGTCATTAAAATAATTGGCAGTGACTGGGTAAGCATGACGGTCGGTAAAGACAAAGGGCAAACCCAGCTCAGCAACTTTATGCAGGCTGGAAACCAGAATCACGATGTCTGCGTTCGCCACCGTTTTCACGCCGCCACGGCCAGTATGGATGTTGTACATCATTGGCGAAAAGGGCGTGAAGTAAAAAGGCACATAATCGTTTAGCACACCGCCGGGCGCTCGCGGTACATCACGATGCGCACGGCGGTTAATTAACTCTTCATTGCCAATCACCACCCACTCCGACGCACGCATGCCATGATGTCCGGCATGAAGCCCATTCACCAGAATCCATGGCAGGTTCTGGCGATGGGTTATTCGCCAAATCAGGGCTTTTTGGGGATTCAACTTATTGAGCGCCATCAGCAGAACATACCCCGGTTCACCGTAACTTCAATACCTAGATCCCGAGTAGCCAATTCTTCAAGCACTCTCCTCTGAACTTGCTCCGTTGGTACGAAGATTTTAAAAAAATCAGCAACCCTGACGGTCTTTGGGGACAGGCACTCCGCCATGCAAACACTTTTACAGTCAGCGTCATTATACTCCCGATTATCCATCAGTCCCCAATCAATCAAATCAAAGCCTTCTCGGTAATCGTAAAACCTGAACTCCTGCCTGGCCAAAGGGTGCTTTGGCAGAACTCTCCAGTTCCTGCCCATGGCAAGGGTTCGGTGCACCGTTAACAGTACGAAATCTTCATCAGGGCGATCTGTCTGTACACGCCCGTCAAAAGGATTCCGCGAAAACCAGTGAAAAGGAACATAATCATCTAGCCCATGTTCAGCACGCCCAGCCAAAATCTCTACATCAGCAACATCGTGGAACCCATTCAAAGCTGATCTCGGCTGTAGGCCGCTTTCCAAAATCGAGCCAACATTGTTCAGGCTTGTCAGATGGTAAAGCAGCTTCTGTTCCCTGATGGATGCCATGTGCGCTTGCCCCTAATTAATTAGACGATTTCAGCTGCTTGTTCTACTTCTGTTCCGATACACGCGGAGTGGGCACGTAATACATAATGATTATATGGGACTCTCAGTCGTACCGACGAAACTATCGAAAATCTTTTAACCAGCTGTTTTATTTGAAATAAATTGATTATAATTTTTTCTCATCAATCAAATGCATACGTTAGCCTACCTGTAACTGCTCCTCACATCGCTCAATGTTAACAGGCTTCATATAAACCCTACTCAGCCTATTCTAAAATCACCCCTTAATTGTTATATTATCACATAACATAAACCCGTTTAGAGGTGACCTAGCAATGACCGCATTTACTCCCCTGCCCGTGACGGTGCTCTCGGGTTTTCTGGGTGCCGGTAAAACCACCGTGCTCAATCATATCCTTGCCAACCGCGAAGGCCGCCGCGTCGCGGTGATCGTCAACGATATGAGCGAGGTGAATATCGACGCTGCGCTGGTGCGCGGCGGCCCTGGCGAGTCGACGTTGGATGGCGACGTGGCGCTTAACCGCAGTGAGGAACGGCTGGTCGAGATGAGCAACGGCTGCATCTGCTGCACCCTGCGCGAAGACTTGCTGGAAGAGGTCAGCCAGTTAGCCCGAGAAGGCAAGTTCGACTACTTGGTGATTGAGTCCACCGGGATTTCCGAGCCCCTACCCGTGGCGGAAACCTTTACCTTTGAAAACGAAAGTGGCGAGAGCCTTTCCCACGTTGCGCGGCTGGATACACTGGTCACCGTGGTGGACGGCGCTAACTTCCTAGAGCAGTACCGCGAAGCGCAGAGCCTTGCTGAAGCCGGTGAAAGCCTGGGTGAAGATGATGAGCGCAACGTCGCCGACCTGCTAGTCGATCAAATTGAGTTTTGCGATGTACTCCTGATCAGCAAAACCGACCTGATCAATGAGAAAGAGTTAGAGGCCTTGAAAGCCATTTTGCATTCGCTGAATCCTGACGCCGAGCTCATACCTATCACTCAAGGCGGCGTGCCGCTGGACAAGGTGCTGGATACCGGCAAGTTCAACTTTGAGCGCGCCCAGTTGGCACCGGGTTGGCTAAAAGAAATGCGCGGCGAGCATGTGCCTGAGACCGAGGAGTACGGCATCGGCAGCTTCGCCTACAATGCTCGTCGCCCCTTCCATCCACAAAAATTCCACGACTTGCTCAACCAGGAGTGGTTCGGACAAGGCCTGTTACGCTCGAAAGGCTTTTTCTGGCTCGCCACCCGCCCCCAAGCCGCAGGTCAGTGGAGCCAGGCAGGCGGCATCGCCCACCACGGCCCCGCAGGTGTGTTCTGGAAAGCCATCCCCGAAGAGCGCTGGCCAACAGACCCAGAAACGCGTCAGTTTATTATGGAGAAGTGGCAGGAGCCGTTTGGTGATATGCGCCAGGAGCTGGTCTTTATCGGCCAACACCTGGACCAAACCAAGATGCGCGAAGCGTTGGACGCCTGCTTGCTTAGCGAAGCTGAGGTACTGGCAGGCCTTGAGGCGTGGAAGCAGCTACCCGACCCCTTCCCTGCTTGGGAATAATAGTGCGCTAGATGTTCTCAACGCGACCTGCATTGCCCACATACTGCGCTGCCCACTGGCGCATTTCGGGATAGGCGCGCTGCTCAAAGACCGCGAAGCCATTCAGACTGCGGGCTTTGAGCGGGTTAAAGATCGGCATGGTTAAGCCGCACAGAAAATGCGCCAGCCGCTGCTCGTTGGGCGGCTGGCCGAACTGTTTAGTGTGGCACTCAATCAGCGGCGTAGCGTAGCGCTGAAAATCAGCAGCGGTTAACTCAGGCGAAGGCGGCGCATCCGGTAGTTTTACCGGGTTGCCGTAACACACCGAGCAGTGGCCACAGCGGCCCTGTTCGCTCTCAGGCGGTGCGTCAAACGTATTATCGCCAAAGGTACTGTCACCAAAGTGCATGGCCAATCGCCGCGTTAGGCAACTCTCCGACTCAAACAGCGCCAACATAGCCTGGAGCCGTTCAATTTCGATACGTTCGCGATTGAGGCAGTCGTCATATAGCTTCCTTGCCAGCGTCTCAATGGCAAACGCCGGCTGACACACTTCATAGACATCGGTCATCCGCTTGCCTTCCAGGGTCAGCCAGCCCTTATCCTGAAAGTACTCAAGGGCAGTAATAACGCGGGCGCGAGAGGCGTCGATTTGCTGCGCCTGCCCCGCACTGTGCAGGCGGTCAAAATCCACCGTTCCCCAAGTGCGTGCGATGGGAATATTGTCGACCAGCAAACGTACAAAGGCCGCCCGCTCGCCTTGAAAGCGGCCCACCAGGGCATCTGGTTCGATGTGATAGCGCAGCCGGTACTCGGCGAGAAACGCAAAGCGCGGGGCAATAATGCCGTGCATTTCCAGCCGCACCAGCAGGGTTTTCAACGGCAGCAGGCGAATATTGGTGTCGCGGGAGAGGGTATTGAGCAGTACTTCCCACTGGCGATCTGGCGCATTGCCAGCCGCCGCGATCTCTTCCAGCAGGCGGTAGATGCCAGCGTGCTCGGGGGTATCGCCGTAAACGAAGTTTTCCAGCACCCGCAGGCCATCCCGCCCGGCCATGGTCAGGCAGGTGGAAGGCAGGCCGTCACGCCCTGCCCGGCCAATCTCCTGGCTGTAGTTCTCGATGGATTTGGGCAGGTCAAAGTGCACCACATTGCGGATATCGCCCTTATCGATGCCCATCCCAAAGGCAATGGTAGCCACAATGCAGGGCGACTCGCCGCCCATAAATTGGCGCTGAATCTCATCGCGCCGCTGGGAATCCAACCCCGCGTGATACGCCTGGGCGGCGATACCCTGGGCCGCTAATGCTTTAGCGACTCGCTCAGCGGTTTGCTGGAGGGTAACGTAAATAATCGTCGGCGCTTCGCTGCCCAGCTGCATCTGGGGTTTCAACCAATTGGCCAACTGCTGCTGGCGATCCGCCACCGCGGGTGCCACCAGCAGCTCAAGATTAGGGCGGTAGAAGCCGGTGGTAATGATGTTATCTTCCGCGATGGCAAACTTCTCGCCCATATCGGCAATCACAGTGGGCGTCGCGGTAGCGGTCAGCAGCAGTACCTGGGGAATGGCAAAATCGCGCTGGTAGTCCGGCAGTTTCAAGTAATCGGGGCGGAAGTTATGCCCCCATTCAGAAAGGCAGTGGGCTTCGTCGACCACTAATAGCGATATCTGCACCTGACGCAGAAAGTGCCGAAAACGCTCATTCTTAAGTCGCTCCACCGAAATCATCAGGATTTTCAGCTCGCCGCTTTTGGCGCGTTCCATCACATCCCGAGTCGTGTCGCGGTCTTGGGTGGAGTCGATACTCGCCGCCGCCACACCGTGGCGGGTTAGAAACGCCAGTTGATCCTGCATCAGCGCCAGCAGCGGCGACACCACCAGCGTTAGATGCGGCAGATGCAGCGCCGGGAGCTGATAGCACAAGGATTTCCCCGCGCCGGTGGCAAAAATCGCCGCTGTAGAATGCCCCGCCAATACCCGAGACACCACCGCCTGCTGGCCGCCACGAAAGTCGTCAAAGCCGAATACGTCTTTCAGCGTTTGCTGGGGTGATGATGAGGTCATAAACACTGCCTACTAAGTAATGAATAGCTACGTAGTGAAGATCTAAAACGCCTTTTCCAGCGCAAAGCGCGGTTGGGTATGGCCCTCTTTGGTAATGGTTTCCGTAAACATCTCCAGCGGGCGAACCCATAGGCCGTAGTCTCCATAGAGAGCGCGGTAGACCACTACATGCTCTTCGCTTTCGCTGTGCTGGGCGGTGCCGAGCACTTCGTATAGGTTACCTTTGTAATGGCGGTAAATACCGGGAACGGGAGCGGTCATTCATTTTCCTTTGGAGTAGCGGCTGGCTGGTTGGCTTTTTTGGCGAGTCGTTCAAGCACTTTTGAAGCAGCAACGAAGCCAAAGGTGCCGGTCAGAAAAGTGGCGGCGCCAAAACCGGAGGCGCAGTCCAGGCGCGTGGCCTCGCCATTGCCGGGCTTTTGCAGGCATACCTCACCGTCGCTGCTGGGGTATACCAGCTGCTCGTCGGAGTAGACGCACTCCACCGAGAAACGCCGCTTGGGGTTACGGGAGAAGCCGTAATCCCGGCGCAGCCGCGAGCGCACTTTGGATAACAACGGATCATGCTCGGTGCGGGTGAGGTCCGCTACCTGAATACGCGTGGGATCAGTTTGCCCACCCGCCGCGCCGGTCACGGTAATCGGAATTTTACGCCGCTTGCACCAGGCGATTAGCGCAGCTTTGGCGATCACGCTGTCGATGGCATCCACCACGTGGTCGGCATCATCGGGGATGCGCTCGGCCAGATTGGTGGGCGTCACGAAGGCGGTGTCGGCAACGATCTCAATTTCGGGGGCAATCAAACGGCAGCGCTCAGCCAGCACGTCGACCTTGGGCTGGCCAATGGTGCCATTCAGCGCGTGCAACTGGCGGTTGACGTTGGAGACGCAGACGTCATCCAGGTCGATCAGCGTCAGCTTGCCAATGCCCGAGCGCGCCAGCGCTTCCACCGTCCAGCTCCCCACCCCACCCACACCGACCACCACCACGTGGGCGTGACGAAATGCTTCGGCAGCACGTTGGCCATAGAGGCGACGAATCCCGCCAAAGCGCAACTCATAGTCGGTAGAGGCTGGGGCGTTAGAAACTGGGACGGCAGTGGCCGGCTCCACATTAGCCGTCGGTATTGGCGAGGTTGAGGACATAGCAGACTCACTCATAGTGCTTGCAGGGCTGAAGGCGTTTTTTGCGGCGGGGTGCGCACGCTATCCAATGGCAAGTGCCCCGCCCAGCCAAGGTGTTCAAACAGCGCAATCATGGTGGCATCCAAGGCGCAGGTTAATTGTACACGCTTGGCCAGCACCGGGTGGTCAAACGCCAGGTGAGTGGCTGCCAGCAATAGCCGCGGTGCCGCCAGCTGTTCGGCAAAAAAGCGGTTGTGGACACTTTTACCGTGCTTGGCATCGCCGATAATCGGATAGCCACGACGGGAAAGGTGACGACGAATTTGGTGGCGCCTCCCGGTCAGCGGCCGCGCTTCCACCAACGAGTAGCGCGCCACTGGGTAGCGGTCGACTTGCACCGGCAATTCAACGCTATCCAGACGACGGATATCGGTCATCGCCGGCATGGCGGGCATCTCGGCTTTGGGTCGCGTACCATCTTCCTCTCGCAACGGGTAATCCAAGCGCTGATTTTCTGGGGCTTTGCCGCGTACCACCGCCAAATAGCGCTTGTCTACCTGGCGCTCGCTGAACGCTTCGCTGAGTAGCCCCGCCACTGCTGAAGAGAGCGCAAACACCATCACCCCCGAGGTGGGCCGGTCTAACCGGTGAACGGGATAGACCCGCTTGCCAATCTGGTCGCGCAGCCGCTGGAGCAGAAATTCTGTTTCGCCACGCGCTAACGCCGAGCGATGCACCAAAAGCCCGGACGGCTTATGCACCGCAACGAGGTGCTCATCCTGGTAAAGGATGTTGAGTGGCGTCATAACGCTCCCTGGTAAAACAGCGGCAAAACAATTGACAAAGAAAGGCCGTTATTGTCGCGGCTGGGCAGCGAGATGTCATCCGCTCGATACGGTAATTCTCCTTCTCACCCAGCGCGCGATTTAACAAATACTGAGGTGAGTGAGATCGCACCCCATCACTCACAGGGTAAGCTGGCGCCGCAACCATTAGGCAGCTACCTTAAATGAGCAACGCTACTACACAGCGTTTCCATGGACTTGGAAGGAGAAAATGTTATGCGCTATTCAACACCATTGACGGCTATTGCTGCGTCACTATTACTCGCCACTTCAGCAGCTCAAGCCAACGAAACCCTTGACGTCGAAATGCATAAAGTCAGCGCCGATGGAACCGAAGAGTCGATTGGTACCGTAGCCCTTGAGCATACGGATCACGGTTTATTACTCACGCCTTCGCTGACGGACCTTGAACCCGGCGTTCATGGCTTTCACGTGCATCAGAACGCTAGCTGTGACCCCGCAGAGAATGACGACGGTGAAATGACCGCCGCACTTTCGGCTGGCGGGCACTATGACCCCGAAGAGACCGACACTCACCAAGGCCCTTACGGTGAAGGCCACCTAGGTGATCTTCCGGTGCTGACGGTGAATGATGATGGCGAAGCCAATCTGCCCGTCTTGGCCCCGCGCCTGAGCATGGCAGATATGTCAGGCCGTAGCTTAATGATTCACGCAGGCGGCGATACCTACTCGGATGAGCCGCATCTTGGCGGTGGCGGCGCCCGCATGGCCTGCGGTGTCGTTGAGTCTTAATGCCAGGTTTGCATTTCAGCGCAACAAAACGGGCAGCCAAGTGGCTGCCCGTTTTGCGTTATATGATTAGCTGAACGAAACAGTTAGCTAACAATATTGGCTAAAGCGCGTTACTCGTCGCCAGCCATCTGCATTTGACGCTGCATGTAATTCTGAATACCCACTTTATCGATCAAACCAAGCTCGGTTTCGATATGATCGATGTGATCTTCTTCGTCGGCAAGCAAGTCACGCAGCATATCGCGAGTAACGTAATCTTTAACGCTTTCGCAGTAGGTGATCGCTTCGATGTAATCGTTGCGGCCATCGTGCTCGATTTTTAGATCGCTCTCGAGCATCTCTTTAACGTTTTCGCCGATGTACAGCTTGCCCAAGTCTTGCAGATTGGGCACACCTTCTAGAAACAGGATACGCTCGATAATTTTATCAGCGTGCTGCATTTCTTCGATGGATTCGTCGTATTCCCATTTGGCCAGCGCTTTTAAGCCCCAATCTTTATACATTTTAGCATGCAAAAAATACTGGTTAATCGCGACCAGCTCATTGCCGAGGGCAATATTGAGATGCTGAATAACTTTTGGATCACCTTTCATAACGTCACCTTTTCTACTGTAATGCTGATGCTTAAGCTGTCTTTAAGCTGGCTTTAGATAATGCGATCAAGCAGTTACGTCAATGGAGAAATGTAGACGCACATAGCTATACTCCCAGCGTTCATGGGAGTATAGACAAAGTGACTAAAAGTTCAAGCAAATCATATATTTGCTAACGATAACCCTAACAATAGCGATTCGCGTCACACCGCGTATGCAAGGCCCATATCGGCTTCTTGGCGCGCTTCCTGTAAGGCATCGCGGGTAATCGTTTTAGCAAAGCACGCGCATTTACCACACTGCGTTGCGCAGCCGGTGGCTTCACGTACCTCTCGCCAGCTGCGCGCTCCGTCGCTAACGTGCTGGCGAATCTGATGGTCGGTTACTCCCTTGCACACGCAAACGTACATGGCGACACCTCATAAAAGTCATGAGATGAATGTAAATGATTCGCATACATTTTATCAAGCAGAAATAACTCTTTTTTGTTAGCCATTCGTCTTAACAAGCAACGGCAGCACGATAAGATGTTGTCGCGACTCTACTTTTCGCCCCGCGCCCGCTGGAATTATTTTTTGGGCAAAACTACCGTTTGCGTGTTGGAAGCAATATCCGGCCAGCTACGCCGTTCGGCATCAAATAACACCCATACATAGCCCAAGCCAAACGCCAGCAGCGATACCCAGGCTACCGCGCAGCGAATCAGGCACTGCTTCAAATCCAGCGAGTAGCCATCCAGCGTTTGCACCCGTAGCCGCCATGCCTGCATGCCCAGGGTCATGCCCCCCCGCGACCAGGAGAAAACAAAAAATAGCGTGACAAAAAACACCAGCATGATGCGCAGGCTCCAGATATCGCTGGCCGTGGTGCCAATCTCTTCGGGCTGCTGGCCAAGCACATAGCGGAAAAACACCATATGGACGACGGTCACCGCGATCCAAATCGCTGTGACCAAAAAGCCGTCATACAGCATAGCGCCCAAGCGGCGGCCAAGACCGGCTGGCCATACGCTGTCCAACTGAGTAAAACGTCGTATCTTCATAGCTCTCTCTTTTTGGCTTTTTTACGGCGAATATCGCTAACCATTACGGCGCAGAAAGTAGATCCCAACGCCCGCACACGCCAGTGTGGGCACCAGCACGGCCCAGACGGGGGAAAAGCCGAAAATTGTTGAGGCGGGCGCCAGTAAATCCTGAATATATTTAAAGCTCAGCCCGGTGATAACGCCGTAGAACACGCGGGTACCGGCGGCCACGGTACGCAGTGGGCCAAATACGAAGGAGGCGGCAATCAGCACCAGCGACCCCATGGTGAGCGGCATCAGCATCTTCTGCCAAAAATACAGCAGCGCCTGGTCATTCTGCAGGCCCTGCGCTTCCAGGAACTGGGCATAGGCCCACAGTTCACTGGGCGCCTGGCTCTCAATATCGCGCAACAGCCGCTCTAGCTGGGTGGGCGTAAACGAGGTTTCCCAGCCCATGCTCGCCGTTTGGTCAGACTCGGTGTGATCGTCAAAAATGTGCGTGGTCGCCACGTTTTCCAATCGCCAGGCATCGCCTTCCCAGCGGGCGCGCTGGGCATAGGTGGCTTCGACTAGTTGGCGGCCATCAAAACGGTAGCGGGTTAAGTCGAGCACCACGTCATCGGCACGAATCGCCCCGAATCGGTAAACGCTGTCGCCCTCGATCTGCCAGCCGCTGCGGCTGGTCAGCATGGCGCCTTCCCCCTGGAGTTTTTCCAACCGCCACGCTTCGGCATACTGCTCGGTGCGCGGGCTGACGTACTCGGCGACCAGCAGCACCACGATCACCACCACCAGCACTGGCTTCATCACCCCCCATACAATACGCGCCAGCGATCGCCCAGCAGCGCGCATCACGGTGAGCTCGTTACTGGAGGCCATGCTGCCTAGGCCAATCAGCGCCCCAATTAACACCGCCACCGGCGCATACTGGTAAAAACGCCAAGGGGTGCGCATGAGCAGGTAAAACAGCGCATCCAAGGCACTGTAGCCCACCTGCACATCGTTTAAGTCATCGATATAAGCAATGGTGATATCCAACCCCAACAGCACGAACTGAACGACCACAATGGCCGCCAGCACGTTGCGGGCGATATAACGATCCAGACGATCAATGAACATTAACGCATCCCCTTACGTTGTGAGCGCCACAGCAGTAGCAGGCCCAACCCTAAAAACAGCCCGTGTACCGGCCACACACCCAGGATGGTGGGCCAAGTGCCACTGCCAATCGCATCGACAACCGCGAGCAGCAGGCTGAGATAGGCAACGTATAAAAATACCGCTGGCAGCAGTTTGCCAAAGCGCCCCTGGCGGGGATTAACGCGAGAAAGCGGCTGCGCCATCAAGGCCAGCACAAACACCATCAGCGGAAGCCCTGCCCGCCACTGCCACTGGGCCTGCGCCCTGGGGTTGGGGTTATTCCATAGCGCGGGCGTGGTGGCATACTCCAGTGAATCAAGCTGCTGCCGGTCGTGGCTCAACCCTAGGCGCAGCGTGTAGCGCTCGAAAGTCAGCCGTTCGGCGCTCTTATCGCCTGGCGTCACCCCGTAGCGCTCACCGTCATCCAACACCAAAAAACGGCTGCCGGTGTCGGGCTGGGTTTCCTGATAACCCGAGGCCGCACGGGTAACGAAGTCATGGGTTCCCTCGTCGCCGGGCTGGTTTTGTTCGTGCACTAGCACGTCCTGCATCTCCGTGCCGTCGCTAGAAAAGCCGGCAATATACGCGGTGCGGCCGCCGCCAAACTCTTGAAAGCGCCCAGGCGCCAATACCGAAACATCCAGGCGACTACGCTGTTCTTCCAGTGCGGTTTCGGTTTGCAGCGCCCCATACGGCGTCAGCCACAGGCTGCAGATACCCACCAGCACTGCCACTACGCTGGCAGGCAGCAGGGTCACTTTTAACAGCCGTGAGGGGCTCATCCCACAGGCGACCATGACGATGATTTCGCTGTTCATATACAGCTGCCCATAGGCCAGCAGGATGCCCAAAAAAAACGCCAGTGGTAGGATTAGCTCCATAAAACCAGGCAGGTGGAACATCATTAGGCTGCCTAACATGGTGACCGGGATATCGCCTTCCGCCGCGTCCGAAAAATAGCGAATAAAGCGGCTGCCCATGATCACCAGCAGCAGAATACCGGCGACTGCCGACATGGTCAGTAACACTTCGCGAGTTAGATATCGAAATAAAATCAACGCGCTCTCCGGCTAGTCGTGCAGGATGCCATGCAATACGGCCATGGCTTGGGTACACTAATCAAACGTTAAATAGCGGGTCATTATCCCGAATCCCTCGATGCTTGTCTTGTTGGAGACGTCATGGAATTTTCCGTTCAGACTGCTAACCCGGCCAAAGCCGAAACGGCCTGCTTTTTGGTGCCGGTTTTTAAAGCTGGCGAGCTACTGCCCACCGTCGCCAAACTGGACGACGCCAGCGAGCGCCTGATTGGCCAACTACTGGAGCGTGGCGACTTTGATGCCGCGTTGGGCAATGTGCAGCTGGTCCCCTTTGCGCCGGGCCTGGGCGCCGAACGCATCCTACTGGTGGGCTTGGGAGAGCGCGAAAAATGCCAGGAAGCGGCTTTTATCAAAGCCCTGGACGCTGCCATGATGGCACTGATCAAACTGCCTATCGATGAAGCCAGCGTAGTTTTTAACGATGTGCCACTGGCTGACCGCGACGCGGCATGGAAAGCGCGCAAAGTCATGGAAGCCGCGGAGCGAGCGATTTATCGCTTTGACCAGTTCAAATCCTCGCCTGCTCCCGCCCCTAGCCTCGCCAAGCTCAACTTGATTATCAGCGACATCGATGCGGCCCCGCTGGTTAAACAGGGCGCGCTGGTGGGTAACGCCATTGGTCAGGGCATTAACTACACCCGCACCCTGGGTAATTTGCCCGCCAATGTCTGCACGCCCCGCTACCTAGCTGACCAGGCACAGCAGTTGGGGCGCGACTCCAAAGGCGCGCTGGCAATCGACATTCTCGATGAAGAAGCGCTAGAAGCCTTGGGCGCAGGTTCTTTGCTCTCAGTCGGCCGTGGCAGCAAAGAGCCCTCGCGTCTAATTGTGATGAAATACCAGGGCGCGGAAAGCGCTGATGAAGCCCCCCATGTGCTGATCGGCAAAGGCATTACCTTCGATACCGGCGGCATTTCGCTCAAGGCCGGCGAAGGCATGGACGAAATGAAGTTCGACATGTGCGGCGCCGCCAGCGTGTTCGGCACCGTTAAAGCCGTACTGGCGATTAAGCCCAAACTCAACCTGGTGTTTATCGTGGCCGCCGCGGAAAACATGCCCGACGGTCACGCCACCAAGCCCGGCGATATCATCAAGACGCTCAAAGGGCTGACCGTCGAAGTGCTTAACACCGATGCGGAAGGCCGCTTGGTACTCTGCGATGCGCTGACTTACGCCGAGCGTTTCACTCCGGCCAGCGTAGTGGATATTGCCACCCTCACCGGCGCGGTGATTGTGGGCCTGGGCCACCATGCCACCGGCCTGCTCTCCAACGACGATGACTTGGCACTCGATCTGCTGGATGCGGGCGAAGCCGCCTGGGATCGCGCCTGGCACCTGCCGCTGTGGGACGAGTACCAGGAACAGTTGGAGTCCAATTTTGCCGATCTGGCCAATATTGGCGGTCGCCCGGCGGGCACGATTACTGCAGCGTGCTTTTTGTCACGCTTTGCTGATCACTTCCCCTGGGCACACCTGGATATTGCCGGTACCGCCTGGCACTCCGGCAAGCAGAAAGGCGCCACCGGGCGCCCTGTGGGGCTACTAACCCAGTACCTGCTGGACCGTGAAACCGACGCCCAAGTAGAAAATAGCGACACCCAATAGCATAACGCGTCATCACAATCAGGCGATCAACGGTTGCCTTTCGCAAGCGCAACCGTTACACCTGAAAGTATTAGCGTGTGCCGACGCCATAAAGGCACACGCTACTCCTAATGACACGCTCATATTTGCCCTTCGGGGCCTGGCTCTAGCGGAGACAACACGCCGTGCCCACAGCTTCAGATACCCAGTTTACATCTCAGTTTGAAACCCTGCCGTCCAATCAGCCGATGGCCGATGAGATCCGTGCCAACATCCTTAACAATCCCGGTTTTGGCAAGCACTTCACCGATCACATGGCGCATATACGTTGGACCGTCGACGCCGACTGGCATGGCCATCAGGTGCGCCCCTATGGCCCCTTGACGCTCGACCCGGCCGCCTCTGTGCTGCATTACGGTCAGGAGATTTTTGAAGGCATTAAAGCCTACCGCCACGCCGACGGCTCTATCTGGACGTTCCGCCCGGAGAAAAATGCCGAGCGTTTCCGCCGCAGCGCCCGCCGGTTAGCGCTGCCAGAGCTTTCCGACGCAGACTTTATCGGCTCGTTGAAAGCCCTGCTGGCCCAAGACCACGCCTGGGTGCCAACGCCCGCCAGCGCTTCTGATGAGTGCAGCCTCTACCTGCGCCCGTTTATGATCGCCTCTGAAGCGTTTCTGGGCGTGCGGCCAGCGCATGAGGTCGATTACTACGTGATTGCCTCACCGGCGGCGGCCTACTTTAAAGGCGGCGTTGCCCCGGTGTCGATCTGGCTCTCTTCGCACTACAAGCGCGCCGCCCCAGGGGGCACCGGCTTTGCCAAGTGCGGTGGCAACTATGCCGCATCGCTAGCCGCGCAAAAAGAGGCCGAAGCCCACCAGTGCGGCCAGGTCGCGTTTCTCGATGCGGCCGAAAACAAGTGGGTGGAAGAGCTGGGCGGCATGAACCTGTTCTTTGTTTTCAAAGATGGCCGCTTAGTGACCCCGCGCCTGACCGACACCATTTTGGAAGGCGTCACGCGCAACTCGGTATTGACGCTTGCCAAAGAGGAAGGCCTAACGCCGGAAGAGCGCCCGATCAGCATCGACGAATGGCGTGAAGGTGCCGCCTCCGGCGAGATCACCGAAATATTTGCCTGCGGCACCGCCGCGGTAATCACACCGGTGGGCGAGCTGGTCTCTGAGCACGAGCGCATTCGCCTCACGGCAGGCGACGCCAATAACGACAGCAATGAAGTCGCCATGCGCTTGCGCACCAAGCTGCTCGACCTTCAGTACGGCCGCAGCGAAGACAAGCATGGCTGGCTCACCCAACTGGTTTAAGCTGTTTTTAACCCCAACGCTTCACTCCTCATCGCCGCCGCAACGTTTGCGGCGGCGCTGTTTGGAGCCGTTCACTCTGGAACCGCTATGGCGCGCATTGATTTCTACATTTTGCCCGATACGACCTTGGAAGCGCGCTTACAGTTTGCCTGTAAACTCGCCGAAACCATCTGGCGAAAAGGCTACCGCCTGCATCTGCACTGCGAAGATAAAGCCCTCGCCGAGCAGGCCGACGACGCGCTGTGGAATTTCCGCCCGGACGCCTACCTTCCCCACGCCCTGGAAGACAGCGAAATGGCCGCCAGCGTGCCCATCACGCTAGGCTGGCAGCAACTGCCGGTGCCCACAGAAGAAACCGCGCTGCTAAACCTGCACCCCGACATTCCCGACGGCGTAGAAAACTACGCGCGGATCGCCGAGATAATTAACCAGCACCAACAAGTGCTCGTCGCCAAACGCGCCTGCTGGCAGCGCTATAAAGCATTGGGCCATGAAGTTGTGCCGCATAAGTTGGGGTAGCGACCCTGGGGACACATTTGATATGAGCCAGCCAACCGGCGAAGCGGCAATACTGGTCAACGAGCCCTGGGGATTGATAGATTCGGCTCGAAACGTTCACTGTTACGGAGCATATCGACTGTGTCTTTAGACCCTGCTGCTGAACTCGCCATTGCCTTAGACTCAGGCAACTGGGCACACTATTTTGATGCACAAAGCCGCAAACGCGGTCAGGCACTCGCACGCCAGGGGCGGGTGACACTAGGCGGCTTAGAGCATACCGACCAAACGTATTTTTTAAATGGCAGCGTCGACGGCAATACGGGCAATTATTCGGTTCAAGCATTTATTCAACAGCAAGATCGTCGCCTGGCGCTGTTTACGAGTTGCGACTGCCCTGTGCACATGAACTGTAAGCACGGTGTCGCGCTGATCCAGACGTTTATGAATGAGGTGATGCCTCACACGCCAACCGACCCTATCAGCGAAAGCGCCGCTGAATCAGATATCACCCAAGCGCACGAGCGCCAATGGCAACGCTGGCTCAACCGGTTCAACAAGACGCATGAAGACGACGCTCAAAACGTGGAAAGTGATCGCCGCCTCGCGCTCTTTTTGTCTCTCGACAAAGGTTACCGCGCTATCAGCGTGCAGATTGCTGCCGTATGGCTGCGCCCCTCCCGTGCGCTCAAGGGCGCAGCAGCCAAGCGCTGGGTAGACCCTATCGGCATCCAGCGTCAGCCAACGGGGCTAAAACCTGCCCCAGCCAGTGGCTGGCCCGAAGGTGTGGAAGAAAATCTGCAGCTGCTCTTGCAGGGCGCCCCCCAACGCCACCGCGATATTAGGACAATTGAAGAGTATCCCCTGGCAACCGACCTGCAACAGCGGGCACTCCTTCGTTTGCTTGAAAGCACCGAGCCGCCGCCGATCTTCCACAACAAGCAGACCGGCGCGGCGCTGCACTACACTCCAGATCGCACGCTAACCCTCGACTGGCAGCTAGGGGAGGATGGGCTGCAGCATCCTGTCGCGTTGCTCGATGATGTCCCGGTGGACAATCACCGCGTCGCGCTGGTGGCGATCGGCAACGCCCTGTGGCAATTCGATCTTAACCAAGCGTGCTTTGGTCCTGTTGAGGGCGACACGACGCTGTTTACCCAGTTGGAGATGGCCCCAGGATTGCCGCCTGAAAAAGCCGCTTGGCTGGCCCAACAACTTGAACAAATGCCGCAGCGGCCCAAGCAGCTAAAGGCCCCTGCTGCGCCCGTAAAACGTCAGATCAACGATGTTAAACCGACGTTATCAATGCATATGCAGCTACTGGCACTCGCTCAGCCGAACCGTGCTGCACCTACCGATACGCTAGGCCTAGGCATTTTACGCATTGATTATGACGGTATTTCAGTGCCACTCGATGACACATCACAGGTACATTTTCAGCAAGGAAATGAACTGGTTGATATAACCCGTCAGCCAGAAACGGAAAAAGCCCTCGTCCGTCAACTGCCCAGCGGCATGGCCCCGCTGGTAACGCTGTTGGCGCAATCCAATCAGCCCTCGGAGGACTTCGACCCGGCCAGTATGGTGCTGCTGCGTGACCAGCAATTGCCCACCCACATAGAAGAGTGGCCCGACTGCCTGGCAACTCCCGATGAGTGGTGGCCGATGATCCACCAGCTGCGCCAGCAAGGCGTTGCCATTACCTTTGATGACGACTTTCCCGACGAGCCGACCTACCTCACCCCCGATGCCTGGTATGGCGAGCTTGAGGAAGGTGGCGGCGGCTGGTTCACGCTCTCGCTGGATATTGATCTGGAAGGCGAACGCGTCAGCTTGCTGCCACTGCTGGGGCAGCTACTCGATCACCCAGACTTCCCCATTGAGCCCGAGCCCGGCGAGGTTGAAGATGCCACTTGGAATGTCGCCCTGGGCGATAACCATTTCGCCGTACTCCCCCTTGGGCGGCTGCGCGAGCTAATGTCACCCATCATCGACTGGCTGCGCGACAATCCCGGCCGCGAAACACTGGCGCTGCCCGTTACTCAGGCTAGCCAGTTGGACGCCCTGGCCAAGCAAGAACAGTGGCAAGGGCGAGAAAATGTACAACAGCTGGCCGCCGCGCTGCACCAACTGCCACCAGCGTTACCCACCCCGGAGGCCTTCGCTGGCACGCTGCGCCCCTATCAGGCCGAAGGCATTGCCTGGCTGCGTTTTCTGGCGACGCTCAATATCGGTGGCATTCTCGCTGACGACATGGGGCTGGGCAAAACCATTCAGGTGCTGGCGCATATTCTTGATGAGCGCCAGCGTGGCAATCTCAACGGCCCAGTACTGATCGTTGCCACCACCAGCCTGGTGGGCAACTGGCAGGCCGAAACCGCACGCTTTGTGCCCACCCTGAGCGCGCTGGCGGTGGTCGGCAGTAAGGCGGCGCGCGCCCGCTTGTTGGAACGTATGGGCAGCGCCGATATCGTCATTACCACCTACCCCCTGCTGATTCGCGATATCGAAGCGCTAAGCGCCCAGCGGTTCAGTCTTGCGGTTTTTGATGAAGCCCAAGCGATCAAAAACCCCGCCGCCCAAACGGCCAAAGCCGTGCGGGGGCTAAACGCAGAGCGCCGCCTCGCCTTGACCGGCACCCCGCTGGAAAACCATTTGGGCGAACTATGGGCTGAACTCGATGCCATTAACCCCGGCTTTCTTGGCAGCCAGCAGTGGTTTGGCCAACATTACCGCCGCCCCATCGAACAGCACGCCGATAGCGATGCCCGGGCGCGGCTCTTGCGCCGCATTCGCCCGCTGCTGCTAAGGCGTACCAAACAAGAAGTGCTCACCGACCTGCCTGAGAAGACAGACATTCAGCGCAGCGTCGAACTGGTCGGCAAGCAGCGCGAGCTCTACGAGAGCCTTCGCATCGCCCAGCATGAGCGCTTGCGCCAATCGATCGAAAAGCGCGGCTTGGCGCAGTCTGGCATCGTGATGCTCGACGCCCTGTTAAAACTCCGTCAGGTCTGCTGCGACCCACGCCTGGTCAAGCTCGATAGTGCCCAGCGCGTCACCCGCTCCGTGAAGCTGGAGCTACTGCGTGAACTGCTGCCCGAGCTGATTGACGAAGGGCGCCATATCCTGGTGTTCTCGCAATTTACCGAGATGCTCGACCTGATTAGCGACGCGCTGCAGCAGGATAAGATTGCCCACCTGATGCTCACCGGCCAGACCCCCAATGCTAAGCGCAGCGACTACGTGACGCAGTTCCAGCGCGGCGACGTGCCCGTCTTCTTGATTAGCCTTAAAGCGGGCGGTGTCGGGCTCAATCTCACCCAAGCAGATACCGTGATCCACTACGACCCCTGGTGGAACCCCGCCGTGGAGGCCCAGGCCACCGGCCGCGCCCACCGGATTGGCCAGCAGAACCCGGTGTTTGTCTACAAGCTGGTGGCTAGCGGCACGGTCGAGGAGCGCATTATGGCCTTACAAACCCACAAAGCCGACCTTGCCAGCTCGATTCTGGCTCCCGAAACGCACCCACAAGACGACAAAGGCAAGCTTGCGTTTGACGAAAACGACCTCGCCGAACTGTTTGCGCCTTTGGACGCCTGATATGTCGAGCTTAAACCTTCGACGGTTTCCGCTCGCCGTTATCGTCATCGCCCAACTGTTTGGCACCTCGCTATGGTTTAGCGTTAATGGCGTTGGTTTGGCGCTGCAGGAGGCCGTGGGCCTTAGCGAGAGCGATTTAGGTCTGCTCACCATCGCCGTTCAGGCGGGGTTTATCAGCGGCACGCTGCTGATCGCCACCACCGGTCTTGCCGACCGCATTCGCGCCAGCCACCTGTTTGCGGTCTCGGCTGTTCTCGGCGCGCTGATCAACGCTGCGTTTATCGGCGTGGCCGAAAGCGTCACGCTGGCCGCTATTGCGCGCTTTGCCACCGGGCTCTGTCTGGCGGGGATTTATCCGCTGGGCATGAAGTTGGTGGTGAGCTGGACACCCAGCCACGCAGGCGCCGCGCTGGGTTGGCTGGTGGGCATGCTGACGCTGGGCATTGCCTCGCCGCATCTACTGCGCGGTTTAACGCTGCACTTACCCTGGCAGTGGCCGCTGCTGCTTGCCTCGCTGTTGGCGCTGGTCGCCGCGCTGATGATTTTCAAACTGGGCGTTGGGCCGCACCTTCCTGCCATCGCCAAAAGCGGCCGCCCCTGGGCCGGGTTAGCCGCCTTTAGGCAGCCGCGTTTTCGTGCCGCTGCGCTGGGTTATTTTGGCCACTGCTGGGAGCTGTATGCCCTGTGGGCGCTGGTGCCGTTCCTGGTCGCCCGGGAGCTAGAGCGCTTGGGCGCCACCAATGGCGCTCAACCGTGGCTAAGCTTTGCGGTCATTGCACTGGGCTTGCCCGGTTGCGTGCTGGCGGGCAAATGGAGCCGCCACATCGGCAGCGATCGTGTGGCCTGCGTGGCGCTGGCAGTCTCCGGCGCGCTGTGTTTGATTTATCCCCTGCTTGGCAGCGCATCGCCCTGGCTTTTGTTGGCGCTGCTCGGCGTATGGGGCGTTAGCGTGATTGCCGATTCCGCGCAGTTTTCTGCGCTGGCTTCGGCGACTGCCCCACCCGAGCGGTTGGGGGCGGCGCTGGCGATGATGAATGCGATTGGCTTTGGGCTGACCATCCCCTCCATCGCCCTGGTTACCGCGCTGTGGTCGAGCCAGTCGCTGGCAGTGATTTGGTGGCTGCTGCCGGGGCCCATCCTCGGGCTAATCGCCATGCGCGGGTTTTCCGCCCATACCATGACGGTCGATAATCGAGCGTGAGTAGCCCCTGACGATCCATGCGCTATCGCGGTATACTCTTGCGCTATACATTTTCATATTTTGTACATTTCTCGCCAGCCGTGAGCCGACTCTCCATGGAAAAGACCTACCAACCCGAACAGATCGAAACCCGCTGGTACGAGCGCTGGGAAGCCGACAACCGCTTCGCCCCTTCCGGCAAGGGCAGGCCCTTTTCGATCATGATTCCACCGCCCAATGTGACCGGCAGCCTGCACATGGGCCACGCGTTCCAGGACACCATCATGGATACCCTGACGCGCTGGAAGCGGATGCAGGGTAACAATACCCTGTGGCAGGTAGGCACCGACCACGCCGGTATCGCCACGCAAATGCTGGTAGAGCGCAAAATCGCCGCCGAAGAAGGCAAAACCCGCCATGATCTCGGCCGCGATGCGTTTATCGATAAAGTATGGGAGTGGAAGCAAGAATCGGGCGACCATATTACTCGCCAGCTGCGCCGCATGGGTGCCAGCGTTGACTGGTCGCGTGAACGCTTCACCATGGACGACGGTTTCTACAAAGCGGTGCAGGAAGTGTTTGTGCGCCTGCATGAAGAGAAACTGATTTACCGCGGCAAGCGTTTGGTCAACTGGGACCCCACGCTGCACACCGCCATTTCTGATCTGGAAGTGGAGAACAAAGAGCAGCAGGGCAGCTTCTGGCACTTCCGCTACCCGCTGGCGGACGGCGTTAAAACCGACGACGGCAAGGATTACTTGGTGGTCGCCACTACCCGCCCGGAAACCCTACTGGGCGATACCGGCGTGGCGGTGAATCCAGACGATCCGCGCTACGCCTCGCTGGTCGGCAAGTTCATCGAGCTGCCGCTGGTCGGTCGTCGTATTCCGGTGGTCGCCGACGAACACGCTGATATGGAAAAAGGCTCCGGCTGCGTCAAGGTCACCCCGGCTCACGACTTCAACGACTACGAAGTCGGCAAGCGCCAGAACCACCTGCTGATCAACGTCTTCTCTAAAAACGCGGCGATTCTTGAGCAGGCCGAGATCTTTGATCTCAAGGGCCAACCCCAGCCGGATGCAGACGCCCGCCTGCCCGCCAAGTACGCCGGGCTCGACCGCTTTGAAGCGCGCAAGCTGATCGTCGCCGATATGGATGCCCTGGGCCTGCTGGAACAAGTCGAAGCTGTTAACAACACCATGCCCTATGGCGACCGCTCCGGCGACGTCATCGAGCCGCTGTTGACCGACCAGTGGTTTGTGGCCGTGGAAAGCCTCGCCAAGCCCGCCATTGAAGCAGTGGAAAGTGGCGATATCCAGTTCGTGCCCAAAAATTACGAAAACATGTACTTCGCCTGGATGCGCGACCTGCAGGACTGGTGCATCTCCCGCCAGCTGTGGTGGGGCCACCGCATTCCCGCCTGGTATGACCCCGAAGGCAACGTCTACGTTGCCCGCAGCGAAGAGGAAGCCCGGGAGAAGTACGCACTCGACCCCGAGGTGGTGCTTACTCAGGACGAAGACGTACTCGACACTTGGTTCAGCTCAGGCCTGTGGACCTTTGGCACCCTCGGCTGGCCGGAACAAACGCCGGAGCTGGAAACCTTCCACCCCACCAGCGTGCTGGTCACCGGTTTTGACATTATCTTCTTCTGGGTCGCCCGGATGATCATGATGACCCTGAAGTTCACCAAGCAGGTACCGTTCAAGACGGTTTACGTGCACGGCTTGGTGCGCGACGGTCAGGGGCAGAAGATGTCCAAATCCAAGGGCAATGTGCTGGATCCCATCGACCTGATCGACGGCATCAGCCTGGATGCGCTGCTCGAAAAACGCACCGGCAATATGCTGCAGCCGAAACAGGCCAAGGCGATTGCCAAGGCCACCAAGGACGAATTTAAAGACGGCATTGAAGCCCACGGCACCGATGCGCTGCGCTTTACGTTCCTCTCCCAAGCCACCACCGGGCGCGATATCAAGTTTGATATGAACCGCCTGGATGGCTACCGCAACTTCTGCAACAAGCTGTGGAACGCCTCGCGCTACGTGTTGATGAACGCTGAAGGCGAGGACTGCGGCACCGATGGTAGCGAGGTTGAGCTTTCCCTGGCCGACCGCTGGATTATCTCGCAGCTGCAAAAGGTTGAGGCCCAGGTCACTAAGGCGCTGGAAGAGTACCGCTTCGACCACGCCGCCCAGGCGCTGTATGAGTTCGTTTGGAACGAGTACTGCGACTGGTATTTGGAGCTTTCCAAGCCTGTTTTATGGGATGAAAATGCCACGGTAGAGGCGAAGCGGGGAACGCGCCGCACCTTGGTACGTGTACTCGAAGCGATTCTGCGCCTGGCTCACCCGATGATGCCCTATATCACCGAAGAGATTTGGCAGCGCGTGTCCCCGCTGGCGGGCATGTATATGGGCGAAGACGCCTCGATCATGCTGCAAGCCTGGCCGGAAGTCGACGAAAGCAAAATCGACGACCAGGCCAGCCGGGATATTGAGTGGCTGAAAGGCGTCATTATCGCCGTACGTAATATCCGCGCTGAAATGAACATCGCCCCCGGCAAACCGCTGGACGTGCTGCTCACCAAAGGCAAACCGGAAGACGCCAAGCGCCTGGAGAGCAACCGCCACTTCCTTTCAAAACTGGCCAAGTTGGAAAGCGTTAGCTGGCTTGACAACCCCGACGACGCACCCCTCTCAGCCACACAGCTAGTCGGCGATATGGAAGTGCTGGTGCCAATGGCGGATTTGATCGATAAAAATGCCGAGCTCAAACGCCTCAGCAAAGAAATCGACAAGCAGGACAAGCTGATCGGCGGCATCGAGAAGAAGCTCAGCAACGACGGCTTTATCGCCAAAGCCCCGCTCGCCGTGGTGGATAAAGAACGCAGCAAGCTGGCCGAATTCCAAGCCGCTAAAAAGCTGTTGGAAGAACAAAAAGCGAAAATTGAAGCGTTGTAAGGTTGGTTCGTAGGTAGTAGCGAAACAAAAACGGCACCTCATCGGTGCCGTTTTTGTTTTTTGGCAACCGATGTGGGAACTGGTGGATCAATGAGTGTTTATGTCATGCTTTTCATCGCCTGGGGCGCCGGTCTTATGGCTCTTTTCGGCGGCTTTTTAGCGCATGTTGAGGGCACTGCTAATACGCTTGCCAAACAAGAGCTGGTGCATGGCATCACAGCGTTTGGCGGTGGCATTTTAATGGCCGCAGTGGCCTTTGCGCTGGTGCCAGAGGGTATGCGTGAGTTAAATGCTTGGCAATTAACGGGGTTGTTTGCGGCAGGCGGAATCACTTTTTGTATTTTGGACGCCTGGTTGCAAAACAATGAAGGCAATGTCGCACAATTTATGGCGATGTTATTAGACTTTGTGCCGGAAGCGATTTCACTTGGCGCGGTGTTTGCTGCTAACCCGCAACTGGGTGTCTTACTGGCTATTTTTATAGCGGCACAAAATTTCCCCGAAGGATTTAACGCCTATCGTGAATTACGAGCCGCGAAGTTAACGACTAAAACAGCATTATGGGGACTATTGGGCGTGTCGTTTTTCGGGCCGCTGGCTGCAATAATGGGGTATTGGTGGCTGAGTGAGGCGCCACAAATTACGGCGATGATCATGAGCTTTGCAGCAGGCGGCATTCTGTATCTGGTGTTTCAGGACATTGCGCCGCAAGCGCGAATGCGCCGCCGTTGGACACCCTCACTGGGTGCCGTACTTGGCTTCATCATCGGCATGCTGAGTAAGCAGCTTTTAGGCTAGCCCTCAGTTTATAAATAAGGGTTTCCCCTCTATCACCGTCGCCCTAGCCACTTTTGCTTATAAAACGTGTAAGGTTGGTACAAGAATCGCCACTGAGTGGCATCGCTGATTCAGCAACGACACGGACGCTACTATGCCGACACCAACTGAAGCACGCTTAGACGCGCTGGCACGCGAATTAAAACGCGCTGGGATTAGCTACCAAACGCTCACCCCGATGGCGGATACCGGGCTTGCTCACGATCATGTGTGGATTCACCGCGAAGGTGATGACTGGGTAGCGCGGCTGCCCAAGCAGAGCCAGATGAACCTGCCGCCGGAAGAAAACCTGGCGTATCAGTCGGCGTGCTATGAGCGCTCGAGCCCTGGCGGGCACACGCCTCGGCTTTATGACGTACTGCCGCCAAGTGACCAGCTACCCCGTGGCGGACTGCTGGTGGAAGCTATCCGCGGCCGTTTGGCTCAGCTACCGGAAGACCTGCCCGCCATCGCGGAAGCGTTGGCTAGCCTGCACCGCCAACCGCTGCCTAGTGAGCAGGCGCCGCTGCTCGCGCCGACTGACCCTTGGCAGGCCATGGTCAGTGAAGTGCATCAACAAGCCCAATGGTTAGCGGATGCCCAGCTTTCGAGCAAAGTCACTCAGCGCATCAAGCAGGAGCTGGATCTACTCCCGCCCCGTTTAAGCGATGTCACCCCGACGCTAATTAGCTTTGACACCCACCCCGGTAACTTTTTAATCCGCGACGATGGCCGCGCGGTGCTGGTAGATTTAGAAAAGTGCCGCTATGGACTGCCGGGGATTGACCTCGCCCACACCTCGCTTTACACCTCGACCACCTGGGATATCAGCAGCCAGGCGGTGCTGACGCTAGAGGAAGTGATCCACTTTTACCGTCGCTGGCAGGCGGCCATGAGTGAAACGCCCAATACCGATACCCTGGTTGCCTGCCGCCGTGCTACCTGGCTATGGTCATTGACCTGGTGCGCCAAGTGGCGCTCCCAGTACTTAAACGCCCAGGATGCCCAGCAGCGTGGTGAAGACTGGTCGGCGGAACTCACCGACCCCGCGGTGATTGACCACGTGCGTGACCGCGTTGAGCACTACTTATCCATGCCGATTATTGATCACGTTCACAGCGAGCTACAGTGCTTACAGGCTTCCCTGTAACGCTTGTCCAATTTGAATAATTTTAAGTGAGGTGTGCGATGCCGAATAACCGCAACGGCCTGGTTGCCACGATTAGCATGACGATGTTGGCGCTGGCTCTTCCAGCCGCCGCCGACCCTGACCCCAGCGATTGGCCAGCGGTGCTGGATGAGGCTGAAGGTCAAACCGTTTACTGGAACGCCTGGGGTGGCGATACGCGCACCAATCGCTATATCGACTGGGTAGCCGAGCAAATGCAGGCGCAACACGATGTTGATGTGGAGCACGTCAAGCTGGACGATACCGGCAGCGCGGTGGCGCGGGTGCTGGCGGAAAAGCAGGCGGGCAACCACGACGACGGCAGTATTGATCTGATTTGGATCAATGGCGAGAACTTTGCCGCCATGCGCGAAAACGACCTGCTGTTTGGCCCCTTCGCCAGCGCACTGCCCAATTTTGCGCTCACTAACGCCGACGAGAACCCCGAGGTCGTCACCGACTTTACCCTCCCCACCGACGGCTACGAGTCACCCTGGGGAAAAGCGCAGATCACCTTTTATTACGACAGCGCCCAAACCGAGACACCGCCCCAGGATATGCAGGCGCTACTTGAGTGGGCCAAGAATAACCCCGGTCAGTTCAGCTACCCACGCATTCCCGACTTCACCGGCAGCACCTTTTTAAAGCAGGCGCTGATCGAACTCACCGACCAGGATGAGGCGCTTTACCAGCCGGTGAAGGACACCGACTTCGAGGCCGTGACAGAACCTCTGTGGGCCTATTTAGATGCGCTGCACACGCACCTGTGGCGTAGCGGAAGAGCGTTTCCCGATTCAGGCCCTCACTTGCGCGCGCTGATGAGCGATGGCGAGCTAAGTTTGGCGTTTTCGTTCTACCCCACCGATGCCGCCGTGGCGGTGAGGGAGTACGAACTGCCCGCAAGCGTACGCAGCTATGTATTGGAAGGCGGCACGCTGGGTAACGTCCACTTTGTGGCAATCCCCTATAACTCGCCACATAAAGCCGGTGCCATGGTGCTCGCCAACTTTCTCCTCTCCCCACAAGCCCAGGCCGAAAAGCAGTCGCTGGCCATGTGGGGCGACCGTAGCGTGCTGGATATCGAACAGCTAGACGCCGATGCCCAAGCGCTGTTTGAGCAGGGGGAACGCCACCCGTCTGAACTGCCCGCCGACGCGCTATCCAACACCCTACCCGAGCCGCACCCGAGTTGGATGACGGCGCTGCAAGACGCCTGGCTTGAGCGTTACGGCGTTAACTAACAATGCTGCGGCTGGCCCCGGCGCTGATCATCGCGTTGCTGGTACTGCCCGTTGGAGCGGGGCTGGTAATGGTTCTGCTGCCCGCGTTTGGCTACCTGCCAGCGCTAGGCGGCCACCACGCAAGCTTAGCCCCCTGGCAGACGCTGTTTGCCCAGCCGGGTCTGGGTCGCTCAGTAGCGGTCAGCTTTGCCAGTGGCTTGGTCAGCACGGCCATGGCGCTGATGATGGTGGTGCTGTTTTTGGCGGCCAGCCGAGGCACGTGGTTAGACCGCGGTATTCGGCGGCTCGTCTCACCGCTGCTGGCGGTTCCCCATGCAGCGGTTGCCTTTGGGTTTGCCTTTTTGATTGCGCCCTCGGGCCTGGTGGCCCGGCTGCTATCCCCCTCGCTAACGGGCTGGGAGCGTCCGCCGGACGCGCTAATCGTCAATGACCCCTGGGGGCTTTCGCTAATAGCGGGACTGGTGCTGAAAGAAATGCCCTTTCTACTGCTGATGAGCCTTGCCGCCTTACCGCAGTTACAGGTGGATAATCGGCTGATGTTGGCGCGCTCGCTGGGCTATTCGCCTACGATTGCCTGGTTAAAAACCGTGCTGCCCTCGCTGTATCCGCTGATCCGCCTGCCGGTGTATGCGGTCATCGCCTACGCCACCTCGGTGGTGGACATGGCCCTGATCCTGGGCCCAACGCTGCCACCTACGCTTAGCGTGTCTATCTTGAACTGGTTCAACGACCCGGATATCACCCGCCGCTTTATGGCCTCGGCGGCCGCGGTACTGCAACTTGGCGTAACCCTCGCGGCGCTGCTCTGCTGGTGGCTGCTTGAGCAGTTGACCCGCCTGTTGATGCAAAACTGGCTGACCAACGGCGGCCGCCAGCGGGGAGAAACCGCCCTGCGCGTGGTGGGCCGCTCGGCGTTACTGTTATCAAGTATGACGGCGCTAGCGGCCCTGGTCGGTTTGGGGCTTTTTTCACTGGCGGGCTTTTGGCGCTTTCCCGAGCTGCTGCCGCAGATGTTGACGCTGGATCACTGGCAGCGCAGCGCCCCTATGCTCGCCAAACCACTGCTTAATACCGCGCTGATCGGCCTGATTTCCACGGCGTTGGCCACGGCGCTGGTCTTGGCAACGCTGGAAAATGAACACCGCCAGCACCTTCAGCCCAAGCGCGCGCTGTGGCTACTGTATTTACCGCTTATCGTGCCGCAGATTGCCTTTCTGTTTGGGTTAATCGTGGCGGCGGAAAGCCTGGGCATTCGCCCTCAGCTAGGCTTGGTCATCGCCGGCCACCTGCTGTTTGTGCTGCCTTATGTCTACCTCTCACTGGCCGAAGCCTATCGCCGCTTGGATCCCCGCTGGCTGCAGGTGGCGCGCTCACTCGGCGTGTCACGTAACGCTGCTTTTTGGCGAGTTCGCCTGCCGCTATTATTAGCCCCGCTGTTAACGGCTTTTGCGGTAGGCTTGGCGATCAGCATTGGCCAATATTTGCCCACTCAACTGCTCGGTGCGGGCCGCGTGACCACCGTGACGACGGAGGCCGTGGCGCTCGCTTCTGGCAATAACCGACGTTTAATCGGCGTTTGGGCGCTCGTCCAGGCGGGGTTGCCGCTGGTTGGCTTTATGCTGGCCTTGGCGCTACCCCGCTTGTTGGGTGCCAAGCGCCGTGAACTCGCGACCTAAGAGGATTGCCGTGACCGCTTTCGCTACCGCACCGCTGCGCCTTGAGCAAATTCAAATCGCCCTCGCGGACCGAGCGTTATTGGCAGTGGACGCCACCATTGCGCCGGGTGAAGCGCTCACGGTGATGGGCCCTTCCGGCTCGGGAAAATCCACCCTGCTGGCGTATATGGCGGGCTTTCTCGACCCGGCCTTTAGCGCCAACGGCGGCGTCTGGCTGGGCGAGCGCAATCTGCTCAATTTACCGGCGGAGAAGCGCGGTATCGGGCTGCTGTTCCAAGACCCCTTGCTATTTCCGCATCTCAGCGTGGGCGGCAACTTACGCTTTGGCTTACCGTCTGGCGTCACTGATAAGTCACGGCAAGTGGCGCAGGCCTTGGCGCAAGTAGGGCTGGCAGGCTTTGAAAACCGCGACCCGGCCACGCTTTCCGGCGGGCAAAAAGCGCGGGTGGCGCTCATGCGCCTATTGCTCTCCAAGCCCCAAGCGGTGCTGCTGGACGAGCCGTTTTCCAAGCTGGATACCGCGCTGCGCCAGGAGATGCGCACGCTGGTGTTTAGCCAGCTGCACGCGGCTGGCCTGCCCGCGCTGCTGGTAACTCACGACCATGCAGATGCCAAGGCGGCGGGAGGGCAAGTCATTGAACTCGGGTGAACAGACACCTCGTCTCAGCATCGTGATACCGGTGCTAAACGAGGCCGCGGGCATTGCAGCGATGCTCGCAGCGCTACAACCGCTGCGTGGCCAGCCCCTTTCTCAACGGGCCGAAGTAATTGTGGTGGACGGCGGCAGCGGCGATAACAGCGGTTGCGCCGCCCAGCCACTGGCGGATCAGGTGCTCAGCAGCCAGCCTGGCCGCGCGCGGCAAATGAACCTGGGCGCACAGCAGGCCAGCGCCCCAGCGCTGTTGTTTTTGCATGCGGATACCCAACTGCCCGAAGACACCGTTGAGCAGATCACCCAGGCGCTTAACCGCCACGCCTGGGGGCGCTTTGCTATTGCGCTTTCAGGCCGCAGCCGCTGGTTACCCGTGGTCAGCTGGATGATGATTCAGCGCTCGAAGCTTACCGGCATCGCCACCGGCGACCAGGGCATCTTTGTCCGCGCAAGCACCTTCAAGGCCGTGGGTGGCTTTCCTGAGCAGCCGCTGATGGAAGATATTGCGCTGTCTAAGCGGCTCAAACAGATATCTTCCCCCGCCTGCTTGAAGGCCAAAGTGGTAAGCTCGGGAAGGCGCTGGGATCAGCACGGCGCATGGCAAACCATCTACCTGATGTGGCGGCTGCGCTATCGCTACTGGCGCGGCGCGAGCGCCATCCAACTCGCCAAGGAGTATCGCGATGCCCGTTAAAAGCGAGGCGCTGCCTCACTTGCACCTGCTGGCCAAGGCACCGCTGCCAGGGCAGGCGAAAACACGCTTAGCGCCATTGCTAGGTGCTGACGGCGCCGCCCTCGCCCATGCCGAACTAGTCAGGCACTGCGTCGCCAACGCCTGCCAGGCGCTGCCTGCCGCACGGGTCACGCTATGGACCGCGCTTGATCACGCCCACCCGCTGTTTATTGAGCTTCGTGAGGCGTTGGGTTTGACCTTAACCCCCCAACCCGACGGCGACCTGGGCGCCCGGATTCGTTGCGCGCTGAACAGCACCCCAGGCCCCACCATGCTAATGGGCAGCGACTGCCCGAGCATCAGCGCTGAACTGATTGCGGCCTGCGCCCACCGGCTGGCCAGCCACGATGTGGTTATATTACCCGCTGAAGACGGCGGCTACGGTTTGATCGGCACCCGCCAAGACTACCCCGGGCTGTTTGAGGCGATCCCCTGGGGCAGCGAGAGCGTACTGACTGCAACGCAGCAACGGATTGCAGCCCTCGGCTTAACGGCCGCTTACCCAGCCACCATTTGGGATGTCGATCGTCCCGAAGACTGGCAGCGCTGGAAAGGCTTAACCGTCGCGGTGTAAGGAAACTGGCTGTTTTCACACTATTTCGCATAACTGTTTTGCATAACTGTTTCGCATAACTGAGCAGCACAGCTGGGCAGCACAACTGAGCAGCTTGATTGAGCAGAACGATTTTTATCACTAAGCGCTGGAGCCTACCGTGACCCGACAACGTTTGATTATTGCCGCGCTACTGCTAATCGCCATTGGGGCGTATTTTCTCAGCGGTGCCCATCAATGGTTCACCCTGGATACGCTAAAAGCCTACCAAAGCGACTTCCAAGCGGTGTTCAACCAACACCCCTGGCAGGTGGCCGGCATCTTTTTTGCCGTTTACGTAGTAATGACCGCGCTTTCCCTGCCGGGTGCAACGCTGCTGACATTGTTGGGCGGGGCGCTCTTTGGCCTCGGTTGGGGGCTGTTGATCATCTCGTTTGCCAGCACCCTGGGTGCTACATTGGCTTTTTTACTATCACGGTTTTTATTCCAAAAGCCGATTGAGAGACGCTTCCCACGTCAGTTCGCCGCGGTGAATCGCGGCGTCGAGCGCGACGGTGCCCTTTACCTCTTTACGCTGCGTTTAGTGCCTGCCTTTCCGTTCTTTATGATCAATCTCGTCATGGGGCTAACGCGGATTAAAACCATCACGTTTTATTGGGTAAGCCAAGTGGCCATGCTTCCCGGCACGGCGATCTACGTCAATGCGGGCGGCCAGCTCGGTGAGCTGGAAAGCTTAGGCGGCATTATCTCGCCGACGCTGCTGGCGTCGTTTGCACTGCTGGCGGTTTTCCCCTGGATAGCCCGGCGCATTGTGCTGTTGGTGCAAAAGCGCAAGGCCTATCAAGGTTTTACCCGCCCGCAGCGATTTGACTACGACATCCTAGTGATCGGCGCTGGCTCCGCGGGGTTGGTCACCAGCTATATCGCCAGTGCGGTTAACGCCAAGGTGGCACTGGTGGAAAAACATAAAATGGGCGGCGACTGTCTGAATACCGGCTGCGTGCCCTCCAAGGCGCTCATTCGCGCCGCCCGTGCCGCCCATGAGATCCGCACCGCGCATCGCTTCGGTGTCTCCGCCCGCGAACCACAGATCGATTTTGCCAAGGTGATGGGACACGTCCATCAATCGATTACCGCGATCGAACCCCACGACAGCGTTGAGCGCTACACAGGCCTGGGCGTTGAGGTCTACCAGGACCACGCCATGCTGCGCTCGCCTTGGGAGATTCAGGTCGGTGATAAAACCCTCACCGCCCGGCATATCGTTTTGGCCACCGGCGCCCGGCCACGGGTGCCGGCGCTACCGGGCATCGAACTAGCGCCGGTGCTGACGTCTGAGAACCTCTGGTCGTTAACTGAATTGCCCAAGCGCTTGGTGGTACTCGGCGGCGGCGCGATCGGCTGTGAACTGAGCCAAAGTTTTGCCCGCCTGGGCAGTCAGGTCACCCTGGTGGAAGGACTTCCCCAACTGCTGAGCCGCGAAGACCATGAGGTCGGCGAGCACGTAGCAGCCACCCTGGCTGGCGAAGGTGTCACGGTAATGACCAACACCCAGGCGCTGGAAGTGCTTAGTGAGGAAGAGGGTAGCTATCAGCTAGCCGTCGAGCATCAGGGCGAGCGCGTCACGCTTGCCTTTGACTATCTGCTGGTCAGCGTGGGCCGCCAAGCCAATGTGGAGGGCTTGGGGCTTGAGGCGCTGGGCATCACCACCACGCAAGCTGGCACCCTGGAGCTTAACGAGCGGCTGCAAACCCGCCTGCCCAATATCTGGGCCTGCGGTGATTTGGCTGGGCCTTACCAGCTCACCCACGCGGCGGCTCATCAAGCATGGCACGCCGCGGTCAATGCGCTGTTTGGCGAGCTGAAAAGCTTTGCAGTGGATTATCGCTACATGCCCGCCGTTACCTATGTACAGCCGGAAGTCGCCCGGGTCGGGCTCAACGAGAAGGAGGCGATCGATAAAGGCATTGCCTATGAAGTAACCCGCTATGCCATGAGCGAAAGCGACCGCGCGATTGCCGAAGGCGCCAGCGAGGGCTTTATTAAAGTACTGACCGTGCCCGGCCGCGACAAGATTCTCGGCGCAACCATCGTGGCCGAAAACGCCGGCGAGTGGCTAGGTGAGTTCACCATTGCCATGAAGCACGGTCTGGGGCTCAACAAGCTGCTGGGGACCATTCACCCCTACCCAACACTTGGCGAGGCCGCCAAAGCCACGGCTGGCGTTTGGAAAAACGCCCATAAACCCGAGCGGGTGCTGGCACTCTTGAAGCGCTACTTCAACTGGCGGCGCGGTGAAGGACAATGAAGCGGCTGTTACTCATCGGCGCGGGCCATGCCCATGCCTTGGTGCTTGAAGCCTTTGCCCAACAGCCTGATTCGGGCATCGCGATTACCGTTGTCAGCGACAGTCCTTTAGCCGCTTACTCCGGCAGCGTACCGGCATGGCTGGCGGGAGAGTGTACGCTGCGTGAAACGCAAATTGACGTGGCGGCGCTGTGTCAGCGTGCCAATGCGCGGCTTATTGTTTCACCCGTTAACGCCATCGACACCCAGGCGCGTTACGTAGCGCTTGCCGATGGCGAGCGCATTGCGTTTGACGTCGCCTCGTTAAATATCGGCTCGACCCTGGCCAGCCCAGAGCAGCACGGCGAACAGTCCCCCAAACTGCTGGCCATGCGCCCACTAAGCACGCTGCACCAGCGCTGGCAGGGGCTACAAGATGATATTCGCCAACTGCCCCGTGATATCCCCCAACGCGTTGTGGGCGTTGGCGGTGGAGCCGCTGGCTGCGAAACGCTGATGAGCGTGCTGGCCCAGCTACGTGAAAAGCGTCCGGATATCGACTGGCAGGGCCATTTGCTCAGTGCCAGCGACGCACTACTGCCTGGTGCCGGTTACCTGCCGCGCTGGCTGACCCAGCGAGCGCTATCACGCGCAGGCATTCACGTGCACCGGCAGGTACGTGGGCGTGCCTTGGTAGACGGCGGCGTATTAACTCATTGTAACCTGATCGTTCGTGCCGACATTGTGCTGTGGGCAACCGGGGCAGTCGGCCACCACTGGCTGATTGATACCCCGCTGCCGCTGGATAAGCACCGCTTCATTGGTGTCGACAATACGTTGGAAGTCATTGGCCAGCCGGGAATTTTTGCCGCTGGTGACTGTGCGGCGTTGACGCCACCCCTGCCGAATGCAGGGGTTTATGCGGTGCGCATGGGCCCGCACTTAGCGGACAACCTGCGCCGCGCCTGCCACAATGAGCCGTTAACCGCCTGGCATCCGCCCAAACGCGTATTGGCACTGATTGGCACCGGCGACGGCCGCGCGATTGCCAGCCGCGGCGCCTTTGGGGTGGCAGGAAAGTGGGTATGGCAATGGAAAAGGCGGATTGACGCGCGCTTTATCGCCCGCTTCAATCCGCCTTTTGAGGACTAATTTTTGAACACGAATTAATGTGCTTCGCGCCAGCCGCCTAACACGCGACTATCCGGACCAAAGAACACCAACCGATCATGGTCAATCAAATAGCGGTAGGCAGTCTCCAGCATATCGGTGACGCGCTGGGCATCGTTCATTTGCGGGCAAGCCATGCGTGTGGTTGCCAGCTCGCTAAACTCGATACGCTGGTTATCGCCTAGCGTTACCTCACCGCTAAAGCGGTTACAGCCGTCGTGACCGCTAACGTTGCCTGCATTATCAATCCGGAAAAATGGCGTTTCCGGCATCGATAGCCGCTCATTGGTGCCCACCAGCAGTAGATTCCAACGCTGCTCAACGATAGGCCCGGAGAGTTCAGCCCCTCTGGGTTCTTCCCGCGGCGCCGAGCTTGGCCCCGGCGCGCTGCTACAGGCACTTAATAGCAGCGCGGCCGAGGTAAGCCATGGCAGTAAATGCCAACCTTTCATGGTCTTGGTGATCCTTTCCTATGGCACGCTTACCAGCTGCCGGTGTTTTCCATCGACGCCCAGGGCTCTTGTGGCGCTAGCGCATCGCCCTTTTGCAGCAGCTCTACCGAGATACCATCAGGCGACTTAACAAACGCCATATGGCCGTCGCGGGGCGGGCGATTAATCGTCACGCCGTTATCCTGGAGCTTTTGGCAAAGCGCGTAAATATCCTCCACACGGTAGGCCAAATGGCCGAAATTGCGCCCGCCGGTATACTCTTCCGGGTCCCAGTTATAGGTCAGTTCCAGTTCAGGGGCGGTGAGCTGGGCGGAACGTTCCTCATCGTCAGGGGCGGCGAGGAAAACAAGCGTAAAGCGGCCTTTTTCATTCTCTTTGCGGCGGACTTCTTTAAGGCCTAGCAGGTCACAGTAAAAATGCAGTGAAGCATCCAAATCACTAATGCGGACCATGGTGTGTAGATATTGCATAACAGCTCCTGATTACCAAAAGTAGGAAGGTTTCTACGTCTACTGTGCCATAAAATTGCTTTGCTAGAATATAGAGGTAGCCGTCTCACTGACAATGGGTATTTATGCTACCTCATACGCTACATGGACGCTTTGAGTCATACCTTGAAGCGTTAGCTCCCCCGACTCGAGCATGCAGCCCGTGCTCCCCGCTTCAAGGACGACGGCTACGGCCTGAACCGGGTAGAGAACCGCTTGGCCAGGTAAAATCAAACCGAAACGCGTTAGCCATTCATATCCGCCAGCAACAGCAGCACACCAAGGAAGTACAGCACCATGATGGTGACGCTTTCCCAGCCGATACTCCCCGGCCCCTGCTCCTGGCGGCGGATCAACCCCATCATCAGGATGCTCGACATCACCAGGGTCAATGACACCCAAAGGATCACATCAGCGGTCATGGTGTGGTAGATGGACCCCGGCCGATAAGCGATGTCCGAGGCCGCCGTGAACAGGGTATCGAAGGCATTGCCGCCAATGATACCGCCCACTGCCAGGGTCAAGGCCCCCCGGCGAACCGCGGCAATCGAGGTGACAAGCTCAGGGATCGAGGTGCTCACGGCCGTCAGTAGCACCCCGACCGCCGTCTGGCTGAGCCCTGTCTTGACCGCAATATTGTTCGCCGTAGGGGCCAGCACCCAACCGGCGAAACCCAGACCAATCAACAGTAACAAAAAGGTGATCCATAGCCGAGGCAACGAAGGCATTGCCGAGATTTCATCCGGCGTGTCCTCGCGTGTTTCGCGCGTGACCGAGGGTTTCCACATGGGATACAGCCGGGCGCCCCGCACCAGATGAATGCCATATATATACAGCCCCAGCAGTATCGGCGTGACCGGATGAATGCCCCACAAGGAGACATCGGGCAGCTTGGGGGTCAGAAGAATCAGGCCCAGAAGAGTGATCAGTAAAGCGTTTTGCAACATGTTGGGAACGGAGGCAGCCGCATGTTCCAGGTTTGCGCGCCGATAGGCCAGATCGGCCACCACCAGAAACAAGGTTTGCACGGCAATACCGCCCAACGCATTACTTACCGCCAGTTCAGGATGACCTTTCCAGGCAGCGGTCACCGAGAGTACCGCGCCGCCGGCCGAGGTCGAGGCTCCCAGCAATACCGCACCGGCGACCGCTTCCCCGAGCCCTGTCCGGTCGGCGAGCTGGTCGACCACACGCGTAATCCATATACCCAACACAGTAATGGTCAAGGCACATAGCGCAAAGACACCCGCACTTTCGGACAATGACCAGCTTGCAGGACTCAATGGATCCAAATCACCTCCTATGCTCGCTTTGGTGGTTGTTATTCATGTGTCTTCTAGTTTCGATCCAGTCCCGTTATAACATTCTCCCACAAGCAACAAGCAAGGATAAGTCGTCTTTCATGCTGTCTTTGGTTTTCATACTAGTAGAGGGAAGCGTTGACTGTGCAGTATCAGGCTGCGATAGGCGCATACAGGAACGACTGTGGAAAAGACCTGTCGAGAAAAGGTGTCGAAACCGATAGCCAAACGCAACTCGACACATACGACACCGTACGAAGGGGCCAACAAGGGCAAGATGCTCGTGCGCTTGTAATAGCCCTTTGCAATAGCCCTTTGAAATAGCTCTTTGTAATAGCCCCCGAGCCAGCAAACAAACGCCCGGCCGTCATTTCATGGCGGCCAAGCAAGAAAACAACCATTCAAAATGTGGCGTGTCGATACAGGGGGCTAAGATCACCCTGCCACTGGCGCTGAAAGAGCTTGCGCCACTTCTCCGCCGGGCTGAGCCTTGCCTGGATAATATCCTGGAGCGGCTGCAAATAAAGCGCTTCATCCGCGCCGTCCACGTCCACTTTTTGGCGCCTTTTGAGTCCCTCATGGGCTAACGCCGTCACGTAGTTCAACGCCGCGAGCAAAGACTCTGCGGGATATATCCCCGCTACGGACACCTCGGCGCTTTCCGCCATGCCCACTTCGGGCAGGTAATGCCTCAGCTGGTTCAAGCGTGCCACGTCACATCCTTCGATAAAACTCAGCGCCTTGCTCAGCGCTTGATCATCGTAAAGAATGCCCGTCCAGAACGCCGCCAATGCCATGCTATGTTCCAGCGTCAGGGAATCATTACCCCGCAACTCCAGGTGATCCTTCAGCCTTACATCATGCATCAAGGTATTGAGGTGGTCTTGCCAGTCCTTGAGCGTGGGTTTTTCTCCAGGCAGCTCAGGCAATGCCCCCTGCATCAGGTCGGTGAAAAAACGTCCGGCAAGATCCACATGCACGCCATTTCTTTTCACCGAGTACATGGGTACTTCCAACGCCCGCTGCACGTAGGTGGAAAAGCTCAGGTCCGGCGAAAACACCAGCGGAAGGATGCCACAACGCGCCGAATCAGTGTGCAGCCAGACGTAGTTGCGATAAGAAGTCATCTGGCTGTCTCGGCCGTCGGCGAAGGGTGAGTTGGCCAGCGCCACCATCACCAAGGGCTGCAAGGCCATTGCCACGCGATACTTATCGCGCATGTCCTGCTCGCTGCAAAAGTCGAAATTTAGCTGAAACGAGCAGGTGCGCGTCATCATGTCCAGGCCATGAACGCCCACCTTGGGCATATAGCCGCGCATGATGTGAAAGCGACTTTTAGGCATCCAGTCCGCTGCTTTTCGCTTCCACTGCGGGGCGAATCCCAAGGCCATTACACCCAGCCCCATTTCATCGGCCAGTTTCGAAAGTTGCAGGCGATGTTCGAGCATTTCCTGATAAACACCGTGCAGATCGGCCCAAGGACTTCCGGAAAGCTCAAGCTGTCCCGCCGGCTCCAAGGTAATAGCAGCCCCCTCACGTTTCAGGCCGATGAGATTGTCCTGTTCGAAGCTCGGCTGCCATCCAAAACGCTGCCACCTAGTCAGTAGCGCCTGAATGCCGGGATCTCCGGCATAGTGCAATAGACTGTGGTCGTAGCGCGAAAAAATGAATTTTTCGTGCTCGATGCCGATCAAGCACTGTGCTTTTGGCTTGCACTGCGCCGCAAAGTCATCGCATAGGCGTTGGGTGTCGATCATTGCTTGCATAATCAGCTCGGTGTCGGGGCATTTTCGGCGATCAGCCCTTCTTCCTTCAGCGCCTGCCAGAATTCGGCCGGGATATCGGCATCCATCGAGGCGCGGTTTTCTCGTGCCTGAACGGCATTGCGCGCACCGGGAATGGTGGCGGCGACCACATCGGGCGCGGCGGTGAACTGCAAGGCGGCGGTGCGCAGATCGGTACCATGTTCATGTGCGATCGCGCTCAACCGATCACGCTGCTTCCAATATCCCTCGGGGATATCCTTGCTGTACATCCAGTAATGGGTTCCGGCAAGAAAGCCCGAGCCCAGCGGTGCGCCGATCACCAGCGATACGTCATTGTCGCGGCACTTCGGAAACAGGCGGTTCAAGGCATCTTCATGGTTGATCAAGGTGTACTGCGTGGCCTGCAGAATTATATCCGGGTCAGCGTTATCAATGGCTGCAAGGCTCGGTTCGATGTCATTGACCCCCATTCCCCAGGCGCCGATGATACCTTCCTCGCGCATACGGGTTAGCTCAGGCATGGCCCCATCGGTGGCGGTCTTGAGATATTGCGTCCACTCCTCGCCCATGTCCTCGTTGCTGGGCGCCAGGTCATGAATGTAGACGATATCGATCTTGGGTAGCCCCAGGCGCTGAAGGCTATCCTCCACCGAGCGACGCACCCCGGCGGCGCTGTAGTCGTAGCGGTAATCGAAATTAAGTCTCCCTGCCCAGATACTGATATTGCTCGCCGAGGCATCCGGCACCAGTAGCCGCCCTACCTTGGTCGACAACACATAATCGCCGGGTGGCTTGTTATCCAGGAAATGCCCCATACGGCGCTCGGACAACCCCAAGCCGTACCAGGGCGAGGTGTCAAAATGGCGCACCCCGTTGTCCCAGCATGCCTCAAGCATGAGCCGGGCCTCGTCATCGGGCGTCACTCTGAACATGTTGCCAAGTTGGGTGCCACCCACGCCGAATTGGGCTTCCGGGGGAAACAGGCCGGAGGCGAGCGGCGGGTTACGAGGGAGTGCCGAGGCGCTGCTAGCGTTGGTGGCATTGTTCCCGCTGGTTCTATTGTCGGTAGCCAACAATGGCGGTGCTGCGGTGGCTGCGGCGGCAATGACTGCGCCGCTCAGAAATTCTCGACGATTCGGCATCATTTTTCTCCCTGACAAGAATAAAGAATAAGACTCCGTCGAGAATAAGACTGGAACAGGATCGTCAAACTCGCCAGTCATTGAGCAAGACGGTCATTGATATAGCGCTTCAGTTTAAGGGCGTCCTGAGCGCCGCAAGCCTGCTTGGTGTTATTGAAATAGATGTAGACATCCCGGCCGTTCTGAAGCTGCTCGACAACCCGCCGGGCTTCGGCAACCAGAAACTGCGACGAGTAACTCCCAGCGTAGTTATCGCCATGAAAGCGTAGATAAGTCCAGTCTGCGGTCATTACCCTGGGGTGATCCTCGAGCATGTCATGAATGCACAGCGCCGCGGCATGCTTGCGCAGTACCTCGTAGACATCCTCGTTGAACCAGCTCGGATCACGCAACTCAACCACCCAGCGCCACTTTCCGGGCACCTGTTCCAAAAACGTATCCAGGCGCTCGGGTCGCACCCGCCACCTGGGCGGTAATTGCAGCAGAATCGGCCCAAGATGTTTTTCGAGCCGTTCAGCCACCTCGACAAAGGCCGGGATGCTCTTCTCAGGGTCCTTGAGTCGCTTGATATGGCTGCCGTAACGGCTGAACTTGAGGGCATATTCAAAGCCTTCCGGTGCTGCCTCGCGCCAGTTATCGAAGGTCTCGGCGGTGGGGAGATTGTAAAACGTATTATTGATTTCCACCGTATCGAACTGCTCGGCATAGTAATCGAACCATGCCTTTTGCGGCATGTCTTGCGGGTAGAAACGCCCTTTCCAATCACGGTATTGATACCCGGATGTGCCGAGGCGCAATCGACCCATCGGCGTTTTACTCTCTGCTGTCTGCTTGGTCATGGGATACTTCCCGTAAAAACCGAATAAAAAACGAGTATAGTGGCCGATGGACCATTGCAAATGAGCATGGGTCAAACTTTGATAAGTATTGGTCACTTCGTTGGAGTAAGGGTCACGTTATCCAAGACGCAGGCCCAGCCAGCCGTTCAAGCGCCGATTTCTAGATCAGACTTTATCAGCCTATTTCTATGAAATAGTATGGATCTTCTACTCTCACCCGATTACTTCTCCCTGCTTGGCGGCGCTGCCTTGCTTGACTAGGCTGACTGAATAATCAGCAGATTCAAGCTCAAGGAAAGGCGATGGCAAAGCTCAAGGAATACCGCCGCAAGCGTAACTTCAAAAGCACCCCCGAGCCCGCTGGGGAACATGACGATAACGGTTCCGAGCATGGGGCATCTGGAAATGGCACTGCTGGAAACAGCTTCGTGGTGCATAAACATGCGGCGAGCCACGACCATTTCGACCTGCGGCTAGAGCAGCAGGGCGTGCTGCGCAGCTGGGCGCTGCCCAAGGGCCCCAGCCTTGAACCCGGTGAAAAACGCCTGGCGATACAGGTGGAAGATCATCCTTTGGAGTACGCCGATTTCGAGGGCGTGATTCCCGAGGATGCTTACGGCGGTGGTACTGTGATGATCTGGGACCGAGGCGAATGGAAGCCACACGGCGAACAGAAGGAAGGTCACCTCAATGTTGAACTCAATGGGGGAAGGCTCAAAGGCCGCTGGACGCTGACTCGCATGAAAGGCGGCAAGGGAAAAGAGGCAAAGGATGATAAACAGTGGTTGATGATAAAACGCAGCGATGAAAATCAGCGCGACAAGCCCGAGGTCAGTATCGATGAAGACAGCAGCATCGTATCCGGGCTCAGCATGGCCCAGATCGCTGAGGACCGCGATACAAGCTGGACCTCACAAGATGACCGAAGCAACGAAAATAAAAGCAGCGAAGCGTCCATCCCCGACCCCGGTTCGCTGAAAGGTGCCCACCGCGCCGACCTTCCTAGCAAGATCAGTCCGCAACTCGCCACGCTCGTTCACGAAACCCCGGATGCCGACACATGGATTCACGAAGTGAAACTCGACGGCTATCGCATCCTGGCCCGTATCGAAAACGCTGAAATACGCCTGATTACCCGCAATGGCAAGGATTGGTCGGACCGCCTCCCCCGACTTGCCGAATTATTGACACAGCTGCCGGTGAAATCCGCCTTGATTGATGGCGAGGTAGTGGCGCTGGACAAAGAGGGCACCAGCAGTTTTCGCTATCTACAGGAAGCAATGAGCAACAAAGAGACAGAGGATCTCGTCTATCAGGTGTTCGACCTGCCCTACCTGGAAGGCTACGACCTGAAAAAGGTACCGCTTATCGAGCGCAAGCACGCCCTTGCGCAATTACTGAAAGCCGGTGGTTTCAAGAGCAACAGCCAAATACGCTACTCCGAGCATACCGACACCCAGGGGTCGGCTTTCTATCAAAAAGCCTGCCGGATCGGGCTTGAAGGCATCATCAGCAAACGCGCCTCGAGCCACTACCAGGAAAAGCGCAGCAAGGACTGGCTCAAGTCCAAGTGCGTCATTCAGGAGGAATTTATCGTCGGTGGCTACACCGACCCCCAAGGCTCACGCAGCGGTTTCGGGTCGCTATTGATGGGAGCCTTCGATAAAGACGACCGGCTTGAGTATGCCGGACGTGTGGGAACCGGTTTTAGTAGCCTGCAGCTCGAATCACTGAGCGCCACTCTCCAGAAGCTGGAAACGTCTCGCTCGCCGTTCAATGCCCCGGTGCCTGATCAAGATTCCATCCATTGGGTACGCCCGGAACTGGTGATTGATGTGGAGTTCACTCAGCGCACGCGGGATGGGCGTTTACGTCATCCGTCATTTCGTGGACTGCGCGAAGATCGCAACCCGCAGGAAATTCGCATGAGCCGCAAAAAACCGAGTGCCGCCACTCCCTCGAACGGTAAGCCATCCGAAACCAAACTTTCAGATCAACGCCGTACGCAAAGACGAGCCAGCAAGGATGAAACCGAAGTACTCGGTGTGCGGCTCACCCATCCCGATCGTATCCTGTTTCCCGAGCAAGGCCTGACCAAGCTCGATCTGGCCCGCTACTACGAGAATATTCAGGACTGGATACTGCCGCACCTGGCTCGACGACCCCTCTCGCTGGTGCGTTGCCCGCAAGGGCGCACGGATGAATGCTTTTTTCAGAAGCATCCCCGCAGTGCCATTCCCGACAGTGTGCCGCGTGTGAAAATCTCGGAAAAACAAGGCAACGCCGACTACCTCTATGTCGAGTCGGCCGCGGACCTGGTGGGTCTGGTTCAGGCCGGCGCCTTGGAAATTCATCCGTGGGGGAGCCATATTGATGACGTCGAACACCCGGACATTCTGGTTTTCGACCTCGACCCTTCTCCAGGCGTGAACTGGAAGGAGATCCTGCGCGTGGCCAGCACGCTTCGCGACCGCCTGGAATCACTCGGCATGCAAAGCTTCGTGCGCACCACCGGTGGCAAGGGAATTCACCTGGTCGTGCCGCTGGTGCCCGAGGCCGACTGGGAGCAGGCCAAAGCCTTTGCCAGGGCGGTGGCGCAATTGCATGCCAGTGATGATCCTGAACGCCTGACCACCCAGACATCCAAGACCAAGCGCGAAGGCCTGCTGTTCATCGACTACTTGCGCAATGGGCGAGGCAACACAGCGGTAGCCTCCTACTCCGTACGAGCACGCCAAGGCGCACCCGTCGCCGTGCCGGTACGTTGGGATGAACTCAATGCCGCCCTGCGTGCCGACCGCTACAGCGTCTCGAACCTGCGCCGGCGCCTGGCGGCACTACGAGAAGATCCTTGGGAAGGTTTTCTGGATGCTGCGCGCCCGATCAATACCCAGCTGCTCAAGGCGGTGGGGCTCTAGGGTCGGTTGGCGGCAAAAGACCCTGACGCTATTTGGCTATATCCCAGGCATTATTTACGCCTTCTACGTCATCCTAAAGTATTAGGCAGCACCAGGTATAACGTGATCGAACATGAAAAAAGAAAGGCGTCACTCACCTGCAGCGACGCCTGAATCTCAAAAGTATTACCCAGCCGCTTCAAAAAAGCAAAAGCTCAGGTTATGGCCTGCTTACACCGGCCGCTCTCGCCACAACTGGGCAATATCCGGAGGCAACTGGCTGGCGACATCCTCAGCTTCGCCTTCGCTGATTTGGGCGCGTACCGTGGCGAATACCCGGCGGGAGATCGACTCCGCCTCTTCCGGGCTGGCTTCAAGGTCCGAGGCGACCATTTCAATGAACTCTTCCTTGCCGAAGCGTTGCGGGGCCGAGCTTTTATCGATTCCGCTATGGTCGAGTAGCTCCCGCAGCTTCAGGGGGAGCTGGGCTTCCATCTTGCTGGTTTCAGTAGGCTGAATACGTTTTTCCAAGGCACCCAACACCGCCACGGTGGCCCTTTCCGCCTCTTCCTGGCTGATATCGCCGGGCGTGCATAGCTCATTGAGAAAGTGGTGATAGGTATTAGCGGTGCGCGCTTCATGACGCTGATTTTGCTGCTCTGTTTTAGGTTGATTGGCCATCTCTGACGTTCCTCCCTGGTTCGAAACACTAAACCTGACGTACATTCAGCAGCGGGAAGCGAAAAACCGAGGGTCGCTGTGCCGCTTACGCTCCCGCGACTCTTCAGAGTGTGGTAAAGGTTCCCGCAATAGGGCAAGCATTCAGTGCATGTTCGGTGTATTTTTTTGCAATACATGAAGATGGAGGGTTCATCCATAGCCACTTCAGGGAAGCTAACGCTCCAGGGTATGACTCAAAACGCCCATGTAGCGTAAACACCCGTTACCAGTGAATGTTACCTCTATATTTTAGCAACGCTATTTTATGACACAGTAGAACGACTTACTGGGTATATTCGCGGAAAATTTTGGGGGGCTGATTCTCATCGCGCCAGCTAAGTACGGCATAGTCATCCACACGGCCGGTTTCCATTCCCGGCGTGCCGTGAGGCATGCCGGGGACGCTGAGTCCTGCCACATCGGGGCGCTCTTCAAGCAAGCGCTTAATATCACGGGCGGGCACATGGCCTTCGATGACATAGCCCTCGACCAGCGCCGTATGGCAAGAGGCCAGTTCAGGCGTGACGCCGTTGGCGATTTTTATCTCACGCAGATCGCCATCGCGGTGATGATTGACCTCAAACCCCTGCGCCTCCAGGTGCTCAACCCAGGCACCACAGCAGCCACAGTTGGGATCGCTGTGTACGTCAACCGTGGGGGCGGCGAACACTGGAAAGGAGGCGGCTAGCAGTACGCTGCTTAACCATTGCTTACCTAAACAAGAATGCGACATGGAAAAACTCCTTCATCAGCACTGTACAAGAACAGACCATCACCCTATCTTAGCTGGGTTTACCGGTCGGAGAAACCAGTGGATTCACTAACACAAGCCGCACTGGGTGCGGCCGTTGGCGGTGCCGTACTGGGCCGTCGTTTGGGCCGCAAAGCCGTACTGATTGGTGCTGTGCTGGGCACCCTACCCGATCTTGATGTGGTGTTGGATTACGGCGATGCGGTGGCGAATGTTACCGAGCACCGCGGTTTTAGCCACTCGCTGTTTGTGCTGGCGGGTTTGGCCACGCTGCTGGCGCTGCTGTGCGCCCGCTTCGCCCCCGCGCGGGACATTTCGCTACCCCGCTGGTGGTGTTTTTTTGCGCTAATACTCATGACCCACCCTTTGCTGGATGCACTGACTACGTACGGTACCCAGCTGTTTTGGCCACTGAAAGTGGCGCCCGCGGCATGGCCGATTATTTTTATTATCGACCCGTTTTATACCCTTACGCTGCTCGTTGCCTTGGGGGTTGCTGTCGCCACCCAGCGGGTACGTCAGGCCTGCTCATGGGGATTAGCCATCACCTGTGTTTATTTGCTAATAGCGGCGGGCGCCAAGACAGTGATTGAGCAGCGCCTGGACCCTGTGCTGGCGGAACAAGGCCTGGAAGAAGCCCCACTACTGATACAGCCGACCCCGTTCAATATCGTGCTTTGGCGTGCCACGGTGGTTGACGGTGATCGCTATTATGAAAGCCTGATCAGCCTATTCGATGGCGATCATGTGCCGCGACTTGAGCCGTTAATGCGTAACGCCGACTTTGAAGCGGTCGCTTTATCCAGCCTGCAAGGACAACGCCTAGCCTGGTTTGCAGGCTCTTTCCTGCGCTATGAAACCCGTCAGTTGAACGGCCAGGAAACCCTCATCGCCACCGATATTCGGCTGGGCTTTCCGGGCTTTCATCCGTTTAGCTTTACCCTGGCGAGCTTGGAGAATGAACACTGGGAACCGCTTGCGGTCAGCCAACAGGTGGAAAGCTCGCGAGGTATTGATTGGCAGACGCTAGCACGGCTGGCGTCACGAGCCGCGGGCAATACCTCGGCCCTATGCGCCAGCGACTTTGTGGCCCAGAAGTGGCGCATCGAGCCTGTGATTTATGGCTGCTGAGCGCGCTGACGCCACTCAGGGGGCAATACCTTGGCCGCAGCCACTATATTGATCGCCGCCATAGGTCAGCGTGACGCGGGCAGGGAAAGGCTTGCCGCTCATGTTGTCAAAACAGGCACCGGCTTCAATACGCACGCGGAAAAAGGGCGCCACGTCAGCATTTTCAATCACTACCCGGCCTGCCTCATTATCCATCACGCTGACCATATAGGGCAGTTCAATGGTCTCTTCCCCGTAGTTTGTCTGCATGGTCAGCGTCGGCGTATCGTTGGCTAATGCGACTGACCAGCCCGGCTCGTTGCCCTGACCAAAAAACATCACCCCGGGCTTCTCCGCGCGGGTTAACGCATCGCGTTGCTCAGCCAGCGAGCACTTCAGCTGACCGCGCGGCGTTTCCACGCGCGCCTTGTCACCCCGGTTCCAGAAGCTGATCTCACCGTCTTGGTAGCGGGCGCCGCTGGCTACGACCGCTTGGGGTAGCCGCCAGGCGCCGTGCAGCGACCACAGGCGCAGATCGTTGGCATTGGTGGCGGTGACTAAGTGTTGCTGAGCAGGCTCGCAGTGCCAGGCGGAAAAGCGCTGTGCCGAACCAGGAAACAGCGCCGAGGGCAGCAAGGGTGCCCGGTTTTCCAGCGCGGTCTGATTGGTCACTGCTGTTTCTGTGGCAGGCGTTGCTGCACAGCCCGTGAGTACCGCGACGAAGCCGGTGGCAACCACTGCGCCGACTCTTTTTTTTACGCCCATGTTTTTAAGCCCCTGTTTTTAAGACTGATGCTTTTAAGACTGATGCTTTTAAGACTGATACTTTTAAGACTGATGCTTTTAAGACCAATGCTTTTAAGACCAATGCTTTTAAGACCAATGCTTTTAAGTCCAATGCTTTACGGCATTGCTGGCGGTATTGCTTAGCCACGTTTAAAGGCTTGCAGGTCTTGTGTATCAACACTTTCCACCTCCGGTGGCAGGCCCATCTCTTCGCGTTTTATTTTTACCTGCATTTTTTCCGCTAGCCGCTCGGCATCATCGTCGGTAGTGCGTCCGTTCAATTCCGCCAACTGGGCCATGCCCTGGTGGTAGAAGGTGAGCAGATCCAGCGCCGTGCGATTATCCTCTGCTACCGCTTTGCGCAGTTGAGAAAGATAACCGCTGACTTGCGATAGGTGGTGTTTAAGCTGCCAGACATAGCGTAATTCCGTCATCCAGGGGCGCTCACGCAGTGCGGCAAATAGCGCGCTGGTGGCCAACAGCCCAAGTAGCACGCCTAAACCGTTCAACCACAGGCTACTGCCGAAGGTTGAGGTGAGTAGCATGGAAAATAGCAGACCAAAAATAATCAGCTGCGCCGCCATGGCAAAGCTTATCATGCGGGCTTTGCGGCGGTAGGTCGCGGGGTCGTGATGCTCTAAGGTAAATACCATGGCCAGCCTCATCATCAAAAGAAGTTACTTATGATACGGGGCTGGGCAGGCCAAACAAGTAAATGGTGTTACAGATACGCTTACGCCAAGCGCTCTGCAGCCGTTTTGAGTAAGTGCTCGGTGGTTTCCCAACCCACGCAGGCGTCGGTAACCGATACGCCGTAGCGCAGCGCGCCGGGCTTGAGCGGCTGCTTGCCTTCAAATAGATGGCTCTCCAGCATGAGTGCTACCAGGTTGGCTTCACCCGACTCACGCTGCGCCAGCACATCAAGCATCACTTCACTTTGACGGCGGTGGTCTTTGCGCGCATTGGCGTGGCTGCAATCGACCATTAGCCGTGGATTCTGCCCGGCGTTGCGCAGCGCGGTAGTAGCCGCACGCACGTGCTGGGCTTGGTAATTGGGTTCGCCGTGGCCGCCGCGCAGCACCACATGAGTGTGCGGGTTGCCCGCGGTTTGCTGGACGACCGGGTGGCCTTGGGCATCGACCGCAAAACGCTGGTGCGGATGGGCCGCCGCGCTCATGGCATTGATAGCCACTTGCACATCGCCGCTGGTGGCGTTTTTGAACCCCACCGCTGCCGCCAAATCGCTGGCCAACTCGCGGTGCAGCTGCGATTCGGTGGTGCGCGCACCAATCGCTACCCAGCTCAACAAATCATCCAGGTAAGGCGCCAGCATGGGCTGTAACAGCTCGGTTGCCACCGGTAGACCACGGGCGGCGACGGCGTGCATCAATTCGCGCGAGAGCGCCAAACCACGCGGCATATCACCGCTGCCATCCAAACCTGGGTCGTAAGCCAACCCTTTCCAGCCCACGGTCGTGCGCGGCTTTTCAACGTAGACACGCATCACCGGTAAAATATGCTCGCTCACCTCCTCACTTAGCGCGGCCAGGCGGTCAGCGTATTCCAGCGCTGCGTCGGGGTCATCCACTGAACAGGGGCCAACCACTACAAGTAGACGGTTGTCATGACCGCTCAGAATTTGCTGCACGGCGTGACGCTGGCGGGCAATTTGTTCACTGAGCGGGTCGCTTAGCGGGATACGCTGACGAAGCTCGCCAGGGGTAGGCAGCCTTAGTGACGCAGAGGGTGTTAGCTGCGAAGTGGCGTGGGCAGTGCTGACAATGGTTTTATTGATAACAGGGCTAGCGGGCGCATTCATGATTAACTCTCCGTCATCGTGTGACATCGTTGGTTCGTTCGCTTGACTAAGTGACCACCCAGGCGCACACGATCGGAGGTGGCAGCTAGCACCGACCGCGCGTCGCTAAATCGCCAGCTATAGCCATAGCCCACAAAGCCGGTCGCGATAGCGTTAGTCAGTGCGCGATACATCATGATGCTGCTCCTTGATGAAATAACGATGAAAAATAACCCAGTTAAAAAAGCGGTCAAAAAGCGATGTTTAAAAATCGCTAGGCCCAAAACGCCAGAAGCCCCGGCGGGGTTACCGACCGGGGCTTCTGTGCTTGCGGCAGGCAACCGAGTGGTGTGCCTGGTGGCGCGACGTTAGGCGTCGGCCAGCGGCACACCGTGGCTAAACCAATACCCATAATAGGCAGCACACGCACCGCTAAACTCAGCCAAGACAGGCAGCGTTTTTGCATTGGCAGTAGAAGGGCACGCTAGCGTTTGCATGACTATTTCCGATTAATGGTGTTCATGGGTATTAGGGGCATTGCCATGTCACTGAGGTTTTATCCTGCCTGCAAGCGCTGCAAATGGCAACACTCAGCCGCTAAAAGCTTGTATCCAGCCAATGGTAGCAGGCAGCGCGGTCATACTAACCAGTACCACTAACCCCATCAAGATGGCCAGAAAACCAGAATCGTCTTTAAAATCTTCGTCGTGATGGGCCATTTTAGCCTCCTTTTTTTATCACTACTGCTTATCACTAGGGTTTATCACTACTAATAAGCCACCGGGGAAGTGACCACATTTAGGGATATATTAGTTAGACCGCGGTGCGTAGGCAAACACATCGGAAAATACCCGCTCTCGCTTTACGCCTTTTGTTTCGAGCGCATCCAGGCAGGCGTACACCATGTTGGGCGACCCTGAGATGTAAACATCGTGTGTGTTCGGGGTAAGCTCGGCGGTCTTCAAGACCTGATCAATACGCCCCTGGTGATGGCTAATCCGCTCGCCTTCCGCCAGCGGCTCCTCCAACGGCTGTTCGGTCACCGCATGGAACGCGACATTAGTATGGCGCTGCGCCCACTCGCTCGCCAGCTGTTCCAAATAGAGATCACGGTGTTCGCGGGCTGCCCACCACAGCGAAATTTCCCGGTCGGGCTGTTCGTGCAGCACCGCTTCAATAATCGTCTTCATCTGGGAAAAACCGGTACCAGCTGCAATCAGCATTAACGGACGCTGGCTTTGGCGGTCCAGCACGCATTCGCCGCCGGGCAACCGCAGGGTGAGCTGGTTGGCGACCTGCAACAGCTCACGCAGCCGCGCAGAGTTATCCCGCTCCGGCCAGTGCTGGATATGCAGCTCAATGATGCCGTCGCCGCGCTCAGGGCTGGCAATCGAAAACGGCACCCAGGTCGCGTCATCTAACTTTAATTCCAAGTATTGCCCCGGCGCATGCTGCATGGCTTCGGCGCGCCCGGCTAGGGTTACGCCAAACACATCGGGGTTTAGGTTTTCAACCTCGGTGACTTGGCACGTCAACGTCCTTGCACTCATGAAAGCCTCTTTTTGCAAATTGGGTCAGCGATACAGCGCATTCAGCGGCGCGGTGGCGGCAGTTCAAGGCCAATGCCCAGCGCTGCCCAGCGTTCATCCACGCGCGTTTTGACGGCATCGTCCATCACAATGGGGGTACCCCATTCGCGATCGGTTTCTCCCGGCCATTTATTGGTGGCATCAAGGCCCATTTTTGAACCCAGGCCTGAAACTGGCGAGGCAAAGTCGAGATAATCAATCGGCGTATTCTCAACCATTGTGGTGTCACGCGCGGGGTCCATGCGGGTGGTGATCGCCCAAATCACGTCCTCCCAATTGCGTGCGTCCACATCGTCATCCAGCACAATCACAAACTTGGTGTACATAAACTGGCGCAAGAAGCTCCAGACCCCCATCATCACGCGTTTGGCGTGGCCAGGATACTGCTTCTTCATCGTCACTACCGCCATGCGGTAAGAACAGCCTTCAGGCGGCAGGTAGAAATCGACAATCTCGGGAAACTGCTTGCACAAAATGGGCACAAACACTTCGTTCAACGCCACCCCAAGTATCGCCGGCTCATCCGGCGGGCGCCCGGTGTAGGTCGAATGGTAAATCGCATCACGGCGCATGGTCATCCGAGTGATGGTAAACACCGGGAAGTGGTCGACCTCGTTGTAGTAACCGGTGTGGTCGCCAAAGGGCCCTTCCGCGGCCATATCATCCGGGTAAATGAAGCCCTCGAGGATGATCTCGCTGGAGGCGGGTACATCCAGGTCGGCGTGGCCGCACTTAACCAGCTCGGTCCGCGAACCGCGCAGCAGGCCTGCAAAGGCGTACTCCGAGAGCGAATCCGGCACCGGCGTCACCGCGCCCAAAATCGTCGCCGGGTCGGCGCCTAGCGCCACGGCAACGGGGAAAGGCTCGCCCGGGTGGGCCTTTTGGAATTCAAGAAAATCCAAGGCCCCACCGCGATGCGATAACCAGCGCATGATCAGGCGGTTTTTGCCGATTTTCTGCTGACGGTAGATCCCCAGATTCTGGCGGTTCTTATGCGGCCCTTTGGTAATCACCAAGGGCCAGGTGACCAGAGGGCCCGCATCGCCGGGCCAGCAGTGCTGAATCGGCAGCAGGCCCAGATCGACCTCGTCGTCTTCATAGACTACTTCTTGCACCGGGGCATGCTTGACATTTTTCGGCCCCATGCTGAGCACTTGCTTGAAGATCGGCAGCTTGTCCCAGGCGTCTTTCAAGCCTTTAGGCGGGTCAGGCTCTTTGAGAAACGCCAATAGCTTACCGACTTCTCTTAGCGCTTCTACCGAGTCTTGGCCCATGCCCAGCGCTACCCGTTTGGGGGTGCCAAACAGGTTGCCCAGCAGCGGCATGTTGTGGCCCTTAACGTTTTCAAACAGCAACGCCGGGCCCCCGGCACGCAGGGTGCGGTCGCAGATTTCGGTGATTTCCAGGTAAGGATCGACTTCGACGGCAATACGCTTGAGTTCGCCCTGCGCTTCAAGCGCTGCGATGAACTCGCGCAAGTCTTTATACTTCAAGGCACGCTCCCTGGCTGGCAATGCGCCGCGCTAGCGGCGCTTCATCGCTTCAAAGAACTCAAGATTGGTCTTGGTATCTTTCAGACGGTCAATCAGGAATTCAGTGGCGGCGGTGTCTTCCATCGGATTGAGCAGCTTACGCAGAATCCACATGCGCTGCATTTCCTCTTCGGAGGCCAGCAGGTCTTCACGCCGGGTACCACTGCGGCGAATATTAATCGCCGGGAACACGCGCCGCTCAGCCAACTTGCGGTCCAGATGGGCTTCCATATTACCGGTACCCTTGAACTCTTCGAAGATCACTTCGTCCATCTTCGAGCCGGTATCGACCAGCGCCGTGGCGATAATCGTCAGGCTGCCGCCCTCTTCGATATTACGCGCCGCGCCAAAGAAGCGTTTCGGCTTCTCAAGCGCATGGGCATCGACACCACCGGTGAGTACTTTGCCAGAGCTAGGCACCACGGTGTTGTAAGCCCGCGCCAAACGGGTAATCGAGTCGAGCAGGATAACCACGTCTTTCTTGTGCTCAACCAAACGCTTCGCTTTTTCGATAACCATTTCAGCGACTTGCACGTGACGCGCTGGCGGCTCATCGAAGGTCGACGCCACCACTTCGCCACGCACGGTGCGCGACATTTCGGTGACTTCCTCAGGGCGCTCATCGATCAGCAGTACGATCAAATGGCACTCTGGGTTGTTGCGCGTGATGGAGGTCGCGATGTTTTGCAACATCAGTGTTTTACCCGCTTTAGGCGGCGACACCAGCAGGCCACGTTGGCCTTTACCAATCGGCGCGGTTAGATCGATGATCCGCGCGGTAAGGTCTTCCGTGGAGCCGTTACCGATCTCCATGCGCATGCGATCGTCTGGGAACAGCGGCGTCAAGTTCTCAAACAGAATCTTGTGCTTGGCATTTTCCGGACGGTCAAAGTTAATTTGACTGACCTTCAGCAGGGCGAAATAGCGCTCCCCCTCCTTCGGCGGGCGGATTTTGCCTGAGATGGAATCGCCCTTGCGCAGATTGAAACGACGGATCTGCGAAGGAGAAATATAGATATCGTCCGGGCCAGCGAGATAGGAGCTATCAGCGCTACGCAGGAAGCCGAAGCCATCCTGAAGAATTTCCAGCACACCGTCGCCGTAAATATCCTCGCCACTTTTGGCATGCTTTTTGAGGATGGCGAAAATGATGTCCTGCTTGCGCGAACGGGCTAAGTTATCGATACCCATTTCACGGGCGATATCGAGAAGCTCGGGGACGGTTTTTTGCTTGAGTTCAGTGAGATTCATCGGTGTGTTAGAAAGTTGCTCATGGAAGCTAGGCGCCAGGCGCCGGGAGTAAGACAGGAGGCGTGAAAGTGACGCCGTGTGATGCGTTCAGATCCCGGTAAAGGCACGCGCTCGAAGGTGAAAGGAACTGCGTTGGACTCAGTTAACAACGCTGTTGCCGGTCGTTACCAAGACTCAACTCGAGGGTGCTGACACTTGTTTACTCTGGTTCTTACAGATCTAGTTCTCACCGGAGAGTGGCGAAACCAGTGGGTTATCTGACGACTTGGAATTCTGGCTGACGTTAACGAGATAAACAGTGAGTAACGTCTGGGGCGACCAAGGTGCCGTACTTGAACGACGCATGCAAGATTATTTTCCTAAGCAACTTATCTAAAATGTTACTTGTCTAAAATATTGCTCAATCCCAACAGCGTCGAGCTTATGGACACGCTAATTAACCAGGTCATATCAAGCCAGTAGCTCGATGTTAGTCAAGCCCCGCGACAAACGCAAGCCTTTGGCAATTGACAATGGATAAAGGTCACCGCAACCTTGGCACAGCCAACACGAAGGATAGCTCATGCCCAAGGACATTTCTCTCCCCATTGCCGACGCCAACGCTGAGAGTGATAGCAGTGCCCCCCAGCGCTTCGCCGCTATTGACCTGGGCTCGAACAGCTTTCACCTGCTGGTGGCCAACTACCAGCACGAGCGTCTCCAGGTGGTGGCACGCCTGGGCGAAAAAGTGCAGTTGGCGGCGGGATTAGACGATAACGGCCTGCTCAGCGAAGACGCCATGCAGCGCGCACTGGACTGCCTGGGCCGCTTTGCACCGTTTTTAAGCGACATTACCAACGCCAACCTGCGTATCGTCGGCACCAACGCGCTGCGCGATGCCGACAATAGCCAAACCTTTATCGAGCGTGCCGAGGCCCAGTTAGGCCACGCCATCGAGATTATTGCTGGCCGCGAAGAGGCCCGACTGATCTATCTAGGCGCCGCCCACGCCCTGGCCGAAAATGGCCGTCGTCTGATTGTCGATATCGGCGGAGGATCGACCGAATTTATCATCGGCGAAGCCTTTGAACCCAAAGCGCTGGAAAGCCTGCGCATGGGCTGCGTGACCTTTTCTCGGCGCTTCTTCGCCGACGGCGAGTTAAACGAAAAACGCATGCGCCGCGCCGAGCTAGCCGCCCTGTCGGAACTAGCCAACATTCAGCGCCCCTACCAGCGTTTGGGGTGGGATGACCCGGTGGGATCCAGCGGCACCATCAAAGCAGCCGCTAGCGTGCTACATGCTTACGGCGACACCCCGCATGAAGGATTGATTACCCACAGCGGTCTAAAGAAACTGCGTGAGCGGCTAATCAAGTGTAAACAGCTGGATAAAGTCGAGCTGGATGGCCTTAAGGCCGATCGCGCTAAAGTCTTTCCGGCGGGGATTGCTATCCTGGAGGCAATTTTTGAAGCCTTTGATTTAACTCAGATGCGCTATTCGGATGGCGCGCTGCGCGAAGGCGTGCTCTACGACATGGCCGGGCGCAATAGCGCAGAGGATTCGCGCTCGAAAAGCCTTGAGTCGCTAAAGCGCACCTACGATGTGGATACCCGCCAAGGGGCCAACGTCGCTGACACCGCCGAACGCTTATTTCATGAGGTACGCCATGCCTGGTCGCTAAACCTTGATCAAGCGCGCTATTTGCAGTGGGCCAGCCACGTGCATGAAATCGGCCTGGCCATCTCACATAGCCAGTTTCATCGCCACGGTGCCTATCTGCTGGAGCACTCGGACCTCGCCGGTTTTTCACGCCCTGAACAGCGCCAGCTGGCGTTTTTAGTACGCGCCCATCGGCGCAAATTTCCGCTCAAAGAGTGGCAGGCGTTGCCTAAAGCACAGCAAGAGGTCACTGCAAAGCTCGCGCGCCTGCTGCGTTTAGCGGTGCTGCTGAATCACTCGCGGCCGGAAACCGCCCCACCGCTCCCTGCGATAAGCGCCGACGCCGACAGCCTAACGATTACCCTGACCAACGGCGATGAACCCACCCTGCTGAGCACCGATTTGGAGCAGGAGCAGGCCTATATGCAAGCGGCGGGGTTCAAACTTACGATCAAGCAGGCGGCGCTTGGCGAGTAAACACCACCCCCTCGGCCTGCCACAGTAGCTGGGCAGGGGGGCGGACTACCCCAATACACGCCTCCGCTTGATGAATAACCACCAGCCGCTCGCGCTCCCAAGGCGGCACCTCGGCCTCTTGCAGCAGCCGCTTAAGGTCGCGCCGCCCCCGCCCCGCCAGCTGCATCATCTCGCCCCCCTGTCGCCAGGTCGCCTGCAGTCGTTGCGCGTAGCAAGAATGTTGAGCGCCTGGTGGAGACAGCATCACCTGCCAGCCTAACGGCCCTAGCGGTGTCTCAAGTGGCGCCTGGCCGTCCCAGCTAACCGCCCAGGGCGGTAGCGTTGGCAGCGGCGCCATTAGATAGAGCCGCTGTCGCCATAGGCGCGCCTGAGCGCCCGACCACTCAACGCATACCTCGGCATCCGCCTTGGCTGTGAGTTGATCCAACAGGCTTTCCAAGCGCTTTTGCGGCGGTGTCGGCAAGCCCTGCTGTTGGCAAAGAGTGCGCACCAGCAGCCGCTGGCGCGAACGGGAGCGCTCGCCCAGCGCAGTCGCGTCGATGCTCAGGCTATCAAGATACTGGCTACCGACCAGCAGGGTTTGCAGCTCTTCTTGGGCGTATTCGCGCAGTAACGTATCGGCCTCACTGGCATGTTCTGCGCTGTTCGCCAAGGCGGCAGCGGCGCTAGGCCAGCGCTCACGGAGTGCTGGCAGCACCCGGTGGCGCAGGCGATTGCGGTCAAGGCTAATATCGCGATTGGTGGGGTCATCGCACCAGCTCAAATCGAGCAGCCCAGCCGCTGCTTCAAGCTCTGCTCGGCGCACGCTCAGCCATGGGCGCATCAGGGCAATGCCCTGGGCGTCGCGCCGCAAAGGCATGCCCGCCAGGCCGCGCAACCCGCTGCCGCGCAGGGCGGCAAGCAGAAAGGTTTCCGCCTGATCATCCTGGTGCTGGGCCAGCCACAGCGTATCGCCCGCGGAAAGAGTGGCAAAAAAAGCCTTATAGCGGGCGTTGCGGGCGGCGCCTTCAATGCCCTCGCCGTGCGCTTCCACCGCTACATTGACCACCGTTAGGGGTACGTTCAAACGCTCGCAGAGTGTTTGACAGTGTTCTTCGAATGTCTCTGCCGCCGCCTGGAGGCCGTGATTAATGTGGATGGCCCGCAGGTGGCGGTCTGCTTGTTCACAGACCTGGGCGGCTAACGCGAGCAGCAGACAGGAATCCAGGCCGCCCGAGAGTGCCACCCAAACAGCACGCCCCGGCGGGGTTTCCGCCAGGGCGTCGTTGAGAAGGCCTTGGAGTCTATTAAGCGGTGGGGGCGCCATAGCTCATTAAACGCTTGTAGCGACGCTCCAGCAGTGCGTCGGTGTCCATCGCCTGCAAACGTTCAAGGCTCGCTGACAGGGCTTCTTTAACCCGCTCAGCGGTCGTCAGCGGGTGGCGATGGGACCCGCCTAGCGGCTCTTTGATCAGCGAATCGACAAACCCCAGCTCTTTTAAACGCTCGGCGGTAATCCCCATGGCCTGGGCCGCTTCGGAAGCTTTTTCAGCGCTTTTCCACAGAATTGAGGCGCAGCCTTCCGGCGAGATCACCGAGTAGGTGGAGTACTGCAGCATTTGCAGTTCGTCGCACACGCCAATCGCCAACGCCCCGCCGGAGCCGCCTTCGCCCACCACCGTCGAGATAATCGGCGTTTTCAGGCGCGACATCACCGCCAGGTTGTAGGCGATGGCCTCTGACTGACCGCGCTCTTCGGCGTCGATGCCGGGGTAGGCGCCCGGCGTGTCGATAAAGGTCAGCACCGGCATTTTAAATCGCTCGGCCATTTCCATCAGGCGACACGCTTTACGGTAGCCTTCAGGGCGTGGCATGCCGAAGTTACGGCGCACTTTCTCTTTGACGTCGCGGCCTTTTTGGTGGCCAATGACCATCACCGGGGCATCGTTCAAGCGGGCAATCCCGCCCACCAACGCCGCATCATCGGCGAAGTTGCGGTCACCGTGAAGTTCATCAAAGTCGGTGAACACGTGCTCAAGGTAGTCCAGCGTATAGGGCCGCTGGGGGTGCCGTGAAATCTGCGAAACCTGCCAGGGAGTCAAATCCTTGAAGATCGATTCCGTCAGCTTGCGGCTCTTCTCTTCCAGCCGAGCAATCTCGTCGGAAAGGTTGACTTGGCTATCGGAGCTGACTAACCGCAGCTCCTCAATTTTTGCCTGAAGTTCGGCAATCGGCTGTTCAAAATCGAGATAATTAGGATTCATCGGCTCTGCCTGTAAGCTGCTTGAAAAAACAAGCCTGATCAAAATAAGTATTATCGCACCCTGACCCTGCCACGCAAGGTGAGTGCCTGCCCTATCGCCTGCCCTATCGCCTGCCCTATCGCCTTTTAACGATAACGCAGTTGTACACCTGTCTGGCCCTGGACATCCCGCAGCGCCAGCAGCAGGTCGTCACTGGGCGAGACCTTCCACTCATCGGCGAGTTCCAGCCAGGCCACCGCCGAAGGATGGCGGTACTGCAAACGCACCGGCAGCCCCGCCTCATCGCGATAAGGGGACAAACTGTCGCGCAGGCTCTCAATTAAGCGCCCATTGATCTGCCCCGCGTCCAGCGCCAGCTCCACTGCTTGGCCGTAGCGAATACGCGCCGTCACCATCGGTGTAACGTCTTTACCGCGCAGCCGCAGGCCGCCAGAGAATTCATCGCTGGAGACCTCGCCCTCGACGATAAGCACCTGATCGGCCTCAATCTGCCCGCGCAGCTGCTCAAATAGCTCGCCGAACAGCGAGGCTTCAATACGCCCGGTGCGGTCATCCAGGGTAATAAACGCCATGGTATCGCCGCGCTTGGACTTCATGGTGCGCACGCCGACCACCAGCCCCGCCACCCGCTGCGGGTCACGGGAGGGCTTTAGATCGCTGATTCGAGTTGACACAAAACGCTTTAGCTCCCGCTCGTACTCGTCGATCGGGTGGCCCGTGAGGTAAAGCCCCAGGGTGTCTTTCTCGCCTGAGAGCCGTTCGCGATCGGTCCACTCCCGGGCATGGATATACTCGGCGTAAGCGTTACTGTCGCCTTCGTCTGCCTCTGCGTCGGTGCTAAACGCGTCCCCGAACATGTCCAGCATGCCCAGGTTTTGATTAGTGTGGTTCTGCGCGGCGGCTTTGAGCGCGTCTTCCATGGCCGCGAACAGAACGGCGCGATTGGGCCCCAGCTTATCCAGCGCACCGGAGCGAATCAGCGCCTCCAAGGTGCGTTTATTCATCCGCTTCGGATCCATACGACGGCAAAAGTCGAAGATATCCTTAAACGGGCCGTCTGCCTCACGGGCTTCGACAATGGCGCCAATGGGGCCTTCGCCCACGCCGCGAATCGCACCCAGGCCATACACCACGCGCGCGTCGGTATCCACGGTGAACTTGTAGCCACCGACGTTGACATCCGGCGGGGTCACGGTGAGTTTGAGGTTACGGCACTCCTCAATCAGCGGCACCACTTTATCCAGGTTGTCCATTTCGGTGGACATAACCGCCGCCATAAAGGGCCCTGGATAGTGGGCTTTTAGCCACGCGGTTTGGTAGGAAACCAACGCGTAGGCGGCCGAGTGCGACTTGTTAAAGCCGTAACCGGCGAATTTTTCCACCAGGTCAAAGATATTGCCGGCCAGGTCTTTATCGACACCGTTGGCGGCACAACCCTCCATAAAGCCGTCGCGCTGCTTGGCCATCTCTTCGGGTTTTTTCTTACCCATGGCGCGGCGCAGCATATCGGCCTGACCGAGACTGTAGCCCGCCATGACCTGAGCGATCTGCATGACCTGCTCTTGGTAGAGAATGATGCCGTAAGTGGGCGCCAGCACCGGCTTCAGCAACTCATGCTGGTAATCCGGGTGGGGATAAGAGACTTCCGCGCGGCCATGCTTACGGTTGATAAAGTCATCCACCATGCCCGACTGCAGCGGGCCGGGGCGAAACAGCGCCACCAGAGCGATCATATCGTCCAGGGAGTCGGGCAGCAGGCGCTTGATCAGCTCCTTCATGCCGCGGGACTCAAGCTGGAAAACCGCCGTGGTCTCAGCGCGCTTGAGCATCTCAAAGGTAGGCGCGTCATCCAACGGGATGCTTTCGATACTCAGCGGCCCCTGGCCGTTAACGCTACGCACCTTATCGACCATCTCCAGGGCCCAGTCGATAATCGTCAACGTACGCAGGCCCAGGAAGTCAAACTTGACCAGCCCGGCTTCTTCGATATCGTTTTTATCGAACTGAACCATCAAGCCGGAGCCGTCTTCATCGCAGAGCAGCGGCGAAAAGTCGGTCAACTTGGTCGGCGCAATCACCACGCCACCGGCGTGCTTACCCGTGCCCCGCGTGGTGCCCTCTAGCTTGAGCGCCATTTCCCAGATTTCTTCGGCTTCTTCGTCGTTGCCGATAAACTCTTTGAGCGCCGGCTCCTGCTCAATCGCCTTGGCCAGGGTCATGCCGACTTCAAAAGGAATCAGCTTGGAGAGCTTGTCGCCCAGCGAGTAGGGGCGACCTTGGGCGCGGGCCACGTCACGCACCACGGCTTTCGCCGCCATGGTGCCAAAGGTGACGATCTGGGAGACCGCGTTACGCCCGTAACGCTCGGCGACATACTCGATGACTTTGTCGCGCTTCTCCATGCAGAAATCGACGTCAAAGTCGGGCATGGAGACACGCTCGGGGTTCAAAAAACGCTCGAACAGTAGATCGTAGCCAATCGGGTCTAAATCAGTGATCTTTTGTGCGTAGGCCACCAGCGAACCGGCACCCGAACCGCGCCCCGGGCCTACCGGCACGCTGTTGTCCTTGGCCCACTGGATAAAGTCCATCACGATCAGGAAATAGCCAGGGAAGCCCATCTGGATAATAACGTTGAGCTCGAACTCCAGCCGGTCGCGGTAGCGCTGGTCGATCGCCTGATACTCATCGCTGTCGCGAGGGTAACGCTGCGCGGGAAACAGAAAGTCGAGGCGATCCGTTAGGCCGTCGTGAGAGACCTTGCGGAAAAACTCATCCTGGGTCATGCCTTCAGGAATGCCAAACTCAGGCAGGAAAATCTCGCCCAGCCGCACGTCGACGCTGCAGCGCTCGGCGATCATCACGCTATTTTCCAGCGCTTCGGGAATATCGGAGAACAGCGCTGCCATCTCGTCGGGGCTTTTTAGGTACTGCTCTTCGCTGTAGCGGCGTTCGCGGCGCGGGTCATCCAGCGCTTTGCCTTCGCCGATGGCGACCCGGGTCTCGTGGGCCCAGTAATCGTCGCGCTCAAGAAAGCGCACGTCGTTGGTCGCCACGACCGGCGTGCCTGTTTCAATGGCCAGCTTGACGCTGGCATGGACACAAACCTCTTCCAGCGGACGCCCGGTGCGAACGAGCTCCAGGTAAAAGCGCTCGGGAAATGCCGCCTGCCACTCTTCGAGCAGCAGCCGCGCGTCCTGTTCGTGATCGGACAGCAGGTGGCGGCCAATCTCGCCCTCACGGGCCCCGGAGAGTGCAATCAGCCCTTCGTTCTGTTCAAGCACCCACTGCTTATCGAGAATGGCCCGCCCCTGGCGCTGGCCATGGGTCCAGCCTTTCGAGATCAACTCGGTCAGGTTGCGATAACCCACCTCGTTCATCGCCAGCAGCGTTAGCCGGTAAGGGTGGGATTCGTCATGGGGATTCTGCAGCCATAAATCGCTGCCGATAATCGGTTTCAACCCCGCCCCCTGGGCGGCTTTATAAAACTTCACCAGGCCAAACAGGTTGGTTTCATCGGTCAAGGCCAGTGCTGGCATCGCCCGCTCAGCCGTGGTGCTGACCAGCGATTTTAGCTTCACTAAGCCATCGACCAGGGAGTATTCACTGTGCAAACGTAAATGAACGAACGGAACCGTCATGACGCTCTCGCTGACTTCATAACACCCTCAACAAATTGGTAACATTCTCAGCAAAAAAAGAACGGATTTAAAGCAGCGCTAACTGACGCTGAACGGGCGCAAAACTGCGCCGGTGGTCTGGCAAAGGCCCATGAACTGCCAGTGCGGCGAGGTGCTCTTTGGTGGGATAACCCTTATGGCGCGCAAAGCCATACTCAGGGTAGCGCATATCCAGCGTTACCATTTGGGCATCGCGAGCGACTTTAGCCAAAATCGACGCGGCGGCAATGGCACAGTGGCGTGAATCGCCCTTCACCACGGCTTGGCCGGGCAGTAGGTGCCCAGGTAATTTGTTGCCATCCACGAGTAGATATTCCGCCACGGGCGCCAGCGCATCAATAGCGCGACGCATGGCCAAGTGCGTGGCATGGTAAATATTCAGTGTATCTACTTCAGCAGCACTGGCTTCTGCCACGCCAAAGGCTAACGCCCGCTCGCGAATCTGACTATCCAGCGCTTCACGTTTTCGCGCGGTCAACTTTTTGGAGTCGGTAAGACCCTCAATCGGCTGAGCGGGATCGAGAATGACCGCCGCCGCGACGACACTGCCTATCAGCGGCCCGCGACCCACTTCATCCACCCCCGCCAGCCGCTCTCCATTATAGGCAATCTCAAGGGTTGGAAAATCCTTATGCTCAATCAGCCAGCGCTCAATGGCCAGGCCCTTATTTGTCATAACCCGTCTCCAGCGGCTGACCTGCGGCAAGGAGGCTGACCGCCTCGGCAGCGCGACGGCTGGCGTTGCGCTGGAGAGTGGCATGCATCTCGGCAAAGCGTGTTTCCAAGGCATGGCGGCTTGCATCATCCGCCAGCATGGCGCTTAGCTGATCAGCAATCGCCTCCGGTGAGGCGGCCTCTTGTATCAATTCGGGCACCAGGGTTTCTTGCGCAATCAAGTTGGGCAGTGAGACCCACTGGGTTTTGACCATTCGCTTGGCCAGCCAATGCGTCATCGGTGCCATTTTATAGGCCACCAGCATGGTGCGGTGGCACAGCATGGCTTCCAGCGCGGCGGTGCCAGACGCCAACAGCACGATATCGCTGGCCACCATCGCTTCGCGGGCCAAGCCATCCAGCAGCGTTATGCGCGCCGCCAACAGCGGGTAATTGGCAAGCAGGGCGCTGATTTCGCGGCGACGATCAGCCGTCGCTGCGGGGATCACCACCTTCAGCGTGGGGTGGCGCTGGCAGAGCTGTTCCGCGGCGGCCAGAAAGGTCGCGCCCAAAAAACGGATTTCATTGGCCCGCGAGCCCGGCAACAGCGCTAATACCTGGCTATCAGGCGCGAGCTCCAGGGCCTGGCGCGTGGCAGCACGGTCATTCTCCAGCGGCATTTCGTCGGCCAGCGGATGACCCACAAACGCAACGGGGACACGATGCTCGCGGTAAAAGGCGGCTTCAAAAGGCAGCAGTGTCAGCATGCCATCGACTGACTTGGCAATGCCTTTTACCCGCCCTTGGCGCCACGCCCATACAGAAGGACTCACGTAGTGGGCGGTGATAATACCCGCTTCGCGAAGCTGGCGTTCCAGGCCCAAATTGAAGTCGGGCGCATCGATGCCGAGCATAATATCCGGCTGCCAGGCCAACGCTTCGGCTTTTAGGGTGCGCCGCACGCGGATCAGTTCGGGGAGGTGCTTAAGCACTTCCACCAGCCCCATTACCGCGAGGGTCTCTAACGGAAAGCGACTCTGCATGCCTACCGCCTGCATGCGCGGCCCGCCAATACCACGGAACTCAACATCCGGATGGTGGGCTTTGAGTTCACGCATCAGGCCCGCACCCAGTATATCGCCGGAAAGCTCCCCGGCCACGAGGTAAACGCGTTGCAGGGTCATAAGGTGGTTAGCATCGGTTAGCGGGTGATACCGCGAGTCGAACGCTCAATGGAGGCGGCAAAGTGCTCGACCTCAGGCAGTTCAAAACGGCTGCGCATTTCGACAAGCGCCTGCTCCGTGGTTAGCCCTTGGCGATAGACCATTTTATACGCGGCGGTGAGCGCGCTGATCGCTTCGTGGCTAAAACCACGCCGCTTTAAACCCACCAGGTTAAGCCCCCGCGCTTCGGCCGGGTTGCCATTAATCATGATATAGGCAGGGGTGTCTTTGGTGATAATCGAGCCACCGCCGGCCATGGCGTGATCGCCGAAATGGCAGAACTGATGTACCGCCGCCAGACCGCCCAGAATAACGTAATCGCCAACCGTCACATGGCCCGCCAGGGTAACCTGATTAGCCAAGATGCAGTCGTTACCAATCACGCAGTCGTGACCCACGTGCACATAGGCCATCAACAGATTGCGCGAACCAATGGTGGTTTCGCTGCGATCCTGAACCGTGCCGCGATGGATCGTGGCGCCTTCGCGAATGACATTGTCGTCACCCATGACTAGCCGCGTCGGCTCGCCCGCGTATTTTTTGTCCTGACAGTCTTCGCCCACCGAGGCAAACTGAAAGATACGCGTGCGTTTGCCCAGCGTGGTGGGGCCTTTAATCACCACGTGCGGGCCAATCACCGAGCCTGCGCCAATGGTGACGTCAGGGCCAATAATGCTAAAAGGGCCGACCTCAACGTCGTCGGCAAGGCGCGCCGTCGAGTCGACCAGAGCAGTAGGATGTATCAAGCCACCTTCCTCTCTGCACAAATAATTTCCGCTTCGCAGGCCAATTCACCATCAACGCTGGCGCGGCAGGCAAATTTCCAGATACCGCGTTTACCTTTAATCACGTCGGCTTCCAAGGTGAGCTTGTCACCGGGCATCACCGGACGTTTGAAACGCACTTTGTCGCTGCCCACTAGATAGTAGACGTAGCCATCGGCCGGCAGTTTATTTACCGTTTTAAAGCCAAGAATGCCGCATACCTGGGCCAGGGCTTCGATTACCAGCACCCCGGGCATGATCGGGTGATGGGGAAAATGGCCGTTGAAGAAGGGCTCGTTGATGCTGACATTCTTATACGCAACGATGGATTCACCGATGGCAAGCTGTGTTACTCGATCCACCAGCAAAAACGGGTAGCGGTGGGGCAAGTACTCGCGAATTTCATTGATATCCATAACCATCGTAGCGACCTCTAAAATGACAAAAACCCTGGAATCCCTAAAGGGACTCAGGCAAACACCAGCACGCCGGCGGGCAAAAAGGCAGTGGATTATAACGCTTTGCTAGTTAGCCTCAAGCCAAGGGGGCAGTTTTCATTCAGCATGCATTAATCACGCTGCTTTTTTTCCAATCTTGCCAAGCGCTTAGCGATGTCGTCGAGCTGTTTAAAACGCACTGCGTTTTTTCGCCACTGGGTGTTGGCCATAGCGCCAGTGCCCGAGGAGTAAATCCCAGGCGTGTGGATGGAGTTGGTGACCAAACTCATTCCCGTCACCTGAACACCGTCGCAGATGGTTAGATGCCCGGACAAACCTGCGCCACCGCCCAGCATACAGTGCTTGCCGACCTTGGTAGAACCGGCAATGCCGACACAGCCTGCCAAGGCACTGTGGTCGCCAATGGTGACGTTGTGGGCAATTTGTACCTGACTATCAATTTTAACGTCATTGCCAATCACCGTATCCCCCAGCGCACCCCGGTCGATGCTGGAACAGCTGCCAACTTCCACATCATCGCCGAGCACCACCCCCCCTAGCTGGGCAATTTTATGCCAGCCTGCGCCGTCGTGGGCAAAGCCAAAGCCGTCGCCACCGATGACACAGCCACTTTGCAGAATGGCTCGCTTACCCACCACCACACCATGGCAGACAGTGACATTGGCATGCAGACGCGTTGCTTCACCGATAATGCTATCGGCCCCAACAACACTGCCTGCCCCAATGACGGCGCGGTCGCCCAGCACCGCACCTGCTTCAATCACGGCGTGCGCTTGAATACAGACATCGGCGCCTAGCTGAGCATCCTCTGCCACGACTGCCGTGGGATGAATGCCAACGATGTCCCGCGCTGGCAGCGGATCAAATAGCTGCGACAGCTGGGCATAGCCCAGGTAGGGATTATCAATTTCCAGGCGTGGCACCGGACAGTGCTTGCCGTGCTCAGGGTGCAGTAACACCGCTGCTGCCTGCGTCGTCGCCAAATCTTTCAGGTAGGCGCGATTGGCCAGGAAAGCCACTTGGTCCGGCTGCGCGTCTTTCAGCGTTGCCAGGCCGCGGATCGGCTGCTGCGTATTGCCGCTAAAAGCGATGCCTAGATGGTTCGCAATATCGGCAAGGGTAAGCTGATGAGAAGTGTGCGTCATGGGAACCCAGGGAAGCATTGGTGTGGCTAAGCCACACCCATCGTCGTTTAAATTTAGTTCAGGGTATCAAATATCTGGGTAACTTCGTCGGTCACATTGGGTAGATCGACCCCGGAGTGAAGCACCCCTTGAGGCTCTACCAGCACGTCAATACCATGACGCTCCAGCACCTGCTCGACGGCGCGCTCAAGCTTAGGCTCGGCACCTTCTAAAAACTGCTGTTCAGAACGCTGCTGCGCCTGCATGACCTCTTGGCGACGTTGCTCAAAGCGACTGCCTTTCTCTTGTAACTCGCTAATCAGCGACTCGCGCTGCGACTGCGCCATGGTCTCGCCTTCGTTCTGCAGGCGCTGCTGAAGCTGCTGAAGCTCATTGCCCAGACTCTGCACTTCACGCTGCTGGTTGCCAATTTGCCCTTCCAGCCTACTTAGCGACTCCTGGGCGGACTGGGTATTCATCAGCGCTGCTCGCCAGTCAAGCACCGCCACTTCCGCCGCGTGAGCAGGCAAAATCATCGCCGCTAACAGGCATACAGCCGCTGTCAGTTTACACATCCTATTATCTCCTTAGATCACGCTAGCGCGCGCCGTCATGGCGCGCGGTCTAGCAAAATTAGAACGATTGTCCCAGTGAGAACTGGAAGAACTGGGTGTCGTCGCCGCTCTCATCGTTCAAGGGTTCGGCAACGCTAAACGTCAGCGGACCCACGGGCGTCAGCCACGAGAGGCCGATGCCGGCGCTGTAGCGTAAATTGCCTAAATCAACGCCGGAATTACACCGCTGCCGATCTGCGTCTTCATCAAGCACATCGTAGCAAGAGCTTAAGAAGGTGTTACCACCGTCCAGAAACAGCGATGTTTGCAGCGAGCGCTGATTTTCAATAAACGGCAGCGGGAAAATGATCTCGGCGCTGCCTTCGATGGAGACGTTACCGCCGAGGGTACGATCACGCCCGCCTTCGCGGGCTGGCGTGGTGCGCTGACCCAACGTATTGGACGTGAAGCCACGTACCGAGCCTAAACCACCGGCGTAGAAGTTTTCATAGAAGGGATACGGATCGCTGCCCCCCAACGTATCGGCATAGCCGACGTTGCCGGTAAACTTGAATGCCCAGGACTCATCATCGTTCATCGGGAACAGCTGCTGGGCGCGCGCGCGCAGCTTGTAGTACTCCGCATCGCTGCCCGGCACACCGGTTTCCAGCGATAGGCGCTGATAGCTGCCATCGGTTGGCATAATGCCCCGGTTAAGGTTGTTACGCGTCCAGCTAGCGGTGAGTTTCAGACTTTGCGAATCTTCCCCCTGATCTTCCACATAGCGGCGGATCTCTGAAGCCGTATCGAAGTAGGTTTTAATCGACAGGTCTTCGATATTGGCACCGAAATTCAATCGCGACAGCTCGCTGATCGGGTACCCAAAGTTGATACCGGCCCCATAGGCATCCGTCGAGTAGGTTGAGATATCCGAATCGGCATAATCGGTCTCGCGGTAGAACAGATTATAACCGCGGGAAATGCCATCGAGCGTCCAGTAGGGATCGGTGAAACCAAAGTTGACGCTGGTAAAGGTATCGCTGCGCTGAGCGCCCAGATTGACGCGATTACCCGTGCCCAGGAAATTGTTCTGCGACAGGCCCACGCCGTAAATCACCCCGGCACTCTGCGAGAAACCCACGCTCGCGGAGACCGAGCCAGAAGGCTGCTCTTCGACGTTATAAGTAACGTCCAACAGGTTGGGCTCACCTGGAACAGGCTGGGTATCCACTTCGACCTGACTAAAGAAACCGAGGCGCTCCAGGCGCTGACGCGATTGCGTGATGGCGTCGGTAGAGGCTGGTGCGCCCTCCAACTGGATCATTTCACGGCGCAGCACTTCGTCCTGGGTCGTGGTGTTACCAAAGAATTCAATACGCCGCACATAGGCACGATTACCGGGGTCAACGGCAATCACCAGATCGACGGTTTCGCCGTCATCGGCCATTTCCGGCATGCCCTGCACATCGGCAAAGGCAAAGCCTTCGGCACCCAAGCGCTGACGCAGAGCTTCGGTTGAGGTGTTGACGTCCGCACGCGAAAATATCTCGCCTTCTTCGACGGTGAGCAGCTGGCGGGCTTCATTTTCACTGATTTTCAGGTCGCCTGCGAAACGGATGTCGCCAACGCGGTACTGGGTGCCTTCATCCACGTTGAGGGTAATAAAGATGTCGGATTTTTCGGGGCCAATCGATACCTGGGTCGAGGTAATATCAAAATTGACATAGCCGCGGTCCAAATAATAGGACCGTAGCCGCTCAATATCGCCCGATAGCGCTTCGCGGGAGTATTCATCGCTAGAAAACCAGCCGAAGAAACGCCCCGGCCGGTCGTTTAGCTCAAAGACGTTGCGTAGGGTTTCGTCGTCAAAGGCGTCGTTACCAACGATATTGATCTGACGAATCTTAGCGACTTCGCCTTCGTTGATATTGATGTTGACCTGAACGCGGCCCTCATCAACTTCCTCTACCTCAGTATCGATGCTGGCGCTGTAGCGACCTTGTGATTGATAGACGCCCTCCAGCTCGCGCTGGATCTCTTCCAGGGTCGAGAGTTCGAGCACTTGGCCCTCAGAGAGCCCTGACTGACGCAGGCCCGTACGCAAATCTTCTTCGGATATCTGATCGTTACCGCTAATCTGTAGCCGTGCGATGGTCGGCCGTTCAACCACTTGAATGACAAGAACATCACCCTCGCGTGCTAGCGAAACATCGTCAAACAGCCCCGTCGCAAAGAGGTCACGTGCAGCCTCGGCCAGCTGTTGTTCGCTGACGCGCTCATTGGCACTGACTGGAAATGCGTTGAAGACCGAGGCGGCTGATACCCGCTGTAGTCCTTCTACTCGAATGTCTGAAACATCAAAGGATTGTGCTTGGGCGCCGCTGGCGCCTGCCAGCAAGAGTACCGCCATTCCAAGGGTCTTTATTTTCATGCAGTCAATTCGCTCGCGTTGGTCTGCCTATTATTCCAGAAAGGCACCATATACATTTGTGCAGGCAGATGACAAGGCATCCTGCGCGCTACACGCGTCGTTACCACAGGCGCATCAGATCAAAATAGAGGGCCATCAACATCAGGGTGCCGACCATGGCAAGCCCGATGCGCAATCCTACCGCTTGCGTTTTTTCAGATACCGGTCGTCCACGCACAACCTCGATAAAGTAATACAGCAAATGACCACCATCGAGCACCGGAATGGGTAGCAAATTAAGCACCCCCAGGCTGATCGAAAGATACGCTATAAAGCCCACAAAAGCGTTCATGCCAGCGCGGGCTGAATCCCCGGATACCTGCGCAATGGTAATCGGCCCCGACAGGTTGGAAGGCGAAATCAGCCCGACCAACATCTTGCGGATAGCATCGATGGTGAGTAGCGTCATCTCGCCAGTGCGTGACAATGCCTGGCCGACAGCGTCAATAGGGCCATAACGAATTTCCCGCTGAAACTCGGCGGGCCACTCAACCTGCTGGGCACCCGCACCGATATAGCCAATCTCAACCCCGGTATCCAGGCGGTTTCGGCCGGGGGTTAAATCAACACTCGACTGCTCGCCGTTACGCTCATAGGTGAGCTGCAGCGTTTCACCTGGACTACTTCGCACCATATTAACGAAGTGCATCCAATCATCCACTGGTTCGCCATTAACCGCCAGCATTCTATCGCCCGCTTCCAGGCCTGCTTTTTCCGCGGCCTCCCCGCTCACTACTTGGCCTAAAACGGCTGGAAAGTCTGGCTGCCAAGGGGTAATACCCAGCGTCTGCAGCGGCTGCGGCGGGTCCTGGCGAACGAGATAATCGCTGACGGCCAACTCATAGCGCTGAGCGTCACTCGCCCCTTCGGGGCGCGCACCGATCGCCAGCTCGCCGCTAAAGCCAATAATCGATACCAGCTTCAGATTAACATCTTCCCAGGAGCGCATCGTATCGCCCTGGACAGCCACGATCTCGTCACCGTGAGCCAACCCGGCCTGTTCTGCCGGTGAGCCAGGCTCGACGCTGCCGACCATCGGCGACAACACCGTGGTGCCCGCTACAAACAGCGCCCAGTAGGCCACAATCGCGAGCAAAAAGTTAGCGATAGGCCCGGCGGCCACAATAGCAATACGCTGCCACACTGTCTTGCGGTTAAACGCCTGGTCGAGCTGCTCTTCGGGTACCGGCGCCTCGCGCTCATCGAGCATTTTGACATAGCCACCCAGTGGAATCGCGGCAATGGCATACTCGGTGCCTTGACGGTCTACCCGCGACCACAGCGGCTTACCAAACCCCACCGAAAAGCGCAGCACTTTGACCCCGCAGCGCCTCGCCATCCAAAAGTGGCCAAACTCATGGAAGGTCACCAAGAGACCCAACACGACAACGACCGCTAAAATATTCTGTATCAGGCCCACACTGCACTCCTTACGCTCAGCTCTTAACGCCCTGCCCAGCAAATGCTTAAGCGGACCACCTTGTTACCAGCTCTAGCGCCTGCTGTCGCGCCCATTGATCGGTTGCTAATACACTTTCCAGGCTGTCAGCATGGCTCTGCGAAGGGCGCGACAGGACCTCCGCGACCAGCTGGCCGATCTGGGTGAAGCCGAGCCGCCGCTGCAGAAAGGCCTCAACGGCCACTTCATTGGCCGCATTGAGGATCACCGGCGCTCCGCCCCCTTGCTGCATCGCTGCCCGAGCAAGCCCCAAACAGGGGAAGCGAGCTTCATCGGGCGCTTCAAAATCTAGCCGCGCCACTTGAAAAAGATCCAGCGTTTCGACACCCGCAGCAATACGTTCTGGCCACGCCAGCCCGTAGGCGATAGGGGTGCGCATATCAGGATTGCCTAACTGCGCAATCACCGAGCCATCTTGGTACGCCGCCATGGAGTGGATCACGCTTTGCGGGTGCACCACCACTTGAATCTGTTCGGGCATGGCATCAAATAGCCAGCAAGCTTCAATAAGTTCCAAACCTTTATTCATTAGCGTGGCGCTATCCACCGATATTTTACGCCCCATTGACCAATTAGGGTGAGCGCAGGCCTGCTCGGGAGTGACCTGATTGATATCCGCCTGACACCACGTGCGAAACGGCCCTCCAGAGGCGGTTAACAGCAGCTGGGTGACGCCGTGGCGCGCCAAACCGCCGCGATGCTGCGCCGGTAGACACTGGTAAATGGCATTATGTTCGGAATCAATTGGCAATAGTGTCGCGCCAGAGCGGGCAACGGCCTCCATAAACAGCGCGCCGCTCATCACCAGCGCCTCTTTATTGGCCAATAGCACACGCTTGCCCGCGTCAGCAGCGGCCAATGCGGGCAGCAAGCCCGCCGACCCTACGATCGCCGCCATCACACAGTCAACGCTTTCGTCGCGGGCCACTTCACAGAGAGCCTCTGGGCCGGCGCTGACCTCGGTTGGCAGACCAGCCCGCTTAAGCGCTTGGCGCAGCCAGACGGCATCGGCTTCAATATCCAGCACGGCCACCGCAGGCCGGTGCACCAAACACTGAGCGAGCAGGGCTTCTTTGGAGGTATGCGCGGTGAGGGCATGGACGCTATAGCGGTCGGGATGGCGGCCAATCACATCCAGCGTGCTAGTGCCCACAGACCCAGTCGATCCAAGCACCGTCACGCGCTGAACCGGTCGTTGTGTCGGCTGATGGCTCATAGTGGCTGCACCCGGTCAAGTAGCTGGACAAGCACTTCAACATAGAACAGGGCAAACAACGGAATCGCGGCGGTGAGGCTATCAACACGATCCAGAATCCCACCGTGCCCAGGTAACAGCTGGCTCGAATCTTTAATATTGCGGTAGCGCTTGAGCATGCTTTCCAGCAGATCGCCTAGCACTGAGGCCAAGGTGACCACTGCTGTGACCAGGATCAGGGCAATACTGCCAAGTCCACCCAGTGGCAACCACAGCGTAAACAAAATGGCCAGGACAGCGGTTGCCGCTAAGCCGCCCAAGACACCTTCGCAGGATTTACCCGGGCTCACCTGGGGCGCCAATTTGCGCTGCCCCCAGTGGCGCCCTACAAAATAGGCGCCAATGTCCGCACACCACACCAACAGCAATACGAACAGCAACCATATAGCACCGCTTTCACGCAGGACGTTAAACCCCACCCAGCACGGCAGCAGGACCCATAGGCCCATCAACAGACGCCGCGCGGTGGCCTGCCACTGCTGCCCCGCTGCGGGGTAACGGATAACCCAATAGAAATTGGCTAACCAGCCAACGGCGGCCAGCCACAGCGGCCAAACGCTCGTGGCGGCATCGGTCAGCCACATTCCCAGCATTAAAAGCGCCATTATAGCGACTAACTGAGCGCGCTGTGACGAGCGGGCGACCCCGGCCAGATTGGTCCACTCCCAAGTACCGAGTAGCACAATGACCGCCGTAAACAGCGCATAGGCGCCGCCGTGTAATCCAAACAGGCCGATTAGCGTTAAAGGCACCAACCAGGCTGCGGTGATAATCCGCTGTTTAAGCACCTTGCGCCTCTATTTGTTCGTCGGTCATGCCAAAGCGGCGACGTCGCTGACAAAATTCGTTTAACGCCGAATCAAAGGCGTCCGCGCCAAAATCGGGCCATAGTAGCGATGAGAAGTGCAGCTCGGCATAGGCTAGCTGCCAGAGCATAAAGTTGGATAGCCGCTGTTCGCCGCTGGTGCGAATACACAAATCTACCGGCGGCACGTCAGCCCCCCCCATCGCGGCATCAAAGCACGCCTCATCAATCTGGGCAGGGGCTAACTCCCCGGCCGCCACTCGTTCAGCCAAGCTGCGCGCGGCGCGGGCAATATCCCACTGGCCGCCATAGTTGGCGGCAATCACCAAATGCATACCCGTGTTGTCCGCCGTTAACGCTTCAGCGCGCTGGATATGCTTTTGGATCGCGTGGGAGAAGCCTTGCTGCTCGCCAACAATCGAGAGGCGCACATTACGCTCATTGAGCTTTTTGACTTCGCGCTTAAGGGCCATCAAAAACAGCTCCATCAGCGCGTTGACTTCCGCCGCCGGGCGCTTCCAGTTCTCGCTGGAGAAGGCAAACAGGCTGAGCGTTTTCACCTCGCGTTCGGCCGCCCGCTGAATCACCGCGCGAACGGCTTCCACCCCAGCGCGATGACCACGCACCCCCGAAAGACCGCGCGCGCGCGCCCAGCGGTTGTTGCCATCCATAATAATGGCCACGTGAGACGGTGGAGCCTCCCCGGCCGAAGGAAGCGTGCAGGCGTCGCCCGGCTGTTCGTTAGGAAACTGCGGTGACGTCATGGGTTCTCGCACCAAAAGTCAGTCATAAAAAACCAGCCAAAGTGTGGCAAAACGGGCAGCCTAAGCTGCCCGCGGCTGAATAACGCACAGGCTTACACCTGCATAAGGTCTTGTTCTTTGGCGGCCAACGCTTTATCGATCTCAGCGATATATTTATCGGTCAGCTTTTGAACGTCATCTTCGCCTTGGCGCTGATCATCTTCGGTGATGTCTTTATCTTTTAACAACGACTTGAAGTCACCGTTCGCATCGCGGCGTACGTTGCGCACCGCAACACGGGCGTTTTCTGCTTCACTACGCGCCTGCTTGATATACCCTTTACGGGTCTCTTCGGTGAGCATCGGCATCGGTACCCGAATCACCGTGCCGGCGCTGGCCGGGTTCAAGCCAAGATCAGAGGTCATGATAGCCTTTTCAATTTTCGGCACCATGCCCTGTTCCCACGGCACAATACTCAGCGTACGCGCATCTTCAACGTTAACCGACGCCACTTGGCTAAGCGGCACCTGGCTGCCGTAATACTCCACCGTCACGGCGTCTAAAATACTCGGATGAGCTCGCCCGGTACGAATTTTGTTGAAGTTGCTGTGCAGCGCCTCAACGCTTTTTTTCATGCGCGACTCAGCATCTTTCTTAATATCGTTGATCACGTTATTACCCTCTGTATATCAGCGTGCCTTCCTTGCCCCCTACGACCATGTTCAGTAGGGCACCAGGCTTATTCATATCAAATACCCGCACCGGCATATTATGGTCACGTACCAGGCAGATAGCGGTCAAATCCATCACGCCCAACTTTTGATCCAGGGCGTCGTCGTAAGAGAGCTGGTCGTACTTCACAGCATCTGGATGTTTTACTGGGTCTTTATTGTAGACGCCATCGACCTTGGTCGCTTTGATAACCACATCGGCGTCCACTTCAATGCCACGCAAACAGGCGGCTGAATCAGTCGTAAAGAAAGGATTGCCTGTGCCTGCAGAGAACAACACCACATCCCCTGAGGTTAAGTAGCGAATGGCGGTACGCCGATCATAGTGCTCTACCACACCGCTCATGGGAATCGCCGACATCACCCGTGAGCGAATGTTAGAACGCTCTAAGGCGTCGCGCATCGCCAGCGCATTCATCACGGTGGCCAGCATGCCCATATGATCACCGGTGACACGATCCATGCCGGCTTCATTGAGTGCCGCACCGCGGAACAGGTTACCACCGCCAATCACGATACCGACTTGCACGCCAATACCCACCAGCTGGCCGATCTCCAGGGCCATCCGATCAAGCACCTTGGGATCAATACCAAACTCGTGTTCACCCATCAATGCTTCGCCAGAAAGCTTGAGCAAAATACGTTTGTATTTCGACTTCGAACTCTCAGCGCTGCTTTTGCTGGGCGCTACGTGGGGGGCGGACTCTTGAACATCACGTGACATGGCATCTCTCCTGAGGCAGACCTGAACACAGGCAGGCGGGGCAGCCCCACGTTATACCAGGGCCGGATACGCGAAGGCGTGCGCTAATGCGCACGCCATCTTTTTCTGAAACTTCTGGCCCTAGCGACGGCCAGCCTGTTCCATCACTTCTTTAGCAAAGTCGACTTCTTCTTTCTCGATACCTTCGCCAACTTCAAAGCGCGTGAAGCCAACCACTTCGCCGCCCGCCGCTTTGACGAACTCAGCGACAGTCTGGTTCGGGTCTTTAACAAACGGCTGCTCGGTCAGGCTGTTTTCTGCCAGGTATTTTTTCAAGCGACCCTGGACCATTTTCTCAGCGATTTGCTCCGGCTTACCGGCCATATCCGGCTGTGCCAGGATAATGGCTTTTTCTTCATCCAACTGCTCTTGAGGCATATCAGCAGGATGGGCAACCGTCGGATTGATCGCTGCCACGTGCATGGCAACGCCTTTCGCGACGTCTGCAGTGCCGCCAGTCAGAACGGTCAGAACGCCAATGCGGCCACCATGGACGTATTCGCCCACTATGCCACCCTCGGCGGCGCTGACAACAGCGGCGCGACGAACGCCGATATTTTCACCGATTTTCTGAACCAGCTGCTCGCGCGCTGTTTCCAGCGCGCCCGCCATTACGGCAGCAACGTCATCGCTTTTGGCCGTAAAGAAAGCGGCGGCGATTTTGTCGGCAAACGCAATGAAATTATCATCACGGGCAACGAAGTCAGTCTCGGAGTTGATTTCAACCATTACGCCGTAGCTGCTGTCTTCCGCTACGCGCGTGACCACAACACCTTCAGCGGCGATGCGATCAGCTTTTTTCGCCGCTTTTAGACCTGAGTTTTTGCGCAGGTTTTCGATGGCAACTTCGATATCGCCGTCGGTTTCGGTGAGTGCTTTTTTACACTCCATCATGCCGAGACCGGTACGTTCGCGAAGTTCCTTGACCTGAGAGGCGCTAATAGCTGCCATGAGAATTCACCTCTGAAATGATTCTATGAGAGTAAGACGCAACACAGAGTATAGGCATGATAAATGACCATCATGTATCACTCTGCGCTGCGGGGCCGGCACGTGTCACCGGCAAATTCGTTCCGCCCAGACGCTTCCACCTATAGTGGGAGCCTGTAGCGGAAAAGGGGGACATAGCCCCCTTTAACACGATGCGGCACACCAGCTTACCGCACCCACTGCTGCATTACTCAGCGGCAGTGCTGTCTTCAGCTGCAGCGGCCTCTTCGGTCACTTCAACAAACTCTTCAGCGTTGCCTTCTTTGGCACGACCGCAAGCATCCGCAATCGCTTTTACGTAGATCTGGATAGCGCGGATAGAGTCATCGTTGCCGGGGATCACGTAGTCAACGCCATCGGGGTTGGAGTTCGTATCTACCACGCCGATAACCGGGATACCCAGTTTGTTGGCTTCGTTGATCGCGATGCGCTCGTGGTCAACGTCGATGACGAACAGTGCGTCCGGTAGGCCGCCCATGTTCTTGATACCGCCGATAGAACGCTCAAGCTTGTCCTGCTCGCGAGTCGCCACCAACACTTCTTTTTTGGTCAGCTTCTCGAAGGTACCGTCTTCGCGCATGGCTTCAAGATCACGCAGACGCTTAATCGACTGACGGATGGTCTTGAAGTTAGTCAACATGCCGCCCAACCAGCGATGGTTGACGAAATGCTGACCGGCACGGTTGGCTTCTTCTTTAATTACCTTGCTAGCGCTGCGCTTGGTGCCAACAAACAAAATTTTGTTGTTGGATGCCGCCATCTTCTCGATCACATCGACCGCTTCGTTCAGCGCCGGAAGGGTGTGCTCAAGGTTGATGATGTGAATCTTGTTACGCGCGCCGAAGATATATTTGCTCATTTTCGGGTTCCAGTACTTAGTCTGGTGACCGAAGTGAGCGCCTGCTTTAAGCAGGTCACGCATATTAACGTGAGACATGGTAAAACTCCTAAAACTCGGGTTAGGCCTCCACGCACCCCATGGATCCGACCGTTGACGACGTTAGACGCTGCCAGCGGCACCCGGGACCATGTGCCGGTGCATGTGTGTTTTTAAGGCTTGGTCGTTAAGTAGTACGCCCCTTAGTGGCATACTACAGATTCATTGCCCCGCCCTTCAGCGTGCTACCCAGCCAACAAAGAAGCTCGGAATCACGATTGCAGGAAAGCGCGCGGCTTTATACCATAGATCATTGCCAAGATGAAGTCGCACCCGGTTTGACGGTCTTAATTGCGCCATTCTATTTTCCATTTTGAATTCATATCGAGTATTCATGAACGTTCCTATCAAGACGCCTTCTGAAATCGAACACATGCGCGAAGCCGGGCGCCAGGCGGCCAGCGTCATCGAAATGATCACGCCGCTCGTGCAGGCCGGCATCAGCACAGGGGAAATCGACCGTCTTTGCCACGACTACATTGTTAGAGAGTTGGGCTCGACGCCGGCGCCCTTGAACTACCACGGTTTTCCTAAAGCGACCTGCACCTCGCTCAACCATGTGGTATGCCACGGCATCCCGGACGACGCCAAAAATCTCAAAAAAGGCGATATCATGAATTTAGATATCACCGTTAAAACCCGCGATGGCTACCACGGCGACTCCAGCGTGATGTTCGTGGTGGGTGAGACTATTCAGGGCGAACGCCTCTGCCGCATCACCCAGGAGTGCCTGTATAAAAGCATTGAATGGATCAAACCCGGCGTACGCCTTTCGGAGCTTGCCCAGGTGATTCAAAAGCACGCCGAAGAGCATGGCTACTCGGTCGTGCGCGACTTCTGCGGCCACGGCATCGGCGCTGATTTTCACGAAGAGCCGCAGTTTTTGCACTACGACGGCTACGCACCGGATGCCGACATCAAGCTCGCCGCGGGCATGTGCTTTACCATCGAACCCATGATCAACGTCGGTGGCTATAGAACCAAGGTGTTGCGCGATGGCTGGACCGCCGTCACCAAGGACCGCAGCCTCTCGGCGCAATGGGAACACACCCTACTAGTGACCGACGAAGGCGTTGACGTGCTGACCGCGCGCAGCGATGAAGACTTCAGTTTTTTGACTAGCTGATGCTATTACATCACCACCGGTTTGAACCGGACACCTCGCTTTACGACCTGGACACCTTCCGCACCGAGCTTGCCGGTTCGCGCTCCCCGGTCGCCCCGTTTAAAACCGCCCTGCGCGAACTTCAAGCACGCCTGGACGAGCAGTTTCGCGCCGGGGCGGATATTCGTGATCTGGTGCGCGGCCGCGCCTGGTACATGGACCAGCTGCTGGCGATCGCCTGGGCGCAGCATGAGTGGCCTGATGACGGCATCGCCCTGGTGGCCGTGGGCGGCTATGGTCGGGGGGAGCTCCACCCCCACTCGGATATCGATCTGCTATTGCTGCTCGAGCACGACGATGACACCGCCTACCGCGAGCCGCTGACCGCCTTTATCACCTTTCTGTGGGATATTGGCCTGGAAATCGGCCATAGCGTACGCTCGCTCAACGACTGCGAACGAGAAGCCGAAGCCGACGTCACGGTAATTACCAACCTACTCGAATCGCGCTTGATCGCCGGGCCCGAAAGCCTGCGCGACGCCATGCGCGAGCGATTAAGCGCCGCGCACATTTGGCCCGCCGACCGTTTCTTTGAAGCCAAATGGCAGGAGCAAATCACCCGCCACTACCGCTACAACAACTCCGAGTACCACCTAGAGCCCAACATCAAAAGCTCCCCCGGCGGGCTGCGCGATATCCAAATGATTGGCTGGGTCGCCAAGCGCCATTTCGGTACCGAGCAGTACACCGACATCGTCGCCAACGGCTTTATGAACGATGCCGAACTGCGCATTCTAAGCCAGGGCCAGGCGTTCTTGTGGCAGGTGCGCTACGCCCTGCACATGCTCACCGACCGCGCCGAAGACCGCCTGCTGTTTGACCACCAGCGCACCCTTGCCGAGATGTTTGGCTTTCGCGATACGCCGGAGCGCTTGGCGGTCGAGCAGTTTATGAAACGCTACTACCGTCAGGTCACCGCGCTCGCGGGCCTGAACGATATGCTGCTGCAGCATTTTGACGAAGTCATTCTGCGCGGCAAAGAGGCGCTGGAAACCGTCCAGCTGAACGAGCGTTTTGAAACCAAGGGCGGCTATATCCAAGTGCGCTCGCGAACCCTGTTCCGCGAACGCCCGGCGGCGATGCTGGAGCTATTTCTACTGATGGCCAAGCACCCCGAAATTGAAGGCGTGCGCGCCGACACCATCCGCCTGATTCGTGACCATCGCCACCAGATTGACGACCACTACCGCGATGACCCACGCCATCAGCGGCTGTTTATGGCCATTATGCGCGCGCCCGGCAATGTGCCGCGCCAGCTTCGGCGCATGAACCGTTACGGCATTCTAGGCAAATACCTGCCCGAGTTTGGCCGCGCCGTCGGCTTGATGCAGCACGACCTGTTTCATATCTACACCGTTGATGCCCACACCCTGCTGCTGCTTAAATTTCTGCACAATTTCCGCAAACCGGAAGCGAAGAGCGACTTCCCGGTGGCGGTGGCCCTGATGCAGCAGCTGCCCACGCTCGACTTACTCTGGATTGCCGGGCTGTTTCACGACATCGGCAAGGGCCGCGGTGGCGATCACTCGGAAATCGGTGCCCGCGACGTTGAACAGTTTTGCCAGCGCCATAACGTCTCGGCCCACGATACCAATCTGGTCAGCTGGCTGGTGGAACACCACCTGCTGATGTCGATGACCGCACAAAAGCGCGATATCAGCGACCCTGACGTGATTCGCGACTTTGCCCTGATCGTGCGTAACGAAACCCGCCTGGACTACCTGTACGTGCTTACCGTCGCCGACATCAATGCCACCAACCCCACGCTGTGGAACGGCTGGCGGGCGACACTGCTGCGTCAGCTTCACGCCGAGACCAAACGCGCCCTGCGCCGCGGCCTGAACAACCCACCGGATCGCGACGACTGGGTGCGCGAAACCCGCACCGAAGCCCGTTCGCTGCTGCAAACCATCGGCGTTAATCGGGCGCAGATCGACCAGCTGTGGGAATCTCTCGGGGAAGACTACTTTCTGCAGTACGCACCCAGCGAAATCGTCTGGCAAACCCAGGGCATTCTCAATCACAACCAGTCGCCGCTACCGCTGGTGCTGATCAGCGCGCCGACTGCTGACATGTCCGAAGGTGGCACCAAGGTGTTTATTCACACCCGCTCGGTTGACGACCTGTTTGCCGCCACCGCCGCTGCCATGGAGCAGCTGGGACTTTCGATTCACGATGCGCGCATCGCTACTTCCCACAACGATTGGACGCTGAATACGTTTATCGTCCTCGACAGCCACGGTCAGCCGATCCGGGATCCAGGTCACATTGAAGAGATGCGCCAGCACCTGGTCGAAGAGCTCGATGACCCGGACGACTATCCCACTATCGTCACGCGCCATACGCCACGCCAGCTCAAACACTTCAAGGTCTCCACCGAAGTGCTGATTGAGCAGGATCCGGCCAATGAGCGCACCCTGCTGGAACTCACCGCCCCCGACCGCCCCGGCCTACTGGCCCGGGTAGGGCGTATCTTTATGGAGCAGGATATCTCACTCTCCGCGGCAAAAATCGCCACTCTCGGCGAGCGCGTCGAAGACGTGTTTTTCATCACCACCAAGGCAGGCGAACCGCTCCTCGACCCCGAACGCCAGCAGCAACTGCGCGAACGCTTGATTGACGTATTGGGGGTTTAAGCCTCTCCCCAGCCCCGGTTAGGTTTGAGCCTACACCGGGGCTTGCTTATAATCGCCGGTTTACGCCAGCCAGCCATCAACGGACACGCCATGAATCCCGATCTTGACGCCCTGCATCCCTACCCGTTTGAAAAGCTGGCCGCGCTCAAGGCAGCGCTCACTCCGCCAACCGGGATCGCGCCTATCTCGCTGACCATCGGCGAACCTCAACACGCGCCCTACCCCGCGGCGCTTGAAGCGCTGGTGACGCACCAACTGGAAATGGCCCGCTACCCAGCGACCAATGGCCTGCCTGCGCTCCGCGAAGCCATCTCTAGCTGGGCCACTCAGCGCTTTCAACTACAGGGGCTGGATGCCGAGCAGCAGGTGGTCCCGGTCAACGGCACGCGGGAAGCGATTTTTGCCTTTGTGCAGGCAGCGCTGGATCGCACCCGCCCGGCGAAAGTCGCGGTGCCCAATCCGTTTTATCAAATTTACGAAGGCGCGACGCTGCTGGCGGGTGGCGAGCCACTGTATTTAGACTGCCCCGCCGACAACGCTTTTCGTCCCGACATTAGCGCGGTGCCCGCCGCGACGTGGCGCGATGTGCAGATCGTGTTTATCTGCTCGCCGGGCAACCCCACCGGGGCGGTCACCCCGCTTGATGAGTTTAAACAGCTCATCGCGCTCGCCGACGAACACGATTTTATTATTGCCTCGGACGAATGCTATTCAGAGCTGTACCTGGACGAAACCAACCCGCCGCCGGGGCTCTTACAAGCCTGCGCCGAGCTGGGCCGCGATGACTACCGCCGCTGCGTGGTGTTTCACTCGCTCTCCAAGCGCTCCAACCTGCCGGGGCTGCGTTCAGGCTTTGTGGCAGGCGATGCGGCCTTGCTAACGCCGTTTAAGCGCTTTCGCACTTACCACGGCTGCGCCATGTCGCTGCCGCTGCAGCACGCCTCTATCGCCGCCTGGCAGGATGAGCAGCATGTGCGCGCCAACCGCGACGCCTACCGCGAAAAATTTAGCGCGGTGACCGATGTACTTGCCCCGGTCATGGATTTCCCCGCGCCTCAGGCCAGCTTTTATCTATGGCCGGCGGTACCCGGTGGAGACGATATAGCCTTCACCCAGCGACTGTTTGCCGAGCAGCACGTTAGCGTACTGCCCGGCAGCCTAATGGGCCGCACGGGTGCAAACGGCATTAACCCCGGCACAGGCCGTTTACGCTTAGCGCTAGTGGCTGAGCTGGCACCCACGCTGGAAGCCGCCCAACGCATTCGTCATCTTATAGAGCGCGGTTAATTGATTGGCTGTTTACTTATTTAACATCCCATGGAGCTCGTATGCTGACGCTGTATATCATCAATAACTGCGATACCTGCCGCAAAGCGCGCCAAGCCCTGGATGAGAAAGCGCTGCTGTATAAGACCCACGACCTGCGCAAAGACGGCCTTTCCGCTGCCCTGCTGGAACATATTTTACATCGCGTGCCGCTGGTCAAGGCCATTAACAAACGCAGCACAACGTGGCGCGCGCTTTCCGACGAAGACAAAGATTACGACGCCAATTCGGCACGCCAACTCATCCTAAAATACCCCACGCTACTCAAGCGCCCCTTGCTAGAAAGGAACGATGGCACCATTTTAGTCGGCTACCGCGACGGCGATTACGACAAACTGAGCTGATAATCACTACCACCCACTTATTCACGACAGGACAACCTCTTATGCTGAGCTTTGCGCTTGGAATTGGCACCCAAAACACCCAGGGCGACTGGCTGGAAATTTACTACCCGTCACCGCTACTCAATCCGACAGCAAGCCTGGTGGAGGCTGCCCAACAGGCGCTGGATGCGCCCCAAGGCAATGCCGCCATCAGTTTTTTGCCAGAAGACTGCACCCGCCTGGCAAAAGCACTGGAAGCCGCCGGGCACGCTGACCAGGCGGCACTTGCCGAAGCGCTTTCTGCCAGCCAGCGCCCGCTGGTCGCGATGTTTCTGGACACCGACCAACCACCACACACTGCGCCAGAGGTGTATTTAAAACTGCATTTGCTGTCGCACCGTTTAGTCAAACCGCACGGCCTTGATCTCACCGGCATGTTTGGCCTGCTGCGCAATATTGCCTGGACCAACGAAGGCGCGATCGATATTGAAGAACTGCCTGCACGTCGCCTGAAGGCCCGCATGGCAGGCCGCGCGCTGTCGGTCGACTGCGTGGATAAATTCCCCAAAATGACCGACTACGTGGTACCTACCGGCATTCGCATTGGCGATACCGCTCGCGTACGTTTGGGCGCTTACCTGGGCGAAGGCACTACCGTGATGCACGAAGGCTTCGTCAACTTCAATGCAGGTGCCGAAGGCCCCGGTATGATCGAAGGCCGCATCTCGGCGGGCGTAATGATCGGCAAAGGCTCAGACTTGGGCGGCGGCGGTTCCACCATGGGCACCCTCTCCGGCGGCGGCAATATCGTCATCAAGGTCGGTGAAGGCTGCTTAATCGGCGCCAACGCGGGCATCGGCATTCCGCTGGGCGACCGCTGCACGGTAGAAGCTGGCCTGTATATCACCGCCGGCGCCAAAGTGACGCTGCTGGATGACCAGGGCCAGGAAGTAAGCACCGTTGCCGCCCGCGAGCTGGCTGGCCAAGACGACCAGCTGTGGCGCCGCAACTCGCAGAATGGTCGCATTGAGTGCTTGACCAACAAGAGCGCTATCGCCCTGAACGAGGCGCTGCATGCCCACAACTGAGCCAGAAGCACTGTCGCCGACGCTCAAGCTCGCCTTTGAACTGCTCAGCCGGGCCTCGGTAACGCCAGACGACGAAGGCTGCCAGGAGCTGATGATCGAGCGCTTAGCCGCGCTGGGTTTTCATATTGAGCGGCTACCGTTTGGCGACGTAAAGAACTTCTGGGCCATACGCGGCCATCACGGCCCGGTGGTGGCCTTTGCGGGGCACACCGACGTGGTGCCCTGCGGCCCGTATATCAACTGGCAGTACCCGCCGTTCGAGCCCTGCATTGATGATGAAGGTATGCTGTGCGGGCGCGGCGCGGCGGACATGAAGGGCAGCCTTGCCTCAATGTTGACCGCCGTTGAGCGCTTTGTGGCCAAGCACCCGGACCACGATGGGCGTATCGCCTTTTTGATCACCTCCGATGAAGAAGGCCCGGCGGTCGATGGCACCCGCGCCGTGGTCGAGCATCTGCGCGAGCGCAACGAGCGCCTTGATTACTGCATTGTCGGCGAGCCCTCATCTACCGACCGGCTGGGCGATATGATCAAAAATGGTCGCCGCGGCTCGCTGGGCGGCACCCTGCATATTAAGGGCGTACAAGGCCACGTGGCCTACCCACATTTGGCCCGCAACCCGATCCATCAGGCCATGCCAGCGCTGGATGCCCTCGTCAACGAGCACTGGGATGCGGGCAATGCCTTTTTCCCCGCCACCAGCTTTCAAATCTCTAACCTGCGCGCAGGCACCGGCGCCACCAATGTGATTCCCGGCGACGTGGAAGCGGTGGTTAACTTTCGCTTCTCCACCGAGGTGACCGCTGATCAGCTCAAAGCGCGCGCGGAGGCTATTCTCGACCAGCATGGACTGGAGTATCAGGTAGACTGGACGCTCAACGGTGAACCGTTTTTAACCGCAGAAGGCGCGCTTGTCGATGCTGCTATCAAAGGCGTTGAAACGGTAACCGGCCAGCGGCCAGCGCTCTCCACTAGCGGCGGCACCTCGGATGGTCGCTTTATTGCCACCCTGGGCACTCAAGTGGTCGAGCTAGGCCCGCGCAACGACACCATCCACAAGGTCAATGAACGCGTACGCGCCAGCGACCTGGACGACTTAAGCCGGATGTACGAGGCAACGCTGCAAGCGCTGCTCACCTCCGGCGAGGTAAAGCTATGATGGAGCGGTACCCCGATATCGAGATTTACCTGGCCAACGTCTCACTGGAGACGCTCAACGAGTGGCTGAAAAACGCGCTGCGAGCGCCGCCGCTCAGCCCCGTAGGCAAAGGCCAATGGCAAACCCGCGGCCAATACCAGGGTGACTGCGTGCCGGTATTGCTGGTCGATAAAGCCGCCGATGGCTTTGCCAGCCTATGGTTTAACAGCAACCATACCCCCTGGCTGACCGACCAGGACTGCGCCCAGCAGGCCGCCGAGGCGTTGCAAACCGAGGTGCGCTGCTCGTTAGGCGGCTGGAACCCGGGCGATGACCCGGACCGCTTCTGGCAAGTGCTGCCCGGCGGCAAAGAAGGCGCGATTGAGTGGCCGGACTCAGGTCGCTGACCGCTGCTGCTCGCTCAACAATGACGACCCTAAAACGACAACGACCCCGCCGAGACGGGGTCGTTGTCTGTTACTTTATTTAAACTTACTCAATAATACTGACATCGTCGGCCTGCAAACCACGCTCATTTTTAATCACGTGGTAACGCACGATTTGGCCTTCAGCCAACATACGCGGGCCACGGCCACGAATGGCGCGAAAATGGACAAACACATCCTCGCCATTGTCGCGGGTAATAAAACCGTAACCTTTGTTGGTGTTAAACCACTTTACTTCACCCTCTTCACGGCCATCGTTGGGATCGATGATATCTTCTTCCTCATCGTCGTCCAAAGGAGCCGCTGCAGCTTGAGGCTGGCGCGCGGCAGGCTTAGGCCGCGCAGCAACCTCCGCCGCTACCACCATCGGTGGTGCCAAAGCCGCCGCGGCCAAGGTGCCAATCCACAAAACAATAAAACTACCAAACGCAACTGCAATATAGACACCGCTAACACCGCTGATGGCTAACTCGGTCAACCACAGCTCGGCGAGGGCACTATCGGTTAAATGAACAATCCCCGCCAGCAAAAGTGGCGTGGGGGCGGACAGTAATACACTGATTAAGAAACAGCGAAACACAACTTTTGGGTTCATAGAAAAAAAAGGCTCTCTTGTTGTATGGGTAACAGACGAAGGACAATACCTGCGCTATCAGGCCCATTCCCAATAGCACTGGCATACTACTACATAAGGTTGCAATGTTATCATGACCGACGACTTATCGCCTGCTGAGCTGGCTCAACGTTTTGAATCGTTAGAGAGCCGCTTAGCCCACCAGGAACACTGGCTGGACACCTTAGACCAAGCGGTGGTTCAACAGGAACGCCGTCTGGAAAAACTTGAGCAGCTTAGCGGGATGATGCGCGAACGCCTGCGCGAGCAGCATCAAGCACTCCAAGCAAGCGAACCCCAGAGCGACCAGCGCCCTGAGGATGATATTCCGCCGCATTATTAAGTTTACGCTTGCCTCTTTGAGGCTCGGCTAGCTTGCCACAACACTGGCGGGATCGATACTTTCCAGCCCAAACGCTTCGGCCACGGCCAGGTAGGTCACTTGACCTGCGTGCACGTTCAGGCCCGGCAGGAAATGCGGGTCATCGCGTAATGCCTGCTGCCAACCTTTATCCGCCAGGGCGAGCACAAAGGGCAGCGTGGCGTTAGTCAGCCCCTGGGTAGACGTCCGCGCAACCGCGCCGGGCATATTGGCAACGCAGTAGTGCACCACCCCATCAACGATATAGGTCGGCGCCGCGTGGGTGGTAGGCTTGCTGGTTTCAAAACAGCCGCCCTGATCGATCGCCACATCGACCAGCACGCTGCCGGGCTGCATATCGGCCAGCATGCGGCGGGTGATCAATTTTGGCGCGGCAGCGCCGGGCACCAGCACCGCGCCAATAATCATATCCGACTCACGGGCGGCCGTTTCCAACGCATCGGCGGTGGAATACACCGTTTTGATACGTCCCTGGTAGCGGTCATCCAGCACCTCCAGCCGCGCCAGGGATTTATCCAGAATAGTCACCTCTGCGCCTAACCCCAGCGCCATACGGGCAGCATTTTCGCCCACAACACCACCCCCGATGACGGTGACCTTACCCGGCGCCACGCCGGGCACGCCGGGCAGCAGCACCCCTGCACCGCCCTGGGCTTTTTCCAGGCTATGGGCACCCGCCTGCACCGCCATGCGCCCTGCCACGGTGCTCATCGGCGCCAGTAGCGGCAAGCCGCCGCGGGCGTCGGTAATGGTTTCATAGGCGATACAGGTCGCACCGCTTTCCATTAGCCCACGGGTAAGGGGCTCTTCGGCGGCAAGGTGCAGGTAGGTGAACAGGGTGTGCTGCGGGTTCAGGCGCGCCACTTCGTCCGGCTGCGGTTCTTTCACCTTGAGGATCAGCTCCGCGTTGCGCCACAGCGTGTCTACATCGGCTTCTATCTGGGCGCCGGCAGCCTGGAAATCAGCATCGGTAAAACCTGCGCCTTCACCGGCACCCGCTTGAACGCTCACCTGGTGACCACGCCCGGTGAGTTCCCGTGCGCCGGTAGGCGTTAATGCTACCCGGTATTCGTGATTTTTAATTTCTTTGGGAACGGCGACTTTCATTAGCTGATTCCTGTGCTGTTAAGGGTCAATGGTCTTGTACGCAAATTACAGCACAGCTGACGGTGACCACCACCCCGGAAACACAAAACAAAAAAAACGCCGGTTAAGGCGTTTTTTAGGAGAAAAATCCAGTGATTGCCGGTTTTGCACGAAAAAATCCACTTCATTCCAGGTCATTCCTCAATAACCACGCCGCCGTAAATGCGCCGATACTCCTCGGGCAAGCGTTTAGGCCGACCGGTTGAGAGCGCCACGCAGGCAAAGCGGGTGCGGGCCTGCAGCAGCGTTTTTGCGTCTTTAACGCGGACGAGCTGAAAACGACGCGTCAGGCTGAACCGCCCATCGCACTCGACGATCCAGGTCGCCAGCTGTAGCTCGTCGCCTGCAAAGGCAGGCGCGAGGTAATCCAGCTCATGGCGGTGAACCACCATGGCGCGGTCGAGCTGCCGGTAGCGCTCCAGCGTCAGCCCAAGCGCTTCAGAGTGGGCCCAGCTACTCTGCTCAACCCAGCGCAGGTACTCGCTGTTGTTGACGTGCCGGTATGCATCAATGGCCTCATCGGCCACGCGGATATCGATCACGAAGGGGTCTGGCAGTGCCCACGCCATGTCGTTACTCCCCGTTGTTGCACTAAGCTGTTTAACTGTTTAACCCAATGCCCGACCGCCTTATGCGGTTTAATCGCGGAACACACGGACACCGAGCGCTTTCAAGTAAGACGTTTCGGGGATGGCCGGATGCACCGGGTGGTCAGGGCCTTGATGACCCTGGAAAATCACCTGGCCATGGCGGTCCTGATGGCGCACCGCACCGCGTACCACCTCCATTAGCCGCTCTGGCGCCAGGTGCATGGAGCACGACGCCGACATTAACAGGCCATCGCGTCCTAACAAGCGCATAGCCTCACGGTTCAAGCGGGCATAGGCGCGCTCGCCGTTGGGGATATCCTTGCGTTTTTTGATAAACGCGGGCGGATCAAGAATCACCACGTCAAACTCCTCGCCGTCCAACTTCAATGCCGCCAAGGCTTCAAACGCATCTCCCTCGCTAACCGCCACCTTCTCCTGTACGCCGTTCAGCGCGGCGTTGCGTGCCACCTGGTCTAGCGCCGGGCCTGAAGAGTCCAAACACAGCACCTCTTTCGCGCCATGGACGGCCGCCTGCACCCCCCAGCCGCCTACGTAGCTGAATACATCCAGCACGCGCTTACCTTCCACATGCTGATTAACCCATTCGCGGTTAACGCGGTGGTCAAAGAACCAGCCGGTTTTCTGACCATTAAGCACCGGCACCACAAAGCGGGCGCCGTTCTCTTCGAGCACCACTTCGTCAGGCAGCGTGCCTTTGATGACTTCAACGTTGGCTTCCAGGCCTTCCTGACGGCGACCGCCGGTATCGTTGCGGAAAACAATCACTTCCGGCTTGAGGACTTTGTCTAACGCATCCACAATCTCTTCGGCCAGCGTTTGCATACCCGCGGTATTAAGCTGCACCACCACCACATCGCCAAAACGATCGATCACCAAACCTGGCAACAGATCGCCTTCGCCATGAATCAAACGGTAGAACGGCTGCGCATAAAGGCGCTGACGCAAGGCTAACGCCTGATTAAAGCGGTGTACAAACAGCGAACGGTCCAAGCGCATTTCCGGGTCGCGTGACATGACGCGCGCGGCAATTAACGAATGGGGGTTCACGTACGCGACGGCCATCACTTTGCCATTGGAGGCTTCTACCAGAGCGGTTTCGCCTGCGGTAAAGTTTTTTAGCGGCGTCTCCTTGATATCCACCTCGTTGGAGTAGATCCAAAGATGCCCCTCTTTAAGACGACGATCGGCATTTTTATTTAGGCGCAGGCGTTGGGTCACAGCAATCTCCAAAAGACGTAGGCTTAGCAAACAACTTACATAAAACGTTGGGTCGCCATTAGCGCTGGCAACCGGGACAAAAGACGCTAGCACGCTGACCGAGCGTAATGCGACGAAGCTCAGCGCCACAGCGCAAACAAGGCTGGCCGTGGCGACCGTAAACATTCAGGCGCTGGGCAAAGTAGCCGGGCTCGCCCTGGCCGCTGACAAAATCCCGCAGCGTGGTACCGCCTTGGGTAATCGCCGCCGCCAACACCTCTTTGACCGCCAGGGCCAAGGCGTCATAGCGAGCACGGGAAACCCTACCCGCGGCGCGGCGCGGATCAATACCTGCCATAAACAGCGCTTCCGCCGCGTAAATATTACCGGCGCCAACCACCACCTGGTTATCCATCAGAAACTGTTTGACCGCCACCCGCTTATTGCGCGAAAGGGTGTAGAGCCATTTGCCGTTAAACGCCTCCGACAGCGGCTCAGGGCCTAGGTGGGCAAGGCGTTTATCCAGCGCTTCGTCCTCTAACTGCCAATCGACAAAACCAAACCGACGCGGATCGTGGTAGCGCAGCACATAGCCGCTGGTGGTCACCACATCGACATGGTCGTGTTTTTTAGGCAAATCGCCCACCCTGGCAATACGCAGGCTGCCCGACATACCCAAGTGCCACAGCAGCGTTGCGCTGGCAGTACCCGGCGGTGATAGCGGCTGAATAGGAATCTGTAGGTATTTCGCCCGCCGTTTCAAGATACCAATGCGCGCACCCACCAATCGATCGGCTAAGTCATCGGGCACGGGCACACGCAGCCGTGGCTGACGCACCAACACCTCGGTAATTTCCTGGCCTTCCAGGAAGGGGGCAATTCCGCGCCGGGTGGTTTCAACTTCGGGAAGTTCAGGCATATTTGGGCGTAGTTATGGACGACATAGCTTTGAACGACGTAGCTTTAAACATGGTACCAGCCTGTGATGACAACCTAGTGAAGATCGCTTGATGACGCATGCAGTATACAAAAGGCATGCATGCAAAAACCCGGCTTGGGGCCGGGTTTTTGAACAGGCACTCGCCTGCAGGGAAAGCCGATCATCATCGCAAAAGCGATTACTTGATCTTGGCTTCCTTGTACATAACGTGCTTACGGACGACCGGGTCGAATTTTTTGAACTCGAACTTATCCGGGGTGTTCCGCTTGTTCTTATCAGTGGTGTAGAAGTGACCGGTACCGGCACTAGACACCAACTTGATTTTATCGCGCATGGTTTAACCCTTCCAAAATGCTTGGTCCGAAACGCTTGGCCCAAAAAGCTGGCTTAGATAGCGTCGCCGCGCTTACGAATATCAACCAAAACCGTGTCAATACCGTTTTTATCAATAATGCGCATTCCTTTGGTAGAAACGCGCAGCTTGACGAAGCGGTTTTCAGACTCAACCCAAAAGCGATGGGTGTGCAGGTTTGGCAAGAAACGACGACGTGTCTTACGCATTGAGTGTGAAACGTTATTTCCAGTTACCGGACGCTTACCGGTAACCTGACATACTTTGGACATGAGAGCCTCCAACTGCTTGGCCAGGATATACTTGACCGGGATTAATAGCCTGAGTGTTCAAAACTGTCGGGCAAACCGGAGCAGGGAGGGAGTCGACGCAGCTAACCGCCAAGCTTTACCCAAGTCCGTTATTCAACCCAAGTTTAAAGGTGGCACTTTATACCAGAGTGGCCGACCAGCAGCAAGAAAAACCAACTAAAACGGCTTAAAAACGCGCTTTCGTTCATTTTGCTTAGTCAACGTAGTGCCATGCACTTTGATGATTCTGCTTATAGCCAGCCGCGCTCGGCAAAAGAGACCACTTCCCCATCCCCCACCACGAAATGATCCAACACGCGCACTTCAAAAAGTGCGAGGGCGTCTTTTAAACGTTCAGTGATACGACGATCAGCATCGCTTGGCTCTGCCACACCAGAAGGGTGGTTGTGCGCCAGGATAACGGCGCCAGCGCTAAGTTCTAATGCGCGCTTGGCAACTTCGCGGGGGTAAACAGATGCGCTGTCTAGGGTACCGCGAAACAGCGATTCATAGCGAATAATTCGGTGCTGAGTATCCAAAAAAAGCACCGCAAATTCCTCATGCCCTAAATGGCGTAGCTGCGAACTTAAATAATGGCGCACCAAGGCAGGCGATGTCAGCGCATTCCCGCGCGCCAACTGGCTGGCCAGATGGCGCCGCGACAGCTCAAGTGTCGCCTGCAGCTGAGCGTACTTGGCGCTGCCCAAACCACGGGCGGCACAAAAGCTGGCTTGGTCTGCCTCGAGCAGTTGGCGCAGGCCGCCAAAATTACTCAGCAAGTCACGCGCCAAATCAACCGCTGAGCGCCCCTGCACGCCAACGCGTAAAAAAATTGCCAGCAATTCGGCGTCTGAAAGCGTCTGAGCGCCGGTGTTTAATAATTTTTCCCGCGGCCGCTCACCCGCCGGCCAGTGATTGATACCCATCGCGCTTTCCTCCGCTATCCCACCCTTGATCATTAACGCCAGCCGCACACAAGCAAGCCTATCACCACTAGCCTCAGTAAACCTAGCTTACCCTTATTACCCCCCAACATGCCAAATCGGCGGTGCCAATGGTATGGTAAGCGTCCTAACATACGCTGATGTGGATCACTGACATGGCCTCTGTTGTAGATACCCCCACTAACGCTTTCGCAACAGCATCGACGCTAGCGGGCAAACGGGTGTTACTCGGTGTTAGCGCGGGAATCGCTGCCTATAAAAGCGCGTTGATTGTGCGCTTGCTCAAGCAGGCGGGCGGCGAAGTACGCGTAGTGATGACCGACGGTGCTCAGGCATTTATTACCCCGCTGACGCTACAGGCGCTTTCCGGCGAGCCGGTGCGCACCTCCCTGCTCGACCCCGAAGCCGAAGCCGGCATGGGACATATTGAGCTGGCCCGCTGGGCGGATGTGGTGCTGGTTGCCCCAGCCACCGCCGACCTAATCGCCCGCTTGGTGTACGGCATGGCCGACGACCTGCTCACCACGCTCTGCCTGGCCTCTGAAGCACCCAAGCTGATTGCCCCGGCGATGAACCAAGCCATGTGGCGCCATCCCGCCACCCAGCGCAATGTGGCGCAGCTGCAGCGTGACGGCTGGCAACAGATCGGCCCCGCCGCTGGCGACCAAGCCTGCGGCGACGTGGGGCCTGGGCGCATGAGCGAGCCTGAGGAAATTTTTAACGCGGTGACGGCACTGTTTGCCCCGCCTCTTACCGATGCTCACCCTGGGAACGCCCCTCATATTGTGATTACCGCCGGGCCTACCCGAGAGCCACTGGATCCCGTGCGTTATATTTCCAACCACAGCTCGGGAAAAATGGGCTTTGCCTTAGCCGCAGCGGCGGTGGCCGAAGGGGCCAAGGTGACGCTGATCAGCGGTCCGGTTAATCTACCCACGCCCGAGGGTGTCACGCGGGTCGACGTCGAATCTGCCGAGCAAATGCACGCCGAGGCCCAGCGGCTGGCGCCCCAAGCGGCGCTGTTTGTCGGCTGCGCGGCCGTTGCCGACTATCGCGCGGCGGCCCCCGCTGAGCACAAACTCAAAAAACAGCAGGACAGCGACACACTCACCCTGACGTTAATTAAAACCCCCGATATTATCGCCAGCATTGCGGCGCTACCTGCCGAGCAGCGTCCCCTGGTGGTCGGCTTTGCCGCTGAGACCCAGGAAATTGAGCACTACGCACGCGATAAATTACAGCGCAAAGGGCTCGATATGATCGTCGCCAACGACGTCTCCCAGGCGGGCCTGGGCTTTGGCAGCGACCAAAACGCCGCATGGCTACTCTGGCGAACTCCCCAAGGCGTTGAAAGCCAAGCCGAGCCACCACAGTCCAAACACCAGCTCGCCGCGACCGTTGTTCGCCAAGCGCTCGCGCTGCTGAACACAGCACCTGAAACAGCCCTTGAAAAAGCCCCTACGAAAAATTCTGGAGAGTCCTCATGAGTGCCCACCCCCGGCTGCAGTGCAAACTGCTGGATGAGCGCCTGAACGATTATTTACCCCACTATGCAACCCAAGGCTCGGCGGGCATGGACCTACGCGCCCTGCTGGATGAGCCGTTAACCTTGGCCCCCGGCGAATGCCAGCTCGTACGCACCGGCATTGCCATCTATATTGAAGACCCCGGCTTGGCGGGCATGATTCTGCCGCGCTCCGGTTTGGGCCATAAGCACGGCATTGTACTGGGCAATTTAGTGGGTTTAATCGACTCTGATTACCAGGGCGAACTGATGATTTCGGTCTGGAACCGCGGTCAGAGCACGTTTACGCTGGCGCCCTTCGACCGGCTGGCACAGTACGTGCTTGTGCCGGTGGTGCAGGCTGAACTCTCACTAGTAGACGCATTTGAAGACTCCTTACGTGGCAGCGGTGGGTTTGGCAGCACCGGAAGCCAGTAACGCTTGGCAACGCATATTTTGAACTGGAAAGCTTAGCTGGGAAGCCTTATGAACGCACAAAGCGTACCCGCGTCGATTTTTCGCGCCTACGACATTCGCGGCATTGTTGACGACACCCTCACTGAAGAGACGGTAGCAATGATCGGCCGCGCCGTTGGCTCTGAAGCCACCGCTCAGGGCGAATCCCATGTAGTGGTGGCCCGCGACGGCCGCCTTTCCGGCGCTCGGCTGCAAGCAGCGCTAATGCGTGGCCTGAACGCCGCCGGGTGTGATGTGATCGACATCGGCATGGTGCCCACCCCGGTGCTCTACTTTGCCACCCATATTTTACCGGGCACCCAATCCGGCGTGATGGTCACCGGTAGCCATAACCCGCCCGACTATAACGGCTTCAAAATCGTGCTTAACGGCGACACGCTTTCCGGCGATGCGATTACTGGCCTTTTCGAGCGCATTCAGTCCGGTAACCTAGCGGATGGCCATGGCAGTATCACCCAGCAGGATGTCCGTGAACGCTATTTAGCGCGCATTTTAGGCGACGTTACCGTTAGCCGGCCGATCAGAGCCGTGGTTGACTGCGGCAATGGCGTTGCCGGCGAGCTGGGCCCGCAGCTGCTGGCCCGCCTGGGGGTCGACACCATTCCACTGTTTGCCGAGATCGATGGGCATTTTCCCCATCACCACCCCGATCCTGGCAAACTGGAGAATGTTCAAGACCTAATTCGCAAGGTAGCGGAGATCGGTGCGGATATTGGCCTTGCCTTTGATGGGGACGGTGACCGTTTAGGCGTTGTTACCCCCAATGGCAAGCTAATTTATTCTGATCATTTGCTGATGGTCTTTGCCGCCGATATGCTCGCGCGCCAGCCCGGTGCCAAAGTGATTTTTGATGTTAAGTGCACCGGCAATCTGGCTAAAGTCATCAGCGAGGCAGGCGGGGAGCCTGAAATGTGGCGTACCGGGCACTCGCTGATCAAAGCGCGTATGAAGGAAACCGGCGCTCAGCTTGGTGGTGAGATGAGCGGGCATATCTTTTTTAAAGAGCGCTGGTATGGTTTCGACGACGGGCTCTATGCCGCCGCCCGGCTCGTAGAGATCCTGGCTAACCAAACCGACGACGCGAATACGTTTTTTGCCCGCTTTCCCCAAGACGTCGGCACACCGGAAATTAACATCGCGGTTACCGACGCTAACAAGTTTTCTCTGGTAGATAAGCTTGCCCGCGAGGGCGACTTCGGCGAAGGTATCAAAACGACCTTAGACGGCATTCGCGTCGACTATGTGGATGGCTGGGGGTTATGTCGCGCTTCTAACACCACACCAGCACTGGTCATGCGCTTTGAAGGCAAAGACGAGGCCGCACTTTCACGCATCCAAACGGTTTTTTATAACGCGTTAAAACGCGCTGCGCCTGACATTGAACTACCCGGCTAAATAGACAGCCAGGCGCTAAAGGGATCGCGCCCACCTAGAAAGCGCGGCCCGAACCACACAATCAGCATCAACGTTAGCAGCATAATAACGCTTCAAGGGACAACCTAATGAGTTCAGCCAGTCGCGACCCCCAGGTCGTTGTGGAGGTGCTTTCCGAAGCGCTCCCGTATATTCAGCAGTTCTCCGGCAAAACCGTAGTGGTCAAATACGGCGGTAACGCCATGACCGAAAGCACCCTGATTGACTCCTTTGCCCGCGATATCGTGCTGATGAAAGAAGTCGGCATCAATCCGGTCGTGGTACACGGCGGCGGGCCACAGATCGGCGATTTGCTCAAAAAGCTCAACATTGAGTCGCGCTTCGTTAACGGCATGCGGGTCACCGACTCGCAAACCATGGACGTGGTCGAGATGGTGCTGGGCGGCTTGGTCAACAAAAGCATCGTCAACCTGATTAATCAAAGCGGCGGCAAGGCGATTGGCCTGACCGGAAAAGATGGCTCGCAAATTCGTGCCCGCCAGCTCAAGGTCGAGCATCAAAGCCCTGAAATGAAGGCGCCCGAGATTATCGATATTGGCCATGTGGGCGAAGTAGAGTCGATCTCAACCGAACTGATCGAGATGCTGGCGGCACGCGACTTTATCCCGGTAATTGCACCGATTGGCGTCGATGCCGCTGGGCACAGCTACAATATCAATGCTGACCTGGTAGCGGGCAAAATCGCCGAAGCGCTCAATGCAGAGAAGCTGATGCTGCTCACCAATGTGGCCGGTTTAATGAACACCGAAGGCGAAGTCCTCACCGGTTTAAGCACCGCTCAAGTGGACGAACTGATCGCCGATGGCACGATTTATGGCGGCATGCTACCCAAAATCCGCTGCGCACTGGATGCGGTGAAGGGCGGCGTGAATAGCTCGCACATTATTGATGGCCGAGTCCCCCACGCGGTATTGCTGGAAATTTTCACCAACGCTGGGGTAGGTACTCAAATCAAGGACGCGAGCTAACCGCGACGGAGGCCACATTATGAGCGAAGATCAAAAACCTCGCCGCCGCGAGCAGATTCTCCAGGCATTGGCATTAATGCTTGAGGAAGACAGTGGCAAGCGTATTACCACCGCCGCCCTGGCCCGCCAGGTCGGCGTTTCAGAAGCAGCTCTCTACCGCCACTTCCCCAGTAAAGCGCGAATGTTTGAAGGGCTGATCGACTTTATCGAAGAGAGCATTTTTGCCCGCATCACGCGCATCTTAGAAGATGTTCCCGACGCCACCACCCGCTGCGGCACCATTTTAGCGCTGCTGCTGGGCTTTGCCGAAAAAAACCCGGGGCTGGCCCGCATTATGGGCGGCGACGTACTCACTGGCGAAACCGCCCGGCTGCGCCAGCGGGTTAACCAGCTGTTTGAACGCCTGGAAATGCAGCTCAAACAGATACTGCGGGAAGCCGAGTTGCGTGAAGGCCTGCGCCCGACTATTCCTGCCGCCGCCGCCGCCAATTTGCTGAGCACCCAAGCGGAGGGACGCATTTCCCAGTATGTGCGCAGCGACTTTAAGCGCCTGCCCACCGAACACTGGGAAGATCAGTGGTCGCTGTTGTCTGCCCACTTACTGCGCGCCACGGCCCAGCCAGCGTAAGCCAACGCTACCCAGCTTAGCGATAAAAAATCGGGCAATAAAAAAACCGGCTCCTTTTACAAGGGCCGGTTTTTTAATGCTTTCAAAGCGACAAATGCTGACTTTAAGCCACCATCGCCTCGCCCATTTTCTGACGCAACTTTTTCATGGCATTTTTTTCAAGCTGACGGATACGTTCCGCGCTGACCCCGTAAACATCGGCCAGATCGTGCAGCGTTTCCTTGCTGTCCGCCAGCCAACGGCGCTGCAGAATGTCCCGAGAACGATCATCAAGCCCTTCCAGGGCAAGCTGTAAACGCCGCGTTGAGTCTTCCTCGAAGTTGCTATCTTCAAGCTGCGTAGCAGGGTCTGAAGCCGCGTCGTCCAGGAAGTGCACCGGCGCTTGATAGGTACTCTCTTCATCGTCGCCTGCCGGGGCATCATAGCCTGCGTCATAAGATGACAAGCGCCCTTCCATATCACGCACGATCTCGGGCTTGACGTCGAGATCTTTGGCGATGGCGTCCACTTCGTCGTTGTTCAACCACGCCAAGCGTTTTTTCGCCCCGCGTAGATTAAAGAACAGCTTGCGCTGGGCTTTGGTGGTGGCGATTTTGACAATCCGCCAGTTGCGCAGCACAAACTCGTGAATTTCCGCTTTGATCCAGTGCACGGCAAAAGAGACCAAGCGAACGCCCTGATTCGGATCGAAACGCTTGACGGCTTTCATCAAGCCAACGTTACCCTCTTGAATCAAATCTGCCTGGGGTAACCCATAGCCTGAATAGCTGCGCGCAATATGTACCACAAAGCGCAAATGCGACAGCACCAAACGCCGCGCGGCTTCAAGGTCGCCCTCATCGTAAAGACTATAGGCAAGGTCACGCTCTTCATCGGCTGTTAATACCGGAATGCTATTGACCGCACGGGTATAACCGCCCAGGTCGCCACCTGGTGAAAGTTGCCCCACTGGTAGAAGACTAGTGCTCATTTGCATATGGTCTCCCCTGTAACCCATGATGGTTGACGTAGCACGCTGTAAAATAGACTATTATTGATAAACTGCACCTAAGACCTGATCATCTGGATAAGGTTCATGTGGCGCCGCATTGATCATGGGTTGGTCACGTTAATAGGTGGATGCAACCACATAACATAATACGCCCCAACTAGATCAATGTGGGCGAAATCATTGTGGTCGAATGCTTGAAAGGTGGCGAGTCACCGCCAACCAAGCACCCAACCACCCTAACAGTGTACTGCAAGATAGCAGAATTGTAGAGCCTGTCACGTCGAGTTGAGGCAATGAAAAACTGGCGCCATAGCTTGCGGCTAGCGCGGCGACCGGCAACGACAGCCAATGGTTGCCTAAGCCTAATAAACCCAACGCTAATAGCCCGCCACCCAAGCCGTACCAAGCGCCGCTGTACAGGAAAGGCCGCCTGACAAACGCATGCGTAGCGCCGATAAGCATGACCACTTCAATTTCCCGGCGGCGGCTTTCCACCGATAGGCGGATGGTATTGCCGACCACCAGCAGCACCCCTAAACCAAACAGCACACCCAACGCCAGGGCGACGCGACGCCCAAGCTCGGCGAGGTTTCTAAGCCGTTCCACCCAGGCTAAATCAAGGCGCACCTCATCGACGCCAGCAAGCGCTTCCAGCTGGCTGGCCAATTGCTGCATCGCGGCGGGCTCAACGCTTTCAGGACGCACCACAATACTGATCGGCAACGGATTACTCTCCAGACCCGCTAAGGCATCATCGAGTCCCAACGACTGCTGGAACTCGGCCATGCCCTGCTCGGCGCTGATCATCTGGGTTTCGAGCACACTGGGTTCAGCGTTAACCGCCTCTTCGATGCGTAGCGCCTGGGCGTCATCGGTGCTCAAGGCGAGGTAGACCGTAAGCGTGGCGCTTTCATCAAGCTCCGCATCCAGCAGGCGCGCGCTATCCAAGGTTAGCCACAGCGCCGCTGGCAGCACCAGTGCGATCGCAATCGCCAGCATGGTCAGCAGATTACCCAGCGGATAGCGCACTAAGCGCTGAAAACTGTCCCACGCCATGCTGCGGTGGTGGCGCCCCCAGGCGCGCAGGCGGCTGGAAAAGCGCGTTTGCTGCGACCGGGCACCGCGCCGTGGGGTTTTATCGTCGGCGGGTTTGGTGGCGGCTTGGCGGGACGTTTTTAACGCGGCTCCCTGCCGGCGCTTTGACGTCGCGGATGACTTCATACGCCCCCCTCGTCGGCGACTAGGCGGCCATCGCTTAAGCGCAGAGTGCGGTGGTGCAGGCGTGCAATCAGCGCCAAGTCGTGGCTAGCCACCATCACCGTGGTACCAATCCGATTAAAATCCTCAAACAGCGCCATGATATCCGCCGAAAGCTGGGGATCAAGGTTGCCGGTGGGCTCGTCCGCGAGCAGTAACGCTGGTTTGTTGACCACTGCCCTGGCAATGCCCACCCGCTGCTGTTCGCCACCAGAGAGCTCGATGGGCAGGGCCTTTTCACGATGCAGCAGCCCTACCTTATCCAAAGCAGCGCGCACGCGGCGAGCGGCTTCGCGGGGTTCAACCCCCTGGATTTCCAGCGGCAGTGAGACATTATGAAAAATGTTGCGGTCAAAAAGCAGCTGATGATCCTGAAAGACCACACCAATTTGGCGCCGATAGAACGGCACTTGGCTGGCATGCAGCTGAGCGATATCGTGCCCGGCCACCACCACTCGCCCTCGGCTGGGCTTTTCAAGGCGCATAATCAAGCGCAAAAGCGAGCTCTTGCCGGCCCCGGAGTGGCCGGTGAGAAACACCATTTCCCCACGGGCAACGCGAAAACTGAGGTGCGCCAGCGCTTCAAAGCGACCGCCGTAGCGTTTACCTACGTGCTCAAAGGCGATCATGCGCTGGCATCATCGCCTTGGCGATCAAACAGCGCATGGACAAAATCATCCGCCTCGAAGGGGCGCAGATCGTCGAGCCCCTCGCCGACGCCAATAAAGCGAATCGGCGTTTCCAGTTGCTTGGCCAGCGCAAAAATAATCCCGCCTTTGGCGGTACCATCCAGCTTGGTCAAGGTGATGCCGCTAACCGGTACGGCGTCGTTAAAGGTGCTGGCTTGAGAAATAGCGTTTTGCCCGGTGCCGGCATCCAGTATCAGCATCACTTCGTGAGGTGCGGTTTTATCCAATTTCTGCATTACCCGATGGACTTTTTTGAGCTCTTCCATCAGGTGGCTTTTATTATGCAGACGCCCGGCGGTATCAGCGATCAGCACATCCACTCCGCGCGCAGTGGCGGCCGCGACCGCATCGTAAATGACCGAGGCGCTGTCTGCGCCGGTGTGCTGGGCGATGACCGGCACGTTGTTGCGGTCGCCCCACACCTGGAGCTGCTCGACGGCGGCAGCACGGAAAGTGTCACCGGCGGCCAACATCACGCTTTTACCTTCGCGCTGAAAACGCTGGGTGAGCTTGCCGATGGTAGTGGTTTTACCCACGCCATTGACGCCCACGACTAAAATAACAAACGGACCACTACCCTGTTTGTCGAGTACAAGCGGCTTGGCGACCGGCCCCAGCATGGTGGTTAACTCTTCTTGCAGGCCGCGATAGAGCGCCTCGGGATTATTCAGCTCTTTGCGCGACACGCGGGCTTCCAGGCGGCCAATAATCTCGGTAGTGGCGTCGATGCCTACATCGGCCATCAGCAGTTGCGTTTCCAGGTCTTCCAGCAGCTCATCGTCGATCTGTTTTTTGCCCAAAAACAGGTCGGCGATGCCGTCGGTTAGATTGGCGCGGGTTTTGCCCAGGCCAGATTTGATACGCGCAAACCAGCCCTTTTGTTCACCTGGCTGCTCGCTTTGCTTAGCGACCGGCTTTTCTTGCAGGGCAGGCGTCGGCTCTGGCGTGGACGTCGGCTCTGGTAAAGTATCCGGCGCCTTTGGATGCTCTGCAACGGCGTCAGTAGTAGCGTCGGGTGCCTCAACGCCCCCTTCGTCGGCTCGCTCTTGAGACGGTTCTTGAGGCGGTTCTTGTGAACGCGGCTCGTCAAGACGCGCATCGTCCTCTTGGGGCGCCTGCTTAGGGTCGTGCTTATCTTTACGCTTAAAAAAACGAAACATGAGAGTTATCCGGCATAAATAGTGAACATTAGGGTTATGCTAACACCGTCACCCAAGACTTTGGATAAGCAGCCCGCTACAATCCGCGTTATGAAACGACAACGCTCTTCCCGCTCATCCGCCTCTCGCCGTTCGCCTGATCAGCGGGAGGGCAATCGACTTGGCAAAAAGCTTGGCAAACTGCGTATTATCGGCGGTGAATTTCGTCGCCGTCAGCTACCGGTGCTGGATATCCCCGGCTTGCGCCCAACGCCAGACCGCGTGCGTGAAACGCTGTTCAATTGGCTAGGGCAGCAGCTCGACGGCCAGCAGGTACTCGACTTGTTCGCGGGCACCGGTGCGCTGGGCATTGAAGCGGTGTCCCGCGGCGCGGCGTGGGTAGATTTTGTCGAGCGCGACCCGCGGGCGTCGGCACAGCTAACGGCCAATCTGGCACTACTTAATATTACCGCAAGCGGGGTGCATATTGACGATGCTCAAGCCTACCTGACCCGCCCTGCCAAGCCCTATACGCTGGTATTTCTCGACCCGCCTTTCCATCAACAGCTCGCCGCGCCGTGCTGTTTCGCGCTGGAAAGTAACGGCTGGCTCACCACAGAGGCGATGATTTATCTCGAAACCGAGACATCGCTAACGCCCGAGGTGCCCGCCAACTGGCAGTTACAGCGCGAAACCCAGGCGGGCGAAAGCACGGCAAGGCTTTATCAACGCCAAGCACCGTAAACAGCGCTTGCCGCCACGCGGCGGTGGCGTTACGCTCGCCTCATTCGTGCCGATTGACACGCTTGGCGCTTGTTGTTGGGTCGTTTTTTATTAACTATTTGTGAGTTCTCGTTTTTACACTAGGGAGATAGACATGAGTTTGGAACTATTTAACCAGCTTGAACAGAAAGTCACCGATACCGTTGACGCGCTGGAAATGATGAAACTGGAAAACGAAGAGCTACGCGATGAGAACGCCAAGCTGAAAGCGGAGCGCGAAGACTGGGAACGCCGTCTCAACAGCCTGCTCAGCAAATTCGACAGCCTCGATACCTCCAGCACGTCCTAACCAGCGGATAAATGCGCTGCTGCCTACCGTACTTGCCTAAGTACTTAAGAAAGCACTTGCGACATCAGCAGCGCATCCTCACGCCCGGCGGCGGCTAGCGTTGGTAGCGGTGGATAATAGCCTTTGCGGCGCCCGTCTTCGCTAAAGCCACTGCGCTGATAAAGCCGAATAGCGCTAAGGTTGCCCACCCGCACTTCCAGCAGCAGCCGTTCACTGGACCAGCCTTGTGCCGTGGTCAGTACCGCGTCCAGCAGCGCCAGACCCGTACCGTTTCGGCGCTGCTCGGGCAGTACGCCAATCGCTTGCAGTTCTGCCTCAAACGGCAGCCGCGCCACGATGGCGTAACCCACCAAGACGTCGCCCTGCCACCCGCCCAACACGCAGGTATCTTGGCTGCCTAACGCTTCAAGCATCTGCGACTTAGCGGTGCCGCTCTGCGCCTGCTGTTCGAGTGCCATTAGCTGCGTAAGATGTTCAACATTGAGTTCAGTGATCACCCGTCGTCTGCCTCTCGCCAATAGAACCAACGTCCGCCCACTGCCGACCCAGCGCCTGCAGCGCCGGCCAGAAATCGCGCTTGCTCTGGGCACCCTCGAGCAGCGAGGCAAGCGCAGGACCCTGCCACACGGGCAGCGAGAGCGTTTGGCTTTGCCCATCGCTCACGTTGAGTATACGGTCCAGCGGCGCTTGGTCGGGGCCCAGCTCGCCCCACCAAAGCAGCCGCTCTAGCTGCCACCCCTGCCGGCTCACACTGCCGGCGACAAACGCCGCCAAGCCTTCGCGGGCTTCGTCCAATGGGTCCTCTACCGCAAAGGCGTTGGCCATTTGCGGCCAGGTAAAGTGGGTCACTGGCGGCAACGCCCCTCGCTGAATGCCCGCCGCCTGGAGCAAGTTGCCCAGCAGCTGCTGCTCAAGCGAACTCATTTCACCCGCCTGCAGCACCAGCCAGCGCCCCGCTAAGCACACACACGCGAGTGAAAACTTTAACGGCTCGGCAGGCGCCGCTGTTTCAGCACTCGGGGGCGCGGGTTGGGCCGCTGGCTGTTTTGCACTGCCCTGCGGTTCAGTATCCAGCAGTGCCCGCACCGCCGCAGGAGAAGCAATGGCTTCATCTGGCGGTTGGCGTTCGGGTGCTTGGGGTTTGGCCGTTTGAGGCCTGGCCATTTGTGATCTAGGCGCAGGGGCGTCGTCCAGCAACGCCTGCAGCCGCTCGCGTGGTGGCGTCGCGGCAGGCGTCGTGTCCTCCCACTCGCAGGCCTCGGTGGGCAGTGCATTGGGCAGCTGGTATTTAGCGGCCCAGGCGGTAATCCCCATGGCGTCCAGATAGTGACGCCGAGTAACTTCCTGGGTCACTGCCCGCCGCCGCGACAGTTGGGTGAATTGGGTCGTTCACCGCCCCGCGCCTGCCACTCGCTGGGGGTGTAAAGATGCAGCGCCAAGGCATGCACCGGGCCCGAGAGCTCATCGGCCAACAGTGCATAAATCTTTTGATGGCGCTTCACCGGCATCAGGCCGTCGAAAGTGTCGCTGACCAGGGTCACTTTGAAGTGGGTTTCCGAGTTAGCGGGCACGTTGTGCATGTGGCTTTCGTTTTCTACCTGCAGCACGTCGGGCGCGAGCGCCGTTAACTTCTGCTCAATCTGTGTCTGCAGCGTCATGAGGTTCTCCTTGGGATCATAAACCACTTTATTGTACGCGCTTACTGCGCCTTAGACGATGCCCGACGGGCGTGTAAGGCGCGTCTTGCCAGCGGCATGCGCGCTACGCTGGCCAATAGCGCCAGCAGCGTGGTTGCCGCGCCCAGCCAGAGCGTCACCTGCACCGGCCAACCCAGCGCCAGCGCAGCGCCGACGAGAGCCACCCCAAACGACTGCCCCACCGTGCGCGTGGTGCTCATTACGCCCGAGACGTTGGCGCTGCGCTCGGGTGGCAGGCTGCCCATCATCTCGCGGTTATTGGGCGGCTGAAACAAGCCGAAGCCAATCCCGCACAGCGCGGTGCGCCATAAGCTGCCGGCCACACCGGTTGCCTCATCCACCAGCGCTAATGCAATCAGGCCAACGATCAACAGCCCAAGTCCGCTGCTGGACAGCACACTGGGGTTAATATGATCGGCTAAGCGCCCTGCTATCGGCCCGACAATCATGATCGCCAATGGCCAGGGGGTGAACAGCCAGGCGGTTTCGAGCGGCGTAAACCCCATCTGCTCCTGGTAAAAAAACGACAGCGCCACAAACGTCAGCCCCTGGCCGATAAAGGCAAGCCCAGAGGCAGAGACGGCCAGCGTGAAACGCCGCTCGGCAAAGACACTAAGCGGTAATAACGGGTAGGGAGCACGCCGCTGACGCACGATAAACCCGCTACAGGCGATGGCCGCCAACATTGCCCAGCCCGCGCTTTGCCAAACCGGTGCGGCATGGCTCACGGCATCCATGGCAATAAAGAAGCTGGCCAGCATCACCATCGAGAGCAGCGCCCCGGCCACATCAAAACTGCCTTTGCGCGGTTCTTCCCGGGGCAAGGCCCGCTTGGCCAGCCACAGCGAGCAAAGCCCCAGCGGCACATTTAACGCAAACAGCCAGGGCCAGTCAGCAAAAGAGAGAATCACTCCGCTTAGCGTGGGGCCTGCGGCGTAACCACCGGCCACGACCAAGGCGCTTAATCCCAACGCACTCCCCAACAGCCGCGAGGGAAAAATTGCCCGATAGAGCGATGGCCCGATCGACAGCGTCGCGGCCGCGCCTAGCCCCTGAAGGGCACGAAATACCAGCAGCGTTTCCAAATTGCGCGACAAGGCAGCGCCCAGCGCGGCGGCGACAAAGGTGCCCAACCCGAATAGATAAAGCCGACGGCGGGTAACCAGTTCACTGATACCCGCAAACACCAGCAAGAAAGCGGCACACACCACCTGAAACAGGTTGGTGATCCATACTGCCCGGGAAGCCGACACGTTTAAATCGGCGGCAATGGTAGGCAGCGCCAGGTTGATCATGGTGGTATCAACCACTGCCATTAACGTGCCGGTCACCAGCGCCAACACGGCAAGGACGCGCTCAGGGCCTGGCAGGCCATCGTCGCCGGGGCGGGTTTCAAACAGTCGCATGCAAGAGTTCCTAGGGAGGATAGCGGCTAAACGAAACGGCCAAGCGTCTAAAACCAACTGACCAACACAATGAAACCGGCCTAAGCCGGTTTCGAAGTGCGCTGTTTAGCTTACTTAAAATTTAGCTTACTTAAAATATTAGCATGCTAATCCTGCTCGCTGTCGAGTAGTAACGCATCATCGACTTCTGAGATTTCCAGGGGTGTTTCGTCGTCCAGGTCAATCGCTAGATAGCTGTGTTCGACGCGCACAAATTCCTGAAATAGCGCCCAATCCAGTTTATCCGGCCACTGGCGCTCGTCCTCTTCCCAAGCGCGCAGCTCGGTCTCGAGGATTGCCACGTAGCGCTCGCGCACAAAGGTTTCCAGCGCTTCAGGCGTATCCATTTCAGGAATCAGGTAAATGGTACTTTCACGTTCGACGTCGTCCAGGGTCAGGTCGTCATCTCCCATGGTGGGTTCCAGCGCGTTGATCCAGTCCACAAAGGGCTGGGTCGGCCTGACGCTCAGTGCGGAGCGGTTAAGCAGTTTCATGGGATTCTCCTCGCCGTCGAAACGTTGATCATTATGGGCGCTATAATGCGCCCTTACCAACTTTTCATCCGCTATCTGGCTAGATAAGCGTAGGTTTAGCCTACTTCAGGGCGCATTGCCGGAAACAGCAGCACATCACGAATCGAGGCGCTGTCGGTAAACAGCATTACCAGGCGGTCAATGCCGATGCCCTCACCGGCAGTAGGCGGCATGCCATACTCCAACGCGCGCACGTAATCGGCGTCGTAATACATCGCTTCCAGATCCCCGGCGTCCTTTTCCGCAGACTGCTCACGGAAGCGCTCGGCCTGGTCTTCGGCGTCGTTAAGCTCCGAGAAACCATTGGCGATTTCGCGGCCACCGACAAAGAACTCAAAACGGTCAGTGACGAAGGGATTCGCGTCATTGCGCCGTGCCAAGGGGCTGACTTCCGCTGGGTACTCGGTAATAAAGGTCGGCTGATCGAGCTTCTCCTCGGCCACCGCTTCAAAGATTTCCGTTTGCACCTTACCCAGGCCCCAACTCGCTTTGACCTTAATGCCGAGCTTTTCCGCGGTGACAGCTGCCGCGTCCAGCGAATCCAAATCGCTGTCGGCAATACCCTCACCATGATCAAGAATCGCCTGGCGCAGCGTCAAACGGGCAAACGGTTTGCCGAAATCGTAGCTGGCGCCCTGATACTCAATCACCGCACTGCCCAGCACTTCTTCGGCCGCGGTGCGCAGCATGGCTTCGGTCATGTCCAGCAAGTCGCGGTAATCCGCATAGGCCCAGTAGAACTCCACCATGGTGAACTCTGGGTTGTGACGGGTCGAAAGCCCTTCGTTGCGGAAATTGCGGTTAATTTCAAACACTTTTTCGAAGCCGCCCACCACCAGCCGCTTGAGATACAGCTCCGGCGCAATACGCAGATACATGTCGATATCAAGCGCATTATGGTGGGTGATAAAGGGACGCGCTGCGGCACCGCCAGGGATCGGCTGAAGCATCGGCGTTTCTACTTCCATAAACCCGCGGGCTTCAAAGAAGCGGCGCATGGAGCTGATCACCGCGGCGCGGGTTTCAAATACCTTGCGCGACTGCGGATTCATGATCAGGTCCACGTAGCGCTGGCGGTAGCGGGCTTCCGTGTCGGTGAGGCCGTGGAACTTATCCGGCAGCGGGCGCAGGCTCTTGGTGAGCAGCTGCGCCTCTTTCATCATCACGTACAGATCGCCCTTGCCGGATTTATGCACCGGACCATGGGCGGCGACGATATCACCGATATCCCAGCTTTTAACGTCTTCCAGCACTTCAGCAGGCAGGCCTTTTTTATCCACGTAGAGCTGGATTTGCCCGGCCACATCCTGAATCACGATGAAAGGCCCGCGTTGGCGCATCACACGGCCCGCCACCGAGGCGTGGTGGTCCAACGTTTCCAGCTCGGCCTTGTCTTTATCGCCGAAGGCGTTTTGCAGCTCGACGGTTAGGCTGTCGCGGCGAAAATCATTGGGAAAGGCACTCTTGCCCTGCTCAGCAGCACGCTCGCGGCGAGTGGCAAGCTTGGCTCGGCGCTCGGCGATCAGGTGGTTTTCGTTATCGAGAGAAGACGCGTCTTGGTTCGCCATGGGGCACCCTGTTCATGTTCAAACGCTAAAAAATTACAAGCCTTGCTTCAAGCTGGCGACGATAAATTGGTCAATATCCCCGTCGAGCACTTTTTCGCAGTTGCTGGATTGCACGCTGGTGCGCAAATCCTTGATGCGCTGATCATCAAGCACGTAAGAGCGGATCTGACTGCCCCAGCCGATATCGGCCTTGGAGTCCTCGGCCTCCTGCTTGGCGGCATTGCGCTTTTGCATCTCGTGTTCCCACAGCCGCGCTTTCAGCTGCTTCATGGCAAAATCGCGGTTGGCGTGCTGGCTGCGTTGCCCCTGGCAGGCCACCACGATGCCGGTCGGCTCGTGGGTAATCCGCACCGCTGAATCGGTGGTGTTAACGTGCTGACCGCCCGCGCCGCTGGAGCGGTAGGTATCAACGCGCAAATCCGAGGGATTAATCTCCACCTCAAAGCTGTCATCAATTTCCGGTGACAAAAACACCGAGGCAAAGGAGGTATGCCGACGGCCGCCGGAATCAAACGGGCTTTTGCGTACCAGCCGGTGTACGCCGGTTTCGGTGCGCAGCCAGCCAAAGGCGTAATCGCCCTGGATATGCACCGTGGCCGACTTTATACCCGCCACGTCGCCGGCGGAGATTTCGCTGATATCGGCTTTGAAACCGTGGCTCTCCGCCCAGCGCAGGTACATGCGCAGTAAAATATTGGCCCAATCCTGCGCTTCGGTACCGCCAGAGCCGGACTGAATTTCCAGGTAGGCGTTATTTTGATCCATTTCGCCGGAAAACATGCGACGAAATTCCAGCTTTTCTAACGCCGCCTGCATGCTATCCAGCTCTTTGCGCACTTCATCAACCGTGCTTTCGTCGTCTTCCATTTCGGCAAGCTCAAGCAGATCCCGGCTATCGCCCAAGCCCTGTTCAAGGTCGTCAATGGTGGCCACGATGGCTTCGAGGGAGGCGCGCTCTTTGCCTAACTTCTGCGCGTAGTCTGGATCGTTCCAGACATTGGGGTCTTCCAGCTCGCGGGTGACCTCTTCTAGCCGATCTTTCTTTTCGGCATAGTCAAAGATACCCCCTAAGAACGGCTGTCCGCTCAGACAGGTCCTTGAGCTGGTTGTGAATCGGATTAGTTTCCAACATGGAATCGCCCTTGCTTGGTCTGCGCCGGATCGTAAAAGGTGTATCGATCCGAAAGCGCACAGTGTAGCGAAATTGGCTGCCAACAGCCATGCGAGCCTGTCGGGCGTAACGCCTTCAGTATCGAAATTGCGCATAGCTGCATGTTTAATTTCTTATAGACGCCTGCTTTTCAGCGATGCTAATACTTAACTAGCAAGCAAATAGTCAAACAACCGTATTAGAACAATATTGGAGGGATCAATATGCTAAACACTCGCACTCTCGTGGGCTCTATAGCGCTGGCGTTAAGCGCCGCGGCCCCTCTCCAGGCGGACACGCTTCGCTTAGCGATTATGGGCGAACCGGCCTCGCTCGACCCGCATAAAATCAGCGGCACCTGGGAAAACGACGTGGTGGGCGACCTTTTTGAAGGGCTTGTCACTGAAGCCGCCGATGGGTCGCGTATCCCCGGCGTTGCAGAGTCCTGGGAAGTCTCCGCTGACGGCACCGTGTATACCTTCACATTGAGAGACGACGCCAAATGGTCGGACGGTGAACCCGTCACTGCTGATGATTTTGTATTCGCCTTTCAGCGCATTTTAGCGCCAGCCACCGCCGCTAATTACGCCTATTTGCTGTATCCGGTTAAAAACGCCGAAGCCGTCTACGCGGGCGACGCTGAAACAAGCACGCTGGGTATCGAGGCCTTAGACGCGACCACCCTGCAAATAACCCTTGAACGTTCAACGCCTTACTTTTTAGACCAGCTCTCCCACTATACCGCCTACCCGTTGCCCAGCCACACGGTAGAGACGTACGGCAACGACTGGTCACAACCAGACAACATGGTCTCAAATGGCGCTTTTCAGCTAGATGAATGGCAGTCACAAACGCGTATAACGGCATCGCGCAACCCTTACTTTCACGACGTTGACAACGTCGCCCTTGAAGAAGTCGTCTACTACCCTATCGAAGAGCGCAATACGGCACTAAACCGCTTCCGTGCCGGCGAAATCGATATTGCCCGGGAGTTCCCCACCCAGCGCTACGACTGGCTGATGGATAACCTACCCGAGGCGGTTCAGGTAGCCCCTTACCTGGGCATCTATTACTACGCTTTCAATACCCGCAATGGCCATCCAACGGCGGATCCGCGAGTGCGTGAAGCCCTCAGCCTCGCCGTCCGCCGGGAAGTCATTACCGACCAAATACTGGGTACCGGCGAGGTGCCTGCGTATAGTTTCGTGCCGCCTAACGTCAGCCATTACGAGGCGCCCACGCTTAGTTTCGCCGAGCTTTCTCAGGATGAGCGACTGGAGCGCGCCCGGGATTTGCTGCAAGAAGCGGGCTACGGCCCTGATAATCCGCTAGAACTCATGCTGCGCTATAACACCAGCGAGGATCACCGCAAGGTCGCCATCGCCCTTGCCGCGATGTGGAAGCCCCTTGGCGTTGAGGTTGATCTGTTTAATTCAGAGGTTGCCGTTCACTACTCGGATATTCGTCAGGGTGACTTCGACGTTGCCCGCGCAGGCTGGATCGGTGACTACAACGACGCGCAAAACTTCTTAAGCCTGTTGGAAAGCAACGTGGCGAATAACTACGGCGCCTACAGCTCGGCTGAATTTGATGCGTTGATGAGCGAGGCAGCCAATACCCAAGACATGGATGCCCGCGCCGAACTGATGGCCGAGGCTGAAGCCATCGCCCTTGAGGATAGCGCAACGTTGCCCATCTATTACTATGTCTCGCGCAACCTTGTCAGCCCTGACCTGGAGGGCTGGGAAACGAATATTGAGGATATCCACCGCTCACGCTGGATTCACTTTGACAATTAATTCCCGTTAATTCGTCGTTCTATACCACGACTGACTGCCGCTACATCCTCAGGCCCCTGGCCTGAGGAGCGAGGCCCGATAATGCTCAGCTACACTCTTAAACGCTTACTGCAGGCGATCCCGACGCTATGGATTGTGATTACCCTGTCGTTCTTTTTAATGCACCTGGCGCCCGGCGGGCCTTTCGACGGCGAGCGTCAACTCCCGCCGGAAATAGAGGCCAACCTACTGGCCTCGTACGGCCTGGACAAACCCGTTTGGGCGCAATATTTCACCTATATGGGGAACCTACTTCAAGGCGACCTGGGCCCCTCGTTTAAATACAAGGATTTTTCGGTCACTGAACTCGTCGCTCAAGGCTTCCCTGTCAGCCTTGAATTGGGTATGTGGGCGATCGGCCTAGCACTTCTGGTGGGGATTCCCATGGGGGTGATTGCCGCACTTAAACGCAACTCTACCGTGGACTATATGGTCATGGGCACGGCGCTGGCCGGGGTGGCCATTCCCAACTTTGTGATTGCCCCGCTACTGGCGCTGGTATTCGGTGTCTTTCTCGCCTGGTTACCGGTCGGCGGCTGGAACGACGGTCATTGGAAAAACATGATTCTCCCCGTTGTAGCGCTCTCTATACAGCAGATTGCGTATATTGCGCGGATGATGCGCGCCAGCATGATCGAAGTACTGGGCAGCCATTTTGTTCGCACGGCCCGCGCCAAAGGCCTTAGCGAGATCGCCGTGATCTTTCGTCACGCCCTGCGTCCGGCAATGCTCCCGGTTATCTCCTACCTAGGGCCCGCCATTGCTGGGATTATTACCGGCTCGGTGGTGATTGAACAGATTTTCGGTATTCCCGGCATTGGCCGCTACTTTGTCCAGGCTGCGCTCAATCGCGACTACACCCTGGTGATGGGCACGGTGGTTTTTTACGGCGCTCTGATTGTCCTTTTCAACCTAATTGTCGATTTACTCTACTCGGCTCTGGACCCGCAAATTCGCTATGATAATGAATAATGCAACCTCGGCCCCGCCGGTCGCCAGCAACAGCCTGGGGCGTGAAGCCTGGCGGCGGCTTCGCCAAAACAGTGCGGCGACCGCTAGCCTGGTACTCCTCATCATTATTGCCCTGGCCTGCTTATTGGGCCCCTGGCTAACCCCTTGGGCACTTGATGAAGTGGACTGGAACGCCTTTTTAGCCCCACCCAGCATCGAAAGTGGCCACTACGCCGGCACTGACGCCAACGGCCGCGACTTGCTCACACGGGTATTTCACGGCGGGCAAATTTCGCTCTCGGTGGCCTTGGTGGCAACCCTCGTTTCCCTGGTTATCGGCGTTCTTTACGGTGCGATTGCGGGTTACGTGGGTGGCCGAGTCGACAACCTGATGATGCGCTTTGTCGACATCATGTACTCGCTGCCGTTTATGTTTATGGTGATCCTGCTGATGGTGGTGTTTGGGCGTAACATCCTGCTGATCTACGCCGCCATTGGCGCCGTTGAATGGCTCGATATGTCGCGCATTGTGCGCGGACAGGTACTCGCCTTAAAACGTCGCGAATTCGTAGAAGCCGCCCATGCGCTGGGCGTCAGCAGCTTTAAGATCGTCACACGCCACCTGATTCCCAATGCCATTGGGCCGGTGATTATCTACGTAACCCTCACCGTCCCCAAGGTCATTTTGCTGGAAAGCTTTCTCTCCTTTCTGGGCCTCGGTGTTCAAGAGCCCCTGACCAGCTGGGGAGTACTGATTAGCGAGGGCAAAGACATGATGGAAACGGCGCCGTGGATGCTGATTATCCCCTCTGCCTTTCTAGCCATCACGCTGCTGTGCCTAAACTTTCTCGGCGACGGTCTGCGTGACGCCTTAGATCCCAAAACTCGCTAATAAAAGACGCGCTAGCAAAACGCAAGGAATCTTCATGTCACAGCCATTATTGGAATTCGACCGTCTGCGGGTCGACTTCGACCTTCCCAATGGCACCGTTACGGCTGTCAAAGACGTTAGCTTTACCCTTCGTAAAGGCGAGACGCTGGCGTTAGTCGGCGAATCGGGCTCGGGCAAGTCGATCACGTCGACCGCCGTGATGGGGCTACTCCCCGAGCTGGCTCGCGCCACCGGCACCATTCGCTGGCATGGCGGCTCGGGCGATGAAAATTTACTCACCGTCAACCGTAAGCGCCTGCGGGCCATCCGCGGCAACGAGATCTCAATGATCTTCCAGGAGCCGATGACCTCGCTCAACCCCATGCACCGCGTGGGCAGGCAGATTCGTGAAGTCCTGCATAAGCACACGCCCTTGCGGGGCAACAACGCGTATCTGCGGGTAGTGGAGCTACTCGAACAGGTGGGGATTCCCGAGCCCAAGCGCCGCATCGACAGCTATCCTCACGAGCTATCCGGCGGCCAACGCCAGCGGGTAATGATTGCCATGGCGCTGGCTTGCGAACCGCAGCTGCTGATTGCCGATGAGCCGACCACTGCCCTGGATGTCACCGTCCAGGCGCAGATTCTTGCGCTGCTGAAAGACCTCCAGGCCCGCTATGGCATGGCGATCCTGTTTATCACCCACGACCTGGGGGTTGTTCGTCACTTAGCTGATAGCGTGTGCGTTATGCAACACGGCGAAATCGTCGAAGCCGGGGCCACCAAGGCGCTGTTTCAAGCGCCTCAACACCCTTACACCCAGATGCTGATTGACGCCAATCCCAGTGGCCATAAGGCAGCCGTTCCCGACTCAGCGCCCGTTCTGCTCACCGCGCAGCACATTGGCGTTCGCTTCCCGATCACAAAACGCCTGTTTGGCCCCAACCGCTATTTTGAAGCGGTGAAAAACATCGACCTCACGCTGCGCAAAGGCCAAACCCTAGGCATCGTAGGCGAATCCGGGTCAGGTAAAACCACCCTAGGCCGCGCACTTCTTCGCCTGGTAAAAAGTCACGGCAATATACATTTCGATGACATTGACGTTGGCCAACTTGACCGCGCGGGCATGCGCCCGCTGAGATCGCGTATGCAAGTGGTCTTTCAAGACCCCTTTGGCTCGCTTTCCCCACGCATGACGGTGGGCGAGATCATTGGTGAGGGGTTGCGCGTTCATCAGCCGCTGCTAAGGCGCGCCGAACGCGACGACCAGGTTATCCAGGCCCTTGAAGAAGTCGCCCTGGACCCAGCTCACCGGCACCGCTACCCCCATGAATTTTCCGGTGGCCAGCGCCAACGCATTGCCATCGCTCGGGCCCTGGTCGTTAAGCCCGAGTTTCTGCTGCTTGACGAACCGACTTCGGCCCTCGACCGTTCGGTGCAAATGACCGTGATTAAGCTGTTACGCGATTTACAGCAGCGCCACGGGTTAACCTACTTATTTATTAGCCATGACCTTGCCGTGGTGCGCGCACTGGCCGATGAGGTCATCGTGATGCGCCAAGGCGAAATCATTGAGCAAAACGACACCCAATCGCTGTTCAACGCCCCCCGCGAGACGTATACCCGCGAACTGATGCGCGCGGCTTTCCTGGACAGCCCAGCGGCATAGGCGGCAGCACGCTATTAACCAAAAAACCCGGCCGAGGCCGGGTTTATCGCTACTGCTGATTAGCGCATTAGAAACGGTAGGTCAGCTGAGCACCGAAGCCGTGGGCTTCGTTTTTGTAGTCGGCTGAGTAGGTTGAAGTTATTGTACCGCCAGCATCAGTACGGCTTTGGTCAACTTGGGTGCTTCGCTCTGTTAAATAAGAGTAAGCCACATCAATCGTCATGTCCTCAGTGGGGCTCCAGCCAGCACCAAGAGAGAATATCCGACGGTCATCAGACGGAATACGTGCACTGCGGAACTGGTCACTGGTTGGAGTTTTGTCCAGTGTTACCCCAGCACGAAGGACAAGCTGTGAGTTCCATTGGTACTCACCACCCACAGCGTAAGCCCAAGCATCTGAATAATCCTGCTCTTCAAACGTAATGGTTTCCCCACGTGGACCGGTTACTAAAATTTCATCAAAACGATCCCAGCGAGTCCAAGATGCACCAAACATCAGTTTCAGCTTCTCACTCATTTGCTGAGTAACTGAAAAGTTGATTGTTTCAGGCGTATCCAAATCCAGTTGAGCACTTTTATCCTGGCTCTCACCAGTGAGAGGGTTTACATAGACATTGCCATCAGAATCTACAGCCTTATAGTCACCCTCCAGGGTATAACTCACCTTTGAACGGTAGGTAAGACCTAATGTTGTTTCGGGAACAGGCCGATAAATAGCACCTATATTGTAACCAATCCCATCGTCTTCCCCATCAATGCGAGCATCAAGCTCTTGAAAACCTGTAGGTGTTGCACCTGTAAAAGTAAACGTCGGCACCTGCCGCTTGAGCTCACCTTCCACTCGATTAAACGTAACCCCGGCGCCCACTGAAAACTGATCATTAAAACGATAAGACACCGTCGGCTGGGCGCTCATGACTGTTAGCTCGGTATAATTACCAAGGTTTCGCCCGATAAATCCATCTTCGTAATCTGTTTTAGAGCCAAAGGGCGCATAAACACCGAAGCCAAACGCTAATTGTTCGTTCACCGGATGTGCATAGAAAGCATAGGGAATTAACGTCCCTGGGACCATATCGCCTTCGCTACTTCCTGTCACAGGTGCGCCATTGCGTGTGGCGCTAGCATTATCGATATCACTATTGACGTTTAGATATGTCCCGCCTACAGAAATTTGCGCTCGATCCAAGAAAGACATGCCGGCAGGGTTGCCGTAAACAATGGTCGCGTCTTCCACATTCGAGCTTCGCCCGGCGTGGCCATAGCCCTGCCCACTGACGCTCTGCTCGTTGATTTGATATCCGCCCGCGTGTGCTTGGCTGGCGAAGGCGGCGGCTGTAATAGCAGCGGCCAGGGTGAGCTTATTAAATTTATTATTCATAGTGGGCCTCTCTTCCCGATGATCCAGTGGATAACGTCGATCCACCCTCATTATTTTACATGACTGTTTTCTCGCAACTGGGCCAAAGGTTCAAGGGCAAACGCTCGTTTTATTTCATTTTTGACTTATACATTAGTCGCACGGTCGTTTTAAATCAGTGTTTTAGTCATTTTAGCGGTTCCATTACGCTACGCTTGACCTATGGGTTACCCATAGGTTTTACACTAAATAAACACATTAGTATCCCAGCTATTGATCCTGGCGAGGACCGCTATGAAAGTGAACGAGCTTGCCAAACGCGCTGGCGTCACCGCTGAAACCGTACGCCACTATGCTCGCGAACAGCTACTAGCCCCCGAGCGCCATCCGGATAACGGCTACCAGCTGTTCTCAGATACCGACTTAGAGCGGCTACACTTTATTCAACGAGCACGCAAATTAGGTTTTAGCGTGGCGGAAATTCGCGAAATACTCGCCCACGCCGACCAGGGCGACTCACCCTGCCCGCTGGTTCGCGACCTGCTGGCTAGCCGCCTGCCCCAGGTTCGGGCCCGCATCGCCGAGCTCGAAGCGCTAGCCCAGCGCATGGAGCATGCCCTCGCCAGCTGGCAAGACATGCCCGACGGCACCCCAGACGGTCACAGCGTGTGCCGGCTGATTGAAAGCTTTCCCGATGCAGCGCCCGCGAAGGAGACACCATGAGTGACACTAACGCCTCTACTAACGCCCCTAATACAGCGCGTCACATCGCCAGTGGTGACCCGACGCCTACCACCCGCCATGTGCCGGACATGAGCTGCCAAGGCTGCGTAAAGCGTATGCGCGAAGCCATTCAGCAAATCGATCCTAATGCTGATGTCACAGGTACGCCTGACGATAAACGCCTGGAGGTCACCTCCCGCTTAGCGGATGACCAGCTTGACCAGGTATTGGCCGAGGCAGGCTATCCGCCAGCGGAGGCGGCTTTGGACGAAACAACCCCAGAAGCAACAGCCCCGGCAGAAACAGCAAAGCAACCCGAGACCGCGGCACCCGCTGATGCTGAAAAGACCACAAGCGCCCATCGCCAGGGCCAGAAGCAGCGCCTGGCGATTAGCGGTATGACCTGCGCCAGCTGCGTTAAGAGCGTTCAGAAAGCGCTTGAGCGTACTGAGGGCGTCGATACCGCCAGCGTCAATTTTGGCAGCCACTCCGCCCAGGTGTTTGGCAATGCTAAGCCCCAGGCGTTGGTCGCCGCCGTGGAATCGGTGGGCTACGGAGCGGAGCCCATCGTCGATATGCGTGAAGCCGAACGTACCCGCGCCGAGCGGGATGCTAAGACCTACCAGCGACGGCTGCGTGGCAGCGCGATCTCGCTGGCCCTGGCGATCCCCTTGATGCTGAGCATGTGGTTTTTTCACCCTCACCCCGTGGGGCTGGGGCGTGTTTACTGGCTGGTGATTGGCCTGCTCACGCTGGGCATTATGGCCTTCCCCGGGCGGCACTTTTTCGTTAACGCCTGGAAGCAGTTCAAGCACCATCAAGCCAATATGGATACGCTGGTGGCCATGGGCACCGGCACCGCCTGGCTGTACTCCACGGCGGTAGTGCTGTTGGCGCCCTGGCTACCGGACATCGCTCAGGGCATCTATTTTGAAGCCTCAGCCATGGTGATCGGGCTGATTCTGATCGGCAATGCCATGGAGCTGCGCGCCCGGGGCCGCACCAGCGACGCCTTAAAGCGCCTGCTAGACCTGCAGAGCCCCACAGCGCGAGTGATACGCGACGGCCAAGAGCAGGAGGTTGAGATTGATGCCGTGCAGACTGGCGACCAGGTACGGGTGCGCCCCGGCGAGCGCTTGCCGGTGGACGGTGACGTTGTTGAGGGCCAAAGCCATATTGATGAGTCGATGCTTACCGGCGAACCACTACCGGTAGCCAAGCACGTCGGTGATGAGGTCAGCGCGGGCACAGTGAATGGCCGCGGCGGGCTGGTCTACCAAGCGACCCGAGTGGGCACCGACACCCGCCTGGGGCAAATTACCGAACAGGTCGCCAGCGCCCAGAACTCGCGCCCGCCGATTGGCGAGCTCGCCGACCAGGTTTCCAGCGTGTTCGTCCCTTCGGTGATGATTATTGCCGTACTCACCGCCCTGGCGTGGTTCAATTTTGGCCCTGCCCCCGTGGTGATCCATATGCTGGTCACGGCAACAACGGTGCTGATTATTGCCTGCCCCTGCGCACTGGGCCTGGCGACGCCGATTTCGACCATGATCGGCGTTGGTAAAGCCGCGGAACACGGCGTGCTGGTGCGCAGCGGCGAAGCGCTGCAAACCGCCAGCAAACTCACCACGCTGGTCGTCGATAAGACCGGCACGCTCACCCAAGGCAAGCCCAGCGTCACCGATGCACAGATGTTTGACGTCGAGCAATCTACCGCGTTGGCGTTGGTGCACGCGCTGGAGCGCGGCTCCGGACATCCGCTGGCAGCAGCGTTAATGGCCTACGTGGATGAGCACAACGCTGAACCGGCCGAGATCCATGATTTCGACAGCGTGACCGGTGGTGGGGTAAAAGCCCAAACCAGCGACGGCCGTGCACTGCTACTCGGCAATGCGCGCCTGCTGAAAGAGGCCGGCGTGGATCTTACAGCGGGTGAAGAGCAGGCCCGCGCTCTTGAGGAACAGGCCCGCACGCTGGTGTATCTAGCGGTGGATGGCAAACTTGCCGCCCTGTTTGGTATCAGCGACCCGCTTCGCCACGACACCTTGGCCGCGATTAAACGCCTGCAAAAAGACGGCTTAACCATTGTGATGTTAACCGGTGACAACGAGCACACCGCCAAGGCCATTGCCCAGGAAGTCGGCATTGATGAGTACCGCGCGGGCCTGCTACCCGAAGACAAGCACGCCGAGATCGAGCGCCGCCAACAGGCAGGGGAAATCGTTGGCATGGTGGGCGATGGCATCAACGACGCCCCCGCGCTGGCCCGGGCGAATGTCGGCTTTGCGATTGGCCAAGGCACCGATGTGGCCATCGAGAGCGCAGGCATCACGCTAATGCGCGGCTCGCTGCATGGCGTAGCGTCAGCGATAGAGATCAGCCGCGCCACGCTGCGCAATATCAAGCAAAACCTGGTGGGTGCGTTTGGCTATAACGTGCTGTGCATCCCCATCGCCGCCGGAGTGCTCTACCCGCTCACCGGCACGCTGCTCTCACCCATGATCGCAGGTGCCGCCATGTCGCTGTCATCGATTACCGTCGTCAGTAACGCCAACCGCTTACGGCTATGGACATCACCCAGCCAGGAGGACGACGCATGAGTATATTGATCAACTTGGCAGGCCTGGGACTGATCGCACTGATTGTGTGGTGGTTCTGGCTTAGATAGATGTTTCTAGCTAACCCCAATATAACGCCCTGGCTTATGGTTAAGGGCGATGATTAGGTTGAGGGTCAGCGCCCCCAGTACCGAGTAGCCCACACGATCCAGTGGCAGCTGAGTCAGCGCAATCAGCAGAATGACGCCATCGATGGCTAGTTGAACATAGCCTGCGCGCAGGCCGTGTTTATCCTGCAGGTAGAGGGCGAGGATATTGATACCGCCGAGGCTGGTGCGGTGGCGAAACAGCATCAGCATGCCAATGCCCATCAGCGCGCCGCCCATTAAGGCGGCGTAGAGCGAAGGCACGTTGGCAAACTGCACCCAGCCTTGGGTTAACTCTGAAAACAGCGATACCAAGCCGATGGCGGCGAAGGTGCGCAGGGTAAAACTCCAACCCATGCGTTTAACCGCCAAGTAGTAAAACGGCAGATTAATGGCAAAAAAGTACACCCCAAAGCCCCAGCCGGTGACACTGCTGGTCATATAGCTCAACAGCAGCGCCAGGCCCGCCGTACTGCCGGTGAGCAGCACCGCATGGGTGTAAAAGGTGACGCCCAGGGCGACAAAGAAAGTGCCCAGTAGCATCGCCATGACATCTTCATAGGGGCGATGTTGATCCTTGGGTAAATCTTCCACGCGCATGGGGCGTCCTTACTTAGTTGTTAAGGTTATAAAGCACGTCGTTTAAATAGCGCTGGCGTGCTCGACCATCAATTGCAGCGTCTCGCGGCCGCGCCAGCGGTTGCGATTGAGCTTATAGGCGCAGTGTAGCGTATCGCCGACGCTAAACCCGGGCAGTTCCCCCGGCGTTAAGGCGCGAAACCAGATCGCTTTGCAGGTCACCGGGCCGGTGGAGAGCTCCAGCATCAGGTGGGCGCCGTCGGCGCCCACCGGGCGCAGCGCTTCGACGATAAAACGTCCTTCAAACAGCGGCGGGTCGAATTCGCGCCCGTAGGGGCCGAGCGTTTCAATCTCTTGCAAGGTGGTCAGCGATAGCTGCGCCGTGGAAAGCTCTCCATCGGTCCATAAACGCGGATAGAGCGCCCGACCGCCTAGTTGCTCGCCGACTGCCTGCAGGAAAGCCGCCTTGAAGGCGTCAAGCTGATCCCGTGGCACGCCCACGCCTGCCGCGCCACTGTGACCACCAAAGCGCGGCAGCGCCTGAGGGGCAATCTCATAGGTGCGCTGTAAGGCATCGCGTAGGTGTAAGCCATCAATCGAGCGGCCTGAGCCGGTGAGCATGCCCGGCGCCGATGCCTGGGTCAGCACCAGCGCCGGGCGCCCGTAGGCCTGCACCAACCGCGACGCGACAATCCCCTGCACCCCGGGGTGACCATCTTCCAACAGCACTATCACGGCAGGCTCATCGGCGCTTAACGCACTCACCGCCAGGGCGCGCGCCTCTTCGGCCATATCGGCCTCAATGGCTTTGCGGGACTGGTTATCCTGATCCAGCACGTCGAGCTGGCGATTGGCAACGCCATCGTTCTCGGCGAGCATAAAGTGCAGCGCCGCGTAGGGGTCGTCCAGCCGCGAGCGGGCGTTGATGCGCGGCCCCATCTGAAACGCTAGCGTCTCGGCGTTAAACGGCACGCTGTCAGCACCCAGCCGTGTGGCCATGGCACGCCAGCAAGCGGCGTCCATGCGGTTAATCAGCGTTAAGCCGTGATTGACCACCGCGCGGTTGGCGGGGCTGCCGCCCAGCGAAACGCAATCCGCAACCGTACCCAGCGCTACGTAAGAGAGCCAGGGCGACAGTTTGGGCGTCGACGCCGAAAGCGCGCCCCACTCGATCAGCACGCCACGGGCGAGTGACATCAACAGCCACGCCACCATGCAGCCGGCGATGGTTTTGTCGGGGTAGTCGCAGTCGTCGCGAGTGGGGTTAACGCAGGCGTAGGCGGAGGGGGGCGGCCCTTCAATCGGCAACGCATGGTGATCGCTGACCACCACATCAATACCCGCGGCTTTTAAGCGCGCAATGCGCGGCTCATCACTACTGCCACAGTCGGCGGTAATCACCAGGGTGGGAAACGGCTTTTGCGCCAGGGCACGTTCAACCAGCGGCAGGCTAATACCGTAGCCGTCGTGAATACGGTGGCCAATCAGGCTATGCAGTTTGCCTTCCGGCACCCCAAACAGCTCTACCAGGGTGCGCCGGATCACCACGTGAGAGGTGATACCGTCCACGTCGTAATCGGTAAGAATACCAATCGACTCACCCTCTGCTACCGCCTGAGCAATACGCTCGGCAGCACGGCGGCCATCGGCAAGTTTCTCCGGGTGGGCCAAATAGCGCAGGCTAGGCGAGATTAATGGCAGCAGTTCGCCGCTGTAGCCGGGTAAGCGGGAGGCCAACAGCCGCGCCTGCAGTTCACTCAGCCCTTCCGCCTGGGCACGAACGTAGAGCGCCTCGTCAACGGGACGAGGCTCTAAACGTGGCTGGATATTGCTATGGGCCGAGCTATGGACAGAGCTATGAATAGTGCTATGGGACAAATCGGTCATCTGGGTCTCAACGTCGATTTTCCACGACGTATTGCTGCACGGCGGCAAGCTCGGCGGGCAGCACGGTGTAGCGCTCTTCGCGCTCAATGAGGTCTTCCATGTGCGGCGGTAGTGGCACACCCGGGAAGCCCGCTTTCACCACCGCTTCGGCGAACTTGGCCGGGTGCGCGGTGGCCAGGGTGATCATCGGCGTTGACTGATCAGCACGGGCGCGCTCGGCGGCGCGGTAGCCGGTGGCGGTGTGCGGGTCGAGCATTTCACCGGTGCGCTTATGGGCATCGCGGATCGCTTCCAGAATCGTCGCATCGTCCACGCTGTAGCTGGAAAACTTCTCGCGCAGCGTGGCCAGCGGCGCATCCGCCAGGGCGGTGGGTTCCTGCTGGAAGCGCTCGAGCAGCGCTGCCACGGCCAAACCGTCGCGATCGTAGGCGTCAAACAGCAGGCGCTCGAAGTTAGAAGACACCACGATATCCATGGAAGGCGCCAGCGTCGCCGCCAGCTCTTTTTTGGAGAAATCGTTAGCGGTGAGCGTGCGATGGAGAATGTCGTTGGCGTTGGTGGCGATGATGAACTGCTTCACCGGCAGGCCCATTTTGTAGGCCATATAGCCCGCAAAGACGTTGCCGAAGTTAGCCGACGGCACGCAGAAGCTCACTTCACGGTGCGGTGCACCCAGGGCCACGCCCGAGGCGATGTAGTAAACGATCTGGGCCATAATGCGCGCCCAGTTGATCGAGTTTACTGCCACCAGACGGGTACCGTTGAGGAACGACTGGTCGGCAAAGCTGGCTTTAACCATTGCCTGGGCGTCGTCGAAATTGCCTTCAATGGCAATATTAAAGACGTTATTGGCCAGCACCGAGGTCATCTGGCGGCGCTGCACTTCCGAAACCCGGTTGTGCGGGTGCAGGATAAAAATATCCAGGTTGTCGCAGTGGCGACAGCCTTCAATCGCCGCCGAACCGGTGTCCCCGGAGGTCGCGCCCATGATCACCGCGCGCTCGCCGCGCTTTTTGAGGAAATGATCCAGCAGGCGGCCCAGCAGCTGTAGCGCTACGTCTTTAAACGCCAGCGTTGGGCCGTGGAACTGCTCAAGCAGGAAGTGATTGGCATCAAGCTGTTTGAGCGGCAGCACCGCGTCGTGGTTAAAGGTCGCGTAGGCCTCGGTGACGATGCTCTGGAACGTCGCGTCGTCGATCTCGCCGTTCACAAACGGCTTCATTACTCTGAACGCGATCTCGGCGTAAGAAAGCCCGGCCATGTCGGCAAGCTCGTCGCGGGAGAACTCAGGCAGGGTTTCCGGCACGTAGAGCCCGCCGTCGCTGGCCATTCCCGTGAGCACCACCTCTTCAAAGGAGAGCGCGGGCGCCTGCCCACGCGTGCTGATATAGCGCATCTGGGTTACTCCCCTTCGTCCAGGCTTTCCACGCGAATACGTGTCACGGGGCCGGCAATATCCGCCATGGCTTCGATTTCGCGAATCGCTTCATTCATCTGCTTCTCTTTGGTGCGGTGAGTAAGCAGAATGATGGGCACCAGCTCGCCTTCGGTGGCCTCTTTCTGAATCAGCGCCTCGATGGACATGCCCTGCTCGGCAAGGATGGTCGCCACCCGCGCCAAGACGCCAGGGCGGTCTACCGCTAGCAGACGCAGATAGTAGGCGGTGGTGATGTCTTCCATCGGCATGATGGGCAGCTGGCTAACATCTTCATCAATCCCGCTGAACGCCAGGTAAGGCACCCGGTAGTGGTGATCGGTGGAGATATCGCGCGCCACGTCGAGTAAGTCGGCCACTACCGCGGAGGCGGTGGGCTCGGCGCCCGCACCGGCGCCGTAGTAAAGCGTCGGTCCCACGGCATCGCCCATAATCGCAATGGCGTTTTTCACGCCGTGGACATTGGCCAGCAGGCGTTCTTTGGGAATCAGCGTGGGGTGAACGCGCAGCTCCAGCCCCTGATCGGTGCGCTTGGAAATGCCCAGGTGCTTGATCACGTAGCCGAGGTTGTCGGCCTGTTCGACGTCTTCGGCGGTAATCCGCGAAATGCCTTCGGTGAAAGCTTTTTCAAACTGCAGCGGTACGCCGTAGGCAATCGAGGCCAAAATAGTCAGTTTATGCGCCGCGTCGATACCTTCCACATCAAACGTTGGATCGGATTCGGCGTAACCCAGCGCCTGGGCTTCGGCGAGCACGTCTTCAAACGCCCGGCCCTCATCGCGCATGTGGGTAAGAATGTAGTTGCCGGTGCCGTTGATAATGCCCGCCACCCATTCGATACGGTTGGCCCCCAGGCCCTCACGCAGCGATTTGATCACCGGGATGCCGCCAGCAACGGCCGCTTCAAAGGCTACGATGACACCTTTTTCGTGAGCGGCCTTGAAGATTTCATTGCCGTGCACCGCAATCAGCGCCTTGTTGGCGGTAACCACGTGCTTGCCGTTGGCGATAGCGGTGAGCACGAGTTCGCGAGCGATATCGTAGCCGCCGATCAGCTCCACCAGGACATCGACATTGGGGTTAGTGGCGACCTCAAACACATCAGAGGTGGCATTGATGCCGGTAATATCGCAGTCAGGATGAACACTGCGGTGGGCCACCTGCTCAATCACAATAGGGCGGCCAGCACGACGCGCAATATCGTCGGCGTTGCGGGTCAATACGTTAAGGGTGCCGCCGCCAACAGTGCCTAAACCACAAATACCTACTCTTACCGGTTTCAAAATATTTCCCCTTTATTGTCGCGCACCTGATGGTGCTGGCCTTAAATACGGTGTAATTCGAGCTTAAAGAGGGTTTTAAAAGCGCTCTTTAAGACCCTATCTCAATACTATTTCAGCGGTTTGTAGCGTCACATCGTTGCGACGCTATTAGTCTTCCAAGCCTAACATGGCGGAGAGCCGCTCGGGGGGCACAAATCCCGGCACTAGCTGCCCATTGGGCAAAATAATTGCGGGCGTACCCTGCACGCCGAGTGCCTTGCCCAGCTCGTACTGTTCTGCCACAGGGTTGTCGCAGTTCCCGGCGCTTGCAATCGACCGGTCTTCTTTGGCTTGGGTCATCGCTTCACTGCGGTTATCCGAGCACCACACCTGCTGCAGCGTGGCGGCGGCTTGGCTTCCCATGCCCGCGCGGGGAAACGCCATATAGTGAACGGCGATACCGCGTTCGTTCAACTCTGGAATGGTGTCGTGTAGGCGCGCGCAGTAGGGGCAGCTAGGGTCGGTAAACACCGTCACTGTTGCTTTCGGTTCATCGGCGCCGCGAAAAACCACCAACTCACTTTCAGGCACCGCTGCCAGCGTATCGGCACGCGCCTGGTTCTGCTCTTGCTCGGTCAAATTGACCAGCCCATCATCGCCATTTTCGTACAGGTCGCCGACCAGGAAATAGCTACCGTCAGCGTTGGCGTAGAAAGACTCGCCGCTCTCTAATCGCACGTGATAAATGCCGTCCATGGGCGTCTCGCTAACCGCCTCCACCGGCATTCTCTGGCCATTGACGCTAAGCGATTCCGCCAGTCGTTCAGTGACATCATTGGCCTGGGCAGCGGCGGGGATCAAACTGGCGGCCGCTAACCACGTGACCATCGTCAAAGGAGTGAGTAAAGGCGGTACTAAAAAACGGCGTTGACGCATCATCAATTCAACCTCGTGGGTGATGTTCTGCATGTAGATTTTCCAAGCGCGCCTGGGCGACATGGGTATAAATTTGGGTCGTCGACAGGTCGCTATGACCCAGCAGCAGCTGTACGACCCGCAAATTGGCCCCATGATTCAATAAATGGGTGGCAAATGCATGGCGCAATGTATGGGGCGACAGTGGCCGGGTGATTCCCGCGGTGATCGCATGGACTTTAATGCGGTGCCAAAAGGTTTGCCGGGTCATGGCTTTATCGCCCCGGCCGGGAAACAGCGCCGGGCGGGTTGGATCCTTCATCAGTGCCAGCCGCGCGGTTTGCATATAGTGCGCCAGCCAATCGGCGGCCTCCTCACCCATGGGCACCAGGCGGTCTTTGTCGCCTTTACCGCGCACCCTCACCACGTTTTGGCGCAGGTTAACCGCATCGCCGGTGAGCCCCACCAGTTCAGAGACACGCAAGCCGCAGGCGTATAATAACTCCAGCATGGCCCGGTCGCGGACGCCCAGTGGGGTCTCGGTATCCGGGGCCATCAACAGGCGCTCTACCTCGTTTTCTTCCAAGGTATTAGGCAAGCCGGGTATTACGCGCGGCAGCTTGATATCGGTCAGCGGATCGCTTTCCACCTGATGGCTTAAGCGTCCCCAGCGGTAAAAGCTGCGCAGCGTCGACAGTAACCGGGCATTGCTGCGCAGCTGATAGCCATCTTCCCGGCGGCTGGCTAGCCACTCGCTTAACCGCTCAGGCGGTGGTGCCAAGAGGGCTTCGCCGTGGCTCTCCAAGTGCGTTTGCCAGGCGGTCAAATCACGCCGATAGGCCGCTAACGTATGGTCGCTGGCGCCCTGCTCTAGCCAGAGAGCATCTAAAAATGCATCGATAACGCTCATACGTTAGCCACCTTCAGCCGCTTTTACTCAGCGACATAAACATGCATTTAGATAAAAAAACCCCGCCCCGCAAAGCGGTGACGGGGTCTTGGTATCCGGGCGCGACGCGTATAGGAACTTACCTACCAAGTACAGCGCGCCCGAGGAACAGTGGCGTTTAAGCCAGCTTTTCCTTGATACGAGCAGAACGACCGCTGCGCTCGCGCAGGTAGTAAAGCTTGGCTTGACGCACGTCACCGCGACGCTTGACTTCAATCGAGTCAACCAGCGGGCTGTAGGTCTGGAAGGTACGCTCAACGCCAACGCCGTGAGAAATTTTACGCACGGTGAAGGCGGAGTTCAGGCCACGGTTACGCTTACCGATCACCACACCTTCAAATGCCTGCAGACGCTCGCGGGCACCTTCTTTTACTTTTACCTGAACGATAATGGTATCGCCGGGGGCAAAGGGAGGAATTTCCTTGCCCATTTGCTCAGATTCGATCGCCTGGATCACTTTGCTTTTACTGCTCATCATCATACTCCTGAATAACGTGTTGGCTTGACCGCTCAATCATGGGTGGCGGAAGCCGTGATCCCGGCGCTCGAAACGAGCTACGCGGGAGTCGTTATGGGTGACACAGGTGCGTAGACTGACCGCCTTAATCGCCCTGCACCGCCGCTCTGGTCTTAGTAGTTGAAAAATAACTACTTAGTGGACAGAGCGTGTTCCTCGATAAACTCGTTCAACAGCTTGCGCTGTTCGGCGTCTAACGGTCGGCCTTCCAACAGGTCTGGACGGCGTTGCCATGTACGGCCTAGTGACTGCTTTAACCGCCAGCGCTTGATGGCCGCGTGATTACCGCTTAGCAGCACATCCGGCACCTGGCGCCCGTCAATGATTTCTGGACGGGTATAGTGCGGGCAGTCTAACAGCCCGTCATTAAACGAGTCTTCGACAGCGGAATCCTGATGGCCCAGTACACCGGGAATCAGCCTTGCCGCTGCATCGATCAACACCATCGCTGGCAGCTCACCGCCGCTCAGCACATAGTCGCCAATCGACCACTCTTCATCGATGTCACTCTCCACCACGCGCTCATCAATGCCTTCATAGCGCCCTGCCACGACCACTAACGGCCCGGCGGAGGCCAGTGCCTGAACGCCCTGCTGATCCAACTTACGCCCCTGGGGCGATAGATAGATCACCGTCGGCACTAAGCCGGTGGCTTGTTGCGCCCGCTCACGGGCTGCAAAGATCGCTGCGCGCAGGGTGTCGACTTTCATCAACATGCCTGGACCACCGCCATAGGGGCGGTCATCGACGCTGCGGTGGCGGTCAGTGGCATAATCCCGCGGGTTCCAAAACTCCAGTGCGATACGCTGTTTTTCTACCGCCCTGCCGACCACGCCCTGTTGCGTTAGCGCGTCGAACATGTCGGGAAACAACGACACCACGCCGATCCACATCGCTGGCGATACTACTGCATTTTCACTAAGCACCGGCTCTGTTGAGGCGGTCGATTCATCACTGCTCAAACGGGTCATAAGGTCGGTCAAAACTCAGGGTCCCAATCGACGACCATACGGTCCTCTTGAGGACTGATTTCGACAATGACATCGTCTGGCAAAAATGGCAGCAGCCGCTCACGCTTGTCGATTGACTCAGAATCACCGCGAACCACCACGACATCGTTGGCGCCGGTTTCAAACAGGTAGCTGACCCGTCCTAGCCGTTCGCCGGCCTGAGTGAAGACCGCTATGCCTTCAAGCTCATGCCAATAATACTCGTCGTCGGCAAGCTTAGGCAGTGACTCTTTGGGCATCAAGATGTCCGTTTGGGCTAACGCTTCAGCGCCGCTACGGTCATCGACCCCTTCCAGTTGCACGACAATGCCTTTGCCCTGACGACGCCCCTGAACAATGCTGATGCGCTTAAGGCCTTCGCCTTGGCGCAGCCACCATTCCGGGTAGTCTAGAATGCTGTCTATCGGGCTAGTGTAGGAGTAGACCTTGAGCCAACCTTTCACCCCATAGGGGCTGGTCAGCTTGCCTAGCACCACATGCGTGTCGTCAGTTTGGCTTAGTTCTTGGCCTAGTTCTTGACTCAGTTCAGAACGCGTCATTGACGACCTCAGCTAACCCAGCATTCATCTTGTTTACACAACCAATCCTACAAGCAGGCTCAAGCCTGTTTGCGTGCTTCTTTTACCAGCTCAGCAACGCGGCCAGAAAGCTGGGCGCCTTGGCTCTGCCAATGAACAACGCGGTCTAGGTCAACGCGCAGACGCTCTTCCTGACCACGGGCAACCGGGTTGAAAAAGCCGATACGCTCGATGAAGCGACCGTCGCGAGCGTTACGCGAGTCGGTAACGGTCAGGTGGTAAAAGGGACGCTTCTTGGCGCCACCACGGGCCAAACGAATGGTAACCATACGATAACTATCCTTCGGTTGAGGTTACGAGAGTGTGGTTATAGCGCAAGCCGCTATCGGAACACTCGTCGTGCTGTTTTCTTGGCGCTAAGCGTGCGTCATAAAGAAACTCGCCTAGTACCATTAAGGCCTTCACTGAGCGCTGCGACCGCGACGTTTTTGACGTATTTGGGCAACACCCACGCATGAAGAGGCCGCATTCTACGCAAATGCGCTCGGCTTGGAAAGCCTGACAGCCAGAAAACTCTTAGGCCGTCAACCTTACCCAGCGAGCTGGGCGTGAATTAGCGCCGCGGCAATCCACCGGAGCCGCCCATACCGCCCATGCCACCAGGGCCGCCCGTTCCTCCTGGACCGCCCGGGCCACCGCCGCCCATCATGCCCGACATACCGCGCATCATTTTCTGCATGCCGCCTTTTTGGCCTGCCTTTTTCATCATCTTCTGCATCTGCTTATGCTGCTTGAGCAGGCGGTTCAGATCAGGGACTTGCAGCCCTGCACCGGCGGCAATACGACGCTTGCGCGAGCCGTTGATAATATCCGGTTTGTGGCGCTCTTTCGGCGTCATCGAATTAATCAGCGCCTCCAGCTTGCCAAGCTCCTTCTCAGGGCCAGGGCCTTGGGCCATTTCAGCCATCTGGCCCATACCCGGCAGCTTGCCCATTAGGCCACCCATACCGCCCATCTTCTTGAGCTGCTGAAGCTGGTCGCGAAAATCTTCCAGATCAAAGCCATCGCCCTTTTTGACCTTCTTGGCCAATTTGTCGGCTTTGGTTTTATCAACCGTTCGCTCGGCTTCTTCGATCAACGACAGCATGTCGCCCATACCCAGGATGCGCGAGGCGACGCGGTCTGGGTGGAACGGCTCCAGGGCGTCGACTTTTTCACCGACCCCCATAAACTTGATCGGCTTGCCGGTAATGTGGCGGACGGAAAGCGCCGCACCGCCGCGGGCATCACCGTCGGCTTTGGTGAGGATCACCCCGGTCAGCGGCAACGCTTCGCTAAACGCCTTGGCGGTATTGGCGGCGTCCTGGCCGGTCATGGCATCGACGACAAACAGCGTTTCCTGGGGTGAGACCGCCGTATGCAGCGCCTGAATTTCCGCCATCATGGCGTCGTCGATCGCCAAGCGGCCAGCGGTATCGATCAGCACTACATCGTGAAACTGGATCTTGGCGTGCTTGATCGCCGCTTCGGCAATCGCGACCGGCTGTTGGTCAGAGCGCGAGGGGAAGAAATCCACCGCGACTTCTTTGGCCAGGGTTTCCAGCTGGTCGATGGCCGCCGGGCGGTAAACGTCGGCAGACACCACCAATACTTTCTTTTTCTCGCGCTCGCGCAGGTAGCGGGCCAGCTTGGCCACCGAGGTGGTTTTACCCGCGCCCTGTAGGCCGGCCATCAATACAACGGCGGGCGAGCCTTTAAGCACAAAGCCGTCGTTGGCTTCGCCCATGATCGCTTCCAGCTCTTGCTGAACGATCTTGACGAACTGCTGGCCTGGCGACAGGCTTTTGGACACTTCCTGCCCGACCGCCCGTTCGCGTACGCGCTCGATAAATTCCTTGATGACCGGCAGGGCTACATCGGCCTCAAGCAGGGCGCGGCGCACTTCACGCAGGGTGTCTTTAATATTGTCGTCGGTCAGGCGGGCCTGACCCTTAATCGACTTTAACGTCTGGGAAAGACGCTCACTAAGATTCTGGAACATGGGGCCTCTCTGCCTCCGTCACTGCCGTTGGCGCGTACGCCCTGGACTAATAGTAAAAAGATTATACGCGCTCATGCTTTGAGTCTCCATGGGGTGCATTCAGCGCCTATGGCTATTTTCGTGCGTTTACCCTGCTGGGCGACGCCGCTTGGATTCGTTATAGTAGTTGGATATTTTCGTCATCATCACACTTAATTCGTTTATTTATTCACAGCAACGCGCTGCAAGGCGCACGGATAGCATCATGCAGGCGCTCCCTTTCGCCACGATTGCTTTTGTTCTTTACGTTGCCGCTGCCATTTGGCAAGGCATGACCCTGTTCCGGCGGGTGCCGCCCCGCCAAGGCATGGTGCGCCTGCTCGCTGTACTGGGCTTACTGTTGCATATTCCTGTGGTGGTCAAGCTATTGGGCCAATCCCCCGGCCTGCTGCCAGGGTTTACCACCAGCGCCACGCTATTCATGGCGGTCGCGGTGAACGTCGTGTTGGTGGCCAGCCTGTTCAAACCGGTGCTTAACGCCGGCATTGCGCTGTTTCCGCTGGCGGGTATCGCCCTGATGGCCGCCACATGGCTGCCCAACCAAGGCGGCCAAACCGGCCTGACGCCGGGCATTTTACTGCATGCGATAAGCTCTGCCCTGGCCTTTGCCGTATTAGCGATTGCCGCCGTTCAAGCCGTGCTGGTCGGCCTGCAGAATCAGGCGCTACGCCATCATCATATTCGCGGCATTGTGCAATCGTTACCGCCGCTGACCACCATGGAGCGGGTGCTCTTTGAGCTGGTGTGGGCGGGCATCATTATGCTGACGCTTTCCATCGCGAGCGGGCTTATTTTTCTGGACAACTTCTTTGCCCAGCACTTGGCGCACAAAACCGTGCTGTCGCTATTGGCTTGGGTGATTTTTACCACGCTGCTAATCGGGCGTTACCGCTTTGGCTGGCGCGGCATGCGCGCCGTACGCTGGACGCTGGGCGGCTGCGGCTTGCTGATACTGGCGTATTTTGGCAGCAAGTTCGTGCTTGAGGTTGTACTCAATCGATAGCGACTCAACCGCTAACGGGGCGAAAACGCTCCTTTGGTTGTCTTGACACACCACTCGCGACCTTCTACAAATCGAGCCTAATCCGCCACAAAGGACCTTTCGACTTGAGCGACGACTTCCCTCTGGGGTTACTGTTCGGCCTGCTAGCCTTACTGATATTGCTTTCTGCGTTTTTCTCCAGTTCTGAAACCGGCATGATGTCGATCAACCGCTACCGTTTGAGCCATCAAGCCAACAGTGGTGACCGCAGAGCCAAACGAGTCATGCGTCTGCTCGCTCGCCCAGACCGGCTTATCGGCGTCATTCTAATCGGCAACAACTTCGTCAATAATCTGGCCGCCTCGATTGCTACCATTATCGCCATTCACTTTTTTGGTGAGGTGTCCGGCCCGGCGATCTCTACCGCCCTGTTGACCATTACCATTCTGATTTTCGCCGAAGTAACCCCCAAGACCTACGCCGCCATCAAGCCCGAGCGAATCGCTTACCCCACCTCCTACGCCCTTGAGCCGATGTTAAAGTTGCTCTACCCGCTGGTGTGGCTGGTGAACGCCGTTTCCAACGGCTTATTGCGATTGATGGGCGTTAAAAGTGTCGATAGCGGGGGTGACAGCCTGACCCGCGACGAGTTGCGCACGGTGGTCCATGAAGCCGGCACGCTGATCCCCTACCGCCACCGTGCGATGCTACTGTCGATCCTCGACCTTGAGAACGTCACCGTTAACGACATCATGGTGCCGCGCCACGAGGTGCTGGGTATCGACCTGGATGATTCCCTCCAAGATATTCTGACCCAGATCCGCACCAGCCAGCACACTCGATTGCCTGTGTATAAAGGCGATATCAACAATATTATCGGCATGCTGCACCTGCGCAACGCGGCACGCTTTCTCTCCCGCGACGAAGTCACCAAGGCATCGATTGTACAGGAGGCCCGCGAACCCTATTTCATTCCCGAATCCACACCGCTACATACCCAACTGCTCAACTTTCAGAAGCAGAAACGGCGTATCGGCATTGTGGTGGACGAATATGGCGACGTGGATGGCCTGGTCACCCTGGAAGATATTCTGGAAGAGATTGTCGGCGAGTTCACCACCGACGTGTCCGAAGACGAGGAAATTCACCAGCAGGACGACGGCAGCCATGTGATTGAAGGCACCGCCACGATCCGTGATATTAATAAAATGCTTGGCTGGCAGCTGCCTACCGATGGGCCCAAAACGCTCAACGGGCTGATTCTTGAGCACCTGGAGTCCTTCCCCGAGGGCCCTGTGTGCCTGCAGATTGGCAATATGCGCATGGAGATTCTGGAGATTCGCGACAACCTGATTACCTCGGCGCGCTGCTGGCAGCAGCTCAGAGTGCCGCGCCGTTAGGTACCATTAGCCCGCACACCAAGCACGTTACTATAGCAAAGACCGCGCTTTTCGGCGGCCAGGAAGATCCTGATCTGCCGCCGCTTTTAACGCCCTGACCCGGGCTTCGAGAAACCGCCGTAGCGCCATATCATCGGCTTCAAGGCGATTGAGCGGCGGCCCAAAGCGTAAGCTCACCGGCGCTCGAAAACGCCTGGGGTACTTCTTAAAGGCTTTGCCGCCATAGTGGGAAGTCCAGGAGCCCCATAGGCCTGCCAACCCCACTGGAATCACCGGCACGTCGTCCCGGGCCAGTATCGCCTCCAAGCCGCGCCGAAAGGCATGTATCTCACCATCCGGCGTTAGCCTTCCCTCGGGAAACACCATCACCACCTCGCCATCGCGCAGCGCCGCGCTGACGTCATCCAGGGCGCGCCGTAAAGCGCCCGGGCTGCGTCGCTCGGACTCAATGGGAATCGCGCCAACCAATTGAAACCACCACTTAAGCCACGGTGAATCAAAAATCGGCTGGTCCATGACAAAGCGCAGCGGCCTGGGGCTAGCGCCGCCGAGTATCAGGGCATCCATAAAACTGACGTGGTTGCAGACCACCAGTGCCGCCCCCTGCCGGGGGATGTGTTCACGGCCGTGTACCTGCAGCCGATAGCACAGCCGCATTGAGATAAAAATCAGCCCACGCAGCACTTTGCGGGCCACCTTGACCCACCCGCTCACGACCCGTCCTCATGATGACGCAAGCCAGCCAGAATAGTACTCATCAACTGATCCAGTAGCTCTTCGACCTTCAATTGCTGGCCTTGCCAGTAGCCCAAACGCTCATTAAGCCCGAGCTGAACCAGCCCGTGCACGCTGCCCCATAGAGTACGCCCCAAACAGCGTGCTTCAAGATCATCCAGCGCAGGCTGATAAGCCTTGAGCGACGCTTCCACTTGGGTAAACAGCGCTTCAATCAAATCGCTCTGACGCTGATCAAGCTCGCCTTCTTGGGCCAGCGGGTAATCAAACAACAGCTGCCAGCGGTAGCAGTCCTGCTCGGCGAAAAACCAGTAAGCGCGCGCCAGCGAGCGCAACCAGGGTTCCGGGTCATCGTCGGCCAAGCTGGTAATGGTATGCTGTAAGCGCGCCAGGGTTTCAACGTTGACGTGCTGCAATAAGTTATTAAAGCTGCCATATAGCTTAAGCAGCGTGCTGGGAGCGCAGCCGACGTCTCTGGCCAGGGCACGCAGTGACAGACCATGGACTGGCTGCTCAGCCAACCACTCATCACAAGCGTGCATGACCTGCGCATGGAGGGCATCGGGCGCATGCTGTCTAGGACGGGCCATGGCGATCTCTTAGGTCAACGGCAAACAAAAAGGAGGGCCTCACTGCACTTTAGCCAAAGCAGGGGATACGATAGGATACCTTACATCGAACACTGTTTTCGACACTAAAACACACCATTTCGTGCTTTATTGCGCGACATCCCCGGCTATCCAGGGTCACTTCCTCGACGATTCTGCTTAATTTCCAGGAAGATTCTAATCAACAGGAGATAGGTATGACGGGGCGATTGCATGTGCAAAATCTACCGCTGACCCGTTTATTACCCACACTCACCAACGCTGAACCGCTGGTGGAGTCGCCCAACCTGGCGCCACGGCGGCCTATCTCGGCGATTCGCCTTGAACAGGGGCAGTATCGGCTAGCGTCGCTTTTCTGGGGCCTGACGCCGCCCTGGCTGGAGGTGCTGGACCACGCGCCCCACTGCGCCCGGGCCGAAACCCTTGAATCACGGCCGATGTTTCGCGACGCCTTTAATGCGCGCCGCTGCGTGATTCCGGTCAGCGGCTTCTATGTCTGGAAAACTCAGCCGCGTAGCAAGCAGCCCTATTTAGTCACCCAGGTATCCCGCGCACCGCTGCTGCTGGGGGCACTATGGTGCCGCTACCACACCACGTTAACGGCGTTCACCGACTCCGCCGCACTGATCACCGTGCCCGCTAACCTGCTATTATCACCGTTAACCGACCGCTTACCGGTCGTCATTCCCGACCACGCGCTGAGCGCGTGGCTCAACCCGGATACCGACCCCCAAACGCTTAATTCGCTATTATCCCCCGCGCCGTTGGAACTGTTGGGCGCTTTTCCGGTATCTAAGCATGTCAATAATCCTGCCTATCAGGCATCGAGCTGTGCCCACCCGACTGGGTCGATGCTGCGCTGGGCTGTGTCTCAGGAGCCGTAATGTTACGATCCACTTGTTTGAAACGCTGGCGCCACCTCCCCGCGTGCGCACTGCTGGGTGTTATCGCCAGCAGCGCCATGGCGCCATTCGCGTTAGCCGCTAACGATGACGCCGTTGCCGACGCTGTGGCTGACACTGTCACCCCCATCACTAGCCCTTTTGATAGCCGCGACTACCGCGTTCTGACGCTTGAAAACGGCCTTGACGTGCTACTCGTCAGCGACCCGGAGGCGGACAAAGCAGCGGCCTCCATGAATGTACGCGTAGGCAGCGCGCAAGACCCCGACGATCTTCAAGGGTTAGCGCATTTTCTTGAGCACATGCTGTTCTTGGGCACCGAACCTTATCCAGAACCTGACGCTTACCAGCGCTATATTTCCAATAATGCGGGCTCTCACAACGCCTTTACCGCCCAGCAGGACACCAACTACTTCTTCGACATTGAGCCATCGGCACTGCCCGGTGCCCTTGACCGTTTCAGCGAATTCTTCATCTCGCCGCTGTTTAACGCCGAGAAACTTGAAAGCGAGCGCAATATCGTTCATTCGGAGTATATGGCGCGTATTCGTGACGAGTCGCGGCGGGAAAACGATGTACTTAACCAGTTGCTTAACCCTGAAAACCCCACCACCGGTTTTGCCGTAGGTAGCCGTGAGACCTTGGCCAGCCCGCCAGAAGGCGAAGCGAACCTGCGCGAACGGATCATCGAGTTCTACCACCAGCACTACGGCGCCAACGTGATGAACCTAGCGATTGTGGCGCCACAGCCGTTGGATCAGCTCGAAGAGCTGGTCGCCGAACGCTTTGCCGAGATTCCCGACAACAATTTAAGCGTCCCCACCGTTGACGTCCCGCTGGTGGAAGACGATACCCTACCCCTTTATATTGAGCGACAGTCGTTGAAGGATCGTCGTCAGTTGCGGTTCTACTTCCCGGTGCCCGACCCCACCGACGACTACCGCACCAAACCGGCTCAGCTTATCGCTCATCTACTGGGCCATGAAGGTGATGGCAGCCTGCTAGCGGTGCTGCGCGAGGCTGGGCTCGCCGATGGACTTTCCGCAGGTGTCGGCCGCAGTGATGGCAACCAAGCGCTATTCACTGTCTCGATCAGCCTGACACCGGCAGGCGCCGAGCGCCTGGACGATATTCAAGCGACCCTGTTTGCGGCCATTGAGCAACTACGCAACGACGGCCTCGCCGCTTGGCGCTACGAAGAACAAGCCAAACTCAGCGAGCAGAATTTCCGCTTTCAGCAACAAGGCGCCCCGCAGCAGGAAGCCACCCGCCTGGCCATGAACCTATCGCGCTACCCAGTGGAAGACGTGCAGTACGCGGCTTACCGTATGGATGGCCCCGACACAGAGCGTCAGCAGACCTATCTGGACGCCTTAACCCAAGACAACATGCTGCGCGTTTACTCCGCGCCGGATGTCGAGGGCGACAATGTATCGCCGTGGTTCAATACCCAGTGGCAAAAACAAACGCCCGACCAGCCGGGCCAGGCCCTTAGCGGTTTGGCGCTCCCTGGCCCCAACCCCTTTATTGCCAGCGATTTGACGCTGCTAGAGGGCCAGGACGAGCAGCCTAGCCGGCTGATCGACACGCCTTCATTTACCGCTTGGCACATGCAGGTTGCCCGCTTTGATACCCCGAAAGTTGAGTGGCGGGTCAGCCTGCAAAACCCCACCGCCAGCTACTCGGCTGAAGAGGCAGTGCTCACTCGGTTGCTCGCCAGCTGGCTCAACGACAGCCTCAACGAATCGCTCTACCCTGCGTGGCTGGCGGGCCAGTCCTTTAGCGCCTACCCCCACGCCCGGGGCATCACATTATCGTTCTCAGGCTGGCGGGATGGCCAAACCCCGCTGATTGAACAGGCCCTTGAGCAGCTAAAAAGCGCCAAGATCACTGACAACGCCTTTGAGCGCGTGCGTTACCAGCTGCAGCGCGAGTGGCGCAACGCCTCCCAGTCGTCGCTCTATGGCCAAGCCAGCCGTACTTTAGGCGAAGCCTTGCTGACCCCGCAGTGGTCTACCGCTGAGTTACTCGCGGCCAGTGACCGTTTTGACCGCGGCCACCTGGAAGACTTCCGCCAACGCTTTTTAGATGCTCTGTACGTCGATGCCATGGCCGTTGGCAACCTCGACGAGACGCTTGCCCGCGATCAGACACAGTTGATGCGTGGTGAGCTAACGCCGCGGCTGACCCGCAACGATATTGCCAACCTAACCCCCCTCGCCGTTAGTGAAGAGCACCGCGTGCTGCACCCCCACAGCGCGCGGGAAGAATCGCTGGTACTGCGCTATCTGCAAGGTCGCGATCAAACGCTGCAGGAGCAGGCCACGACCAGGGTCATTGCCAAGTGGCTGGAAACGCCGTTCTATCAGCAACTGCGCACCGAGCAGCAGCTTGGCTACATCGTTAACGCGGGCTATTCGCCGCTGCTTGAAGCCCCGGGCATTGCCCTCATGGTGCAATCTCCCGACGTTGAAAGCGGCACGATTGCCGAGCGGATGGAGTCGTTTCTAGACGAAGCCAGCCAACGCCTTGAACAACTGAGCGACGAAGACCTGACATCTTACCGCCAAGCGGTATACGACCAGTTACGCGAGCGCGACACCAGCCTTTCAGGCATGGCCAACCGCTACTGGCAGGCAACAGCGCTGGATGAAGTACGCTTTGACCGGCGCGACCAACTGGCCGAGCAGGTGCTTGAAGTGAGCACGGAGGATATGCAAAACCTTTGGCCAGCGCTACGCGAGCGCACCCTGGACATCCGCTTTAATCCTGGTGATGAACCCAGCGATATCAGCGCCTACCGGGAAGCCCGCTCGCCCCTGCCCAAAGTACGTGAAGGGAACTGAACTCCCTGCAGGAATGATCTAAGGGCACCGGCTCAGGCGTCAAATGCCTGGGCCGGCATCATCGCCTCCACAAACATCACCACCTCTTCCAAAATCTGGCGCTCGCGATCAGTCAGCGTTTGCTGATTGTACTGGGCAATTTCCCGCGCAAACGCCTTTAGCGTAAAGCCCGCCAAGGCCGGATCGTTAATACGCGCCCAGCGAAATGCCTCCCACTGTTCTCGCTCTTCGCCTTCCAGGGTCTCGGGGTAGCTGCGTGCGCGATAGCGAAAGAGCATCTCTTCCAGGCGTGGGTCTTGAAACGCAAAGCGCTGCCCGACCAAGTCCCACGGCTCCATCTCGCGCACCCGCTCCATCTGCTGACGATCAGCGGCGGAGAAAAAGCTGCCCGAATAGAGCATTAGATCCGGATCCTGTGGCGCATCGTCGTAACCTGCACTAAACACCTCTGCGACCTTAGCGGCGATACCACTAGCATCGCGCAGGGTTTTCCAGTGCTGTCGGCAGGCGGTGACGTCCAAGCCTAGGCGGGCAACGATGGTGCCGTACTCGCCTTGATGGGGCCCTTCAACGTCTTTCAAGGCGCTGGCCGGAAAAACCACCGGGCAGCGATTAATATGGATGACCTTTAGCGGAATACGCGCATCGCCTTCGGCTAAATCCTGCTGACTGACAAATACCCGCTCACGAATTTGCGCCGCCGGCATGCTGAGCAAATCACTGGGATCAACGCTTAAATCGTAGACGATCACCCCGTTGGGGTTAGTCGGATGCTCGGCCAACGGCATGACCAGGGCGCTACAGCCCCGGCTGGCGGGGTAACGACGCGAAATATGCAGCAGCGGTTTGGCGTTGGGCAGGTCAAGCTGCTTGGCCACCGCGCGTTTACCGCGCAGGCCAAGTAAATAATCGAACAGCTTGGGGTTGCGCGCTTTGAGTAAGCGCGCCAAGGCGATGGTGGCGCGCACGTCGGCGACCGCATCGTGGGCGCCCTCGTGGGCAATACCGTTGGCCGCGGTCAGATGTTCAAGCTTGAAGCTGGGCGCACCGTCGTCGCGCAGCGGCCACTCAATGCCATCCGGGCGCAGCGCGTAAAAGGCGCGCACAACGTCGATTAAATCCCAGCGGGAATTACCGTTTTGCCACTCGCGAGCGTAGGGGTCGAGTAAATTACGATAGAACAGATGGCGGGACACTTCGTCGTCGAAACGCAGGCTGTTATAACCCACCACACAGGTGCCCGGCTCACTCATATGACGCTGAATCTCGCCCGCGAACTCCGCTTCAGGGAGGCCGTGGCGCTGGGCTTTTTGAGGGGTAATACCGGTAATCAAGCAGGCGGCAGGATGAGGCAGGTAGTCATCGGCGGGTTTGCAATAGAGCTCGACTGGCTCACCGATCTCATTGAGTTCGGCATCGGTGCGCAGTGCGGCGAACTGAGCGGGCCGATCGCGACGCGGGTCCGCCCCGAAGGTTTCATAGTCATGCCATAGAAAACTGGCAGGGGCAGCATTGGGTGGCGCCATGAATAAACACTCCGCTGGGCAATGAAAAGCCCAAGCCTAGCACACCCGCTGCCCCTTTCGCCCCGCCTTCAGTTCATGGACCTAGCCAAGAGGCTCAACTTCTGGGTAGCGTAACGTTAAGCTCCAGCACCGAACAGTTGTCTTCGCTGTCCAGGGAGATTTGAATAGCGTCGTCGTCCACGTGCACGTAACGGCGAATAACCTCAAGCAGCTCGCGCTCCAGCATCGGCATATAGTCGGGCTGGCCGCGCTGGCTACGCTGGTGCGCCACAATAATTTGCAAACGTTCCTTGGCTACCGAGGCGGATTTCCTGCGCTCACGCTTCAAGAACTCCAGCAGTTTCATCGACGACCTCCCCCGAACATACGGCTTAGCAGACCTTTGCGTTGCAGCTCGTGGAAACGCAGCGGCATGTCCTCACCTAGCAGGCGCGATACGGTGTCGCTATAGGCTTGGCCCGCATCGCTGGAGATATCGTGGGTCACCGGTACGCCCTGATTCGAGGCGCGCAATACGGCGTCCGACTCCGGAATCAACCCCAGCAGATTAATCGCCAAAATTTCACGAATATCGTCCAGCGTCAGCATATCGCCGGAGGTCACTCGCTCGGGGTTGTAGCGAGTGACCAGCAGGTGCTCCTTGATAGGATCTTCACCCTGCTCAGCGCGGCGAGTTTTAGAGGCCAGCAGCCCTAAAATACGGTCGGAATCACGCACCGACGATACTTCAGGGTTGGTTACCACGATGGCCTCGTCGGCAAAGTACATGGCCAATTGCGCGCCGCGCTCGATACCGGCAGGCGAATCACACAGAATATAATCAAAATCTTCTCTTAGCTTCTCCAGAATTTTCGCCACGCCCTCTTGGGTCAGAGCATCCTTATCGCGGGTTTGGGAAGCCGGCAGAATAAACAAATTCTCAACGCGCTTATCACGGATCAGCGCCTGGTTAAGCACCGCCTCGCCTTGAATCACGTTGACCAGGTCATACACTACGCGGCGCTCACAGCCCATGATCAAGTCGAGATTACGCAGACCCACATCAAAATCGATCACCACGGTTTTCTTACCGCGAAGCGCAAGCCCGGTGGAGATGGCCGCCGCACTGGTGGTTTTACCGACCCCTCCTTTACCAGAGGTCACAACAATTATCTTGGCCAAAAGTCACTTCCTTCTTGAAGTCGTTCGTCGCGAGCGCAGGTCATTGGGCGCTCTGCGCAAAACGGGAACGTCAATGTCATCAACATGCCGTACTGTAACGGATAGTACCTGCGGCGTCGCTAGGTATGAAGCACCAACGTCACCTCATGTTAACACCTTACCCTAAGGGCTTAATTTCCAGCTGCTCTTGGGTAAAGTGAACTTCTGCAGGCTGGCCTCGCAGCTGTGCATCAATATCTTCCGAGCGCTTATAATTGCCCGCCACCGATAGCAGTTCAGCGGCCAGTTCACGGCAATAAATACCCGCCTCGGCATTGCCATGAATGCCGGCCAGCGCACGGCCACGCAACGCGCCATAAACGTGGATACTGCCTGCCGCCAGCACTTCCGCCCCGGCATTCACCGCGCCAATCACGACTAAATCGCCATCAGCAGCGCTGACTTGCTGCCCCGACCGCACGGTGCCGCGGTAGAGCCGTGTCGCGACCGCTGGCGCTGGCGTTTCGCTCATCGTGTCTTCACGGGTGACTTCATGTACCGGCGAGGTGTTAACACTTTCCAGCGCCCGTGTCCGCGCCTCTGCCACCGGGGGAAACCAGCCAAGCCCTAATGCCCAAGCCGACTGACGTACCGGCTCGCTGCCACCGCGCACTGCCACCGGCAACAGTTTATGGTCACGGCACACGGCACAAATGCGCTCAAGGGCTAAGTGGGGTTCATCGAGTTTTTCCACGCTGAGCACAACCGGTGTATGCTGAAAGAAAGCGGGAGACTGGGAAAGCTTACCGGCTAACTGCTGCCGGATTTGCTCCGGGTCAGCACTGTTGAGCTCCATGACGGTCATCGGCAGCATGCCGCCCTTGAAGGCAAAGGCCACTGCGGCACTATCCACGTTAAGGCTCATGGCCGAACTCCCTGTCATGTTTAGATAAGATAAAGGTAGCGTACCATCACGCATTGCGTATTTTAGCAACGCTGCCATTCAGAAACAGTAATAGTGTGGTCTAGAAAATAACCGCTTACCACAGCATAGTAATGCCAAGCTAAGCGACAGCAGCGATGACTGCAACCGCCCAGTATTCGAAGACTGATTTTTTTCACGCTACGCACCTCCTACAGCAGGATGATCCATGCACGGACTGTTAAGACGCCTGTTCGCACCTCGGTGGCAACACCCCGACCCAGCGGTGCGCCGCCAGGCCCTCGAGCGACTCGACCCTCAGCAAAGCGAACAGCGCCAGGCGCTGCAGTCGCTCACTCAAGATAGCGATAGCCAGATTCAGCTCGCCGCGCTGCTGGCTCTGGATGACTGCGCAGGCTTAGTCGACGCTTACCCGCACCACCAGCAGGATGAAGCCTGGTTTAATGCCGTTTGCCAACGGCTAAGCGGACGCGAAGGCGATACCGACCTGCCGCAGCGCCAAGCGCTGGTCGAGCGTATTGAGGACCCGCGCGTACTCAACGCGCTGGCATTGCAGGGCGACAACCTCGATTTGCGCTTGATCGCACTGAGTCGGCTCACTGATGAGAACGATTTGATTCATCAGGCCTGTCACAACGGTGTGGCCGCCGTTCGCCATCAGGCAGCCGAACGCATTGGGGACGAAGAGGGCCTTAAACGGTTATTGAAAGAGGCGCGCCGCGACCGCCAAGTGGTGCGCTTGGCGCGAGAACGTCTCAATCGTTTACGTAGCGATGCGCAGTGGCTAGAAGCCGAGCAACAGAAGCGCGAAACGCTCCTGACTCAACTTGAACAACACGCTCGGGCACCCTGGGAGCCACTTTATGGCGGGCGCTTTCGCCATCTTCAGCGCCAGTGGGAACAGCTGACGCAACCGCCGAACACTGAGCAGGACCAGCGCTACCACCAAGCGCTACTCAACTGCCGCAAAACGCTACACGACCATGAGACCCAAGAGCAGGCTCGCCAGCAAAGCCTAGCGCGCCGCGACGAAGCCGACAGCACGCGCGAGCAGCTGCTCGAAGGTCTCGAAGAGACCCTCGACGGCCTGCGTCACGCCACGACCATTACCACCCAGGATATCGACAGCCTACGCGCCCAGCGTCACCTGCTGGGTCAACGCTGGCAGACACTTTCCGATATGCACCCGCCTAGCGATGCCATGCGCCAGCGTTATACGCTCGCCATTCAACGCTACGACCAATGTTTAGAGGCCTGGCAACGCTGGTGCGCCGTCAGCGCTTCCGTTGAAACCGCCCTGGCGAATGGCGATCACTCAAGCTTGGCCGCGCAGGTTGCCCAGTGCCAGTGGCCGCAAGCGCTAACTCCGCCGAGCCTGCTGGCCCGCGCTCAAGCAGTGCTAAGCGAAGCAGACGCCCCGACAACGCCGCCAGTGGAAGATCAAGCCACGCTGGACGCCCACGCAGCCGAGCTCGACACGTTTGAGCATCTGCTAGAGCGCGGCGCCTTTAAAAGCGCCAGCCGCCTGCATCAACGCCTTAAACAGCGCATCGAAACGCTCGAAAGCCCCGCCGCTCAACCGCTCAAAGCGCGCTTAAAACAGTTAGCCGCGCGGCTTGCTGAGCTGCGCGATTGGCGCGGCTTTGTCGCCGGACCGAAACGCGAGCAGCTGTGTGCCAGTATCGAAGCGCTTGCCGATGATCAGTATATGGAAGAGGAGGCACTCGACCGCCACCACCGCCAACTGGTCAAAGAGTGGAAATTGCTGGGTGATGCGGCGGCCAACCGCGAACAGTCCGCTCGTTTTCGCAGCGCTTCTGACCGCATTCACGAACGCCTTGCCCCCTGGCGGGATCGCTTAAGCGAACAGCGCGAGGCGAATCTACAAGCCCGCGAAGCACTGTGCGAGCAGCTTGAAACCCTGCTGGACCAGCCCGCTGAGGACGCCGACCCCGACGTTCTACGGCAAATTCGCGACAAAGCCCGCCACCAGTGGCGCTACCACAGCCCGGTGCCCCGGGAGCGCTCTGAGGCCGTTGGGCGGCGCTTCGGCACTATTCGTCACCGCTTGCAGACCTTAATTGACCAACGTGCCGAAACTATCGCCGCACAAAAGCGTGAACTGATCAGCCAAGTGGCCGCGCTGCGCAGCGATGACAGCCAACCGTTGGCCCAGCGGATTCAGCAGACCAAACAGTTGCAGCAAAAGTGGCGCGCGTTAGGCCGCGCCCCCAAAGGCGAAGAACAAACGCTGTGGAGAACCTTTCGCCACGAATGTGACCAGCTGTTTGCCCAGCGCGATGCGCATAAAAATGAGCAGGCCGCGCGCCAGCAACAGCAGCTTGATGAGATGCAAACACTGATCGACCAAATGGATAGCTGGCAGCCTAGCGACGCCAGCGAAGCGGCCACCCTGGACCGCTTCCTTGAGCAGGCCAATCAGCTAGAGCCGCTGCCCCCTAACCGGCGCAGCGAAGGCATGCAACGTCGCATGAGCGGTATTGTGCGCGCGCGTCGAGAACGTTTAAACCGCCTAGCGGTCGCCGATACCGTTCAGCAATGGCACGCCATCATGCCGTTAGTGAATGCCCACTTGGCCGCTGACCAAGCGTATCTCGACGAGGGGGTCGCGAGCGATGTGGACGCACAAACGGTGCTCAGCGCATCGCTGCCGGCGGTCTTCAACGAGGCGCATAACATGCGCAACCAGCAGCGCCATGCGGTCGCCGTGCCACTATCAGCCGCTGACCATGCCAACATCGCCGATTCACTCGCCCGACTTAGAGTACGTCTCTCCATGCTGGCGCTGGGCAGTGTGCGCCAAAGCGATGAGCCGTTGCGCCTTGCTATTCAGGTAGAGCGTTTGAATGAAGGCTTTAACCAAACGCACAGTCGCGATCAAGAGGTGACCGATATCCTGGCAGCACTTCTGGCACTAGGACCGATGCCTGCCACGCTATGGCACTCAGAAGTCGAAGACTTGGACAGTCTGCTGAGTCGGCTCGCGCGAGTTCCGCCACCTTAGTGAGGTAATTTACTAACGACAACGGGAGGCTTATTGCCTCCCGTTTGCCTTTCTCCCCCCGAACAGGGGAGAAGGCCTCTTGGCCAGTGGGCGCCACTAGCCCATAAACTGACCGCCGTTAATATCAATGTTAGCGCCAGTGATAAACCCTGACTCTTTGTCGGCTAAGAAAGAGACCAGACGACCAATCTCCTCAGGCGTGCCATAGCGCTTTACTGGAATGGTTTCCCGAATTGCTTCGCGCACTTTTTCTGGAATATTCATAATCATGTCGGTGGCAATGTAGCCGGGCGAGACAGTATTAACGGTAATCCCTTTGGTCGCTGTTTCCTGCGCCAGCGACATAGTCAGGCCGTGCATCCCTGCTTTCGCAGCGGCGTAGTTGACCTGGCCAAACTGGCCTTTACGCCCGTTGATGGAAGAAATATTGATAATCCGACCATAGCCATTCTCAAGCATCATCTCGATCACGCTACGGCAGGTGTTGAAAACGCTGTTGAGGTTGGTGTCGAGCACTTCGTACCACTGCTCATAAGACATTTTCTTCATGGTGCCGTCACGGGTAATGCCCGCACAGTTCACGAGCACACTGATAGGCCCATGCTTGTCATGGATTTCTTTAGCTCCTTCTAGGCAGGCATTATGGTCGGCAAGGTCGACACCGGACAGTTCGATAGTGTTGTAACCATCGGCGCGCTGGGTTTCTAGCCAGGTTTTGGCCTTGTCGGGGTTACGGTAACCCGCGACCACCAGATATCCCGCATCTGCCAACGAACGACAGATGGCCGTACCGATACCACCAGTTCCACCAGTTACCCAGGCGACGGGGGCTTGATTGGCCATTGACTAACCTCCCTGATATGACAAATGACTTGGATTACAAAGCACGCACATTGCGCCACAAGCCATTGTGAATAAGCGCGGTTGCGCCTGTATTACCCTGATGCATCGTTTGCTTGAGCAATGCACCAACATAAGCTTGTTGTTATCGCTACCTAAAGCATAGCTGTACTTTGCCCATGTTGCAGCAGGGTGCGTAGATCCGCCATCAGTCGAACGTGTTAATCACCCTATTGACTTCGCACAAGACTTCTGTAGAATACGTCACAAGTTGATGCGGGGTGGAGCAGTCTGGTAGCTCGTCGGGCTCATAACCCGAAGGTCATCGGTTCAAATCCGGTCCCCGCTACCATATATAGAGAAAGCCGTTACCGAAAGGTAACGGTTTTTTTGTGTTTGAAGTTTGGGAAGAAGACTCAGAAAAATCGTCAGGCTCAGCGCTTTAAACCCCAGAAGGTCATCGGTTCGCTTTTATTTCAACGTCGGCGGTCCCCGCTACCCTATATAGAGAAAACCGTTACCGAAAGGTAACGGTTTTTTTGTGGCTGAATTTTGTGGGGATGACACACGAAAAGTCGGGTTCAGCTCTTTATCACCCATCGGTTCGCCTTATAAAGTCACCAGTCCCCTTCTAGCTGCCCACGTCATAAACACATTTCCCCGCCACGAACGTCTGCTGCGGTTGAAGTTCGCTGTCGAGTAGCGCCACATCGGCATCGAAGCCGATGGCTATCCGCCCCTTGCGGTCATGTAACCCAAGCACCCGGGCCACGCTGGTGGAAATGATCCCCAACGCTGACTCAAGTGGCAGCACGCCTTCACGCACCAGGCGTTGCCAATCTGCAATGAGCGCCGTGTTCCGAGCCACCTTCATGCCCAGATAAACACCTTGAGTATCAAACTCGGGCAAACTGCCGTTGCAGTCGGAACTCATGGTAATGCGCTCAGGGGGGACGCCGCGTTCGAGTAGCCGCAACACAGCATCAAAGGCTGAGAGACCGTCGCCGGGTTCTTCAAAGGCGGTGACGTCGACACAGGCGTTGAAGGCGAGCGCATACGCTGCCGCTTCCTCAAGCAAAGCGGGATGGCGATTGACATGGGTGGGGATCACTTGATCGGCGGGAATCTCGGTGTCAGTCAGCAGTCTGCGCAGGGGTTCCAGCCCTCGCTTACCGTCACCGAGATGGAAATGGCAGATACCCCGCTTGCCAGCCAGCATAGCGCCCACCCGGGTATCGCTGACCAGGCGTTCGATTTCATCCTGGCGTGGCTGGCTGGAGCGATGGTCCGAAATGGCGATTTCGCCCAGGCCGATCACTTCAGGTATCCAGGCCAGGTCGCGCTGGATATCACCGGTTAGGGTGGGCGGCGGAACGCGATAAGCACCGGTGTACATGTAGGCCGATATACCCTCGGCTTTAAGCCCACGCACCTTGGCCAGCAGGTCCGCCGGGGAACGGCTGATACTGTCGGTGCCCAGCACCCCTACCACCGTGCCAATCCCCATCGAGGCGATCTCATGGGCGGTAATTTCCGGGCAGCGGGTACCGCAGCCGCCTTCGCCACCGCCGCCGGTGACGTGAACATGCTGGTCGATAAAAGCAGGCACGGCGGTGAGATGGCGCGCTTCCACGACTCGGATGGGCCAGCCCGCCGGGATCTCAAGATCACGCCCAAGGGCGGCGATACGGCCGTCGGCGATCAGGATGTCGTTGGTTTCGAGCAGCTCCGGAGCGTAAATACTCCCCACCCGCAACAGGGTCAGTAGCCGGTCGTTCTGGGCACCCGCGGTCATCATGACGCCTCACCGTCGGGTGTCGTGGCAGCGGCTGACTGGAAGCGGCGACCCCGGATACGTTCAATGGCACCCTCGACATCGTCGATCAGCAATACCAGCAAGTCGCCTTCACTTGCCTCATTAAAGGCTTGTTCCACAGCCTGCTGCTCTTCCATGATGACCTCGACCCGGCAACCACCTGGTATTGATTCGGCGCCTTCGCGTAGCAGGCGGGCAGCCTCGCCAGGTGTGCGGCCTCGGGCATCGGTCTCGTAGATAAACACAACATCGTGCATCTTGGCGAGCAAAGTCCCCAGCGTGAACAGGTCTTCGTCGCGACGATTGCCCGGGGCGCTGGCCACGCTGATCCGCCGACGGGCCGGGATGCAGCCAACCAGCTCGCTCAGGGCCTCCAGCGCCGGTACGTTATGGCCGTAGTCGATCAGCACCTTCATGCCGTCCGCATCGATCAGGTTGGTACGCCCGGGGTTCTGCCCCGGCGTGGGGTGGAAGGTCTGCAGGCCCATTTGGATATCGGCGATGGACAGCCCCAGGGCATAGGCGGCGGCGCTGGCTGCCAGGGCGTTGGCCACATTGAAACGCGCATGACCTTCAAAGGTGATGGGCACGTCCACTACCGGAATCACCTCGGCCTCGACATGGCCCTGGCGCATCACGATGCGTTCGTTGTGGACGGTAAAGGCGACGCCCTGTTCGCGGACATGCTGTCGGACGGGGCGGGAATTGGGGTCCAGGGTGAAGAAGATGATATCGCCCCGGGCCCACTCCTGACCTTCCAGCACCCGCGGGTCGTCAGCATTGAGTACCGCTGTGCCGCCCTGGCGGACGGCGTCGATCACGACGGTTTTACACCGCGCCAGCTCATCCAGCGTATGGATATCGTGCTCGCCCAGGTGGTCGCTGGCGATATTGAGCAGCACGCCCACGTCGCACTCGTCGAAGCCCAGGCCGCGACGCATGATGCCACCGCGGGCGACTTCCAGCACGGCACACTCGACCGTGGGCTCGCGCAGCACGATCGCCGCCGCCTGAGGGCCGCTATAGTCGCCGCGCAGTATCACATGGTTGTCGATCTCAATGGCACCGGTGCAGGCCATGCCCACGTTGCGTCCCGCCTGGCGCAGCAGGTGTGAAAGCAGGCGTACCGTGGTGGTCTTGCCGTTGGTGCCGGTCACCGCCGCGATGGGAATACGCCCGGTGGTTTCGCTATCGGGAAACAACATGTCAATCACCGGGCGGCCTACATCACGACCCTCGCCGTGGGTCGGCGCAAGGTGCATACGAAAGCCCGGCCCGGCGTTGACCTCGACCACCGCGGCCGATTGCTCCTCAAGGGGCTTGGTTAAGGTTTCGGCGAGTAGGTCGATGCCAATGATATCCAGCCCCACTAGCCGCGCGATGCGCTCCGCCACGTAGCGCACTTCCGGGTGAACATCGTCGGTAACGTCCGTGGCCGTCCCCCCAGTGCTAAGGTTGGCCGTGGGCTTGAGAAAGACGATCTCGTCAGCGGGTATCACGCTCTGCAGGGTCAGGTTCTGTTGACCGATCAGCCGACGCGACTGGTCGTCCAGTTGGATCTGGGTGAGCAGGTTCTCGTGGCCGATGCCGCGGCGCGGGTCGCGATTTTCCTTATCGACCAGCGCCTGGAGCGTGGCGACGCCATCGCCGACCACGTGGGCCGGGCGACGCCTTGCGGCCGCCACGAGCTTGCCATCAATGACCAGCAGGCGATGATCCTCGCCGCGGATGTACTGCTCGACAATCACCGTGGGATTGCGATGAGAAGCAACATCAAAGGCATCACGCAGCGCCTGATCGTCCTCGATATTGGTACTGACCCCGCGGCCATGGTTGCCGATCACCGGCTTCACCGCAACGGGGTAGCCGATGGCGCGGACGGCGTCCAGCGCCTCGTCGAAAGAAGCACACACCCGCCCTTGGGGCACAGGAATCCCGGCATCGCCCAGGACCTGTTTGGTCCACTCTTTATCGTCGGCGATGCCGTGGCTGATAAGGTCCGTGTGGCCGGTCACCGTTGCCTGGATGCGCTGCTGTCGGTGGCCGTGACCAAACTGGATATAGCTGTTTTCCTCGCTCAAGCGGGCATGAGGAATGCCCCGCTGAGTCGCCGCATCAACGATGGCCGCCGTTGAGGGGCCCAGCATATGGGCGTCGCGCACTTTCCTGAGGCGCGCCAGAATGACGGGCAAATCAACCGCTTCGCTGAAGAACAAACGTTCGACGAGGCCGACCGCTTCGACGCCCGCCGCCAGACCGCAGGCCTCGTCCCGGTAGCGATAGACCACGTTGTAGATACCGGTGTCATAGCTGTCGATGGTCTTGCCGTAACCCACCGAGAAGCCAATCAGGTTCTGCAGCTCGATGGCCACATGCTCGACGACGTGACCGGCCCAGGTCCCCCGCCCCAGGCGTTCCAGAAAGCCACCGGGGCGCCCCACCGAGCAGCGGTGCTCCTGAAGGGTCGGCAGCAGCGTTGTCAGCCGCTCGACGATGCCAGGGACCAAGTCGCTCGGCCGCTCCTCGAGTTCACCGATGTCCAGGCGCATGAAAATGGCCGGATAGCGGCTATAGTAGTTCGGGCCACGTAGGGCCCTGTGCTCGAGAATGTTCATCGGTTCTCCGCGAGAATCGCGCTGAGTTCGTGGGGCACAAGATAGCGCCGAGCCTCGATATCAAAGCCGTGGCCGCTGACCAGTGCGTGCAGGATCATGTGTTCAACGGCCACGGGTTCGCCCATGGCGAGGTCGGCAATGTTCGAACTGGCCAGGTCCCGGCTATCGATAAGGATGACATGCCCCGGGCCGATGGCTTCGAGAATCCCGTGAGGGTGAATGATCACGGCGGCATCCTCGCCCAGGCCCACCCCCAGGTGTTCGGGGTTGCTGGCGCCGACCTCCATCAGTCGCGTGAAGCGCCCACGCTCGAGAAAGTGGCTGTCGATGATCAGGTCATCAACAAAGTTCAGGCCAAAGGTCAGGTTAACCGCGCCCTTGCGCAACGCATCCGCGGCGGCGCCGTTGTAGATCATGGTACCCGGCATGGCCGCCGCGCCCGCGCTGGTTCCGGCAACCACGGCGCCTTCCTGCAGGCGTTGGCGGATCGCCGTCAGCACCGGCGAGCCACCGAGCACATTGGTCAGGCGCAGTTGATCACCGCCGGTAAAGAAGATCAGGCCGCTCTGCTCGATCAGGCGCACCGTATCCGCATCGGCGGCTTCCTGGCGGTCGCGTATTTTCAGCTCATGAACTTGACTTGCGCCCAAGCGGGAGAAGGCCGCTTGGTATTCCGGCAGGACCTGGTCGGGGATACCGCTGGCCGTGGCAATGACCGCGACCACCTGATTACCTTCGGGGATTAGAGAAAAGACCTTCTTGAGGATTTCAAGATCTGAAGACCTGTCCTCGGCACCGCCGATGGCCACGAGGTGGCCGGATGCCGAGAAAACGGGAGAAGCCATATTCCTTTCGCCGCCCAGCGACGCTTTTGAGAAACACGGGATCATTACCGATACCGGCAACAATGTCGCATCGCATGATTGTTAACCATGACCTCACTTATAACAGTTGGAAACTTGCCTAGCCAGATTAATCATGGTCCCCCGGCTGACCACCACGTTAATAACGCAGTGACGTTCCAGCGCGCTTACATATTAGCCAAACGCTCCCAGGATAACCCGCTATACTCCGAAAAGCGGCCTTCCTCACGCCTAGCCTGTCGATCAGGCCAGGCAAGCCTCATACCCTCTCTGATGCCTTTTGCATCTGGGTAGCGAGGACTGAGAAGACCGAGCTTTCGCCAGGAGGCGATTATGCGCAATCGGAATATTTTTGTTGTTGGGCTGGATGAACTGAATCGTCAACGGCTTGCACATTTACGTGGGGCTGAACATTACCGGTTCCATGGCGTGATCGAACCAGAGGAAGTCAATGATACGGAAATCTTTCCTATCGAAGATATGCTGGCCAGCGCCGAAACCCAGCTGAAAGCATTTGGCGAGCCTATTGATGCCATTGTGGGCTATATGGATTTCCCCGTTTCGACCATGCTGCCGCTGCTCTGTGAGCGACTGGGCACGCCGTCGACCAGCCTTGAAAGTTTGCTCAAATGCGAGCACAAGTACTGGAGTCGGCTCGTTCAGAAAGAGGTGATAGGCGACTACATTCCCCGCTTCACCGCCTTTGACCCTTTCGACTCCGACGCCCTTCAGCGTATCGGCGAAGCCGGGCTGTATATGCCCTTCTTCGTCAAACCGATCAAATCCTCAGGCTCGCGACTGGGTTTTCGCATCGAAAGCCCCGAAGACTTCGCCTATGCGGTAGAGCGGCTATGCGAGGGCATCGGGACGATTTCAGAGCCGTTTAATTACGTGCTGGAACATGCCAACCTGCCGAAAAACGTCCGCTCGGTCGACGGTGGCCACTGCATGGCGGAAGAGATCATCGGCGGCTGGCAGTGTACGGTCGAGGGCTATGTCTTCCAGGGTGATGTTGTCCCGTATGGCATTGTCGACTCGATTCGCTACCCGCAGGTGCTGAGCTTTTTCTACTACCGCTATCCGTCGCGCCTTCCCCCGGCCATTCAAACCAAGATGCAGGACCTGACGCGTCAGATCATGGCCCATATCGGCTATGACAATGCGGCCTTCAACGTCGAGTACTTCTGGGATGAAGTGCAAGACCGCATCTGGCTGCTGGAGATCAATACCCGCGTCGCGCAATCGCACTGTGACCTGTTCGAAAAGGTCGACGGGGTCAGCCATCAGCAAGTGACGGTGGACCTGGCGCTGGGGCAGTTGCCCGACATGCCGCACCGCCAAGGGGAATTTAAAGTCGCTGGGAAGTTCTTTTATCGGGTATTCTTCAGCGACGCCACCGTTAGCCAGGTTCCCAGTGCCGAGGCGATCGAAACGCTGCAGCAGACGTTTCCCGGCACCGTGATCACGCTCCAGGTCGAGGCCGGCATGCGCTTATCCTCCCTGTCAGAGCAAGACAGTTACAGCTATGCCCTGGCGTACGTGTGGATGGGCGCAGACGACGATATCGCGCTGGAAGACAACTACGCGCGGCTTGCCGAGCAGCTCCATTTCGCTTTTGAAGACATCATCAGCTGACAGGGTTGCGTCGTTTTACACAAACGTTAAGGAGCAGGTCCATGCGCATCGTCAGCGATTTTCCCCGCAACGTGCAGGAAGAAGAAAGCTGGATCACGCTGGCCGATGGCTGCCGGCTGGCAGTCCGTATCTGGCGCCCGGTGGATGCCGAGAGTGACCCGGTACCCGCCATTCTTGAGTACCTGCCCTATCGTAAGCGCGACCTGACGGCGATGCGCGACGCCCAGACACACGCTTATTGGGCTGGCCACGGGTACGCCGGGGTGCGGGTCGACATGCGCGGCAGCGGCGAGTCGGACGGCGTGCTGACCGATGAATACCTGCAGCAGGAGCTCGACGATGGCGTCGAAATCCTGCAGTGGCTGGGTAAGCAACCCTGGTGTACCGGTGACGTCGGCATGATTGGCATCTCCTGGGGCGGTTTCAACGGCCTGCAGATCGCGGCGCTACAGCCGCCCGAGCTGAAGGCGGTTATTACGCTGTGTTCCACCGACGATCGCTACGCCGATGATGTCCACCACATGGGGGGCTGCCTGCTGGGCGACAACCTCTCCTGGGGCTCGACCATGTTCGATGGCAATACCTGCCCCCCCGACCCGCAGCTAGTCGGTGAGCGCTGGCGTGAGATGTGGATGGAGCGTCTGGAACACAGCGGGCTGTGGCTGTCGACCTGGCTCCAGCATCAGCGCCGCGATGACTATTGGAAGCATGGTTCGGTATGCGAGGATTTTTCCCTCATTCGCTGCCCTGTTTATGCCGTTAGCGGCTGGGCCGATGGCTACTGCAACGCCGTGTTCCGCCTGCTTGAGGGGCTCGACGTGCCGCGCAAAGGCCTGGTGGGGCCCTGGTCGCACAAGTACCCCCACCTGGGCGTTCCCGGCCCGGCGATCGGTTTTTTGCAGGAAACGCTACGCTGGTGGGACTATTGGCTGAAGGGCAAGGAAACGGGGATCATGGACGAGCCCATGCTGCGCGTGTGGATGCAGGACTCAATGCCGCCATCGGCCCGCTACAAGGAGCGCCCAGGCCGCTGGGTCACGGAACCGAGCTGGCCGTCGCCGCGGATCGAGCCGAAACACTTCCGGCTGACCAGCGGTCACGACCTGCTGCCTTTAGTGCAGAGCCCCGCCGGGCTGGGCGCGGACGTCGCGGTACCGCTCAGCATCCGTTCGCCGCTGTCAGTAGGCCTGTTTGCCGGTAAGTGGTGTTCTTATAATGCGCCACCTGATTTACCTCATGATCAACGTGACGAGGATGGCGGTGCGTTGATCTTCCAGACCGCCGGCCTTGATCAAGCCATTGAGATATGCGGGCAGCCGATTGTCGAACTCGACATCGAAGCCGATCAGCCGGTGGCGATGGTAGCGGTCCGGCTCAGCGATATTGCCGAGGATGACAAGGCCACCCGAATTTCCTACGGCCTGCTCAACCTGACCCACCGTGACAGCGACGAATTTCCCCAGCCCCTGGAGCCCGGCAAGCGTTACCGCGTGCGCGTATCGCTTAAGCACATCGCCCAGAAGTTTCCCGTCGGCCACGCCATTCGGCTGTCGCTCTCGACCAGTTACTGGCCGTTGGCCTGGCCGTCGCCGGTTCCCGTCAAGCTGACCGTGCACCCAGGGGGCTGCCAGTTGATCCTGCCCAGCCGCGAACCGCAGCCCCAGGAAGAAGCGGCGCTGCCCGCGTTTGGCGAACCGGAAGGCGCACCGCCACTCGCCGTGAGCCTGTTACAGCCCAGCCAGGAAACCTGGCGGGTGATACGCGACCTGGCCCAGGACCAGACCACGCTTGAGGTCATCAATGACGAAGGCATCTTCCGTCTCGAGGATATCGATCTCGAGCTCTCGTCACGGGTGACTGAGCGCTACACCTATTCTTACGGCAACTACGACAGCCTCAGCGGCTGGACCGAGTGGGAACGTCGTTTCCGGCGCGGTGACTGGGAAGTCCGCAGCTTGACCCGCACCTTGATGACATCGAATGCCACCAGCTTTCGCTTGCGGGCGACTCTGGATGCCTTCGAGGGCGACAGCCGGGTTTTTTCCAAAAGTTGGGACGAGGAAATCCCGCGCGACCTGGTTTAAGCCGATCGAGACGCCAGACGTTGAGCAGTATTACGCTTTCGTCACCTTCACCGCGGTTCCTGTAGCAACCAAGAACAGCATCGACTTACCGCCGCCTGAAATCTCGCTGTAATCAAGGTCAATGCCAATCACAGCGTTAGCGCCCATCTGAGCGGCCTCTGCGCGCAATTCATCAAGGCAAGCAACGCGCGCATCACGCAAGGCGTTCTGAGATGATTTATTGCGACCGCCAAAGAAGTCGCGAAAGCCCGCGAACATATCCTTTAACACGTTCATGCCGAACACACACTCAGACGAAACAATATCGATATGGTCGGTTACTCGGTAGCCTTCAAGGTGTGACGAGGTGGTAAGAATCACTTGCTGCGACATAGATAGGTGCCTCGTTATCGGTTAATGGGTCCTGCATTCAATAAGCGCGTTCTGCATTGGCTGACTGGCTAACTATGCAGAGGCTGTCGCCTGGTGGCAATGGAAACCTTCTGAGTCGCCTTGCTGCTTTTCGCCCTTGACAGCGGCTTCCGGTGCCACTCTGCTGCCTGCTGATTCGGTCGGGGCAGAGTTGCCGACGACGCTCACGAATGTCATTATCACTGGCAGCTCAAAAGCGATTGCACTGATGGTCAGCCAATACACTGTCGATTTGCTGTGCCCATCACAGAAAACCTGCCAAAGCCTTACCGCCAAGCCCAATAGACATCGCGCTGGATAGGCACTGGTCGCTACAAACACCTTGACCCTAAGGGAAATGATCAATGAAACGCCTTGGATATGCCCTGGTTGGCGCTGTTTTGATCGCAGTCGGCGCCGCTTTGTACTATGCCCTGCCGCAGGTTGATGTCGTACGCCTGATTGGTACCGATGTTAAGCGGGTCGATACCCAGCAGAACAACGTGGACAGTGAATCCGATGGCTCCGTCAGCACCATGGATGTGTACTTTATCCTTGCCGAAAACCAGCAAGGTGATCCGCGCAATTATCGCAACGAAGATGCACTTTTGTACGGCAAATTCGATAGCTCCGACCTGCACACGCGTGCCCGCTCGATTTCACAGAACGAGGATAACCTGGTGGCCGTTCGGCATTATGGATGGCGTATTCCGATCTTCTCGATGTTTCCGAACGCCGTGAAGGTCTGGCAGGTCGAGCCGGGCTACCGTCACTTTCCGCTGTTCAACATCGTTGTCCTGACCTTGCTGGCATTGGGGGGAGTTTATGTCGCCTGGCGGGTTCGTAGCGCGGTCCGGCAACGGCATGCCCGTCGCGAGGCAGCGCGCGCCGAACGAGAAGCTCAAGCAGAGCAGGCACGTGTTGCCAGCCGTAACAACGATGACAGTCAGCGCGCGCGTGATGATTTCCTGTCGGGCAGTGACAGCTCCGGGCATCAGGAAGACAGAGGATCATCGTGATGGAACGCCACCGGCCATCTGGTCGACGAGACGAAAGATGCTGCGTTGTGTCACTATACGCTGACTGATCAATGCCTTCATACGGCGTCGTTATGGCATCAACGACTACCGCACGCCATGCTAAGTATCCGCCTTGCGGATCTTATAAAGACGCTGGATAGGCTATCTGATCAAGCCCCCTAAGTTTCAATGTTTCATTATCAAACTGGAGAAGCAACATGGCACTTGATTGGCTAAAAGAAAACGTTACTAAGGCACGGGAAAACCTGACGGCTGAGGTAGCGAAGTTCAAAAACCGTACCTTTATGGAAGCAATTGTCTCCGGCTGTGCGCTCGTAGCCGCGGCTGACGGCTCAGTCGATGCCTCAGAAAAACAAAAGATGGCCGCTTTTCTGGAGCGCTCGGACGAGCTGAAGCACTTCGACATCCGGCAGGTGATTGAAGTGTTCAACAAAGCCGTTGGCGATTTTGAATTCGATCATGCCATCGGCAAGGCCAATGCACTGCAAACCGTCGGCAAGGTACGCGGTAAGGAAGATCAAGCCCGAGTCATTGTCCGTGTCGTGTGCGCTATCGGTGCGGCCGATGGGGATTTCGATGCCGACGAGAAAGCCGTGGTACGAGAAATCGCCCAGGAGCTTGGCCTCAAGCCTGAAGAATTCGATCTATAACCCCTTCCACCACACAAACCGTCGTCCTCTCTTTTCGCCGTTGTTTATTTTTCAGGAACCAACATGCACGAACTCAGCACCTACCAACTTTCCCTGATTGCATTTGGCGCAATCGCTTTTGGCGTTTGGATGCTGATCAAGGGAGGGGATTGGACGGTCGATAATGCCGTGACGGTGGCCGGACGGTCGGGATTATCAAAGCTTTTCATTGCTGCCACCGTTCTGGCGTTCGGCACCTCAGCGCCGGAACTTTTCACCTCTGTCAACGCCAACCTGTCTGGTTTTCCCGGCATTTCGGTTGGCAACGTGATTGGCTCAAACATTGCCAACGTATTGATGGTGATTGCGGTGTCAGCCCTGATTGCACCTGTCGTCTTCAGACGCGCCGATGTAGGGCTGGACACGGTCGTCATGCTGGTCGCCACAGCAGGCATGACGGCGGCGGTAATTGCCGGCACTCTGCCAGCCTGGGGAGGTCTGGTGATGGTTATCGTGCTTGCCGGTTACGTGTTCTACCAGTACAAGGCGAGCAAGCTCGACGTAGACGAAGTGGAAGAGCACGATGCCGGCAGCCGTTTTCCGGGACTTATGCTGCTTGTCGGTATCGTCACCCTGCTGATCGGATCCGAGATTCTGGTTCAGGGAGCGGTTGCCGGAGGGATCGCCCTCGGCGTGCCCGAAGCCGTAATCGGCATGACCCTTATTGCCTTCGGCACCTCGCTGCCTGAATTGACCGCCTGTGTAGCTGCCGCTCGCAAAGGCCAGAACGACATGATCGTAGGCGGCATCATTGGCAGCAACATCTTCAATATTCTCTCGGTATTGGCACTGTCTGCCGTCGCCAAGCCTTTGCTGATCGATCCACGTTTTGCGTCCTTCGACATTTACGCCGTCGTGCTTGTAACCCTTGTTTTTGCGGCCTTCCTGCTCTTCGTAGGTAAGATCGGCCGTATAGCAGGCGGGATCATGGCAGCGTGCTATATCGCCTTCATTATCGCGCAGTACACGGTGGCTGACAGCGTACTGGCGGCGACGCTCTGAGTTAACGTATCGACAGATTGCGCAAAAGGAGGCCCGTAAGACTCGGCGTCGTTACTTAGTGCTCGCTTTCCACTGGAAGCCAAAACCATAATGGTTATCCGCTGGCTTGTGACTGCCGAAGTAGTTCACCTCTTTGGAAATATTCAGGGCCCCGTTTTGGTTCTCCAGCATCGCAATCACACAGAAGTTCTCGTTTTTACCGCTGGCGTCCATGCGGATTTCGATTTCAGGCTGATCAGGCGCTTTGATCGATACGCGTCCGTTGGTCTGCGCCCAGTTGGCAACGCCTTCATAAATGAAGGCAAAGATCATCACACGCTTGATGTCACCCCAATGCTGGCCATTCAGGTATAAGTTCTCGCCTTGGTTCACTGACCCCGTGCGATCGTCGCCATCAAGAAAGATATAGGGCGCCCTTTCCAGGCTGCCGAAGTTATTACCAAGGGCTTGAACAATCCCTTTGGTGCCGTCTTTAAACTCGAACATACAGCCAAGATCAAGATCGACGCCCCCCTGCTTGCCGCCCAGTAACGATCCAAATAGGCCTTTTTTGCTGGCGCCCGCCCCGGCGGTTTGATCCCAGTTGAGGTTCACATGGATTTTGCCAAACGTGGCTGATTTTTTCTCAAGCGAAATAGTGTCGCCCTTTTTATCCAGGGTGATCTTGCTGAGATTAATCGATAGTTTCTCCTGGGGTTTGGGAGGGGCGGGGGCCGGTGTTGGCGTGGGAGCTGGCTTGGAATTACTGTCGACATCGACGCCAAAATGCTCGGCAAGCGGCGCCATGCCGCCAGCAAAGCCCTGGTCCACGACCTTCACTTTCCACTCGCCGTTGCGACGGTACAACTCGCACACGATGAGCGACTTCTCCTGGCGGCCAGTGCCTTGCCCACTGAATTCAAACTGATCAGCGTTACCCTTAAGGTCAAAACGGTAGCCGCTTGACAACGCTGATAGCCCAGGCTCAACGGTGAGGACGAAGGCTATACGCTCAAGGTGGCCGGGCACCTTGCTCAGATCTACCGAAAATGTCGACCCATCTTTTTGTTCTACGCCACCTGACGGGTGCTTGGGTTGGTTGAAGAAGATGAAGTCATCATCGCTCGACACCTTACCGGTGTTAGCCAGCAGAATGGCTGAGGCGTCTAGGCTAGCACCTTGGTCGTTTCCCACGGCGAGACTAAACGTAAGCTGTGCGTCATTAAGTTTGGCGTTCTGCCCTGCAATCAGTTGGGTACCCATCAATTATTCTTCCCTTAACAGCGTCGACAATCGTCTAATGAAATGTTGCCGAGTGATTGATTCATTTAATGTTTACGTTGAGTGACTGCACCACCTTAGCCACATACACACCTACTTGTCCCACCCTTAAATACCTTACACCTTACGATGCCTCAGGGTTTTCAAAATTCAATTTAACGTACGTTGAACGTACCAGGAAGGTCTAATGCATTGCCGACGCTGAGCCAGCTCGAGGGCATAACCACCATTCGTCACGTTACGACGCAACTCACGGCTTATTGTGCTGTCATGAAGACAGGGCGCCTGGCGACCTATCGCTGGCTCAAACCTACCCCAATACAAGCGAGAATCTGGTATCGTTGGGGCTGGATCAGCAATCGGTATCCCATGGTCGTCAGTGGGCTTTACAAGGACGATGGCTAATAACGCTTTGCAGCCAAGAACACTAGTTTTGCTGGTGACTTCTACCCAGTTAAGGTCTGCGACAAGACCTTTCTAGGGCTAAGCGTGTGCTTAGCCCGTTTCTCTCGCAACTAATGATGAGGCACTAACACATGTCAATTTCGCTCTCCAAAGGCGGTAACATTTCGCTGAGCAAAGAATCACCCGGTATCAAGCAAATCCGTATCGGCCTGGGTTGGGATCCTCGCGTCACCACCGGTCAGGACTTTGATCTAGATGCCAGCGTTTTTCTACTCAATAGCGATGGCAAGTGCCGCAGTGATAAAGACTTCATTTTCTACAATAATCTAAAATCTGCCGACGGTTCTGTTGAGCACACCGGCGATAACCTCACGGGTGAAGGCGAAGGCGATGATGAAGTCATCAAGGTCGACCTATCCACGGTGCCCGCTGACGTCGACAAAATTGCTATCACGGTCACCATCCACGATTCCGCTGCACGTGGCCAGAACTTCGGTCAGGTTGATAACGCCTTCGCTCGTGTTATCAATGAAGACAATAATCAAGAAGTCGTTCGTTACGACCTGTCAGAAGATTACTCGATTGAAGATGCCATGATTTTCTGTGAGCTTTACCGTAACAACGGCGAATGGAAGTTCCGCGCCATCGGTCAAGGCTTTAGCGGTGGTCTGGGCGACCTCGCCTCCAAGTATGGCTTAAGCGCCTCTTAAACGAGCGTAAGAGTGGGAGCGGAGACTCCCACTCATCCAAGCCACTTACCCTAACGCGACTTTTAAATGACACTAGCTTCCGGTGTTGAGCGATGTTTGTTCTGAAAAGCTGTTTCTGGCGCGATCAAGTGGTTTTTCAGAGCCTATACACTGATTGGAATACTGTTCTATGAGCACGCAAAGAGCGATTAAAGACATCCAGGCCGGACGGCTGACGCTTATATTGACCGAAAATGGCCACCGCCTTAACGAATTAATCGCCTTTGCGTCGCGGCTAAACCCTCGTCGCGGCTACCTGTTCGTATCCCGCGTGTTGGGCAAGCATATACCAGTGCGGCCCTCTAAAATGGACGCCATTCATGCCGAGTTAGCGCAGGCCATCCAGTTACGCGGCCATACCGCTTATGTGGTGGGCATGGCGGAAACAGCCGTCGGTTTAGGCGCCGGCGTTGCCCGCCATCTTGGCAGGCTGCATGAGCATAGCGTTTTTCATCACACCACTCGCTTCCTGGTGCCTAATCCCTGGTTACGCATCCGCGAGGCACACTCACACGCTGATACGATGCACATGGCGCGCCTGGAAGGCGATGCGCTAGATGCCGTCCAAACGACTGAGGATCTTGTGCTCGTCGATGATGAGATATCCACGGGCCGCACATTGGCGCAGTTAGCCCATTCGCTAATGGGCCAACCCGAACTTTCACGGGTTAAGCGTCTACACATTGTGTCGATCGTAAGCTGGCTAGACGCAACAGCACGCGCGCAATTGTTGTCACTGCTACCGTCGAATATCGAGATTCACTTCGTGCAGCTGATGGCGGGAACCTTTTCCTTCGCTGCCGACCCAGAATATCAGGTCACCCTGCCTGATAATGTTGATGTCGATTTCTGCAATGCACTTTCCACACAGTCAGCCACACAGTCAGCGCCACTACCACTGGAGCGACAGGGGCTTTACGGCATGCTGTTTGATGCCGACGAGGCAGTACTGGAAGACGCATTTCTCTCGCGAAACCTTCAAGTCAACAAACCCCATGTGGTGTATGGCATGGGGGAATTCTTAGATACCCCCTTTCGTGTGGCCCTGGCGTTAGAAACGGCCGGTATGGATGTGCTGTTTCAAAGCTCTACACGCTCACCCATCGCCTTGGGCGATGAAGTGGCGAATCGGCTTGAGCACCCCGCTCCCGGCGATAGCAATAAAACCCACTTCCTTTACAACGCACCGCTACAGCGTGAGCCATTGGCCTTTGATGGCATCGGTCAGCCGCATTTAAGCCAAGCGCTTGAAGCCGCCCACCGTCTGCATGTTGACGGCAAACAGGAGCAAGTGGCATGAGCCGGGGCCGACTGATCCTGCTGACAGATCTCGACGATACGCTGTTCGCCAGTGAGCGGTCATTGCCCGACAACGCTGAGCGCGTTCAGCTCGCGGCCGTCGATGGCGACGGCGCCCCGCTTTCGTTTCAGACCCATCAGCAACGCATGCTGTGGGAGCTGTTCAGTGGCGCGGCCAATGTGATTATTCCGGTGACGGGAAGAACCAGCTATGCGCTGGACCGTGTGACGCTATCCTTTCCAAGAAAGTATGCCGTGGTCAGCCATGGCGCGCTGGTCACGTCTGAAGGCGACGTATTACCGGCGTGGCAATCCCGGCTGGCACCTCACGTGGATAATGCGCACCTGACCATTGGTCGGGCCTACGCTGACCTTAGCGAGGCGCTGCCAAGGGTAGCGCCGCACCTGCAGTTTACCTTGCGTCGGCTGGAAGACCTGTCAGTGCCGGTCTATTTGTCGATCAAGGCAACGGGAGCGCTGACTGTCGAGGCTCACGCACTACTCAATGAGGTTGCTCAGACACATGGGCTATCCCTTCATGCCAACACCCGTAATGCCGCGCTACGCCCTTCCTACACCTGCAAATCAGAGGCTTGCCGGTTTCTTCTCGAAGAGGTGCTGCAGCGTCAGCCAGAAGACACCGTCATCGCGCTTGGCGACAGCCTATCGGATCTACCTTTCATGACACATAGCGATTTGGCCGTGATGCCCACGCGTAGCCAAGTCTGGAACGCTGTTAAGGAACTCGCCCAATGACCGCAGTGGTCCCGTTTGCCCCCTTCTATGGCTCTTACCAGCCGGAGGACTGCCAGTTTCTGCTCACTCCGATAGTGCCAGAATACCTCTCGATTGAAGAGAAAGAGCACCGCATTCAAACAGGCCAAGCCCACTACAGTGAAATGATCCATCGTGAGGAAGCGCCAAGCCCACGATACTTGGCGTTATTCGAGACCCTTTGCGAGCGCTACGCCCCAAGACTAGCGCGTGAAGTGCGCCAGCTGGCCCACCAGTTGGTGACCGACCTGGGTGTTAGCGCCTCTCCCATTACGCTGGTCAGCTTGGTACGCGCTGGCACCCCGGCGGGCGCGCTACTGCGACGCGCCTTAGTGGATTATGAAGACCAAGCATGCCAGCACTACAGCGTCTCCATTATTCGTGATCGAGGCATCGACATCGCAGCGCTGGATTATTTGCTGGATGACGTGGGCGTAGATGCTAAGCGAATCGTATTTGTCGATGCCTGGACAGCCAAAGGCGTGATTACCCGTGAATTGCGTTCAGATATGTCGCGTTACAACACTGCCCGACGTGCCAAAGGTAAAAGCACCGTCGCTACCCGTTTGGCAGTCATTTCAGACATCGGCGGGTCGGCTGATTACGCGGCAACGTGTGAGGACTATGCCATTCCATCGGGCATTCTCAACGCCACTGTTTCAGGACTTGTATCGCGCTCGGTACTCAACCATCAAGTCCCTGAGGGTGCTTTTCATGGCTGTGTCCTCTATGCCGACTTAGCACCATACGACCAATCACAAGCGTTCATAGAGCGTGTCGCGATGCATTTATCGCAGCCGCTTGATGATGTTTCTCTACCAACAGAGGGCGAGCTCACGCGCCAGCGGTGCCTGATGCAAGAGATGCTCGCCCAGATCCAACGCCATTATCGCGTCGACGACATCAACTACATCAAACCCGGCATTGCTGAGGCCACACGCGTCATGTTGCGTCGCGTGCCGGCGCTGTTGATGGTGCGAGATACGGCCCACCCGGATGTTGAACATCTAATCCTGCTGGCTGAAGAAAAAGGCGTGCCGGTGGACGTATGCCCTGATATGCCTTTCCACGCCTGCTCATTGATCAAAGCGGTTACCAAGGCGGAGGCTATCTAATGGCGACTCCCCATTATGGCCAGCTCGGCGCCTCGCTCTATGTGCCCGCCACCCACAAATCGCTCGATCAGATTTTAGCCGTTGGCTGCCACGATGCACGATCGATCATCCTGTGTACGGAAGATGCGGTGGCACCCGATGCCGTCACCTGGGCCGTGCAGCGACTGATAAAAGCGTTGAAGACGGCCCCAGCCAAGGTGCCCTTTCTCCGCTTTGTCAGACCGCGTAACCCCTTTGTACTGCGCCAACTACTGGAGTCGTCTGATGCGGTGGCGCGCATCGATGGGGTGGTGATCCCAAAGTTTGACGACACCACCATGCCCGCATGGTGCGACGTGCTGGATCGCAATAAGCAGCTCGCCATCATGCCAACGCTCGAAACACCGGCGCTATTTCGTGAAGACAGCGCCATCGCCACCCTTAAAGCGGTGCAAGCCCTAGGTAACCCGGTCATCGCCCTGCGTATTGGCGCTAATGATCTTTTAGGTGCCATAGGCCTTAAACGCCAGCCAGGCCAAACCATCTATGACACTCCCTTGAGGTCAACCATTGAGCGGCTCATTACCATTTTCCGGCCTGCCGGGTTTGAGCTATCAGCCCCCGTGTGTGACTTGATAGGCGAACCCAGCACCCTGTCTCGTGAAGTGGCCCTGGACATCGCCTGGGGGTTTTATGCCAAGACCTGCGTCCATCCGGCGCAGGTAGCGCTGGTCGAAGAGCATTTTACGCAAGCCATGGCCCGCCAACAGCCTCAGGCCCATGCCCTGCTCAATAGTACGGAAGCGGTGTTTCAAGACAGTGGCCAGATGCTGGAAGCGACTTGTCACACCCATTGGGCCAAGCGGGTCGCTGCTTTAGAAGCCACTGTTTAATTACCCAACCAGCGAGAATCACCATGATCTATCTGACCAAAGCAGACCAGAGCGCCAGCGAAAAAGAAGGCTTTTTGGCAGCTTGTTCGGCTAGCCCCTTTAGGCCCTAGCGTAATCCGGTGGCTCTTTAGTTACCCCCAATGCGTTACCCGAATGAGTTAAACCCAACGCCGGTTCCCGGCGATCATGCAAAATATGGAGCATTCACTATGTCTATTAACCTCGCGAAAGGCCAACGCATTAGTCTTGAAAAAGAAGGCGGTGGCAGCCTGGATTACATCGAAATCGGTGTTAACTGGGGCGCAATCGAAAAGAAAGGCTTTTTTGGCAAAAAACACGTCGCCGTTGACCTGGATGCCTCTATAGGCATGTTTGATGCCCAGGGTAATTTGGTCGATACGGTGTGGTTTCGTCAGCTAGAATCGAAGTGTGGGTCTATCGTTCACAGCGGCGACGACCGCACCGGTGACACTGGCGGCGATGATGGCGAAGACAATGAAGTGATCAAGGTCAACCTGAATCAGGTGCCGAGTAACGTCACCACACTCGCCTTAGTGTTGAATTCTTTTTCGCAGCAGAACTTCGGTGAGATCCCGTTTGCTGGCATTCGCATCCACAACGGAAAAGCCGGTAGCGGCAGCGAATTTGCAAAATTTGACGTCGCAAATGACCCAACGTTCGCGGGCAAAGTGAGCATGATCATGGGTAGCGTGTATCGCCATAACAGTAGCTGGAAATTCCGCAGCATTGGTGTGGCTATTGGTGAGAAAGACCTGAAAGCATCACTGGCGGCATTTTCACGTGATTACACCAACTGAGTCGTAAACTTAAAAAACACATGCCCACCGTGATCACTGACCGGTGGGCTCAACCATTATGAAACGCATACCATCAGATGAAAAAGAGGTGCCCCGCCCACCAACAGCCGACCCATGCAGGCTTTTTCAATTATATCATTTTGATTTAATTACTTATTTTGAGGGTATCCGTCAGGGTTCACGCGCCATTATTACGTCAATCTCTGATAAAAAAGTGATTACATTATGCACAACGAAGGCGGCATATAAGACAGCCAGTCTCGCAAAGTCTGGCGCCTCTTAATTAATGCTGATTATAGTCGAATGATGAATGGCTAAATGTAATCTCAATGATAGACCAGAGACGGTTTAACTTTGAAGAGCTGCAGACAATCTGTCCAGAAAAAATTATACATAATAATTAGGCAAGACCTTCCATCGCTTAACCGCTAATATACCCCTTGCAAACGAATGAATATTCGCAAGGAAAAACAATGTCAGTCAGCATCTTAATGGCATTTTGGGCTGTTTCAATTTCACTAATCATGGCACCAGGAGCAGACTGGGCCTATGCTATTTCAGCGGGTCTACGCGAGCGGGCATTGGTACCCGCCGTAGTCGGCATGCTATGCGGTTACTTGGTAATAACCTTAGTATTCGCCGCGGGTATTGGTGCGCTAGTCGCCAGTATTCCTACGGTTCTTTCCGTTCTGACAGTACTAGGGGCAGGTTATTTACTATGGCTTGGCATTAATATTATTAGTCACCCCGCTCAACCTATCGCAGATAATAAACATACACCTAATACTGGGTTAGGCTGGGGCATTCGTGGATTCATGATCAGTAGTATGAACCCTGATGCATTGGTGCTGTTTCTAATTTTACTACCACAGTTCACAAACCGTGAAAGCGCATGGTCAATTTCAATGCAGATCACTGCGATGGGCTTTGTTCAAATAGTCAACTGTGCTTTCGTTTACTTTCTAGTTGGCTTTGCTTCGAAAATTATTCTAGCCACGCGACCTCACATAGCACACCGCGTTAGCCAATTCTCTGGTGCAGCAATGATTATAATTGCATTGCTCTTAATAGCTGATCAGGTTTGGTGATGAATATATAAAAATCGCCCGACCTTACGGTTAAGCGGTAAATGATGCGAATTAGAGCTTTTTGATTGTTGGATGTGTAGTGGCATAGTGAATTTGGCCACCTAATTAGAGATGCTAATATGCACCGAGAAACCATCACCGCGGGCAAGGTATCGGTTCTAATCCAGCGTTAGTTTACGCCAGCGATCCCAGTGCGGCGTGGGTCCGACCATCTCAAACAGATGATCCAGAAATGCACTCACCTTCCGCGTATGTAGACGACGTTGCGCATAGAGCACATGGATATCCCGCCTGCCCGGCATAACCTCGCACTCCCACGCTTCGAGCACAGGTAACAACGTACCCGAGGCCAGCTCGTCTGCAATCAGCCAGGTGGGAAACATCACCAGCCCCTGCCCCATTAATGCTGCGCGCACCAAACTCTCGGCATCGTTGCTGTAAAGGCTGCCGTCGACTTTATAAGTGCAGGCCTGTGACTGATCGGCAGTATTGAAATACCAGCGCTGGCGGCCCATTTCGCCCTGGTAGAGCAGGCAGTCATGCTGGCTCAGATCATCCGGGCGGGTGGGCGTACCACAACGTTGCAAATAGTCGGGGGCAGCGGCCACCACATAATTCATTGGCGCTAAACGGCGCGCCACCAAGGTGGAATCCGCCAAGGCACCGACGCGAAAGGTAATATCGATGCCTTCGCGCACCGGGTCGGTCAATTGATCGGTGAGCATCAGTTCGGCTTTGATCGCCGGGTAGCGGCGCTGGAAGTGGTGCAGAATCGGCACGATTTGGCGCTGGCCGAAGGCCACCGGAGCGTTAAGGCGCAGCACACCGCTGGGCTCAGTATTGGGTGCCATCAGCGCTTCAGTCGCCAGGTCGAGCCGCTCAAGAATCTCGCGAACTTCCTGATAGTAGCGCCAGCCCGCTTCGGTCAGCGTCACGGCGCGGGTGTGCCGGTAGAACAACTGCTGCCCTAGCGCCGCTTCTAAAGTGGCGATCTGACGCGAGACAGAGGACACGGCGCGATGAAAATGTCGTGCGGTGGCGGTAAAACTGCCGGTCGCGGCGACGCGTTCAAAGATACGTAGCGCATTGAGATCCATCAAGTTGCTCCTGATGCAATAAAGATTTGCGATTTTTCTAATTGTAGCAATGATCATCAAAGACCAAACTGCTTTTCATCGGGCACGAGCACATGCTCTTCACCCGTTCCGAATCTCTTGTCTGCATTAAGGAGTTAACGATGCGCAAAGGCACAGCACTTGTAGTCGGCGCTACCGGCATTACCGGCGGCAATCTGGCCAGCTATCTCGCCGCTAGCGGATGGACCGTTTACGGTTTATCACGTCGCCCCTCTCAACAAGAGGGCGTCATTCCCGTCGCCGCAGACCTGCTCGATCGTGAAGCGACGGCTAAGGCACTGGCGGGCTTACCGATTACTAACGTTTTCTACTGCACCTGGGTACGCCGTGACAACGAAATGGCCAATGTCGAGGCTAACGGCGCGATGATGCGCAACCTGCTAGACGCTTTGCAGGGTGCAAACGTGGCGCATGTCTCGTTGGTCACCGGCACCAAGCAGTACCTGGGCGCCTTCGAGAACTACGGTAGCGGCAAGACCGAGACACCGTTTCGTGAATCAGCGCCCCGCGTACCGGGTGAGAACTTCTACTACACCCTCGAAGACATCATGTTCGCAGCGGCGGAGCGGGACGGCTTTAGCTGGAACGTGCACCGCCCGCACACCGTGATCGGCTATGCCCGCGGCAACGCGATGAACATGGGCGTAACGCTGGCGGTTTATGCCTCTATCTGCAAAGCAACAGGCAAGCCGTTCGTTTTCCCAGGTTCGCAGACCCAGTGGAACGCTTTAACCGACCTAACCGATTCGCTGGTGTTGGCGCGGCAGATGGAGTGGGCGGCAGCATCGCCCGGCGCGCATAACGAAGCCTTTAACACCGTCAATGGCGATATTTTCCGCTGGCGTCGGCTATGGAATGAAATGGGTGAGTTTTTCGGCCTTGAGGTGCCGGACTGCCCGGAAACACCGCAGCCGCTTGAAACGCAGATGGCCGACATTGCGCCAACCTGGGCAGAGATTGCCAAGCAACACGGGCTAATCGAAGCTGACGTTTCCAAGCTGGCTTCCTGGTGGCACACCGATGCCGACCTGGGGCGCGAGCTTGAGTGCGTTAACGACGTGACCAAATCCCGCGATTTCGGCTTTGACCACTTCCGCGAAACCCGCGCGGCGTTTTTCGACCTGTTCGCTCGCCTGCGCGCGGAACGCATCATTCCTTAAGCAATACCAGCAGCAATACCAGCCACATTGTCAGAAAAAATAGTGCTACCAGGGCGTGTATCATCGCGCCCTGGGTTTTATTTCCCCTCCTTTCCTTGAATCCTACCGGGCATGCCTGCATATCATGGGGAACTACTGTCCATTTTTTGATATCGAGTCTTCCCATGCAGATTATTGATCCCCGCTCAGGTGAACCGCTGACTGCGGATACCGGAACTACCGACGCCCCCGCGCCGGATGCTGAACAGGCAGCGGTGCGCCCTGAAGATGTGATTATCGAGCTCAATGCCGGCAATATTCAGCAGGTGCTGGAAGCTTCTATGAAGGTGCCGGTGCTGATGGGCTGCTACTCGCCAGCCAACGCTGCCAGCAATACCCTGTTAACGGTGCTGGATAAGGTGGTGGTTGAGTACGCGGGTGCCTTTCTGCTCGCCAAGCTCGATATCGACGCCAACCCGGAAATTGGCGGCCAGCTGGGCGTGCAGTCGGTACCCGATGTGAAACTGGTCAGCCAAGGCGGCTTGGTTGATGGTTTCCAGGGCGCGCTGCCAGAGAAGGAAGTGCGCGAGTGGCTCAACCGCTACTTCCCAGCGCCTGGCGAAGCGCCGCCCAGTCCTGAAGAGCAGGCTGAAGAAGCGCTCAATGCAGGCGATACCGCTGCCGCGCGTGATATCTATCAAACGCTGATGGGCCAGTACCCAGAGTATTATCCCTATCAGGTGGCGTTTGCCCGCGTTCTGGTGGCCGAAGGGCGCACCAACGAGGCACGTGAAGTAATCGACAACCTGCCGCCGGAAGAGCGCGACGCCGTGCCCGCGCGGGGCGTGCGCGCCAGCATCGAATTTAGCGAGCAAGCACCGTCTGCCGATGAGATTGCAGCACTGGGCGAACGTACCGATAGCGAAGCGCAGTACCAGCGCGCGCTGCGCCAGATTGCCGATGGTCACTACGATACAGGGCTGGAAGCGTTGCTTACTTTGATGAAGCAGGACCGCGCCTACAACGATGACGCAGCGCGCAAGACGCTATTGCAAGTATTTGATGCGCTAGGCGCCGACCACCCGCTGACCGTCGCCTACCGTCGCAAGCTCTTTGCCATGCTCTACTGAGACCGGTTAAAAACGCGTCTTCAATCCCGCTTCAGCACTAGATCCATTCGCGACAACGCCGCTTCCAGCTGGGTAGCGGTGGTGCCAAAGTTAAGCCGCACAAAGCCGGGGCTGCCAAAGGCCGCCCCGTCAGAGAGCGCGACTCCTGCCTCGTTGAGCAGCGTCTTATGCGGCGCGGCGCCCAGCCCCGCCTCGCGCATATCCAGCCACGCCAGATAGGTCGACTCCGGCGCACTTAAGTGTACGCCCGGCCACGTGGCTACGCGCGCCTGCAGCGTCGCACGGTGTTCACGCAGCACGCTCAAAAGCGCCTGACGCCACGGCTCACCGTCTCGATACGCGGCTTGTGCGGCGACCAAGCCTAATACGTTGCCGTCGGGCAATAACCCCTTGGTCGCTGCTGCAAAGCGCTGGCGTAGCTGAGGGTCGGAAATCACCGCGCAGGCGCTGGTCAGCCCGGCCAGGTTAAAGGTTTTCGACGGTGCCCAGAGGGTGATCGTCCGCTTTGCCAGTTCTGGAAACATGGCGGCTAAGGGGCGATGGCGGGCGCCTGGGTCTAATAGCAGGTCGCAGTGCAGTTCGTCAGAGACTACCCACAGATCGTGACGCTCCGCTAGCTCAGCCAGTCCAGCAAGCTCCTCATGCCGCCATACGCGCCCCGTCGGGTTGTGGGGATGGCACCACAGCAGCAAGCGGGTTCGCGGCGTTATGGCGGCCTCCAATGCCTGGATATCCAGCTGCCAAGGCTCGCCGGGGGCTGCTGGCTCGGCCAACGCCGCCTGCTGAGGCAATCGCCCGGTACGCTCAGCAACGGCCAGAAACGGCGGGTAGATAGGCGTTACAGTTAGCACGCCGTCGCCTGGCTCGGTTAGCGCTAACGCCGCCAGGTGCAAAGCAGGCACTACGCCAGGCAGCCACTGTTGCCACTCAGGCTGAATGGGCCAGTCGTAGTGACGGGCACTCCACTGGCAGAGGGTTTCTGTTAACGTAGCGGGTACTTCGCCATAGCCATAAATGCCATGGGCCACCCGTGCCTGCAAGGCATCAATGACGGCGGGTGGGGAGCGAAAATCCATATCGGCGACCCATAGGGGCAGCACGTCAGCATCGTAGCGGTGCCATTTTTGCGATGCCCAGCCACCTTTGGGATGGCGTCGTTCCACAGGCGTGGCAAAATCGTAGGCCATGAAAAAACTCACTCATTCAATAAGGGTTATGCCAAGCATGCCGCAAGATGACTTTTATACCAAGATGCGGGCAGGATTGCCGGCGCTGTTGCGGCAGTGGCGGGCACTTGGCCAAGCCGATGCGGATCGCTTGGCGTTGATTCTCGCAGAGACTGCCCGCGTGGCAAAGCTAGGCGAACCCGAGGTCACGCCCAGCGGCGCGACGCTGGATCATTGGAGCACCGCCAGCGCTGAGGATATTCCGCTCTGGGCGCCACGCACCGCGGTCTTTTTGCTCAATCAAATGCCTGCTCGCCCGCTCCCCGATAGCGACGCTGAAGCCTGCGCCTGGGCTTACTGCTGGCTACGTAACCGCTCGTTTGATTCACTGCAAGCGGCCCATGACGCACTCCCAGAACACTTAAAAGCGCCATTGCAAGAGGCTCTAGAGGCTGCTTGGCGTGACCAGCAGGGGCTGCGCTTGGTCTAAGACGTGCCAACGTCAGGTTTGACCAAGCGCCTGCTTGAGCTAACCCTGAACACTCGCTGCTAATCCTTTTTATTAGAACACGTTCATTAGCACAAGGACTTGCCATGTTCACCCGCACCATTGAGCCCGCGTTTTATGACACCGATGCCTTAGGGCATATCAATAACACACGCCTGCCTGCGTGGTTTGAACTTGCCCGCAATGACCTGTTCAAACTGTTTACGCCCGACTTAAATCCCCGGCATTGGCGCTTGATCATGGCACGCATGGAAGTCGATTACCGGGCTGAACTGTTTTATGGTCACGATATCGAAATACGTACCTATTTAACCCGTTTAGGTAATAGTTCGTTTACGGTGACCCAGGAAGCACGCCAGCACGATAAACTGACGAACCTGGGTCATACGGTTATGGTGCAGTACGACCACCAGGCCAAATGCGCCATGCCGATTGAGGGCGATCTGCGAGAAACGCTCACGTCGCATCTGCAAGATGCACCTGACCCCGCCTGATTGACACTACCCCGCGCTAACGAGGCAACAGGAGCCGACACAATGGCAATCCGCTACAACCTCTGGATAGACCCTGACAACGTCGCCCAGCACCGCGCTGTCGAAGCCGACCTTGAGCGCTATTTTGTCGAGCGCTTTGCCGACTATCCGCATATCCGCTTGTTTGGCGCCGACCCCTACGATTATGATGCCCCTTTCAATCGCCTTTACGACGTACTGATGGCACGAGCCGCCGAATACTGTGAGCGGACGTGGTGCTATGTCGCGTCGCCCGAACAGCTCAATCGCTGCTTTTTCCGCGCCGTTGGCCGCTCGACTAAATTTGTTCAAGACGACCGTTCGTGAGAGACCAACCGATGGTGATACGCACCAATCAAGCGCCTGACGAGCATCAGCTCGCTATCATTGCCCATCAGCTCGGCCGCGCACCGCGCGGCATTGAAGCAGTGGCCGCCACCGACAGCCAAGGCACCCCGCTGGTACTGCGCATGGCACCGATTGTCGATGGCAAACCTTTCCCCACGCTGTATTGGCTCTGCTCAGACGTACTGAAGGTAGAGATTTCTCGCATTGAAGCCGTGGGCGTTATCAAATCGCTTGAGCAGCGCCTGCAGGAAGAGCCCGAATTTCTCGCCGCTTACCAGCAGAGCCATCGCGACTATGTGGCCGCCCGCTGGGGCTCTATGAGCGCTGCTCAGCGTGAAGAGGTGGCTAAGTTAGGTTACACCAATGTGCTGACCGAGCGCGGTATTGGCGGCATTAGCAACTGGCAGCAGATTCGCTGCCTGCATACCCAATACGCTCACCACCTGTGCGGCGATAATGTAATTGGGCAATGGATGGATCAACATCATCAAGTAGACCGCTTTCTGCCTTCAGAAACGTCTCCTTGAGCGTCTTTTTAGCTACGTTCATTTTTAAAGACAGGGAAGCAAACAAATGGCTCGAATTTGCGTTTATCTGGGTTCACGTGAAGGCCATAGCCCCGCTTTTCGTGAAGCAACCAATGCCTTGGGGCGCACGCTCGCGGAGCGCGGTCACTCGCTGGTGTATGGTGGCGCGCGCGTTGGTCTGATGGGTGAGCTGGCCAACGCGGCCCTGGCGGCAGGCGGTGCAGTAACCGGCGTGATGCCCGATCACCTAGTCGAGCGCGAGCAGGCCCACTTTGGCCTGAGCGAGTTGATTCGGGTGCGCAATATGCACGAACGCAAAGCCACCATGGCGGCCAATGCCGATGCGTTTATTGCCTTGCCAGGCGGGATTGGGACGTTTGAAGAGCTATTCGAGATATGGACCTGGGGCTACCTGGGGTTACATGAAAAACCCATGGGCTTGCTGAATATCGATGAATTCTATTCACCGCTGCTAAGCTTTTTAGACAACACCGTTAGCCACGGTTTTTTAACATCGACGACGCGCGATATGCTACTCGACGCCCCGACACCCACTGAACTGCTTGATACGTTAGAAACCCTGCTATAGCGCTATCACCAAGCGGGGTAACTAGCGCTGCTCGGTCAGCCTGCGGGTATGCTGATAGGTCAATTGCAGCAAGCGGGCATCTTCCCCTGCCCGGTGGCGGTGGATGCCCTGCTCGGCGATCATCGCCTCTTTAGTATCGCTCCACAGCGCCTGCTGCTCCTCGCTAAGCAAAATTCTTAATGCCTCAAGGCGAAAACGCGGCAGCATACCGGCATGATGAAACAGTAGCGACAGCCAGGTATTATCGTAGCCCCAACTATCGCTGTAGGCCTTGCCCAGCTCGCTCATTTCATCGTTAAGCCATTGGGCGACTTGGCGCACCGGATAACCCTCCTGAACCAATCGGTCACGGGTGATGCCGTGCAGCAGCTCAGCCTTGGGGTCCCAATGTGTCCACTCGTCCAGCGGTTGAATAAGGAAGGCACAGCAGCTTCCATCGGCACGCGCAATGCCGACTTCAATGGGGTAGCTGCCGCGCCCAAACCCGGACGCTTCAATATCTAGTACTGTGGGTAGCGTCTCAGACACAACCTTCCTTCCTCAATCAAACCGCAGTCGCGTCATGCCGCAGCCACGTCGTTTAGCGTCTGCTGTTCAGCCTGGCGCTGCCAATAAGCCGCTCGCTCACTATCTACCGCCAAGCCTAGCTCACCCAGGCGGTAAGCCCGGGCAAGACGCTCGGCAGCTAAATAGTGGCCTGACTGAGCAGCACGTGCGTACCACGTGACCGCATAGTCTTCGCGGCGCGGGTACTGAATACAGCCGTGCTCGTGGATTTTCGCCAACTGATACTGGGACTTTATATCCCCGGCTTGCGCTGCTTCCAAGACGTAGCGCGCCCCTCGGGCTCTGTCCTGGGGCGTCTGACTGCGATGAAACAACATATGGCCGTAAACGGACAGCGCATCGGGATGCCCTGCCTCTGCACAGCGCTTAAACAAGCGCATCGTTAAACGCTGGGTGCGCGGTGACCGCGGCAATAGCCAGCGATTATGAAACAGCCGTTCAGCCAGCCGAAACTCTAGCCGTGTAAACAATGTTGATGCCTGCAGCATGGCAAACCACCCTGCCTATCTGGTTGGAACCTTGGGCCAGCAGTGATATTAACAATAACCGCCAACCACACGAGAAACCGGCCTTTAGCCGGTCGATGGGCTGGCAAGCATACGCCTGCCTTTGCAACGACTCAACCCCATAATTTGCTGCTTTTGATGAGCCTCGCTAACATGCTGTACACACGCCGTGAACCACTCTGGTAATGGCTGCTTATCTGGTGGCAATTTCGCCTTAAAGGAGATGCAAATGCAAACGCGCCCACTTGGCAGAACCGGCCTAGAGGTCAGTCGACTCTGCTTAGGCACGATGACGTTTGGCGAGCAAAATAGCGAAGCCGAAGCCCACGAACAGCTTGATCGCGCCGTGGCGTTTGGGATCAACTTTATAGACACCGCTGAAATGTACCCTGTTCCGCCCATGGCTAAGACCCAAGGGCTTACCGAACGCTATATCGGTAGTTGGCTAAAGCAGCGCGGCTCCCGGGACGATGTCATTGTTGCCACCAAGGCCTCGGGTCCAGGCCTTGAGCATATTCGCGGGGGGCCACGACTCACCCGTGAGCATATCCACCAGGCGATCGACTCAAGCCTTGAGCGGTTAAACACCGATTACGTTGACCTCTACCAACTGCACTGGCCAGACCGCCAAACCAACTTTTTTGGCAAGCTAGGCTATGTACATAGTGAAGAAGAAGATTCAACGCCGTTGGAAGAGACGTTATCAGCGCTGAAAGAGCTCGTCGATGCGGGCAAAGTGCGCGCCATTGGGCTCTCCAATGAAACCCCTTGGGGGGTAATGCGCTCGCTGCAACTGGCCGATAAGCTGGACCTTCCGCGCGTCGCCTCCATTCAAAACCCCTACAACCTGCTCAACCGCTCGTTCGAAGTAGGCCTGGCTGAAATAGCCCACCGGGAAGAGGTGGGTCTACTCGCCTATTCGCCACTCGCTTTTGGCGTACTCTCAGGCAAATACCTCAATGGCGCCCAGCCCGCTAAAGGGCGCTTGACGCTGTATGAGCGCTTTAAGCGCTATACGTCGCCAGAAGCCGAAGCGGCCACACAGGCTTACGCGGCTCTTGCTGAGAAACACGGGCTAGATCCTGCGCAAATGGCGCTGGCGTTTGTGAACTCACGTAGTTTCTTAACCAGCAATATCATTGGCGCGACCACCATGGAGCAATTGGAAAGCAACCTTGCCAGCGAAAGCCTCAAGTTGGACGATGAAGTGTTAGAGGCAATCGAGGATATTCACCGCCACATGCCCAACCCTTGCCCTTAAGACAAGCCCTTAAGACAGGTGCTTAAACGTCTGAGCCGTTAGCTTCAACCCGCTATCGCTGCTATAGCCTCGGTCTTTGCCGAGGCTTGGTATACTGTTCTTATTTATTGACAGCTTTCATACAAGGGCATTATCGACGGCCCCAGGAGCATGCGATGTTGAGCGTTATTTCTCCAGCGAAAACGCTGGATTTTGAAACCCCATCGACCACCGAGCAGGTGTCACAACCCGACTTTCTGAAACACAGCCAGGCGCTTATCGATATTTTGCGCGACTACTCCCCGCAGCAGATCAGCGAACTCATGGGCATCAGCGATAAATTGGCGGGCCTGAATGCGGCACGCTTTGCGCAGTGGCAACCTCCGTTTACGCTCAACAATGCAAAACCCGCCGCCCAGGCCTTTCAGGGCGACGTTTATACCGGCCTGCAGGCGGAGAATTTCACCGAGGCCGAGAACCATTACGCGCAAACGCACCTGCGCATTCTTTCCGGCTTATATGGCCTGCTACGGCCCCTTGATTTGATCCAGGCCTACCGCCTGGAAATGGGCACCAAGCTGCCCAATAGCGCTGGTAAAGACCTGTATGCCTATTGGAAACCCATTCTGACGCCTGCACTCAATGAGGCCATCGCTGAAAGCGGCTCCAACGTGCTGGTTAACCTTGCCTCGAATGAGTATTTTAAAGCGGTGGATACCAAGCAGCTTAATGCGCGGGTCATTACGCCGGTGTTTAAAGATGAGAAAAATGGCAGCTTTAAAATCATTAGCTTCTACGCCAAAAAGGCTCGCGGGCTGATGAGCGCCTGGCTGATTCAGCAACAGGTCAACGACCCTGAACGTCTTAAAGGGTTTGACGTCGCTGGCTATCGCTTCGATGCGGCGGCTTCCCAAGGAGATAGCTTTGTTTTCACCCGCAAAGAAGCGGATCGCTAAAGCGACCTAGAAAAACTGCAGGGAGCGTGACGAGCGTGGCTTGAGAAAGCGCCGGTGCGCCTCTTTAAACAGTGCCGTATCGCAGCGGTGCAACCACTCATAGGCGACCATATCCGCGGATACCGCCACCGCCCCGCTTGCGCAAACCCGTTCCCGGGCAAGCACCACCTCTTGCGGGCGGCGACTGGCACACGCCTCACTGAACCAGTACAGTTCGTAGCCTGCTTCTAACAACCCTAACCCCGTTTGCAGCACGCAAATATGCGCTTCCGTCCCGCACAGCACAATTTGTGTTTTTTCCGTTGCGTTGAGCGCTTCACGAAACTCGGCTTCTGCCATGGCGCCAAAATGCCGTTTTTGCCATAGGCGGTAGCCAGTTAGAGAAGCCAGTAGGGCTGGTTCAGTGGCGCCTAATTTTTCCGGATTTTGCTCGGTCAGCCATACAGGCACCTCAAGCAAGCTAGCCATTTCACCTAGCCAGCTCGCTTCGGTGAGAGCTTCTTGACCACCATTGATCGCAGGCAGTAGGCCCGCCTGAAAATCAACCATTAACAGTAAGCTTTTGTCGCGCTGTAGCTGCACGTTGCATCCTCAATTTTTATCGTGATTTAGGCTACATAATAGACGTAATACAAACAATAAAGCAGCCGCTCTTCAGCGACTGCTTTTTAACTCAACTATTTTCAACTATTCGACTTAATTCTCGGCGGCATCTTCCATATCTTCGCCAAGCTCTTCCATATTTTCACCGGCCTCTTCTGCAGCGTCATCAATGTTTTCACCCGCTTCTTCAGCAGGACCTTGATCGTCGCAAGCCATCAACCCGCCTGCCATCAAAGCCATTAATAGTGCGATGGCTAACTTCTTTGCTAGTGGCGTCGTCATACCGTTTCTCCTCCTGAGATTTTACTTCTGGATACGTGCAGCATAATACTAGATGCTGCGTAGCAACAATGCCATGTGAAATACGCAATCTGTTGTTATAAATATATTTAAAAAGACTGTTTTAATATCATAAATGACTATAGCTTCATGTACTAGTGGAAGGCTGTTTTAGCTCGCGACCAATCAAGCTTCCAGCTCAGTAGGTGCACTGTGGCCTACAGACCTTGTGGGAGGGAGCTTCAGCTCGCGACAGTTTTTGTGTTG
>NZ_BJXV01000010.1 GCF_007991175.1 Halovibrio variabilis
TTGCATTGCCTCGTCGAGGTGGCGCGTATGTTACTCAGCGCTTGTTGTGCTGTCAAGCACTCCGCCATCACTTGGCTAACTGCCCCACTTTCAACCGCCTGCCCCTGAAAAGCAGTTCCTACCCTGGCAGAACGCACACTGAGGGTGCCTTGTGCACTCAGGAGGCGCCATAACGGTGCAAGCGGTTATTTTTCCTGTACTTAGCCTTGCCATTGGCAACCTACAAAATCCTTAAAAATCTTTTATTTATAATAAAATCGATTTTCTTGGCACACCCCTTGCTACCTCATTATGTTCCTTTGCTGACCCATTCCCCATTAATGAGGTGTGCGATGTCCTTATCCCGCCGCAAGTTTCTTACCACAGCTGCAGTCTCCTCCACTGCTGGCCTAGTGCTGGGCGCCCCTTCGATCGCCCGCGCACAATCCTCAGAAAGCTTTAACTGGCGTATGACCAACGCCTACCCACCCGGCTCGCCCTTCTACGTGGAAGGCCCTGGCAGCCCCACTGATGTGATTGCCAAAATCAACGCCATGTCCGGCGGGCGCCTTAACATTCAACACTACGCGTCCGGTGAGCTGATCCCAGCCTTTGAAGGCTTCGAGGCCGTTCAAAGCGGCACCATCGAAATGAACGCCGCTAATAGCTACTTCTGGTCGGGCACTACGTTCGCCGCTCAGTATTTCACCACGGTGCCCTTTGGAATGAGCTTTATGGGCCATATGGCGTGGCTTTATCACGGCGGTGGTTTGGAGCTTTGGCACGAAGTGTATGAGCCGTACGGCATGGTGGCCTTCCCGCTGAACAACACCGGCGTGCAGATGACCGGCTGGTTCCGCGAACCAATCGAGGATATTAGCCAGCTTAACGGCCTGCGCATGCGCGTTCCCGGCTTAGCAGGCCAAGTCTACTCCTCGCTGGGTGTCGATGCCCGCGTACTGCCCGGTGGTGAAATTTTCCCGGCACTGGAGCGTGGCGTGATTGACGCAGCCGAGTTTGTCGGTCCCTTCCAGGACCGCCGCATGGGTCTGCATAACGCTGCCAAGTTCTACCACACCACTGGCTGGCACGAACCGGCTACCACCGGCGAGCTGCTGATTTCCAAGTCCCATTGGGATAGCCTGCCCGAAGACCTGCAGATGATTGTCAAGAGCGCCTGTATGGCCGCCTGCCTGGAAAGTGTGACCTGGTCTGAAGCCGTCAACGGTGAGGCACTAACGGATCTGGTAGAGAACGAAGGGGTTTCCGCCAGCATGCTACCCGAGCCGGTCATCGCGGCGCTCCGCGAAGCCACTATGGACACGCTTTCAACCGAAGCCGATGCCGACCCACTCGTGCGCAAAGTGCACGACAGCTACATGGCGTTTAAAGCCAATCACGACCTCTGGGCGGGTGCCAGTGAACGCGCGTGGCTAAATGACATTATTGGAGTCTGATATGCGCGCCGTGGCAACGTTTGTCCACGGAGTCGAGGCAGTGGTCCGGCTATTTGGCTTGATCGCTGCCTGGACCTGCGTGGTACTGGTTGGATTAGTCGCCGGCGACGTGCTGTTGCGCTACGTGTTTCGAATTGGCGCGGTCTGGCTACAGGAGCTCCAGTGGCACTTGATCTCGCCCATCGCCCTATTCGGTATGTCGTATCTACTGCTGATGGGCGAGCAGGTGCGCGTGGACGTTTTTTACGAGCGCTTTCCAGCCGGTGTGCAACGGGTGATTGAAGTCATCGGCGGGCTATTGCTGCTGGTCATGGGGCTGTATATCGCCTGGCTGACGCTGCCCTGGATTGCCCAGTCGTTCGTCCGTGGTGAAGCGTCGCCGAACCCCGGCGGCCTGCCCCTACGCTGGCTACTCAAATCGCTGATTCCATTTGGTTTTGTCCTTCTCGCACTACAAGGGCTGGCCCACGCGCTGCGTCATATTTTCGCCCTGCCCACACGAGGTGAATAACACATGTCTCCCAATGAATGGCTAGCGATCGGCATGATCGTGGCTTTTTTCGTGTTCTTGCTAATTGGCATTCCGGTGGGTATCAGCATCGCGGCCACGGCTTTCTTTTTTGGCTATATCGGCTTTGGCCCGATGCTGTTTAATCTACTGCCGTCGCGTATTTACGGCGTGATTACCAATTACACCTTCATGGCCATTCCACTGTTTGTGTTTATGGGAGTGATGCTGGAGAAGTCGAAACTGGCTGAAGAGTTGATTGATGTGATCGGCCACCTGTTCGGTGGCCTGTCGGGCGGCATGGGCGTGGCAATTATCTTAGTCGGGGTGCTGTTAGGCGCCGCCACGGGCATTGTTGGCGCCACTATCGTCACCCTTGGATTACTCACGCTGCCGACGCTGCTTCGCCGCGGCTACCCTAAAACCCTGGCCACCGGCATGATTTGCGCGTCCGGCACCTTGGGGCAGATTATTCCGCCTAGCTTGGTGCTGATTCTGCTCGCGGAAATTCTCGGTGAATCGGTCGGTACGATGTTCGCTGCCGCCATGGTGCCGGGGCTAACGCTGGCGGCGGTGTATGTGATCGCCATCCTGGTGGTCGCCAAGCTCAACCCTAACCTAATGCCGCCAATTCCCGCTGAGGAGCGGGCAGCCATGAGCCGGCGCCAGCTCATAGGTAAAGTGATCACCGTGGTGGGCCCGCCGGTGGGCTTGGTATTTGCCGTATTAGGTTCGATTATTGGTGGCATTGCCGCCCCTACCGAGGCCGCCTCCATGGGCGCGCTCGGGTCACTGGTATTTGTCGCCTGCTCTGGGCGGCTAACCTTTGGGCTACTTAAAGAAGTTGCCAAAGGCACGCTGGTGATCTCGGCGATGGTGTTCTTTATCTTAATCAGCGCGCAGGTGTTTGGCCTGGCGTTTCGCGGCTTGGGCGGCGAGCACTTGGTTGCCCGTATGTTTGACTGGGTACCCGGTGGTGAGTTGGGCGCCATGCTGTTTATGCTACTGCTGATGTTTGTACTGGGCTTCTTCCTGGAGTGGATTGAGATCAGCTATATTGCCCTACCGTTGTTTTTGCCGTTCTTTGTCCAGATGGGCGTCGATATGGTGTGGTTGGGCATTCTGGTCGGCCTGGTACTGCAAACCTCGTTTCTCACCCCGCCATTTGGCTGGGCGCTGTTTTTCCTTAAAGGCGTCGCCCCCAAAGGCGTTACCACGCTGGATATTTACAAAGGTGCGCTACCCTTTATCGGTTTACAGTTTGTCGCCGTGGCGCTGGTGTTTGTCTTTCCCAGCATTGCGACCTGGCTGCCCAAAGCGATTGGCTGGTAGCAACGCCGCATCAAAGATTTTAATAACAATCACTTAAACATAAAGGATACGCATTATGCTGCACACCCAACGTAGTTACGGCGGCAGCTGTGTCGCCCCTCATCACCTAGCCGCCAGCGCCGGGCGCGACGTGCTGAAACAGGGTGGCAATGCAGTTGAGGCAATGGTCGCCGCTGCCGCTGCCATTGCGGTGGTTTACCCGCATATGAACGCTTTGGGCGGCGATGGCTTCTGGTTAATCCATGAGCCGGGCAAAGCGCCCATTGCCATTGACGCCTGCGGCCCGGCAGCAGGATTAGCCGACGCGCATTTCTACGCCGGTGAATTGCAGATCCCCGAGCGCGGCCCTAAAGCCGCCTTGACCATGGCCGGCACTATTGGCGGCTGGCAGGAGGCGCTAAATGTTGCCGCCCATTGGGGCAAGTCACTGCCCCTAACAACGCTACTGGCCGATGCCATTCATCATGCCGAAGCGGGTGTCGCCGTTACGCAAAGCCAGGAAGCGCTCACCGCCAAACACCTTGAGCGCCTGTCTCAAAGCCCTGGCTTTAGTGAGGCCCTGCTGCTCAACGGCAAGGTGCCCCGTGAAGGCGAACGACTGCGCCAGCCGCGCTTGGCCGCCACCTTTAAACGCTTGGCGGAAGCGGGGTTAGATGACTTTTACCGCGGTGAGCTGGCCGCCAGTATGGCGCGGGATTTAGAAGCAGTGGGTAGCCCACTGCGTCTGGCAGACTTTCACGCCTACCGTGCCCAACAAGTCACGCCATTGGAAGTAACGCTGCAAGATGCCACGCTGTATAACCTGCCCGCGCCCACTCAGGGCATGGCCTCATTAATGATTTTGGGCATCTACGAGCGCTTAAAAGCCGCCGAGCCAAACGGCTTTGATCACTTGCACGGGGTAATTGAAGCGACCAAGCGGGCTTTCATTCTGCGCGACCAAAACGTCACCGACCCCGGCCGCGTGCCGACACCGCTGCAGGGCTTACTCAGCGCAGAGAATATCGGCTTGGAGGCGGCGCGCATTGACCCCCAGCACGCCCTGCCCTGGCCCCACGAACCCGCCCCTGGGGATACCATCTGGATGGGCACCGTGGACAGCGAAGGCCGTTCGGTGAGCTTTATTCAGAGTATCTATTGGGAGTTTGGCAGCGGCGTGGTGCTGTCGGAAAGTGGCGTGCTGTGGCAAAACCGTGGCATCAGCTTTTCGCTTAACCCCGACGACCTGCGCGCCTTAGCCCCTGGCCGCAAACCCTTCCACACCTTAAACCCGGCGCTGGCCAAGTTTAACGATGGCCGCACCATGGTCTACGGCACCATGGGCGGCGAAGGCCAGCCGCAAACCCAGGCGGCGGTGTTCTCACGCTATGCGTTGCACGGTATGCCTCTGCAGCAGGCGATCACCTCACCACGCTGGCTACTGGGCCGCACCTGGGGTGACACCAGTACCAATCTGAAACTGGAGAACCGTTTTGACGAAGCCCTAGTCAACGCCCTGGCTACAGCGGGCCACGATGTGGAAGTGCTGCCCGAGGCGTTTAGCGACACCATGGGCCATGCGGGCGGCATCGTGCATCATCCGGATGGGCTGATAGAAAGTGCCCACGACCCGCGCAGTAACGGCGGTGCGGCCAGCGTGTGAACACTCTCCACGCCGTTTTCAGCAGGCTGAACTTGTGTAAGTGACTGGCTGTCACTTACATAAGTGATAAGCTAGTCTGCTTATAAAGCCTCTGCAGAGTGGCAAACCAGAGGGAGAGGAGAACCCCATGGCGAAAATCGAAAAATCCCCTGACGAGTGGCAACAGCAGTTAACACCCGAGCAGTATCGGGTGGCACGCGAGAAAGGCACCGAACGCCCCTTCACCGGCGACTATCAGGTGCGCGATGCGCAGGGTATTTACCACTGCGTGTGTTGTAATGCGCCGTTGTTTGAGAACGAGCATAAGTTTGACGCTGGCTGCGGCTGGCCAAGCTTTGATCGGCCGCTGGGCACCCGTTGTGTGGAAGAGCATACCGACACTACCCACGGCATGCGGCGCACCGAGGTGGTCTGCTCTCACTGCGATGCACACCTAGGCCACGTCTTCCCCGATGGGCCACCCGAGACCACCGGCTTGCGCTACTGCATTAACTCGGTATCACTGGAATTTCACCCCGACGAGTAATCGCCGCTAAAACCCTCTCAAGGAAAACCAGCAAGGCGGGTGCTACAATAGCAGCCCGCTTTTTTGTGCTTGTAGGAGAGACTCATGCTCGGCTGGTTCCCAGGACATATGAACAAGGCCCGCCGCCAGATTGCGGAGGTGCTGCCAGAGATCGACGTCGTGATCGAGGTACTCGATGCGCGCCTACCCTACTCCAGCGCCAACCCGATGCTGGCCGAGCTAACCCGCCATAAGCCGGTGCTGAAAATTCTTTCGCGTGCGGATCTTGCTGATCCAGAGCGGACGGCCGAATGGGTGGCCTTTTTTGATGCCCAGGAAAACATGCGCGCCTTGGCCGTCACCACCACCAACACCCGTGAATTAAAGAAGATTCCCAAGCTGTGCCATGAGCTGGCCGGTGCCGTGCGCGCCGACCGGGATGTACGGGTAATGGTGATGGGTATACCGAATGTCGGAAAATCCACACTGATTAACGGCTTGGCCGGGCGCAAAATCGCCAAAACCGGCAATGAGCCCGCGGTAACCAAGCGCCAGCAAAAGGTGCGCATTGATGGGCGTGTGGCGCTTACCGACACGCCTGGGGTGCTATGGCCCAAAATTGAAGATCAGGCCAGCGCCTATCGCCTCGCGGCTACCGGCGCCATCCGCGATACCGCTATTGAATACACCGATGTGGCGATTGTTACCAGTGCAGAGCTAGCCAAGCGCTACCCGGAAGCGCTCACCAGCCGCTACAAGCTCAAAGAGCTGTCACCTTACGCCGCACCGGACATCCCCCATGACATTGATGCGGATGGCCCGAAAAAACCCGATTTTCTAGCCATTGCCGGCTTCGATGGCAATGCCATCTTGAAAGATATTGCCGCTCGCCGGGGCGGTCTTCGCCCTGGCGGCGCCGTGGACCTGCATCGTGGCGCAGAAGTGCTGCTCCACGAGCTGCGCGATGGCAAACTGGGCCGACTGACGCTGGAAACCCCCGCGGATATTCCGCCGCCGCCAATGCAAAACGACGAAGACAATCAAGCACTTTCCGACGCATAATAGCTTAAAGCCCCCCTACGCCGTTGGGCGTCGTGGGAGGCACTATCGCGCTGGACACTTTTGGGCCACTTTTGGACAAACACCTCATGGACACCCCGCAGTCGCAGGAATCACAGCCGTTAAAGAAATCGCACAAGCTGCACAATGTCTGCTACGACATTCGCGGCCCGGTACTCGACCACGCCAAGCGCCTGGAAGAAGAGGGCCAGCGGATTCTTAAGCTTAACATTGGCAACCCGGCGCCGTTTGGCTTTGAAGCCCCGGAAGAGATCCTCCAGGATGTGATGCGTAACCTGCCTACCGCCCAGGGCTACTGCGACTCCAAAGGGCTCTACTCCGCGCGCAAAGCGATTATGCAGGAGTGCCAGCGCAAGCAGATTCCAGCGGTGGGTATTGAAGATATCTTCATCGGCAACGGCGTGTCTGAGCTGATCGTCATGGCCATGCAGGCGTTGATCAACGACGGCGACGAAGTGCTGATTCCGGCCCCGGACTACCCGCTCTGGACCGCGGCCGCTCACCTTTCCGGCGGCCACGCGGTGCACTACCTGTGCGACGAGCAGGCCGACTGGACGCCCGACATGGCGGACATTCGCGCCAAGATCACCAGCCACACCCGCGCCATTGTGTTGATCAACCCCAACAACCCCACCGGTGCGGTGTATCCCCCCGCGGTGGTCAAAGAAGTGCTGGCAATCGCCAAGCAGCACCATCTGGTGGTGTTCTCTGATGAGATCTACGACAAGATCCTGTATGACGGCATTGAGCACACCGCCACCGGCGCGCTGGCGGATGATGACCAGTTGGTGATTACCATGAACGGTCTCTCCAAAAGCTACCGCTGTGCGGGTTTCCGCTCTGGCTGGATGACCATTTCCGGCACCCTGGCCAAGCTAAACGCCAAGGACTATATCCAGGGGCTGAATATGCTCGCCTCGATGCGCTTATGTGCCAACGTGCCTGCCCAGCACGCGATTCAAACCGCGCTGGGGGGCTATCAGTCGATCAATGATTTAATCCTGCCCGGCGGGCGGCTACTGGCCCAGCGCGATATCACCGTTGAGAAGCTGAATGCGATCCCCGGTGTTTCCTGTGTCACGCCCAAAGGCGCGCTTTATGCGTTTCCGCGGCTCGACCCCAAGGTGTTTAATATCAAAGATGACCAGCAGCTGGTGCTGGATCTGCTGCTGCAGGAAAAAATCTTACTGGTTCAGGGGACGGCCTTTAACTGGCCGGAACCCGATCATGTGCGCATTGTGACCTTGCCCTGGGCAGATCAGCTGGGCGATGCACTCGACCGCTTTGCCAATTTCTTGTCGCGCTATCGCCAGTAAGTCTGGGTAACTTAAACATCGCTATGACTTGAAACTGCCATGAACAGCACGTATCTAAGCCATTATTCTAGCAACGCTTCGATCAACCTTAAGGGAGAACCCCCACCATGATGCGAATTTTGCTGTTTTTAGGCACCAACATAGCGGTCTTGCTGGTCGCCAGCATTACCCTGCGCCTGCTAGGCGTCGAGAGCTATCTACGTGGCCAGGGCATCAACTTCACCAGCCTGCTGATTTTCTGCTTTATCTTCGGCATGGCGGGTTCCATCATCTCGCTGTTGATTTCTAAATGGATGGCCAAGCGCAGTACCGGCGCGGTGATTATCGAAAAGCCCTCCAACAGCACCGAGCAGTGGTTGCTGGATACCGTCGCCGAACTCGCCCACCAGGCCGGCATTAAAACCCCGGAAGTCGGCATATTCCCCGCCCAGCAGTCCAACGCTTTCGCCACCGGCTGGAACAAAGACGATGCGCTGGTGGCCGTTTCAGCTGGCTTATTGAACCGCATGCAACCAGAAGAGGTACGCGCGGTACTGGCCCACGAAATTGGTCACGTGGCGAATGGTGATATGGTCACCCTGGCGCTGATTCAAGGCGTAGTGAACACCTTTGTGATGTTCTTTGCCCGGGTAGTGGCGCACTTGGTCGACAATTTCCTACGCAGCCGTAGTGAAGGCGGTGGTGGCCTGGGCTTTATGGGCTACTTTGCGGTGGTCATGGTCGCTGAGATCGTGTTTGGTCTTTTGGCCTCGGCTATTGTCGCCTGGTTCTCACGCTTTCGTGAATACCGCGCCGATGAAGCGGGTGCACGCTTGGCGGGCACTAACGCCATGGTCAGCGCGCTGGCGCGCTTAAAAAGCGAAACTGAAATGCCCGATCAAATGCCCGATACGCTGCGTGCCATGGCCATCACCAAAGGCCAAACGCGCTCGCTGGTGGAGAAAATGTTTGCCAGTCACCCGCCGCTGGATGAGCGTATCCGCGCGCTAAAAGAAGCCGCTTATCGTCAGTAAGTGTTTCAGCAACTCCCTACATTTAAGGCCCGCATCTGCGGGTCTTATTATGCTGTGCGTCTAGCATCTGGCTAATCAGCTACGCTTATAGACTTGCTTTCGGTGACCAACCTTAACGACAGTCACGATAAGAAGTTCATCTGCCACTTCATATATAATTCTATAAACGCCCTGCCGGACACGATAGCGCTCTTGCCCTGAAAGCTTTTCACTACCGACAGGGCGAGGATTTTCTTGCAATTCCTCTATGCGCTGAAGAATGCGGGTAACGTCTTTGTTGGGAATGGGCCGAAAATCTTTGGCGACAGATTGCCTGAAGACGAGCTTATAATTTGCCATGAGCCTTCAAATCGTCCAGCAACGCCTCATAGCTCATTGTTGGTTCGGAAACCCGCTCCTCGAATGCCGCCAAGTCCTCCTGATCTTCAGCCAATGCCGCCCGAACAGCATCGTTAACGATATCTGATAACGAACGATGCGTATGCGCGGCCTTCAAACGCAACGCCGCATGTAACTGAGGATCAAAATAAACCGTAGAACGCTTCGATGTCTCACTCATGATATTGCCCAAAGCCAGTAACGTCTTAGCACTATAGCGTTAGAGCATCAAAGCGTCAAAAATACCACTAGCCATCGTTTAGTTACTACTTACATCAAACCCTGCCCCACGCAGTATGACCTCTAGCGCCACCGCCTCCCCTGACAGCTGCACATTGAGCGTGGCGAATTCACGCCGCAGTGGGTAGTTGGCGCGGTAGTCATCAAAGCCTTTGCGCATGCCGTGATGCTGGGTTTGGCGCTGTAACGCATCGTGGTCGCGGCGTACGTCGTACACGGCGCGCATGCAGAGCCGCAGGGCATCTTCGGGCGGTAGTGCGTCTTGCAAATGCAGCGATGCCAGCGCGGGCGATGGGCAAATATCGGCAAAGGTTAGGTCGCTTGGTTGGTCGCAGTCACGGGCCAGCGCCTGCTGAATCATCCAGGTGCCACGTAGCTTGCCATCCAGGCTATGCCCGGCAATATGCGGCGTTGCCAGGGAGACCATGTCGCGTAAACTCGCATCGATGTCCGGCTCCTCTTCCCACACATCCAGCACGGCACTGATATCGCCCTTGCCCGCCAAACGACTACGCAGGGCTAGCCCATCCACACAGTCGCCGCGCCCGGCATTGAGCAACACGCTGCCCGGCGCTAGTTCATCGATACGTTGAGCGTTGAATAGCTGATAAGTCGCGTGCGGGCCTTCACGGGTCAGTGGCATATGCAGGCAGAGCACGTCACAGCGCTCGATCAGAGCGTCCAAAGAGTGAAACGCCTGCCCAGGCGCCGCTTCCGCTCTGGGCGGGTCACAGGCAAGCGTTGCCACACCCATGGCGGTTAGCCGTGCCTGCAGTCGGCTACCCACATTGCCTACCCCCACAATGCCCACGGTCCGCTCGCCAAGCGCCCAGCCATCGCGCTCCGCCAGGGTCAATAAACTGCTCAACACGTAATCCACCACCGCTTCGGCGTTGCAACCGGGGGCGCTGGCGAACGTTATATCGCGCTGGGCAAGCACCGCCTGATCGATATGATCGGTGCCGATGGTGCAGGTGCCAATAAAGCGCACGGAGCTATCGGCAAGCAGTTTATCGTTGACCTGGGTAATCGAGCGCACGATAAGCGCATCGGCATGCTTTAGATGGGCGGCGTTGATCTCCCGCCCTGGCACGCGGGTGAGCTTACCGAAATGGCTAAAGCAGGCATCAGCAGCGGGGATGTTGGCGTCGATGACAAGTTTCATAGGCGTTTGGGTATCCGGGCTTTACAATACGCCCGCGACGGCTTGATGGGCAGGCGTGTTTCAAGGCTATCTTTTAAGGACTATCTAAGGAGAATGTTGTGATCGTACGCTGGGAAACCAACCATGACTATGTGTTGGTTCATATTCACCAGGATATGTTTGGTGACTGGATTTTCAGCCGTGCCTGGGGCCAAATCGGCACTCAGTTCGGCGGCCTGAAACATCAGCTAGCCGATACGCTGGAGCAAGCCCATATGTGGCTTGAGGATGAAACCACTATCCAGTCCTCGCGGGGTTTTCGCAAAGTGCTGGAAGTGGCCGACCATACCCCAGAAGGTCAGGAGGCCATGCGCCAACTCTCGCTACTGGATATGCTTTAGCCACTCATTGCAGCCCAGGGATTAGCCCAGAAAACGCCGCCCGTTACGCTCATGGGCACTGTTGGGCTGCGTAGTATCTGGCGGCGCTGTCAACGCCGCCAGAGCCACCTCATCCAGCCAGCCGCGTTCGCGCAGCCAGACGCTTAATCGCTCCGGTTCAAAACCGCGATCAAGCTCATTGCCACGACTATCCACCAGCACCGGGATTCGCACGCCGTAGCGCTCAACCAAGGCGTCGTCGTCGCTAATTTCGATGTGATGTAGCCACACCTTTTGATTGGCCAGCGCGGCCACCAGTGCTTCTAACTGGCTGCACAGATGGCAACCCATCGTTGTGTATAGCGATAGCTGAATCATGCAGAAGCTCTCTTATAACGCCTTATGGCGAAGTAAAAACACATGGTGCAAGTTCGTGCGTCGCTGAAAATCAGGGTCAAAGCTACGCCCGGTGATGTCTTCTACTGCAAATTGCTCGCTAAGCGCTTCATCGAGTTTAAAGCGGCGTTGGTTATTAGAAAACACCAGGGTGCCACCGGGTGCCAAGCGCGCCATGGCCAGCTCCACAAGCCGCGGGTGGTCACGCTGCACGTCGAGGGTATCGCGCATTTTCTTGGAATTTGAAAACGTCGGTGGATCCATAAAGATCAAGTCAAACTCGGCGTTGGCGGTTTCCAGCCAGCGGAAGCAGTCGTCGCGAACCACGCGATGCAGCCGCGTGTCGAGCTTATTCAGCGCAAAGTTGTCCTTGGCCCATTCCAGGTAGGTATTGGACATATCCACGCTGACACTGTCACTGGCGCCGCCTAATGCCGCTTGCACCGTCGCCGTCGCCGTGTAACAAAACAGGTTTAAAAAGCGCTTACCGCTGGCCATTTCGGCGATCATACGGCGTACCGGACGGTGGTCAAGAAACAGTCCGGTATCCAGGTAGTCGCGCAGATTGACCCATAGCCGCGCATCGCCTTCCTGCACTTCAAAACGCTCCCCGCTGGCGGCGCGTTTCTGGTACTGGGCGCTGCCGGTTTGGCGTTCTCGGCGTTTGATATAGATCTTGCTGGCATCAACGTTGAGTGCCTCGGGCATCACTTCCAAGGCGTCGTACAAGCGCTTCTGCGCCTGAGCCGGGTTGATCGAACTCGGCGCCGCGTACTCTTGAACATGCACGCGGTCGCCGTAGCGGTCTACCGCCAGGGCATACTCGGGCATATCGGCGTCATAGACGCGATAGCTGGTTTCGCCGCTCTGTTTCAGCCATTTCTTCAAGCGCTTCTGATTTTTGATCAGCCGATTGGCAAACATCTGGGCATTGTCTTGGTTTTTATGAGCAGCCTGCTCTTCGCTCGCCACCTCACTGGGCGTGGCCTCTGCCTGGGTCTCAGGCAGTGCGGGCGCAACATCGCTTGCCGCAGGCGAATGCTCGGCACCACCAATTTCCATAAGCAGCAGCTTGGCGTCCAAGGCGCCATTTTTGAGCGCGTACTGCTTGTGCGCGCGCATCCCCAGCCGGTGGCCGAGATCTGGGTTGCCGGTGAACACCGCCAGGGTCCAGCCGGGGAACAGCGCTTTGGCTTTTTCACCGAGCTGGGCATAAAGGCGCACCAGCTCAGGCAATTCGCCCAGGCGCTCGCCGTAAGGCGGGTTGGTAATCAGCAGGCCGCTTTCCGCGGTGAGCGTTTCCGGCCGGGTAAGCTGACCGAGACTTTGCCCGTGTAGGCTAATCAACGCGGGAATACCTGCCCGCATGGCATTGGCTTTCGCCGCAGTGAGTGCCGCTGGGCTCTGGTCGAAGCCTAATAGCTGGGCTTTGCAGCGTTTTCTACCGATCGACGCGCGTGCTTCGGCTTCACGCTTCTGCTCCCGCCACGCTTCGTCATCGTGCCCTGCCCAGCCGTGAAAGCCGAACCGCTCACGGTTCAGGTTTGGCGCCTGGTCGGCGGCCATCATGGCGGCTTCAATCAGCAGCGTGCCCGCGCCACACAGCGGATCGATCAACGGCTCCCCTGCTTTTAAGCGCTCGGGCCAGCCCGCACGCACCAATAGCGCCGCGGCTAGGTTCTCTTTTAGCGGTGCATGGCCTACATCGCGGCGATAACCCCGGCGATGCAAACTCTCCCCAGAGAGGTCCAGGCCGATGGTTAAGTTCATCCGGTGCAGGTGCGCGTAGATACGCAGATGCGGGGTTTTGGTATCAACGTTAGGGCGTTCCTGCCCGGCCAGCTGGAGGGCATCGACCACGCCGTCTTTAACGGTTTGCGCGCCAAAGCGGGTATGGCGGATATGTTCGCTGCGACCGTGAAAATCCACCGCCAGCGTATTACCCGGCGCCAAGTGCTGGGACCACGCGATCCGCGCGACCACGTCACGCACCTGCTCGGCGGTGTCGATCATCGACTCGCGCACCAGGGTTAAAATAATCCGGTTGGCCAGTCGCGACCACAGGCATACGCGGTAGGCGGTCGCTTGGCTGGCGGTGAAATATACCCCCGCCACCGTGGTTTTGCCCGGCGTGGCCCCCAGCGCTATGAGTTCATCGTGGAGCAGGCCTTCTATGCCTTTAGGGCAGGTGGCTAGCAGGTTTAAAACGGTATTTTGGTTCGACTCGATCATGATAATAGCGGCGCTTAACGGCGCGATATTCCTGTATATAACAAATGAGTTTACGTTTTATGACAATTTGGTAGTCGACAGATAGCCCCATCATGGTCTAACAATAAGAGAGTAGCTACTGAAAAACGCATGCGTTTCTTGTCAGGGTCGGTTCAAAACCAGACCTTTGGCTTGTAAGTATTTTTTGTAAGAGACTGCCGCCCGACCCGTTCAGCTCGTGAGTGCTAGACAGTTGGGTCAATGCGGCATCTCGCTCTTGAAGCAAGCTCTCGGAATAGGGTTGTTTTCGATAACTCTCTATTTCTTATTAAAGGCTTTCGTGAAAAGAGGTTAGCCAATGAAACGGCAAAAACGTGATCGCTTCCAGCGGGCTTATGTCCACGGCTATAAAGCGGGTGTATTGGGTCGTTCTCGTGATGATTGTCCCAGTCAAGAGATCAATTTACGCGAATACTGGATGAGCGGTTGGCGTGAAGGTCGCGGCGACCAATGGGATGGGATGACTGGCATTTCCGGCATCCATAAAAATCCCTTAGTCACGGCCTAACGTTTTATTTTTCAAGGCTGTAAAAAGAAAGATTTTAAGTGAGCCCACCTTAGTGTGGGCTTTTTAGCGGCTGGCGTTCCAGTGGCTGGCATCCCAGCGGCTGGCGCCCCAGCGGCTGGCGCCCCAGCGGCTACCCCTTGAGTGCGCGGGCACATTCACTTACCAGCGCCGGGCCTTGATAAATCAGACCTGAGTAGAGCTGGACTAAATCTGCCCCGGCGGCGATTTTGGCCTGGGCGGCAGCGCCGCTATCGATACCGCCGACGCCGATAATCGGCAGCGTGGGCAAGTGCTCACGCAGTTGGCGAATTACCCGGTTAGACGCTTCAAACACCGGCTTGCCTGATAGCCCACCGGCCTCCTCCGCCTGTGGATCATCCTGCACCGCCTCACGGGAAACTGTGGTGTTGGTGGCAATCACGCCATCCAGGGCATTGCGCTCGATACTTCCCGCCATGAGCGCTACTTCTTCAGCGCTCATATCCGGGGCGATCTTAATTAACAGGGGCACTTCTCGCCCGCCGCTGGCATTTAGCTCGGTGGCACGTGCCCGAATGGGCGCCAGCAGCGCATCCAGCTGTTCACCAAACTGGAGGCTGCGCAGCCCTGGGGTATTCGGCGAAGAGACATTGACGGCAATATAGTCCGCATAGGGGTGCACCGCGTCCAAACAGATCAGGTAGTCATCCAGCGCCTGCTCCACTGAGGTGGTAAGGTTCTTGCCAATATTGATACCCACAATGCCGCCGTAATGGCGATGCTTAACCTGCTGGACAAGGTGCGCAACGCCTTTGTTGTTAAAGCCAAAACGGTTAATGATCGCCTCATGCTGCGCTAACCGAAACAGCCGGGGCTTGGGGTTGCCCGGCTGCGGCTTGGGCGTCACCGTACCCACTTCGACAAAGCCAAAACCTAGCGCCCCCAGGGCATCCAGATGGTCGGCGTTTTTATCCAACCCAGCGGCCAAGCCGACTCGATTAACAAACCGCAGCCCCATCAGCTCAACAGGATCATCCACCGGCGGGCCAAACAGCCGCGCCACCCCGCCCACACGATGCAGTGTGTCCAACGCGCCCAGCGCCATACCGTGGGACCTTTCTGGGTCAACGCGAAAGAAAATCGAGCGGGCGAGGTTGTACATGGCAAGTCTCTTGAAGCAGGGTCAAAATGGGCGCGGCGTTGAAAATGGCTGCTAGTATAACGCAATAAAGCGCGCCCTGGTTGAAAACCAAGACACGCTTTATATAGGTAGGCACGCTTTAACCAAACGAGCTAACCCAGTGGGTTTACGCTTCGCTATCGCTCTCGGCGAGATCCACCAGCTCGCGCACCGCGACGGCGAAGAGCGCAAAGCCACCTTCGCTACCGCCACGCACCTCTTCGATCAGACGACACCAGCGGCGGTGCAGGTCGGCATGCTGGTCCAACCACTGCGCTACCCGCTCCTCGGTATCACGGCTAGCGGCGTCGAGCTTCAACACGCTAATGGCTAGCGCCAGTTGCTGACGCTCAATATCGTCGCGGAAAGTCTCCCGCGCCTGGGCCTGCCAGGCGTCACGCACTTCGAGCTGGGTGACCTGTTGAATCATCCACGGAAGCTCCAGGCGATTGCCAATTTCGTACAGCACCTCTGCCACCCGCTGGGGCTTTTCATTGATCAGGCGCGCCGCTTGGATAATACCCAGCCCGGCGTAGAGGCTTGATGAAGCCGCCACCGTTGAGGCCAATGCGTCGGGCACACCGGCATTGAGCAACGCGTCGCGCCGCGTATCCCAGGCGCTCAACTCCTCACCGCTGAGCAGCTCACCAATGCCTTCTTGCAGCTGCGCCAAACGCGGCGCGAAGTACTCGATAGTGTCTTGGGTTGAGAGTCCCAGGTGCTGACGCACAAACCAGCGCGTGGCGCGACGAATCAGACGCATCAGATCGAGCATCATCGAGTACTGAACGCGGTTGGGCACCTGATTATCCAGGGCTTCAATTCGCGCCCACAGCTCCGGCAAATTGAAGCTATCCCGGGCCACGATGTAGCCGCGGGCGATGTCGGCGCGCCCCGCGCCGGTGGAGTCCATCAGGCGGCGAACGAACACGATGCCCATGTGGTCGACCAGGTCATTGGCGACTTGGGTGGCGACAATTTCACGCTTGAGACGGTGCTCGTACATCTCGTCTTTGAAGCGCTCAACCAGCACTGACGGGAACAGCCGCTCCAGATGACGGCGGATATACGGGTCGTCCGGCACGTCAGAGGTAATCAAATCGCCTTTCAGGGTGCTCTTGGCGTAGGAGATCAGTACCGACAGCTCCGGCAGGCGCATCCCTTGAGCGTTACCGGCGCGCTCTCTTAGCACTTCATCGGTGGGCAGGAACTCCAGCTCGCGATCAATTTGCCCGGTGGCTTCTAGTTCACTGATAAAGCGCCGGTAAGGGCCCAGCGATTGATTGGAGAGAATCGCCGACAGATCCAGCGCCTGGCTTTGACGGTAGTTATCCAAAATGACCAGTTCCGAGACTTCATCGGTCATTTCCGCCAGCAGCAGGTTGCGCTGTTTGTCGGTCATGTCACCGCGCTTGACCACTTCATCAATCAGGATCTTGATATTGACCTCATGGTCGGAGCAGTTAACGCCGCCCGCGTTGTCAATAAAGTCGGTATACACCCGCACGCCTTTGGCGGCGGCTTCCATACGCCCGCGCTGGGTTAAGCCGAGGTTACCGCCCTCGCCCACCACACGGCAGTTTAAGTCATCGCCGTTAATGCGCAGGGTATCGTTGGCTTTGTCGCCGACGTCAGCGTCAGTTTCGTCAGAGCCCTTGACGTAGGTACCAATACCGCCGTTCCAGATCAGATCCACCTTGGATTTGAGCATGGCACGGATCAGCTCGTTGGGCGAAAGACGTGCTTCAACAATCCCGAATACCTGCTGCATTTCCGGCGTGATAGTGATCGATTTAGCGCTGCGGCTAAAGATACCGCCACCGGCAGAGATCAGTTCCTGGCGGTAGTCTTGCCAGCTGGAACGGGGCAGCGCAAACAGCCGTTTGCGTTCGTCAAAGGCGGCCTCGGCATCCGGATTGGGATCGATAAAGATATGCAGATGGTTAAAAGCCGCCACCAGCTGGATCTTGTCGGAGAGCAGCATGCCGTTACCAAACACATCGCCCGCCATATCGCCGATGCCTAACACACTGAACGGATCGCGCTGGGTATCCACATCGAGATTTTTAAAGTGTCGCTTAACCGATTCCCAGGCGCCGCGCGCAGTGATACCCATTTTCTTGTGGTCGTAACCGTTGGCGCCGCCAGAGGCAAAGGCATCGCCCAGCCAGTGGCCATACTCAAGAGAAATTGCGTTGGCAATATCCGAGAAGGTGGCGGTGCCTTTGTCGGCCGCTACGACCAGATACGCATCGTCCTCATCGTGGCGCACGACATTTTCCGGCGGCACCACATCGCTTCCCACCAGATTATCGGTTACGTCTAGCAGCGCGCGGATAAAGATTTGATAGCAGGCGATGCCCTCTTTCTGGACGACGTCACGGCTGGCATTGTCCGGCATGCGTTTACATACAAAACCGCCTTTGGCGCCGACCGGGACGATCACCGCGTTCTTAACCTGCTGCGCTTTCACCAGCCCCAACACTTCGGTGCGGTAATCTTCAAAGCGGTCCGACCAGCGCAACCCACCGCGGGCGACTTTGCCGCCGCGCAGGTGCACGCCTTCGACCCGCGGCGAGCAGACAAAAATCTCAAACATCGGCCGCGGTTTGGGAATACCGGTGACTTTGGAGGGTTCGAGCTTGTAGGCGATGTAGTCTTTAAAGCGTCCGTCCTCGGCGAGCTGGTAGTAGTTGGTACGCAGCGTAGCGAGGATCAGCTCCATAAACCGGCGCAATAACTGATCATCGTTAAGGCTGGCAACGGCTTCCAGATGCTCATTTAAGCTCGCGATGCAATCGTCAGTGGCGTGGCTCTGCTCGCCAGGATCAAAGCGCAGGCTAAACAGCTCCACCAACTTGCGGGTAATGGCCGGGTAGTTGGTCAGCGTGGCAGCGATATAGTCCTGAGACATGCCGAAGCGGATCTGTTTTAAATAGCGAGCGTAGCCGCGCAGCATGGCCACTTCGCGCCAATCCAGCCCCGCGCCGATAATCAGCCGGTTGAAGGCGTCATTGTCAGCTTCACCGGCCCAAATGCGCTTAAAGGCTTCGCTAAACACGTCGCGCATCTCGCTTAGACTGACATCCGCGCCGCTGTGCTCCAGTTCGAAATCGTGAATCCAGTAGCGCTGCTCAGGCGAGCTGATATCGTAGGGGCGCTCGCCAATCACGCGCAGGCCAAGGTTTTCCATCATCGGCAGCACGTCGGAAAGCGGGATCTGCGATTCGCGGTGGAACAGCTTCAGGTTAACCCCGCCGCCTTGCTCCTCTAACGGCCGATAGAGCGACAGCGAGAGGTCGTTCTCGCTATCCAGTGTTAGCAGGTGCTGAACGTCGAATACTGCCGTACGCGCAGAAAAGTCTTCTCGGTAGCTTGCCGAAAACGCCTCGCGGAACTGATCCATCAGCAGGTTCGCGTGCTCTTCACCGAAGCCTTCGATCATGGCGTTCTGCAGCTCGTCGCGCCAGCTACGCGCTAACCTCGCCACCTTGCTTTCCAGGTGTTTAAGATCGTAGTCGCTGGGCGCGTCGCCATTAAAGCGCAGAATCAATTGGATACGTCCCAGTACCGACTCGGACAAGTAGGTATTGAAATCACCAAAGTGGGCGTCTAGTTCGTCGCACAGCACGCTTTGGATCCTCTGGCGCAGATCCGTAGAGAACACGTCACGGGGGACAAACACCAAGCAGGAGTAAAACTTGCCGCTGACATCGGCGCGAATAAACAGCCGCACCTGGCGGCGCTCGCGGATATTGAGAATGCCCAGCGCGGTGTTGGCCAGCGATTCGGTTTCAATCTGAAACAGATCATCGCGGGGGTAAACTTCCAGCACCTGTAACAGCTGCTTGCCGTTATGTCCCTGGAGATTGAACCCGGCGATATCCATCACTGCCTTTAGCTTGCGGCGCAGCAGCGGAATATTACGCGGCGACTCGTTGTACACCGTCGCGGTGAACAAGCCGAAGAAGCGCCGCTCGCCAATGACCGTGCCGTCGTCGTCGTAGCGGTCAACGGTAATGTAATCAGGGTAGGTAGGACGATGCACCCGCGAGTGATGGGCGCTTTTGGCAAACGATAGCAGTTGCGGCACCAGCACATAAGCGTCTTGCTCACCGACGCCTTCTTGGGTGCGAATACGCTCATGGTAGCGCGGCTGATCCAAGCGAAACACCCCTAGCACGCTATCGGCATCACGCTTTAACTCGCCTTCTTCGAGCCGATATTCGTCGTAACCCAGAAAAGTGAAATTGTCTTTGAGCAGCCACTCGAGGAAGGCAATCGCTTCTTCATGGTCGTCGGGGTCAATTTGTGGCGGACAGTTTTTTTCCAGCTCTTGAATCGACGCGGTAATTTTCGCGCACATGGCGTCGTAATCGCCCACGGCGGTGCGCACATCGCGCAGCACATCGTGCAAGTTGCGTTCAATTTTTTCTAGCAGCGCCTCGTCGGTGTGACGATCGACTTCAATCACAATCAGCGATTCGCGCGCCTCAGGCGCCCGTTCATCTTGCGGGGAGGCTAGCGACTGCAGCTGATGACGGTCGTCGCGGTCAACTGCCAGCACACTGTTTTGAATGGCATGCACCGTCAAGCCGCGGCGATTGAGTTCGATACGGACGGAGTCAACCAGAAACGGCATGTCCTCATGCAGCACCGCCACAAACGTATGCGTCGACTGCCAGCCGTGCTCTTCAAAATCCGGATTAAACACCGTTACCTTGGGGTGTTGCGGATCGTGATGCTGCAAAAACTGCCAGATTGACAGCGTTGCGCCATACAGGTCGTCCAGACGACGATCTATCAGATCTTCTACCGGCACGGTGGCATAAAAGTGTCGGGCAAAGGCAATCACAGCCGCTGCGCGAGCGGGCTCCAGCCGCGCATTTAGCCGATCCTGCAACTGCTCTAAAATATCTTGCCGACTCTCTTCAATCGCAACGTAGTGCATCCATCACCTCGACTGCCTAGGCCATTACACGGCCAAAAAACGAAGGACAATAGGCCTTTAGGCCACTATTCCAAGCCCTAAGCTTACGCTACCTATCGTCGTGTCCCTAATCACTTAACACGTTGTTTATGGCGCATACCGTTGACGCATTAGGCTTATTAAACCTCGCGCCGCTTTAACAGCACGCCGCACTCACAGTGATCGGTAAACGGAAACTGGTCAAACAGCGCGAAGCGTTCAATCCGATGCGTGGTGGTCAGTATGGTCAGGTTTTCAGCTAACGTGGCCGGATTGCATGAAATATACACGATCTGGGCGTACTCGCTGAGTTGCTCACAGCTCTGCGCGTCTAAACCGGCTCGGGGTGGATCGACCAGCACGGTGGAAAAATCATAGTCTTGCAATGCCATCTCCGCCACGCGCCGCCCGGCTTTTTCGCCCTTTAGCGCGAGCGAGAACTCTTCTGCCGACATGCGGCCAATCTGCGCGTTGGTGACCCCGTTGGCTTCAAGGTTGAGGTTGGCACTGGCCACCGAAATACGCGAAATTTCCGTGGCCAGCACGCGGCGGAAATTGTCCGCCAGGGCAATGGTGAAATTGCCGTTGCCGCAGTACAGCTCCACCAGGTCTTTCTTTAAGCCTTCCCGTTTTAAGCCCTCCTGTTGCTGACCAGCGGTCACTTCCCGTGCCCAGCTGAGCATTTTTTGGCAGACATGCGCATTGGGCTGGGTAAAGCTGTTTTCGACCTGCTGATAGTGCAGCGTGCGGCCATCGACTTCTAACCGCTCCCAAACGTGGTCACGGGTAAGTACGATGCGCTGCTTGCGGGAGCGACCAATCACCATAATGCCCAGCTCGGCCTCAAGCGCGCGGGCCTCGCGTTCCCACTCATCGCCCAGGGGGCGGTGGTAAATCAGCGTTACCAGCGCCTCGCCCGACAGCGTGGTTAAAAACTCCACCTGAAACAGCCGCCGACGCAGCTCATCGGAGCGAAGGCAGGCCTTGCGCAGCTGCGGCATTAGCTGATTGATGCGTTCACTTGCGACCGCGTACTGATCTAACCGGACCACCCGCTTATTTTTGGGGTTCTCAGGGTCTACCTCGAACATGGCGTAATAGAGATCGTTCTCTGCGTGCTGTATACGAAACTCGCAGCGCTGACGGTAGTAGCCCGGCGGCGATTCAAACACCTCTAACGCTGGCGGCTGAAAAGCGGCAAACGTGGTTTCCAGATAGTCGCGTTTAGCGGCTAGCTGTTCGGCATAACGTTCAGGTTTTACGACGGGGATAGACAAGGCGACTCCTCTTAACAATTCGATCAGAAGTGGATCATGTTCAGCAACTGGGGTGGCGCAAAGCCATAGCGGGCTAAACCAGCGGTGAGATTAGTGGCGGGCGCGGTGGTAAAGCAGCGGCCATCCTGCTGATCGCTATTGAGTTCATCAACCACTTGCGCCACCCGGCGAGCAATCGCATCGCCGGAATCGACCCAGTACAGCGGCACGGGGGCGAGCTGCGTCAGCCAGGGTTTAAGCAACGGAAAATGGGTGCAGCCCAGCACCACGGTGTCCATTGCTGGGTTAGCGGATGAAGAGGCAGCGGCGTGCCACAGCGGCGCCAGCGCCGTCTGCATGCGCTGGCTATCGGGTGGAATGCCTGCCAGGCACGCTTCTGCCTCGACCACCAGGGCATCGGCCGCCACGCGGGTGATCACACAGTCGCTGGCAAAGCTATCGATCAAGCGCTGGGTATAGGGCCGCCCCACCGTGGCTTTAGTGGCGAGCAGCCCAATATGGCGTGTCTGGCTAATCGCTGCGGCAGGTTTGATCGCAGGCACGGTGCCCACGACAGGGATCGCTAACTGCTCGCGCAAGCTCTCTAATGCCAGCGTGCTGGCAGTATTGCAGGCGACGACCAGCACACTGGGCTGACAGGCGTCGACAGCGGCTTGGCAGACCGCCACGATACGTAACGCCAGCGTGACATCATCGCGCAGGCCATAGGGCAGCCAGGCGTTATCGCAGGCGTAGCACAGGGCTGCCTCAGGGTAGTGTTGACGCAGCGATTGCGCCACGGACAGGCCGCCGACACCGGAATCAAAAATTAATACGGGGCCTTTCATGACTCTGCCTGAAAAAAACGGAGCTGCTAGTTTAGCATGCTCCGCCATTTTATCGATTGCCGATATAGTGCGCGGTGGTTGGCCGCAAGCGCTACACCGCGGGCACATCGGCCCCGCGCAGCTCGGCATAGAGTTCCGGGTAGGCTTGCTGGAGTCGCTCCAACTCCTGCTCAGCGCCTTCGGGCAGGGCTTGGCGCAGCTCTTCCATATCGTCTTGGCTAAAGTGCTTATCAATTAGCGGGAATAGCTCTTCGCGCTCATGGCGTAGATAGGCCCGATGCGCCTCGAGATAGGCTTTTAGATCATCGGCAAAACGATCCATCGGTAGCACGTTATCCATCAGGATCATATCAATATCGTTGGCAAGACGCTGTAAGCGCGGCTTTAATTCACGATAGTCATTGGCCATCTGTTCGGGAAGGTCGAGATGCTCCGGCGCCTTCTCTTGTAGCCGTTCAACGCAGATGCGCTCAAGCGGCGTCGCAAATTTTTCCATATAGGTCAAAATATAGTCGACCACTTCGCGCATCAGCTGGAAATTGGGTCGCTCGCCAAGGGCGAGGGTTTTCTGCTTAAGCTGCAGCACATGGAGCATTCTCGCCATATTGGCATGATCTAAGCGCAGTTGGTTTAACATCGAACCGTCTCCTTTATTTTGTCATGCCTACCGTCGGACCTTGCGGGCTAAGGGCATGCGATCATAAGCGCGTGTAATCAGTACGTATTGTCACTAGGACATAGCTTACCCAGAACGTGCCCTAAATAATCGGCGTTATTATCAACAATGCCTCTACAGCGTTATCCTAGCCAGTGTACCTTTGTGGCGAGTTACGCCAAAGGTAGTTCGTCAAGGCACGGTTTACCATCAACACTTGTGGGTACTTTGTTGCTCAACGTCTCGATTCTATAACGGAAGCTTACATGGACCTTTTTGATAGCGCCCAGTCGGTGCCTGCAGACGATGCCCCGCTAGCCTTTCGTATGCGACCCCGCCATTTGGACGATTATGTGGGGCAGCCAGCGCTGGTGGGGCCAGATAAACCGCTGCGCCGCATGGCGGAATCAGGCCTCGTACGCTCAATGATTCTATGGGGGCCGCCGGGCGTGGGCAAAACCACGCTGGCGGAGCTATTGGCGCGCGCCTCCCAGGCCCACCTTGAGCACCTCAGTGCGGTGATGGCCGGGGTCAAAGAGCTCCGCGCCGTGGTCGAGCGTGCTCAACAAATGTCTTCAACGGTTATTCTCTTTTTAGATGAGATTCATCGTCTCAACAAGAGCCAGCAGGACGCTTTATTGCCCCACGTCGAATCCGGCCTGTTGACGCTAATAGGCGCGACCACGGAAAACCCGTCGTTTGAGGTCAACTCGGCGCTGCTCTCTCGGGCGCGGGTTTATGTGCTCAAATCGCTCACTCAGGAGGAGTTGGTCACGGTGATGCGCCAAGCGCTACGCGACGTTGAGCGGGGGCTTGGCAAGCGTGACATTAGCGTTGATGACGAGGTATTAGAGGCGCTAGCCCACGCCAGCGCAGGCGATGCTCGGCGGGCGCTGGGGTTGCTGGAGACCGCCTGCGATTTTGCCACTCAGGAAGCCGGCCGCGAAGTGCTGCATAAGGATGTGCTCGCCGATGTGATTGGCCATCAGGCCAGCGCCTTTGATAAACAAGGCGATGCCTATTACGACCTGCTTTCGGCGATTCATAAATCGATACGCTCCTCCCGCCCTAATGCCGCGCTGCTGTATATGGCGCGCTTTATGCAGGGCGGCGGCGACCCGCTGGACGTGGTGCGCCGGCTGACCGCTATTGCGTCTGAGGATGTGGGTAACGCCGACCCGCGCGCGCTGCCGCTGGTGATTGCCGCCTGGGATGCTTACTTGCGCCTGGGTGATTACGAAGGTCAGCGGGCGATTGCCCATGCGGCGATTCATTTGGCCGTAGCGCCCAAAAGCAACCGCATTGACCGCGCCTGGAGTGAGGCCAAGCAGTACGTACGCCAGCAACCCCAGGTGGAAGTGCCCACTTACCTGCGCAACGCACCCACTAAGCTGATGGAGCAGTTGGGGCATGGCGAAGGCTATCGCTATGCGCACAGCGAGCCCGACGGCTATCCGGCGGGTAGCGCCCACGACTGCTGGCCGGAAGAGCTACCTAAAGAAACGTTCTTTAAGCCAAGTTCGTTTGGCCAGGAGAAACGCTTTGGGGAAATTATGGCGTGGCGGGAAAATCTTGACAAGGAAGTCGATCAGGCGCCCTAAGGCGCCTGATCTGATAGCGGCACTTGTTGTGGTAACGGCAACAGTGAGAGGTAGCTTTAGCTCGCGACCGTTCGAGCTGCCAGCCTGATATCTCCAGACCAATACCCCCTTATTTACAGTCCTTCGCGAATCACATCGGTGCCTTCGGGAATCTCGAAGTCGAACATGTCCGTGGCAATATAGCCATTGAGGGTAATATTACTAAAAGTAATGGAGGTGCGCTGCCCGGTGCTGTCCATCATCCAAAGCTCACTTAACGTTTCGCCTTCAAATACCATGCTCAATTCTTCAAACAGCGTATCGGCAGAGATAGGCACCAGGGTAAAAACATCGTCACCGCCGTCCTGCTCGTGGAAAACCTCATAGTTCTCGGTTAACTCATCAACGCTTCCCGACAGCAATAACGCTGGGGTATGGGTGACCCGGTCATCCATCTCTTGAACGGTGACTTGTTCAAGGTCGGGGTCGTACATATACACATCGTCACCGTCGGAAACCACGGTTTGAGAATACGGTGCGTCTACTTCCCAACGCAGCATACCGGGGCGCGCAAGCCACATTTCACCGCGTGCGCTTTGTAAGCGATCGCCGCTGCCGTCTAGAATCTGCTGTTCAAAAGTGGCTTGGTAGCTTTCTAACGGCTCCAAACGCTCAGTCAAGCGTTCGGCGGCATCATCAGCCCAAGCGGGGGCGCCAAACGTTAAACCCAAGGCGCTGGCGGCCAGTGCCAGTGGTGACGTTCGTTGTGTTTGCGTATCGCGCATAAAATCTCCCTAGGCAACCGTTGCCCGATAACCGTTGCTGAATGTCGGTTTCTAAATAATGACTGTTGCTAGCCCAAAGTGCGTCGGGTCGGCTTAACTGTCCTTGTAAGACGTGAAAAGCGCCGCGGGGTTTCACCCGCGGCGCGACTTCCACGCTTATTGCATAATTGTTCGTGTTTAGTGGCCCACAGGCGGCGGAGCAAGCACTTCCCGTGCACCGTTGGTGCCCATTGATGTCACCACGCCAGCCCCTTCCATGGCTTCAACGAGGCGCGCAGCCCGGTTGTAGCCAATCTTAAAGCGCCGCTGCACGGCGGAAATCGAGGCTTTGCGCGTTTCGGTGACAAACTGGACGGCTTCATCGTAGAGTGCGTCCTGCTCGGCATCGTCGTTATCGCTGCCTTCTGCTTCAAGGCCGGTTAAGGCATCAGCGGTCACGCCACCCGAGAGAATCTCTTCGATATACTCCGGCGCACCGCGGCGTTTCCAGTCATCGACCACCCGGTGTACTTCGTCGTCATCCACGAAAGCACCGTGGATGCGGTTAGGCGGCCCTGAGCCTGCGGGCAGATAGAGCATATCGCCGTGCCCCAGCAGGCTTTCGGCGCCGCCTTGGTCCAGGATAGTGCGCGAATCGATCCTTGATGAGACTTGAAACGCCATGCGAGAGGGAATATTGGCTTTGATCAAGCCCGTCACTACGTCCACCGAGGGGCGCTGAGTCGCTAGAATCAAATGAATACCGGCAGCACGCGCTTTTTGTGCCAGGCGGGCAATCAGCTCTTCGACCTTTTTGCCGACGATCATAAACATATCGGCAAATTCGTCGATTACCACCACGATGTAGGGCAGTTTTGCCAACACTGGATGCGGCTGGTGCACTTCCCAGGGTTGCGGCTCCCAAAGCGGGTCTGCCACCTGGGCACCGGCGCGCTCCGCTTCGTCTAAGCGGCCGTTAAAGCCGGCGATGTTACGCACCCCCATGGCCGCCATTAGCTTGTAGCGGCGCTCCATCTCGGCGACACACCAGCGCAGACTGTTAGCCGCCTCTTTCATATCGGTGACCACCGGCGCCAATAGATGGGGAATGCCGTCGTACACCGACAGCTCCAACATTTTGGGGTCGACCATAATCAGCTTCAGCTCGCTGGGCTTCGCTTTCAACAGCATCGAAATCAGCATGGCGTTGACGCCTACGGATTTGCCCGAGCCGGTAGTGCCCGCGACCAACAGGTGCGGCATCTTGCCCAAATTAGCGACCACGGGGCCACCGCCAATATCCTGGCCTAATGCCATCGTCAGCGGCGAGGTTTCCTGCTGGTAGCGGTCGGAGTCGATGACTTCGCGTAGGCGAATCATGGCCCGGTTGGGGTTGGGGATTTCAATCCCCACCGTGGGGCGCCCGGGTATCACCTCCACAACCCGCACGCTCTTGACCATTAATGAGCGCGCCAGGTCTTTAGCTAGGTTGCTGATTTTGGATACTTTGACGCCCGCAGCGGGTTTGATCTCAAAACGCGTAATCACCGGGCCCGGCCAAGTATCCACGACTTCGGCCTTCACCCCGTATTCGCGCAGCCGGACTTCCAGCAGCTCGGCCATATCGGCCAGCTGCTCGTCGCTATAGTTGGGCTGATACGGCTCTGCGGGGGTTAATAGCTGCAGGCTCGGCACATCGCCCTCGGGTTCGTCCACGGTTTCAAAGGCCGGCCGCTGGCTTTGCAAATGCTCCACGGTCCACAGTGCGGGGCCTTCATCGCTTTCCGGCGCGCTTTCTTGCGCACTTTCCTGCGGTGAAAACGTCGGCTCCTGACGCGCTGCGGGAGTGGGCAGCTCGTCCTTCACCTTTTGATTGTTCACTACTTGACTGTTCACCACTTCGTCGTCCATTTCTTCGTCATCCCACACCGGCTCTGGGACGACCTCAGGCACGCGCTCAGCCCGCTCAGGCTTACTGACGGTGGTCTCGCTGTCGTTGGATTCAGTGGTGAAGGATGGCTCGCGACGGGTGCCTTCAGGCGGTTGCTCAGTAGGCGTGCTTTCAGCGGGCGCTTGATCGTTAACAAAGACGTTGTTTGCCGCCGGGGCCGGCACTTCCTCCTCACGCGACGCGCGCAGCGGGAAGGAGGGTTTGGGCTCATCAGCGGCCTCAGGCGCAGGTGCCGGGGCGTCAGCCTGCACAAAGGCGTTTTCCCTTGGTGCTGCTGAAGGTGCAAGCTTCTCGGGCTCTTCCTCTGCGCTGTCTGCTGGCGGCCTTACGTGTTCTTGGGCAGGCGGCTTTGCGGCGGGGGTATACGTTGTTGCCGGCACATATTTATTGCTCGAAAACGCCGCGGCTGCCCAGGGAATTGAGGTATCTGTGGTTTCGGTTTCGCCTTTATTCACATCACTGGCGCTATCAATAGCGCTCTCGGCAAGCGGCACTGATAAACCCGGCTCGCGACGTTCGCGACCACCAGGGCGTTTTGCGACGGGTTCCGGCGCTGGCGCTGGAGCGGGGCTAGCGGGCTTGGCCGCTTCAGGCACTGTTTCGGGCCTTGGCTGCGTTTTTGCGGCCACCTTTGCCTTTGCCGCTGCGCGCTGGGCAGCCCGCTCACGGCGTAATTGCCGACGCGCTGACAACCAACTACCCAGGCGACATAGCCGCTTACCGAGTTCATCGGCCACCTGTAGCCATGACATACCGCTAAAGAGGGGGAAGCCGCTTAAAATCAGCGCCGCGGCAATTAAGCCAACGCCACCACTGCTGACCAGCGGCCGTAGCGCGCCCACCAGCCCTTCGCCCAAAATACCGCCAGAGGCGTAGGGCAGCATGCTGTTGGGGTGATAAAAATGCAGCGCGCCCAGCATGGTGGTGCCAAAAATCAGCAGTAATAACCCACCGGCATGGACGGCGATGGCGACGGGGTCAAGCTCAAAACGTACCTGACGCGAGCGAATCAGCCACCAGGCGGCGAAGCCAAACATTCCCGGCCACCACAGCGCACTGGCGCCGAGCAGCGAATAGAGCACATCCGCCAGCCAGGCGCCCACTTGCCCCATCCAGTTGCGCACGTCCGTTTCCGGCCCTTGATACGACCAGCCGGGATCAGACGGTTGATAACTAAATAGCGCTAATAGTAAGAACACACACAGCGCCAGCAGTACCACCACCACGCCTTCACGCACGGAGCCTTGTAAGCGCAGGCCAAAACGACGAGCTTTATCTTTCGCGGCGTTGACACGCGCAGAAGAAGCCGATGACGATGGTTGACGCGCATTACGCTGCGTTCGCTTGTTGACTGCTTTATTCACTTTCAAGCGACTCTCCCTTTACACCTCAATGGCGTCTTTAATCCACTTGCGAGTTTGCATGATACCGAGCATCCTTTCGCCGTCACAGAGCCTTTAGCTAAACGCCCAGTACAAACGCTCATTACAAACACTCCGTACACGAATTCCGTACAAGAACGCTGTAACGCACGTAGCAACAGGAGCAAGTAATGCTACCTTGGCTTTCCTCGCCATACCCTACCTTTCCATCTGCTACGACGGCGCTGGATTCCCCCAACGGCCTGCTCGCCGCCGGTGGCGAGCTTTCCCCCGCCTGGCTGGTGGCAGCCTATCGGCAGGGCATTTTCCCGTGGTTCAGCGACGACGACCCCATTCTGTGGTGGAGTCCGGACCCGCGCATGATACTCCTACCTGAGCAATTTAAGCAGCGCCGTAGCCTGACGAAGCGACTGCGCCATGGTGGCTTTCATGTCACCCTGGATCAACACTTCGACTCGGTGATTCAAGCCTGCGCCGCCCCACGTGGCGAAGAAACAGGCACTTGGATCACCGACGACATGCACGACGCCTACTGCCTGCTACACGCCCAGGGCATTGCCCATAGCATTGAAGTGCACCAAGGCGGCCAATTAGTCGGCGGCCTGTACGGTATCGCCATGGGGCCGGTTTTTTTTGGCGAATCAATGTTTTCCCGCGCCCCGGATGCCTCGAAAGTGGCGCTGGCACACCTGGCCAAGGCCATGCGCGAGCAGGGCGGCACACTTATCGATTGCCAAATGCACACCCCTCACCTGGCGAGTCTGGGCGCTATTACAGTCGCTCGCGAGGCATTCATCAACTATCTTAAAGACTGGTTGCCTGATAAGGCGTTTAGATTACCCGCATCGCCCGATGAGGCGCCGGTGATTCCCGCGTCGCCCTGGCTAAAAGCCATTGGTGCGGAGGATAACGCCTATTGACGCATTCACTCAGTTTTACCAGGAGGTAAGCCGTGAGCAGTAATACTCCGCGTCGGCCAGTGCGGGATTTGCGCTTCTTCCTTACCGTGCCGCATGCCTGTAGCTATTTGCCAGGCAGAGAAGCGACGACGCTGTTTCTCGACCCTCAGGAGTCGCCGCTGCCGGGAGTCTACGACTCGCTGGCTCTGCTGGGGTTTCGGCGCAGCGGCCGCCACCTTTACCGTCCTCACTGCGAGGGGTGTAACGCCTGCCGCTCGGTGCGCATTCCGGTGGAACAGTTTGCTGCCAATCGCACACAGCGTAAAATTTGGCGCCGCAACGCCGATATTAGCGTTCGCGTGGTGCCCGCTCACTTCTCTGCCCAACACTACGCGCTCTACGCTGACTATATTCGCCAGCGTCATGCCGACGGCGACATGTACCCGCCGAGTCGTGAGCAGTACCGTACCTTTCTGACTCTTGATGAGCCCTATGCCCACCTGATGGAGATGTATCGAGACGATGAACTGGTAGGCGTGGCTGCCTTTGATCAGCTGGAGCACGGCCTTTCGGCGATTTACACCTTTTTCGCCGTTAGCGACGCCCTCGATAAGCGCTCGCTGGGCACCTTCGCCATCCTTCAGCTCATTGAGCTCAGCAAAGAAAAAGCGCTGCCGCACCTGTATTTAGGGTATTGGATCGAAGAGTGCCGTAAGATGCGCTACAAGCAGGCGTTTACACCGCTGGAAATACTCGACGGGCGCCATTGGCGACCGTTAATTGGTTAATCATGCCAGCTTTTTTGCCTTGACGGCGTGCTTACGGCACAATATAGCGCTGTTTCTTGAACGCTCGCCTAGCGGCACTTGAATCCTGATGTATTGTTAGCTTATTAATAGGTACATTACTAACCGGTACTTTATTAGCTAACCGTTTACTAACTCATAAGTGGGGAAATGCCTATATGGCACGCGAAGATCATATTGAAATGGAAGGCGTTATCGTCGATACCCTTCCGAATACCATGTTTCGTGTTGAACTGGAAAACGGCCACGTTGTTACTGCTCACATCTCCGGCAAAATGCGCAAAAACTACATCCGCATTCTAACCGGGGACAAGGTCAAAGTAGAGCTGACGCCTTACGATCTTTCCAAAGGCCGTATTGTCTACCGTTCGCGCTAAGTGGCTGTCGTGCTTGTTGTTAATAGCTGGAAGCTGATGGCTGACAGTTGATAACTGAGCGTTGACAGCGGGCGCGTGCGGCTGGCAACAGCGTCTACGCCGCTTCACTAAAGCTGTTCACTGAAACACCAACGCCCCGTCAAAGACAGGGCGCTGTGTTTTTACGCATCAAGCTGCATGGTTAAATCGACTTAGCGCCCTTTTCAGGGCGCATCGGCCATTTCGATCTCCATTGAGAGGTGCAGTTCGCCCTCTTCCAAACTGACGTGAACAATCCCGCCGTTGTCTGCCAGATCGCCAAACAGAATCATCTCCGCTAACGGCTTCTTCAGCTTCTCTTGAATGAGACGCGCCATGGGGCGTGCGCCCATATCAGGATCGTAGCCTTTATCCGCCAGCCAATCCCGTGCCATATCGTCGACTTCCAGCTGCACGCGCTTCTCATCCAGCTGCGCCTGCAATTCGATCAAGAACTTGTCGACGACATTGCGTACCACCGAAACCGGCAGCGAACGGAACTGGATAATGCCGTCCAGGCGATTGCGGAACTCGGGTGAGAAGGTGCGCCGAATCACTTCCATCGCATCGGTGGAGTGGTCTTGACTCTGGAAGCCAATTGAGCGGCGCGACGCCTGCTCGGCCCCGGCGTTAGAGGTCATGATCAAGATAACGTGGCGGAAGTCGGCTTCGCGGCCGTTGTTATCGGTTAAGCGACCGTGGTCCATCACCTGCAGCAGCAGGTTAAAGACTTCCGGATGCGCTTTCTCAACCTCATCCAACAGCAGCACACAGTGCGGCTGCTTGGTAACGGCCTCGGTTAGCAGACCACCCTGGTCGTAACCAACATAGCCCGGAGGCGCACCAATCAGGCGCGACACGGTGTGGCGCTCCATGTACTCGGACATATCAAAGCGCACCAGCTCAATGCCCATGATATTGGCAAGCTGCTTGGCCACTTCGGTTTTACCCACGCCCGTCGGCCCGGCAAACAGGAAGCTACCCACCGGTTTATCCGGCGATTTAAGCCCGGCCCGCGACAGTTTAATTGCTGCAGACAGGGTATCAATCGCTTCATCCTGACCGAAGACCAGCATTTTCAGGTCGCGATCCAGCTTCTCAAGCAGCTTGCGGTCGGAACTTGAAACACTCTTCGGTGGAATACGCGCAATCGATGCCACCACAGCTTCCACTTGCTCAACATCGATTGTTGCAGCACGCACTTCTGGCGGCAACAGGCGCTGATGCGCCCCGGCCTCGTCGATCACATCAATCGCTTTGTCGGGCAGGAAGCGGTCATTAATGTAGCGGTCCGCCAAGCGCGCGGCACTTTCCAGCGCACCATCAGTGTATTTCAGCTCGTGGTGCTCTTCAAACCGCGAACGCAGCCCCTTGAGGATTTTGATGGTGTCGTCTACCGACGGTGCCATCACGTCCACTTTCTGGAAGCGCCGCGCCAGCGCGCGATCTTTTTCAAAGATACCGCGGAACTCTTGGAAGGTGGTCGAGCCAATGCAGCGCAGCTCGCCCGAAGAGAGCAGCGGCTTGAGCAGGTTAGACGCGTCCATCACGCCGCCAGACGCCGCACCGGCACCAATCACAGTATGAATCTCATCGATAAAGAGTACCGCGTTAGGCTGCTTGCGTAGCTCACCAAGCAGGCTCTTGAGGCGTTTTTCAAAATCGCCGCGGTATTTGGTGCCCGCGAGTAGCGCGCCCATGTCCAGCGAGTAAACCACCGCGTCGGCAATCACATCGGGAACGTCTTCTTCGACGATGCGCTTGGCCAAGCCTTCGGCAATCGCGGTTTTACCCACGCCCGCTTCACCCACCAGTAGCGGGTTATTCTTGCGCCGCCGGGCCAGAATTTGCACCACGCGCTCAAGCTCATGGTCACGGCCAATCAGCGGGTCAATTTTACCCAGCCGCGCCTGCTCGTTGAGGTTGGTGGCGTAGCCGGTAAGCGGATGTGCAGCTCCTTCACTAGTGCCCTCTTCAGCGTCTTCGCTTTCCGAGGAAGAAGGTGACGGAGACGGCCCGTGGCCAGCGACTTTAGAGATGCCGTGAGCGATATAGTTAACCGCATCGACCCGCGCGACACTTTGCTGCTTGAGAAAGTAAACCGCTTGGCTCTCTTGCTCAGAGAAAATCGCTACCAACACATTGGCGCCGGTGACTTCGCTCTTACCAGATGACTGAACGTGGAAGACCGCCCGCTGAAGAACGCGCTGGAAACCAAGCGTTGGCTGGGTTTCACGATCGCCTTGTCCTTCTGGAATCAACGGTGTGGTCGAGTTAATAAAATCCTGCAGATCGGACCGCAGCTTGTCGAGGTTCGCCCCACAGGCCTTCAGTACGTCAACCGCTGAGGCATTATCCAGCAACGCTAGCAGCAGGTGCTCAACGGTCATAAACTCATGGCGCTTAGAGCGCGCCACGGTAAAGGCCGTGTTCAGGGTCATTTCAAGTTCTTTGCTCAGCATGGCAGTCCCCTTTTCGCTACTACCTAGGGCGTATCGCCACCTAGGGCTTGCGTCGGATCAGTTTAATCGACCGGAACTCTCAACATCGGGTACAAATGGCACGGTTGCAAGCCTAGCCGCCAATTTTTTCTCAACGCTCTCAATCGGCGGCTTCAATATCGCTTATCAACGGATGCTCACACTCGCGGGCGTACTCATTGACTTGATAGCTCTTGGTTTCCGCTATATCACGAGTAAAAACGCCACAAGTTGCCTTTCCTTGGGTATGTACCGCGAGCATGACCTGAACGGCCTTCTCGCTATCCATGTTGAAAAATTCTTGCAGCACTTCAATGACAAATTCCATCGGCGTGTAATCGTCGTTATGAAGCACCACCTTATAAAGCGGCGGCTCAGCCAGTTCTGGGTCTGCTGACTGCACCACTACATCGACATCATCATCGGGCATATCTTTATCGGGCATCATAGTTGGCCGCGTCATTCCCGCTTGTACGGATAATGCGATCAAGCATGAACTATCTACGTTAGACATAAGCAGCACGGTTGGTTGTCTCGACACTGGCCGATGGAAGTGACTAAGCGCTTTACACTACAACTCAGACGCCGCCAATCAGCAAGGGTTCATGAAAAGATAAAATATCACAGGGTGCAGCGAAGAGTGCAATAGCAGAGGCTATCTGACGCTCAACACCAACAAACGCTCAACGCCAACACCCCTGCCCGCCGAGCGGACAGGGGTGAAACACAGCGCAAGCAGTAAGGACGCTATTAGCCCTTAGTCGTCATTAGCTCTTAGCCACCATCGACAGCGCGTTGTTGAGGGTCTTGCTAGGACGCATTACCTGCGTCGCCAACGCATGGTCTGGGTGGTAGTAGCCATGAATATCCACCGGCTGGCCCTGAACACTATTGAGTTCGTCGACAATCGTCGTCTCGTTGGCTTTCAGGGTTTCGGCCAAACGGCCAAAGAGCGTCTGCATCTCGCTATCGTCACTCTGCTCGGCCAGCGCTTCTGCCCAGTATAGTGCCAGGTAGAAGTGGCTGCCGCGGTTATCGAGCTCACCGACTTTACGCGACGGCGACTTGTTGCTGTCGAGGAATTTGCCGTTGGCCTGATCAAGCGCTTTGGCCAGCATTTTCGCCCGGGGGTTATCAAAGGTGCTACCCAGATGCTCAAGCGATGCCGCCAAGGCCAAAAACTCGCCCAGCGAATCCCAGCGTAGGTGGTTCTCTTCCAGCAGCTGTTGAACGTGCTTGGGCGCAGAGCCGCCAGCACCGGTCTCAAACAGGCCACCGCCGTTCATCAACGGTACGATAGACAGCATTTTGGCGCTGGTGCCTAGCTCCATAATCGGGAACAGGTCGGTTAGGTAGTCGCGCAGCACGTTACCGGTGACGGAGATAGTGTCTTCACCCTTGCGGATACGCGCCAGCGAGAAGCGCATGGCGTCTTCCGGCGCCATGATACGAATATCCAGGCCAGCGGTGTCGTGCTCTTTTAAGTAGCTTTCGACTTTGTTGATCAGCTGGGCATCGTGGGCGCGCTGGGCGTCCAGCCAGAAAATCGCGGGCGTGGCACTTTCGCGGGCACGGTTAACCGCAAGCTTCACCCAATCGCGCACCGGGGCATCTTTGGTTTGGCACATCCGCCAGATATCACCCTGCTCCACGCTATGCTCTAGCACCACGTTGCCGCTGGCGTCGGTGACGCGCACCGCACCGTCGGTAGGAATCTGGAAGGTCTTATCGTGGGAGCCGTACTCTTCGGCTTTCTGCGCCATCAGGCCCACATTGGGCACGCTGCCAATGGTGGTGGGATCAAAAGCACCGTGCTGCTTGCAGTCTTCGATGACTGTTTGATAGATACCGGCGTAGCAGCGATCCGGAATCACCGCTTTGACGTCGTGCAGCTGATCGTCGGCGCCCCACATTTTGCCGGAGTCGCGGATCATCGCTGGCATGGAGGCGTCGATAATCACATCGCTGGGCACGTGCAGGTTAGTAATGCCCTTATGCGAGTTTACCATCGCCAGGCGTGGGCGCTCGGCGTAAAGCGCCTGAATCTCATCCTGAATCTGGGTTTGGCGCTCTTCGGGCAGCGTTTTAATCGCCGAGTAGAGATCGCCAATACCATTATTGGGATCAAACCCCGCCTGCTTCAGCATGTCACCATGCTTGCTCAGCACATCCTGATAAAACTCGCTGACCACCATGCCAAACATGATCGGATCAGAGACCTTCATCATGGTGGCTTTAAGGTGCAGCGAGAACAGCACGTCTTTGGCTTTGGCGTCGGCGACTTCTTCGGCCACAAAACGACGCAGCGCGTTACTGCTCATGACCGCGCCGTCGACGACTTCGCCTTCCAGCACCGCGGTTTTCTGTTTGAGTACCGTGGTGCTGCCGTCGTTTGCGACCAGCTCAATTTTAAGGTCGGTAGCGCTGTCGATTAACGCGGATTTCTCGCTGCCGTAAAAATCGCCGTCACGCATGTGCGCGACGTGTGACTTGGAGTCGCTGCTCCACTCGCCCATGCGGTGGGGGTATTTGCGAGCATAGTTTTTAACTGACAGCGGCGCGCGACGGTCAGAGTTGCCTTCGCGCAGTACCGGGTTGACGGCGCTGCCTTTGGTCTTGTCGTAGCGGGCCTGGATGTCTTTGTCTTGATCACTTTGCGGCGCTTCCGGGTAGTCAGGCAGCTTATAACCCTGCGTCTGCAACTCGTTGATCACCGCCTTTAACTGAGGCAGCGAGGCGCTAATGTTCGGCAACTTGATGATGTTCGCTTCGGGGGTCTTGGTCAGCTCGCCAAGCTCGGCCAGGTGATCGCCGATTTGCTGCTCTTTACTCAGGTAATCGGGGAACTGAGCAATAATCCGAGCAGCCAGGGAAATATCGCGAGTCTCTACCTGAATGCCAGCGGAATCGGTGAACGCATCGATAATCGGCAGTAGGGAGTGCGTCGCGAGCGCAGGGGCTTCGTCGGTGAGCGTGTAGATGATCTTCGGCGTTTTGGTCATTTTTGCGTTAACCTCTTTTGTCACTACGATTACAAGCAATCTTGGAGCGCAAGCGTAACCATGGTCGCCCCAATAAGGTAGCCGGAGTATACCAGCGCTGCCCGCCGTGCGCATGGTCGACATACGAAGGGCCAAGAGTGACCGCAAAGAACCGACAGATGAGCACAGAGATGTCATGAGCAACCTTTACCTACTGCATAAGCCCTTCCAGGTACTGAGCCAGTTCAGCGACCGCGAAGGGCGCCAAACATTGGCACACTACATTGATATAAAAGATATTTACCCCGCAGGGCGGCTTGATTATGACTCTGAAGGCCTGCTGCTGCTTAGCGACGATGGCGGGTTAATTCACCGCATTTCTCACCCGCGCCACAAGCAGCCCAAAACCTACTGGGCCCAGCTCGAAGGGCAAATAGATGAGCCCGCACTCAAGGCGTTACGCCAGGGCATACCGCTGAAAGATGGCCCAACGCGGCCGGCCAAAGCACGTTTGATCGAGCCTCCTGCCATCGCTTCTCGCCAACCGGCCATTGACCCTAAGCGGCATCCTTCGACGAGCTGGCTGGAACTCACCATCAGCGAAGGCCGTAACCGCCAGGTGCGCCGTATGACCGCTCACGTCGGCTTTCCGACACTGCGCTTGATTCGCGCCGCGATTGGCCCCTGGAAGCTAGAGGGGTTAGCCCCCGGCGAGTGGCGCAAGGAAACCTTGCACGCGCCCCGCCCGGCCAATACGCCTGCTCATAAACGTACGCGCCCCGCTACCCAACGTCGGACGCCATCATGAGCAATATTCACAGCACGGCGGCCTGCGTGATACAGCGGGGTGAGCGTTTCTTAATGGTGGAAGAAGAGCGCGGCGGGCCGCAAAGCGTATTTAATCAGCCCGCTGGCCACGTTGAGCCAGGGGAAGGCCCAGTGCAGGCCATTGTGCGCGAAGTCATGGAGGAAACCGCCTGGGAAATACGTTTGAGTGCCTACCTGGGTCTGTATGTCTTCCACACACCCGAGGGAAAAACCTTTCACAGCCATGGGTTTATGGCCGAGCCACTCAATCAGCGCGACCTCGCGCTTGATCCCGATATTTTCGCCACGCACTGGCTCACGCTTGAGCAAATACGCGCGCTAGATCAGCAGTCACGCCTGCGCAGCCCCTTGGTACTCCAACGTGTTGAAGATGCGCTTGCCGGGCGTTGCTATCCGCTGGCGGTGATTCGCGAGTGAAGCACTCGAAGCACTCCCCTCCCATCGTGTATAATCTTCGCCTAATTGCATACTGCTCATACTACGTTTAGCACACCACCTTTACTGAGGATGCCTATGTCATCCAACACTGAGTCATCGACTACCGAGCCTACCGCTAACGGCAAAGTGATTGTCGGCATGTCCGGCGGCGTCGACTCGTCCGTTTCGGCCCTTCTCCTTATGCAGCAAGGCTATGAGGTGGAAGGCCTGTTTATGAAAAACTGGGATGAAGACGACGGCACCGATTACTGTACCGCCAAAGAGGATCTCGCCGACGCCGAGGCCGTCTGCGAAAAGCTCGGCATTAAACTGCACACCGCCAATTTTGCGGCGGAGTATTGGGATAACGTCTTTGAGCACTTTTTAGCCGAATACAAAGCGGGCCGCACGCCTAACCCGGATATTCTGTGTAACCGGGAGATCAAGTTTAAGGTCTTCCTTGAGTACGCCGAAATGCTGGGGGCCGACAAAATTGCCACCGGGCACTATGTCCGTCAAGGGCATGTCCGCCAAGGCATGAGCGAAAGTCGTCCGCGCCTGCTGAAAGGGCTGGATGGCAATAAAGATCAAAGCTACTTCCTGCATGCCGTGCCGGAGGCCGCTATCGCGCGCACCCTGTTCCCCGTGGGTGAACTGGAAAAGCCCGCCGTGCGTGCCTTGGCTGAACAGCACGAGCTGATTACCGCCAAGAAAAAAGATTCTACCGGCATCTGCTTTATCGGCGAGCGGCGCTTTCGTGACTTCCTGCAGCAGTATCTGCCCGCCCAGCCTGGCACGATCGAAACCCCGGAAGGCGATGTGATTGGCCAACATATGGGACTGATGTACTACACCCTGGGCCAGCGCCAGGGGCTTGGGATTGGTGGGCTTGCCGACTACTCGGAAGAGCCCTGGTACGTGGCGGAGAAAGATCTTGACCGCAATGTGCTGATCGCGGTGCAGGGTAAGCATCATCCGCTGCTCTACTCCGACACCTTAGCTACCGAGGCGATGGACTGGGTGGCGGGTGAACCGCCGGTGCAACAAGGCCGCTTTACCGCCAAAACGCGTTATCGGCAGAGCGACTGCGGCTGCGAGATTCGCGCCTTACCCGACGGCAGCGTGGAAGTCACTTTTGATGACCCGCAGTGGGCGGTAACGCCCGGCCAGTCGCTGGTGCTTTACGATGGCGACATTTGCCTGGGCGGCGGCGTCATCCGCGCCACCTGGGAAAAAGCCGCGGAGGCCGCTGCATGAATCCAACCCCGATTCATCGCGCCCCTGACTCCCCGGCCACGCGACAAGCACTTGCACTGGCGGGCGTCTTCCAGGCCGCCAGCCTGGTTGACGAACTCGCCCGCACCGGCCAGGTGGAACCCCGCGCCTGGGAAACGTTGATTCATGCCACCGTGAATCCCAACCCGGAAAGTTTTGAAGCCATTTACGGCGGCCACCCTAATAATCTTCGCCGCGGGCTGGATACGCTGGAAGCCTTAGTCGGCCGCCAGCAGGCCAACCCTGTGGTGCTGCGCTACGGCTTTTCGCTGTTGCTATTGATGAATAAGCTGCGCACCAATAACGACATGATGGATGCCTTGGGCCAAAAACTCACGCGCATACAGGGTCAAGCCGAGCACTTTGGCTCCACCCATGAAAACGTGGTGGCCAGCCTAGGCGAAGCGTACCAAGAGACGATTTCCACGTTTAAAACCCGTATTGTGGTGCAGGGCGACCCGTCGCTACTGCAAAGCCGCATGATGCCCGAACGCGTGCGCGCCTGCCTGATGGCCGGTATTCGCTTTGGCCTTTTGTGGCACCAGCAAGGCGGGCGGCGCTGGAAGCTAGTGTTCCAACGCAAAGCGCTACGGCGTGCGCTGGACAGCCTTAGCTAGTCGAGTTCCCTATCGACCGCCCCGCTGTTTGTGGACCGCTTTTTTTGAATCGCCTGTTCTGAACAATCTGCTCTCGAACCACCTGGAAACCATGCCATGCAACTCTCCGCTTTGACCGCTCTCTCGCCCGTTGACGGCCGCTACGCCAACAAAGCTGCCGCCTTGCGCGAACACTTCAGCGAATTTGGCCTGATCCGCGCCCGTGTGATTGTGGAAGTCCGCTGGCTGCAGCGCCTGGCCGGGCACACCAAAATTACCGAAGTGCCGCCCCTTTCCGCTGAAGCGACCGCGTTTCTTGAGCAATTGATTCGCGAATTTTCGATCGACGATGCCGAACGGATCAAAACAATCGAGCGCACCACCAATCACGATGTCAAAGCGGTGGAGTATTTCTTAAAAGAGAAGATTGCTGACCAGGCCGAGCTGCATGCAGTCACCGAGTTCATTCACTTTGCCTGCACCAGTGAAGACATCAACAACCTCTCTTATGGCGTGATGCTCAGCGATGGCCTGAACGCCATGCTGCCCACCCTGCACGAGGTCGCCGACGAAATCGCCAAACTGGCGATTGCCCACGCCGCGCAGCCCATGCTATCGCGCACCCATGGGCAAACGGCCACCCCCACCACGCTGGGTAAAGAGATGGCCAATGTGGCGTATCGCCTCAAGCGCCAGCTCAAGCAGATTGAAGCGGTAGAAGTGCTGGGTAAAATCAATGGCGCCGTGGGTAACTACAACGCTCACCTGACCACTTACCCGGAGATCGACTGGGAAGCCAATGCGCGCACCTTTGTGGAAGGCCTGGGGTTAACCTTCAACCCCTACACCACCCAGATTGAGCCCCACGATTATATCGCCGAACTGTTCGATGCCATTTGCCGCTTCAATACCATTCTGATCGATTTTAACCGCGACGTATGGGGCTATATCTCGCTGGGCTACTTTAAGCAGCGCACGGTGGAGGGTGAAATTGGCTCATCGACCATGCCGCATAAAGTCAATCCGATTGATTTTGAGAACTCCGAGGGCAACCTGGGGCTGGCCAACGCGGTGCTTGGCCACCTTGCGCAAAAACTGCCCATCTCGCGCTGGCAGCGTGATCTAACCGACTCCACCGTGCTGCGTAATTTGGGCGTCGGCCTGGCGTATGGCTTGATCGCTTACCACGCCAGCCTAAAAGGCATCAGCAAGCTCGAAGCCAACCCCGAGCGCTTGGACGCCGATCTGGATAACAGCTGGGAAGTGCTCGCTGAGCCGATCCAAACGGTGATGCGCCGCTACGGCATTGAAAAGCCTTATGAAAAGCTCAAGCAGCTGACACGTGGCAAACGCATTGACCAAGCGGGCTTTGCAGCGTTCATTGATACGCTTGAGCTACCCAGCGAAGTCAAAACCGAGCTCAAGGCGCTGTCACCCGCTAGCTATATTGGTAATGCTCAGGCTCAGGCCGAAGCGCTGACACAACGGTTAGACTGTTTATAACGTAACGCCACTTTATTAAGCCAACTTACTAACGTCAGGGCATGCCATGAACCATCACGATAAGCCGTTAACCCTGCTGGGCGATCTCTCTGCCGCCGACTTTCTGGCCCATTATTGGCAGCAAAAGCCGCTGCTGATTCGCGGCGCGTTTCCGGACTTCATTAGCCCCATTGAAGCCGATGAGCTGGCTGGACTCGCCTGCGAGCCCGGCGTAGAGGCACGCTTAGTCGAAGAGGAAGGCCCGGATGGTCCTTGGCAGGTCTCCCAGGGCCCCTTTGATGACGCCACCTTTGAACGCCTGCCGGAAACCAACTGGAGCCTGCTGGTGCAGGCCGTTGACCACTACGTGCCTGCCGTGGCGGCGCTGATGGATGAGTTTGATTTTCTACCCCGCTGGCGGCTCGATGACGTGATGATCAGCTACGCGCCTCCCGGCGGCAATGTGGGCCCGCATATCGACCAGTACGATGTGTTTCTACTCCAGGCCAGCGGCCACCGCCGCTGGCAGCTGGGGGGCAAACTGACCGAAGATGCGCCGATTATCCAAGGCATTGACCTGCGGATTCTGAAGGACTTCAACGTAGAGCCGGACTCCGACTGGGTACTGGACCCGGGCGATATGCTCTACCTGCCCCCCGGCTGGGCGCACCATGGCGTTAGTCAAAGCGATGACTGCATGACCATCTCGATCGGTTTTCGCGCCCCTTCCGCCGACGAGGCCATCACCTCCTACGCCGACTACCTGGGCGAGCAGCTGCCCGCCTCCCAGCGCTACAGCGATGCGGGCATGGCGCCCCCTGAACAAACGGGTGAAATAGACGATGCGGCGGTTGAGCGTATGCGCCAGCTGATTATCTCAACGCTCGACAATCCTACCCAGCTCGCCCAGTGGTTTGGTCGCGTTATGACCCAGCCAAAATATATCGATCAAGTGGTACCGCTGGAAACGCCGCTGACCGAAACGGCGCTTGTCGCTCAGCTACAAGAGGGCGAACCGCTTTACCCTATGCCCGGCTCGCGCTTCGCCTGGCGCAGCGATGCCAGCGGCATCACGCTGTTTGCCGATGGCGACGGCCATGCCTGCTCTAAGGCGTTGGCGCAACGTGTCGCCGACAACACCCCGCTCTACGCCGATGACCTTGAACTTGAAGGCGCCGCCGCCCTGTTCACACAGCTGGTCAATACCGGCAGCCTCGGCTTTATGAGCGACGAAGAAGGCGATGACGACCAGGAGCATTGATCAATGGCGGTGGCAAGTATTAGCACCGGCGACTGGGCAACCCTTGGCCCGGCCGCCAGTGAAATCCGGCGCATTGTGTTCATTGACGAACAGAACGTCCCCCAGGAAGAGGAGTGGGATGGCCTTGACCCTGAGTGCCAGCACTTTCTCGCCATGCTCGACGGTCAACCGGTAGGCACCGCCCGCCTGCTGCCCGATGCGCACATTGGTCGTGTCGCGGTGCTTGCTGATGCCCGCGGCAGCGGCATCGGCGTATTGTTAATGAAGGCCGCGATTGAGGCGGCACGTCATGCGGGCCACTCACAGGTGGCGCTCAGCGCACAGGTGCACGCCTTGGCGTTTTACGAGCAGCTAGGCTTCGTCGCCCACGGCGAGGCGTTTCTTGATGCGGGCATTCCTCACCGGGAAATGACGCTTTCACTCGCTTAACAAGCCATCTTGATTGAACAAAAGCACTGCCTCGGCAGTGCTTTTTTTATGCTCTTTGGACGAAAAACCACTACACAAACCCCGTGCTTTTGCCCCTCTATGTAGTCGGGTTACAACGCGCCGTGCCCCCAAGTGTCAATTGTTGAATACGCCCATCTAGTGGATAGTTGTTGCATTGCAGCGTTAAGGCGATGTAGCGAAATCTTCAAGCCCGCCGCGCTGTACCAAACGTCTCTAGCGCTGATTTGCAAAATGCGATCAGCCTTTAAGAACGGCGATGACAACCAAAGAGGGTAAGCTCATGACAGGACTGCTTGACGATATCAAAGCCATGGCGCAACTGCGCGAAGCCCAAGGCGGCAAATGGGAAGCGATTAAGCCTGAGTACGCCGCTCGTATGCGCGCTCAAAACCGCTTTCACACCGGCCTGGACATTGCTCGCTACACGGCCAAAATCATGCGCGAAGACATGGCCGCTTACGATGCTGATACCGCCCAGTACACCCAGTCGCTGGGCTGCTGGCACGGCTTCATCGGTCAACAGAAGCTCATCTCGATCAAAAAGCACTTTGGCACCACCAAGCGTAGCTACCTCTACTTATCAGGCTGGATGGTGGCCGCACTGCGCTCCGAGTTCGGCCCGCTGCCCGACCAGTCAATGCACGAAAAAACCTCGGTTGCCAACTTGATCGAAGAGCTCTACACCTTCTTGAAGCAAGCCGACGCCTGGGAACTTAACCATCTGTTTCGCGCCCTGGATGAAGCCAAAGAAGCTGGCGACAGCGGCAAAGAGCAGGAACTGATCAGCAAAATCGATAATTACGAGACCCATATCGTGCCGATCATTGCCGATATCGACGCAGGCTTTGGTAACGCAGAAGCCACTTACCTGCTGGCCAAGAAGTTTATTCAAGCGGGGGCCTGCTGCATTCAGTTGGAAAACCAGGTGTCTGATGAGAAGCAGTGCGGCCACCAAGACGGCAAAGTAACCGTTCCCCATGAAGATTTCCTGGCCAAAATCAACGCCGTGCGTTACGCCTTCCTGGAGCTGGGTATCGACGATGGGGTTATCGTCGCGCGTACCGACTCCCTCGGCGCTGGCTTGACGCAAAAAATCGCCGTTACCAATGAACCTGGGGATCTTGGCGATCAGTACAACAGCTTCCTGGATGGCGATGCTATTGAAAACGCCGCCGATATCAATAACGGCGACGTGGTCATCAAGCAAAATGGCAAGCTGGTCAAACCCAAGCGTCTCGCTTCGGGCCTCTACCAGTTTAAGCCGGGCACTGGCGAAGATCGCGTGATTCTGGACTGCATCACCAGCCTGCAACACGGCGCCGACCTGCTGTGGATTGAAACCGAGAAGCCTCACGTGGGCCAGATCGCCAGCATGGTTAACCGGATTCGCCAGGTCGTGCCCGATGCCAAGCTGGTTTACAACAACTCGCCGTCGTTCAACTGGACCCTGAATTTCCGCCAGCAGGTGTTCGATGCCTGGCAGGAAGAAGGCAAAGATGTGTCGGCTTATCAGCGCGACAAGCTGATGAACGCCGAGTACGACGACACCGAGCTGGGTCAGCTGGCCGATGAGTGGACGCGCAACTTCCAGCGCGACTCGTCGCGCGAAGCGGGCATCTTCCACCACTTGATCACGCTGCCGACCTACCACACAGCCGCCCTGTCCACCGACAATCTGGCCAAAGGCTACTTCGGCGACGAAGGCATGCTGGCCTACGTGAAAGGCGTTCAGCGTCAGGAGATTCGTCAAGGCATTGCGACGGTTCGTCACCAGGATATGGCCGGCTCCAATATCGGCGATGACCACAAAGAGTTCTTCCAAGGCGATGCTGCGCTCAAAGCCGGTGGCACAGACAACACCATGAACCAGTTTGGTTAATTAAGCATTTTACCGCTTGGATTTAGCCAGCGAACCCCACAGCAGGAGGCCACACCGGCTTCCTGCTGTGGTTTTTTTGGGGGTATTTGCACGCTGTTTTCTTAATCCGCTGTTAAACTCTTGGGTGTGCTCTTGCTTGGCTCTTTTTTTCTTGCCAGCACTGATCTTTTCAAATGATAGCTGGTCAAAGCGTTTGACATCCGCTATCTTTAGCGAACACTGTTCTATAACTACTAGCCACTCGGTTATGGTTATGCGCATAGCAATACCCCGGAGGTTTTAATGAAACGTCTTCTTCTACCTGTTGTCGCTCTGAGCATTCTCGCGCTGGCTGGCTGTGCCAACACATCCCGCTACTCTGGCGATGTCTACAGCGGCAACCAAGCTAAAACGAGCCAAAGCGTCACTTATGGCACTATCGTGGCGGTTCGCCCGGTACAGATTCAAGCTGATAGCCGTGCTGGAGGGCTTCTAGGCAGTGGTGGCGGTGCCATCATTGGCGGTCTTTTAGGCAACCAAGTAGGTGGCGGCTCAGGCCGTCAGTTGGCAACGGTTGCTGGCGCTTTAGGCGGTGCAGTGGCAGGCACGGCCGCTGAAGACGCCACTAACCGCGTCAATGCGCTGGAGATGGAAATTCGCCTTGACGACGGCTCCGACGTCGTCGTCGTTCAGCGTGCAGATCGCCAATTCCAAGCCGGCCAGCGCGTTCGCTTGATCGGTAGTGGCGCTAACCTGAGCGTTGCACCCTATTGATGTAAAAAAGTTGATCAATAGCGGTTAAACGCCACAAAAAAAGCCCGACCATCTACCCTGATGGTCGGGCTTTTTTATGACGGTAGAGACTGCTGTAGGCTCAGTTATGAGCTCAATCAGTGGTTAGCTTTACTACTCGCCCAGCTAGCCAGGGCCGTTATACCCCAACCGATTAGCCCCAGCAGTATAGTCACCAGCAGTATATCAACCGGCTTAACTAACGTCGTCGCGCCCAATACGCTCAGCGTCAATACCCATAGATAACGGTTTTCCCCATGGCTTTTCAAAAAGCCGGGCAATACCTTATCTAACCCCTGGCTGACGCCACTGTCCCAGCGCTGATACGTAAAATACGCAATCAGGCAGAACGCGATAAGCCAAATAATCAAGATCGTCATTGCATGCTCCGCAAAATGATAAGGAAAAGGAAATAAGTGATGGTCGTAGGGTATCCCTGGTCACCTTAACGCGCAATACCGCTCTAAGCCGTGGGTAGGAAAAAGCGCCGCTACCCCCTGACAAGCCGGCGTACACGCGTTACCATATTGGAACATGCACTCCCCCGAAAGGTTATTCCATGCAAATTGCGCAAAACTCGGTTGTCGCGTTTCACTACACTCTGACCAACGATGCTGGTGAAGTGTTAGACAGTTCAGAAGGCCGTGAGCCGCTTACCTACCTCCACGGTGCCGGCAACATTATTCCGGGCCTTGAGAAAGAGCTGGAAGGACGCGCTGCGGGCGAAAAACTGAACGTTGCCGTATCGCCTGAAGAAGGTTACGGCGAGCTGCAAGAGCAGCTAATGCAAGAAGTTCCTCGCGATGCGTTCCAAGGCGTTGAAAGCGTTGAGCCGGGCATGCAGTTCCAAGCCCAGACCCAAGGCGGCCCGTTGATGGTTACCGTCAAGAAAGTCGAAGGCGATACGGTCGTGGTTGATGGCAACCACCCGCTGGCCGGTCAGCAGCTCAACTTTGACGTTGAGATCGCTGAAGTCCGTGAAGCCAGTGATGAAGAAGTTGAGCACGGCCACGTGCACGGCGAAGGCGGCGTTGAGCACTAATTGCTCGCGCGCTTTTGTTCTAAAAGGGTGACCCTGTCGGGTCGCCCTTTTTTTATGCCTGCCAATAAACCTGATTATTCATCGGGTATCAGCACTAGCTGCCCGTGGCGAACGCTTCTTGATGACGTTACTTCGGCGGCAAACTGCTTGAGCGCACGCCCTTGGCCTTTGAGCAGCGCCACTTCCAGGCAGCTGTCGTGGTTAATGTGCACATGCAGGGTCGACAGCGTGAGGTGGTGATGGTCGTGGGAGTGGCGCGTTAAGCGCTTGGAAAGCTCGCGAGCGGCGTGATCGTAGACATACACCAGTGCCCCCATACAAAGCGAGTCCGGCGCGGCCTCTTCTCTGAGCTGCTTTAAGCCACCGCGGGTCAAATCGCGAATCGCCTCTGAGCGATTTTGGTAGCCATGTTCGCGCATCAACGCATCCACTTCTGCCAGCAGCTCCTCATCAAGCGTTACCGTTACACGCTGCATTCACGCCCCCTGTCCTGATTAACTTTTCATGTGCTGCTGCCAGCGGTAGTATGATGTTCTTATATAAACATCATACTAGCGACGTTAACAGCATAAAGGATAAAGCGATGGCTAAACCCACTCGGCCTATCTTACTGAGTATTGCGCTAAGTTGCTTAGCCAGCGGTTGTTTAGTCGTCGCCAGCACCGCACAGGCAAAAGAGACATTAATTTTAGCGATTGGCGGCGAACCCGAACAAGGCTTTGACCCGCTGCTAGGCTGGGGGCAGTATGGCAATCCGCTATTTCAGTCGACGCTACTCTCCCGCGACAAGCATCTCTCGCCGCAGCCAGAACTCGCCACTGCGTGGTCGTTGTCCGAAGACCGCCTGACCTGGACGCTAACACTGCGCGACGATGCGCGCTTTGCCGACGGCACGCCGCTGACCGCCGACGACGTCGCCTATACCTTTAACGCCGCTGCCCAAGCAGGCGGCCGGGCTGACCTTAGCGCACTTGAACAAGCCAAGGCCGTGGGTAGCGATACCGTTATGCTACAACTGCGTGCACCACGTATTACCTTTCTTGATCAATTAGTCACCCTAGGCATTGTGCCTCACGCCGAGCGCCAAAACAGCTATAGCGACGGGTACGGCAGGCAACCAATGGGCTCCGGCCCTTATCAACTGGTCGAGTGGCAGGAAGGCGAGCAGCTGATTGTGGAACGCAACCCCTACTTCTACGGCCCTACTCCCGCCTTTGATCGGCTGGTGTTTCTTTTCACCGGCGAAGACGCCACCCTCAGCGCGGCCCACGCGGGGCAAGTGGATATCGCCGCGGTGCCACCGGCGCTGGCGGCCAATGTACCGGCGCACATGCAGCGACTGACGATGGAAAGCGTCGATAACCGCGGCATTCTGTTCCCCATGCGGTTTACCAACGGCGAGCATGCGGCGTCAGGGGCGCCAATCGGCAACGATGTGACCGCTGACCTGGCAATCCGCCAGGCCATCAACCTTGCCGTTGATCGCGATACGCTGGTGGAAGTGGCACTGCACGGCTATGGGCGCCCTGCCTTTGGGCCCGCCGACGGCCTGCCCTGGAGCGATGAAGAGGAGCAAATGGAAGCGCCCAACCTAGCCCACGCCGCCGATATACTCGACGCCGCGGGCTGGCAGTTGCACGACGATGGCCTGCGCTATAAGGATGACCTACCCGCCCGCTTTCGGCTTACTTACCCCGCCGGCGATACTACCCGGCAACTGCTCGCCGAAGTAAGCGCAGAAATGGTGCGCCCGCTGGGGATTGAGATGCAGCCCACCGGCCGCCATTGGGATGACATCCAGCGCGAAGCGCTGCACCAAGACGCCATCCTGTTTGGCTTTGGCAGCCACAGCCCGCAAGAGATTTACTACCTCTTCCACAGTCAGCACGCAGGCAACGGCTTCTACAACAGCGGTTTCTACGCCAACGCGGCGGTAGACGCCCACCTGGATGCCGCCCAGGCCGCTGAGAGCATTGAGCAAGCTAACCGTGAATGGCAGGCGGCGCAGTGGGACGGCGCTACCGGCTACGGCGTACGCGGCGATAGCAGCTGGGCCTGGCTGGTCAACCTTGAGCACGTCTATTTTGCCAATACCTGCTTAGACGTGGGTGAGCTGGGCGTGGCCCCTCACGGGCACGGCTGGCCAGTCACCGCCAACCTACTTGAGTGGCGCTGGACGTGCGATTAACAGCGTTGATAGCTAAGCGCCTTGTTCGTCTGGCGCTGGTATTGCTGTGCGTGGCGCTGGTGTCGTTTGGACTGATGATGGCCTCACCCATTGACCCCATTGATGCCTACCTGGGCCCGCAAATGGCCCAGGTCAGCCCTGAACAGCGCGCCCTGATTGCCCAGCGCTGGGGCTTTGATGAGTCAGCTGCTATTCAGTTTGGCCACTGGCTGCGTCAGCTAGTCAGCGGTGATTTAGGTTGGAGCCACGTGTATAACCAGCCGGTTAGCGAAGTTATCGGCCAGCGCTTTCAACGCTCGATTATACTGCTGGGCAGCGCCTGGCTGCTCTCAGCGTTGCTGGGGTTTAGCCTCGGCGTAGCGGCCGGTGCCAAGGAGGGCTCCAAGCTGGATAACGCCATTAGCACTTACGCCTTCATTACCGCCTCCACGCCCGCCTTTTGGCTGGCGATACTCGCCGTGCTGCTGTTTTCGGTCACCTTAGGCTGGACGCCGACCTGCTGCGCTGGCCCAACTGGCATCTTGAGCCAGGAAGTTACCCTCTTGAGCCGCTTGCACCATCTAGTGCTGCCGGTGACCACGCTGGCCCTGCTGGGCATCGCCACTATCACCCTGCACACCCGCGCCCGCATGCTTGAATTAATGCGCTCAGCGGTTGCCACCCATGCTTTCGCCCAGGGTGCTAGTCGCTTAGACGTCGCCTGGCGACACGGCCTCCGGCACGCCAGTTTACCGGCGATGACCCTGGCGTTTGCCTCGCTGGGCGAACTGTTTGGCGGCTCTATTTTGATCGAGCAGGTTTTTGCTTACCCAGGCCTAGGCCAAGCCACAGTGGCGGCGGGCTTGCGCAGTGATGTGCCGCTGCTATTAGGCATTGCGCTATTTACCGCGCTGTTTGTCAGCGTTGGCAATCTAATCGCCGACAGCCTGTACGCCGTCATTGACCCACGCATTCAGTCAGGTGGCCTATGAGCGAAGCGCAACCACGGCTGCGTGCCGCCTTGAGCCTGGGCGTCACTACGCTGTTGGTGCTGGGGCTGGTCGCCAGCCAGTGGCTGCTGGGTGATTCCGCGCAGCAAATGCAGTTTGACGCCCGGCTGGCCCCACCCAGCCTTAATCACTGGCTCGGCACCGATGCACTGGGGCGGGAGCTCTGGGCGCGCACCTTGGCCGGGCTGGCACTCAGCTTTTGGGTGGGCTGTCTGGCGGCGCTACTGAGCACGCTGATTGCACTTAGCCTGGCGGCACTGGCCACGCTATCACCGCGGCTGGATGCGCTGGTTAGCTTGGTGATTGATACGCTGCTCAGCGTGCCCCACCTGATTTTATTGATGCTGATCGCTTTTGCCCTGGGTGGCGGCACCCAGGCGGTAATTATTGCCGTGGCGATTACTCACTGGCCGCGTTTGGCGCGGGTGCTGCGCGCCGAATTACTGCAGCTACGCCAAGCCCCTTACGTACTCATTTCGCAGGCGCTGGGCAAGTCGCGCTGGTTTGTGCTCCACGCTCACCTGCTGCCCCACCTTATTCCCCACTGTTTGGTCGGCGCCCTATTGCTGTTTCCCCACGCGATTCTGCATGAAGCGGCGTTAACCTTTTTGGGCTTTGGCCTAAGCCCCAGCCAGCCTGCCATTGGCGTACTGCTGGCCGAGGCCATGCGCTACCTAAGCGGCGGCTACTGGTGGCTGGGGGTATTTCCAGGCTTGGCGCTGTTGATGATGGTGCTGAGCTTCGAGCGCCTTTCCAACCACCTGCGCCGGGCGCTTTAGCGCATTTAAGGCAACTGTTAATGGAGGCTTGCCATGTTAACGATTGACCAACTATCGCTGCAGCTACCCGTGTACGCCTCCTGGTGGAAGCGTGAATGGACGACCTGTCTAGATAAGCTCTCGCTGCACTTTTCAGCAGGCGAGGTGCATGCCGTGGTGGGTGCCTCAGGCGCTGGGAAAAGCCTCTTGGCCTACGCGATGATGGGGTTGCTACCCACACCCGCACGTTTGAACGGGCAGCTTTACTATCAAGGGTCTCCTCTTGATAGGCCACGCCAACGCCAACTTCGCGGCCGAGAGCTGGCGCTTATACCCCAATCGCTAAACGCTTTAGATCCGCTGGTACGCACCCAGCGCCAGGTGGCCTGGGCGGCGCAGCGCTCAGGGCAACCCTCCAAGAGCGCCCGGCACGCCGCCCAGCTGGCATTGGATCATTACCAGCTGGACGCCCGCGCCCAGCAGGCCTACGCCCATGAGCTTTCCGGCGGTATGGCTAGACGCGTGTTGACGGCCATGGCCCATGTGAGTCAGGCCCAGCTGGTGATTGCCGATGAGCCCAGCGTGGGTCTCGACCCGCACCAGCGCCAGCGCGTGCTGGCGGCGCTGCGCGAGCTCGCCGACCAGGGCAAAACGGTGATCCTGATTACCCACGACCTACGCCATGCGCTCCCCATTGCCGATCGCGTCACTATTATGCGCCACGGCAAGCAGGTCGAGACCGCGGCTGCCAGTGCCTTTCAAGGTAATGGCGACTCGCTGACGGCTGTTTATTCGCAGGCATTGTGGCAGGCACTGCCCGACAATAGCTTCTCAATCCGCGGGACCCGTAAAGCTCAGCAAGATATCCAAAAGGAGGCTAACGTTGCTTGAAGCCCGCGAGCTTAGCTTTCAGTTTTCACCCGGTGTATCGCTACTGCAAGCGGTCTCGCTCACGCTGAGCGCGGGTCAGTGGGTAGGCTTGAGCGGCGACTCTGGGGCAGGCAAATCAACCCTGGGGAAACTCTTGGCGGGCTACGTAACCCCCCAGGCGGGCCATATCAGCTTAGATGGCGAGGCGCTGCCCAGCAGAGGCTTGCAACCCGTGCAGTGGCTGCCGCAATCGCCGGAACTGGCGGTGAACCCACGCTGGCGGGTAGGCAAAATTCTACGTGAAGCCTGGGCGCCGTCTAACGCCCAGTGCCAAGCGTTTGGCATACAGCCCGGCTGGCTGTCGCGTTTCCCCCACGCGCTCTCCGGCGGCGAACTACAGCGAGTTTGCGTACTCCGCGCACTCGCCCCGGGGGTACGCTTTCTAATCGCCGATGAAATCTCAACGATGCTCGACCCGATTACCCAACTTGAACTTTGGCAGGCGTTAAAACAAGAGGCGGAAAAACGCCAGCTGGGCGTGCTGGTGATTAGTCACGACACCGCGCTACTGGAACGGCTCTGCCCACAGCGCTACCACTTACACGATGGCCAACTGACGTCATGGTCAGCTGAATAAAAGGGTACCTCGTCGCTCCTCTCTACCACCTGATAGCTGCACTTATGATAGCTATGGGAGTTGCACTTGTGGGAGGCAGCTTTAGCTCGCGACCGTTCAGGCTCCCAGCCTCATCAAACCAAGGGGTGCCTGCGGCCCCTTCGCCGAAATGTCGGACCATCACTGAAGCGCCCTCCCACAATCAACCTGCCAGCCTGATAGTGGCACCAGTGGGAGGTAGCTTTAGCTCGCGACCGTTTTACTCTGGTGACGTTCAAAGCGCCACAGGCCGAAGGCAAGCAGCAGCGTGATGCTCAGCAACAGCCAGGAGCCGACGCTTACTCCCAGCCAACCGGCCCAGCGCCAAAATGGCTCCAGCCAGAAGCCGCCTAAGCTGGCGCCCAGATAATAAAAAACCAAATACAGCGCTGAAGCACTGCCCCGGGCACCCTGGGCATAACGCCCTACCCAGCTAGATGCCAACGAGTGGGCCATGAAAAAGCCGAAGGCATTAACCGTTAAGCCAAGCATAATCAGCACCAGCGAATCCGCCAGGGTAATCGCCGTGCCCAGCATTAAAATCACCACGCCCACCATCATGCACGCCGCCGGGGAAAAGCGCCTGGCCAAACGCCCGGAAATCATCGAGCCGAAAGTGCCGCCCAGGTAGGTCAAGAAAATCAGCCCCAAACCGCTGGCAGCTAGGCGATAAGGGTCGGCTGCTAACCGAAAGGTGATATAGCTGTATTGGTTGATAAAAATCAGGAAGTTGATGCCGCCCAAAAAGTAGGCAGCGAGGAGCACCGGGCTGCGCAAATGGCCCCATAAGTCGTCCACGGCTTTACGCAGTTCAAAACGCTGGGGGGTAAAGGCGCGGCTGTTGGGCAGCAATCGCCAAAACACCACGCAACCTATCAGCGTCATCACCCCTACCGCTAAAAACGCCGCGGTGGAGCCACCGAGATCCCCCGCCACACCGCCCACAATACGCCCACTGATGCCGCCGAGTGAGTTGGCGCCAATGTAGAGCCCCACGGCGCTTAACAACGCAGGCTTTGAAAACTCATCGCCCATCCAGGCGATCGCCACCGCAGGCAGCCCACCCAGCACAAAGCCCTGCACCAGACGCAACAGCAGCAGGCTTTCAAAGGTAGGCGCAAAGGCCAAGGCAAGGGAACAGCCGCCCGCGAGCAGCAAGGTAATGCGCATGATCGCTTCGCGGCCGATGGCATCCGAAAGCGGCCCAAATACCAGTAGCGCCAAAGCGAGCGAGAGCGTTGAGACCGACATAAGCAGGCTGACGCCCAGGGTCGAGACGTCATAGGTGTCTTTCAAGCCGGGCAACAGCGGCTGCGGCACATACAGATTAATAAACACCAGAAATGAGCCGAGGCAAAGCGCCAAGGTGGCGCGCCACCAGGCGCGCGTTTTGGCTTCAATCATGCCTTTCCTAGAATAATGACGTTAGGCTACTGGAAAACACTGCCGCCCACTTGGGCCAGATGCGTTGGCTCCAGCGCGCGACGTGACTGCCAGTAGTAGCGCTGCCAATAACTATTATCCAGGCTGGAAATAATCACCCCTTGCGAGGTCGAGGCGTGCAGGAAGTAGCCATCGCCCACGTAGATACCCACATGGTTATAGCGACCCGGCGGGCTGAAGAACACCAGATCGCCCGCCTGCAGCTCTTGGCGGTCGATCGGGCGTCCCTCGTGTATTTGGCCACGGGTGGAACGCGGAAGCTCTAAATTAAAAGTGTCGCGAAAAACATTGCGCACCAGGGCGGAGCAGTCAATCCCTCGCTCGGAGGTGCCGCCGAGCCGGTAAGGTGTACCCGACCAACGCTGGTGCTGAGCCAGCAGCGCCTGGCGAATGACGGAGGGCGGCGGTGCTGGCAAACTGCGCAACTGGTCATTGATGGGATCGACCGGCGACATTTTCGGCTTCGCCCCCATTCCCGGCATTTTCATGGCGAAGTAATTATCCGGCGCCTGGGTATTGCTTTGTCGCGCAGAGCCTGCGCAGCCAGCGACCAACGTAACCACAAAACAGACACTGACAACACGAACAGCGATCACAGCGGGGCGTGGCAACGCAACCATGCGATTAACCTCGTGATATTGAAAAAAGGGCGAAATAACAAAATAAATTTTTCCTAAGCACGACTATAAGCTAATTATCATCGGTTTGGCGAGCTTCAATGTAACGTGCGCTGATCACCCGGCAGCGTATCGATATGCAGCGGCGCAAAATGGCGCGGTTTATTACCGGGGAAGTCCAGGCTTACCCATGGCCCCGCCAAAACCGGTGCACCGCAGATCCAGGCCACCAATGCCTGACGAAAACCGGCTAAAAAGCTTTCGCGCTCTGGGGTTTCGCCCATAAAAAACGAAAACCCGGCGTACATACCCAAAGCGTACTCATGCCACCCAGCGTAATGGTCCGCCGCTAATTGATAAGCACGGTCCAGCACGTTGGCAAAGGCAGCGCTGTCCAGCCAGCCTAACTGCCGGGCGGCAATCGCCAAATCAATCAGTTGGGCAATGTCCCAGGCGGCCATATCTGTCTCATTACAGCCATCTTCATTGTCGCGGACACGGCACAAGCGCAGCAGGTGGTGGCGATTATCTTCAGCGCAGTGGCCAGATTCCATAATCGCGATCTCGGCGTCCAACCGCTCGCGGTTAAGCGTGTAGGGCGCATAGTTAATTTGGTATTCCTGGCGATCGCCCGATTCGAGCATATAGGCCAAGAACTCGCGCATATCCTCGGCACTGCTCAAGTGATAGTGGCTTTCCACCCACTCACGGATCTCGGCGCATTCGCGCGCGCTCTCAGGCTGCGGCTCGCTCCACACCGCACTGTTCAGTGGCCCCACCAGCGACATGGCGGTGAAATGACTCAAGGTGGGGCGGCTCCCCGGCTCGCACCAGGCATCGTGGCGCCAATCCAGCCAGTGAAACAGGCTGCCGGGGTCTTCAATATGCCAAATGATTTCGTTCACCAGCGAGTCATGCTCGGGCTCGGGCAAGCAGCTCTCCCAGGCAAACCAAGCCTCTAACAGGCGCTTGGCATTGGGGTAAAAACGACACAGGCAGCTGCGCAGTGAACTGGCGTAATCTAGCAAAGGCGCCCGATCAAATAAGCCGCTGTCGAGCGACATATGCAGATAGAAGGCGAATTTTTCAGCCATATGGATCGTGGCGGCATGACGACTGACGCCCTTCACGGCGTTACGCTGCTTAAGCTCTTCCGGCGTCGGCTGACCAAACACGCTTTGCGAAGGCGGTAGAACGCCGTGCACCGCGTCGGCCGCCAGTTGATTAAGATGATGTGCCTGGGCGGGCAGCCAGTAGCGCGCCAGGGCATGAGCGCCTTCATCTGCATGCAAGCCCAGCGATTCCTGCAAATACACCGCCGCGTCGGCACGCTGCTCTTCCGGTAGCGCGGCTGAAGGGTCTATTTGGCGCAGCATGGCATCCGGTTCGCGCACGCTGGCCAAGGCTAATAACCAATGGTGGGAAGTATTGCGCCACTTGCAAATGCGCGCTTGGGATGCCTTGCGCGTGGGCGCGTCCAGTAGCTCTCCCGGGGGACGCCGCCAGGGGCTATGGGCGCTGTGCAGCAGTAGCTGATGTCGTTCGCTGGGGGTTTTACCCCGCCGGTCGATGCCGTCAAACAGGCTCTGACCCCGGTCGTAGGCGTTAAGCACGGCGTACCAATCGTGATAACGGCGGCTGAGTAGATCAGCAGCGTGCCCCGCTAGATCATCGGCCTCGTCCTGACTAAGCCAACTGCAGCAGGCCCCGGCCCACGCCAGTTCAACTAACCGCAGCCAATCCCAAGCCGCCCACTCCAGGGGCTCTCCCTGGGTCACAAACTGATTTAATACCGGCGCATAAGGCGACTCTTTGACCACGCCGCGCTGCCACTCCATGCGCTGGGCGTTGTCCATGCTCAAAAGCTCGCGGGCTTCGATATCCCAGCGCTGGCGCTCGCCTTGAGCGCCTAGCCAGAGCATGACGCCCAGCAACGCATCGCGGTCATGAACCTCCCATACCTGGTCCAGCCACTCGGTGGCTTCAGGCCAGTCGGCGAAGCTGGCGGGATAAACGATGATCGGCCGAAACAGCGCGCACAGCCGCCAACTTTGCGCCTGGGGCTGCTGAGGCCATAGCGAGGCGGGGGCAGGCAGTTCCCTCAAGGCGTTTTCGAGCACCTCCCAGGTGATGCCATCGCCATCCGTTTCAAGCGTTGCCAGCGCCTGGCAGGCATCAATAAAGCGGTCGTCGGCACCCACTTCCCAACCCCGGGCGCCTAACGCACGCCGCAAGTCAGCCAGCCAAGCGCGCAGGTCGCTATAGTCACGGGCAATGCGGCGGGTGACGTGATGCGCCCACGTTTGGGCTTGGTCCGCTTCCAACCAGCCCGCGGCACCGGCCAGCGCGGCCCATTCCAACGCGCAGAGCAGGCGGTCGGCATGGCCTGCTGGAGCACCCAGCCCGTGGAATAGTTGTTCGGCGAGCTCGCCCCGGTTGGCAATCCCCAGTTGCAGCAGGCGCTGTTCCGCCGCGCTAGCATCGACCGCCAGCGGATCAGGCGTAAACGCCCAATCACACAACACGAGCTGTTGAGCCCACCAGGCATTTAACGCGTCGATCAAGAGGCACCTCGGAATAACACAATGTCACCAGCAATACGCCGGAATAAAGATGCCAGTGTAACGGAAAGTGACGCGAACACCGATAGCACTAGGCATCGGTATTGATGATCGGTAGCTATCATCGGCAGGTATAAACGGCACCGCCCGGCATAAAGCCGGGCGGACGTCATACGGGTAGCAACGCAACAGCTACGATTGTTTGACCTTGCTAATCACCCACAGGAGCACCACGGCCCCCACGGTCGCGGTCACCAGCGAACCGATAAAGCCACCGGAAGTAAGGCCTAAAAGGCTGAACAAAAAACCGCCTACTACCGCACCGACGATACCCACACCGATATTACCCAGGATACCGAAACCGCCGCCGCGCATGATGTTGCCAGCAATCCAACCAGCCAAACCACCAATAATTAACCACGCAATAAAGCCCATATAGTCTCCTTACTATTTTAATGACGGGTTTCAATGACGCATTTTAGCTACGTATGTTAGTAAGCATAATAGCTACGCGTTTTACCTTCGAGTCACGCTTGTTCTACCATAGCACACAGCGTTACTGTTCGGCGCCTCCTAGTCTAGCGGCTAGGCAACCCTAAAGGAAAAATCATGATCCCCTACTCGCTCAAACACTTGCTTAGCAGCACCCAAGGTCAACAAACCGCTCAGTGGGAAGGCCGCGACGTGGTGTTATTCAATATGCCGTGGGGTGAGCTGGCGATCAGTCTACAGGGCGCCCAGGTGTTGCACTTCTGCCCTGCTGGCGATACCGATTGGCTATGGCTGACGCCGACCCCCCAGGCGCTGCCAGGCGCTATCCGGGGCGGTATTCCGCTCTGTTGGCCGTGGTTTGCCGACGAGCGCTACGCCGACGAAAGCCCCCATCACGATGGCCCCTTCCATGGCCTCGCCCGCCACGCTAGCTGGCGCTTGGATGCGGTTGACGAGCACGCCGAAGGCATTGAACTCCACCTTTCCCCCGAACATCCCCTGCATACAATGCTCACCGCGCGTTTGGTGGTACAAGCCAACGCCCAGCGCTTAAACGTTGAGCTGATTAGCGAAAACATCGGCGAAACGCCAATCAAAACCAGCGGCGCGCTGCACACCTACTTAGCCGTTGCTGACACCCATCAGTGCCGCCTCGAAGGCCTTTCCGGCGCGCGTTACCTCGACAAACTGCGCGATTTTGCGGAATCTGAACAGCAGGGCACGCTGGCCGTTCAGGGCGCTGTTGACCGCATTTACCACACCAACGAAGCGGTGATGCTCAATGATGGTGAGCGCAGCCTGCGTATCGGCAAACAGTCGAGCGACTCGACGGTGGTATGGCACCCCAACAACGACCTGCCCAGCGACACCCCCGCCGACGCCGCGCGCCGCTTTATCTGTGTGGAAGCCGCCAATACGCGCCTGGATCCGGTCTGGCTGGTACCTGGTGCTCAGCATTTGCTAGGCACCAACCTCAGCCGCGGTTAATCGTCGGTTCATCCATACTTTGCTATCGTACGCCCATCATGACTTGAGCTAGGGAGATCCGATGGATCCGCAACAATGGCTAGAAGCCGCCACGCTGGCGTTTAATTTAATCGGTATGGTGGTGTGCTTGTTCGGCCTTACCCTGGCGCAAAAGATGACCCGCCGCTGGCCAGGCTACACGCTCGCGGGGGTCGGTTTTTTGATCGCCACCCTGCCAATGCTGTCACAACTGGTATTAATGTTTAGTCAATGAAGGCTAGTCAAGAGCCGCAAAGGGATCGAAAGGATGCGCCAGCCGTTAAGTCGCGAACTGAGCAATTTGTTGGAGCGTGGAAGGGATCGCCAGTTGCGCTTAGCGGTCACCGGTCTCTCCCAAGCGGGGAAAACCGCTTTTTTGACCTCGCTGGTTAATCAGCTGCGCCATGCAGGCGTCGAGGCGCGGCTCGATTTACTCCCCGCTGCCCGGGAAGGCCGCTTGTTGGGTGCCCAGCGGCTTAACCAACCCGACCTGGGTGTACCGCGGTTTCCCTACGACCCCGGCATGGCCGCGCTACGCGATTCGCCGCCGCGCTGGCCGGAACCCACACGTGGTATCAGCGAGTTACGCTTACAGCTGCGCTACCGCCCGGCCCGCAGCGGCTGGCTAACCCCTGAAATTGCCCACCTTACGCTGGACCTATTTGACTACCCCGGCGAGTGGCTGCTCGACTTACCGCTGCTGCAGCACGACTTTTACAGCTGGAGCCAAGCCCAAGCCCTGCATCAAGGCGAACAGCGCCGTGGCCTATTTAGCGAGTGGCTGGCGGCGGTAGAACAGCTCGACCCCGCTGGCGAAGCCGATGAAGCCCAGCTCGCTGCCCTAGCTGACGATTACGCCCAGGGTTTGCGCCGCGCCAAACAGGCGGGGTTTTCCGACTTACAGCCAGGGCGTTTTTTACTCCCCGGCGAACTGGAAGGCGCGCCGGTGCTGCAGTTTTTTCCACTGCCGCAGCTCGACGCCTCTCAAGAAGCGCTGGAAGCACTGCCCGCCAGCAGCCTTTACGCTACCCTGGCGGCACGCTTTCGCTACTATCAGCAGCAGGTGGTTAAGCCCTTTTATCGCGATCACTTCCGCCGTTTTGACCGCCAGATTGTGCTGGTGGATGTGCTTGGCGCGCTCAATGCCGGGCCTGAGCGGTTCGAAGACCTTTCCCGCGCGCTGCGCCAGTTAATGCACAGCTTTGACTACGGCAAGCGCAGCCTGCTCACGCGAATGTTCGCGCCTAAAATTGATCGCCTCGCGATTGCCGCCACCAAAGCGGACCACGTGACACCTGATCAGCACGGTCACCTGGTGCAGCTGTTAGAGGCCTTGCTGGCTGAACCGCTTAAAGACCTGCGCTTTGCCAATGTGCCGGTCAAAGCGCTCTCGCTGGCAGCCATTCGCGCCACCGAAGCCCGCGAGGTGACCCATGAAGGTAAGCGCTCACCAGCGCTACGCGGCACCACTCTGGAAGGCGAAGAGGTGCTGGTCTACCCCGGCGATGTGCCTAGCCGCCTGCCTAAAGCCGACTTTTGGCAGCAGCAGGGCTTCGACTTCCCCGGCTTTCGCCCCATGCACACCCCCTCAGAAGACCTGGATCATATCCGTATGGATGCCGCCATCGACTGGCTGATTGGAGATAAACTGACATGACCGACCCACAGCCGCGTCGTCACTTTAAATTGGACGACAGCGACAGCCCCAAAGAAGCGGCTGACCCAGCGTCATCCCTGCGCCAGCGCGAGGCCTTTGCCAGCGCCAACGAGAGCCACCCCCTGGCCCCACTTCCGGAAGACAACGCGCTGCCAGCGGCCAGTTTAGGGGCGCCGCGCAAACGCCGCTGGGGGCTAATATTTGCCCTGGTTGGCGGTGCTGGGCTGGGTACCGCTGAGCTGATCACCGGCTTACCAGATGCCATGGCGCAATCACAATGGCTCACCATGGCCTGGCAGCTGTTCGGCATCAGCCTGATCGGTCTGGGGGGAATCTCGTTGCTCAAAGAGCTGGGCCGTTTGCGCCGCCTGAAACGCCACGACAAACTGCGCGGCGATCTTGCCGAGCTGCCACAGCGCTCTCCAAAACAAGCCCAGGCTATGGCCGGGCAGCTTAAGCGCCAACTCAAACTCGCCGACGATGACCCCCACTGGCTGGCCTTTCAACGCGCCAGCCAGCCCCACCATAGTGGGGAGGAGATTCAGACGCTGCTGCGTTATCATCTGCTGGCACCACGTGACCGCGAAGCCCAGCGTTTAATAACCCGCATGTCCGGCGAAACCGCGATTATGGTGGCGATCAGCCCGCTAACGCTAGTGGATATGGCGCTGGTGGCCTGGCGCAGCTTAGCAATGGTCGATCGGCTCTGCCGCCTTTATGGGCTTGAACTAGGCTACGCCAGCCGACTGCGGCTGTTTCGAAACGTGCTTCACAATATGGCCTTTGCCGGGGCCAGCGAACTGGCCACCGACGCCAGTATGGATATGCTCTCGCTGGATTTAGCCGGGCGCCTTTCCGCCCGTGCGGGGCAGGGCTTGGCTACCGGCCTGCTGAGCGCGCGCTTAGGCCTGCGCGCCCAGCGCCTCTGCCGTCCGGTGCCCTTCAGCGCCGATGAGCAGCCCAAAATCGCTGATTTACGCCAAGATTTATGGCGGCAGATTAAACGACTCGATAAAGAGCCTGCCCCCGCCCAACGCGCGTAGCGGTTAACTGGCTAATCACACGCTAAGGCGCCCCATCGTGGGCGCTTACGCGATACGCTGCTCGGTCTCGGCATCAAATAAGATCGCGCGGCCCATATCGACACGCAGCGACAAGCGCTCCCCGGCGACTACCGCGCATTTCGGTCCAACGCGAGCGGTTACTTCCTGTTCACCCAGCGGTAAGCGCAACAGTATATCGGCGCCGGTTGGCTCTACCACTGCAACGCTGGCGCTCAGCAGCGTTCCTTCGGCTTGCGAGGTTAACCGCTCATCTTCTTCGCTGAAGTGCTCCGGGCGCAGGCCAAGAATGACCGGCTGGTTAAGCCGCTCGGCCATGTCGGGAGCGATACGCGCCTCCGGCCAGGGCAACACCAGTTCCTCCTCACCCGGCGTGGCAATCCGCAGTTGATAACCGCCGTTGCTATCTTCAAGCGTGGCGCGAATAAAGTTCATCGACGGCGAGCCCATAAAGCCGGCCACAAACATATCCACCGGGTTGTTGTAGACCTCATCCGGCGAGCCCAGCTGTAGAATATGACCGTCACGCATCACCGCGATGCAGTCGGCCAGGGTCATGGCTTCGACCTGGTCGTGGGTGACGTAAACAATGGTGGTACCCAGGCGCTGGTGAAGCTTTTTGATTTCGGTGCGCATGTCCACGCGCAGCTTGGCGTCCAGGTTGGAGAGCGGCTCATCAAACAGATACACCTTTGGCTCCCGAGCCAGCGCCCGCCCCATGGCTACCCGCTGACGTTGCCCGCCGGAAAGCTGAGCAGGCTTACGCTCCAGCAGGTGAGTAATCTGCAGCAGATCGGCTACCCGCTCTACGGCGGCCTCCCGCTCGGCTTTGGGCACCTTGCGCATTTCCAGCCCAAAGCTGATGTTCTGGCGCACGCTCATGCTGGGATAGAGGGCGTAGGACTGAAATACCATGGCGATATCGCGATCCGCGGGGGGGCGCCAGGTGACGTCTTCACCATCGATATAGATATTGCCGGACGTCACCGGCTCTAGTCCGGCGATAGCGTTCATCAGCGTGGACTTACCGCAGCCAGACGGCCCGACCAGAATCAAAAACTCGCCGGAATCGATTGAGATGCTGACGTCTTTGAGCACCCGCTCGCTACCGAACTCTTTGCGCACGTTGTGTATTTCTAACGCTGCCATAATGAAAATCCTATTTTTGTTAGGCTGTTAAAAACTAGCCTTTAACGGAACCGGCAGTCAGCCCGCGCACGAAGTATTTTCCCGCCAGCACATACACCACCAGGGTGGGCAGCGCGGCAATCATCGCCGCCGCCATATCCACGTTGTACTCGCGCACGCCAGTGGAAGTATTGACCAAATTATTGAGTGCCACGGTAACGGGCTGAGTGTTGTGGGCCGAAAACGCCACACCGAATAAGAAGTCGTTCCAGATCTGGGTAAACTGCCAAATCACTGAAACCACAATAATCGGCGCGGAAACCGGCAGCAGAATGCGCCAGAAGATGCGGAAAAAGCCCGCGCCATCCAACTTCGCCGCCGATACCAGCTCGTTAGGGATACCCACATAGAAGTTGCGGAAAAACAGCGTGGTGAAGGCAATACCAAATACCACATGCACCAGAATTAACCCGGCGCGGGAGCTGGAGATACCCAGCCAGCCCAGCGTTTGCGCCATGGGCAGCAGTACCACTTGGAAGGGAATAAAACAGCCAAACAGCATCAGCGCAAAGACTAATTCCGAGCCTTTAAAACGCCATTTGGTCAGCGCGTAGCCGTTGAGGGCACCAATCGTGGTGGAAATCAGCACCGCCGGAATCACAATCGCAAAGGAGTTCCAGAAGTAGCCACCGACGCCATCGCAGCGCATGCCGGTGCAGGCTTCTCCCCAGGCTTTCGTCCACGGCGCAAGGGTCGGGTTTTGCGGCAGCGACAGCAGCGACCCAGCACTGATTTCACTGAGAGGCTTCACCGAGGTCATCAGCATTACCACCAGCGGCAGGATATAAAACAGTGCGGCGAGTATTAGTACGCCGTAAAGCAGCCCTCGACTTAGCCGCGCAGCGGGCGTCTGACGACGAATCACATTAGCCATGCTTGCGGCTCCTTAATTCGGAGTAGAGGTAAGGAATTAAAATCGCCAACACGCCACCCAGCATTAGCATGGCACTGGCGGAGCCTAGGCCAATCTGAGCGCGGGTAAAGGCGTGGGCATACATAAAGGTGGCGGGTAGATCGGTGGCGTAGCCAGGCCCGCCGCCAGTGAGCGCCACGACCAAGTCAAAGCTCTTAATCGCGATATGGGCCAAAATCATCACTGCGCTAAACACTACCGGGCGCAGGCACGGCATCACCACGCGCAGATAAATCCGCGGCAGGCTGGCGCCATCCAACTGGGCCGCTTTGATAATGCTGTCGTCGATACCTCTGAGCCCGGCTAAAAATAGCGCCATCACAAAGCCTGACGCCTGCCACACGGCGGCAATCACCAAGGTATAAATCGCCATGTCCGGGTCAGTAATCCAATCGAACCGAAATGACTCAAACCCCCAGCTCTGCACCATGGCCTGGATACCTAACTGCGGGTTCAGCAGCCATTTCCACACCACACCGGTGACAATAAAAGAGAGCGCCATGGGGTAGAGGTAGATCGTGCGCAGCGCGCCCTCCTGACGAATTTTCTGATCGAGCAGTATCGCCAGCAGCGCGCCAATCGCCAGGCAAATAACGACGAACAGCACGCCAAAAATCATCAGGTTGGTAGACGCCACCCACCAGCGTTCGTTTTGCATTAGCCGGGCATACTGACCAAAGCCGACAAAGTCATAGCTGGGCAGCATGCGCGAACTGGTGAGCGAGAGTACAAAGGTCCACAACATAAAGCCGTACACAAAGAACAGCGAAATCGCCACCGACGGTGCCAGCACCAAGCGTGGCAGCCACGCCTGAAAACCGCCGGATGGCGTCGGCCGTTTAGCGACAGGAGCCAAGTCCGTCGCAGGGGTATTTTTCATGGGAGGTGTCTCTAATGGAGAAGTGTCCTTGCCAAGCAGCATAGGCGCCGCCGTTGCGACGGCGCCTACTAAAACGGCGGTAAGCTTAGCGCTAGAAAGAGGCCGCTTGGGCAGCACTCACCATCCGTTCTGCTGCTTCTTCAGCGGGCATATCGGCATCGTTGAAGTAGTTGGTCACCACGTCGAAAATAGCACCCTGAATATCCGCGCGAACCGCCATACCGTGGGCCATACTCGGCACTAAGCCACCCTCTTCGGCGGTACGCTGGAAATCGGCCAGGGACTGCTGGGCACAGCTATCGAATTCGCTCATGTCCAGATCAGGACGCGCCGGAATCGAACCTTTGGCAAGGTTGAACGCTTCTTGGAAGGTGGGTTCAAGCACTAAACGCGCCAACGCTTGCTGCGCTTCACGCTCCTCGTCGTCGCTGACCCGGAACATGGCCAGGCTATCGATATTGAAGGTAAACGCATTTTGGGTGCCCGGCGCTGCCGCGCACAGGTAATCTTCCCCGGCGGTTAGTCCAGCCGCGGTGAACTCCCCTTTCGCCCAATCGCCCATCAGCTGAAAACCGGCCACTCCCTGAATTACCATGGCGGTGGCAATGTTCCAGTCACGCCCGGGCATACCTTCGTCCATCAGCTCACGCGTCCGTTTGAAGTCCTCAAGGGCATCGATCATTTGTTCGCCGCCCAGTGCTTCAGGGTCTAGCTCTACCAATGCCTGCTGATAAAACTCACTGCCCTGACCACCTAATAGCACGCTTTCAAATACCGTCGCGTCCTGCCACGCTTGGCCACCGTGAGCCAGCGGCACGAAGCCTGCTTCGCGGATAGCCTCGCCTGCTTCGAAAAACTCATCCAGCGTGGTGGGCATTTCTACCCCTGCTGCTTCCAGCACTTCCGGGTTGGCCCACAGCCAGTTTACCCGGTGCACGTTGACGGGTACGGCCACGTATTGGCCGTCGTGGCGCATGATATCGGCCACCACGTCAGGGAGTAATTCATCCCAACCTTCCGCATCGGCAACGCTATTCAGGTCACCTAGCAACCCCAGCTCACCCCACTCCTGAATCTCGGGGCCTTTGATTTGGGCGGCGGAGGGTGGGTTACCCGACATAGCGCGGGATTTAAGCACCGTCATGGCGGTTTCACCGCCCCCACCGGCCACGGCAAAATCTTGCCAGCCGTAGCCTTCGGCTTCCATTAGCTCTTTAAGCACATTGGCAGCACGGGCTTCGCCACCTGATGTCCACCAGTGGAGTACTTCCACTTCATTAGCGTGAGCAGTAGTGGCGAGCGTAGCGCCTGCCAGGGCAAGCGCAAGGGTAGTTTTCTGCAACGTCGACATGGAGTCACTCCTTATATTGTTATTGTCCTCTCGGACGTTTGACAGCATAGAGGTTACGCCAAGACTGACCGTAACGGGAGTTACCGTTTACTGCATAGTGTTGAAGGTTTATTACAAACCGGTAATAGTTTCCTGACGAGGGAGCGTTAAGGTCACTACCAGCCCTTTTACCGCATGGTTGGCAAGCGCAATGTCGCCACCATGTGCCCGGGCAATATGGCGGGCGATGCCTAATCCCAGGCCACTGCCGCCGGTGTGACGGCTGCGTGAGGGCTCAAGGCGAACAAAGGGTGAAAACACCCGCCCTAGCTGGTCTTCGGGAATGCCGGGGCCGTCATCGCGAATTTGCAGGGTGACAGACGTACCCTGGTCGCTTAGCTGCACATCGGCCTGTTTGCCATAGAACACTGCGTTCTCAAGCAGATTTGCCAGACAGCGTTTAAGCGCTAGCGGCTTGGCGATTAGCGGTGCAACAGGGTGAGCTTTTTTCTCAACCGTTACCTGTCCTCCCTGCAGGCTAAGCTCTTCGGCCAGCTCTTCAAGTAGGAGTGTTAAGTCAACGGGCGCTGGCTCTTCGTGTAGATCCAAGCCTTTCACCGAGGCCAAGGCGCCCTTCACTAAGCTGTCTAATTCATCCAGCGAGGCGCAAAAGCGCTCGCGCTGGTGGTCGTCATCGAGCATTTCGGCGCGCAGGCGCATCCGGGTTAAGGGCGTTTTTAAATCATGGGAAATCGCCGAAAACAGCCGTTCACGCTCCTCAATCTGCTCGCGGATCCGCCGCTGCATACGATTGAACGCCACTGCCGTGGCGGCAACTTCCTTGGGGCCGCTCTCTTTTAGCGGCGGCATATCCAAATCATCGCCCAGTTGATTCGCTGCCCGTGAAAGCCGCGCCAGCGGTCGAGTCACGCTAGTGATGCCCAACAGCGAGAGTGCCAGTACGCTCAGCAGTACCAATAGCCCGACCAGCAAACGCTCCTCAGAGAGCCAGCGATAACCGCTGAAAATATCCGGCACGCCCAGCAGCGTGGCAACGTAAAGCCAAGTGTTCGGGGCAAGCTCCAGTTGGACCACTAGAATCGGCGGCGAGAGCGGCTCCATCAGCAGGCTGTGCTGCCCCCAGCGAGGCGGCAGGTCGTAAAGGAGCACTTCATTATTGAACACCCGCAGATCTTCCGGGCGGGAAAACTCGACAATGACATCGTCAATATTGAGTTGTTGGGTGAGCACCGAACGCACATTATTTACTACCACCTCTTTTTCCGGCCCCGAGCCGATATCGTCGACGATCAGCCTGCGTTCGTTAACGCTGACAAAAAAGCGCGTACCGCCCATATTGCGCAGTTGATCCAGCACGATATGGCGATAATCGACGGGCAACGAGCGGAAAAATTTCATGGTGGAGGCGATGCTAAACGCCATATTGGTGGAAAGCTCATCAAGCTGTGCCAAGTGGCTGGAGCGTACCTGGGACGTCCAAATCGCGTAGCTGGCCCCCTGAGCGGCCAGCACCCCGGCAATCATGATGATCACGAAGCGTCCGCGTAGCGAAGCCGGCAGCCAGCGGGCCAGCCTACGACGTATTTTTACCCACTTCACGGGTTTCACGTTAATGCATCTACCTGGGCGGTTAATACGTAACCCGCGCCGCGCACTGTTCGAATCAGCTGGGAGTGCTGGGCATCTTCTCCCAGCCGCTGGCGCAGACGACACACATGAACATCGATGGAGCGGTCTAGCGGCGGCGCATCACGCCCGCGGGTAAGCGCGTAGAGATCATCACGTGTCAGCACCGTTGCGGGGTGGTCTAAAAATACCTGCAGTAGCTGAAAATCAGCGCCCGAAAGCGCCGCACGCTCCCCTTGAAGGCCGATCAGTTCGCGGGTCATGCGATCAAGCTGCCAATTGCCAAAACTGACCCAACGCGCCTGCCCGGCAGGCAGTACAGGTGGTGTACTGCGGGTGCGGCGCAGCACCGCTTTGATGCGCGCCAGCAATTCGCGGGGATTAAACGGCTTGCCCAAATAGTCATCAGCACCCAGCTCAAGGCCAAGGATACGGTCAGTCTCATCGGCACTGGCGGTGAGCATGATAATCGGCACGTCGCTGTGCTTTCTGACATCGCGGCAGATGGTAAAACCGTCGTCACCGGGGAGCATTAGATCAACAATCAGCAGGTCGGCGGTGTGTTCAGCACGCAGTGCGTGCAGCGCTTGGGCACCGTCCGCCGTGAATACCCGGTAGCCATGACGCCCCAGGTAGTCAGCGAGCAGTTCACAAATTTCCGGGTCGTCATCGACCACAATCAAAGTAGCAGGGGGTGTCGTCATCGCAGCGGTTTTCGCCCTACGCTATTGTCGTTTTGGGCCTTGATGATGGTGGAGGGAACAGTGCATCTCAAGCCCTCTTCGACTAATGATGAAATCACCTGTGGCTACGCTATTTCTGAATACTAATAAGAATGCTAACAAAAAAATACAATATTTACTTAACGCTTTTGTTTGCTTAGCCGATTAATAATGTAGATATAGAGCAATAACCAGCGCTTTCGTCACTATCATCGGCCACATATTTGATGGCGATGAAGCAAAGCCACAAGGAGGTATCGCAATGACAATCGGTATTGGTTCATCTACCCCGGCGACGTCGCAAACGACTTCTGGTAGCCGCACCCAGGATGTATCAACCAAGGGAGCTGAACAAGGCGAAAACGCAACGCCTACTTCTGGTTCATCGAAGCCATCAAGCCAACTTTCCACTTTGGCTCAGCAGTTAAGCGACAGCGCCCTGCGAGCCGAAGAGCGTGATGCCAGCCTGGATCGTAAAGCACTAGGCCAAAAAGCAGATGCGTTGCTTCAGCCAATAACTCGGGACTTTCATCTGCACCGTGCAAAATATGATGCTGAAGTACCTAACACCGATGACCCCGAGCTACTGGAAAGAGCAAAACAAGCCACCTCGTTTGTAAGCGGCAAAGGCAGCAACCCCTTTAGCGGCCTATCGCAAGATCAACTAGCATTGGTTATTTATGATGATAGCGGCACGTTTACTGCCAATGAGCAACGGGCGGCTTGGCTAGAGGGGCGTGCACAAGAAACTGCATGGAAACAGGCGGTTGTTGCTCGAGGCAAGCTGGAGTATGAACAAACCGGCAAGATGACCGAATTCTTCAAAGAAGTGCTAGGTAATTACAACGAGCTGCCCCCTATCATGCAGGCACAATACCCCGACTTCTATGCCCCACGTCTTGAGCACCTGATCGAGATGGACTTCAACTTTATGACCCACCGCGCCGAAGGCAAGGGTGCCCCTGAAGATATTTTTGAAATATTAATGTCAAGTGAAGACTTTGCCAATCTTGGTAAACGCTTTGCTAACTCATCGGTTAGTTGAAAAGAGATAATTGGGGTTTGATTGGTAAGAACGATAAAAAAGTTAACGAGTGCAGCGTATTACCGCAATTGAATTGATGCGCTATGAGTGAAGTAAGTAGCTCGAAAAACCACTTGCAATGACAGGCATTAGCTTTCGGGCATCGGTTTCAGCCCTAGACTCATCCCGCCCGTTAAGTGCCTACGCAAAATAAAATCAGGCATAAATTACTGTTAAGCTACTGATTTATAAAACACTCTATACGAAGGACCTTATACATAGACACTTAATAAGAAAATCTACATAAAGATACAAAATATTCTTAACATTTTGGGTTAAACTGCCGATAGTAACTATAATCATTAATAAACACATAGGGCTTCTACCTAGTGCATCTACACACGTAATGACTATTAAGCAAAGCCACAAGGAGGTATTGCAATGACAATCGGTATTGGTTCATCTACCCCGGCGACGTCGCAAACGACTGCTGGTAGCCGCACCCAGGATGTATCAACCAAGGGAACGGAACAAGGCGGAAGCACAACGCCTACTTTTGGTTCTTCGAAGCCATCAAGCCAACTTTCCACTTTGGCTCAGCAGTTAAGCGACAGCGCACTACGTGCTGAAGAGCGTGATGCCAGTTTGGATCGTAAAGCACTAGGCCAAAAAGCCGATGCGTTGCTTCAGCCAATAACTCGGGACTTTCATCTTCACCGTGCAAAATATGATGCTGAAGTACCTAACACCGATGACCCCGAACTACTGGAAAGAGCAAAACAAGCCACCTCGTTTGTAAGCGGCAGAGGCAGCAACCCCTTTAGCGGCCTATCGCAAGATCAGCTTGCACTGATTATTTATGACGATAGCGGCACGTTTACGACCAATGAGCGAAAAGCCGCTTGGAAAGAAGAGTATGACCAGGAAACAGCAAGAAGATTAGCGGTTATAGCTCGCGGTAAATTGGAGTATGAACAAACCGGCAAGATGACCGAATTCTTCAAAGAAGTGCTGGGTAATTACAACGAGCTGCCCCCTATCATGCAGGCGCAGTATCCCGATTTCTATGCGCCGCGCCTTGAGCACCTGATCGAGATGGACTTCAACTTTATGACCCACCGCGCCGAAGGCAAGGGGGCTCCTGAAGATATTTTTGAAATACTGATGTCGAGTGAAGACTTCGCCAACCTTGGCAAACGCTTTGCTAACTCATCGGTTAGTTGACCAGAGACAATAGCAAAGGCGAGACAATTAAATCCTTAATGATATGTCTCGACCATTTGCACTAAGGAGGCTATTCGACAACGGAGTTATATCAGATCCAAAACAATTATTTTCCAATGGATTAATGACTGTTGCGGCAATGATATAGCAATGTCGTATTTTGTTTTAAAACGGGGTCACTATAAAGTGAAAAACCATTATTTTATTGAGGGAAGATAGATCATGAAAATACGCAAAATTACGCTAGCTCTACTTGCAGTAGGCTCATTGGCTATATCTGCAACAGCCTATGCTGGGCCACCCGTTAATATTACTTTCAAGCACTTAGGAGCGAGCAACTCACCCGCTGCTGAATACACCATAATTAGCCAAAATGAATCGCTAACCTATGCTTACTCTAGCCCCAAACCCAGAGAATCAGTAGATCCAGGAGATATTGATGCATATACTGTTACCAATACACTCTCCCCCACCATCAACATGGCGGCTGTGCGCTACCGCATGGGTAGCAAAAGCTGCGAGTTTTACACTGCCTATGTTCCAGGAGTAGGTTCAATGCCTCCTACGTGGAGCAAGCAGGCACGTTCTAGCGGAGGAGCCAGATGCCAAGCCAATATTACTCGTACGAATTTTAATGACCACTCTTGGGATATTGAATTCACGATGAGGTAAGCTAAAAAACCAACAGGCTCTGCTTATGCTTAAATTTGCAGAGCCTTTTCCTGTGAAGCCAGGCATTCGAATGGAATAAATCCTTACATTCCACTGATTTTTATCTTGAAGGCCACCAAGCCTTATAACTGGCAACTTTTTTACATCTTCTTCAGCAGTTATGACTCCATTAAAACCATATACTCTGTATATTTATACTGAAGTGGATAAGCTACAGTAAATATGGAAGCAATGTGAAGCCATCAGAACCAGTTGATGCCGTTGAAAAATATATGAGACGAGATAAACCGGTGATCATTTCTTTGGATGGCATCACCTATAGTCATCGAACAGGAGAGCAAGAGCTTTGCGTATTGAAGGATGTCACCCTTGATATAATGCGTGGCCAGTCATGCGCCATTGTTGGAAGCTCGGGATCCGGAAAGAGCACGTTGCTCAATATTCTTGGCCTTCTCAGCCGCCCTGACTCTGGCGAATTCCATTTTGTTGGTTACGATATGTGCTCAGCGAGCTCAGATGTCTTGGCATCAATCCGCAATCAGGAAATCGGCTTTGTCTTTCAGTCCTTTAATTTACTATCACGCCTAACCGCTTTAGATAATGTGGCATTGCCGCTCTCCTACCGCGGCTTTTCTCGTAACAAAGCGCGTCAGCATGCCTTGGATCATCTCAAGCAAGTGGGTTTGGAGGATCGCGTTACACACCTGCCCAGTGAGCTTTCAGGCGGACAGTGCCAACGCGTAGCCATTGCCAGAGCATTGGTCGGCAACCCCAGCTTGATACTTGCAGATGAACCAACGGGAAACCTTGATAGCCAAACTGCTACCGAAATACTAGACATTTTACTTGCCTTAAACCGAGAACAGTCAGTCACACTTATCGTAGTGACACACGATATAGCCATGGCCAACCACTTTGATAGAAAGTTAGAAATCCGCCAGGGGAAAATGCACGAAGTCGCTGTAGCTAGAGACGACAAACATGTATAAGGCAAGTAGTCATATCAAGGTTACTCAGATATTCAGCGAATCTATCGACAATCTAAACCTGTCGAAGCGACGCTCTATTTTAGCGCTCCTCGGCATTATAGTGGGGAGCTCATCAATCATTGCGCTACTCACCATCGGTGGAAATGCCGCCGATGAAGCCGTTCGCATTTTCAAAAATATGGGAACAGATATATTAGTCGTCGGTTTTCCCTACTCACACCAGAATCGCCAGCCTTTACCTTCAACGCTTGACTCCCAAGCACTGCGTAAGGCCGTACCGGGCATCAGTCAGATTGCACCTATCACTTTGCATTCGGCACAGCTAAGCCATAATGGGCAAAATACCGATGCCAGCCTCGTTGGAACAACCCAAGGTTTGGCTGATGCCATAGGGCTTAAATTTAATGCTGGTCGCGATCTCTCCAGGTATGACCATAGAGAAACTTTTGCGGTGGTTGGTGCCCGAGTAGCCAAGGATTTAGGTTCATTAGGTAATCCTCTAAGAGTAGGCGATTTAATAAGGATTGATAATTACCTGTTTAATGTCATCGGCATTGCAGAGAGTTTGCCCGCTACTCCCTTGATCCCCATCGTACTGGATGAGTCAATACTCATCCCCATCGAAGGAATGAAACGCTTGCGCCCTGCCCCTGAAATCACCGGCATTATCATCAAGGCAGATGAAGCTGATTTGGCCGCTTTAGCTGAGGTGCTAAATAGCTATTTGACTCAAACTTTTAATGGTAGAGAGGTTGATGTACAGATACCTCAGCAGTTGTTGGATGGTTTAAGGCACCAAGCCAGCACGTTTTCTTACTTACTCGCTGCGCTAGGAGGCATCTCATTGTTAGTGGGCGGCGTAGGGGTCATGAACGTCATGCTGATGAGCGTGGCCGAGCGTAAACGAGAGATTGGCATCCGTATGGCATTAGGTGCTCGCCAGCGAGATATCCGAACACTATTTCTACTGGAAGCAGTCAATCTATCGATTGTTGGCGCAATAGCCGGCGCACTGCTTGGCGTTGCCATTGCTTTCTCATTCACACACTTTTCCGGTTGGGAATTTACCTTATCGATAATGGCGTTACCGTTAGGTGTAGGCTGCTCTCTTTTGACAGGGATTTTTTTTGGATTATACCCAGCAATATCAGCTTCTAAACTTCAGCCAGCGGAGGCACTGCGTGCTGAATGAATCACGATACCTGAAAGCAGCCACAGCAATGTTGATGATGTTTAGTCTTTCCGCTGGAGCCTGGACGGATGACGTTTTACTGCCATCAACACCCGTAATGAATACTACAGCAACTATACCTAAGCTACCTGCCAGCGAGATACTGGAGCTGACATTGACAGAAGCAGTAGCCCTAGGGCTTCAACAGAACCGCACTATCCGCAGCGCCTATTTGCAACGTATTTCTCAGCGTTTCGATTTGATAGTGGCGGAGGATCAGTTTGATCCTCAGTTGAGCCTTCAGGGACGTTATATCGCCACTCAGCGTGATGATGACCATGAACAGCTTGGAGAAGTATCTCCTACAGTATCAATCAGCGGATCGCTGGGTACACGCTTTAGCCTTTCCTGGACGGAAGCCCTAAATCAAAGTGGGGAAGTGGGGAGCAATCATAGCCGAGGTGTCACCTTCACGGTTGTTCAACCACTTTTGCGTGATGCTGGAAAGGATGTGGCGACCGCCCCTCTACGTCTTGCACGTCTAAGTGAACAAGTGCACCTCTTGGGATTGCAGTCCACTGTCTCGCAGGTGGTAACGCAAATTGTGCTTTCCTACCGTGAGTTGCTACGCGCACAGGAGCAATTAATTATTGCTAAGGAAGCACTTGCTCGTTCACAACAACTAGCCGAGGTGAATGAAGCGCTAATTGCTGCAGGTCAGATGGCAGAGTTTGACATCCTGCAAACACAGGCCGATATGGCGAACAGGGAATTAGAGGTAGATGAAGCGATTAACCAACGTGAAGCACGCCGTTTAGAATTGCTGCACCTACTCGGTCTTGATATCAATACAGAGCTCCAGGCCAGTGATCCGCTCACAGCGCAACAGGTAAGCCTTGATTCAGAAGAAGCCCAACACATAGCTAAAGAGCACCAGCCGGAGTATTTAACTCAACTGATTGCACGGGAACAGGTTGATATTCAAGCGGAATTAGCACACAACCAGCGTTTGTGGGATATCTCCCTGGTGGGTGGCGCTAGCCAGTTGCAAAATCGATTTGATAATAGCGACTATGCTAGTGATCGGCGCTGGGATGCCTACGCAGGAGTGCAAATGGAAATCCCCATCGGCGATGCAGGCCAGCGCCGCGACGAGGTACAAGCACGAGTGAATGTTCTCGATCAAGCGTTACGCCTCACTGAAACCGAGCAAGCGCTCGCACGGGACATTGATGATGCCGTTCGAAGCCTGGATGCTCAATGGCGACAATACCAACTCGCACAGCGCGCTGCTGAGCTCTCGCGGAGAGCGCTGGAGCTAGAGCGTGAGAAGCTTTCAGTTGGTCGCTCCAGTAATTTTCAAGTATTGAGCCAGGAGGCAGATTTGCGAAATGCTCAATATGCCAGCCTCAACACTCTAATCGCTTATCTCAACGCACAAACCCAGCTCGATTTGCGGTTGGGCATGACTTTGGAGAGCTGGGACATTGCGCTCAATGACTAAATCCCTTTGGAAGAAAACACCCTGGCTGCTGCTTCCCGTGGCGATAGTAGCTTTATACTGGCTGAGTGAGCAGAGCAATCCAGCAATAGCGCAAGAGCAAGCCACTTGGCTGCCGGTGGAACCGCAACCAATCGTGCAGCAAATCGGATTGGTGGGACGGGTAGAGCCTGCTGAGCTACTCAGCCTAAATGCCCCCTTCGAAGGCGATGTGTTGGAACTGGCGGTGGCAGAAGGCAGCCAGATGACAGAAGGTGATGTTCTGCTAAAACTGGATACCACTCAGATCAATATTCAATTGCGCGAGGCATTAGCACAACGCTTGCAGGCACAGCGCGCATTCAATGATTTGCAGAACTGGGAACAGGGGCAAGAAGTCGCTCGAGCGCGGCGGACGCTCTCCAGCGTTCGTCTCAATCTCAACGACACCGTACGGCGTTTAAGCGAGAGCCGTACTTTGCTTGAAAAGGGCATAGTGCCGCGCATGGAGGTGGAGTCTCTGGAACAGCAAGCCACCATACAACAGCTCGATCTTGAAGCCGCCGAGTCTGAGCTGGCTTCCACACTTGCCCAAGGGCTAGGCGAGAACCGGCTCATCGCAGAAATGGAGTTGGAGAACGCCACAGCACGTCACGAAGCTTTGTTAGCCCTGCATGAAAAGCGCACACTGCATGCTCCATTTTCAGGGGTTGTTATACCTCCATCCAGCCAAGATAGAGAGGTGAAACACGAGCTGTTACAGAACGGCACTCATGTCACTCAGGGCCAACCTCTGTTCACTCTAGCTAGCACAGAGAGAGTTCGTATCGTTGCTCAGGCCGAAGAAGTTGATATCAATATACTTGAGCCGGGGCAGCCAGTAACCATTACTGGAGACGCCTTCCCGGATTTTGAACTGCAAGGCGAGCTCTCTTTTATCGGCGTACAGCGTATGGAGTCCCAAGGCTATGAGAACGGCGCTAGCTATCTGATCAATGTCAGCGTACCGCCTCTTACGCTTGAACAGCAGCGCTATATACGCCTAGGCATGAGCGCTCACTTACACATCAATACCTACCTGAATGACGCAGCCATGATCGTGCCTCCAGAATCCATTCGCCAGGACAAAAATGGCAGCTACATCGAATTCCGAGCCTCTTCGCAAGACGAGCCCAAGAGAGTTGAAATTGAGATCGGCCAAAGCACACCTAGCGGGGTTGAGGTATTTGGTCTATCACACGGGCTGGTGAGGCTATAAATGGGTATTTCAGATTTACACACTGCAATAGGAGGGCGACAGTGCCTCAATCGACCGTTGTCATGGCGCTAGCGCCTTCCTCTGGAACAGAAACCGCCCACAGCGGATGACCTTGTTCTTATTTTAGCTCTCGGCTTGGGCAAACGAGACCTGATTCATCGGGAGACCATGATTAGGCTTTGGCAGGAGGATCAAATTCTACACCGCTCATAACTGTCAGACAGCTACTAGGGGATTTATGCCGCGTTTCCCTAATATTGGACGCGGGGAATTAGCAGAAGATAAACGGCAGTCACTGAAAAAATAATAATATTTACTTAACTTTTTGACTTGCCTGCCGATACTTTATGTAGGCATCAAGAAATAGTCGACGTCTTGATCGCTCAACCAGCCATCTAGTATTGGTGAAAGAAAAATACTTGGGGAAAATCATGAAAATCCAACGTAACTTGTTTTATCTTGCGCTATTGCTCACGCTCTTCTTTATCTCTGGCATAGTGAGTGCTTCGTCACGCGGGGGAACATCGGAGATTACTATAGTAAATCACTCTCCTTACCCTCTTCAAAAAACTTCTGGATCGTGGGATGCACCCAGCACTATTCCAGCAGGGGGTACCGAGACTATTGCTCTAAGACACAGCTTTATTGTCATTGACGATGAGTTCGAAGCGACTTACAAGCGAGTGGGTGGCACAGGAAGCTGTGAGTTCACTTCCCGGCTCTATACGGTGGCAGCAGGCTCATATTATGTTCCCGCTTACGAAAGCAGCTCCAATAGAGTGGGAAGCGGCCCTAGTTGCATGGATAGGCTGAGTAGACAAAAGTGGTCCGAGCCTTACCAATATACCGCAACTTTTACTGTTTACTGATCACCGACTGCCCTCGGATCGGTAAAGCCGAGGGCACTATTCGTCAATTTATAAGCGGAGACAAGTCGTGAAAACACACTCTTACGCCTTTAGCCTTTTGAACACCAATAATCATTATAACGAAAAAGTGCTAGGGCGCGGCACCATGAGCGCCAGCCATATCAATTCACCAAATTATTATGGATTTCAGGCTGGCGATTCTCCTCTGATAGAGGGCTCATCCAGAATAGGCAGTAGCCATTCCCTGACCAAGAGCGAAGAAAAAAGCGCCGTGGTCAACCTCTCTTCCATGGCGATGGAGATGTCAAAGATCCTCTCGAAGGAAAATACAGCAACCGTCTCTCCCGCCGAATTTGATGCTTTTCTAGAAAAAATGCATGGGCAGCTTCAGGAAATGGTCGGACAGGAAGCGGGCAAGGTAGCGGAGGTACTGCTGGAGCGCCCGGACAGCTTCGACAAAACCCGGCTTTCTATCGCCGAGCAGGCGGCCAACCACTTGATGTCGAAATTTTATAATAGCGACGAGCCGTACCCGCAAGCATCTTCCGAAAACCCTTTTGCCGAACTGGATAGACATTCGCTCTCCAAAATCGCCTTTGATGACTCTGGCGATTTTACATCGGCAGAGCGCTATCTAGCGTTTCTACAGATGACGGAAAACGATACTGACTTCAGAAACCAGGCGTTTGAATTGCGTGACAACGCCTATGCAGCGGAAGGTGACTACGCCGGCGCCTCCATGGCTCACATGGCCAGGCAGACAGATGCCAAGTTGATCTCCGGAATGACAGAGGCAGAGAGAGCTTGGCGCGGTGTGTCGGCAGTTCCCGAAGAAAACAAGCTAGCTCAAGCAGATAATGGGAACCTTCCTGAATTACCCGCCTATACGAATGGAGTAAAAGCATCGCTGGAAAGTTTTTTCGTCGTAGAGGGCGATGAAAACGGGGGTGTGTTGCGCAGCATCGACATCAGAACAGTGCTTGAAAACGAAGAAGAAGGCATGAGCCTGCTAAAGATGGCGCTGCGTAGCCTTGAGGAAGAACGTTAGTAAGACAGCCTCTTCATCACATGGAAAGGCATATCAACTAGGGAGAGTTAAACGATGAAAGTCGAAGACCATAGGCCATATTTCTACATACAATCAAGGAGCTAAGCAAGTATCCAACACCCAAGGTAATAGTTAACAGTAACAAGCGTGCCGATGATGTTAAGACGCTCCAGCATAGCGAGAGTACTAATGTCACCATTAGTGGTAAAGCCTTACTATTGTCACGGCTTTTTCTTACTGAAGACATCACCAGCGAGCCACCAGTGCTGTCTTGCTCTAAAGGTATGAATGAATATGTAATGATGCTTCCTCCTCATTTTCTGACTCAGGATGATCGAAACCTATTGGCGGAGATATATGAGTTTACTCAGGAGCAAGGGGCAGATCTAAAGCATGTGGACAGGCTAGCAACGGATCTTGGATGGTATCGGAAATGTAATGATGGTGTAGCAGTAGCAAACTTTAACGATGGTCGTAGCTATGATCTCGAAGGCCGAGTGCGAACCGCCAGCTTTACCGATGCAGATGCTGCCACCGTAGACCGCATCCAGAGCAGCGGCGATATTAGCTCTACAAGGTTAGACAAAGGTTTTCTGAATTATATTCTTGATCCTGGCTACGGCTTTACTCACAGCAGTGACTTTGAGTTTCTTGAGCAGATGGTCTCTAGATTTTCAACTAATGGCAGCGACACCACCCCTCTCGACCCTAAGTTCCCTAACTTTGCGTATAAGGCAAACAACTACGTCATACATACTTCCGATGAGCCAGCAGCTGATTTTTTTCGAGAAACGTCCAATGCTGAGGAAGATGCTTCACGCGAAGCACTCATGGCCGATGCCAAAGCTCTCCCTCAACAGCTTAATCAAAGTCTGCTTGAGGCTTTTATTGGCAAGAACGATGAAAAACCCACTGAACGTAGCTTTATAATGAAAATGTTTGATTGGCTGAAACCGTCGGCGAATAAGTAAAGCGTCACGTCAGTTTTTAAACAACTCATCAAGGGAGTTGGCAGTCAAGATGGTAGCCGACCACTCCTCCAGCTACGCAGGCGTCGCTTGTCCCAAACGCTGTTCTACCCATATAGGAAGCTCACCAAATTTGAGGCCAAGCTGCTTGCGCAGAATGCGTTGGGCTTCTTCTTGCCGCACTTCCAAACGCCCTTTTTTGACCAATTTCTCTAAGTTCTCTGCCAACATATCTTTATCTTCCACCAAACTAGTGCTAAGTATTCTAAAATCCACACACCGGGATAAACGTCACTAGCACCTAAAGCCCAAACCGCTCGCGCAACAGCACCGCTACGGCCGCTTCGCCGTGATGGCCTATCTGGCGTGCGGTACTCAGATGCCCGGCCATCTCCGGATGCGAGTTCAACATGAAGTGCGGCTCGCCCACCAGGCTCAGCATCTCGACATCGTTGAGGTTGTCGCCAAAGGCCAGGCAGTCTTCAGGCTCAATCAAGAGTCGTTTAAGCAGGGCCGACAGCGCCACACCTTTGTTGACGCCCCCCGCCATGATCTCCAGAGACTCGCTGGTTGAGTAGGTCACGTGCAGCGAGCCGTCGCTGGTCTCACGGATCATAGTCTCGATCTTGAGCAGCGCATCGGGAGGTCCACCATAGAGAATTTTGCCGATCCCCTCGGTAGGCATCTTTTCAGGAGGCACGACCTGATAGACAAAGCCTGTGGCGGCGTGCATTTCCAGATGGCTTGGTGACTCGGCGTCGATATACCAGGCGTCATCCATATAGAGGCTTAAACGCACGCCCTCCGGGCGCGGTAGTTGAATCAACGCCGCGGCCTGCCGGGGGTCCACATGGTTGGCATCCAGCAACTGATCGTCCGGGTCGTGGGTGTAGGCGCCGTTACTGCTGATCAGATGCGCGTGCACGTCAAGCTGATCTCTGAACACCCGCATGTCGGCATAGTGGCGGCCCGAGGCGAGCACTAAATGGTGCCCGTGGCTCACCAGCGTTCTCAGGACCTCAATGGTGTCTGCGTGTAATCGATGATCGCTGCCCAGCAGCGTGCCATCCAGGTCAGAAACAATCAATCGCGGCGTCATAACATGCTCCCCTAAGTGAATGGTTAGCTTAACCGATCCCGCTCTGGCGGTGTAAAGCGTTAGCGTTGATGTGGGTTAATCACCATCAACTTCCGTAGCGGACAATTGGCGCAGCCTGCGGGAATCCGTATAGTGGCACCCTAACTCTCGCCAACTGATTGAGCTCATGCTTCAGAACAACGCCATGCTTGCCCAGCTCAAGCAACAGATTCGTCAAACCACCCCCCGCGCTGAAGGGGTGATCAAAGCTACCGACAAAGGTTTCGGTTTTCTCGAAACCGACGACGGTGAATCCTATTTCGTGCCGCCCCCCGCCATGAAGCAAGTGCTTCACGGTGATCGGGTGGAAGCGGTTATCCACGAGAACGGTGACAAAAAGTCCGTTGCGCCCGAAAAGCTGATTGAAGCTGGGTTGGATCGGTTTGTCGCCCGCGTGCAGAAGCGCGAAGGACACCTAGCCGTGGTGCCCGACCATCCGTCGATTAAAAATGTGATCAAGGCGCGGCTTAAGAACAGCCTTGATGAAGCGACCATTGCCGATGGCGACTGGATAGTGGCCCGCTTGGTACGCCATCCGCTGAAAACCGACGACCGCGCCTTCTTTGCCCAGATCGACGAGCTGGTTGCTAAAAGCGACGACCCGGCGGTGCCGTGGCGCGTTACGCTGGCCCGCCATGCGCTGGAGCAAGAGTGCCCTGATGCGGGCACCGACTGGCCGCTAATGGATGAAGGCCTTACCCGCGAAGACCTGACCGCCACGCCGTTTTTCACCATTGATGGTGAAAAGACCCGCGATATGGACGATGCGCTGCACGTCGCGACTCGCGCCGAAGGCGGCTGGCAGTTGAGCGTGGCAATTGCCGACCCCACCGCCTATGTGGAAGAGGGCCATGCGGCCGATTTAGAAGCTCGCACCCGCGCCTTTACCGTCTACCTGCCCGGCCAGAACGTTACCATGCTGCCGGAGCAGTTAGCGGACGATCTCTGCTCGCTATGGGAAGGTAAAGAGCGCCCCGCGCTGGCCTGTACGCTGAATATTAACGCCGACGGCAGCCTGGGCGATTACCGCTTTTTTGCGGCCAACGTTAAGTCTCACGCCAAGCTCGTTTACGACAACGTTTCAGACTGGATCGAAGGTCAAGGTGACTGGGCGCCCGCGGATGATATCGCCGAGCAGCTCACTGCACTGCGTGATTTGACCGAAGCGCGTACCGCGTGGCGTAACGAACACGCCCTGGTGTTTAAAGACCGCCCCGATTATGTATTTGATCTGGATCCTGCGGGTAACGTATTGGCAGTGCGCACCGAAGAGCGCCGCATTGCCAATCGCATGATCGAAGAGTCGATGATTGTGGCCAATGCCTGCTGCGCAGATTTCCTGGCTCAGCATATCGGACACGGTATCTTTAATGTGCATCGCGCCTTTGAGCCCGAAAAAGCCGAGGCTGCCCAGGAATTCCTGGCTGGTCAGGAGATCGTGGTTGAGCGCGAAGCGCTGACTGAGCTTGCCCGCTACACCGAGCTTAAGCGTGCGCTGGAAAGCCGCGATGACGCTTGGCTGGACGCACGCCTGCGCCGCTTCCAGGGCTTCACCATGATGTCCGCCCAACCTGGCCCGCACTTTGGTTTAGGCTTGGCCGCCTACGCCACTTGGACCTCGCCGATTCGTAAGTACGGCGACATGGTCAACCACCGCCTGATCAAGCGCGTATTGAAAGGCGAACAGGCGCCTGCCGAAGCTACCCAGCAGCTCACCGAGCAGTTGACGGAGCGTCGCCGCCTGAACCGTATGGCCGAGCGCGATGTAAAAGATTGGCTCTACGTGCGTTACCTGACGCCTGCCGCGCAGAACCAGGACACTTTTGAGGCTGAGATCATGGCCATCAATCGTGGCGGTATGCGCGTGCGGTTACTGGAAAATGGCGCAACGGCGTTTGTGCCCGCCCCCTTGATGCACAGTGACCGCAGTAAAGTGGTGATTGACGATAAAGAGGGCCGTATCCAGATCGAAGGCGAAGAACGTTACAAGCTAGGCGATCCGCTACGCGTAGTGCTCACCGAAGCCCGCGAAGAGACTCGCTCGCTGGTGGCGCGCCCCGTCGTTTAAGCTCTCAAGCGTTTGCCCTAATAACAACGGCGCCTTAGGGCGCCGTTGTTGTTTCAGGGATTACCACTCAGTTTTCGATTGAATTAGAACTCAGCTTGTTTGACAGCTGGGGACAAGGCTATGGCGGGTTTGTGCCCTGATGCCTTGTTCAAGATTGCCTCATCTATTTGGAAAGAAGCCACCAGTTCGCGCAGCCGCCCAGCCTGCTCCTCTAGTGAAAATGCCGCCGTCGTCGACTGTTGAACCAGCGTACTATTTTGCTGAGTAGTAGAGTCCATTTCGGTAATCGCCGTATTAATCTGCTCAATGCCACTACTTTGTTCGCGAGTAGCAGAGGACACCTCGGCCATCAGCATGGCGAGGCGCTGGATCATCGCTTCCGTTTCTCCAATCGTTGTTGCTCCGCGCTCCGCTTGATCAGAACACAGCTTTATTTTGCTACGCGTATCATCCAGCATGCTGCGAATCTCGCTGGCTGACGCGGCACTGCGGCTTGCCAGCGAACGAACTTCGGTTGCCACTACCGCAAACCCACGACCTTTCTCACCGGCACGCGCTGCTTCCACGGAGGCATTCAGGGCCAGAATATTGGTCTGAAAGGCGATCGCATCGATGGCCTCAACGATCTTGTTCATACTGAGCGAGGCGGCCGTCACTTCACGCATCAACTCCACGCTAAGCGCGACTTCCTCACCGCCACTCTGCATCTGCTGTGACGCACTATGGGCCAGCGTATCGGCCTCTTTGGTTGAATCGCTGTTCTGGCGAACCGTTGCCGTCATCTCTTCCATGCTGGAAGCTGTTTCTTGCAAGGCAGCCGCTTGCTGCTCAGTACGAGCGGCGAGCTCCTGCCCGCCTTGGGCTATCTCATTGGCCCCGTTCAGGACATTTTCGCTCGAGTCGCGCAGTGAAGCGACCAGAGTAGTGAGTTCCTTGCTCATTTCGGCCATGGAGACCAATAGCTGAGTGGTTTCATCACGCCCTGTGGCAACGATATCGTGGCGCAGATCGCCTTCCGCTACGCGCTGGGCAACCTCAACCGCTCGCCGCAAGGGCAGCACGATACTACGCGTAATGGCAATGGCCAGTGCCGCAGCCATCAACAGCGCCACCCCGGCGAAGATACACAGTTGCCAAAGTGCCAAGCGGTACTCCGCGTTTATCGCCTCGTTCGCGGCGTTAACGCCCGAATCAGCCACCAGGCTGATTTCGTCCGCCAGCTCCGCCAGCCGGTAAATACTTTCTTTATGCTCACCGAAAGCCTGGTTGGCTTGGGAGGTATCAGCAATGCTACCTCGCTCAATCTGACGATACACCGCCATGAAGCCCTCTTCGTAACCCTGAAGAGCATTTTGTGCCTGTTGGTACAGTGCCCCCAGGCTTTCTTGATCAGCAATTTGGCTGCCTAACTGAAAGGCGGTCTGGATGTCCTCTACTGTCGTAGCCCAACGCTGCTGATAGTCCACTACCCGCTCGGGACTGTCGATATTGATAAAGATATCCTTTTCAAAGCGTCGTGCAAGCAACGCCAACCGCTGAATCTCCGCAGCATTGCTGGCTAGGGCCACATCCGTGTCCAAGGTTTTTTGAGCCGTATCCTTAGTGACGGTGATCCCTACCACCCCCGCCACTAACGTGCCCAAGAGAAATAGCGAAACCAAGCCAAAAGCCAATGCTAGTCGTGTACCGATCTTGAAACGTGAAAGCATAGAAACTTCCTAGTGAATAAGAGAGGTATAGATATCGGCCCCCCAAAAGTAACCTTTAATTCTATATATATAACAAATATTACTAATATATAGCTCCCTTACCCTGGTTGGAGGAAGTATCCACCCTTGCAGCGCTCGGTTTTCACACTGCTGCTTGCAAACGCCGCTGTCGCCAAACTGACTTATTTCTCCCCTATGGTGAAACGATGACACTTTTAGGTTTGGAGGTTAGCTTGCACATTGCCGACGTGACGATGTTTTATGCCCCCGCCAGCGGCGGCGTGCGTACGTATTTACAGGCCAAGCACCGCGTTTTTTCGCGCCTCCCTCAACTGCGTACCAGCCTGCTGGTGCCGGGCGCTGAGCGGGATAGTCTGGGCGACCATCACACTTTACCGGCGCTCCACCTGCCCCTAGGCCAGGGCTATCGATTCCCGCTGCGGCGCACGCCCTGGCGCGATGCGTTGATTGATTTAAAGCCCGATATTATCGAGGCGGGGGACCCTTACGTGACCGCCTGGGCGACGCTGGAAGCGGGCCAGCGACTGGGTGTGCCGGTAGTCGGTTTTTACCACTCAGACCTACCGCGCTTAATGGGCGACCGCTTTGGCCGCTACGCTGAGAAACGCTTAATTCGCTACGTGGCTCATCTCTATCGCCAGTTTGATAGCGTGCTGGCGCCCTGTCACGCGATGGCCAACCGGTTAGAGGAATGGGGTGTACACAACGTTCGCGTTCAGCCATTAGGTGTCGACTTAAGCCAATTTCACCCGCAGCAATACGACGCTACTTTTCGCCACAGCATGGGCATACCCAACGATAAAAGGCTGCTGATCTTTGTAGGCCGCAATTCCCGCGAGAAAAATATTGATGTGCTGCTGGAGACAATGCGGCAGCTAGGCCGCGCTTATCATTTATTGCTGATGGGCCCTGGTATGCCGCATCAGGTTCCCAGCAACGTTACCGTCGTGGATCGCTGTTGCGGCGCTCACGAGGTGGCAAAAGCACTCGCCAGTAGCGATGCACTGGTCCACGCGGGCACCCGCGAAACCTTCGGCTTAATCGCCCAGGAAGCGATGGCCAGTGGGATTCCCGTGGTGGCCGCACGCGCCGGGGCACTGGCAGAAAATGTGCCGCTGGGAGCAGGCATTCTGTGTCGACCGCTTGACCCTAGCGCCATGACCGAGGCTTGCCTGGCACTGTTCAGCAACGACGTCGCCGCTAGCGGGCGCTATGCACGCCGCCATGTGGAGCGTCATTTCAACTGGGATAGCGTTATCTACGCATTGCTTGATCACTATCATTCTCTTTGTCACGGTAGCCAGCAGTATGCTCTCCCCCAACACCGATAATCGTCGGCTGTTCAAATGGCGCCCAGTGCATGGCGTGATGATCGCCATAGCGCTGATGGCGCCGCTACTGCTCACCGCTTGGCTGGGTGGTGCTGAGGCACTGCAGCGCGTCAAACACTTCCCGCTTAGCTTGCTCGTACTCATGCTGGCGCTTGCTTTTACTTGCTGGAACCTCAATGCGGCAAGGTTACGGCTAATGCTGGGCGGCCGTGCCGGGCCACTTGGCCAACGCGGCGCGCTAGGCATTGAGCTGGCCTCCAAATTCGCCCTTTGCGCCACCCCAGGCGGCAGCGGTGGCCCCGCCACGCTGCTTTTGCTGCTGGCCCAGCGAGGCTTTCCAGCGGCCAAAGGTGCCGGGGTATTTTTGGTTGATCAAGGCTGCGACCTGCTGTTCTTTATTGCCATGTTGAGTGGACTGGTGCTGTTTTCATTGGTCAGCGACACCCAGTGGCCCCATCAAGCCTTGGTACAGTGGGCGCTGGTCGGCTTAGCCTTAGTCGCAGCGCTGGTCAGCATTGTGATGGGCTTTTTACCCCGCCTATTACGCTCAAGAAGCCTGAAAGCCCCTTGGCCAAGCCGTTATCGTCGCCGTTGGTTGGTGCGCCGTTTATTGAGGTGTCGCTATGCGCTAAAGATCACGCTTTCGCTGCCACGTACCACGCTGCTTGCCATGATGCTGCTGACCACAGCCCACTGGCTAATGCGCTATAGCTTGCTCTATTTAGCGGTGCTGGGAGTGGGTGGTCATGCCGATTGGATGTGGACGTTTCTAACCCAGATGCTGGCCATGGCCGCCAGTCAGTTTAGTTTTCTACCCGGCGGCGCGGGGGCGGCTGAAGTCGGTGTGGGCGGCCTATTGTTACCTTTGATGGAGCGTGACCAGGCCGCCGCCGCGGTATTGGTGTGGCGGCTAGTGAGTTACCACCTCTACTTAGCGGCGGGCGCACCGCTGTTTATTTTATATAGCTACCGACTGCTACGCCGCTCGCCGACAGCGTAGCGGTGATCCGACAAGACAGGCAGGCGTAGCACTTTCTAAGGGCACGGGGTTGCCAATAATGCTGAAATATGTGTAAATATACGAATAAGCATATTTATATATTTCTATATGTATAGAGGAAAACAGCATGTCAACACCCGAACAAGCGTTAGCCGCTCCCCTTTTTGAATCCTTCACCATGGGGCCAGTCACCCTGGCTAACCGCATCGTCATGGCCCCCATGACACGCAACCAGTCACCCAATGGCATACCGGGCGACAACGTGGCGGCCTACTATCGCAGTCGCGCCGAAGGGGGCGTTGGGCTGATCATTACTGAGGGCACCTATATTGATCATCCCGGCGCCAACGGCTACCCGGACGTCCCCGCCTTTCATGGCGAGCAGTCACTGGCTGGCTGGCAGCGCGTTGTAGAGGGTGTTCACGCCGCCGGTGGAAAGATTGTTCCGCAACTATGGCACGTAGGCCGTGAACGCCGCCCAGGCGTCGAGCCGGATACTAGCGTACCCGGTTTTGGCCCGATGGCGATCAGTGAAGACGGCGTAGAAGTTGTCCGCGCCATGACCGAACAGGACATGCTTGACGTGGCGGCTTCCTTTGCTCGCGCCGCGAGCGATGCTCAACGCCTTGGCTTTGATGGCATCGAGCTACATGGCGCCCACGGCTATTTGATTGACCAGTTCCTATGGTCTGAGAGCAATCAGCGTACAGATGCCTATGGCGGTAGCCCGGAAAATCGACTGCGCTTTCCACGCATGATCGTACGCGCCGTGCGTAAGGCAGTTGGTCCGGATTTTCCCATCCTCTTCCGCTTCTCTCAATGGAAGCTGTCTGATTACACGGCCATCATTGCTGAAACGCCCGAGGCGCTGGGCGAGCTCCTCAAGCCGTTAGCCGATGACGGTGTCGACATCTTTCATGCCAGTACGCGCCGCGTCTGGGAACCCGGCTTTGCAGGCAGTGACAAAACGCTGGCGAGCTTGACCCGGGAATTGACCGGCAAGCCGGTTATCGCCGTGGGTAGCGTGGGGCTGGACAAGACGTTCCGCACCGGCCACTTCACGCGCACGGAAGACCCGACCTCGAAAAGCCGCGTCAATGTCGAAGAGCTGGCAATGTGGCGCTCGCGCAATGATTTTGATCTGATCGCCATTGGCCGCGCCCTGCTCTCTGACCCTCAATGGGCCAACAAAGTGCGTGATGGGCGTCTTCAAGAGCTTTCGGATTTTGACAGCAGCGCCCTTGAAGAACTGGTGAGTTGATACACGTTGGTCAGGCTGCCTCGGCAGCCTGACCGTTAAAGCGTATACTGATCGGGCTCTCAACGCCTGGACGTTTTCATGGATATCAATACCGTTTTAAGTGCGCTTGCTAACCCGGTGCGCCTCGACATTCTATCCTGGCTCAAGGAGCCAGAGCGCCACTTTCCGCAGCAGAAGGATACCGCGCCGGCAGGGGGAATCTGTGTCAGTCACATTCGTGAAAAGACCGGCCTTTCCCAGCCGACCATTTCGCTGTATCTCTCGACGCTCTCCCGCGCCGGCCTCGTCTCATCCGAACGGGTTGGACAGTGGACCTATTACCGCTATGAGCGTGACGTTGTCGACGCCTTTTTAAATGAGCTGAGCCAACGGCTGTAGGATCAATAAACATTGGCTAAAAAATAAGGGCGCCCCGAGGGGCGCCCTTATAGCGTGCGACTAACGTCAGTGGCTAACTTACCAGCCAGTCACTTTTTTCAGCGCATCGCCGATTTCAGCCAACGAACGCACGGTTTGAACGCCGGCGTCTTCAAGGGCAGCAAACTTCTCGTCAGCGGTGCCTTTACCGCCAGAAATGATTGCGCCCGCGTGGCCCATACGCTTGCCAGGAGGAGCAGTCACACCGGCAATGTAGGCAATCACTGGCTTAGAAACGTTGGCTTTAATATAAGCCGCTGCTTCTTCTTCCGCCGTGCCGCCGATTTCACCGATCATAACGATGGCTTCGGTTTTCGGGTCTTTTTCGAACATCTCAAGGATGTCGATAAAGTTGGAACCTGGAATCGGATCGCCACCGATACCCACACAGGTCGACTGACCAAAACCGTGATCAGTGGTCTGCTTAACCGCTTCATAGGTCAAAGTACCTGAACGCGATACGATGCCGACACGGCCCGGCTGGTGAATGTGGCCCGGCATAATGCCGATTTTGCATTCGCCCGGGGTGATAACACCGGGGCAGTTCGGGCCGATCAGGCGTACGCCTAGCTCGTCGCACTTCACTTTGGCTTCGAGCATGTCTAGCGTGGCGATGCCTTCGGTAATGCACACAATCAGCTTGATACCGGCGTTGGCCGCTTCAAGGATGGAGTCTTTACAGAACGGTGCTGGCACGTAAATCACGCTAGCTTCCGCGCCGGTTTTCTCTACCGCTTCTTTCACGGTGTTGAAAACAGGCAGACCAAGGTGCTGTTGGCCGCCTTTGCCCGGCGTCACACCACCGACCATTTGCGTACCGTAGGCAATCGCCTGCTCGGAGTGGAACGTGCCTTGGCCACCGGTAAAGCCCTGGCAGATGACCTTGGTGTTCTTATCGATCAGGATGCTCATTACTTGCCCTCCGCCGCTTTAACGACCTGCTGAGCCGCGTCGGTCAGACTGGTAGCCGCGATGATGTTCAAACCGCTAGACGCTAGTTTTTCAGTGCCTAGCTCGGCGTTGTTACCTTCCAGACGTACGACAACCGGTACATTGACACCCACTTGCTCAACGGCACCGATAATGCCTTCAGCAATCATGTCGCAACGTACGATACCGCCGAAAATGTTAACCAGTACGGCTTTAACATTGTCATCCGACAGGATGATTTTGAACGCTTCTGCCACGCGCTCCTTGGTAGCGCCACCGCCAACGTCCAAGAAGTTAGCGGGCTTGCCGCCGCTCAGGTTGACGATGTCCATGGTGCCCATGGCCAAACCTGCGCCGTTAACCATGCAGCCGATGTTGCCATCAAGCGCTACGTAGTTAAGTTCCCACTTCGCCGCATCGGCTTCACGAGAGTCTTCTTGAGACGGGTCACGCATCGCCTGCAGGTCTGGGTGGCGGTACAGCGCATTGCTATCAAGGCCCAGCTTGGCGTCGAGGCAGTGTAGGTTGCCTTCGTCGGTTACTACCAGCGGGTTAATTTCCAGCAGCGCGAGGTCTTTCTCATGGAACAGTTTGGACAGACCCAAGAAAATCTTGGTGAACTGCTTAATCTGGTCGCCTTTCAGGCCTAGCGCAAACGCCATCTCACGCGCTTGGTAGGGCTGTGCGCCGACCAACGGATCAATTTCGGCTTTAAGGATCTTCTCTGGGGTTTCTTCTGCAACCGTCTCAATTTCTACACCGCCTTCAGTCGAGGCCATGAAGACAACGCGACGGGTGGTACGGTCAACCACTGCACCGAGATAAAGCTCATCGGCGATGTCAGTGCAGGTTTCAACCAGAATTTTAGCAACCGGCTGACCTTTTTCGTCAGTCTGGAACGTCACCAAGTTCTTGCCCAACCACTTCTCAGCAAAAGCTTTGGCTTCAGCGGGGTCTTTAATCAGCTTAACCCCACCCGCTTTACCGCGGCCACCAGCGTGCACCTGGGCTTTCACCACCCACATGTCACCGCCGATTTTTTTGCAAGCCTCTTCCGCTTCTTCGGGCGTGTCAACCGCAAAGCCTTTAGACACTGGTAGACCGTAATCGGCAAACAGCTGTTTACCTTGATACTCGTGAAGATTCATCGATTCATGCCATTGGTTGCATGTGACTCGAACGATGGCCAGTTATCTTACAAGAACGGTCTTATAAGAACGCTCTTAGAAGCACTGGCCACCCCCGTTCTTTCGATCTTTGTGTATTACGACAAGGCCGAAAGTGTTGCGCCACCCAGAGGTGGCGCTTAGTTGTTGCTGACTAAATTACTTACGCTTTTTGCGATTGGCCATATGAATAGCGTGACCATCGACTGCCAGTGCTGCTTCGTGCACGGCTTCCGACATGGTCGGGTGCGCGTAGCAGGTTAGTGCCAGGTCTTCAGCGCTGGAGCCAAACTCCATGGCAATAACACCCTGAGCGATCATCTCACCGGCGTGCTGACCCACGATGTGCATACCCAGAATACGGTCAGTTTCCGCATCGGCGATGATTTTGGCGCTGCCTTCGGTGGCGTTGTTGGCCATCGCGCGGCCGCTAGCCGCGAAGGGGAAGGTGCCGGTTTTAACGTCGATGCCTTTCGCTTTGGCATCCTGCTCGGTCATCCCCACCCATGCCACTTCGGGAAAGGTATAGATCACGTTTGGAATGGCATCGTAATTCATTTCGGCTTTGTGGCCCGCGATGATATCCGCCACCATAATGCCCTCTTCAGAGGCTTTATGTGCCAGCATCGGGCCACGTACGCAGTCGCCGATCGCGTAAACGCCCGGGACATTGGTGCGGCACTGGTCGTCAACAAAGATGAAGCCGCGCTCGTCCAGCTCAATGCTAACGCCGTCGGCAATCACGCCTTTGGTGTAAGGACGACGGCCGACACAAACGATGAGCTTATCGAAGGTCATCTCCTGCTCACCGTTGCTATCGGTGTACTTGACGACCACTTCTTCGCCATTGGTTTCCGAACCGGTGACACGCGCGCCGAGCTTGATATCCAGGCCCTGCTTTTTAAGCAGCTTTTGGGTTTCTTTGGCGACGGTGGTATCCACCATCGGCAGGAAGGAGTCCATGGCTTCCAACACGGTGACCTCAGACCCCAAACGGCTCCAAACGCTGCCTAGCTCCAAACCAATGATACCGGCACCGATAACGCCTAAACGCTTGGGCGTTTCGGTAAATTCCAGCGCCCCGGTGGAGTCAACGACCAGGCCTTCGGTGAGCGGCGTCGGCGGAATTTCTACCGGTACCGAGCCTGCGGCGATAACGATGTTATCGGCGTCATAGGTGGTTGTTTCACCATCTTGACCGGTAACTTCGACCTGCTTACCCGAAATGACTTTACCGGTGCCTTCCAGGGCGGTCACGCCATTGGCTTTAAACAGCCCTGAGATGCCGCCGGTCAAGTTCTTAACGATCTTGTCCTTACGCGCCATCATCTTGGTAACGTCCATGGAGACGTCGCCCGCCTGGATACCTATGTCGTCGAAATCGTGCTTGGCTTCAACGAACTTGTGCGACGCTTCAAGCAACGCTTTGGACGGGATACAGCCAACGTTCAAGCAAGTGCCACCGTGGACAACGTTGCCTTCTTTACCGATCCATTTTTCGACACAGGCGGCTTTAAGGCCCATCTGTGCGGCACGAATAGCGGCGACGTAACCGCCAGGTCCGGCACCGATTACAATCACATCAAACTTATCAGCCATGTTGGCTCCTTTAGCTTGCTCGCCTCCCCCGCTATTAAGTAAACGGGCGGGAGGCTGTGTTCCATTGCAGGTAAATCCTGGTTAAGCAGTAGCGTACTTTATCAATATGACGCTTATGCTTTAGACGTCCAGCAGCAGGCGTGCCGGGTCTTCCAGCAATTCTTTCAAGGTGACCAAGAATTGAACGGCGTCTTTGCCGTCGATCATACGGTGGTCGTATGAGAGCGCCAGATACATCATCGGGCGAATCTCGACCTTGCCGTTGACTGCCATTGGACGTTCCTGGATTTTGTGCATGCCCAGGATGGCGGTTTGCGGCGGGTTAATAATGGGGGTCGACAACAAGGAGCCAAAGGTGCCGCCATTGGTGATGGTGAACGTGCCACCGATCATGTCGTCCATGCCCAGCTTGCCGTCACGGCCACGCTTACCGAAGTCGACAATCTTGCGCTCGACATCGGCGATTTTCATGCTGTCGGTATCGCGCAGTACCGGAACAACCAAACCACGGTCGGTGGATACCGCGACACCGATATCCTGATAGCCGTGATAGACGATGTCGGTGCCGTCGATAGAAGCGTTGACGTCGGGGAACCGCTTGAGCGCTTCAGAGGCTGCTTTAACAAAGAAGCCCATAAAGCCCAATTTAATATCATGCGTTTTTAAGAACGTCTCTTTGTACTGCGCACGCAGGGCCATGATTTCGGTCATGTCCACTTCATTATACGTGGTTAGCATCGCCGCGGTTTGCTGGGCCTGAACCAAGCGCTTGGCGATGGTTTGGCGCAGGCGGCTCATGGGCACACGTTTTTCTACACGCTCACCCTCAACGGCCGGAGCGCTAGGTGCAGCGGCCGCTTTTTCCGGTGCCGCCGATTTCGCAGCCTTCTTGGCAGAGCCGTCTTTAACCGCTTTCTGAACGTCTTCTTTCAAGATGCGGCCACCTTTGCCGGTGCCCTCAATTTTGGCCACGTCCAGGTCATGTTCGGCCACCATCTTACGGGCCGACGGGGCGAGAATCTTGTCACCGACTTTTTCATCGGCGCTATCGTCGCCGCCGCTGTCGGCTTTTTCCGGTGCGGAATCGCCACCGCTTTCACCGCCGCCGCTATCGCTGCCGCCGCCTTCGGTGAAGGTGGCCAGGACAGCTTCGGATTCAACCTGGCTGCCTTCTTCGGCCTTGATTTCAGACAAGGCGCCATCGGCCGGTGCTACAACCTCAAGCACGACTTTGTCGGTTTCAATATCGGCCAGCACTTCATCGCGCTTGACCGCTTCGCCGACTTTTTTGTGCCACGTCGCTACGGTGCCTTCCTGGATCGATTCAGGGAAGCTGGGGGCTTTGACGTCGTGCTGCTTGCCACCACCACCGCTGGCTTTCTTGTCTTCTTGCTTGTCTTCTTGCTTGTCTTCTTGCTTGTCTTCTTGCTTGTCGTCCGCTTTCTCTGCGGACTTTTCAGCGCTGTCATCGCTAGATTGCGCTTCTTTTTTGCCGCTGTCGCCGGAGGCACTGCCCTCGCCGATTTTACCCAGTACCTGCTCTGACTGAACGGTATCGCCTTCTTCGGCCATCACGTCGGTCAAGGTACCCGCTTCCGGTGCGACGACTTCAAGCACCACTTTGTCGGTTTCAATTTCAACAATCAGCTCGTCACGTTCAACGCTATCACCCGGCTTTTTATGCCACGCCGCCACTGAGCCTTCAGCAACGGATTCCGGAAAGGTTGGCGCTTTGATCTCGGTAGCCATGTCGTTTCCCTTGTGTGTTCTCTAAATCCAGTGGCCGCTTACAGATTAAAAGCGTCTTCCACCAGCTGGCGCTGCTGTTCAGTATGGACGGACATATAGCCAGCTGCTGGTGCAGCAGAGGCAGGACGTCCTGCAAATTTCAAATCGCGTCCGAGGCCATCTTTCAACATATCGGCCACTGTCCGCATATGGTGCTGACTGGAATACCAGGCGCCTTGGTTCAACGGCTCTTCCTGGCACCACACGATGTCGTCCACATTGGTGTAGTCTTTTAGCGCTTCCAGAAGCTCTTCTTTCGGGAAGGGATAGAGCTGCTCAAGACGCAGGATCGCCGTGTCATGACGCTCGTTGTCAGCACGCCACGCGGCCAAGTCATAGTAGACCTTGCCAGCGCATAGCACCACGCGGGTGACCTTCGCCGGGGCAAGCTCGGCTTGATCGGCGATGACCATGTGGAACTTGCCATGCGCCAAATCCTCAAGGCTCGACACCGCTTCTTTATGGCGCAGCAGCGATTTCGGTGTCATGACCACCAGCGGCTTACGCAGCGGACGAATCACCTGACGACGCAGCAAATGGTAAATTTGCGCGGGCGTCGTAGGTACACACACCTGCATATTGTGCTCGGCGCACATCTGCAGGAAGCGTTCCAGGCGTGCCGAGGAGTGCTCAGGGCCCTGACCTTCGTAGCCATGGGGCAGCAGCATGGTTAAACCACACACCCGGCCCCACTTGGTCTCACCCGAGGAGATGAACTGATCCACCACCACTTGTGCGCCATTAAAGAAGTCGCCGAACTGGGCTTCCCAGATCACCAAGTCTTTGGGGGCGGTGGTTGAGTAGCCATACTCAAAGGCCAGCACCGCCTCTTCTGACAGGATAGAGTCATGAATGGTAAAACGCGGCTGGCCATCGGCCATATTCTGCAGCGGCACGTAGGTGCTGCCGTCTTTCTGGTTATGTACCACCGCATGGCGGTGGGAGAAAGTACCGCGCCCCACGTCTTGCCCAGTAATACGAATTGGGTGGCCCTGTTCCAGCAGCGTGGCGTAAGCGAGCGTTTCCGCAAAGCCCCAGTTAAGTGCCAAACCACCGGCCTGCATTTTACGCCGATCTTCATAAATCTTGGCCACTTGGCGCTGGACTTCGACGCCGTCCGGCACCTCGCACATGCGGGCGGCTAATTGCTGCAGACGCTTCATATCAAACGTGGTGTCTGCATTGCCCGACCACTCGTGACCCAGGTAAGGCGTCCAGTCAACAAACAAGGACTCATTCGGCTCTTGGACTAACGCGTTAGCAACGTGATTGCCTTCCACCAGATCATTGCGATAGGTCTCAATCATCGCTTTGGCGGACTCTTCCGAAATCACCCCCTCTTCGACCAAACGCTTAACGTACAAAGAGCGCGAAGAGGGATGATCTTTAATCTTGGCGTACATCATCGGCTGCGTGCCTGACGGCTCGTCAGCTTCGTTGTGACCCCGACGGCGGTAACAAACCAGGTCGATCACCACGTCTTTTTTGAACTGCTGGCGATAGTCGAGAGCAACTTGGGTGGCGTGCAGTACGGCATCCGGGTCATCGCCATTGACATGAAAAATAGGCGCTTGAACCATCTTGGCAATATCAGTGCAGTATTCGGTCGAACGCGCATCCAGCGGATGTGACGTGGTAAAGCCCACTTGGTTGTTAATCACAATGTGGACCGTACCGCCGGTTTTATAAGCACGGGTCTGGGACATCTGGAATGTCTCCATGACCACGCCTTGACCGGCAAACGCCGCATCACCGTGGACGTTGATCGGCAGAACTTTATTGCCCTCTTCGTCATTACGGCGGTCCTGACGGGCGCGTACTGAACCCACCACTACCGGGGCAACGATTTCCAGGTGCGAGGGATTGAACGACATCGCCAAGTGCACTTCGCCGCCTGGCGACATGACGTTCGAACTAAAGCCCTGGTGGTACTTCACATCGCCAGAACCCCGCTCGATGACTTTTTTGCCATCAAACTCGTCGATCAAGTCAGTGGGGTTTTTGCCCAAAATATTGACCAACAGGTTCAGCCGCCCACGGTGCGCCATGCCGATGACCACTTCCTTGGTGCCATAACCGCCGGCACGCTGGATCAGCTCATCCATCATCGGCACGAACGTTTCGCCGCCTTCAAGGCCGAAGCGCTTGGTACCTGGATATTTGGATGCCAGGTAATTCTCTAAGCCTTCGGCCGCCGTCAAACGCTCCAATACGTGCTTGCGCACGTCGGCGCTGAACTCCGGCGCACTGCGTACCGACTCAAAACGCCGTTGCAACCAGCGCTTTTCTTCGGTATCGACAATATGCATGATCTCGCAGCCGATGGAGCGGCAGTAAGTGCGCTCCAACGCATCCACGATGTCACGCAAGGGCGCTTTGTCGATGCCCAAAAAGAAAGAACCGGTTTGAAACTCTGTGTCCAAATCAGCTTTTGAGAGCTGATGAAAGGACAGATCGAGATCGGGAACGGGGGTGGGATTACGCAGCCCTAGCGGGTCAATATTGGCCTTTTGATGGCCACGGAAGCGGTAGGCGTTTATCAGCTGCAGGACTTTCACCTGCTTTTTGTTTTCACCGCTATCGGCAGCGGCAACTACGCGGCCCGGGCGATTTTCACGCCCCAACTGGTAGAACTGATCACGCACGGGGCTTAGTGGGACATCGTGGGAGGGACTGCCCTCGGGACGCGGCAGCTGGTCAAAATAGCTGCGCCATTCGTCAGGGACAGACTCTGGATCTGCGAGGTACTGTTCGTAAAGCGCTTCCACGTAGTGAACATTGCCGCCACTAACGTGAGAGGAACGCCACATCAACTCCATTATGCCTTGTTGCATCTCTCGGTCACCCTGCACTGATGGGGTGGTATCGGTATCGTCGCAAACGTGCGGCGACATCGCTATTGCCCTGCCGGCGGGGCGGGACATTTGCCGGCGGCGCCAGCCAACGGCTGGCAACCCTGTTCGTCTAGCTATTCATCTAACTGTTCATCTAGCTATCCGTCATTCAACGGATCTTACCGTGTTTCGCCTTCAGTTCATGCTCGAAAGCCGGTACCCAAGGCACCGGCTTTCAAACTTGTCTGATCAGCAGTGCGACTCGACGCCGCACCACGTGACAAACCCTATGATAACAAGCGAAGCGCCATGATTTAAGTGGCATTATCACCCAACTTAAGTGGCACTCGCTTTTTTATCAGTATGTCATAGGCTTAGGTAGCTTCTGCAAGTAACATTTCGCGGATTTTACCGATTGCCCGGGTGGGGTTGAGGCCTTTTGGGCATACCGCCACACAGTTCATGATGCCACGGCAGCGGAAAACCGAGAACGGATCTTCCAAATCGCTCAAGCGTTCGCTGGTAGCCGTATCCCGCGAATCGGCCAAAAAGCGATAAGACTGTAGCAGACCGGCCGGGCCGACGAACTTCTCTGGGTTCCACCAGAACGACGGGCAAGCCGTTGAACAGCAGGCGCACAGAATACACTCATACAGGCCGTCTAGCTTGTCGCGTTCTTCCGGCGATTGCAGGCGCTCAATGGCCGGCGCGGGCGTATCGTTTTTCAGGTACGGCTGAATACGCTCGTACTGCTTATAGAACAAGCCCATATCCACGACCATATCGCGAATAACCGGCAGACCCGGCAGCGGACGCAGCGTCAGCTTGTTGTTTTTGACAACGTCTGACAGCGGCGTGATACACGCCAAGCCGTTTTTACCGTTCATGTTCATGCCGTCGGAACCGCAGACGCCTTCACGACAGCTGCGACGAAACGCCAGCGCGCTGTCTTGCTCTTTCATCATATGAAGAACGTCCAGCACCATTACATCGCGGCCCTTGGTATCGACCTGGAACTCCTGCATGTAAGGTGCGGAGTCGGTTTCCGGGTTGTAGCGGTATATGGATACCTGAAGATTGGACATGTTGACTCCCTCTCGTCAATGCGAAGTTTAGTAGGTACGAACCTTAGGCTCGAAGGTATCGACCGTTTTCGGCTTAAAGTTAACGTCGCGCTTCTTGAGTTCTTTTGTCAACGGGAAGTAGAGCGAGTGCTTCAACCAGTTGACATCATCACGGTCTGGATAGTCGTAACGCGAATGCGCGCCGCGGCTCTCATTACGCTTAAGGGCAGCGATCGCCGTCGCTTCGGCCACTTCCATCAAGTTATCAAGCTCTAGCGCTTCGACACGCGCAGTGTTGAAAGCGTTGGACTTATCAGGCAAGTAGGCATTTGCAATACGCTCACGCAGTTGCGCTAGCTTATCGACGCCATCCAGCATGTTTTTCTCTTCGCGGAAAACACCGAAAGAGCTTTGCATGATTTCCTGCAGCTCAGCTTTCAGCTCAGGAATACTCTCGCCACCTTCCGACTCATTCCAACGCGTGATGCGCTGCATGGCTGACTCAACGTCAGACTCGGAAGCATCCAGGTACTCGATGCCTTCGTTCAGCGCGCCTTCGATAAACATGCCAGCAGCACGACCAAAGACCACCAAATCCAGCAGTGAGTTCCCGCCCAAGCGGTTAGCACCGTGCACGGAAACACACGCCGCTTCACCACAGGCAAATAGGCCGTTAACGATATGATCGTTACCGCTTTCATCCATGGTAATCGCCTGACCATGAATGTTGGTTGGAATACCGCCCATCATGTAGTGGCAGGTGGGTACCACGGGGATCGGATCTTTGGCCGGATCAACATGGGCAAACGTCTTGGAAAGCTCAACGATACCCGGCAGGCGCTTGCCGAGCACTTCTTCGCCTAGATGGTCGAGCTTCAAGAAGACGTGATCGCCCTTATCGCCGCAGCCGCGACCTTCGAGAATTTCCATCACCATCGAACGAGCGACGACGTCGCGGCCCGCCAGATCTTTGGCGTTTGGCGCATAACGCTCCATAAAGCGTTCGCCATCTTTATTGATCAGATAGCCCCCTTCACCACGGCAGCCTTCGGTCACCAGGGTGCCCGCACCGTAAATACCGGTCGGGTGGAACTGCCACATTTCCATGTCTTGCATCGGGAAGCCGGCACGCATCGCCATGCCGATACCGTCACCGGTGTTAATCAGCGCATTGGTCGTAGAGGCGTAAATACGGCCGGCACCACCGGTAGCCAGCACCGTGGCCTTGGATTTAACGTGTACCACTTCGCCGGTTTCGATACACATGGCGATACAGCCGACCACGTCACCGCTGGCATTTTTGACCAGGTCGACCGCGTACCACTCGTTAAGAAACACGGTATCGTTTTTCAAATTGTTTTGATAAAGCGTGTGCAACAGCGCGTGACCGGTACGGTCGGCCGCCGCACAGGTGCGCGCCGCCTGGCCGCCTTCACCAAAGTTCTTTGACTGACCACCAAACGGGCGCTGATAGATGCGGCCGTTGTCCAAGCGCGAGAACGGCAGGCCCATGTGCTCGAGCTCAAAGACCGCTTTGGGGCCTTCGGAGCACATATACTCAGCCGCGTCTTGGTCAGCGATGTAATCGCCGCCTTTAACGGTGTCGTACATGTGCCAGCGCCAGTCGTCATTGGGGTCGTCAGACGCAATCGCGCAGGTAATACCGCCCTGGGCAGACACAGTGTGAGAGCGCGTCGGGAACACTTTTGATAACACGGCCGTTTTTTTACCGGACTTGGCTAGCTCCAGAGCGGCTCGCAGGCCGGAGCCACCGCCACCGATAATAATGGCGTCAAACGTCAGGCTACGCAGGTTAGACATGTATCAAGCTCCCCAAAGAATTTGAATGCCCCACACCAAGTACACGAAAATGCCCAAAATAATCACAGATTGGGCACCTACGCGCAGGCGAGTAGACTTGAGATAGTCGGTGGTGACGGTCCATAGACCGACCCAGGCGTGGGCCGCTAAAGCAATAAATGCCAATAGCGAGAAAATACGCATCCACGTCTGATTGAAAAGGCCACTCCACGCGTAATAGTCGAGGTTCGGATTAAACAGCAGGAAGGCAACGATAAAGACCGTATAGAGGGCCATGATCACAGCGGATGCGCGCTGCATCAGCCAGTCAGAAAGCCCGCTACGACCAAAACTTGTGATGTTAGTTACCATACCCAAACTCCTGCCAAAATAATTAGAACGACACTGACCACCACGGTGATCTGGGCCTTTTTCACGCCACCCTCAAGGGTCACGCCGATATTGACATCCATCAGCAGGTGTTTAATACCTGCCACGAAATGGAATGCCAGGGCGGACAGCAGCCCCCACGCGATCAACTTGGCCAAGAAGTTATTGGCTAGAACATCGCTAACGGCGTCAAAACCGGCTGGAGATGACAAGGATTTACCCAGCGCCCAAAAAGCGAAGATCAGGCCGACGAACAGGATGACACCCGTGATGCGGTGTGTGATCGACGTCAGTGCCGGCAGTGGGAAATGTATTGTAGTGAGGTCTAGGTTTACGGGTCGTTTGCTATTCACGGCTTTGTACACACTCTCTTGGCCCGCTCTGCGACAGGTCGGGCATGGCCCGAGCGGGCGGTGGTTGCTGGAAGGGGCTCGGCCGTTGCCAAGTCGGGCACGACCACCTTACCTGCCGGTCGCGCGCCGTGGATTATAAGAACCTTCGCCCTCGCTTACAAACCGAACGCAGGTCTAACTCGACTATGGTCCAAGGAAATTGCCTCCATTCTGAGTCGATTTTGCGCTGCAGCATGGTTATAGTGACAGTAGATCAGCATATTGATAAGCCTGATAACGTATCGTGTTAACCTATCGCCGATCTTTTGACGCTAAAACACATTATAAGCTTTTTTACCTTATACAAAAACTATCCACAACAATAATATTTGCATAATATCTGCCTAGCGCTTTGGCTAATTGACAAAATGTCGCACACTTCTATAGTGGGCTAGCTTTTTCGCCGGCGCGGCATGCGCAGCAACGACTTTACGTCCCATCCAGAATTCGAAAGGAGGCCAGCATGGCTGACAGGAAAGCGACATTGACGGTAGACGGTCTCGATAAACCGATCGAGCTACCCATGTATTCCGGCTCACTTGGCCCCGATGTCATCGACGTACGCAGCTTGGTGGCTGAAGGCCTGTTCACCTACGACCCCGGCTTTATGGCCACCTCGTCTTGCCAGTCTGCCATCACCTATATTGATGGCGGCAAGGGCGTGCTGCTGCACCGCGGCTACCCTATTGATCAACTGGCAAAAGAGTCCAACTTTGTTGAGATGTGCTACACCCTGCTGTTTGGCGATCTACCCAACGACGAGCAGTACGCCGATTTCGAATCGCGCATTCGTAACCACACCATGGTTCACGACCAAATCAACAACTTCTTCAAAGGGTTCCGCCGCGACGCGCACCCGATGTCCATCTTGTGTGGCGTAGTGGGCGGCTTAGCGGCTTTCTACCATGACCACATGGATATCACCCAGGAAGAAGACCGCATCATCAGCGCCATTCGCCTGATTGCCAAAATGCCCACGCTGGCGGCAATGTCACACAAATACAATATTGGCCAGCCCTTCAACTACCCGCGCAACGAGCTGAGCTATGCAGAGAACTTCCTCTACATGATGTTCAGCAACCCGTGCGAAGAGTACAAAATCAACCCGGTGTACGCGAAAGCCATGGACCGCATCTTTATGCTGCATGCGGATCACGAGCAGAACGCCTCTACCTCGACTGTACGCTTGGCAGGCTCTACGGGCGCTAACCCCTTCGCCTGCATTAGCGCGGGCATTGCGGCACTCTGGGGGCCCGCTCATGGCGGCGCCAACGAAGCCGTTCTCGCCATGCTTGACGAAATCGGCGAAGACTCCGAAGAGAACATCCAGCGCTTTGTCGATAAAGCCAAGGACAAAGACGACCCGTTCAAGCTGATGGGCTTTGGGCACCGCGTGTATCGTAACTTTGACCCGCGCGCCAAGGTCATGAAAGAGACCTGCGACGAAGTGCTCGCCGAGCTGGGCATGGCCGACGACCCGCAGCTCAAAATCGCCAAACGCCTTGAACAGATCGCGCTTGAAGACGACTACTTTATTGAGCGCAAGCTGTACCCGAACGTTGACTTCTACTCAGGCATTATCCTGAAAGCGATGGGCATCCCTACCAACATGTTCACCGTGATTTTCGCGGTGTCACGCACCATTGGCTGGATATCCCATTGGAACGAAATGCTCAGCGAAGGCTACAAGATTGGTCGTCCGCGTCAGCTTTACATCGGCCACGACAAGCGTGACTACCCCAAAAAATAAGACTCCCCGCTTGATAGCAGCAAAAGAGGCCACCTTCGGGTGGCCTTTTGCGTAGGGCCGTATGCCAAAACGCACCAATGGTGGCGATAGTTACTGCAGGCGATAGTCACTGCAGATAATCACTGCAAGCGCCTGACGCTATTTCCAACCGATACAAGCCCTAATAGCGCTTGACTTTTTTGCTTCTGGGTCTTGAACAGGGTTTTCCACACTATCTGTGGATAACCCTGTTCACAACCACTTTAAAACGTCCCAGAATCGCCATGGGGAGCGGGCCTGTCTTAAATTGGTTATTTTTTGACCTATTGTAAGTCTTTGTTTTTAAAAGAATTAAGTTATATTCAAGATTTTTTGTGTCAACAACAACAGGTTGTGCACAACCTCAAAGCCAGAATTGGAAAAGTGGACAAGTCAAGCACAAAATCGTCTCAAAGCTGGCGATTTCTAGCGCTTTTGTTAGCAATTCTGCAAACAACAGGAACGCAGAAATTGGCAAATGAGAAAGCTCATTGCCAGAGGAATAAACGATGGGGAAAGGTACTGCTAATAAACAAGCAGTGGCGTCCCATAGGGGGTTCGAACCCCTGTTACCGCCGTGAAAGGGCGGTGTCCTAGACCACTAGACGAATGGGACGTATATCACTAAATGCGCTACGCTAAAAAGCGCGACTTCTTGAGCTGCTATTCACAGGCTATTTAACCATAGCCGCGAATTGGTGGAGCCTAGCGGGATCGAACCGCTGACCTCAACACTGCCAGTGTTGCGCTCTCCCAGCTGAGCTAAGGCCCCACATGTCGCGAAGACGGAGCGTATAGTACTGATTATGCCGCCCTTAGTCAACAAGGGAAAACGCCTATTTGTTAGGTTAAAACACCTTTAGTCAAAATAGACGCCCGCCTGTTGTTTGTATCACATTGCTCGTATCACATTACCTGGGTCAAACCGAGCGATGGTCGACCTGCGCTCGGGCAAGTCGTGGTTAGGCAATTTCCCGAAACTCTTTCTCAAAGCGCTTCGCCTGTTTCTTGGACACTCCGCCCAGCACTTCTATTGCATTGCGTAACCGCGCCCGGGTGACGTCGGAGCCTAGAATCGCCATGGCGTCCATGACGGAGGTGCTCGAACTGCTGCCGGTAATGGCTATAAACACCGGGGCCAGAAACTCTTTCATTTTCAGCTCAAAATACGCAGCCAGCGTTTTGACTTCATTCAGAAGCGCCTCTTTGTGCCACGCCGAAACGCCCTCGAAACGCCAGACAAGGAACTGGAGCAGTTTGACCAGCTCCTCTTCCTCAAGCTTCACGCTATCAAATGACGCTTTTGTTAGCGTCGGCAGGCCCGAGAAGAAGTGCCCTGCCAGCGGCATTACCTCGGAGAGCGTCTCTACCCGTGGCCGTATCTGCGGCAGTATTTGCTTCACATAGGCTTCATTGAAGGCCCAGTCGCGCAGTGCGTTCAACAGTGCATCGTCGTCCAGATCCTCGCGGATATACACGCCGTTCAACCAGGTCAGCTTCTCCAGGTCAAACACCGGGCCACCCAAGGAGACACGCTGAATATCAAACTCCGCCATCATCTCTTGCAGGCTGAATTTCTCGCGCTCATCGGGCATCGACCACCCCATGCGCCCCAAATAATTGGTAACGGCCTGGGGTAAAAAGCCCATCCGACGGTAGTAGTTGATGGAGGTCGGGTTCTTGCGTTTGGAGAGTTTGGATTTATCCGGGTTGCGCAGCAGCGGCATATGGCAAAGTTCGGGCATTTCCCAACCAAAATACTCATACAACAACTGATGCTTAGGGGCTGAATTTATCCACTCTTCCCCGCGCAGCACATGGGTAATTGCCATGAGATGATCATCGACCACATTGGCCAAATGATAGGTGGGCATACCGTCCGACTTAAGCAGAATTTGCGCGTCCACCTGCGCCCATTCCACCTCTATACTGCCACGCAGCATGTCGTTGACCACACAAACACCTTCGCTGGGCACGTTCATCCGCACCACATAAGGCCAGCCTTCTTGCTCGCGGCGTGCCTGCTCTTGGCCGTCCAGCGCTAGGTCCGCGGGCTTTAACGCCAACTGCATGCCCGCTGCTTTGCGCGCCTCGCGAAGCTCATCTAACTCTTCACTGGTGCGATAGCACTTAAACGCATGCCCGGCGTCCAGCAACTGCTGAGCGTACTGGGCGTAAATTTCGCCACGCTCGCTTTGCCGATAAGGGCCGTGGGGCCCGCCAACGTCGGGGCCCTCGTCCCACTCAATCCCCAGCCAATGCAACGAATCAAGAATCATCTGTTCCGACTCAGGCGTAGAACGCACCCGATCAGTATCTTCAATGCGTAAGATAAACTGGCCGCCATGTTGACGCGCAAAACAGAGGTTAAACAGCGCTATATAAGCGGTACCGACGTGGGGATCCCCTGTCGGCGAGGGTGCGATGCGAGTACGTACAGTCATGAAAACGTCCTATTGGCAAAAAAGCATAGTCATATTATACGCACCTTAAGCGCGACCAACAGCGCTGGCCAGGGAACAACTGGCGCTAAAAAACATCAGAGAACTTAACTCAACGCTATTTGTCCATTAATGCGCGGTCAAGCACAATCGATTAAAATGATTTAGTCGTAATGACCTTGGGTATATAACTCAAAATGAGCCACAATTTATGTTACATGCTCATCGCACCACCGTGACGGTGGATAACATTCACCTAGCTTATTTAGCTCATCAAAGGAAGACGAAATGGAATCGCTAGGCTCACGTATCAAGCAACTGAGGCTTAGGGCAAAGCTCAACAAAGCTGCCCTCGCACGTAAAGTTGGCGTGTCGGACGTCACCATTTCTTATTGGGAATCCGGGGCGATCAAGCAGATCGGACACGAACGCTTAGTGGCGCTTGCTGACGCACTTGACTGCTCCTTGGCGACGCTACTGGAAGGTGAGAGCGCCCCAGAGCTATTGACGTTGACCCATACCGGCCCCCTCCCCTGGGAACAGGTACAAGCAACGACCATCAAGGTGCCCAGTCATCTGCCGTTGAACATTGATTGGAAAGCACCTTGCGTAATGGCAACACCCGGCCCTGATACAGATTTTTCGCCGCTTGCCGCGGGCGATTTGCTGTTACTCGGCCCGACTCATGTGTTCCATAAGGCGGGGCATTACGTGGTGCAACGTGACGAACGTTACGTCATTGAGCACTTCGCCAAAGCCCCCAGTGATACGTCAATTCACGCTGTGCTGCTAGCCCACTGGCATCCTGCCTAAAGCATCATCTACTCCCCGGTCTTTCTAACACCTCCACCTGGTCACGCGTTCGTCTTGGCTCACTCCCCACCAAGAAGCGTCGTGAGTAGGTGGCCACTTGGCCCAGCCCATGACGGGATTGTCGTACCAACTCTCCTGTCAGGTGCTGGCCCTCACGGCCAATACGCGCCTGCACGGCTTCCGGCTGCACGCTGCCTTCAGAAACCTCAACCCTCACCGTATAGCCGCCATCGGGCAAGCCACTGCCAGAACCGAAGGGCCCGGCTGCAAAAGTCCCGTCTTCTATACGCGTACGCTCTCGCCAATTCACGCCGCTAACCTCACGTTCGACAATAACCTGCACCAGTGTCTCGTCGGGTAGGTTGCTCTCGCCTTCCACCATTAACCGGCGGTCGTTGCGCAGCGATACCTGTGCGGATATCGCCACCTCAAGAGGGTCTATTTGCTCCTCAACAACTTCAGGCTCAGGGTCAGGCGCCTGCTCAACCTGCGCTGTTGATACCGTTTCATCGGGTTGCTCCTCTTCCGCTCCGCCACACCCTGCCAGTAGCGCAATCATCACGATCAACACACCAGAGTTATTCATCATATTGCGCATACGAACTCCAAAATATTACTTACGCTGCAGCTTAACACTGCCCAGCCGCTGCCACAGCGGAATAGTCATCTTCATCAGTGTCAGATCGCCCCGCCACCAACACACACCTTCCGGTACACTGTGCTATCAATTAACAAACTACCTTGGGGAGCCGTAGCTTTGGACATTATTTGGTGGTTGGCATATATAGCACTGGGCGGTTTTGTTGGCCTAATGGCGGGCCTATTAGGCATCGGTGGCGGCGGCATTATGGTGCCAATCCTTACGTCGCTTTTCGTACTCCAGGGGGTTCCCCATGAGCATCTCGCCCACTTGGCGTTGGGCACCGCGATGGCGGCTATCATTCCCGCCTCCATCGCCAGCTTGCTTTCCCACCATCGCCATGGCGCCGTTCGCTGGGACATTGTGCGCTTTATTACCCCGGGTATTTTAGCCGGTACCTTTTTAGCCACCTTTATCGCCGCACAGATCCCTACCCGTGGCCTAGCCATCTTTTTTGCCTGCTTTATGCTGCTAATGTCGCTGCAAATGCTGGCCAATATCAAGCCCAAACCCAACCGCGGCTTACCCAGGCCGATTGGGGTCAGCGGCGTTGGCCTTGGCATCGGCGGCATTTCAGCGCTCGTCGCCATTGGCGGTGGCTCGCTAACGGTGCCATTTTTAACGTGGTGCAATATCAAGCTGCCCCGCGCAATAGGCACCTCAGCAGCCGTCGGGCTACCCATCGCGGTTGCCGGGGCGCTAGGCTACATCATCAACGGGTGGTCTATCCAAGGGCTGCCCAGTGCAGCGCTAGGCTACGTTTACCTGCCTGCGTTCCTTCTAATGGCGCCCTTTAGCATTCTCACCGCACCCATCGGTGCAAAGTTAGCGCATAGACTACCTGTCAAACTGCTGAAGCGGGTATTCGCTTTTATGCTGATGGGGTTAGCGCTGCAGATGGTGTATACGGTGTTTACGGCGTGAGGGGGCACGCGAGCCGCAAGGACTTTTGGGCTAGCTCGCACGTAAAGTGAAAAATTTCAGGTGAGATCACTTAACTCAACATTCAGTGCTTGGGCGATACGCTGGATCACACTTAGTGGATTGAGCATTTACCTGTTTCTATTTCGGAGAAACATCCTTGCTATGTGCGTGATGCCCTTTCTTACGTACAATGGCGCGCATACCATGCCACCTCTGAAAAAGCTCTCAAGATGTACCAAGTTTTTTAGGCATCAGCCAATATCACTGCTTGGTACAATTCGCTACAACAGATGCATTAATTACTGTATTAAGAGGCAATATGGCTGTATTGAATACAGCTATATAATTACTAAATGACTAATTTAATTAAAGAAAATAATGCAGATCGGGGCAGGCTTTTTTCTGTGGCCCCCATGATGGACTGGACCACAAAGGACTACAGAGCGCTAGCACGCACGTTAACCAAGCGGGCGCTGCTGTATACCGAGATGGTCACTACCGGTGCGATTCTGTACGGGACGCCTCGTGAGCGCTTTTTGGGCTATAGCGAGGTGGAGCATCCACTGGCGCTGCAGTTAGGCGGCAGCGATGCCGGTGAGCTGGCTGAGTGCGCGGCAATTGCCGAGGCGTGGGGCTATGACGAGGTGAACCTGAACGTAGGTTGCCCCAGCGACCGGGTGCAGAACAACCTGATTGGCGCGTGCTTGATGGGCTACCCTGAAAAGGTCGCCGAGGCAGTACGGGCGATGCAGGCCGCGGTGTCAATTCCGGTCACGGTGAAGTGCCGTATTGGGATTGATGACCAGGACGAAGACGCCGACCTTGAGCGGTTTATCGCTATCGTCGCTGACGCAGGCTGCGAGGTGTTTACCGTTCATGCCCGGAAGGCGTGGCTTCAGGGGCTATCACCTAAACAGAACCGCGACGTGCCGCCGCTTAACTACCCTCGGGTTCATCGGTTAAAGCAGAGCCGACCGGACTTGCATATCGGCATTAACGGCGGCATTAAAACGCTGTTGGAGTGCAAAGAACAGCTCAACCATGTGGATAGCGTAATGGTAGGCCGTGAGGCGTATCAAAACCCGTGGCTGCTCGCCGGTGTCGATGAGCAGCTGTTTGGTGAGCAAGGCCCAGCAGCAAGCCGCATGGATGCCGCGATGGCTTTCCGGCCGTATATTCAGCAGCGCTTGGATGAAGGCGCGAAGCTGAATCATATTACCCGTCACCTGCTGGGTTTGTTCCAGGGCTGCCCGGGTGGCAGGCGCTTTCGGCGGCATTTGTCGGAACACGCGCATAAAGAAGGCGCAGGATTGCGCTTATTTGATGACGCGCTTAGCTTGGTGAACGAACCCGAATGCGTCGCATAAAAACCCGCTACGTTTGCGTAGCGGGTTAGTTTTGCTAACAGCGTAAGCTTACTGACCGTTTTCCCGGCGGTTCGCCATTACGCCCTGCTCGACACGTTCGCCGATAGTCTGGTCGACGTTTTTCCAGTACTCAAATACCCGCGAAAGTACCGGCTCTTCAACACCGTCGGAAACGTGGCCCACAATGTTGTTGACCAGTCGGTCGCGCGCAGCGTCGTCCATTACCTTATTGACCAGATCATTGGCCTGATTGAAGTCGCCATCACCCGAACGCAGCGTGTAGGCGGAGCGAACAAACTCGCCGTCAGTCTGCCATACCGCATCTTCCGGGTACCTTTCCGGGTTGGCGTGAGCGCCCCCTTTGCTATTAGGCGCGTACACCGGGTCGGTAGAGTGGGAGATACGCATCCGACCACCTTGCGAGTAGCTGTGGAACGGGCACTTGGGGGCGTTGACAGGGATATCGGCGTAGTTCACCCCCAAACGTGCGCGGTGCGCATCGGCGTAAGATATGGTCCGCGCCAGCAGCATTTTATCAGGCGAGAAACCGGTGCCCGGCACGGCATTGTTGGGCTGGAACGCCGCCTGTTCGATTTGAGTGTGGAAATCGACGGGGTTGCGATCCAACGTCATCTTACCTACTTCTGTCAGCGGGTAGTCGTCGTGCGGCCACACCTTGGTCAAATCGAAGGGGTTGATGTGGTAGGTCTTGGCATCTTCAAAGGGCATAATCTGAACTTTCAGCGTCCAGGTAGGATACTCACCACGCTCGATGGCACCGAACAAGTCGCGGCGATGGTAGTCGGCATCCGCCCCCGCCATATGATCGGCCTGTTCCTGGGTCATGCACTTGATGCCCTGGTCCGTCTTAAAGTGGTACTTGACCCAGAAGCGCTCGCCTTCGGCGTTAACCCACATATAAGTATGGCTTGAATAGCCGTTCATATGTCGCCAAGTGGCGGGGATACCACGATCGCCCATCAGCCAAGTTACTTGGTGGGCAGATTCCGGCGAGAGTGTCCAGAAGTCCCACTGCATATCGTGATCACGCAAGCCGTTATCCGCCCGGCGCTTTTGTGAGTGGATAAAGTGCTGGAACTTGAGCGGGTCGCGAACGAAGAAGATAGGGGTATTATTACCCACCATATCGAAGTTGCCTTCTTCGGTGTAGAACTTCAACGAGAAGCCACGGGGATCGCGCCAGGTGTCCGGGCTACCAGACTCACCGGCCACTGTTGAGAAACGGGCCAACATCTCGGTTTTCTTACCCGGCTGGAGAAAATTCGCCTTGGTGTATTGGCTGACGTCCTGAGTCACTTGGAAGTGACCAAAGGCGCCGCTCCCTTTCGCATGGGGCTGGCGGTCCGGAATCATTTCCCGATTAAAAGCCGCCATCTGCTCCATCAAGTAGTGATCGTGCATAACGATAGGCCCATTTGGACCTACCGTGAGCGAATCTTCATCACTGTTAACCGGTATACCTGCATCCGTCGTCGTATACTTAGGTGTATCGATCGTCATCGCTGTTCCTCCATGTCACGGTAGACGTGGCGTTTGAACGCCACTCGTTCGAGTACGATGAAAGCTTCGCTATTGAGTCTAGTTATTATCATTTTAGCAGCTGCTTACAAAGCCCACTCATAGGTATAGACAAACAGCCGATAACTTGCCATTGACAGTAGCGACCTCTTAACTATCAAAGCGATAGTTTTTGCTTATCAAAAACGACTAATAAAACGAATCGGTCGGCGGCACCAGGCTTGAGTTAAAGCTCTCGATAGCGGTTTCAGCCTCTTCGATTTCATCAAAACGAGCGATATGAAACAAAGCCTCGCCTTCGTTCGCCAGCGGCAAGCGGCTCATGCCAATCACGATACCGTCGGCAACGGCGCGCACTTCGCCCTCATCATTGCCAAAGGGGTCAGCGACTTTACCCAGCACTTCACCTTTGGCGACACGCGCGCCTAGCCGCACCTTGGGGCGCAAAATGCCATCAATAGGCGCCCGCGCCCAGCTTGAGCCATTGGCCAATTCAGCAGGTGCGGGCGTGCGCCGACGCTGCTCGCCGGTCAGCATGCCTAAACGCCGCATAACACGCAGCACGCCGCGCACCCCGGGGGCAATGGCCCACTCATCAAAGCGCAACGCCTCACCGGCTTCATAGGTGAGAACCGGAATCCCACGCGTCTGGGCGTAGTGACGCAGGCTGCCTTCGCGCAGTTCAGCGTTGAGCACCACTGGTGCCCCAAAGGCATCCGCCATGCGCTCGGTTTCACTGCCGGGGCTTAGCTGAGCACGAATTTGTGGCAGGTTAGTACGATGAATAGCCCCGGTATGCAGGTCAATAATATGCGTGGCGTGATCGACGATTTGTTCGCGAAACAGCGCAGCAATACGACCGCCTAAGGAGCCCGACCCAGTGCCTGGAAAACAGCGATTAAGGTCGCGGCGGTCGGGCAAATAGCGCGTTTGCTGTAAAAAACCAAACACGTTGACTACCGGCACGGCGACTAGGGTACCGCGAATACTATTGACCGCTTTCGCGCGCAGCACTCGGCGGACAATCTCCACCCCATTGATTTCATCACCATGAATGCCGCCACAAACCAGCAACACGGGGCCATCTTTGCGCCCATGGACGACTTCGACGGGGATATGCAGCGGCGTATGGGTATATAAACGCGCCACTGGCACATCAACTTGTAAACGCTGGCCGGGCATAATCGTATGCTCGCCCAGCTGAAAAGGAGCTCGCGCCATGCTTTCTATCCTGTTGTTAAACTGCTCTAGTCGCGTTGTCAGTACGGGTAACGTTGCCGCCTGTTTATACGCCTTAAGCGGTAAAATGACGAATTTGTTAATCTACGTTATGAGACGGATCATTTATCCATACAGTTTTGAATGTAAATACCCGCCTGCATAGGTTAAAATGTGACCATACAGTGTCGATGATGAGGTTGCATTTCCATGGCAAGAAAGACCAAAGCTGAAGCGGCTGCAACTCGGGAAGCACTACTGGAAGCGGCCGAAGAGGAATTTTTTGCCAAAGGTGTGGCGCGCACCTCCCTTGAGCAAATTGCTCGCCATGCGGGCCTCACTCGCGGTGCCGTGTACTGGCACTTCAAAAACAAAGCCGACCTTTTCATGGCGTTGGTCGAACAGGTGCGCATGCCCTTTCAGTCGTTGATGGAAGAGGTCGACAAAGCTGACGCCGAAATGTCACCGCTTGAGTCAATTCGCTTAGCCTGCCATGCCGGTCTAGTGCGCCTTGAACAGCCCTCGTATCAACGGATACTCTCCATCTTATTGCATCGCTGTGAGTTCTTCAGCGATATCAACCCGCTCGACATGCAGGAAGAGATCGGGAACGAATGTTTTGAGGAGATGCTGTCGGTATTTGTGCTCGCTGAGAAGCAGCAGTTATTGCGCGAAGACCTAAGCCCGGCAGTGGCCACGCGGATAATGCAATCCATGCTGGGTGGGCTTTTCCACGATTGGCTGCGTAATCCCAGCGCTTTCTCGATACGTGAACGCGGCGGCGAGTTAATTGATACCGCTATTCGCTTGATGCAGCGGTAAAAAACCAGCTTGAAGCTCGCTGCAATGCAGCAAGTGTGACTATACTCGGCGTATTGCCTCTTCATTATTGATTAAGAGTATCAGCACGCTATGGATGCACTGGAGTTTGTACGGGTACGCGAACTAGAAGTCGCGGTACGCATCTGGAACCCTACCGCCCCTCGCACGCTTGTTGCTTGGCATGGCCTTGCTCGCCACGGCGGCGATTTTAGCGCACTGGCGCAGGAACTCGGCAGCGAATGGCGTATTATCGCCCCGGATACCCCAGGCCGTGGGCTCTCCAGCTGGTCGCTGTTCCCAGCTCACGATTACCTTTACAGTCATTACACAACGGTTGCCATCGCGCTACTGGACCACTTTAAGCTCGATTACGTTGACTGGCTGGGCACCTCAATGGGGGGCCTGCTTGGCATGTTGATCGCCGCTGACCCACAGCACAGTGCGCGCATTTCCCGGCTGATTCTTAACGATGTGGGGCCCGAGCTGAATAAAGACGGCCTCATTGGCCTTTCCAGCTATTTTGGCGTTACCCACCGTTTTTCTACCTTTAGCGAACTACAGCATGAGCTCAAGCAGCATTATGCGGGTTTCGGCATTGCCAGTGATTCCGCCTGGCGTGAATTAGCCCTCAATAGTGCCCGCCGGCTGCCCGATGGCAGCTGGACGTATCACTTTGACCCGCGTATCAGCGAGCAGTTTGTGCACGATACGCCGCGTGACATGTGGGTAGACTGGGCCCATATTCGCTGCCCGGTGATGGTGATTCGCGGCGAGGAGTCGACCCTTTTAGATGCCGAAACCCTACCGCGGATGGCCGAGGTGCAGCCAGAGCTTGTAACCCTGACCGTGCCTAACTGCGGTCATGCCCCCATGCTGGATAGACCTGCACAAGTCGACCCCATGCGCCACTTTCTAGACCGTCCCGCACCGCCCCCTTCAGCACCAGAACCAACGCAAGCCGCCACCGGCTGGCAGCGTGCAGTGCAGTGGCTGGCGCAGCAGTGGCGGCAGTGGAAGAAGTAGGTGTTAATCCATTAGTGAGACGTTGAATAATGCGCCGAATGGGCGTGTTTTTGGTTCAGCCGCAGTTTATTCAAACGAATGCGTGTTTCGAGATACGCTTGCTCCGAGACGCTGCGGTAAGCCCCCTCTTGCGGTAAGTACTTCACCAGTACCCGGCGCTCACCTTCCATCGGCAGGGCATCGCGTTTGCTGAGCAGTTTCACCTTACTGTTGGGCTCATTATCAATCACCGCCAACGCCTGCTCTCCCTCACCTTGGCGCTCTGTTACCACCACCGTTTGTCCTAACAAGCAGCGCCGGGTAAACGGACGATAGCGATGCAGCCCACGGTGCAATGCCTGACAAAGCACGGCGGCCACCGGCGAGGCAATCACCAACGTGCCCCATAGCACCACCACACCTACTGGAATACGTAGCAAACCGAGTGGTAGCCACCGGAGCACCAGCAACTCAATCGCCAGTGAGAGTGCCGCGGCAATGGTCAGAATCACCGTTAATGCCAGCGTCGCTGGCACGCCCGCAAAGCCTAAAGAGACCAAGGTACTGGCAAGGTGATCCTCTTTTAAACTGTCGCGCTCAAACAGCTCTAAAGGGGCTAAGCGAACAATCACGAGTAGCCAATAGAGGGTTAATAAACCCAATAAGAAAACAAAAACGATACTCGGAAATTGCGTAGCGGCGTGCAGTAGATGTTGCATGGAGCCTCCTCCGTCGGTACTTTGCCGACGCTGTGTTATTACTACCAGCTTAGTCTAGATTAGCTTTCCAGTGCTACCCCTACCTTGATCTCAGTCATCACTGATACAAAAACGGGCGCTACCCAAAGGTAGCGCCCGTTTGCTTTTCACCCTTGATGAAAGGGCTCGCTCTTAAAAGCTAGGCATTAATGTTGATGTTGATCCTGCTCCAGCGCTGGCGCCCCGGGCTTAGGCTTATCGCCCTTCATCTTGCGGCCTAGCCAATCTGACACGGTTGCGATCATGGCGTAGAAACTAGGCACAAACAGGCTACCTAAGGTGGCCACAGAGAACATGCCCATCGCCACCGTCGTACCAATGTGATGGCTACTCACATCGCTGGCACCCGTGGCCAGTGCCAATGGCAGCGTACCGAAGATAAACGCCAACGAGGTCATCACAATGGGCCGGAAACGTAGTTCAGCCGCCGTAATCGCCGCCTCACGGATGGATTTACCCTGTTCTTTACGCTGTAGCTCGGCGAACTCGACGATCAAGATGGCGTTCTTCGCCGCCAGCCCGACCACCACCAGCATGCCAATCTGCACATACACACTGGTATCCAGACCGCGCAACACAATACCGCCAATCCCCCCCAGGAAAGCAAAGGGCGTCGCGGTCAATACCGCCAGCGGTAACGACCAGCTTTCATACTGAGCCGCCAGAATCAAAAAGACCATCAACAGCCCGAAAACGATAGCCAGCGTCGCGGCGCTGCCCATGTTGGCCTCTTGAAACGCCGTGCCAGTCCAGCCCATGCCCCAGTCAGAGCCAAGCGTCTCTTGAACGATGCTTTCCATCGCCTCGATCGCCTGGGCTGAGCTATAGCCAGCAGCAGGTTCACCCTGGAACTGAGCACCGGCGTAAACACCAAAGCGGGACACGACCGCTGGACCGGTTTGGCGCTCAAGCTCGACAAACTCGGAAAGCGGTATACGCTCACCGTTGCCGCCGCGGACATAAACGCTACTGACGTCTTCCGGCGTTTTACGGAATTCATCTTCGTTTTGCAGATACACCTGGAAATTACGGTTCTGATAACTAAAGTAGTTCACAAAACCATTACCAAACGTATTCCCCAAGGCTGAGTTAATATTCTCCAACTCAACGCCATAGCTCAACGCTTTCTGCTGGTCAATGTTGGCACTGTATGACGGCACATTAACGTTGAAGGTGGTGAAAACCCGGTTCAAGGCAGGATGCTGGTTAGCCTTTTGCATTATTTGCAACGACGCCTCGTAGAGTTCGCGCGTCGATGCCCCGTCAAATGACTGCAGGTAACCGGTAAACCCGCCGGTGGTTGAAAGCCCCATGATGGGCGGCAGGTTAAAGGCCATTGCGGAGCCGCCATCGATACTCGCACCTAGCCCCATAATGCGCCCGACCAGCTCGGTGGCCGTCAATTCACGCTCTGACCACGAGCTCAAATTGATAAACATCACCCCGCGCGCGGTATTCACGGCGCTGGAAAGGATGTCATAGCCCGCCACCGCAGAGGAGTATTCCACCCCGGGGATATCCTCAATCGCCGTACTGAGTTTCGCCATATAGCGTTGGGTACGGTCAAGCGACGCCGCATCCGGCAGCGACACGCTCACCAGCACTACCCCCTGATCCGTTTCCGGCACCAGCGTTGAAGGTGTATTAGCGTATAGCCAGTAGGAGCCCACGCCGGTAAGCACCGTTAACGCGAGCGCCAGCAGCCAAAAGCGCACCAGACCTTTTACGACCCACATATAAGCGGCAGTAATACCGGCAAACAGGCGGTCAAACAGGCGAAACGGTGTATTCAGGGCGCGCTTGAACTTCGACTGCCCGGCACCGGCGATTTTGTGCTTGATAAAAATCGCTGACAGAGCCGGTGTAAAGGTCAACGCCATTAACGCCGAGATGGCCACCGAGATCGCCACGGTGATCGCAAACTGTTGGTATATCTGGCCAGTAAAGCCACCCAGGAAAGCCACGGGTACAAACACCGCCGCCATAATCAGCGAGGTCGCAATCACCGGCCCGCCGACTTCTTTCATCGCCCGGATGGTGGCATCGCGCACGCTGATATCGTCCTCTTCGCTCAGCACGCGCTCGACGTTTTCCACCACCAGAATGGCATCGTCGACCACGATCCCTATCGACAATACCAGGGCAAACAACGTTAGCAGGTTGATCGAAAAGCCGAACAGGTAGAACCCGGCAAAGGTACCCACCACGGCGACCGGCACCACCGACATGGCAATCACGGTAAAGCGCCAGTTCTGAAGGAAAATAAACAGAATGACGATAACGATCAGAAAGGCTTCGATAAAGGTGTGCAGCACCGTTTCCACGGAAGCATCGATAAACAGCGTGGTATCGTAAGGCGCCACATACTCAAGCCCGGGCGGGAAGCGACTGGCCAAATCGTCCATCGCATCGCGCACGCCCTGAGCCGTTTCCAGCGCGTTTGCACCGGGCTGCTGGTTAATAATGATCGGCGCCATGCTTGAGCCGTTCAAACGCGCGTCGACCCCGTAAGAAGATGCCCCAAGCTCAATGCGCGCAACGTCGTCCAAGCGTAGCGAAGAGCCGTCGTTATTGGTACGCAGGTAAATATTACGGAAGTCGTCGACATTATTAAGGCGACCGCCAGCGGTAATCGTATAGGTATAAGCGCGAGGATCGCTTTGCGGCGGAGCGGCTAGATTACCCGCAGGGACTTCGGTATTTTGCACCCTAATCGCACTGGCTACTTCGCTAGGGGTTAGGTCGTATTGGGCTAACTTATCCGGATCCATCCAGATACGCATGGCAAACTCGCCGCCACCCAGCACTTCTGCATTGCCTACCCCCGGCACCTGACGCAGTTCGTCAAGCACATTGAGGGTAGCGTAGTTCTGCATGAAAATTTTGTCGTAGTCGTCATCCGGCGAGGTCAAGGCAATAAACATCAAAATAGCGTCGGAGCGCAGCTCAACGGTGACGCCTTGCGACTGCACCGCTTCAGGTAGCTGAGAGAGCGCCCCCTGAACGCGGTTGTTGACGTTGATGGTATTGATATCGCCATCGGTGCCGATGTTAAACGCTACACTCAGGCTCATGGTGCCGTTATCAGCGCTGTTGGAGGTCATATAAAGCATGTCCTCAACGCCGTTAATGGCCTCTGCAATGGGTGCTGCCACCGTTTGTGCAACGGTTTCCGCATCTGCGCCGGGGAACTGCGCTTGCACAGACACCGTTGGCGGCACCACGTTGGGGTACTGCTCGATGGGCAGTATGCGCATCGACATCACGCCCACCAGCGTGACAATAATTGCCAGTACCGTGGCAAAAATTGGCCGGCTGATGAAGAAGTTAGAGAAGTTCATTATTGCGCACCCTCTTCCCCTTCAGCGGGCTGGCCAGCGGCTGCCCCCTCTTCCATCTCTTGCGCTGCCTCTGCCTGCTGTTGCGCTTCTTCTTGCTCAGCCTCTTCGACTACCGCCTCCGCATTGCCGCTAAACGGCTGCGGGTCAATCGTCCTGCCCGGCTCTAAACCGGCGGGGTCGCCTACGATGACGCGATCCCCCGGCTCAATGCCGTCACGAATCAACTGCCACGGGCCAGCCACTTCGCCCAAGGACACCGTCCTTTCGCGGGCTTTGTTATCTTCATCCAGGACAAACACTTGAGGGCCCATTAACCCTTGGGTGACGGCAATTTCTGGCACCGCCATCACATCAAAGCGCTTTAAGCCCTCAATGCGCACGCGCACGAACTGACCCGGCAGCACGGCCGCATCAGGGTTGTCGAACGTCGCTGATGCTTGCACCGTACTGGTGCCGCTATCGACCCGAGAGCCCAGAAAATCTAAGCGTCCTTCAAGCTCTGAATCGCTGCCGCCACTCACACCCGGTACGCTCAACCGCGCACGAATATCCGACGGATCCCCGTTGTCGCTTAGCTGGCGTCGCAGCTCGAAGGCGTCCCGCTGGGGCAGCTGGAAACGTACTTCTAACGGGTCCAGGGGCGTGACCGTGGCCAACTCGGTACCGGACGTCACCAAATTGCCCACGTTGACTTGGCTTAAGCCAATCATGCCCGAGACAGGCGTGGTCACCCGCGAATAATCCAAATCCAAGTTAGCGCTGGAGAGCGCGGCCTCTGCTTGGGCGACGTTTGCCTGGGCCACGCGCTGATCAGCCAGTGCCTGATCGTATTGCTGACGACTCACCGAGTTTTGGCTAAGAAGCTGCTCAAAACGCTGGGCATCGCGCTGGGCGCGGGAAAGCTCGGCGCGAGCGCTCTGTAGATCCGCTTCACGCTGATTGACGGTGGCCTGATAAAGATCCGGCTCAATGGTATAAAGACGGTCGCCCTTCTCCACCAGTTGACCTGGCTCGAAGTGGCGTTCTTCCAAAAACCCGTTAACGCGGGCAACCAGCACAACTTCATCGTCACTGCGTAGCAGCGAGGGGTAGGATTTATCCAGCGGAATATCCTGACGTGACATCTCGGTCACTTCGACTTTATGGGGCGGTGCCTCTTGCTCGGCACCCTGCTGGGGCGCTTCGGCTTGCTCTTGACCACAGGCCGCGAGTGCCAGCGCGGCTAACAGGGTCACTAGACTCGCTCGATGTGAGTGAATCATTTTCTTCATACGTTGAGTTCCCATAGATCTTTTAAAAAGTCGATTAGTGGCACATGTGCACCAAGACACTTCCCCTGCCAACCCCTTTCCACTGGGCGGTTACCTACTCAGGCTGAGGTGGTGCACCGATGTCGAGCGCGCGCTCATAGCGGTCATTGCCGCCGCCTTCAGGCAAGGTAAAGTTGACCTCTTCGCCGGTTAGCCAGGCATTGACTTCTTCAATGGCGTCCACATCCAGGCGACCCGCTTGCTGACGCAGTGAAAGTAAATTCACCACGTAGTCGTAGCGTGCCTCGGCATAGTTGGCGATGGCGTTGTAGAGGTTCTGCTCAGCGTTGAGCACATCGACAATGTTACGAGTACCGACTTCATAACCGGCGCGGGTCGCTTCAAGCGCGCTCCGGTTGGAGACGATGGCCTGCTCGCGAGCCTCAACGGTTTCCACATCGTTGCTGACCTGGGTATAAAGCGAGCGCACCTGCTGGATGGAGGAACGACGCTGGGACTCGAAATCGTACTGGCTGCTTTCCAGTTGATAGGTCCCTTGACGAATACTCGCACTGGTACTGCCGCCGGTGTAAATCGACAGGTTGGCACGCAAACCGATTTGGCTTGAGGAGTCCTGCCCGGTGATGCCATCAATATCGTTGTCGCTAAACTGGTAGTTACCAAAGGCGTTTAGCGTAGGCAAACGCCCCGCGCGGGCAATCTCCGCCCCGCTACGCGCGACCTCAATCCCCGCCTGCTGCGCCAGTACCTGAGGATTACGCTCAATGGCTTGCTCTACCCAGTAATCGCGGCTGCTGGGTTCAGGAAGGGCAATCGGCATGCCATCGCCCAGCGCTTCAATATTCGCATAGCGCTGGCCGGTGAGCTGCTCTAATGCCTCAAACGCCACTTGAAGATTGCTTTCAGCCGCAATGCGGTCAGCCCGCGATTGGTCAAACGTCGCGCGAGCCTCTTCGACTTCGGTAATCGCAATCAAGCCGACTTCAAACTGCTCGCGCGCTTGCTCAAGCTGGCGGCCAATGGCGCGCTCTTGGGCAAAACGCGCTTCGAGCACTTCGTGGGCACGCAAAATATCAAAATAGGCGCTGGCCACGTCAATGAGCAGTTGCTGTTCCGTCGCCGCTAGCAGGTACACCTGTTGGTCAATCTGGCGCTCAGCCTGGGTAACCTCGCGGCGCGTTACTTCGTCATACAGCGCCTGGGTGGCCTCAAGGGAGAGCGATACCGTGTTGTAGCGGTCATCACTTGATCCAGCTCCAGCTTCCACGCCAGTGCCAGCCCCTGCACGCGATGAGGACTGGCTTTCATACTGCTGATTGTGGGCGACCGTACCCGAGGCGTTGACCTGGGGTAGCAGCCCACCCCGAGCGACATCTCCGCCGGCTTCCACGCCCAAATACTCGGCGCGCGCCGAGGCAAGCTCAGCGTTGTTGTCTAACGCATCACGGGTAATCGTGATGAGATCAGCGGCCTGAGCAGGCAACACGAAAGAAGCGGCGAATACCGCTACCAGTAGGGGTCGTAAAGGGGCATTGATTGCCCAGTGTGCCAATCGCATAGGGGTGCCTCTAGGTATCAGCGTCAGGATGACGAATGTACTCAATCACTCAGCTAACCAAATCACTCAGCTAACCAAGTTACTCAGCCAGCTCTGCGCCATTCAGAAAGATGAGCATTATAGTTACATTCATGTATGTATGCTAGCCTTGTACATTCTTTAAATATGTGGACAGCCTGTTGTCAAGTCACTTCCAACCTACCTTAGTCCAAAGTATCGTGGGTTGGCGACAAATGCGGCTTATGGTGACGAAATTTTCGGGCATCGATGCCCCATTTATTGAGTCGTGAGGTCAGCGTTGTCGGTTTAATTCCCAGCAACTCTGCCGCACCCCCCGCCCCAGAGACTTTACCTCCGGCCTGCTTCAGAGCAGCAATCGTGCTCTCACGCTGGCGCTGGCTCAGCGTATGCTCGGTCAGCACTGCCTGCGCACCGTGCTGTTCGCTATGGTGAGCTGGCGAAGCCTCCGCGAAGGTATCAGGTGAACGTGACGGTTCGCCTAGCAGCAGGTCATCAAACACTAAGCGCCGATCTTGAGTCACGATCACCTGCCGCTCAATGATATTTTCCAGCTCTCGAATATTGCCCGGCCACGCATAGCGCTGCAGAATTTCCAACTGCGCCGGGGGAATACGCACCCCTGGCTTGTTAAATTTCAGGCAGGCGCGCTGTAAAAAGTGGCGCGCCAGCAGCGGTACATCTTCAATCCGCTGACGCAATGGCACCGAATCAACCGGAAAGACATTAAGACGAAAATACAGATCCTCGCGAAATCGCCCGAGGTTGATCATCTCACGCAGCTCGCGATTGGTCGCGGCAATCACTCGCACGTCCACCTCACGGGTTCGATTTTCGCCTACGCGCTCAAATTGCTGATCTTGTAATACGCGCAGCAGCTTACTCTGCAGTTCCAAAGGAATTTCACCGACTTCATCCAAAAACAGCGTGCCACCGTGGGCCAGCTCAAAGCGTCCGGGGCGGTCCTGTATCGCCCCGGTAAAGGCGCCTTTCACATGGCCGAAGAACTCGCTCTCAAACAGATCGCGCGGAATCGCCGCGCAGTTAACACGAATGAGCGGCCTATCGCTGCGCATACCCCCAGCATGAATAGCGCGAGCGATCAGCTCTTTACCGGTGCCCGACTCACCGCTGATCAGCACGTTGGCACTGGTAGGTGCGACCATTTCAATCTGCTTAATCAGTTTCGCGACGGCGGGGCTATTGCCGACTATATCGTGGTGGTTAAGCTCCGCTTTGATCTCTTCCTGAAGGTATTCATTTTCCAGCTCTAAGCGCTGCTTGAGCGACTCCACCTCGGCGAGGGCGTCACGCAGCTGCTGTTCAGCACGTTTGCGTTCGCGAATATCGCGAAATAGCACTACCGCGCCTACCAATCGCCCCATCTCGAAAATCGGCGTGCTGGTGTACTCCACCGGTATCGCCTCGCCATTTTTGTGCCAAAACACCTCGTTATCGACATGATGCACTTGTCCGTCGCTAAACGCGGCGTGAATGGGGCACTGCTGAACCGGGAAATGACTGCCATCGGCATGAGCATGATGGAACATGAGGTGCGCATCGTGGCCCACCATGTCGTCGGTGCTCCAGCCTAAAATGCGCTCGGCGGCGGGGTTAACAAAGGTAGTTTTGCCTTCGGCGTCCAAGCCGTAAATGCCTTCCCCCGCGGCGCCCAGAATCAACTGGTTTTGCTTTTCAATCCGCTCGAATACCTGTTCAACGCGTTGCCAGCCCACCTCCCCTTGGCGATGTTGGCGGCCTAGCTCCGCTTGCGCACGCCGCTGTTCGGCTTTGTTGCGATCAATCAACGTTAATAACAGCTGTTCTGAAACATCAATACGCTGGGCATAAACCTCAACTCGATACGGCTGGCGGCACATATCGAGAATTACTAAATCGTCTGACCAAGCCGCTTTTTGCACCAGCGCCTCGTCCGTAAAACTCACCCATAACGACAATGAAGCACTCAAGCGATGGCTGAACGGTGTTGTTAACGGCCGCGCTTCATCAATGCGGAGCAACGCGCAGGCGGATGGATTAGCCGCCAGCAGCTGATCGGCAAAAGGGTCAACCACGAGCATCGCCAGCGGTGAATAATCGCCCATTAAGGCCTCAGTACCTGTGGCCTCAGTACCTGTGGTCTTAACACTGGAGGCCGTCGTACCGGCGGGGGTGGGTTCGTACACAGACATCGGTTTACCCCTCATGACATAAGGTGATTGTTAACCAATGCCATTCAATTACCGCGCCATTCACGATTTTTCGTGAATAAAACAACGAAATATCGTTATTTACGATTTTTCGTAATCTATCTCGCCCACAAACGCAGCCGTTAAAAATAGCGTTAAATTATTAAAAAACAATAATTTAAATACATAAAAGCCAAGTTGGCATGCAATTAGCAAGAGTATGGATAGAACCGCGAACCCTGCCTCTTTTGCACCAAGAAGGCGCGATCGGCTGTTTTTTGCTCTTATAGAAAACACTCGACGCTTGGCCGAGGCACTCATTAACCGAAATGACGCAGGAAACCATACTTATGTCATATCTAATGCCCAGTGAATTTGTCACCAAGTTGGTGGATCAGGGTGAATCAAAAGTCTATATGGGCACCCGGGATACGCTTATTCGTGCCTTCATGGCGGGGGCTACCTTAGCGTTGGCGGTTATTTTCGCCATTACCATCGCAACGCAAACAGGGAATTTTTTGATTGGTGCACTGCTCTTCCCCGTGGGCTTCGTCATGCTTTACCTGATGGGCTATGACCTGCTCACCGGGGTTTTTATGCTGGTGCCTATTGCATGGCTCGACAAACGGCCTGGCGTCACCCTGCCGCGAATGCTGAAGTGCTGGGGCTTGGTAGGGCTTGGAAATCTTGCGGGTGCTCTGTTTATCGCAACGTTCGGCTACCTGAATTTCACTATGGGCGGCACCCAGGAAATCAACGCCGTCGGCCAAGCCATGATGGCCGTCGGTGAAAGCCGCACGGTGGGTTACCAGGACGCAGGACTAGCTGGTTGGGTTGTGCTCTTCCTGAGGGGCATGTTCTGCAATTGGATGGTCTCCATGGGCGTGGTGGGCGCCGCTATCTCCACAACGGTTTCCGGCAAGATCATGGCCATGTGGATGCCAATCATTGTGTTTTTCTATCTCGGCTTCGAGCACTCCGTGGTCAACATGTTCCTGTTCCCGATCGGCCTCATGATGGGCGCTGATTTCACCCTGTATCAATACATCATGTGGAACGAGATCCCCACGGTATTGGGCAACCTTGTCGGTGGTCTAACGCTGGTTGGCTTGGTTCTTTACACCACCCACGTCCGTACTCAGGCTAAAAAAGTGTTTTCTTGACCCCACCAGTCGACGCAACAGGGCGTTAGTCGCCCGCCCCTTGATAGGAGAACCATGATGGATAAGCTCGAAATGCGTTACACCTTGCTCGCGGCCAAAGCGCGCAAAAAAATGAGCTGGGACGATATCGGTAAAGCAGTGGGTATGTCGCCGGTCTGGGTCGCCTCCGCCTGCTACGGCATGAACAGCGCCAGCAAAGAGGTTGCGCAAAAAATGTGCGACACGCTTGGCGTAGAGAGCGATGTCGCCGAGGCCTTGGTGGCATTCCCCACCAAGGTCTGGGATGAAGCGATTCCCCAAGACCCGTTTATCTACCGCCTGTATGAAGTGGTCGGTGTTTACGGGGAAACCCTGAAAGACGTGGTTCAAGAGAAGTTTGGCGATGGCATTATGAGCGCCATCGACTTCACAATGGAGGTCGACAAAGTCGAAGACCCCAAAGGCGACCGGGTACTGCTCACCTTGAACGGCAAGTTTTTGCCCTATAAATCTTGGTAAAACACAAGTCCTGGTAAGGCTCAGGTGAAAGATTCGAGCCTCGCCACGCTGCGTTCAACCGCCGCACGGTAGCCGGCGCCGAACAGCAGCAGATGATTTAACAGCGGGTATAGCTGAAACAGGGCTTCACGCCTCGGCCAATCGGCCGGGGCGTCGCCGTCCCAATAAGCGTCAAAAAATGCCTCACCCGGCGAGCCAAATAGCGTCAGCATCGCCACGTCCACTTCCGGGTAGTGACGATACACCGCCGGGTCTATCACCGCGGGCCCCTTTGTCGTGAAGAGCACATTCCCCGACCATAGATCACCGTGGAGTAAACTCGCTGCCGGATTGGGTAGCCAGCGTTCCAAATCCTGGGCCAAGCGCTCGATACGCCCGCGTAGCTCGCCATCTAAAAGCCCGCGCTGATAGCATGCCTGACACAGAGGGAGCAGGCGGCGCTCGCGCTGAAAGGCCCGCCCGTCGCTGAGCGGCGCATTGGGCTGGGGCGTGCGGCCACAGGCATTATCCTGATGCCAACCATGGGCATCGCCAATCACATCATGCAAACCGCGCAGGCCTTCGCCAAGCGCCGCTTCGTCCTCCAGCTCGCCTGACACTGTATCTAACGACTCAATCACCAGCCATTCATCTGACAACCCCAGCACCTCTGGCACCACTAGCGTTGCGCAGGCGCTATGCAAGGTCCGCAGGCCTTCGGCTTCACCGCGCAGCCGCGCCGCATCGTCATGCTTAATCACCACCTCCCCCTGGCGCGTCTCCAGGCGATAAACGGCCGCGATATCACCCCCACTCAATGACGTTAAATCACCGCTAGGGGATAGCTCGATAGACTCCAACAGCTGGCTTAGGGTGGCATCCATATCCGACTCCCCCGTTCCTCGACATTTAGGTCAATAGACTGACGTATAGTCTAGCCTAATCTTTTATCGATCAAACTCTCTAACTCAAGCTGGTCGTCATGAAAACGGCGGATGCCTTCGGCCAGCTTGTCGGTGGCCATGGCGTCCTGATTGTGGCCCCAGCGGAAGGCGGCTTCGCTTAGCGGCTCACTTGGTTTGCCACTGCCGTCGCCTGCCTGGATTTGCGCAGCAACGCTGCCTTCGGTGGCGTCCAGCTCTTCAAGTAACGCCGGTGAAATGGTCAGCCGTGGGCAACCTGCCAGGGCAAGTACCTGACCGGTGGTGCGAAAGCTCGCGCCCATGACCACGGTGTCGTAGCCACCCTGATTGGCACGCTCACACACGCCTTGCACAAATTGAACGCCAGGGTCGTTTTCCGGGGTATAGTCGTTGCCGGTCGCTTTTTTGTACCAGTCGGTTACCCGGCCCACAAAGGGTGAGACCAGAAATACCCCGGCATCAAAGCATGCCTGGGCCTGAGCATCGCTGAAAAGCAGCGTCAGGTTGCACTGAATGCCCTCGCGTTCGAGCACCTCGGCGGCACGGATACCTTCCCAGGTAGAGGCCAGTTTGATCAGCACGCGATCCCGGGACACGCCGCGGGCGTCATACAGTTCGATTAACTCGTGGGCCTTGGCAATACTGGCCTGGGTATCAAACGACAGCCGTGCAGCCACTTCGGTGGAGACACGTCCAGGTACAACGGCGGAAATCTCACTGCCCATGGCCACCGCCAGACGGTCAACGGCATGCTTGACCTGCTCTTCGCGGCTGCCAAACGAGGCTTTGACACTACTGAGCTCTTCGTCAATCAACGCTTGATAACCCGACAGGCTAAATGCCTTGAGCAACAGCGAAGGATTAGTGGTGGCATCCTGAGGCTGGTAGCGGCGAATAGCCTCAAGATCGCCGGTGTCGGCAACCACAAGTGAATGTTGCTTTAACTGTTGCAGCTGGCTGGTCATAAAAACTCCTTACATTTATTAAATTTTCATTTAATTTGTTTCATCTTAACTGTTCACTAAGACCGCTTTATTAAGCACTGCCATGGCGTTGTTCAAGTGCTGCGCAGTAGCGCGCATAAACCGGCTGGTAGGCGGCCACACGATCTGGATGAGGGTCGGCAAGCGTTTGCGCGTCCAAATGGACGAGCCGATCACACAACGCTTCCAGGGTGACGCCCTCGGCGCGCTGGTCACACCACGCCGCCTGTATCGCAGCACCCAGCGCGGCCGCATCGGTAATCTCGGGGCAAATCACCTGGGTGCCGGTAATGTCCGCGACCATCTGCCGCCAAACCGGGCTGTTAGCGCCGCCACCGATCAGGCGAATCTGGCTGGCCCCGGCGGTTAAATCACCCAACAATTCCAGCCCATAGCGTAGCCCGAAAGTGGCCCCCTCCACCACGGCCCGGCATAAATTCGCCTGGGTGGTATTTAAACTGGTCAGGCCAAGAAAGTCCGCTGAGGCGTTGGGCAACATCGGCACTCGCTCACCGTTGAAAAACGGCAGCACGGTAACCCCTTCGGCGCCTATTGGCGCGCTGGCCACTTTCTCGCCAAACGCTGCCAGATCTAAGCCAAACAGCTTGCGTACCCGCGTAGTGGCCGAGGTGACATTCATGGTGCAAATCAGCGGCAGCCAGCCGCCGCTACTCGAACAGAAATTGGCTACCATGGCGCTATCGCACTCAACGGGGGTGTCTGAGTAGGCGCAAACGGTACCGGAAGTGCCCAAACTCAGCGTAATCAACCCTGGGGTGATATTGCCCGTACCAATGGCACCCAGCATATTGTCACCGCCGCCGGAGGAGACCACCACCTGATCGCTCAGCCCAAGTTCCTGGGCCACTGCTGGGCGCACAACGCCTACCGCCTCATGCGCCTCCAGCACACGGGGGAGAACCCGCTGGGGGTCTAATTCTGGGGCTATCTCTGCAAAAACATCTAACTGCCAGCAGCGCTTGCGAGTATCAAAATAGCCGGTGCCAGAGGCATCGCCCGCTTCTGTAACCCGCTCGCCGGTGAGCCAGAAATTGAGGTAGTCGTGGGGCAGAAGCAGGCTCTTGATACGCCGATACGCCTCCGGCTGATGCTCACGCAGCCAGGCAACTTTAGAGGCGGTGTAACCAGTTTGCAGCACTAGCCCCAGCTTCTCCAAGCAGCCCGCTTCGCCACCCAGGCGGGCGACTAAATCGGCGTTCTGGACGCTGGTTTCGGTATCACACCACAGCTTGGCGGGGTAAACCGGCACACCGTCGTCATCCAGCGCTACCATCCCATGCTGCTGGCCAGAGACACCGATACCACGCACTTGACTCGCCGACACTCCGGCTTTGTCCAACGCAGCAAAGAACGATTCTTTCAAGGCCGACAGCCACTCGGCCGGTGCCTGCTCCCGACGACCATTTTCGCCTTCCTCCAAGCGGTGAGCTTGGCTTGCTTCAGCGAGAATCTTGCCGCGTTCAACGTCTATCAACACTACTTTGGTACTTTGGGTACCGCAATCAACCCCGATATACATCATAATGTTCCTTTGGATGACACCAGACCCTCTAGCGTAGCGCGTGCGCCGCGTTCGTGCAGGGAACTGAGAGTCTCTACATAGGCTTCAACAAAGCGGGGGCTGTCGATTAAGTCGCCAAACAGCTCGCGGTTTTCGATAAAGGCCGTGGGTCGCGAGCGATTTTCGGCAGCAATCGCCGTGAGCGGCGCTTTCAAGCGATCGACAATCTCTATGGGCTCGCCCTGCTCGTCTACTCCTTCAGCGTAGCGCGCCCAGCTGGCTACCACGGCGGCGCTACGCTTTATCTCGCCGCCCTGAGCCAACTGCTGGCGAATCACCGGCACTAGCCATTTGGGGATGCGGTCGGAACTCTCGGCACAGAGCCGTGCCAAAGTATCTTTGATTTGCGGGTTGGCGAAGCGCTCAATCAGCGTTAAGCGGTAGCTTTCGAGATCGACCCCCGGCACCGGCGCCAGGGTGGGCGTGCCCTCTTCGCGCATATAGCCCAGCAAAAAATCGACGAACAGCGAGTCCTGACACACTTCATGGGCGTAACGGTATCCGGCTAAATAGCCAAAATAGGTCAACGCCTGATGGCTGGCGTTGAGCAGGCGCAGCTTCATTAGTTCGTAGGGTTCCACGTCTTCCACCACTTGAACGCCTACTTTATCAAACGCCGGGCAGCCAAGGGGAAAGTGATCTTCCAAGACCCACTGGGTAAAGGGTTCACAGACCACCGGCCAGGCGTCCTCTACCCCAAAACGCTGAGCGAGTTCATCGATGTCATTGGGCGACGTCACCGGGGTAATACGATCCACCATGGCGTTGGGGAAGGCCACCTCTGCTTGCAGCCAGGCGCCTAACTCAGCATCCCGGGCCTGGGCATAGGCGCCGAACATACGTTTGGCCACATCGCCGTTGCCTTGAATATTATCGCAGGACATCACGGTAAATGGTGCGATACCCCTAGCGCGACGGAGGGCTAGCGCTTCCACCACCAGCCCGAAGCTGGTGGAGGGCTGGGTAGGGTTGGCAAGATCGGCGCGCACTTGAGGATTGTCGAGATCGAACTCACCGCTCACTGGATGAAAGTTATAGCCGCCTTCGGTCACTGTCAGCGATACAATGCGAATGGCCGAATCGGCCATCTGCTCGATCACCGCCTCGGTCTCTTCGGGTGCAAACAGGTAATTGACCATGCTGCCAATGACCCGCGGCTCATACTGGCCATCTGGGTGTTTGACCACCAGGGTGTAGAGATAGTCCTGCGCTGCCAGCGCCTGCTGCATGCGTTTGTCGTCGGGCATCACGCCCACACCAACAATACCCCAATCTAGTGCTTCGCCCTGGTTCATCAATGCATCCAGGTACATCGCTTGGTGGGCGCGGTGAAAGCCGCCTACCCCGATATGCACAATGCCGGGAGTGAGCGTCTTGCGGTCATAGCTGGGTTTGGCAACGTAACTAGGGTTGGCAACATCGTCGGTTAGCTTGCCCAGGTTGTGATTGTTAAGTTGGATCATGGGACTCTCCAGCCAAGGCCTACTTGGCGCGATGGGATGCATAAAGTCAGGTAAAAAGCGCGGGTAAGTGTGCTAGCGCCAGCGCTGGTCTGGCGATAAACAGCAACTTTTCACTAACTGCGCGTTGAGCATGTCTTTGCGATGGGTGCGCGCTAGCGCCCCAGCGCGATCCTGGCCCATCTCAAGCCAGCGATTGACCAGCCGCTCAATCAGCACGACGTCGTCGACGTCTATAAACAGCGTCCAATCAAACAGCGGGCGCAATTCGCGCCAGGGGGAGCGGTCAAGCAGCAGGTAGTTGCCCTCAACAATGACGATGCGCTGCTCAAGGGTAATCAGTCGCCCACCGGCACGGGCGAGATCCAGCGGGCGATCAAACACTGGCACTGCGACTGGGTGAATTCCTTGGCGGATACGCTCAAGGTCACAGCGCAGTCCCTCCACATCGAAGGTATGAGGTGCGCCTTTTACCGGCACCTGCTGCTCGCCTAGCACGGCGTTATCGAAGTGGTAGCCGTCCATAGGCACCAACCCAGCTTGGCCTGGCAGGTATTGATTAATGGCATCGCAGAGCTGATCGCTGCGATAAGATTTCCCCGCCCCCGGCGGCCCTGCCAGCGCTACCAGATAGCGTGATGCGCCTTCGGCAGCGCCAATAATCTGACGGGCTAACGTATCAAAATCAGGTGTCATGACCACCTCAGTTCATCCAGTTGCCGCCATCGACATTGAGCGTCTGGGCGACCACGTAGTCACTGTCCTGGCTGGCCAAAAATACCGCCGCGCCGGTGTGGTCTTCGGGAAGCCCCATACGCCCGAACGGCACCGCCTCGCCCACTAAGCGTTTTTTCTCACCGAGCGGGCGGCTCTCAAAACGGGCAAACAGCGCGTCGACCTCCTCCCACATCGGCGTATCCACCACGCCAGGGGCGATGCCGTTAACGTTGATGCGGTGTTTGATGAGATCCAAACCACTGGATTGGGTAAGGCTGATGACAGCCGCTTTACTGGCGCAGTAAACGCTTACTAGGGCTTCACCGCGGCGACCTGCCTGAGAGGCCATATTGATAACCTTGCCGCCCTGGCCGCGCGCCACCATCGAACGGGCAACCGACTGCAGAGTGAAAAACATGCCTTTGGTATTGACCGCAAACTGCTTGTCAAAGCTCGCTTCGGTCACCTCAAGCACCGGCGCCATATCAAAGATGGCGGCGTTATTGACCAGAATATCGATGCCGCCAAAGCGCTCTGTTACCACTTTGACCATGGCATCAATCGACGTCTGATCGCAGACATTCAGCTCAACCCCCATCACCTTTTCGGCAGGCGACTGCTGCCGCAGCGTTGCCACAGCATCATCAATGGCAGCACGGTCAATATCCGCCACCACCACGCTGGCGCCTTCGGTTAAATAGCGCTGGGCGATGGCCAAGCCGATGCCCCGCGCGCCGCCGGTAATCACCGCAATTTTATTGTTTAGTTTCATCTTGGTGCTCTCTTGTTTCGCTGTGCCGTTATTGCCAGGAAGCTTTTATTAAGTGGATAAATAGCCATTGGCTTGCCACTCATCCACCAAGGCTTCCAAGCCGTGCATATGTTCTAGAATGCGCCAGGCGCCAGCCTGTAATAGTCGCGCTGACTGTTCAGTATCCACGTGACTGCCACCGACAAAACCAATCACACACATACCTGCAGCATGGGCGGCGGTCACCCCCGCCACGCTATCCTCCACTACTAGGCAGTCCCGCGGCACCTGGCCCAATTGCGCTGCGGCTAAGCGATAGATCGCAGGGTCGGGCTTGGGGTTAGCCACCTGGTCAGCGGTAAAAATCGGCACTTCACCAAAGGCTTCAGCCAATCGTGTGCTGGCCAGCGACGCCAATACGCGGCTGCGCCGACTGTTGGAAACCACCGCCTTTTCAAGGCTAATGCCGCGAACCGCTCTATCGGCACCCTCTATGGCTTTAAGCTCCCGCACCAGACGCGCCTCGATAGCGGTATCCACCTGTTCGGTGGCGTCCAATGGCAGGGTGTGGCCGCTTAACGCTTCAAGGTGGCGCAAGATATTTGCGGTGGTCATGCCCAATGCTTGGCTAAGTAACGGGGTAATATCGAGGTCGGGCAGCCAGCGGCTGAGATGCTCCACCAAGGTGCCTTCAGCAAGAGCTTCGCTGTCGACTAGCACGCCATCACAGTCAAAGATGAGCGTCCTCATGCAGGCTCCTCAGAAGGCGCCCCTGGGCCGCGGTTATCGTGGCGGGTCAGCCCTGCCAGCGGGTGCTGCTGCAAGCTCGGCAGAGCCAGCCCGTCTGCCCCGAACAGGTGGGCACGCTCGGGAGCAAAGCCGAAATGCACCGTATCGTTGACCCGGTAGGCCACGTCTCCATCGGCCATAATCGTGATTAGCTCATCGTTCATTTGTACGTAAAGCGAGGTCTGGCCACCTAGACGCTCCAAGACTTTAATTTCACCGCTCAACGGGCCCTGTTCATCAAGCACCAGGTGTTCCGGGCGAACCCCCAGCTCCAGAGTAGCGCTCTCCTCCAGGTGGGTGCCGTCCACCGGAATGCTGCGTTCACCACCGCCGGGCAAGCGAACACCTACTCCGCCAGGCGCTACGCCAGTCAGCGTGACCGGCAGAAAATTCATTTTTGGTGAGCCAATAAATCCCGCCACAAAGCGGTTGCACGGGTGATGGTAAAGCGCCATGGGAGACCCCACCTGCTCGACCACGCCGTCGTGGAGCACGACGATTTTATCCGCCATGGTCATCGCTTCGATCTGGTCGTGGGTGACGTAGATCATGGTGGCGTCCAGCTCATCATGCAGACGCGCCAGTTCGATGCGCATCTGCACCCGCAGCGCGGCATCCAGGTTAGAGAGCGGCTCGTCGAATAGAAAAATACTCGGGTTACGCACAATCGCCCGGCCAATCGCCACCCGCTGACGCTGACCACCGGAAAGCGCTTTGGGCTTGCGGTCTAACAGCGGCTCTAGCTGCAGAATCTTGGCCGCTTCCAGCACTTTCGCGCGCCGCTCCTCTTTGGGCACCCCGGCCAGGCGCATACTGAAGCCCATGTTGCCCTCTACCGTCATGTGCGGGTAAAGCGCGTAGCTTTGAAACACCATGGCGAGCCCGCGGTCGGCTGGGCCAACGTCATTGATACGCTGACCGTTGATCAAAATATCGCCGTCGGTGGCGCTCTCAAGCCCAGCAATCATGCGCATCAGGGTCGATTTACCGCAGCCCGAAGGGCCTACGAAGACCACAAATTCGCGGTCATTCACCTCAAGGTTGATACCCTTGATCACCTCAGTGTCGCCAAATCGCTTGGTAATATTGTGCAGTTGTAGTGTTGCCATGAGGAAGATCCTTTACTTGACGGCACCAAAAGTAAGGCCACGTACCATTTGTTTTTGGGTCATCCAACCGAGTATCAAAATCGGCGCAATGGCCATGGTGGAAGCGGCAGATAGCTTGGCCCAGAACAGCCCCTCAGGGCTTGAGAATGAGGCGATATAAGCGGTTAACGGCGCTGCTTTTGAAGAAGTCAGATTGAGACTCCAGAACGCCTCGTTCCAACTTAAAATGATCGACAGCAGGCCTGTTGAAGCGATGCCCGGCAGCGTGAGTGGCAGCAGTAGAAAGAACACCTCCTGAAAGGTTGAGGCCCCATCCATACGGCCCGCTTCAAGAATGTCTTTGGGCATGTCCTTGAAGAAGGTGTAAAGCATCCACACTACAATCGGCAGATTCATCAACGTATAGATGATGATCAGCCCGGTGCGGGTATCGAGCAGGCCAACGTCGCGGAAAATGAGATAAATCGGCACCAGCACGCCGACCGGTGGCAGCATTTTGGTGGACAGCATCCATAGCAGGGTGCCTTTGGTGCGCTTGGTGGGCAAAAAGGCCATGGAGTAGGCAGCAGGAATCGCCAGTAGCAGCGCGAAGAACGTTGAGCCAAATGCCACCGCAACGCTGTTAAGCGCAAAGCGTGTATAACCCGAGCGCGCCTGCACCGCCTGGTAGCTCTCTAAGGTGGGCGAAAAAATCAGCGTGGGGTCGGCAATCGCTGCCGACTCGGTTTTAAAGCCGGTCAGGATCATCCAGAAAATCGGAAAGAAGATTACCAGCGCCACCGACCAACCTAACACCGTTATCATAGCCCGCTTGCTTTGCGCTGACCGTAAGCCAGTCACTGAGCGTGGTGCGGTCGTTGCGGAACGTAATATTGTCATTGAAGTACTCCCAGGTGCCGCTCTAATCTTCCAGGTTTTTGGCCACCATACGGACCAGGAAGATCGCCACGATATTGGCGAGAATGATCGCAATCACTCCACCGGCCGACGCAGTGCCCACGTCAAAATCCAGCAGTGCACGAATGTAAATCAGGTAAGCCAGATTGGTGGTCGCCAAGCCTGGGCCACCGGAGGTAGTAACAAAAATCTCGGCAAAGATGGTCAGCAGGAAGATCATCTCAATCATGACCACTACGCTGATCGCGCGCCTTAAGTGCGGCAGGGTGATAAAGAAGAAAATCGCCACCGGCCCCGCGCCATCCATTCTTGCGGCTTCCACCTGATCCTCATCCAGCGACTGCATGGCGGTGAGTAGAATCAACAGCGCAAACGGCAGCCACTGCCACGCCACGATGATCACAATCGAGGTCAGCGGCAACGAAGAGAACCAATCGACAGCGGGCAGCCCGAAGGATTCTGCCAACCAAGCCAGCACCCCGTTTGAGGGGTGCATCATCATGTTTTTCCACACCAGCGCGCTAACGGTGGGCATCACAAAAAATGGCGAGATCGCCAGTACCCTAGCAATGCCGCGTCCCGCGAAATCCTGCTGGAACAGCACCGCCAGCAAGGTGCCGCCTACCACGGTAATTGCCAGCACCCAGCCCACCAACAGCAGCGTGTTGCCCATGGACTTCCAGAGCGCAGGGTCAGTTAACAGGTATTCATAGTTTTCCAGCCCGGCGAAGCCCGTCATACCGGGCATTAGCAGGTTGTAATACTGAAAGGAAAACCATAGCGTCATGCCCAGTGGCACAATCATCCATAGCAGCAGTAGCGTCACGGCCGGCGCTTGAAGCGACAGCGTCCTTAGCCCACCGACGGTACGGCCGGAAGCACGTGTTTTAGTCATGGGGTTACCTGCGGAAACAGTGTGGGGTAATGCCTGCCTTGACTGGCAAGGCAGGCATTGCGGCCATCAGTCTAGATAACCGGCCCGCTGCATGGTGCGTTCGGTGGCACGCTGAGCACTGTCTAGCGCCTGTTCAACTGTGGTGTCACCGGTTAGCGCTGCGGCAATGGTTTGGCCGACTTGAGTACCGATCGACTGGAACTCGGGAATACCCACAAACTGCACGCCCACATAAGGGCTAGGCTCCAAGGTAGAGTCGGTGGGGTCGGCGTCCTGAATAGCTTTCAGCACGAAGTCAGCAAAGGGGGCTGCTTCGATGTACTGCTCATTGGCATAGGTCGACTCACGAGTGCCTGGTGGCACACTGGTCCAGCCTTGGGTTTCACCGACCAGCTCAATGTACTCTTGTGAGGTTGCCCAGGTAACAAACTCAAGCGCCGCGTCCTGGTTCTCTGAAGAAGCCGGAATGGCTAGCGCCCAGGACCACAACCAGTGGGAACCTTTAGGTGTTTCCGCTATTGGCGCTGGAGCAAAACCTAAGCTGTCCGCCACATCGGACTCATCGCCGTCGTAGAGTTTGCCTGCCGCCGAGGTGGCATCGACCCACATACCGCAATTACCGCGCGAGAACAGCGCTAGGTTTTCGTTAAAGCCGTTGGAGCTTGCGCCTGGCGGACCGTAATCGTTGAGCAGATCAACGTAGAACTGGACGGCGTTTACCCAGGCATCGGAGTTCAGCTCGGGATTCCAGTCTTCGTCAAACCAGCGCCCACCAAAGGTGTTCACCAGGGTGGAGACAAACGCCATGTTTTCGCCCCAGCCGGGTTTACCGCGCAGGCATATACCGGCCAGATCGTCTTCCATGCCGTGCAATTCACCGGCCCATCCGCGCACCTCTTCCCAGGTGGGCTGATCGGTCATCTCAATGCCCGCTTCTTCGAACAGGTCCTTGCGGTAGTACATCATTGAGCTTTCAGCATAAAACGGCAGCGCGTGAAGCGTGTCATTATAGCTTAAACCATCGCGGACCGACGTCAGCAAATCGTCTTCGTTATAATCGTCCGGCAGGTTATCCAGCGGTGACAGCCAGCCGCGCTCAGCCCAGATCGGCACCTCGTAAGTGCCAATGGTCATCACATCGAACTGGGCACCGCCGGTGGCAATATCGGTGGTCATGCGTTGACGTAGCACGTTCTCCTCAAGCACCACCCAATCCAGGGTGATATCAGGGTGAGCTTCCTCGAAAGCATCGGTGAGGCTCTGCATGATGACCATATCGTTATTGTTAACCGTGGCCACGGTAATTTCAGTTTGTGCCTGGGCATGGCCGGACATAGCAATGGCGGCCGCTAGCGTGGTGACGGACAAGTGACGTGCGAGTCGCATAAAGCACTCCTGTGGGCTTGTATTGGCATTGTTGTCGCCTTGATCTTATTGATCATCTAACGAACAAATGATCGTACGTAAGCGCAAGAAAAGCAAAGCCCATACGCTTAGACTTTACGCTAACTTATTACCCCTAACGCATGTTGCAGTGCCCACATTTAGGGTTTTAAAGGCTTAGAGCGCTTCAACAATCTGACGGGCGGCCACTTCGTCGGTTACCAATCCTTTCAACCAACCGCCGCGCAGTGCGGCATGAATCGCCGGGGCTTTTTCGCAGCCACCGGCAATCGCCACTATGTGGTGCTTACCAAAGCGTTCCAGGGGCAGACTAGTGACCCGTCGGGTAATCGAGCAGTCGATTACCTCGCCGTCGCTATTGAGTGGCCAGCCAAGCAACTCCCCTACCGCTTTTAGACCTAACAATTCATCCAGCTCGCTTTCGCTAATAAAGTGGTCTTGAAACAACGTGGCCTGGCGGTCGATGCGCCCAACACCGATAAACGCGGCCTCTGACTGCCGTGCCACATCGGCAATCGCTTTAAACAAGCGCTGTGCCAGCATCGCCTCTTTTTCAAACAGCGATTCAGCCACTACCGGCGCGGGCAGTAAGAACCGCTCACCGCCGGTTTTATCCGCCATTACCATCACCGCATCGTAACGGTTGGCCGAGCCATCCCGAGCGACATTACCCACCAGCGACACAAAGCGGTGCTGGGGCCGTTCAATGCGGCTAAGCGCTTCTACCGCTGCCCGCACCGAACGCCCGGTACCCAGCGACAACGTCAACGGTTCGCTGCGCTCGACCATTTGCGCAATGCGCTCGGCGGCAGCGATTGCCAGGTAGGAGGCGGCGCTGTCTGCAGCGTGATTATCGGCGGGCACTACTTCACAGTAGGCCAGGCCAAAGTGATCACGCAGCGTACTGCCCAGCGCCATACAGTTAGATATGGGGTGATCAATATGCACTTTCACCAGCCCTTCCTGGCGGGCCAACGCCAATAAACGCTGCACGCCTGGCCGCGAAACCCCCAGCTGGCTGGCAATCTCGTCCTGGGTCATGCTACCCACGTAGGACATCCAGGCGGCCCTGGCCGCCTGATCCAGCTTTACCTCGAATTTATCCATGGGGCGGCTCTCGTATCAGTCGTGGCTAACAGTCGTGGGTAAACGTCATCAAAGTATCATTATACAAAGCCAAGCCCGCGACCAGAAGTCTTCTATCCGCTAACATGGTCAGCGTTACACGATTCACAATGGTTTGTTCGCTTGGAGTTACACTATGTATAAGCTCGCATTTTTTGTTCCCATAGAAGACGCCGAAAGCGTTAAACAAGCGGTTTTTGAGGCCGGTGCTGGCCGTGTTGGCGACTATGAACATGCCTGTTTTCAAACCCGTGGCACGGGTCAGTTTCGCCCTACAGAAGGCGCCCACCCCCATATCGGGTCGGTGGGCAGCTTGGAAAAGGTCGAAGAGTTCAAAGTCGAGTTGCTTTGCGATGAAGCTCATATTCACGGCGCTATCGCGGCGTTGAAGCTAGCTCATCCTTATGAAGAGGTCGCGTATGATGTCTTTCAGTTGGCCGACCTGTAAGGGTTTTTATATCCTGTAATGGTTTTTATACAGTGGCATTCGAGGCTCACGCGCTGCCAAAATAACGCTCGCGATCTTCTGGCGTTACCATACTGATGTGCAGCGGAAACTCATTGCGGAGGCGGTCAGTGTAAAAGTGGTGCAACGTGCGCTCGATAGTCACGAAGGCGAGCTCATCCCAAGGGATCTCGTGCTCTTCAAACAGCGCGACCTCCAGGCTTTCTGGCCCGGCGCTAAAACCACTGACCAACTCGGCGCGAAAAATCATATACACCTGATTGATATGAGGTAGGTCAATGAGCGTATACAGGTTGGCAAGTTCGACCTCAGCGCAGGCTTCTTCTTGGGTTTCTCGGATGGCTGCCTGCTGGGTCGATTCGGCGTTTTCCATATAGCCAGCGGGAAGTGTCCAGTAGCCTTTGCGCGGTTCAATAGCGCGCTTACAGAGCAGCACCTGACTACCTAACACCGGTAACGTACCGGCCACTATGCGCGGGTTTTGGTAGTGGATCATACCGCAAGCATCGCACAGGTAGCGCGGGCGATCATCGCCTTCCGGGACGGCAAAACGTACTTTTTCACCACACTGGCTACAAAAATTCATCGCGTGTTCTCAACGGCTAGTGAATAGAAGTCTCGACGTGCTTGACGTCAATGACCGCTGCTGGGTAAAAAGATAACAAAGTAATGAGATACCCCATGTTAGAGAAACTGCGTAAACGGCTGCAACAGTTGACTCCTCAACGCTTGGACCACGTGGCGATGCCCGAAGCCGCCGTGCTGTTACCGATTGTTGAACGGCCAGCGCCCACCTTACTATTTACCCGTCGCGCCAGCCACTTGAGTACCCACAGTGGCCAAGTAGCGTTTCCAGGCGGCAAGCGTGAATCCTATGATGCCGATCTATATGCGACCGCGCTGCGCGAAGCAGAAGAGGAGATTGCCCTCGACCCCGGCCTGGTGCAACCCCTGGGGCGGCTGTCGGATGTTATTTCGCTGCACGGTATTCGCGTCACCCCCTGGGTCGGCATTATTCCGCCGGATCTCCCCTTGATTGCCGACCCCGGTGAGCTAGACGCGATTTTTGAAGTCCCACTAAGTCACTTTCTAGACGATCACCGTACCCATACCGATGTGATTACCGTGGATGGGGTGACCCACTACGTGCCCAGCTATCACGTAGATGGCCATGTGATCTGGGGGCTTTCAGCGATGATGCTGGTAGAGTTGCTGGCCGAAGGCTTCGGCATGCCGATCAATTTATATCAACGTCCCAGGGGGCCACTGCGCCACTACCCTGAACGCAAAAGCCGCTTACCTACTTAAGCAGCCACTTCTTCACGCTCTGCGCCACCGAGGTCCAACAAATGACGCCTACCGCTATGCCCTCCCCTGCATTACAACCCGCTACTCAGGTAGCGCTTATCGAAGCGTTAGTTGAGCAGGGCTGGTATGTCGGCCGTGACGTCATTGACCTTGGGTTATGCGACGTCCTCAATCACGAGCTTCTAAAGCGGGCGGCCTATAACGGCCTGGATGAAGCGGGCATCGGCCGCGGTCAGCAGCATCTTTTACGCAAAGATATTCGCGGTGACGCCATTCATTGGCTTGACCGTGAAAGCGCCGCCCAGCGGCAATACTTAGAGGCGATGGGCGAGCTGCAGCAGGCGCTCAACCAAGCGCTATTTTTAGGTTTATTTGAGTACGAAGCACACTTTGCCCACTACCCGCCGGGGGCTTTTTACCAGCGCCATCTGGATAGCTTTCGCGGTCGCGCCAACCGCGTGATATCCACTGTTGGCTACTTAACCCCGGATTGGCCAAGCGACGGTGGCGGTGAAATGGTCATTTACCATCCTAACGACCCCAGCCAGGAGGTCGCGCGCGTCGTTCCCGAGGCGGGCACCTTCGCCTGCTTCTTATCAGACACCATTCCCCACGAGGTGTTACCCACACGCTACCCGCGCACCAGCATCGCGGGCTGGTTTCGGCGCAATGCGTCGCTGGGCGGCGTGCTTGATCCGGCGCACTAGATTCTGAACGCCCAAACAGACTAACTTCGCGGAACAATTTGCCCGTTAGCCCGTTCCAGCACTTCGCGCACCTGTTGGTAATCAGCGCTATGCGCGTTACCGCTCTCATGCTGTTCAATAAGCCCGACAACGTTTAACAGCGTGTCCATTCCATAGGCCTTTTCATCCGTGGCGGTAAACGCCTGGATATAGCCTTTACCGTCGGTATCCCAGCCTACTTTGATGGGCGAATCGATAATATTGACCTGGGTGCCTACCGGTACTCGCCAGAAGATCGACGCGATATCGTCGGGGTGCATGCGGATACAGCCTCGGCTAGCGCGCATGCCAATGCCATCCGGCTGGTTGGTGCCGTGAATCAGATATCCAGGGATATCCAGCAAAATAGCGTATTGGCCAAGCGGATTATCGGCGCCGGGGGGCACAACCTCAGGTGTCGGGTCGCCGCGTTCGGCGGCTTCCCGGCGAATCGACTCTGGCGGGTACCAAGCCGGATTTTCAAGTCGCATGGTCGTCTCGGTGATCCCCAACGGCGTGTTATACGCATCGCGCCCAATGCCAACGGGGTACGTCTCCACCTGCGGCGTCTCGCCCTCTTCTACCTCGGGGTAGTAGTAGAGGCGCAGCTCAGCCACGTTAATCACAATACCGGTACGCTCCTCGTCAGGCAGAATGAATTGCCCGGGGATCGTAACCTCCGTTCCCTCGCCAGGGAGCCAGATACTGACATCGGGATTGGCCATACGAATTTCTTCGTAGCCCACGTTGTGCGCCTGGGCAATATCCAGCAGCGTATCTTCTTCACTCGCCGTCACGGTGTACACTTCGCCCACCATGTTGCCCGCTTCGGGCAGAGGAAAATGGCCTTTCGGCAACTCATCCCCGCTGGCCGCGCCAGTCGACGCTATTAGCCATGCCGCGAAGGTAAAACGGCTGAAGCACAACTGTTTAAATCGCTGGAAAGGGTGGTATCGAGTACTCGATGTCATGGGGTCTCCTTTTTTTTGCTTAAGGAATATGACCACTGACGAGGAGCGAGGTCAATTCGCCACTCTGTCGCACAGTCGCAGCGCTCCCCTTTGGGTAAAAAAAATGCCGCCCCATTAGATAATGGGGCGGCATCATAAACATCGGCTATCGAAAGGTCGCGTTTAGCCTTTTAATGTAGCCGTCATACTGATGTCGGCGTTCAGCACTTTGGAGACGGGGCAGTTGGCTTTAGCCGTTTCTGCCGCTTCTTGGAAGGCTGCATCGTCGGCGCCACTTATCGCAGCGACAACGTCCAGATGAATGTTGGAAATATCAAACCCGGCATCGCTCTGTGAAAGCGTCACCTTGGCGCTGGTTTCAATCGAATCGGCGGTATACCCTTTATCGCCCAATATCATCGAAAGTGCCATTGAAAAACAGCTGGCGTGTGCTGCGCCAATTAGTTCTTCAGGATTAGTGCCTTTTTCATCCTCAAAGCGCTTGCTGAAGGAGTAATGGGCATCTATAACGCCACTTTCGGTTGAAACGGTGCCTTTGCCATCTTTGAGTCCACCTTCCCAACGTGCGCTAGCTTTACGATCCATGAACAACTCCTTGTGCGTAGCTAATATGCTTAAACATGTACTCAGACAGGGCTTAACGGCGGTTGCCGCCCCAGCCCCTTACCCAGCGTAGCTGATTTTTGGCGCTGTGCCGAATCAGCTATCACGGTGGGCTTCCTTCACTCTGCATTCCGCCGTAAGCTGGTTAGCTCCCTAATCGCCCTACCTAACGCAAATTAAGGACACACCATGTCGTCGGCTGATGCGCTGCGTCTGAGTCTGCTTTCCACACTGTGGGGCCTGTCATTTATCTTTATGCGCGTTGCCGTCCCTGAGTTTGGTGCAGTGCCCTTGGTACTGGTACGCATGGGTCTTGGCGCGTTGCTGCTCATGCCGTTGCTTATTAGCCTGCGTTATCTGCGTCTCATCTGGGACCATAAAGGCCCCTTGTTACTGCTCGGGATAGTCAATCACGTACTGCCGTTTTCATTGCTGGCGCTGGCTACCACGCGCCTGGAAGCTGGCTTTACCTCATTGATTAACGCTACCACGCCAATTTTCACCGCTTTGCTAGGCGCGCTTTTTTTCGCCACGGCGGTGCAACGCCAACAGTATTTAGGCTTAGCCCTGGCACTCCTGGGCGTCTATGTGCTTTCTGCGGATCGGCTCGATTTTGCTCTGGGCGGCGACGGCTGGTTTATTCTGGCCGCCTTAGGAGCAACGTTCTGCTACGGCATTGCGAGCAACTACTCCAAGACGCGCCTCGGCCACTTGCCCACCCGGGTGCTGGCGGCGGGCAGTAGCGCTATGTCGGCGCTAGTGCTGCTAATTCCCGGTATTTTGCTATGGCCAAGCGTCCCTATCAGCCCACTGGCCTGGGGAAATGCGATGGCACTGGCGGCGCTCAGCACCACGCTGGCGTTCCTGCTCTACTTTGGCTTACTCGCCAGCGCGGGCGCCACGGCCACCTCAACAGTCACTTTTTTGGTGCCGGTCAGTGCGTTGATATGGGGCTATCTGCTGCTTGGCGAGACGCTGAATCTACACATTATCGCCGGTATGGTCATTACCCTGATCGGTACCGCTATCGCTACCAAGCTACTGCGCATTAGGCGTCTCGGGGCGATGCCGCCAGTGTATCCCCCACACGAATAACATTGCCGTCACCCGCGATCAGTGTGGCGTTTTGACCAAAAAAAGCGCCTTTTAACGTCGGCTGTGTGTTCAACGCCATTAAGGTTTTCAGTGGCTCGGCGGGGTCAGGCACCGCCGCCGTGTGCTGATCAATGGTGGTAATTTTACAGCGCTTGCAGGGCTTGCGTAGCGCTAGTTGAAAGGCGCCGTTTTGCTCTGTCAGCGTTGCCCAGCGGTCTTCCGCCCAGGCCTCGTCGCCCTCCACCACGATATTAGGGCGAAAACGGTTCATGGGCACAGGTGTGTGTCCCTTGGCTACCAAGGCTTGATTCAAGGCATTTAATGAATCAGTGGTGGTTATCAAAAAAGGGTAACCGTCGGAGAAATAGGTGTGCGCCGCCCCGCCGTCGAGAAAATCCTCTTCAACCGCTCGGGTAAAGTCAGTCGCGAAGCGCACCAAGCTCAACCCCTGGCCCTGTTCGCCCAAAGCGGCTTCTAGCCAGCGTGAAACCTCCTCACTTTCAGGGAGCGCTTTGCAGTGGTCATTCCACACGTTGACCAAGCGCAGGTTTCCCTCGGGCTCGGCCAAGGGCACGTTGAGTGACTCGATATTAGGATGCGAAAGCACGAGGTGCTCATCGGTCAGCGCCACCTCAACGGTTGCCAGCGCCGGCAGTTGGCGCTGGGTCACGAAGCGTTGGTGAGCGTCAACCAGCATCCAGCGACGATCCCAGGCTAACCCGTGCGCCTGCAGCACGCTTTGGTCAACGCTGATGCCTTTGAGCGATTTAACGGGGTAGATGTTGAGTTGGGTAATCTGCACGGTGGCCTCACGACGGATTAAAAGGCTACTTTAGCCATTCTCACCACTAGCCGCTACCTTGAATCATCATCGCGTGACAGCGTCATTCCCGCTTCGATGCGATAGCCTAAATCGACCACTTGCTGGGTCAGCGGCTCTCCGCGCAGCCGCGCTAATAACTCCCTTGCCGCCGCTTCGCCGATGGCTCGGCGCGGCGTCACTACGCTGGCAAGCCTTGGATTCATCACCTGTCCCACATCGTGGCCGTGAAAGCCTGCCAGCGCCATGCGCTCCGGCACGTCAACCCCGCGGCGCTGGCACTCGAAGTAAGCCCCCACCGCGACGTCATCGTTGGTGCAGAAAACCCCGTCGGCTGCTGGGTAATCGGTGAGCACCTGCTGCAACAGCGCGGCGCCCACGCTGTAGGAAGAACGCTGGGTGCTTTGAAGGGTAACGGGGCTTAACCCATGCTCTTCCATCGCCTGACGATAACCCTGCTCCCGCTGGCGAGTACGCTCATCCAAGCGCACCGCTAGGTAGATCACCTGACGCCGCCCACGACGGATCATCTCGCTCACCATGTCGTAGGCGGCCTGCACGTTGTCGTAACCCACCGCCTGTTGCAGTGCAGGGCGGTGGGTATCCATGACTTCCACAATCGGGATGCCGGCGGTTTCCAGCATGCGCAGGCTGCGTGGGGTATGGTCGCGATCCGACAAAATCACCCCATCAACGTTATAGGACAGCAGCGAAGCCAGACTGCGCTCTTCAAGTTCAGGGCTGTAGCCATAGTGCGACAGCATCAGGTGATAGCCTGCCGGTTCCGTCAGCGACTCGATGCCGACGATCACATCGGCAAATACCTGGTTGGTCAGCGACGGCACCAGCACGCCAATCGAATGGCTGGTGGCGCGGGAGAGCAGATCGGGGGCACGGTTGGGAATGTAGCCAAGCTGCTCGGCAATCGAGAAGATGCGCTCGCGAAGGCCTGCCGATACCGTTTCCGGATCGCGCAGGCAGCGGCTAACGGTCATCTTGGTAGCCCCTACGTGGTCGGCAATATCCTGCAGGGTGGGGCGTTTTTTCTTCACTGGGGTGACTGCCTTTTGCAACGAGGGCGCATTGAGGCCTAGCCTAACCAGCAGCAGGCCTCAGTGCCTATTCTCCCTTTCGCTTATGAGCGGCTGGGTACCGGCAATGTGGCAGCAAATTGACGGACGATTTCCTCAGGTGGTAAAGCAATCGAAGCGGTGAACGCCTCCTCTTCTTTGGGCGGCTCCAGGTCAGCCAGTTGGCTGGCCAGCATGGTGTCGCCTTTAAAGAAGTGGCCTGCGCGGGTTTCGAGGCGTTCAAGCAGCAGCTCCCGGCTGCCCGCTAAATAGAGAATCTGCAGCGCCGTGTCGCCCTCGCGCAGCCGCTCGCGGTAGCGTTTTTTCAACCCTGAACAAGCAATGACGAGGGAGGCGTCTCGCGCTTGATACTCGGCGAACAGCGCCGCCAACGTATCCAGCCATTCGCTGCGGTCAGCGTCATTGAGCGGCGTGCCGCTGGCCATTTTGGTCACGTTGGCGGGCGAGTGATGATCGTCACCATCGATAAACGTCGCGCCTATTTCAGCTGCCACCTGACGGCCAATGTGCGACTTACCCGAGCCGGACACGCCCATTACCAATATACGCTGCGAGAGTGTCTTCACAGAGGCTCTCCTCTTAATTGCCGCGCACGGCGGTTAGGTCAGGCAACCACGTCACGATTCCCGGGAAGGCGACCAGTAACACTAGCACCACTAACAGCGCCACGTAGTAAGGCAGCATGGCTTTGACCAGCGACTCCATGGAGACCTTACCCACGCCGCAGCCGACGTAAAGGCAGGTGCCCACCGGCGGAGTTAATAGCCCAATGCCCAATACAAAGGCCATCAGTACGCCGAAGTAGGCGGCATCTACGCCCACCGAGGTTACAATGGGCGCCAGCATCGGGGCCATGATGACCATCGCCGGGGTTAAGTCCATCACAAACCCCACCAGCAGCAGCAAAAAGGCCACAATCAATAACAGCAGGAAGGGATCCTGGGTGATCGCCTGCACCTGGCTAACCAGGGTTTGCGGCACCATATTGATGGTTAAAAACCAAGCGATCACCGTCGCAAACGCCAGTAACATCATGACCATACCGGTTAACCGAGCGGTACGGATCAGCATTCCGCCCAACGCTTTCAGCTTAAACTCGCGGTAAACGACCAGCGAAATAGCCAATGAGTAGAGCAGTGCCGCCACAGCCGCTTCGGTGGCGGTAAACACGCCACCGATAATGCCGCCAATCACAATCACCGGCAGCACCAGCGCCAGCCAGGCATCCTTAAAGGCTTTCCAGAGACGATCCCAACGGAACTGCCGCACGCCGCCGCCATCCTTTTTGGCCAGAACATAGGTGGTGACCATCAGCGCAAAGCCAATCAACAGGCCTGGAATAATACCGGCAATGAACAGGCGGCTAATGGAGGTTTCGGTGACGATGCCGTACAGAATCAGCGGAATCGACGGCGGAATAATGATCCCAATCACCGAGGAGACGGTGTTAATTGCGGTGGCATTGGCCGCGCTGTAACCCTGCTCTTTCATCGACGGAATCATCATTGCACCGGTAGCCGCCGTGTCGGCCACCGCTGAACCGCTAATGCCGCCAAAAAACATCGAACCGGTGATCGCGACCTGCCCCAACCCGCCGCGCACAGAGCCAACCAGCGCACCGGCCAGCTCCATTAAACGCCGCGCAATGCCGCCGTTGCTCATCACCTCGCCAACTAAAATAAAGAACGGGATCGCCAGAAGCGGGAAGCTGTTCACTCCGCGGATCGACTGCTCAATCATAATCGATAGCGGAATATCAGAGAGTACCGCCATCACTAGCGCCGCCACACCTAAGCCAAAGGCGATGGGAAGCCCAATCACAATGGAGGCCAACAAAATAGCTAAAAAAATCCACAGCATGCTTAGCGCTCCCGCTCAGGGTGACGAATAACGGTCAGGCTTACCCACATACGCCAAACCGCGACCGCCGCAATAAAGATGACACACAGCACCAGCGAGAGGCTGATGAAACTCAGCGGCACGTTCATGATCGCCGAGCGTCCACTTGAGCGCTCCAGCACTTGATAGCCGCCCCAGATCATGACCCCCATCAGGCCGGTGATGATCAGGTGCTGCAAGAAATAAAGGATATGCGCCAGACGCAGCGGCAAGCGCCGCACCAGGGCGTCGACGGCAATGTGCTCGTAGCGAGAAAATGCCGCGGCGGCGCCGATAAACACCAGCCATACAAACAGCATGCGCGCCAACTCATCGGCCCACGGCAGCGAGTGATTGAACAGCGCGCGCCCCACCACGTTGCAGGAAACCGATGCAATCAGCGCGACTAAAATAACCCCGATCAAATACTCCATGCCCAAGGTCAGCCAGCGAAACAGCGCCGGACCATGGCGATTATCGGTATCGATTTCCAATAATTTGCGATTGGGGTCGTCCAGGTATACCGACGGATCTTCAATCGGTGTCGGGGTATGCGCGGACGTAGAAGAGAGAGGCATAGAAAACTCCAGGGCACTGACACAACGGGCAGGCACAAAGGCCTGCCCGATGGCGCGCTAAACGAATAGCTTAGTTGCTGCTATCTTCAACAATCTGCTGGATATCGGCGATCAAATCTTCGCCAATGCGCGGCGCCCATTCTTCATAAACCGGTTGAACGGCGTCTTGGAAAGCGGCTAGCTGTTCGTCGTCAAGGCGGGTAATTTGCATACCGCGTTCTGCTAACTGATTCCGTGACCAATCGTCGTATTCAGCCGAGAGCTGGATTTCATACTCGGCTGATTGACGCGCTGCTTCCTGCACCAGTTCTTGATACTCGGGCGCCATGCGGTCCCAGGTACGCTCGGAAAGCATCATGATAAACGGGGTGTAGACGTGGCGGGTTTCGGTGCCGTAATCCTGCACTTCGTGGAAGTTAGAGGTCAGGATGGTGCTCCAGGGGTTTTCCTGGCCATCGACAACGCCTTGCTCCAGCGCAGAGAACAGCTCGCCAAAGGCCATCGGCGTTGGGTTGGCGCCCAGGGCTTCCCAAATGGCCAAGTGCACTGGATTTTCCATGGTACGCACGCTTAAACCGCGCACATCCAGACCCGCTACATCTTCAGGACTAGTGATCGGGCGAGCGCTGTTGGAAAGCTGACGATAACCATTTTCAGAGAAGGCCAAGGCTTTCAGTCCCGTCCCTTCAAAAGCATCGAGCATGTTCTGAGCAACATCGCTCTGCATCACGGCCACAGCGGCTTCGCGGCTAGGCAGCAGGAACGGTAGATCGAAAGCAGCCAGCTCTTCAACGTAGCCGGTAGCAGCTGAGCTGGAGGGGTAGGTCATATCCAGCGTGCCGGTTTGCAGCATCTCCAGCATTTGCACGTCGTCGCCTAACTGGCTGTTAGGGAAAACGTTAACGCTGATACGACCGTCGGTGCGCTGCTCAAGAATCTCACCAAAGTATTGGCTGGATAGATACTGCGGCGAGCTTTCCGCAAGGCCGATGCCCATGCGTAGGGTGTGCGAGCCGTGATCACCGACTACCTCACCGTCAATTTCCGGCGGATCAGAGAGCTCTGGGCTCTGAGCATGCGCCATGCCAAAGGTCAGGGTGGTGGCACCGACGAGGGTAAGCGTGTTGCGCCAAATAGCGGTCATAGCGTTTCTCCAAATACTCGTTGTTGTTGATAACTGAGTTGTTAATGGCTGAGTTGTTGATGGCTGAGTCGTTAATCACTGAACTACTATAATCAATGAACTACTAATAGTTAATTCAATGACCGGCAGCTTGTTACCGGTAACATTCAGTAAGCGAAGGCTAGCCACCTGCCCTACGCGTGTCAAAACAAAACTGCCAACTTACGACCATCGTCTAGGCCTAGTCACTGGCGGATCATCACGCTACATTAGCCTGTCTACTTTTTTGGAGCCGCTATGTCTGAGCAACCTTCTTGCAGTGAATTAGAGCTCGATAATCAGCTTTGCTTTGCGCTCTATTCAACTTCGCTAATGATGACGAAGGTTTATAAGCCGCTGCTCAAAGAGCTTGGGCTTACTTACCCCCAATACCTTGCCATGCTGGTATTGTGGCAAGAAGATGGCATCACGGTAGGCACCATGAGTAAGCGCCTACTAACTGATCCAGGCTCACTGACGCCGCTGCTTAAACGCCTTGAAGCCGATCAACTGCTGAACCGAAAGCGCAGTTATCAAGATGAACGCGTCGTTGAGCTTTATCTGACTGAAAAGGGCCAAAACCTACGCGAACACGCTCACAGTATTCCTAGCTGCGTGGTAAATGCCAGCGAGCAGTCTGTCGAGGCGCTCACAACGCTGAAAGAGGATTTGGTGCGTCTGCGCGATAGCTTACAAAAAAATCAGTAACCACCTCGGATAACGACGAGGTAGCTAAGTTTTATTGTCATTTAACTTGCGCGCAAAATAAAGCTGCGCTAATTTGAAAGGCACGTTGCAAGGCGACGGGAATGAGAAGTACGCCAATCACACCGGCATAATCAATAACGCTGATAGGAGATATACTGTGTCTACATCGATCGAAAACGTTGTGTACCGCGCCCATTCCACCGCCACGGGTGGCCGCGAAGGGTCCGCCAAATCATCGGATGGGGCCTTGGATGTCAAACTCAGCACGCCTAAGGAACTGGGCGGCGCAGGCGGTGATGGCACCAACCCCGAACAACTCTTTGCCGCTGGCTACTCGGCCTGCTTCCTAGGCGCATTAAAGCACGTAGCCAGCCAGGAAAAAGTCAAACTGCCTGAAGAGACGCAAATTGATGGCCACGTCGGTATTGGCGCTATCCCAACCGGCTTTGGTATTGAAGTTGAACTAAAAATCAGCCTGCCCGGCCTTGATAAAGACGTTGCCCAGCAGCTGGTCGATAAAGCCCACGTTGTATGCCCCTACTCTAATGCGACTCGCGGTAATATCGACGTCACCCTGACACTGGTATAAAGGTCGTAGCCTAATTTATTGATTACTTGGCTTAATCATTGAGTGCCCACGCCACCGCTTGCTGTGCATGCAGCGCGGTGGTGTCGTAAAGCGGCACAGTGGTATCGCTTTGACTTATCAGCATGGCGATTTCGGTGCAGCCCAAAATAATCGCCTGGGCGCCTTGGGCATGGAGTGAATCAATGATGGCCAAAAAGCGCTGCCGCGATGCATCTTCAATGTGGCCTTGGCAGAGTTCATCGAAAATTACCCGATGAATAGTGTCACGCTCAGGCTGATCGGGCACCACGACTTCGATGCCAAACTGCTTTTCCAAGCGGCCGATATAAAAGTCCTGTTCCATTGTGAAGCGCGTACCCAATAGGCCGACGCGAGTCATTCCGTCCGCCGTCAGTTTTTCAGCCGTGGCATCGGCAATATGCAACAGTGGAATAGCAATGGCCTGTTCGATAGCGGGCGCTACCTTATGCATGGTGTTGGTGGCAATCACAAGGCAATCGGCGCCCGCGCGTTCGACGCTTTGAGCAGCGCTGGCCAGCAGTTCACCAGCGGCGTGCCAATCGCCCTGTTGCTGCAGCGCTTCGATGTCGGCAAAGTCGACGCTAACCATCACGATCTTAGCCGAATGAAAGCCACCTAGCGCCGCTTTGACGCCCTCGTTTAGGGCTCGGTAGTAGCCTTGGGTCGACTCCCAGCTCATACCGCCTAGCACGCCAATAACACGCATCCGCCACCTCTATGGAAAATGAGCTACTTTATTATCAGGCTAATCTCCAGCCCCCTAGTAGCCGCTTTATCATCAATAGACTCTTTATAGCGAGGAAACGAATGAGCGACAATACCTATACCCCACCCCGCGTTTGGAAATGGGAACCGGGCAATGGCGGTAAATTTGCCAATATCAATCGCCCGATTGCAGGCCCTACCCATGACAAAGCACTGCCGGTAGGTAAACACCCTCTCCAGCTCTACTCCCTTGCCACCCCTAACGGTGTCAAAGTCACCGTGATGCTCGAAGAGCTGCTGGAACAAGGCATAACAGGTGCCGAGTACGACGCCCACCTGATTCAAATTGGCGAAGGCGATCAGTTCAGCAGCGGCTTTGTGGAGGTGAACCCCAACTCCAAAATACCCGCACTAATGGATCACTCGACCACCCCACCCCAGCGGGTGTTTGAGTCCGGCGCCATCCTGCTTTATCTGGCTGAAAAATTTAACGCCTTCTTGCCCACCGACCCAGCGACACGCACCGAATGCCTGTCCTGGCTGTTCTGGCAAATGGGCAGCGCACCGATGCTGGGCGGCGGCTTTGGTCACTTTTACGCTTACGCACCGGAAAGCTATCAGTACCCAATCGACCGCTACACCATGGAAGTAAAGCGCCAGCTTGACGTGCTAGACCGCCACTTGGCAGAAAACCGCTTTATGGCGGGCGACGAGTACACCATTGCCGATATGGCGATTCACCCCTGGTACGGCGCGCTGGTAAAAAACCGCGTTTACGAGGCGGCAGAGTTCCTGGAAGCTCACACCTACAAGAACGTTCTACGCTGGACCGAGGAGCTCGATGAGCGCCCTGCCGTTAAGCGTGGCCGTATGGTCAACCGCACCTGGGGCGAACCCCACGAGCAGTTGCATGAACGCCACGACGCCAGCGACTTTGAGCTCAAAACGCAGGATAAACTGGCTGATGGTGAGTAAATAGCCGCAAAAAACCGTAAAAAAAGGGCCTACGCGTGATCACTCAGCGTAGGCCCTTTTATGTTCTAAAGGCGATTCATCACATCTTAAAACTGGTAACGCACGTTAGCCGTTACGTTGCGTCGCTCGCCATAGCCACAGTCACCGCCTTCGTAACGGCACCAAGAGACAAATTCTTCATCTGTCAGGTTTTTGGCGTCCAGGCTTAGATCCCACTGCCCGACGGTATAGCCGATCATGGCGTCAAATAAGGTCTCAGAAGGCACCTTAGGCGCACCACCCGAGCCTACGTTGTCACCGATGTAGCGAACTCCGGCACCAAATCGCCAGTTATTGCCTAGGTAGAGTTTGTTCCACCAGGACGCCTGTTTTTCCGCAACGTATGGTAGCCGCTCGCCAGAGCTTGCATCATCGGCATTCATGTGTGTGTAACCCAGTTGGGTTTCAAAGTCCTGCCAGCGTTTGTTTACCTGCAGTTCCCAGCCGTCGATGACTGCGCCGGTTTGCTCAACGCCTCCCGGCGTAGCGCCGTCGCTGACCCGGTTTTCCTGGGTGATATCGAAATACGCGGCGTTGATAGCCAGCGACTTGTCCGGTGACAGGTACTTGATCCCCGCTTCTTCCTGCTCGCCGGTCGTTGGCTCAAGCGCACTGGGGTTGGCGGTGCCGTCATCGCCCAGATTCATGGTAAAGGATTCCGAATAACTCACATAAGGCGAAATGCCGTTATCAAAGCGGTACATTAGGCCAAGACGCCCAGTAGTGGCTTCTTGTTCGTAAACCTCATCAGGTTCAGACACCGATAATTTGCGATTTTCCGCCCAGTCGTGGCGTAAGCCCGCTGACACCGCTACCCGGCTGACTTCGATATGATCAGCCAAGTAAATACCTACCTGCTCAATTTCATTACCCGATTGCCCCGAAGGATCAAGTGCCTCCAATTGCAAGTTGCCGTATTCAGGGTCATAGACATCAATCGTGCCACCAGTTGCAGAACCATTATTGTTTCGTTCCCAGTGAGCATCCTGCCTATCGATACCAGCAATCAGGTTATGCTGAGTATCACCCAACTCAAACTCCCCTTCCAGGCGGGCATCGATATTGAAAATTTGCGTTTCGTCATCAGCAGTATAAATCGTCCGAGGCACCTCACCATTAGCATCCGGTGCACTTGAGATAGTCACCCAGTGCTCGCGGGTTTCCGTGCTGGAGTCGGTGTAGCGCGCAGTGGCGGAAAACGCCCAGTCGCGGTTCAACTGATGATCGAAGAACAACGTGGTCTCGGTTTTTTCGCGGTCATAGCGGTCCCATCCCGGCTCGCCGACAAAACGCTCAGAGCCGATAAAGCCCTGTGAACCCGGTTCTAATGTGCCCGCCTGGGGCAGGAACTGCGCAGATACCTGGCCTTTATTCTCTTGGCGGTTAACCAACAGCGTGATTTCGGTATCATCACTGGGTCGCCAGGTCAGTGAGGGTGAGACTAAATAGCCATCGTCCTCAACGTGATCCACCTGAGTGTCGCTGTCACGCTTCAGGGCCACCAGGCGGTAAAGCAGCTTGCCCTCTTCGTCAGCAGCCCCGGTGACATCGACAGCGAGCTGTTTGCGGTTATGGGAACCATATTGTGCCCATACCTCGCCGCTGGACTCTTCTTCAGGCAGTTTGGAGACCCCATTGATGACGCCGCCCAAATCCGCCTGACCGTACAACATGGAAGACGGCCCTTTCAGTACTTCCAGGCTTTCGAGCGCATAGGGGTTGGTGCGCACTGAATTGTAAGAGCCGTAAAGCTGACGCAGGCCATCAAGGTAACGGCCTGCCGTAACACCGCGAACCGAGGCACCGTCTATGCGCGTATCGAACCCGAAGTTACCGGCGTAAACGCCTGGGGTATACAACAGCGCATCCTGAATCGTTTTGCTGCCGGTATCCTGCATGAACTGCTCGTCCACCACCGAGATGGAGAATGGCTGATCTTTTAGCGGCACGTTCATTTTGCCAACACCAGGCGTCTCTTCCATTTCGATATAGCCGAATTGGCCAGTGGATTCTGCTGTTACCTCGACCGTATCCAGCTCAACGGTTGGAGTATTTAGGTCGTCTTGGGCCACAGCATAAGCGGAGGTGCCTAGCAGAGAAGCTATCGCAATAGCGCGTGGCATTTTGCGCAAACAAAAGGTTGTAGTGTGCATATTGATCCCGGAGCGGAAAACTGTTATTAACGGAAAAGCCAATGATAGTAATTTTTATTTCCGAAAATATAATGTTCTCATCACCGGGTGTCAATCAAACCAGCTTATCGTATGAAATCACTCGACCCGCGAGTTATTCAACGCGTAATTCCATACCCGATAGAAGTAGAAAATATACCCTAGGCCGAAGGTAACCAGCGAAATCAGCATCCATAAGATGATGTGGCCGATATTACTGAATAGGTTGATATCGCAGACCATTTTTCGCTCGATGCCAGTCGCATCCACGACTGAGGTGCGGTTAATCACAAACCGCGAAAATGAATAGGGGAAGAAAAAGAGCGCTATCCCAAAAGTGATAAAACTCAGCACCACCCAAATAATCAGATGAACGATGATATCGAGAATCGACAGGTCTGCTTTGATTTTCACACGTTACCCTTAGCATGCATGGAAAGCGGCAGAGAGTATCACCGTCAGCCACAAGCGTGAACATTAAAATTAAAATAAATTAGGAAAATGAATCGGATGGGTATGACGTTAATGCGGCCCACGAACGCCCTCTAAACTCGAATGGCGACTTTCTGCCTGCCGTTTGACGACACTCAACGAACCATCGGTTTCTAACACAACGGCTTCTACCGCAGTCACATCATTAAGGCCGCTACTGCGGATAGCCGCTAAAACTTCGTCTTGAGTGACCCGCGCTTGTTGCAGTGGTGTGGATAGAAACTCCCCCTGATAGAGCAGCATCAGTGGCTCGCCAGTGACTAACCGACGTACCCAGCGAAATCGCACGCTAGTCCAGGTAATCACAAATTGGAGCGAGATCAATAGCGCTAGTGCGACCGCACCATCAGCCAGCGCAACATCTTTAGACAGGAGAACAGTCGCCAGAGTTGAACCCAGCGCAACCGTTACGATTAGGTCGAAAGCATTCATTTTCGAAAGCGTACGATTACCTGACAGGCGCAGAAAGAGCACCAGCGTTGCATATGCCAGTAACCCGATGATTAGAACGCGTAATAAGCTGCCCCAGCCATTAAAAAATACCAGATCCATATGTTCTTTCTCCTTAGACATCAAGCGATATAAAAAACACTTGCCTACCACACAGCCTAGGCTAACAGCCCTGTGTCTACTGTATTAGCTAAGAAGATATTTAGCACTGGCTCTGCCGCCACTGGGCATAGGAACTGTTACATGAGGGCGCTTGCCCTCTTCATCGGAGTATGTATGGAACGGTAGCCGTTTAGAAGCGTTTAGATAGGGTGATCGCGCCAAACTTATCCTGTTCGTCCTGAGCGTCGAATTCACGCGTTCGCTGTATAGCAGCGTAAGTGACTTGCCAATCTTCCCAGGCCAGTGCCAGCCCGGCTGAGACATCGCCCACCCACTCTTTGCGGTCGACCGAGTGGCTATTTCTAAACGTATTACCATCAAGCGTCAGGTTTTGGGCCATATAGTAGCCTTCTACGCTGGCAAACAGGTACCACTGCCAGCCGTCGTTTCCAGTCATATGGTGGCGACTACCAGGGTTGGGCCTGAGAGAGGGGATACCCGGCGCTTCATCGCCCCAGCGCACGCTGTAACCGGCGCTTGCATAAGTATACAGATTACCCAGGGCAGCTCCGGCGTTAGGGCCGTGAGCAAATTGCTTACCCATCAATGTGGCGCTCTGCCACCACTGGCGGCGCATGGCAACATTGACGATGGCTTCATCGCCCAGCTGGTTATCCCAGCCATCGGGACGATCACTCTCGGTGATCCGATGCACTTCACGCTGAATGCTGTCAGCAAGCGAAGAGGGGCCGACTAAGCCAATATCCAGATGCAGGTCGGTGGCCTGGCGCCAGCTACCCATCGGCACATCTTCGTAAAGCGAAAGCCCCCCGTAAACGAGTCCTGCGTAAGGGCGATCGTCTTCAATCAAACCACGCTGCTCGATGTTATTCGGCGTATAGATCTGGTGTACCAGCCGAAAAGCGGCCATATCAGCGCTGCCGATAATGCTATCAGGCAACGTAGTGGCTAGGCGCTGTGCCCAGCTTTCAGCCTTGGGCTCAAACGCCCAATTAAGTTCAAAGCCGCTGGTATAGTGGCCATCATCACTACTGGCCAAGCCATCATTGGCGTGCTGAATCGACAGCACGTTATTTTCTGCTTGCGCCAGCGTTGGCAGTAGACCAATAACGGCCACTAGAGAGAGCAGTGGCCACCGTGCAGAGGAGTAGCTGGTCATTACTCATTCCTTGAGTTGAGGGAGTAGAGTCGGGTCATTAAGGCATCAATTAACAACAAACATTGTTGATTGTATGTAATTGTGCAAAAAGATAGCAAGTCTATTTTTTTAGCTATCACAAAAACATTAGGTTACCCCTTACCTCCCTCACCAATGGTGGAAATAGACAAAAACTGCGAATGCTTAGCGGTCGCGTAGTAGCCACTGCGGGGTAATTTCATGCTGGCCGTTTTCATCGGTAATAAACAGCGACCCTTCGCTGACCATCACCGCCCAATTAATCGCCCTTGGCAGGTCTTTAGCGATGGTCGCTAGCGCTTCCTGGGGCAGTTTCGCCACATGCACATTTTTTAGCGAGGCTACGTTAGCCAGTACTTTGCTCTCCCACAAATCTACCCGGCCGTAGGCAAGTAGAGACACGCGTTCCGCGCGGCGAGAACACCAGGTAATACGCTCAGCATCAGGCAAGCCCACTTCAATCCAGTGAAGCAAACGCCCATCTAGGCTTTTCTCCCACAGCGCCGGCTCGTCCACATCGGAAAGCCCCCGCCCGAAGGCCAGCGATTCGTTGTACCACAGCACATAAGCAAGCAAGCGCGCGGTCATGCGCTCTTCGGTTTCTGACGGATGACGCGCCACGGTAAAACGCAGTGTTTCATACACCCCGCGATCCAGGTCGGTCAGATTAATATCAACTTTATAGGGCGTTGCGCTAAGAGCCATGGGACTTTCCAAACGAAAATTTGCGCCAGTGTACCCGATGTAGGGTGGCCTTGGTGAACGGCAAAGCAAGTTAAGACTTGCGATAATCGATTTTCAGAACGCCATTTTTTAACGTTTCGGCCTCGTGCATAGGCTCACGCCATGGTTCTTCCAGCGCAGATTGATACCATGCTTGCATAGCATCAAGCGCTATCAGGCGTTCCACATAAGCCTGGGCAGCCTCACTAACAGGCAACTTAAAAGTCTGCACGCGAAACGCCACAGGGGCATAAAACGCATCTACTGCTGAAAAGTGTTCACCCGCCAAAAACGGACCGCCAAAGCCCTCAAGCCCCTGTTGCCACAGCGTATCTAAGCGAGCCAAATCGGCTTTGAGTTTGGCCGATAAGCTATTCAATTCAACCCGCACAGCGCAGTTCATCGAGCACTCGTCGCGCAGTGCACCAAAGCCGCTGTGCATCTCTGCTGTCGCGGAGCGTGCCCAAGCCCGAGCGGCCTTATCATTCGGCCAAACGTTCGGGTGCTGCTCGGCCACATACTCGACAATGGCCAATGAATCCCATACGGCAATATCACCGTCAACTAAACACGGTACCAGGCCCGAGGGCGAAAACCGCTTAAACGCCTCATGACTAGCACCAAAACCACCCTCAAACGGCACTAGATGCTCATTAAACGGAACCTCCAGCGCTTTCATCAGCACCCAAGGGCGCAACGACCAGGAAGAGTAGTTCTTATTGGCAATATACAGATCAAACATGCAGCGCTCCTTGTGTAGGGAAAATAGCGGCTTACTACATTAGCCTTTGAGCATAAAACGGGGGTGACGCAAGCGCCACCCCCTAAATAAGCAAAATTGAAACGAGCAACCTTTAGAATCTGGCTTTGCGCTTCTCAACAAACGCTGACATGCCCTCCTTTTGCTCGCCACCGGCGAAGCATAGGGCAAACAGGCTGGTTTCCAGCGCCAGGGCGCTATTCAGGTCTTGATCCAGCCCGTCGTGGACCGCCTGCTTGGCACTGCGGACCGCCTGCGGGCCATTGCCTTTAAGCTGGTTGGTGAGTTCTTCAACGTAGCCCTCAAGCTCCGCTTGGGGCATTACCCGGTTTACCAGGCCGATACGCAGCGCCTCTTGGGCGTCAATTTTGCGCCCGGTGGTCGCCAGATCAATCGCCATGGCAGGGCCAACCCGGCGCGGCAGGCGTTGAGTGCCTCCAAAGCCGGGGATGACGCCCAACTGTACTTCCGGTTGACCAAATACAGCGTTATCGCTGGCTACGGCCCAATCGCAGGCCAGTGCCAGTTCGCAGCCGCCGCCAAGGCAAAACCCGTTCACCAGCGCGACCACCGGCACGGGTAAAGTCTCTAGGCGTTTAATGGTTCTCAGCGCTTGGCTGGCAAAAGCTCGCGCTTCTTCGGGTGTTTTATCGCGCATTTCGGTGATGTCGGCGCCGGCCACAAAGGACTTTTCGCCCGCGCCGGTAATCACTACACCGCGTAGATGGGGGTGGGCCTCAAGCTCGACCAAGTGCGCTTCCAGCGCGGCCAATACTTCGCTGTTTAGGGCATTCAGCGCTTTAGGACGATTGATGGTCAGTTGCACCATCCCATCGTTATCAACCTTTTCAATCACTGCTTCGCTCATGGCGGGCTCCTTATTTGATTTGTTATTGAACATTAAAGTGAACACCACCCAACCCTAGCGAACGCTTGGTTGAGTGGCAATGACTTATTTATGCCGCGCTCTTCACGTCACTGCAAGCTAATCGTAGTGATAAAATCCTCGCCCGCTTTTACGCCCTAGGTATCCCGCTGCGACCATGCGCTTGAGCAGTGGGCAAGGGCGGTATTTGGGGTCGCCAAAGCCTTCTTGAAGCACTTCCATAATCGCCAAGCAAACGTCCAGGCCAACCAAATCTGCTAGTGCCAGTGGCCCCATGGGGTGAGCGGCGCCAAGCTTCATCGCCTCATCGATCGCCTCCGGCGTCGCGGTGCCTTCTTGAACGATAAACACCGCTTCGTTGATCATCGGTACCAGCAGGCGATTCACCGCAAAACCTGGCGCGTCGCCCACCGGCACGGCGGTTTTACCTAACGCCTGGGCAAGGGCTTCAATCTCGGCAACGGTTTTATCCGCGGTCTGTTCAGCGCGAATCACTTCCACCAGTTTGAGCACCGGCACTGGGTTAAAGAAGTGCATACCCACGACGCGCTCGGGGTGCTCGCACACCGCCGCCAAGCGGGTGAGTGATAGCGACGAAGTGTTGGAGGCTAAAATTGCGGAACTGCTCAAGCGGCTTAGATCGCGAAACAGTTGCTCTTTGAGTTCAGACTGCTCGGGGGCGGCCTCAATAATCACCGCGCAGTCGCTCAGGGCATCCAGCGTGGTGGTCGTGGAGAGCCGCGCCAAGGCAGCATCTTTATCCGCCTCGCTAATTTTGTCTTTGGCCACCTGCTTTCCCAGGCCTTTGTCGATAGCCGCCTCGGCGCGGCTGAGTTGCTCTTCGGCCACATCATAAAGGCGCACGTGAAAACCGCTGGCAACCGCCACTTGGGTGATGCCCTGCCCCATGGTGCCAGCCCCTACTACACCGATTAATTGATCGCTCATGCCCTCTCTCCCTATCGATTAGCAATACTAGTTATCAGTACTATTTATCCATACTAGGCGGTTATTGGTGTCGCTGTTTCAAGCGGCCGATTTAGATTTAATAACCTTAAAACAGCACCGCCGCCTCTAGGGGCGGCGGTGCTGAGCTGAGAAAATAACGCTAACGAATCTCAAATTCGCTTAGGCACTGTATCCCCGCCTCAATGACCGCACGCTGAGCACGACCTACCGGCAGCCATTGGGTGATGGCAAACTCGGCACTACGCATTTTGGCAGTATAGAAGGGATCATCGCTGCCGTTTTGAATCGCAGCTTTGGCACTCAACGCCGCCTGGCCCATTTGCCACGCGCACAGCACATGCCCTGCTAAGTTAAGGAACGGCGTGGCATAAGCCTGAACGGCATCAGCGCCGTTTTCGGGGTCTTTGCCTTGTTCGAGAACAATCGCTTGGGTGGCTTTTAAGTCCTCAAGCCCTCCAGCCAGGCTGCTCCCGAGTATTGCCAAGGCGGGGTCGGCGTTTAACTGCTCCACGGTGGCAGCAACGTCATGCAGCAGCGCCGTGAGCGCTTCGCCGTTGTCACGCTGGAGCTTACGGCCCGCCAAATCGAGCGCCTGAATGCCGTTAGTGCCTTCATAAATCGGCGCGATGCGGGCATCGCGCAGCAGTTGCGCTGCGCCAGTCTCTTCAACGTAGCCCATTCCGCCGTGTACCTGAATGCCCATCGAGGCGATATCCACCGCTTGATCGGTGGAGAAGCTTTTGATCACCGGAATCAGAATATCCGCGCGGGCCTGGGCAGTTTGCCGGGCATCGTCACTTTCAGCGTGGCGGGCGGTGTCCAGCTCAGCGGCGCAGTACAGCGCCAGCGCGCGTAGCGCATCGGTACGCGAACGCATGGAGAGCAGCATACGGCGCACGTCGAGATGGTCGCTAATGGCACACTCCTGACCGCCGCGTGATTTTGGCGAGCGACCCTGCTGACGCTCCAACGCGTAGGCGAAAGCATGCTGGCAGGCGCGCTCAGCCACGCCAATGCCCTGAATGCCGACTTTGTGACGCGCTTCGTTCATCATGGTGAACATGTGGTTTAAACCACGGCCTTCTTCGCCGACCAAGTAGCCAATGGCACCGCCGTTCTCGCCAAAGCTTAAGGTGCAGGTGGGCGAGCCGTGAATGCCCAGCTTGTGCTCAATAGAGGCACAGGTGACATCGTTGCGCTCACCCAGCGAGCCATCGTCATTGACCAGAAACTTGGGCACCAAGAACAGTGAGATGCCTTTGTTGCCTTCCGGCGCATCGGGCTTGCGGGCCAATACCAGGTGGATAATATTGTCGGCGGCATCGTGCTCGCCCCAGGTGATATAGATCTTTTGTCCACTGATGCGGTAGTGGTCATTTTCAGGCACGGCGCGAGTGCGCACTTGGGAGAGATCCGACCCCGCTTGGGATTCGGTCAGGTTCATGGTGCCCGTCCAGCTGCCTTCCACCAGCTTGGGCAAATAGGTCGCTTTGAGTGCCTCACTGCCGTGATGGGCCAGCGCTTCGATGGCACCAGCGGTCAGCATCGGGCACAGGCCTAGCGCCATATTGGCGCCGTGAAGCATCTCCTGGACGGCGCTGGCGACCACCTCAGGCAGGTTCTGCCCGCCAAGCGCTTCTGATACACCAATCCCGTTCCAGCCGCCCTCGACATACGCTTGGTAAGCCGCCGCAAAGCCTTTCGGAGTGGTCACGCTGCCATCTGAGTGGCGTGTAGTCCCCTGCTGGTCGCCAATCTTGTTAAGCGGTCCCCAGACATCACCGGCAAGTTTTGCGGCCTCTTCGAGTACCGCCTCGACGAGATCAGGCGTGGCTTCTTCAAAGCCCGGTAGGCTGAGCGAACGGTGCGCTAGTAGCTCTTCGAGCACGAAGCGCATATCGCGTACCGGTGCGGCGTAATAGTTCATAACAAAACCTCGGGCTAAGAGTTAAACAATTGTTTGAAAGTGTGGCTAGGATAGTAGTAACACTCTCCTGCCGACACCATTAGCCCAAGGTATCAGCCGTTACCCATAACGTCTTTATCCGGTCTTTTTTTACGCACTTCCACTTGTTCCACGTCATCATAGTAGGTGATATGGCTTTTATCTTCGGCGGGCGGCCCCACCACCGGTTCAGCCACATCCACATCCCAAACGGCATCAGACAGGTCCTCCAGGTGCTCGTGCTCTAGCGCTCCCTGCATCAGCTCTTCGGTGACAACCAGTTCAGCCCCGGCAGCCGTCATCGGTGTAGTGGGTGTAAAGGGCGCCACAGGCACTGGCGCGGGGCGCACACTGCGCCGCCAGGAGAAGAACAGTAAGAAGAACAGGCTCAGCGAGCCAAAGGCCCAGAACAGGCCGGCATCGCCCATCACCGTCATCACCGGGGAGATCATCAACGGGCTGATGGTGGCGCCAATCGAATTAATCAGTAGCAGGCCCTGGCTCATGCGCACCAGCGCCCCGGCGGGCGCGCGGTCGGCGGCATGGCTCACCGCCACCGGATAGAGCGCAAATACGCCACCGCCAAGCAAGAATAGCAGCGCCGCCAGCATTGGCGTTGGAAGCGGTAGCCAGATCATCGCCGCCGAGATCAGTACGCAGAAACCACTGATACCCATCAGCACCATCTGACGGTCGTGGCGATCCGACCAGCGGCCAATGGGGTACTGCAGCAGCATGGCCCCCATAATCACCACCGCCATCATCTGCCCCACTTGGCTGACGCTCATGCCAATCCGCTGCAGATAAAGCGGCAAGAGGGTATAGGCCGCGGCGACCACCATACCGGAGCCTAAACTGCCCATTACACCGGTCGGCGTCAGGGTGATCAGGCGCAGCGGATGCAGCGGCTCGGCGTGTTCCATAATCGGGGAGACGCGGGGAATCATTGCCATGGGAAGCACGGAAAGCGAGGCCAGCAGGCCAATCACCATAAAGGGCGCCGTGACGCCCATGGCATTGGTCACGCCGAGTAGGAGTTGACCCAATACGCCGGCGGCATAAAGCGAAATCATGTACAGCGCCAGCAGGCGCCCGCGGACTTTTTGATCGCCCGACGTCAACAGCCAGCTCTCAATGACCAAATAAACACCCACCGTGGCCCAGCCGCCGATCAAGCGCAGCACAAACCAAGCCCAAGGGTCGAAGAACAAACCTTGCAGCAGCACGGTAACCGCAACGAGCGAGGCAAAACTGCCGTAGGCGCGAATATGGCCAATGCGCAGCAGCAGGCGGTCGTTAACCAACGCGCCCAGGGCTAAGCCAATAAAGTAGGCCGACGAGACAATACCGATTAGCGTGGCCGACTCACCGGCCGCGTCTAAGCGCACGGTAATTAAGGTGGCCAGAAAACCGTTGCCAATCCCGAGAATAAATAGCCCCAACAGAGGGGCCAGCGCCATGGCTAGCAGTTGCCGCGACATGAATACCTCACCTTGACCAGAAGGATGAAAAAAACAGCATTACAAAGGTAATGATATAAACCGTCATCTCACCTGGCGCATCTAGTCAGGTAGTATTACGGCGCGCAATTATTGCCCTCGACTGAGCAAAGTCAATGCTTTTCTGATGGCATCGCTATCGGCGACAGCGATTTACGCAGAATAACCGTGTCAGGCCCCGGAAATTCCACTGCTAACGTATTCTTTTGTGCCCACCAACGGAAGGTCTCTTGACTAAAAAAGCTAATATGCGTGGGGTCGCTAATATAGTGCCAGCGGGCAAAGGCCTCGGGCGACGTGACCCGTTTGGTCATCACCCCCAGATACCCGCCTGGCGCCAGTTGAGCCACTAATTGAGTAAGCACCTGGCCGGGCTGTGACAAGTGCTCAACAACTTCTGTTGCGGTGATAAAATCAAACATCTGGGCGAGAGCCGAGGCGTCAGGGGCGTAAAACGGATCGTAGATAGCCATCGGGTAGCCCTGCTCTGCGAACATCACCGACAGCGTTGGCCCCGGCCCTGAACCAAAATCGAGCCCGCGGGCATTAGCGGGAAGCTTCGCCAGCAGCGGGGTAAATAAACGCCCTAAAAAGCGCCGGTATCCCGTATCATGCGGCGAGTTTTGGTGTTTATCGTATTCGGCTTTTTCAGCAGCAGCGCTCAAATGCTGCGCCGGGGGGACAAATACCAGCTTGCACGTGGCACACTGGTAGTAGTCACGGCGCCGATCCCGGTGGTAAAGCGCAGTCGTGGATGCCGCGCAGAGCGGACAGCGACGCATCATCGTATTCTCTGGCTTATCGTTACGTATTAAGGAAGGTGGCATGCTCTCAGGTCTGGATCATCTTGTGGTTACCGTGACCGATATGGGTCGCGCAGTGGATTTTTACTCGCGTGTTTTAGGCTTGGACGTCCGCTACCGGGATGCTCAACGGGTCGATTTAATGCTCGGCGATACGGCGTTACGTCTACACCAAACCGATACCGACATTGCGCCCATTTCAGCGACGCCGACTCCCGGCAGTCTGGATTTATGCCTACGCTGCCAACTGCCGCTGGATGAGTTCAAGCAGCATTTAGAGGTGCTGGGCATTGATGTAGAACTGGGTCCTGTCGCCCGCCAAGGCGCCAATGGGCCGATTGAGTCGCTTTACCTGCGCGACCCGGATGGCAACCTGTTGGAAATTTGCCGCCCCGCTTCACGTTAAGGCTCAATCTTGGTTAGTGATAAGCCGAATAGCGCACGGTATCATAATGCGCCTGACCAGCGCCCGCTGAAATGCGCTAGCCAGTATTCTATTATTCAAAACTAATCATTCAGCACTAACCATTAGTGCTAACCGTATAGTCTTTATACGGTTTTATCGAAAGGAAACGTTATGCTTGATAACGACAGTGATTCCCCCTCTCAAGGCGAAGTCGTCAGCGGCGCGCAGCAGCCGCCCGACACCACCATGGCGATGGTTATCTATGCGCTCTATCTGGCCAGCTTCATCCTCGGCTTTACGTCGCTGATTGGTGTGGTTATCGCTTACGTCTATAAAGGCAAAGGGCCTGAATGGTTGGACGAGCACTACCGCTACCAGATTCGCACCTTCTGGATGGGCTTGGCATACGGCATCCTTTTTTCACTGCTAACCTTCGTGTTGATCGGTTTTCCGCTTTTGCTGGCGCTGGCTGTCTGGCTAATTATTCGCTGCGTGAAAGGCTTCAAGGGGCTGCAAGAGAAGCGTGCACCCTCTAATATAGATTCCTGGCTGTTTTAACCATGGCTCAACAAACGCTTGAAACGCGTGGGCGTTTTTCCAAAGCCAGCGCGATCAGCTGGCTTTGGCGGCGCCTTTCGCACTGGCCCCTGGCGCGCCTGTGGCGCTTTGCGTCAGCGCTGGGCCCCTTGGTGTACCGCTTTAACCAGCGCGAACGCCATATCACCGATATTAATATCGGCGTTGTTTATCCCCGCCTTAGCCCCCGCGAACGTAAAGCACTGGCACAGGATAGCCTGCGCCACTCAACGGCGACCATGTTAGAGCTGGGGCATGCCTGGATGGCGGCACCGGAAACAGTAGACGCGGGTATTTTAGCGGTGCACGGACGCGACAAACTCGACAGTGCCCGGGCAGAGGGTCGCGGCGTGATTGTGCTTGCCCCCCACTTCGGCAACTGGGAGGTGCTCAACTTCTGGCTATCGAGCCATTTCCCCTTTACCGCCATGTACGAGCCACCCAAGATCACTGCCCTCGACCCGGTCATTCGGCACGGTCGAGAGCGCATGGGTGCAAGCTTAGTGCCGACCAACCCACGCGGTGTGGCGGCGCTGCTTAAAGCGCTTAAACGCAGCGAGGCGATAGGTATATTGCCTGATCAAGAGCCTTCGTGGGGCAGCGGCGTCTTCGCCCCGTTTTTTGGCCGCGACGCCTACACCGCAACGCTGTTGCCGAAACTGGTGGCCCGCACCCAGGCGCGCGTGGTCACGGGGGTAGCGCTGCGTATTCCCGGTAAAGGCTTTGAGATCCATTTACTGGATGCCGATGAGCGCGTTTACAGCAGCGACGATGTACTGTCTGCCACGGGCGTTAACGCCAGCGTAGAAACCGCGATTGGCTTGGCACCTGCGCAGTATCAGTGGGAGTACAAGCGCTACCGCAAAGTGGTGCAAGCGCAGCAAAAGCTGGCTAACCACCGCGACTATCGGCTTTATTAATCTAAAAGAGTTTTCTGATGACGCCACACGCTAGTCCGCCCGATGCAACCCGCACGCCGCAGATTATCTACGCCCTTTATTTAGCGGGGATTGTCACCGCCAATATTACCCTGCTGATTGGCGTAATCATTGCCTATGTTTACCGCAAGGACGCCGCACCGTGGCTGCAGCAGCACTACCGCTATATGATCCGCACCTTCTGGATCGGCACCCTGTATGCCTGCATTGCCTTTGTGCTCAGCATTTTTGTGGTTGGCACGCTACTCTGGCCGCTGCTAGCCGTGTGGCTGGGGGTACGCTGCGTACTGGGCTGGGTAGACGTGCGCAAAGGGCGCCCCCCGGCCAGGCCCGCTAGCTGGCTTTGGTAAGCCGTGCGTCATCTGCCCTTCACTCGTTGTTATCACGGGCATAAACATCATCCAAACGCTCAATATCGTCTTCGCCCAGATAACTACCTGACTGCACTTCGATCAGTTCAAGGGGGATTTTGCCGGTGTTCTCCAGCCGGTGGAGCGCGCCGATCGGGATATAGGTCGACTGGTTTTCCGTTACCAGAAAGCGTTGTTCCTCAAGCGTTACCTGCGCCGTCCCCCTCACCACAACCCAGTGCTCAGCGCGGTGATGGTGGCGCTGCAGCGACAGCCGCCCACCGGGCTTAACGGTGATGTGTTTGACTTGATAGCGTGCACCGCGATCCATTGCTTGAAAGCTGCCCCAGGGACGCTGCACCAAGGGTGCCGCCACCGGTTCGCTGCGGCCCGCTTGAGAGAGCGCCGCCACTAGCTGCTTTACCTGCTGCGCTTGATCGCGATGAGCCACCAGCACGCTATCCGATGTTTCCACCACGATATGGTTCTGCACGCCTAGCGTGGCCACCAGGCGGTGCTCGGCAAACACCAGCGAATCCTGGGTATCGGTTAGCCAGGTATCGCCCTTGGTGGCGTTGCCCGCCGCATCAGGTTCCAGCGTGGCCCATAGCGAATCGAAACTACCGATATCGCTCCACTGCGCCGCCAAGGGCACGACCGCCGCGTGGTCGCAGTGTTCCATCACCGCGTAGTCGATCGAGTCCGCCGGGCAGCGTCGAAACGCGGCTTCGTCCAGGCGCAGAAAATCCAGGTCGCGATGCGCGCCGCTAACGGCCGCTTTGCAGGCCTCAAGCATGCTCGGGTTAAGCCGTTCCAGCTCGGCTAAATAGCGCGACGCCGGAAGCAAAAACATGCCGCTGTTCCAAAGGTAGCCACCGTTTTCCACCAGCTCGGCTGCGCGTCTGGCGTCAGGCTTTTCAATAAAGGCGGCGAGGCGATGGCCGCCTTCGAGAGGGTCACCGCAGGCGATATAACCGTAGCCGGTTTCAGGCTGGGTAGGCACCACGCCGAAAGTAACCAGATACCCCGCTTCAGCTAACGGCACGGCCAGCGAAACGCTGTACTGAAACGCCTGAACATCGCCAATCACATGGTCCGCCGGTAGCACCAGCAGGAGCGGATCATCGCCCGATTGACGCGCCAACAGCGCTGCGCAAGCAATCGCCGGGGCCGTATTACGCCCTTCGGGCTCGAGCACCAGCGTCGCTGCTTGCTCCATCTCACGCAGTTGTTCAGCCATTAAAAAACGGTGGCTGTGGTGGCCCATTAGCAATGGCACGGCAGTGGTGACGCCCACTAAGCGGCTGAGCGTTTGCTGAAGCAGGCTTTGCGACGCGGTTAACGACAGAAACTGTTTGGGCATCTGCTCGCGGGAGAGGGGCCAGAGCCGTGTGCCACTGCCACCGCTCAAAATCACCGGCTGAATCATGGTGCCATCCTTGTTGTCGTTCCTGGGGGCGGGAAAGTGTCAGCGTCAGGTGCCGCAAAATCGGCCTGCAACCAGTGGCGCAGTTGGCTCATTCTGGGTGCGTTAGCGGCCTGCTCAAGCGCTGGCAGCGTGCCGGGTATAAATCCACGCGCCAAAAAGGGTGCCAACAGCGCTGGGTCGCCGCTGATAATATGCACGGGCACCGCCTTGCTGGCATCGTCACCGGTAATCAGCGGTGCTGCCTGATGGTCGCCGAGGACGATCAGCAGAGTGTCGTTATCCACCACCCGCTCGGCCCAGCGCCCGGTAACTTTGACAGCATAGTCGACCGACCAGGCATAGTGATCACGAATACGCTCGATGTCCTGCCATAACACCTCGGGCGGGTCGCCGGCCTCCTCCCAGGGGGTAAAAATCTGGCCGTCTGCGATTAACGACCAGTCTTCAATCACTGGCAAAATCGGTGTCCAGGGCGCGTGGCTGGAAATCAGTGCCAGCTGCGCGAATACCGGCGTGTCGCCCAGCAAGTGGCGCTGGGTGTAATCGAGGGTGAACTGGTCGGGCATGGTCACCCAGTTGAGCGCGGGGCCGGCGTAGTCGATATCGTTGGCGGCGGCAATCTGATCAAAACCGTAGGCCTGCCCTTCCGGCCACGCCATGGTGATGGCGGGCATTACGCTGAGGGTGCGTTGACCGGTGGCGCTAAAATCATCGATCAACGTCGAGTGATCGCTATTTAGCATCAACCGATACCATAGCTGATTATCGATCCACCGGCCGCTAAGGACGGTTGCATGAGCAAGCCACGACTGCCCCCCTTGAATGGGCGCCTCTAACATACCTGACACGACATGCAGATGGCGATTCTCCAGGCGCTGCTGCATCTCGCTAAGCGTGGGTAGCAACACGTCAGCATAGCGCGGGTCATTCAGCGCCGAAATGCCGTAGGACTCAATAAACGTCAGCAACACGTTACGCCCCTCAAGCCCGGGCATCGGCTGCGTAGCAATGGGTGATGTCTCCAACTGCTCGGCAAAGGCAAGGCGCGCGGCGTGGGTATCGGCTATTTGCTGCCACTGAAACCGCGTGGTGTTGAGCATGGGCAAACGGGCACTGTCCACCAGCCGTACCCCGGCCAACTCAAGTGCGGCGCCGCTGGTAGCCACCACCAGCACCGCTAACGCGGCGGCCCCAGGGAGTTGCTTCACACAATAGTGAAAGGGCGGTAGCAGTAAGCGTAATAAGCCCAAAACAATACCCAGCAGCACAGCGGCCCCGACGAACATCGCGCAAACCGCCACAGTTTGGCCTACATTACCTACTAGCAGATGATAAATAGAGCGCAGCAAAGGAATATCAAGGTAAAGGTTCAATGGCCGGGCAAAGGCCATATTAATGGCCGCATCGCCTAAATTAGCGGCAGTGGCCACCAAAATCCAACTGACGAACGCAACGACCAGCCAACGACGCAGTTGGCGGGGAGGAAGCAGTAGCATAAGCGGCGCGATAATCAGCGCCTCCCAAGCAATAAGATGGGAACTGACATCACCAAAACGCCACCACAGCGGCGCGATGAGTAATACATTCAGTGTTAGTAGCGTTAATAATAATCGACTCATCGCATTCTCATTTCTGCCTGCGTTAGCTTAAGGTGGCTGAGGTATCACCGGTCAGTGTTCGACCTCAGTGAGCGGTTATGAAAAAAGCAAGGAATAAGGGCTGCTGTAAAACGCAATAATCATGTACTGTTGTGCAAAATTGTATAATTATTGTGTAAAAAATTCACGCTTTGCGTCGCTGATGGCGAAGCGTGTGCAGACCTTCTACCGAAAGGACTTCGCCCATGTGTTGTAACACTATTGGTAGGTGGTGGGCAGGTAAGTGGATGGTTCTCCTCAGTAGTGCCGTCATCTCTTCCGCGTTTGCCCAAGACGATCAACAGTTCAGCGACGTCATAGAACGTGCTCAACAGCTTGCCGAGCACGCGTATCAAGCCCCCGAAGAGACGCTGCCGAAGGCACTGCGTGAGCTTGACTACGATGCCTACCGACAAATTCGTTTTGATCCCGAGCATGCCTATTGGCAAGACGAAAGCCCCTTCAGCTTACAGCTGTTTCACAGCGGCTTTCTGTTCCAAACCCCGATAGCCCTTAATGTCATTGATCAAGATGGCGTTACCCCGCTGCCCTTTTCAGCAGGCGATTACCGCTACGATGGCGCCGCTGAAACGTTGCAAGAGCATGACCTAAGCGGCAGCGGTCACGCGGGCTTTCGCCTGCATTATCCCCTCAACAGCGACGACTACGCCGATGAGTTTGCCGTTTTTCTCGGCGCGAGCTATTTCCGCCTGGTAGGGCGCGGCCAAGCTTACGGGCTCTCGTCACGGGGGCTGGCGATTGATACGGCGTCTGCCGAGGGCGAAGAGTTTCCCGCGTTTCGCGAATTCTGGTTGTACAAACCCGCCGCTGACGCCAGGCAAATTGAGCTGTTAGCGTTAATGGATAGCCCATCAATTAGCGCTGCCTACCGTTTTATCATCCAGCCTGGCGACAGTACTCAGGTTGAAGTAGAGGCCGAATTGTTTGCCCGGCACGATATTGCCAAGCTAGGCGTGGCGCCGTTAACCAGCATGTTTACGTTTGGTGAAGCAAGCCGCGAGCGCCCGGACGATTTTCGCCCTCAGGTACACGACTCTGACGGCCTGCTGATGCATACCGGCAGCGGCGAGTGGATCTGGCGCCCCCTGAGCAACCCCAAGCATCTTCGCACCTCGGCATTTAGCGATAGTCAGCCTCAAGGGTTTGGCTTGATGCAGCGGGAACGTGACTTTAGCCGCTACCTGGACACCGAGGCCCAGTATCACCGCCGCCCCAGCCAATGGGTCGAGCCCTTAGCGCAATGGGGGCCAGGCCACGTCGAACTGGTTGAAATTCCCACCCCCGATGAAACCCACGACAACATCGTTGCCTACTGGGTGGCGGACGACACGCTTGACGCGGGCGAATCCCGCCGCCTGCACTACCGCACTTACACGCTTAACGCTCAGCCAGAAGCGCATACGCTAGGTCGGGTCATTCGCACCCGCCACGGGAACGCAAAGGTACCGGGAACAGATTCACCCGCTGACGCTCAGCGTCAGTTTATCGTCGATTTCCAAGGCGGGGCGTTAGATGCTATTAGCGCCGACCAAGCCGTCGAGTTAGCTATTAGCAGCCAACAAGGTGAGGTATTGCTGCCCCAAGTTACCGCACTGCCTCATCAAGGCTTTCGGGCGAGTTTTCGGCTACCCGAAAGCGATCAACCCAGCGATGTTCGCCTCAGGCTGACCCTAAACGGCGAACCGGTTAGCGAAACCTGGAACTACGTGTGGTATCCCGATGCCTAGCACAACCGATATCCAACCATCGATTCCCTGGCTGACCACACGCCGGGGCGGTCTGGCCATTGTGGTGCTGCTTTCCAGCGCGGCGGGCTGTATCGCCATGAACCACGTCGTCGCCAGCCTCGCTATCGGCTGGCAGGTTTCCATGCTGGTGCTGTTTGCGTTGACCTTTACCTGGATCGCGCTGGCATTTTGGGGCGCCGTTTGCGGCTTTGTGGTCTGCGCGCTGCGCCGCGACCCGCTTAGCCTACGCAAGCTCGACCAGCAAGCGCCCAGCGCACGCCTGCTCGTGAGCCGCACCGCGATCGTGATGCCGATTTATGCCGAGCCACCGATCCCCACCTTTGCCGGGCTTGAAGCCACCTGCCGTTCGCTGTTGAGCTACGCCATTCATAGCGATGGAAACGACGCGGTACGGCCCATGAGCGAGCATTTTGAGGTGTTTATTCTTAGCGATACGCAAGACGCCGCCCAAGCTCAGGTAGAAGAGGCTCACGTGGCGGCCTTGCAGCGTCGTTTTAGCGAGCAGTTGGCCATCCATTACCGCCGGCGGGCTAACAATAACGGCCGCAAAGCGGGTAACATCGCCGAGTTTTGCCGCCGCTGGGGGCGCTACTATGATTATATGATCGTACTCGATGCCGACAGTTTAATGAGCGGCGCCACGCTGCTGCGCATGGTCCAGCGCATGCAGCGCCAGCCCTCACTGGGTTTGATCCAAACGGTACCCATCCCGGTCGGCCAAAAAACCCTGTTTGGGCGCTTCACGCAGTTTGCTTCAGCGCTCTACAGCCCCATGCTGGCCGCTGGCCAGAGCTTCTGGCAAGGGGATGCCGCGAACTATTGGGGACACAATGCGATTATCCGCACGCGTGCCTTTATGGATTACGCCGGCCTCCCCACGCTCTCCGGCAGGCCACCGCTGGGCGGTGAAATACTCAGCCACGACTTCGTGGAGGCCGCCTTGCTCAAACGCGGCGGCTGGCAGGTCATACTGGACACCACTATCACCACGGCGGTATCGCGCCATGACCCCTACGCCAGCGCCTCCCACAATAGTTTTGAAGCCATGCCGAGTAATCTGCTCGACTTTGCGAAGCGTGACCGCCGCTGGCTCCAGGGCAACCTTCAGCATTTACGTTTGCTAAGCGGCGCAGGGTTGCACCCCCTCAGCCGCCTGCATTTCTTCTACGGCGCGTTTGCTTATTTATCCTCATTAGTGTGGCTAGGGCTTTTGCTATGCACCAGCGCATTGGTAACGGTTCACTCGCTGAGTAATGAGTCAGGTGAGCTGCTGTCAGGTAACGTTACCTTTAACCCGCTTTCGCTGGGGTTACTGTCCATTACCTTAGTGATGCTATTGGCGCCTAAACTACTCGGCTGGCTACTGGCCTGCTGGCAAACGCCCCACGCCTTCGGTGGTCGGCTGCGCCTGACCGTCAGTACCTTTCTGGAAATGCTGTTTGCCGCCTTGTTAGCGCCGTTGATGATGGCGTGGCACAGTCTCTTTATTATCAACGTGCTGCTAGGGCGCTCCATTGAATGGCAAACGCAAGAGCGGGGTGAGCGGTCACTGACTTGGCGTGAAACCTGGCAACACACGTGCTGGATGACGCTCACCGGCGTGGCATGGGCGGGCATAATGGCCGCCTTTTCGGCGACGGCCTTTGGTTGGTTAACCCCGGCCTGGCTAGGCCTAGTGGCGGCGGCACCGCTGGTTAAATACTCCAGCAGCAGTACCTGGGGCGGCGTGGTGAGCTATCGGCTCGGGCTTCTTAAAACGCCCAGCGAATGCTTAATGCCGTCGGTACTAGCGGATTTTGCAGCACTCATGAGCAGTAGCCACCCGCATCCTCTCGACCCATCGACCCAAGCGGCTTACCCACTTCAGCTACCGCCGCCGGAGCGCCTGGGAGCGATGCTCTGCCAATCCTTTCAGCAGTTTGATCGTCAGGCATTGGCAGCCTCATCACAAACGCCGCCGACAACGACCAAGGAGCCGTATTAATGCCTAGCCTGTATTTCCAACGGCTGCGCAGTGCGAGTGGGCTCGCCCGCTCGCTATTTATTTATTGGCGGCCGGGTCGACAACGCGGGCTACAACGCCTTTACCGCCCTTTCATTCAGCCCGGCGCCATCGCCTTTGATATTGGCGCCCACTTAGGCGACCGCAGTGCCGCCTTTCAAAGGCTGGGGGCCACCGTGGTAGCCCTTGAGCCACAGCCGAATCTCGCCAAGTGGTTCAGGCGTATGGTCAACAAACCCAACGTAACGCTGCTGCCGCTGGCCGCCGGGCCAAGCCCAGGCTTTGCCGAGATTGCCATTAGCTCCGGCAACCCCACGCTTTCGACCCTGGCCACCGACTGGCGCGAACAAATCGGCGAACGCAACGCAGGCTTTAGCCACGTTCGCTGGGAACAGCGGCTGCGCGTCCCGGTCATCACCCTGGATAGGTTGATTGATGAATATGGCGAACCCAGTTTTATCAAAGTCGATGTCGAAGGTTTTGAGGCTGACGTATTGGCAGGGCTTAGCTGCCCGGTGGCCGCCCTGTCGGTGGAGTTCGTCGCCGGCGCGCTGGACGTCGGTCGCGCCTGCGTTGAACACCTGAGCGCCCTCGGTGATTATCGTTATAACGTCGTGGTCGGTGAGCAACGCCACTTTCAGTGGAGCGAGTGGCAACCCCCACAAGCGACTATCCAGTGGCTTGCCGATGGCGCCAACGACGTCCCTTCCGGCGATCTTTACGCCTGCCGCGCCGATCATCCCTTGGTGCTGAATGATGTTAAATAACGCGAGGCCCTTCCCTTTATGATTCACCACTGGCAAACGCTGACCGCGCCACAGCTCGCGGATTTCGCCCAACGCGACCCGGTGGCCGTGCTAGTACTCGGCGCCATTGAGCAGCACGGCACGCACCTTCCCCTCGCTACTGACCTCATGATTGGCGAAGGGCTGCAGGCCGCCATGCTAGAGGTGCTTGACCCCGATCTTAACGTGATCTGCCTGCCGCCTATCGCCGTGGGCGCCAGCGACGAGCACGTCAGCTTCCCCGGTACGCTAAGCCTGCCTGCGCCGCTGGCGATTGCCACCCTGGAAGCCTACGGCGACAGCTTGGCCCGCGCGGGCATCCGCCGTTTGGTGCTGCTTAACAGCCACGGGGGGAACAAAGCAGTCATGGACTTGGCGGGGCTAACGCTACGGCGGCGGCATGGCATGCGCGTCGTCAAAGCGACCTACACGCGTCTGCCCGCGCTGGAAGGTGCAATAGATGCCGACGAACTGCGCTACGGGTTGCACGGAGGATTGCTTGAAACCGCCATGATGCGCTACCTGGCGCCTTCGTTAGTGCAACTCGACGATTACACAGCAGCGCCGACCGCCGCACCGCAAGACGCTGCTTTGGTCAGTGCCGAAGGCGCTGCAGCGTTTGCGTGGTTGGCTGAAGACTTGAGCCCGCATGGCGTGGCAGGCGACGCGACCCACGCCAGCGCTGAACTAGGCGAGCAGCTGGTTCAACACTATGCCCGCCAACTAGCGGCCGTAGTGGCGGAAACCGCCCACCTACCACCGCTAACCAGCCACCGCTAACCAACCAAACTTGCTGCACAAGTGGGAACCAGCTTTAGCTCGCGGCCGTGTTGCGTTTAACGCTGGTCACTGAGCACATCTTCCAACAGATGCCCACCGCGGGTGGCCTTGGCATTTAAGTAGCGGTGATTTTGGTCGGTAACGCTACCGTAAAGCGCCTGGCGCGATACCACCTCGATACCGCCTTGGCGCAGCGCCTCCATTTTCAACGGATTATTGGTCAGCAGCTGCACCTGGGTGATCTCAAGCGCGTTTAACATATCCACCGCCACCGCATACTGGCGCTCGTCGTCGCCAAAGCCAAGCACCTGATCCGCATCCACGGTGTCCAAACCACCGTCCTGCAAGGTATAGGCGCGCAGCTTATTGGCCAGGCCGATACCCCGGCCCTCCTGGGCTAAATAAAGCAGCACGCCGCCGCCCATGGCTTGAATATCCGCCACGGCATTGCGCAGCTGCTCGCCACAGTCACAGCGCAAGCTACCAAACAAATCGCCCGTCAAACACGCCGAGTGCATACGTAACGGCACCGCACCTTGCCATTGCGCCTGCTCACCGATGACCACGGCCACGTGCTCACGCAAGCCGTCCGGCTCCCGGAACAGCACAAAGCGGCTATGAGCGGCCTCTTCGAGGGGAATGTGCGCTTCGCTGACACGTTTAAGCATGCCCGGCGCACCGGCCAGGCACTGCTGCGCCTCTTCGGCGTCCACTTCCAGCAGCCGCCCTTGGGCCAGCTGTTGATCAATAGTGGCCGCGGCGGCTTCACTGACAAACGCGCATAGCGCCGCGGGGATTAGCAACGCCCGGCGCATAAGCGCAACCGCGCCACGCTCGGCCAGTCCCGCGGGTTTTAAACCGCTCGTTAAGCCACTGGGAGCCTGCGGCCAGTTTTCCGCAGTAGCTAAGCCGTGCAGCTCGCTAACACTTATATCGGCGGCTAACGGCAAACTGGCCGCCTCTGCCGTCAGCGAGATCCCCATCGCTGCCAAACGGTGACGAGTGAGGACCAACGCTGGCCGCGACCCCGCCGTTTGAGCCAGGGTTTCCACCGACTCACTGCCCTCCAGCGCCTGCACTAACAAGCGCTGCCCATCGGCATTGACCACCACTGGCAATCCCCGACGTATATCGAAAATAGCTCGTTCAATCTGATACATGTAGGCCTCCTGGCTTCCTGGCGTGAGGGACGTTCCGCGCTTGCGCTAAACCGACAGGCGCCGCATGATAAAGCGGATTTTCTAGCGCGGAGGCGTCATGCCCGACTCCCCTATCGACACGGGTTTTATCTATCAAGAAAGCGATATTGCGCTGGCAGATGCCTGGCAGTGGCTGCTGGCACGGCGCCACCAGCGCCCCTGCTCGGTCGCCGTTACCCTGGCGCCCGACGGTGAATGGCAATCGCCGCAAACGGTGACGCCTGAAGCGCGCCAGCTGCTGGATTGTTTGACCCCGCTGGCTAGCCGCCCCGCGTGGGTCATCGCACAGCTGGGACAAAGCATGGATGGCCGGATCGCCACCGAAAGTGGCCACTCGCATTACATTAACGGCCATCAAAGTTTGGTCCACCTGCACCGGCTGCGGGCCTTGGTAGACGCTGTGGTGATCGGCGCCGGCACCGCCAGCGCTGACAACCCGCAGCTGACGGTGCGCCATGTCAGCGGCGTTAGCCCGACCCGGGTGGTGCTGGACCCGCGTGGGCGCCTGCCGGATGACTTGACGCTGCTGACGACGCCGTCCGCCGCGACGCTGCATATCGTTGGGCCCAGCGTAGCAACGGCGTCCGCCAACGCTCACGTAGAGCGCTGCGTACTGCCATTGAACAGCAGCGGCCAGTTCAGCCCCAATGACGTGATTGCGCTGTTGGCTGAGCACGGCTTGCACCGCGTACTGATCGAAGGCGGCGGCATTACGGTGTCCCAATTTATCGAAGCGGGGGCCGTTGACCGGCTGCACCTGCTGGTCGCTCCGCTGCTGATTGGTTCCGGCCGACCGGGGCTTAAAATGACCCCCATCGACACCCTTGAAAGTGCGCTGCGCCCGCCCACCCGAACGTTCCGCTGCGGGGACGACACGCTGTTTGACATGCAACTGAGCGCCGCCGCCACCTGACGGCTGTGCCGTGCGGCGACGGCTTAACGCTACCCAAATACCCGGCAGGCTGGCCAGTAACACGATGACGCCATAGGCCAGCGACACTGCCACGCCCTGGGCAGCGGGCAAGCCCACCAGCGCCCATACGCCCGCAGCAGTGCCTTCGCGCAGCCCCCACCCCGCCACCGACAAGGGAATCAGCATCGCGAGCAGCAGCACCGGCGTTAGCGCCAGCAGCTGCAGGGCAGGCAGTTCGACGCCAATCGCCCGCGCAGCGCACACCATCACTAAACCGTAGCTCACCACAATCGCCAGCGACGAGAGCAACTGCTGGGGCCAAACCCCACGCTGATATAAGCCGCGTTTTAGGTCTCTGGCCAAGGCGCGACACCATTGGGGTGCACGGGCTAAGCCCACGCCAACGCGCTGACGGAGCAGCAGCCCGGTGACCACGACGCCCCCCACCGCCGCTGCCAGCGTAGTCAGCACTGGCCAGCCTAATGCGCCATGCCAAAGCGGTGAGAGCAGCAGCGCCGTGAGCGTTAGCAACGCCACCGCGACCTGCCCGGAGGCGCGCTCAATAATCACCGCGCGCCACGCACTGCCTCGAAACGCGGCCTGGCTGGCATGGCGGTGCGCGCGCCCTGCGTCTCCTAACACACCACCCGGCAAAAGCTGGTTCACTAACAGCGCCAGATAGTATTCGCGCAGGGCATAGGTAAACCGTAACGGCACATCGATAAGGCCCGCGGTGAGCTGCCAGCGCCAGGCGCATAGCATTACTTGCAGGGTACTGATCGCTAGCGCCAGCACCACCCATCCGGCTGAAAAGCGCTGCACCTCGGCAAGTATCGCCTGAGGCTCCACCCACAGCGCAACGGCGCCCAGCAGCGCGGCGCTGATTAACCCACGACGTAGCCATGGGCGGTCCATCCAGACAAGTAACCGGCGTGCAAGGCGCATACGATTAGCCCTCTTCCCGGGGCGTCGCGAGTAAATCGCAGTGCCCAACCCAAACCCCAAGGGCACCGTCTGCCACTGCTTGCTGACGCTGCTGCAACCAGTGGGTAATCCGTTGCGCCGCCTGCGGGGCTTGTGTCATTGCCGCTTCCGCCCAACCTTCGAGTAGGGCTTTGATCAACGGCTGCTGGGCACTGTTGCCAGCGGCTAACCGCCAAGGTGTTTCGGCCTGCTCAACGCGGTAATTGGCCTGTTCTAAAGCGCTGACCAGAGCGCTATGCGCCTGCCCGCCCAGGGCGGCTCCCAAGCCTTTATCACGCCGCTGGTGGGCAGTAAACATTGCCAACACCCAATGATCTTCGTCGTCCAGCACCGGCTCGCCCTGGGAATCCATAAAGTGCCACTTACCGGTAACGCTCAAGGCGATGAATAGCGCTTGGCGCTGCGCGGCGCAACGGGCCACCAATGCCTCAATCCACGCTTGTGAAACGAGATCCAGCAAGGCCGACGCGGTTACCAAATGGGCCCCATGCAGCGGGACGCTATCCACCGGCGCCAGGGAGACGCAGTGGGTTTCGACGGCAATGGGCCGCCCCTCGGCATCGCTAACATCGGCGGCGCGTTGGCGCGCTTGCGCTAACAAGGCAGCGTCGTGGTCGATTAGATTCCAACGCTGAGGGCCATGCAAGCGCGGGGCGAGAAAGCGCATATTGCTGCCTCGGCCACAGCCCAGGTCGGCTATCAACGGGGTCGATGTCCGCGCACGCAACCATTCATCGGCGAGCGCCGCAAGCGGCTGACTGCGTGAATCAACATCGGCCTCTTCGCGCAGGGTTAACCAATCTGCCGCAAACTGACTCCCAGCGTGCAAGCTCGTGACGTTTAAAGCCGCAGCAAATGCTGCCCCCGCCGCTTGCCAGTCGCTTAACTGTTCGCGCGACTTTATAGCGCCCTGACGCAGCCGGTGGCGTAACTCGGCGTCGTGACAAAAGCGGTTCAAGGCGTCTTGCAGGGCATCGCTGTCGCCCGGTATAACGCTCAACCCGGCGCCTTCCGGCAAGGTATCGCGAAGCGCGCCGCCGGTGGTGGTGATTACCGGTAAGCCGTGAGCCAAGGCTTCGGTGACGACCATGCCGTAGCCTTCGTACCAGGATGGCAGTAACAGCGCATGCGCGTGTCGATAGGCAGTTTCCAGCGTTTCGCCATCACACTCGCCGTGCAGGTGCACGCGGGCTTGCAAGCCATGTTGCTCGATCAACTGCTCTACGCGCTGGGTGAACGCTGGGTCGCGTGCGTCGCCATAGCAGTCGCATTGCCAATGCTCACCCGCAACGCCCGCCAGTGCTTGAACCAGAATGTCCTGCCCCTTGCGCGGCGTTAGCGTCGCCACGCACAGCAGCCGTAGCGGTTCGCCGGGCTCAGCGGCGGGGCTAATGGGCGCCTGAGCGACGCCCGGTTCCACCACGCTGACACCCGCGTTCAGCGGTACGTCGTAATGAGCCGCCAGTTCCGGCAGGCGTCGGGCGGTAAAACGGCTGGTCACAATAATCCGCGCCACAGCGGCTAACGCGGCTAGTTCACTGCGATGAAAACGCTGCTGGTCGGCGGCATTAAGCCCCAACTCATCGCCTAAGGGGTGGTGCAGTAACGCCGTGATATCCAGCCGCTGAGCATGCGGCGCCACTACCTCAGGCAAAGCGCCCATGGCGAGCCCATCAATCACCACAGCGGCGCTATCGGGCAGCCTTTCCAGCGTCAGGCCAAGCTGGGCTGCCGCCGTGGCATCGGCGTCGGGAAATTCACCGTCCAGGCCAACCACATCGATATCAAAGCCCTGTTCACGCAGGGCCGAGACGATATGGGCATCATAGAGGTAACCCCCGGTACGTTGCCCTGGGTCACCCGCCACGATTAAGCTAAACCGCTGGCTCATAGCGGGCCTTCGAAGCTTGCCCAGGCCACATGGGATTCGTGCAGTTTGACCTCTAGATGGGTCAACCCACGCGCGGTCGTGCCCATTTCACCGGCGTTAATCGCCGCCGCCAACTGGTCAAAAATCACTTTGGCCATAAACTCGGTGGTAGTGTTCTTGCCTTGCAGTTCACTTACCTCATCCAGATTTTGATAGTTGTAGCCTGCCAGCACGGCTTTGAGGGTCTCACTGGCCAGACCAATATCGATAACGAGACCATCGTCATCCAATTCGGGGCGCTGAAAAACCACATCCACCACATAGGTAGCACCGTGGGTGCGCTGCGCCGGTCCAAACACCTCTCCCTTAAAGCTGTGGGCAATCATAAAGTGGTCACGAACACATAAACGGAACATACACACGCCTCATAGTTAACTTTTTAAAAATATACACTTACAAGGGATATCGTAGCCGGTGGCAGAGTTCAGCGCTGCCGCGACCAAACAACCAAGGGGCCAGCGTAGGCAGCTGGGCAAAGTCGCTTTCACCGCTGATAAGTGCCTCCAGCCGATCATCTACCAGCAGGCTCAAGGCTAAACGAAGGCGTCGCGTGTAATCCCAGCGAGGGCTCAATTTAGCCGGCAACTGGCCTACCTGGCTGGCCTTAAGCGTCAGCCGCTGGGAGTGAAAAGCGCCACCCAATGGCAAGGCCACCTCACCTTCGCCAAACCAGCTCATTTCGATAATGCGCCCTTCATTGCCAACGACTGCCAGCGCCTGGCGTAAGCCAGCCGCGTGCCCGCTGGCGTGGATCACACAGTCCTGATCGTGAGTCACCTCCTCAGGGGCACAGAAAGCCACGCCCAGTTGCTCGGCAAGCTGGCGACGCTCGGGATTAATATCGACCAATCGCACATTGACGCCGGGGATTTGAGCGCAAAGGTACGCCACCAGCGTACCCACCACGCCAGCCCCGATCACACATATCCGCTCGCCCAGCATGGGCTCGGCGTCCCACACCCCGTTAATAGCGGTTTCCATATTCGCGGCCAGCACCGCTCGCTCGGCGGGTACATGGGTAGGCACTTCAAGCACCGCCGAGGCAGGCACGACGTAATGATCTTGATGGGGAAACAAGCAGAAGACGGTTTTATCCAATAAAGCGCTTGGGCCTTGTTCAACGCGGCCAACACTGCAGTAACCGTACTTAACCGGGGCAGGAAACTCCCCGGCTTGAAAGGGAGCCTGCATGCGGAAGTATTCGCTTTCGGGCACATGGCCATTGAACACCAGCGATTCGGTGCCACGGCTGATGCCGCTGTACAAGGTGCGTACACGCACCTCATCCGCTGCCACGGCGGGCAAGGGTTCAGGACGCAGTTCACCCTGTGCTGGGCGTGTCACCCAAAAGGCATTCGCGTATTCAGGCGTCGACATAACCCTTCCTTCTGGTTGCGAACTCCAACGCCGCGAGCTCTTTTTCACTCCATTGAACACGGTGTCGCGCTATTGAATTGCACGTTAAGTAGCGTGGCGTTGTCATATACAAAACGTTTATCAATGGCTCACCTTTTTTAAGCTTAGCGTTTGAAAATGAAATATTCGATTAACAATTTTGGTCAGTGGATACTAACGTGTGTATTGTCTTGAGCGTATGGACAACCCTACCTTCTTCTACAAGAATGGTACATATAAAAATTTTTGCATCATTTTTTCAGTCGTATGCCGCGCTATTGCGGTGAGGGGCTTGCATGTTTCGCTTTTTGAATACCTCAGGGTGTTATTCGTTATCCAAGCGCCTTCAAACCGCTATAGAGCTGGTGCTGGGCGGTTTGCTGCTGCTGGTAGCTGGCCAACTCTTGCCCACTCTAATGGCCGGCCCGATTAATTGGGCCGTCGCTTTTGGTCTGTACATGATGATTGCTGGCCTAGTGGTCATTTACTGGCCACAAGGCGCACTCGGCTGGGCAAACCGCGTTACGTTAGTGCGGGCCGTGCTGGTCGCCTTGGTAGCAGGCGGCTTAGCCGCGGGCACATTTACGCAGGTGATTTGGCAGTGGCTGCTGATCGCCGTGTTAGCACTACTGCTGGATGGAGTGGACGGCTGGGTCGCCAGACGCACCCAAAGCCACTCTGTCTTTGGGGCACGTTTTGACATGGAGCTTGATGCCCTGTTGATTATGCTGCTGTGCATCGGCCTGCTGCTTGAATCGATGGCCCCTTGGGTGCTGTTGATTGGCGGTATGCGCTATCTATTTGTGATCGCGGGCTACCGGCTTAGCTGGCTACTGGCGCCGTTGCTGCCTAGTTTACGCCGCAAAATAGTCTGTGTTTGGCAAGTCTCCGCCTTGCTGCTAGCGCTGACACCGCTGACCTCACCGTTGCTAACCGGGCTGCTTGCCATCAGTGCGCTGCTATCGCTCATAATGTCATTTGGTGCCGATGTAAAATGGCTCTACCAGCAAACATGAATGTCTCAACGCGCTAGCGCTCCAGCCCCAAGCGTTGATGCCATTCGGCCAGGCTTTCGTCTGGGTAGGCATAGAAGCATTTGTCCTGAATCGGCGCATTCACTTCGACCCACTCCGCCTTACTACCCAGCATCATGTGGGTACGCTTGGGAGGCGAAGGCAACTCACTATCAATAGCTGAGGCGAAGGGGTGTACCAGCTCAGGCCACTCGGGGTCGTAAACCCACAGCGATGAAGCGCAATGCTTGCAAAAGTGCCGCTCTGCCGTGCTCTGCTCGCCATTGATGATGGCCCGATAGACCCTAATGTGCTCGTCTCCCTTCACCATCAATGATTTGCTATTGCCGCCGAGGTTGATGGCATAGCCACCGCCCCCCGCCGTCTTACGACACACTGAACAGTAACAGCGGTTAAAGGGAAAGGGATGGTGTGATTTCACACTGAACGTTACTGCCTGACAATGACATGAACCTCTTAACAGCATAGTGCCTCCTTCCGCAGCCGTTACCAACCACGGGTATCTGAGAAGCCGCATGGCTGGGTAATTTTTTACGTATGCTCTTGCACGTACTTTCTTAAACGTATTCTCTTGCACGTACTTTCTTAAACGTATTCTCTTGCACGTACTTTATTACACGTACTCTCTTACTATAGACACAACAGCATGAAGCCATCATTTTTAAGCAGCGTTGGTGGCTATCGCGGCAAATAGCGATTCGGGCTCTCCCTTCACCTTAGCGCACAGCGCCCCCCGCTCTTTCAACGCTGCTGTCTCCGCTATCTATGAGAACTTCCTCATCGCTTACAACAGGGGAGCGCTTTGTGATGGGCGACCTGTGTAAAGCGTGCTCATCAGCACGGTGTTCCTGCGTGCGTAAGCTGGGTAAATTTTTCGGCCACTGGACCGAACTGATCGGCGGCGTGGAGCTGATCGGTATTGGCTGCGTGATACTGCGGAGCAGGCGGGCGTTATCGCGCATCTTGAAGCAGGCAGCACGCCATAAAAAAATGAACCCGCCTCATGGGCGGGTTCATTACTGATGTTGTGACTTCGACCGTCAGTCCAGCTTCACCAGCATCTTGCCCTGGTTGGACCCTTCAAACAGGGCAAAAAAAGCGTCCGGAGTACGCTCAAGCCCTTCTTCCACGGTTTCGCGGTATTCGATACTGCCATTGGCGACCAGCGGCCCTACCTGCTCATAAAATGCCTGCTCGTGGCCCTGGACCCACTCATGCACGATAAAGCCCTGCATGCGCAGACGCTTGATCAGCACGGCGGCAATATTGGCCGGCCCTGCTGAAGGCGTCGATTCGTTATAGCGCGAAATCATGCCGCAAACCGCAATACGGCCAAAATCGTTCATGACATCAAGTGCCGCCTCAAGCATGGGGCCGCCCACGTTTTCGTAATAAACGTCGACACCCTGCGGAGCAGCTTTCTTCAGTGCCTTCTTGATCTCATCAGCACTCTGATGGTGATCAATGGCCGTGATACCGTGCGCCTCAAGCCACTCACGCTTCTCCTGGCTGCCGGCACTACCAATGACCTTGCAGCCCTTTTGATGGGCCAGCTGAGCGGCCAGCGAACCCACAGCGCCGCTGGCAGCCGAGATCAGCACGGTATCCGAGGATTTAAGTTCAGCGACCAGTTCCAGTCCACTCCAGGCGGTCATACCGGGCATGCCCAGAACGCCCAGAAATGCCTGAGGGGGTACATCAATATCCGGCAGGGGCTGTACCTGGTCACCATCAAGCTGTGCCACGTCTCGCCAGCCGCCCATGTGAACGACCCGGTCGCCTTTTTTCAGCTGCTGATGCCGGGATTCAATAATTTCTCCGAGCGCCCCACCCTCCATAGGCTTGTTCAATTCAAAGGGCTCAACATAGGTTTTGACGCCGCTCATGCGCCCACGCATGTAGGGATCCACGGAAAGCCAGTGATTACGGATACGTACTTCACCTTCTTCAAGCTCAGGCAGTTCACAGGTTTCAAGCTGAAAAAGTGAACGCTCGGGTAGGCCTTCGGGATATTCACCGATCGTGAAATAGCGTGATTGGGTCATGGGTCTCTCCTAGATGCTTCAAAAAAGTACCAATAATAAGCAAGTGGATAAACCACAGGATAAAAAAAGGCGCGGCCAATGTTGCACCTTAAAACGATAGCAGGCTACTTAATTTTTCGAAATGTCGGCATGGTTACGAAAAGCGCTCATGCGTGGCTAGCTTATTCACGTTTGTGAATCAGAGTATTATCGTGCCCCCTTCAAGGCTTCAAGCAGTTCGGCGACCGCCAGACTCCCTTCGGGTTCATCAAATGCTTGCGTTAGTGAGCCTTCGGCAAAGCTCAGAAACCGGTAAGCGGCAGGAGGTAAGCGACGCTCCCGGCGCACCACGAAATGCCAGCGGCTTTTCAATGGAAACCCTGTCAACGTTAGCTCCTGAACGCCCTTGGGCGAATCGGCCACCACGTAGCGCGACAGCACCGCCAGCCCCATGTTCGACGCCACCGCTAGCCGAATCGCCTCATTACTGGCGATCTGCTGGGTGGACGTTAGCTCAATACCGGCGCTGTAAAGCCAGGCATCAAAGGTATGCCGGGTGGCAGAACCCGGCTCGCGCAGTAGAAATCGCTCGTCTTTCAAGGCCTCCATGGAAAGGTCTTTTACATTGGCCCAGTGGCACTTCTCAGGCCCTACCACCACCAACGGATTGCTTAGAAATGGGGCGGCCAGCACATCGTCATCCGAAGGCGGATGGCTAAACACGTAGATATCATCCTCATGGCGCTCAAAGCGATTGAGCATCTGCTGACGATTACCGATCTCTACCGTGACATCTACCTGCGGATTAGCCTGACTGAAGGGGCCCAACAGCCGCGGCAACACGTACTGGGCGGTGTTGACCAGGCCAATACTAAAATGGCCGCGCCCGCCGCGGTTGTATTCCTCCAGGTACTGGCTGAACACATCGGCGCGGCTGAGCAAATCCTGGCTGAGCTGATAGAGCGCCTGGCCGACCTCTGTTGGCACAATGCGGCCTTTCTCCTGGCGCACAATGGGTTCGCCGACGATCTCACGCAGCCGTTTCAGTTGCTGAGACACCGTCGGCTGGGTCAGGTGAAGTCGATTGGCGGTGGCGGTAATCGACCCCGTGCGCACCACATCGGCGTAGACCTGGAGCAAACGAAACGTCAATTGGCGTATTTTCATCGTAGACACCATAGGTATTTATCTATGACTGTATAAAGTTTATTTGTTTTCATCAATTCACACAGACCGCTAAAGTGGCCGCGCTGTGCTTTCAACCCCAGCCTGTCAAGGAGAATTACCGTGCCGGATATTGTGGTCATGTTTTTTGTATTAGGTGTGGTCGCCGGGGTGGTGCGTTCCGACCTCAGCATTCCTAAAGCCGCTTACGACATTCTAAGCCTGCTGCTGATGCTAACCATTGGCCTTAAAGGCGGCATGGCACTGCACGGCAGCTTAAGCACCTCACTACTGATCGAGCTTGCTGGGGTCACGCTATTGGGCATCATCATTCCGCTGGTGGTGTTTCCGGTGGTTCGCTACCTGGTGCGGCTGTCGCTTGCCGACAGCGCCAGCCTGGCCGCCCACTATGGCTCGGTGAGCGCCGGTACTTTTGCTGTTGCTTTAGCGTATACCGAAGCACATAGCCTGGTGACCGGTGGGCAAGTCACGCTTTATCTGGTACTCCTGGAGCTACCGGCCATCATGCTGGGGCTGATGCTCTACCGGCGCTTTAGCCGTGCCGACGCAAGCACTTCGCCAGCTGGCCTATGGCATGAAACCCTGACCAATCGCGGCGTTATTCTGCTGGTGGGCGGCGTTTTGATCGGTTGGCTATACGGCCCGAATGCCGGCGAATCGGTCACCGGTCTTTACACCAATGCTTTCCAGGGCATTCTGGCGCTGTTCCTGCTGGAAATGGGTCTGGTAGCGGCAGAAACACTGCGCAGCCTACGCTGGTCACATAGCCGACTGATCATTTTCGCCCTGACAGCACCTATCGTGCTTTCCAGCTTTGGCCTGATGATGGCGTTCTGGCTGGGCCTGCCCGCTGGCTCCGCGGTAATTCTTGCCAGTCTCACCGCCAGCGCCTCCTACATCGCCGCGCCCGTCGCCGTACGCGCCGCCATTCCAGACGCCAACATTGGCCTTGCCATGCTGGCATCACTGGGGCTCACCTTCCCGTTCAATGTGTTGATTGGCATACCGCTCTATCATCACCTTTGGGGATGGCTGGTGGGGATTTAATACAGCTAGTGAGGGGGAGCCGTTTTGGGCAATCGCTTAGCCAAGAGCGCCTAGAATCAGGCCGCACATCACCAACGTGCAGCCCACACCGACGATATACGCCACCGTCCGCCAGGGCTGAAGCCCCGCCAGCAGGCACAAGGTGTGCATGTAACGGGCGCCGGTAAATGTCAGGAAGAGCCAGGCCGCCAAGCCTGGCGCGGCATCTACCCACACGTAGGCAACCCCAAGCGCCAGAAAGATGGGGATATTTTCAAGGTCGTTTAACCAGGCGCGGGCCGCTCGTTGCACTTGGGGCAATTCCTCCTTGGCGGCTTCACGGCCCACCAAAGCCGCATCTTCGGGGGTCTTGAAAGTCATCTTGGTGATGCGATGAAACCCTTGATACGCGGCAATCGCGAACATCTTCAAAAACAGCAGCACCGACGCCACTGCGTACCAATACACTGCGCTATCCATGGTGTCTCCTTGCGTTTAATACTCGGCTTTGCAACGCGCCGCTCCTGCAGCCAACATAAAACATTGAAACCTAACGATGAGAGGCATAAGGCGAAGTATGGACCATACACTTGAAATCCAGGAAATCCGTAATCTCACCCACGATGTCAAACAGATACGGCTTGCCAAGCCTGAGGGATACACGTTCACACCTGGCCAGGCGACCGAGGTAGCCGTCAACCGTGAAGGGTGGACCGACGAGAAACGGCCGTTCACCTTCGCCTCTCTGGTTTCGGATCCGTGGCTGGAATTCGTCATCAAGATCTATCCAGACCATGAGGGCGTCACCCAGCAGATCGGCCAGCTAAAAGAGGGGGATTCGCTGATCATTGGCGATCCCTGGGGCACCATTGAATACAAGGACGAAGGCGTTTTCCTGGCGGGCGGTGCAGGGGTAACGCCGTTTATCGCTATTCTGCGCGACTTGCATCGCAAGGGCGAGATCGGCAACAACCAGTTGGTCTTCTCCAACAAGACAGAACGCGACATCATCCTCAAGGAGGAATTCGAGACGATGCTGGGGGATCAATTCATCAATGTCATCACCGACGAAAAGCCGTCCGGCAATCATACCGTCATTGATGGCGTCATCGACAAGGCCTTCCTGACATCGCATATCAAGGACATGAGTCAAGCCTTCTACGTGTGCGGCCCCGACCCGTTCAACGAGAGCATCATGGCAGCCCTCAAAGAGTTGGGCGCCAACCCGGACGCGCTGGTCTTTGAAGAGTAGTCGGTCTCGCAACGCGGCCTGATTCAACGGCGCATTGACAGTGCCAAGGTGTTATAAAGGCTTCAGATTATCCGCTTTTTGCTCCCCGCCCGATTGGGTGGGGAGCGATTACTTAGTGCTTTACACCTCCACCGCTTTGTGGCGATTCACTGTGGTATCGCTTTGCCTCTCTATTAAGGCGTTTTCATCGCCTGACGTTTGACCTACCCAGGGGTTTACGTTTGAATAACCGATATTCTTAGGGCTCTGAATAATGACATCCGATGCACGAATCGCGGAAATGCAGCGTCGTCTCCAGCGCTGGTTGAGTAAAGGGCCGATCGGCACTGAAAGTGAAGCTTACGGCAGCCTTGAGGGGCTGGACGATGATATTCAGGCACTGGAAGCAGAAATGCGCACCCTGTTTCCTGGGCGCGAATCCACCCGGGATGTGTTCGAAGCCCTGAGAGACCAGTCCATGTTCCGCACGGTTCTTGAGTCCGTGGTCGAGGGTGTGGTGGTTGCTGATATGGAAGGTCGGCTCCTCGTCTTCAATTCCGCCGCACGGGCGTTACTGGGCAGTGGTCCCACCGAAGGCGATGCCGAAAACTGGAGTGATGAGTACGGTTTTTTCTATCCCGATGGGATAACGCCCTGCCCTTCCTCACAACTCCCCCTCAGCCGGGCGATGCAGGGAGAACCGGTTGATGGGGAGGAACTGGTTGTCCGCACGCCGGGCCGAGCGAATGTCCATATTCTTGCAACCGCCAGACCCCTGCTTGATACGGACGATAAACAAATGGGCGGTGTGGTGGTATTCCATGACATCACGGCCTCCAAGGCCTTGGAGCAGGAGCAGCTCCATGCCCGAATGGCCGCAGAGGATGCGTCTCAGGCGAAGAGCGAATTTCTCGCCAACATGAGCCATGAAATCCGCACTCCGCTGACAGCCGTCCTTGGGTTCGCAGATCTACTAATGGACGGACAGCTCGGAGAGAGCGACAGGCTCAACTACATCCAGGCGGTCAGACGAAACGGCGAACACCTGCTTGCACTAATCAACGACGTTCTGGATATATCGAAGATCCAGGCCAATAAAATGCACGTTGAACAGTTGACCTGTTCGCTCCATCAGTTGGTGCACGAAACCGCCTCCATTATGCAGGTGCGGGCCCTCGAAAAGGGCCTGCGATTTGAGGTGGAATATGAAACTCCGATTCCGGTGCACATTCGCAGCGACGCCATGCGAGTGCGTCAGGTGTTGCTCAATCTTCTCAGTAATGCCATCAAGTTTACCCGTCAGGGCCGGGTCAAACTCACCGCACGCTGTGTTGACCCAGGCACTGAAGCCTCCCGGGTGGAGCTAGCGGTCAGCGACACCGGCATAGGGCTGAGTGAGGAAGATATTAGCAACCTGTTTCAGCCCTTCCACCAGGCAAGCCCTTCCACCACCAGGGAATACGGCGGTACCGGCCTTGGCTTGGCCATCTGCCGGTCACTTGCCGAGGCGCTGGGTGGTGAAATCCGCGCAAGCAGCACGGCCGGTGAGGGCAGTACGTTCACCTTTGTGCTTTACCATTCGATAGACGAAAACACCGAGATGGTCGCCGAGCACGGTCTCGCCTCTGGAGAACTTCAGATGGAGACGCCTGCTGCAGCCATGCCTGCGCAGATGCTCGCCGGGCGGATACTTCTAGCGGAGGACGGGCACGATAACCAGTTGCTGATTTCAACCATCCTGCAGAAGCACGGCCTGGAAGTGGATATTGCTGAGAACGGCCAGATTGCCGTGGATGAGGGGATGAAGGCGCTGGAAAACGGCAAGCCCTACGACCTCATCCTGATGGATATGCAGATGCCAAAACTGGACGGCTACGGCGCTACAGCCAGGCTTCGCTCCAAGGGCTACTCCGGGCCGATCGTTGCCCTGACCGCCCACGCCATGTCCGGCGAGAGAGAGCGCTGCATCAAAGCCGGCTGCGATGACTACCTTACCAAACCCATCGCCCGCGCGGTGCTGCTTGCCGCGGTGGCGCTCCACCTGAACCAGGGCCAGGGCGACCATGACGGGCCCGCCGAAGATCGACTTTACAGCGCCTATGCCGATGACCCGGACATGGATGAGCTGGTCGCAGGCTTTGTCGAGCGACTACCCCAACAGCTGACGGATCTACGCCTGGCCGCTGACGAAGGGGATAGCGCCCAGCTGAAGCGTCTAGCTCACCAACTCAAGGGCGCTGCCGGAGGCTATGGTTTCATGCCCGTGAGCGAGCAGGCCGATGCAGTGGAAGCAGCCGCTGGGGATGGGCAGACAAGCGAGATTCAAGCAGCCGTAGCCCGGCTAGAACACCTCTGTGAACGCGTCAGCCACAAACCATTAAACGGCGGGTAAGCCCATGAGCGATATGGTGCATCAGTCCGTCCTGATTGTTGACGACTCGCCGGACATCCACCAACTGGTGGGTGCCCGACTGCGATCCGAGCGGGTGAACCTGATTCATGCCCACGATGCGGCCGAAGGCTTCCGGCTTGCCGCTTCGGAGAAGCCCGACCTGATCCTTCTTGATCTGGACATGCCGATTACCGATGGCATGACGCTATGCCGCCAGCTCAAGGCTGAGCAAGAGCTTTCTGACATACCGGTGATCTTCCTGACCGGCACTATGGACGTGCAGACCAAGGTCCAGGCCTTCGAACTGGGCGCAGTGGATTATGTCACCAAACCATTCGATGCCGTTGAGCTTAAGGCCCGGGTGCGAGCGGCCCTGCGGACAAAACGTTATCACGACCTTCTCACCACCAAGGCCCAGATTGATGCCCTTACCGGCCTCTGGAACCGCGGCTATCTCAATGATCGGCTGGCCGTCGAGATGTCAGTGCTAGAGCGCAAAGGCCTCCCGGTGGCTGTCGCGATGGTGGATATCGATCACTTTAAGCCAATCAACGACACTTACGGCCATCCCTTCGGGGATGCGGTGATACAGCGCATTGCGGAAGTGCTCGGCAATATGTCGCGGGACAGCGATGTTGTCTGCCGCTACGGTGGTGAAGAGTTCGCTATCATTCTGCGGGACACGCCATCAGAGGGGGCCATGACCGTGGCAGAGCGCATGCGCAAGGCGGTGGAAACCCTGCAACTGACATGCGGCAAAACGCCCGTGCCGGTGACAGTGAGCATCGGAGTAGCTGGCAGCGACCGGGTCGGCAATGCCACAGATTCAGGGACACATCTTCTGGAAGCGGCCGACCGGGCGCTCTATCGCGTCAAGGAAGCAGGCCGCAACCGGGTCGGGGGGATAACCCCCTAAACTGTTTCACCGAGCACATCGTAATGGCCTAGGGTCTCCTGCACATCCTCGGGGCCCCGCCCCTTACTTCTTGTCAGTAACTATCTGGTGCCTCTATCTATTGCAGGGTCTCATGAAGTGCCTTCAGGCTTTCGGGGCCTTCATCGAGCCGTTGGCAGTGGGGCAATTCTTGCTCCCATCCGGCCGCTGAATTCAGGTGAAGATGAACCGCTACGCGGGAGGTGGTTTCTTCGTCCAGCAAGCCTGCCGGCACCCACATCAATTCTGTATCGCGCAGCTTGTTGGGCACAGAGCTGCCGCATGTAGAGCAGAAATCATTGCGATAACCCGTTAGCCGCTGGAAAGAGCGGATACTGGCCTGCCCGGCCACCCAGCGGAAATGCGCTTCGCTGACAAACGTCGCCGCATTGGCGGTGGAGCCTGTTGTTTTTCGGCATAAAGAGCAGTGGCATTGGTACAGGTTGGGAAGTGCGCCATCAATTTCGAACTTCACCTCACCGCAGAGGCACTCACCGATCATGGACGACATCCTTGAAACTTATGCTGATTAGGAAACCCAATGAGGTCACACGCGTAATAAACGTTGCCTGAATATACAGTGATACGCTGACGCCTGGAAAAGGCATCGCAATTAGCTTTTGTTTACCCTCAGTTCAGAAAATCACAGTGCCGCATTAATCCCTGAACGTAGTGATATACAGTGCTTCCACTTTATCGCGCGCCCACTGCGTTTTGCGTAGAAATTTGAGAGAGGATTTGATGGAGGGATCATTGTAAAAACAGTTGACGCGGATTTCTTCGTACAAGCCATCCCAGCCGTAATGCTCAACCAAACGGGTCAATATCGTTTCAAGGCTTAAACCATGTAAAGGGTTATTAGGTTGCGGATGATTCATCAAGTAATTCCAATTCCCAGTGTTTATTTCAAACGCCCTGCCCGAAGCTGTAGCAGGCGACCCATAGCGTATTTTAACAGAGAAGCCTTTTGAGCTTACGAAAGCTGTACTTGATTATTCATAATGCGAAGCGCTGCAGATAATGTTAAGCGACAGGGCTACGCGTTATCGGCCATGGCCGAGCTTGCCACGCTGCATTACTATTGAAACAGTACCATTGAAACAGTTTCCACAACGTTAGCAGGAATTCACATGCGCGTGCTCTCCCGCAAGAAACAGATTCTGGGCCTGATCGGCTGGTTGGCATTGGCTTATATCGCCGCGGCTATCGGCGCCGTGGCCTCCATCAACGCAGCGGACTTTTACGCCTCGCTCCAGCAGCCCACCTGGGCACCACCTGCCTGGCTGTTCGGGCCGATGTGGATGACACTTTACGGTTTAATGGGCATCGCCGCCTGGCTTGCCTGGCGCGAGCCCGGTGCAAGGCCCGCGCTGGTAATGTTTTTGGTACAACTGGCACTCAACGCCCTGTGGAGCTGGCTTTATTTCGTCTGGCAGCTGGGGGCGGTCTCCTTTATCGGCGTGGTCGTGCTGTGGGTAATGATCGCCATCACCTTGGTGATGTTCTGGCGCCTCAAACCGCTGGCTGGGGTGCTGCTTTTGCCTTACCTTGCCTGGGTAAGCTTGGCCTGTGCCCTTACCTGGAGTACTTGGCAGCTTAATCCGCAGGTATTGGGCTAATTGCCCAAGCGCGTTCAGCTGATGGGACGGACGTCGGGAAGACGTTAGTCTTCAATATAACGAGGAAAGCCCTCTCAGCTTATGCCGAACAGCTAGCTGCCGGTTCTGAGGATTAATCCACAATATTATGGCTGGAAGATGTCGCTGTATATTCTAGTGTTAATACTTTGTGGGCTGGTATTTGTTTCCCTGATCATGCATTACGGCTTAGCGGCGTTCGGCCTGCTGCCGGATGCGACTACGGTGCAAACGGCAACGGCACGTGATCATTTCAAGATGGATTACGGTTTCATACTCAATCTGGTATTGCTGGCGGCGGGACTGGTGGTGCCTGCGTTTAATGAACATGGAACAGCAGGAGATAAAGATATGCAGACGATCGAACTAGGCGGCGTAAGCGTACCCCGTATCGGCCAGGGCACCTGGCATATGGGCGAGAATGCCGGGCAGCGGCAGGCTGAAGTCAGGGCGCTGCGTGAAGGGCTGGACCTGGGCATGACCCTGATCGATACCGCCGAGATGTATGCCGAGGGCGGTGCTGAAGAGATCGTTGGCCAAGCAATCCGCGATCGGCGCGATGAGGTGTACCTGGTCAGCAAGGTCTACCCACACAACGCCAGCACTCAGGGTGTTCAAACCGCCTGCGAGCGTAGCCTGCGCCGCTTGGGCACTGAGACTATCGATCTGTACCTGCTGCACTGGCGCGGCCAGTACCCGCTGAGCGAAACAGTGGAAGCGTTTGAGCGGCTGCGTGAGCAGGGCAAGATCCTGCGCTGGGGCGTGTCGAACTTTGACATTGACGACTTAGCAGAGCTCGACGAGCCGGATTGCGCCACAAATCAGGTGCTATACAACCCCGAAGCACGCGGCATTGAAGTCGACCTGCTGCCCTGGCAAGCACAACACAACATGCCGCTCATGGCCTACTGCCCGATCGGGCAAGGCGGCGCGCTACTGCATGACACCACCCTGCAACGCATCGCCGACAAACACAGCGCCACCACCGCGCAAGTCGCCCTCGCCTGGGCACTGCGCCACCCCGGTGTGATTGCCATTCCTAAAGCCGTGAATCTGGAGCACCTCAAACAGAATGCCGACGCTAGTAACGTCAGACTAGACGACGATGACCTGGCACAAATCGACGCCGCCTACCCCCCGCCAACGCGCAAGCAGTCGTTGAAGATGGTGTGAAGACGAACCACTAACGGACCAGGACAGGAGCGTTCTCATGTCACTACCCGCCCCACCACCCAATGCCTGGATCCGCTTTTTGGCCCACCTGCTGTTTATCCTCGCGGCGTGGACGCTGTTCATCAAATACCTGTTTCCCATTGGCTATGCGCTGGCATACGGCGAACCCTGGGCGCGGTATATCTATTGGGACCTATGGCCACTGGCGCACGTCTGGCTAGGCTGGGCGCTGCTTAAGCGGCCTCGCTATACGCGTGCACTGGCGGTGGGCATGTCCGTCATTGAAATCCTCATCATCGGCACCCTGTTCACCCGTTTCCTCGCCGACCCTGAGTGGTCGATCTGGCGCACCAACTGGTTTGTTAATAAAGTGTTTGTGCTGACATGTTTTGTGCTGGTGTTGGCTGCCATGGTGCCGATTCAAAAAAACCTGAAGGAGCGACCGCTATGAGCTATCGCATCAAGAATCGAATCACGCGCCGACAAAGCCTTAAGCTCATGAGTGCCACGCTGGCCGCCACGATGTTGCCAAGCGTGCCGCTGCTTGCCAACACCGGCGGGATAAAAAAGAAGGCCTTTGCAGGGGCTGACAAAAAGCTGCCCGTAATTGGCATGGGCACCTGGCGTACGTTCAATGTTGGCAATGACCCTGAGTTACTCGATGCACGTACCGAGGTGGTGAAGGCCTTTTTCGAGCATGGCGGCGGCCTGATCGACTCTTCGCCTATGTACGGCTCGGCGCCGGATGTGATGGGCTATGCCTTGCAACAACTCGGCACGCCCGAGAGCCTGTTTTCCGCCGAGAAGGTCTGGAGCCCCGCCGGTGGCTCCGCCCGCGAGCAGGTGGAGGAGTTGAAAGACCGCTGGACGGTGGATCACTTCGACCTGGTGCAAGTGCACAACCTGACCGACTGGCGCGAGCACCTGGCCGCGCTGCAGGAAATGAAAGCCGAAGGCGTTATCCGCCATGTCGGCATTACCACCTCCCACGGGCGCCGCCATAGCGAGGTCGAGCAGATCATGACGTCAGAGGATATCGACTTCGTTCAGCTGACCTACAACATCACCCACCGCGAAGCCGAAAACCGGCTACTGCCCCTGGCGGAAGAACGCGGCATCGCCGTGATCGCCAACCGGCCTTACGATGGCGGCAGCCTAATCAAGAACCTCAAACGCCGTAACGCGCCATTGCCCGAATGGGCCAACGAGGAATGCGGCTGCGACACCTGGGCGGACTTCCTGCTGAAGTTTATCGTCAGCCACCCGGCCATCACCTGCGCGATACCCGCCACTACCCAGGTCGAGCACATGCGCGAGAACATGCGCGCCGGCCACTCCCCTATGCCCTCTGCCGATGCCCGGCAGCGGATGGCTGACTATATCGAGTCGCTATGAACGCGTGGACAAGCTACCAGCTGCAGGACTTTGTTCCCTTCACGGCGGAGGTTTACTTTCGCCTGCTGGAACGCATGGGCGAAACCTTCTGGCCGCTGCATCTGCTGACACTTGCCTTGGGCGCCGCAACTCTTGTTCTGGCGCTGAGACATCGCATGCGACTCGCCTGCCTGCTACCCGCCCCGCTCTGGGCCTTCGTCGCCGTGGCGTTTTTCATTCAGCGCTATGCAGAGCTTAACTGGGCCGGGGGCTACGTTGGCTACGCTTTCATCGCCCAGGCCGTGCTACTGGTGCTGATGGCGCTAAAGGGGTGGGGAATGGATAACGCGCCACGCGCAACAAACCCACCGGTTGTTATAGGCATCGCCATTACCCTCTTCGGCCTGATACTCATGCCACTGCTAATGCCGCTGATAGCACCGCTGAGCGGCGGTTACTGGTTTCAGGCGGAAGTGTTCGGCATACACGCCGACCCCACCGCGGTGACCACGCTGGGTCTGGTGCTTATCATGCTTCGGGGGTTCGGCCTTTGGATCGCCGCCATCATTCCAGCGCTCTGGCTGGTCGTTTCAGGCCTGACCCTACAGGCGCTGGGTTCGACGGGCGGCGCTGTGCTGTTCGTCGTACTGGCGATTGCACTGGTTGGGCTTGTTTGGAAAAGCTTCAAACCTAAGCGATAACAAAGCGGCACCACACACTACTGAAAATTATAACGTTTGGCATCAAAAGCCCAAAAATAACATGTCCAACGCTACGGAGATTTCGTCATGCTTCTCAGCAAGGCTACCAACGCCAGAGCGCAATTCGCCTTTGGGTACAGCCGCCATGTATTGAGTAGCCATTACTAGTTCATGACCCTCAATGCTAAAGACAGGATTCAACCGTTGGGCAGGGGTCGGCGCGGTAGATTTGGTCAATAGCGGTACGACAACGCGGGTGTTTAAGCCGCTTAGAAGGTCTGACTGAACGTCCAGCAAATAGCCAATCCCACCCTCATTTTCAAAAACGTCGAAACGAGCCATCAGAACTGACGGTGCCGTGCGAGTGGCAAACCGTTAGCCTCCACGTATGCGTTCGAACTTGCCAGGGCGCTGGCATTGTCTTCCAGCCACTTCTCCTGCTTATGCCGCTTCACAGCTTCCGCGATCCCTGCCTCTGCGGATCGTGAGACATTGATTCCCAAGTTTTTTGCCTCTTTGAGAAGCGCACTATCTAGCGATAGGTTCGTTGGTCTTCGGGTGGATTTGGTAACTTCAACAGCGTGCATGGTTCAATCCTCGCGCGGAACTATAGACTTATAATATGCGCGTATTATATGCGCATCAAGTTTGCAAAGCGGCAGGTTTTGTTCGAATAGCGCTTTAATCTCATAGGCATGGCGGCTGACGAAGCTGGTGCGAGATGCACATCGACTTGAGCTCGCTGTGTAAGGCACCCATCTCCTTGATGCACCGAAGCTGGAGCAAAACGACTCGGGTGCTAACCTTAATTAAACCCTGTACTGGTAACGGTAAACATCTCTGTATTCTCCGCCCAGCTGTGGAGCTTGGTAAAAACTCGGGGCTCTTCCAGTAAGCACGAACCCCGCTTTAACTAAAGCACTTTGGGCGGCAGCGTTGTCTACGTCTGTGAAAGAGCTAACGCCTACAGTCTGACCCGTTGCGAGCAAGTGTTGCGCGGTGAGCGCCAAAGCCTCTGCTGCAAACCCGCGACCTCTGTATGGGATGCCGATGCCGAAGTGAACAGCCATTGACGCATCATCCTCGGCAATGGTTATCAGCCCTACAGCAGTACCGTCTCTAATTGCCTCTATCACCCAAACACACATGCCATTGGCTACCAGGCTTTCAGGGTTCGAGAGCTTCTTGAGCATTCCTCCTGTTTGCTCGACGTCACTATGTGGCTGCCGCGCAAGGTACTTCGCTGAGCCAGGGTCACCCGTATAGATCTTAAAGATCGGTGCGGTATCTTCGGGCCTGTAGTAACGCAATCCCAGCCGTTCTGAAGCAGTGATCATATCTCCAAGCTCTTCTTCAGAAGCACAGCCTGGCTCTTATTCTTACCGTAGCCTGGTGCCTCGTAAAATACGTGAGACGGTTCATCCAATCCATCGGCTCAATTTCCGGCCAAACCAGATTCGACATCGTCGATGCCAAGATGGTGATAGCCGCTCCCAGCCTAGCCCCGGCTATGTTTCGATGGAAGATAATCGCACATACTCTGGCACCCTTTCCTTGAGCAATTTGATGAGTTCGGGCTGCATTAATTCATAGTGATCAGGAATATTCAGACAGACTAGCCGCTTCCCGTTCAGCAATTCCTTGTACGTCCTGCCGACCTCATCCTGGTGGTGCTTTTCCATCACCAGGATTATATCAGCCCACTCTATCAAGCTCCGGGAAACGGGCGTTTGCGCATGTGCCCCTGTCCCAGCGCCGATTGCCTGGATACCAGGATAAGCTGAAAAGACACTTTCCGCCGTTGGACTGCGTAGCCTATTTTCGCTGCAGATGAATAGAAGGTTCATAGGCGCTCCCTGAACACATAACATAAAACTTTGTGGCAATTCTGGCGCCGCGAAGCGTTGGAAATCCGAACGCTACTCAGTCGATTGTCAAGCCTCATGATGTACGATATTCTGTACACTAACAACATCCCGTACAGGAGCGACCTTATGGATGCTATCAGCTACACAGCCGCTAGAACCAATCTAGCAAAAACCATGGAGCAGGTCTGTGAAGACCATTCACCTATGATCATCACCCGCAACAAGGCGCAGTCTGTGGTTATGATCTCTCTCGAAGACTATGAAGCACTGCAAGAGACAGCCTATCTCCTGCGCGCCCCCAAGAACGCCCGCCGTTTGCTGGAATCCATTACCGAGTTGGAGCAAGGCGGTGGTCAGGAACAGGAACTTCTTGAATGAAGCTCATCTTTTCCGAGAATGCCTGGGAAGACTATCTGTACTGGCAGAAAACCGATAAGAAGGTTCTTAACCGAATTAACAAGCTCATCAAAGAGACCCAGCGAGAGCCATTTGAAGGGGTCGGCAAACCAGAGCCTCTTAAACAGAGCCTCGCCGGTTATTGGTCTCGGCGAATCAACGAAGAACACCGAATAGTTTACAAAGTCACGGATGACGCTTTGCTAATTGCCCAGCTCCGGTATCACTACTGACTTAACGCTAGTCTGGCTACGCGTCAGCGCGTCGATTCTTGAACGCTTTGTCGGGGCTTACCATTAGTTTATTCGCAAGCACCCGCTTGCCGTGCTCCGTAGGTGGCTTGGCTATCTGTATACCCCTCTCCTGCACTGGATGAAAGTTGCTCAATAAGACCTTGGCAAGAGAAGCCCATCATATTGAGGTACTGCTCCGCAGACTTCACCGCTTGCTTGGCTTGTCCCAATCAATATCGAGACTATCCACTGCTGCAGTAGCGTCGGCAACCTTATAACCATCGCCAAAGTCTGATGAGAGCTGCTGAATAAGTCCGCTCCGCGAGAAGCCCTGCATGCTGAGATACAGGTTCGCAGATCTGACGGCATTGTTCTGGGGCCCCGTAAGGCTTTCCGCCCATGTAGGCGTGGCGGAAAACAAGGCAACAATCAACGCTAATTTCAAGATTTTCATTGTTATTTCTCCATGTATTAATTCGTGTGGCCCGTATCTTTAGTTTACCCACGGCGCGCCAGCAAAAGCCCAACGCCAGCACTACAAAACAAACCGGCACAAATTCTATTGAACAGGCGGCGCATTGAGGGGCGAGAGAACCAATGACGCAGCGCTTTGACAAAAAAGGAATACCCGGCTATTGCTACCCACTCAAGCATCAAAAGCAACCCCACCTAAAATCAAGAATTGAAATCCCACAGAGCCTGTAGGGTCAACAAACTGAGGCAAGAAAGCAGTGAAAATCAAAATCGCCTTGGGGTTTCCAGCCGTCAGGAAAAACTCTTGCCTCGCCAATTGGAATAGGCCCTTGCCACCCAAAGCTTCGTTCCCACCGTCAGTTGGGTCTGCCGTCCAAAGCTGAAAGGCCAGCCAAAGTAGATAGAGCCCTCCAACAACCATTATTGCAAAAATAATTTTTCGCACGTATACAGCACTGTTGCCAGCCCTGTAGCGGCAAGAGTGATCATGCCCACAAATGCGACCAGACGGCCCAAGCCAGCATAGCAGGCGGCCTTAGCCGTAGCACTTTGCGTTCGTCATCGAAAGGAGGTTACTGGGGCCAGGCGCCATGTTCAATGCAAAACATGCGGGTATGAACAAAAGGATGGTTATTAAAGTCACAACTAATTCTCCTTGCCTCCTAACGCCAGGCTAAGCCGCCGGTTGGAGCGTCAGCGCAAACCGGTCGGCCCTGGATTCATTATGAATAACCACTTATCTTCAAGCTTCCTTAAGAACACCTTGAACTTCTTCCAACCATTTTTTTCTTCCAAAAACGGAAAATCGATGGCTTGCCCCATCCTCCATTGCCACCACAATGGCATTAGGAAATAAAGGAATGAATCCTAGAAACTTTGTCCATCCATTGCTAACAAACATACACCCATTCAGATCAATGGAAGCACTCGAGCCCTGAGCATTAAAACCGTGCCCTTCGAAGATAATTCTTTGATTTGTCAAATATAGCTTACCTCCTGCACTCTCGACATTCTTTTGCCTATTCGCTTTTCCTTCTTTGACTAAAACTTCTGATTCCTTGAGTGTAGTTTTCATACTTCTCCTCCCCCACTTAATGAATAGTTTTAACAATCTTGTGATATTAGATCTTTAAATATCGGGTCTTCTCCGTGTACGCAAACCTTCCCATTATCTCTTTCGGCTTTTTCCATTAACTCATAGTCACCATCATTGAGAGCAAAAATTAAACCCATACTCTTCTTCATCTCTTGATAATATGGCCAGACCGGTTTTCCCCTGACTCCCATTTTATACCTTTTTAATAAAGCCCTTCAATACTATGCTCAGGGCATACGTTATTGACACCATTTTTAAAACTTCTAATAGAAGTGGAGTCGAAAAATCCTGTATTAATATTGCTAGAAGCAAATCATAACAACAATACAGAGAACAAAAGAGCTAACTTATTAAAATTATATTTCCTGCATTTCCACATACGAAATTATCTAATTAAGATTAGAAAGAAGAGGTAATAAAACACATATTACTTCTGTTTACAACCTCAACTTCCGCACGAATCACCTTCGGCAATGAACTTTATTCTACCTATTGATAATGACTGTTCATTGCATTTTCCAGCAGTGAAATGGAAAAGCCCCACCAAAAGGCAGGGCTTTCCAGTAAACCAAAAATCAACACGACGCATTAACGATGAGAGCCTAACTTTTATCATCCTTGACGGCGAGAAGTCCTCTTCGTCAAGGTGACAGCCGATAATGGTTGATAGATGGAAGAAACGACCGATTGGCACTGAAGCGCCTGGAGACTCGATGGCGTCTGAGTCGAGGGGTCGATTACCTTGCCCGTATCCAGATAATCTAGCATCTAGCCAATCCCAGGCGCTTGAAGACCAATACCCACAGCGATAAAGATCACCGTATTGAGCAGTAGATCAATAGCCAAGAGAACCTCCTTGCGAAGGACGGTCTTGAACTCCATTCTATCCAATGTGGGAACACCATGGCCATTGAGCTTCAGGCTACACTCTGATGCATCATGCCCACGACGATATGAAAACTCTAAGAGTTGATTATCTTCATATCCCGTAACGATCTCTTAGCCAGGTCTTCGTTATACCCCTTGGTTCTACCCCAAATGATAATTATATCAATAAAGTACCAAACAAAGAACCCGCCAAATGTAAGCCAGAAAATCAACCCCAAGCCTACTCTTCCTTCAATAAAATGTTGTATCGGAAAAAATATTGCTAGCAAGAGCATTAGAATAGGATTTCTTTTTTTCCTTAAAAACTCCTCTTCAAATACAGATTGCTCTGAAGGCGGAAGTTTTGAAAGTGCATTTTTTACGCTGGAAGGAAGGCTATCTGCAGCTTTGCTACTAACCTCTAACGACATTTTAGATCCCTTTATTTAGTTTTTAGGAAACCGGTAGAACTATAGATGCATGAATATTTAAAAAACACTTCAGATGCAAATAATTCTTAGATTCTGACAGAGGATATACTTGGTGTCAATATTCTTATTTCGGCAAATTATATACGTGTAAGTGGCTATTCATAATTAATCATATATCTTGTCCCATAACCACCAAGCAAGTGGTTCATCTTCTCACAGAGGTGATCAAAAGAAAGGTAGGCGTTTAAGGGCAGCCAGAAGCACTTCATCGGCCTCCTTCTGAGCCATAAACTGTTCAAACACCTCAATCACCGGTGGTCATCTCGATGATGATTTCACTTCGCTCCAGGGTGAAACATTGACAGAATCTTGTTTTAACCTGAAATCCACTAATTTATCGAAGTACGGTAACGTTTCTAGGGAAGCCTGCCACACCATCAACATAGTCCCCTTGCATCTCCCCCACCCGCCTCCTACACTCCACCAACGAACAGCTTGACGGGGTGCCGGTGAAATCCGGCTGAGATGGCGCAGGGCGAGCATTTTTGCTGCCGAGCGCTGGTCCCGCTGAACCTGATCCGGCTAATGCGCTGCTCATATAACGAGCAGCACGGGTACCGGCGTAGGGATCAAGCGATGGCCATGGCTAGCTCTCACGATCGCACGCCACCTTTAGGGCCATTTCCTCGATCTTTTATACGCCTGCCCTCCGGATCATTACCACCGGAGGCATCATGGGCTACCGCTTTACTGATCTCACCACCGCCTGCCATAACGATTGGCGCGCCTATGTTGAGCACGATTTTGTGCGTCAGCTAGGCAGTGCCACGCTACCTGAAGCATCCTTTCGCCACTACTTAAAGCAGGATTACCTGTTTTTAATCCACTTCGCCCGCGCCTATGCGCTGGCTGCCTATAAAAGCCCCACCCTCGCCGATCTTCGCCAGGCCCATGAAGGCTTAAAAGCCATTGTGGATGTGGAGCTGGGCCTGCACGTGGGCTTTTGTCGGGAGTGGGGGATTTCCGAACAGGAATTGGAAGCGCTTCCCGAAGCCAGGGCGACGCTTGCCTACACCCGCTACGTATTGGATACCGGCAGCCGTGGTGACCTGCTCGACCTACACGTGGCGCTGGCTCCCTGCCTGGTGGGCTATGGCGAAATCGCTAACTGGCTGAACGCTCAGCCGTCTACGGTGCGCGGTGCGCAAAACCCCTATGACGCCTGGATAGCCATGTACGAAGGCGACGAGTTTCAGGCCGCCATGCACGCAGAGCTTGAATGGCTAAATGCCCGCCTTGCCGATGTAACCCCCGCCCGCTTTGCCGAGCTGAGCAAAATCTTCCGCGATGCCACCCGCCTGGAAATCGACTTCTGGCAGATGGGGTTAGCGCTAATAGACCAAGACCTGACAGCTTAATGCAGCACCACAACAACCTATGGAGACCGTAATGACTAAGTCCGTCAACAATAGAACCAGTCACTTTTTAGCCGAAACCGCCCAGGTCGATGCCGCCGCCATTGCGCCGCTGCCCGGCTCGCGCAAGGTTTACGTGGAAGGCTCGCGGCCCGATATCCGTGTGCCGTTCCGGGAAATTTCGCTATCGCCAACCAAAACCACCGGCATCGATGAAGAGAACCCGCCGCTGCTGGTGTACGACACCTCCGGCCCTTACAGCGACCCCGATGCCAACAACGATTTACGCAAAGGCTTACCCGCCCTACGCCGGGCCTGGATCGAAGAGCGCGACGATACTGAATTTCTGGAAGGCCACACCTCTGAGTACGGCAAGCGTCGCGCCAACGACCCAACGCTGGCCCAGCTACGCTTTGATTTAACCCGCACCCCACGGCGGGCCAAGCCGGGGAAAAACGTCACTCAGCTTTACTACGCCCGCCAAGGCATTATCACGCCGGAAATGGAGTTTATTGCCATTCGCGAAAACCAGCGCCGCCAAGCGCTAGGCACTGCGGAAGTAGAGCGTATTCTGGGCCATCAGCATAAAGGTCAGAGCTTTGGCGCCAGCCTGCCGGAAGAGATCGCCCCTGAATTCGTGCGCGACGAAGTGGCCCGCGGGCGGGCGATTATTCCCAATAACATCAACCACCCAGAATCTGAGCCGATGATTATTGGCCGTAACTTCCTGGTCAAGATTAACGGCAACCTGGGCAACTCGGCGGTCACGTCTTCTATCGAAGAAGAAGTAGACAAAATGACCTGGGGCATCCGTTGGGGCGCGGACACCATCATGGATCTCTCCACCGGCCAGAACATCCACGAAACCCGCGAGTGGATTCTGCGCAACTCGCCGGTACCCATCGGCACGGTGCCCATCTATCAGGCGCTGGAAAAGGTTAAAGGCGTGGCCGAAGACCTCACCTGGGAAGTGTTCCGCGACACCCTGATCGAGCAGGCCGAACAGGGCGTGGACTACTTCACCATTCACGCGGGGGTACTGCTGCGCTATGTGCCGCTTACCGCCAAGCGGGTCACCGGCATTGTCAGTCGCGGCGGCTCGATCATGGCCAAGTGGTGTTTGTACCATCACCAGGAGAGCTTCCTGTATACCCACTTCGAGGAGATCTGCGAGATCTGCAAGCAGTACGATGTGGCGTTCTCCCTCGGCGATGGTCTGCGCCCCGGCTCCGTGGCGGATGCCAACGACGAAGCGCAAATGGCGGAGCTAAAAACCCTCGGCGAGCTGACCCATATCGCCTGGAAGCACGATGTGCAGGTGATGATCGAAGGCCCCGGCCATGTGCCCATGCACCTGGTGAAAGAGAACATGGACAAGCAGCTGGAGTACTGCGACGAAGCGCCCTTCTATACCCTCGGCCCACTGGTCACCGATATCGCCCCCGGCTATGACCACATTACCTCGGGTATTGGTGCGGCGATGATTGGCTGGTTTGGCTGCGCGATGCTCTGCTACGTTACGCCTAAAGAGCACCTGGGCCTGCCCAATAAAGACGACGTTAAAACCGGCATTATCACCTACAAGATTGCTGCCCACGCAGCGGACTTGGCCAAAGGCCACCCGGCAGCACAGCGGCGCGACAATGCCCTCTCCAAGGCACGCTTCGAGTTCCGCTGGGAAGACCAGTTTAACCTGGGGCTGGATCCAGATACCGCCCGGGAGTACCACGATGAAACCCTGCCCAAAGACTCCGCCAAGGTAGCCCACTTCTGCTCCATGTGCGGGCCGAAGTTCTGCTCCATGAAGATCAGCCACGAAGTGCGCGAGTACGCTGCTGAACACGGCCTAAATGGCGATCAGGAAGCCATCATGAAAGGCATGGAAGAGCAGGCGGAGAAGTTTCGCAATAAAGGCAGCGAGCTGTATCAGGAAGTTTAAAACAGCAAGCTACTGAACTGTTTCATAACTGAATGTGGCCCTTGAGTCTTAGGAAAACTCAAGGGCCATTTTTATACCCACTCGTTTCTGGCTCGGTCACTCAGGCTTCTTGGCCTTATGGTTTATCAATATAGTCTTATCCGGCCATTTTCTGAATCTGCCCTAACCCTCGTTAAAAGTAATTTTCACTTAAGTAGAGGTTAATTATACATTGATCGTGTATGATTCTCATTTGTAGAATATTTTATTCACTACAATCAATTTAAAACCAACACCTTTCAAAGAACCGATTCCAAATGAAAACCAAACTTTCCCTAGCGGTATCGCTTGCCCTGATCAGCGCTGGCCTGCTCAGCGGCTGCAGCAGTGATAACGAGCCAACCGAAGCAGCGTCGGTTCTGAATTATATTCCGGCTGATTCCCCCTACTTCATGGCCTCAAGTGAACCCATGCCTGAACAGGCGGCCTTTGATCTCTATCAGCGCATGCAGCCCACGGCGAGCCTTGAGTCTGACCTGGAAGAACTGCGCGACATACTGCCCCAGATAGAAGACGACGAAGTACAGCATGCGTTAATGACGCTATTAATCGCCATGGGTGAAGAACTGGAAGGTGTTGAGTCACTGGAGGATATCCATGCGCTGGGGCTAAAGGCGAGCCCTCAGGCCGCCTTGTATGGGTTGGGCATCTTGCCGGTACTGCGCATGCAACTGGAGGATGAAGAAGCCTTTCGCGAAACGCTTCAACGCATCCTGACCAAGGCAGATATCAACCCAAGCACGGCCACCACCAACGGCACCGATTACTGGGTGCTAACGCCTGAGGGGCCGGTCAAGGCGATCCTCGCCATTATTGAACAGCAATTACTGTTGTCTGTTGTGCCGCAGGATGCCAGCGCTGAGCTGATGGCACAGGTACTGGGTAACGATCTGCCTGACAGCAACCTTGGTGATTCTGGCGCACTGGCAGCGCTTGAGCAGCGCCATGGCTTTACCCCTTACGGTGCCGGGGAAGTCGACTTTTCGCGCCTGCTTAATGAGTTGAGCTCCCCTTCTCATGCAGGCACTCAAGCGTTGATGGACGCCGTTGAAGCCGAGCAGCTGGATCTATCCACCTGTCAGGCCGATATTGACCGCCTCACCGGCCGCTTCCCTGGCCTGGTAATGGGCATGCGTGAGTACAACCAAGAGCGCATGGAGATGAATGTCATACTGGAAACCGATGACGGCATTGTCAGCGACCTGCGCGCCCTGACGACTCAGGTGCCGGGCCTGGGTAGTACAGAAGGCATGGCCAGCTTCGGGATGGGTTTGAATTTGCCGGTACTGCTTCAGACGATTCAGAAATATGCGCAGGAAGTGCGTCAAAACCCCTTCAGCTGTGCCGAACTACAGGACCTGAACAGCGCCTGGACCGAGATCAACATGGCGATGAACAACCCTGCCACCTTGATGATCGGGTCAGCGCTATCCGGTTTGCGAGCCCGCATCGACAGCCTGACCATGACCGATGGCGAACCCACCGGTACTGGCATCCTGACTATCGCCTCACAAAACCCGCTGGGACTGCTGACTACCGCCAGCGCCTTCACGCCTGAGTTAGGAGCGCTTGGGCTTGAACCCGGCGGGGAAGCCAAACAAATCCAGAGCATGATGCTGCCACCTGACGTACCGGCGCTCTACGCCGCCATGTCGGATACAGCCATCGTGCTGGGCGCTGGCATCAGCGATTCAGAGACGCTGAAAGCCGAGCTACAAGCGCCTGCGTCAGAGCGTGACCTGCTGCTTTATGGCCACATTACCGGTGAGTTTTACGCTTCGCTGGCCGATGTTATGGAGCAGGTAGCACCCGATGACGTATCAGCGTCCGATATTGAACTGTTCAGGCAGTATGCTGAGATCTACAAGAACATGGAGTACGGGTTCAGAGTGGACGATGCAGGTGTTGAAATGAACTTCTCGCTCGAACTGGACTGATATCTGTCAGCTCGTGTAATCCGAAAAACCCGCTGACGTTTAGCGGGTTTTTCGTTAATAGCTTCATTGTCAATACCGCTCAATTGGGCCGCCATGGTGACCTTAATCCTTTACACCAAGGGCACCTTGCCAGTCATTTTTAGGATCTGTTGACATCTCACTCACGCCCACCCTTTTAGCTTATTTTATGTCTGGCAGGCGCGTTGGCGTCCAGCGGTTTAGCGCAACGTGCAGGCAGGCCATGACGAGTAGCGTGAGCGTCAGTGCCACACTCATTGATGAGAACCGATACAACGCGCTGTAAACCAAATCTTGCTGGGGGCCTAGCGATTGACCAAACAGAATCCCCAGGGTGGTTAACCCGCCAAAGCCGATTCCTGAACCAACGCCTTCATGAATATGCTCTCGGGCGAAAAGCATCAACCCCAGCCAATAGAGCAAAACCACCAGTAGGAAGTGATGGCTTTGGGTGTAAAGCAATAACTGCATCAGTAGCGCTAAATTGCACCCTAGTAACGTTCCCACCGCCCGCCTAGCGGCAGACGCTTGCGCGCCCGAGTAGCCCAACGCAAACAGTACTAAAATGGTCGCCATCTGCGCGGAAAGCGACCCCTGCAAATCAAACACCTGAAAGACCCAAAATGAGAGCGTGGCGGTTAATCCACCGATTAAGGTTTCATGGCGAATTTGTGCTGGTGGCTTGGTCACACGAGGGGGCGGCGTACGCGCCTCCACGTCAGGGAACAGCGTATGCATCAGCATGGCAATAAACACCGCCAACAGGCTGGCGACGAGATTGCAGGCCAAGAGATCGCTCAAGTCTACGCTGGGGTAACTGGCGAAGTGAAGGAGAATGCTGAGCGTTAGCACGCCGTTGGCGCCAAACAAAAACAGCGACCCTTTCGCCATCAGGTTGAATCGAAACAAAAACATACCCAGCACGACCAGCGTCATCACCACCGGCATATGTTTAAGCAGCCCCACTACCAGGCTCACTTCGATAACGTTGAGTGAAACATTGGTTAAAAACTGGCGAATAATGCTGCCATTCAGAATGGGGATCATACCCAGTAAGAACATCGGGAAAACGGTGAAAAACACCCCATAGTTCCAGCCCATCAGCTGGCTGACCACAAATCCCAGCGTGCCGCCCCCCGCCACGCGCAGGCATTGCCGCAAGCCGTTTTGGGTCAATGCCCTGAGTAAGGCACTCCGCGTGCCAGGTGTCGCGCGTTTACCCCACCCACGTTTAATAAACATAATGCAGCCAGCTGATCAGGTGCGACTGCCACCATACAAAGGGCTTCGCTAGCATAAAACTACTGGGGTGAAGCTGCACCGTGGCGCGTGCGCCGCTAGACAGAGAACTAGCGATTGGCTCGGTGAGCGCGATGTGTACGCGCATACGCTGCGCATCGCGCACCCAGCGGTCGGTCGTCGCAATATCGGCCAGCTGACCATCGGCGTTTAGCTGGCCTTTCCGCACACCGGCATCCACAGCGACCAAGTCCGCGTCAAATACCTGGCCTGGCCATGCATCGAATACCACGCGCGCCGGATCACCCGGCGACGCATGACGGAGGCTCTTCTCACGAAAATCGGCAATGATATCTATCTTTTCAGCCACCACCGCGACCGCTGGCTGACCCGCTTGAACGTAGTCACCTAGGTCTAGCTGCAGGTTAGTAACGTGCCCGGCTTGCGCGGCGCGCACCTGGGTATGGGCAAGATCCAGCTGAGCTTGCGACAGGGCATTGTCTGCTTGGCGCAAGCGCAGATTGGCGTTACCCGTGCCACCCAGCTGCACTTCCAGGCTAACAATCTTGGCCCTGGCCGCCGCCACGCTGGCCTGCGCCGTGTGCGCAGCGGCTACCTGCTGCTCGTATTGCTGGCGCGATACGCTCTGCCGTGCCAGCAGTGTTTCAGCACGACGAAGTTCCCCCTGCCGCTCGGCAGCCGTCGCTTCAGCGGATTCAAGCGCTGCTTGCGCGGAGCTTAAATCCGCTTCCAAACGGGCGTTCTCGCGCTCGGCCTGCTCGCGATTAAGCTCTGCCTGTTCAACCGCTAACTGAAACGGCGCGGGGTCGATCTGAAACAGCACATCGCCTTTTGCGACGCGCTGGTGATCGCTCACCAATACCCCGCTCACCGGTCCACTGAGTTCCGGCGCAATGCGCGCCACCGGCCGTATAATCCTCGCCTCAGGCGTCATGGGCATAAAGCTGTCGGCAAGCAAGAAGTAAATAAACAGCACTACAAAGGCAGCCATCGCCACCTTCACCCAGCGGGCAAATGTTTGATCAGGGGTCATGCAGGGCTCACTTGTTAGCTGCCAGATGGAAAACCTGGCTAGCGCCTCTCAACGGGCGCGCATCGTGTCGGGGATGGTATAAGAGACGTTAGTCTAACAACTAATTAGCTGGCTAACAATATGCGTATTAAAGCAGCCGGCAACAAAAAAACCCCGTAACCGATTGGCTACAGGGCTTTATGTCGTATAAACCTAATATAAATAATTACCGCCCCTTGGACAGGCTCAACACGACTATACCACCGACCACTACGGCGCCACCCACGAGCTGGACGGGGCTAAGCATTTGGCCCAGCACGAAGTAACCCAACACCAGGGAGGCCACCGGCTCGATATTCATCACCGGTGCGTTGCGCGCCATATCGAGTCGCGGCACAAAAATAAACAGTGTCGAAAACGCCGAGCCATATAACAGCCCCAGCAGCGTCAGCCCCAACCAGCCGGCACTGTTATCCGGTAGGCTCATGCCGCCTGGCACCACACCGGCAATGCCGCCGATAATCATCATGATAAACACCGTTTGCATGGTAAGCAGGCTGCGCAGGGTGCTACCCACCCCGGCTAAACGGTGCTCGGTGACCCATAGCGCGCAGGCAAACGCAAACGCGGCGGTTAGCCCAAAGCCAATCCCGGCGATCCACCCTGGCCCCATGTCATCGGCGCTGGCAATCCACGCAGGAATATCCAGCACCACCAATAAACCAATTAAAATCGTGCCCATGATCAGGCAGCTACGCAGCGTTGGGCGCGGGCCACCCAGCGCCCAGCTTAATAACGCCAGCTGAATAGGGAAGGTATTGACCAACAGCAGCGCAATCACCACCGGTAGCCTCGCCACGGCCGAGTAGAGGCTGATACTCTGGATCGTGATCAGCAGCCCCACGGCGAGTTGCCACGGCCAGGTACCCGCTGGCAGCCATAAGCGCTTCTTCTGAGCAATGACCAGCGTCAGTAAAATCAGGCAAGCAATGCCTGAACGGGTTAATACCGCCAGTAACAGCCCGGTGCCGTTATCAAACGCCAGCCGCGCAGAAACATGGTTGGCAGCAAACATCGTCGCCACGCACATCATTAATAAAATGGCTAAATGGCGAGGTAAAAGCTTCGGCAAAGGGGACGCGGACATAAGAACAAAACGGCTCATTAAGGGAGTAAACGGGGTAAGGTTAGCAGCGGGCATATTGCAATCGCCCAGCTTGCCTAGCTTTTATGTAGAAGGCTAACGAAATCCAGGCGCTGCTTTTGCGCACCGCAACATATTAAACTAAAGTCTACTCCTCTGCTCATTAACCTCCTAGTGAAAGGTTTTTATGAACGCACCGGTGCTGGTTATCAACTGTGGTTCCTCCTCTATAAAAAACGCGTTGATCGATAGCGCCGACCACAGCGGTCCAGAAGTATGGGTAATTCCTACCCACGAAGAAGGCCGTATTGCCATGGAAACCCATCTCTGCGTGGAGAACTCATAATGAATAGCCCCTACGAGCAACCCCAAGCTATTTTACTGGTGCCTACGAGCATGGGAGTAGGCCTTACCTCCGCCTGCCTGGGGTTAATTCAAGCGCTGGATACCATCGGCCTGAAAGCCGGTTTTTTAAAGCCGTTTATGCAGAACGAGCTCAATGGTCCCGGTTTGGACCGCTCGACCGCCCTGGTCTCGCGCGCTTTAAATCAGCGCCCGCCGTCGCCGATTTCCCAAGCGCGGCTGGAACGCCTGCTGCGCGACGACCAAACCGATGAGCTAATGGAAAATGCCGTCGAGCTTTATGAGCAGGTTGTTCAACAGGCTCAACGCGACGGCAGCACCCTTGATCTAGTAGTCGTCGAAGGCGTAGTGCCCACCCAGCACACCACCTACGCCACGCAAACCAACGCCCAGCTGGCCCATGCGCTTAATGCGCGGATTATTCTCGTCGGTACCGGTGACCTAAACGAACCCCAGGCCCTGGCCGAACAGCTGGATATGCACGCCCGCAGCTTTGGCGGTGTTAGCTCTAAGCGCACTCTGGGCGGCATATTGATGCGCATGAAACACCTCCCCTACGGCCAGGAAGACGACCTTTCTGCCGCGCCGGGCACCATCAAACCCCAGCTTAAAGAGTCAGCACTTGCCGAACTAAGGCAGTACTCCCCGGCCCTGGCGACCGATAAATTCCATCTGATCGGCGTGGTGCCTTATAGCAAAACCCTTAGCGCACCACGCACCCTGGATGTGGCACGGGCGCTTAACGCCAAACTGCTTAACGAAGGCGAAGCCACCAGCCGTCGGGTGCTTTCTACTAGCCTATGCGCCCGCAGCGCTGCCAACGCGCTGCATATTTTCAAACCAGGCAGTTTAATCGTCGCCTCTGGTGACCGCGATGACGTGGTGCTGGCCTCGGCGCTGGCGACCATGAACGGTATTCAACTAGCGGGCGTACTGTTGACCAACGGCTTTATGCCCAACGACAGTATGATTGAGATGTGCCGCCCCGCACTCAAAACCGGCCTACCGGTATTGGCGGTAGAGACCGACAGCTTGACCACAGCGCAGCATCTCAGCCAGCTAAGTAGCGAAATCCCCATGGACGATTTCGAGCGCGCCGAACAGGTAGCTCGTTACGTCGCGGCCCATATGGACCTTGAGTGGCTAAAAGCCCACCTAAGCAGCGGTTATACCCGCCGCCTGTCGCCTTCGGCATTTCGCCACCAGTTGGTTAAGCTCGCCCAGCAGGCTAAAAAACGCGTGGTGCTGCCGGAAGGCAACGAGCCACGCACAGTCGAAGCAGCGATTATCTGCCAGCGCCGTGGCATTGCCGACTGTGTGCTGCTAGGCAAGCGCGACGAGATCCAAAACGTAGCGCGCAACCGTGGGCTTAGCCTTCCCGAAGGACTGACGATTATTGATCCTGAAAGCACCCGCGCGAACTATATTGGCCCCATGGTCGAGCGGCGGCGCGGCAAACTCAACGAACTCACCGCCGAAGAGCAGCTGCAAGACAATGTGGTGCTCGGCACCATGATGCTGCAGTTAGATGAAGTCGATGGGCTAGTCTCGGGCGCCATACACACGACCGCTCACACCGTACGACCAGCGTTTCAGCTGATTAAAACCGCGCCGGAATACAGCCAGGTGTCGTCGATTTTCTTTATGCTGCTGCCCGAGCAGGTCGTTGTCTACGGCGACTGCGCGGTGAACCCCGACCCCGACGCCGACACCCTGGCCGAGATCGCCCTGCAAAGCGCCCGCTCTGCCGAAGCCTTTGGCATCGAGCCACGCGTCGCCATGATCAGCTACTCCACCGGCGAATCCGGCACCGGCGTTGATGTCGATAAAGTCCGCGAAGCCACCCGGATTGCCAAACAGCGCGCCCCACACCTGGCCATTGACGGCCCGCTGCAATACGACGCTGCCGCCATCGAAAGCGTAGGCAAACAGAAAGCCCCTGACTCGCTGGTAGCGGGCAAAGCCACCGTGTTTGTGTTTCCCGATCTCAACACCGGCAACACCACCTACAAAGCGGTACAGCGTAGCGCCCGCGTCGTTAGCGTTGGGCCAATGCTGCAAGGTCTAAACAAACCGGTGAATGATCTTTCCCGCGGCGCGCTGGTCGACGATATCGTTTACACCATTGCGCTAACCGCCATTCAGGCCAGCCAACGGGAAGGCTAACTCACCCGCTTAATCACCTACAAAAAAACGCCCCGAGCAGCTAACTGCTCGGGGCGTTTTATTAACGGCTTAGCGGTATGTGAGGGTTAGACCCACATCGGCACCATCGCTTCCAGCACCATGACTAAACTCATCGCGGTGATGGTCAGGATCGAGACGCCAAACACCTTTTTGGCCCAGCGCACATCGTCGTCTAACCGATAGCCGCGCAGCGCCAGGTAGAGCCAGTAGCCGCCCATGGTCAGCGCCACGCAGAGATACCCAGCGCCCGCCTGGCTGGCCAGCCCCAGCGCCAATGAGGCAGGTATAAATGCCACGATGTAGCCCAGGATATGGTGTTTGGCCATTTTGACCCCGCGCACCACCGGCAGTACCGGAATCGATGCCCGTTGATAATCCGCATAGCGGAAGATCGCAATCGCATAGGAGTGCGGCATCTGCCACAGGCAGAAAATCACCAGCAGCATGATCGCACCGCTGTCGAACTGCCCCGTTACTGCACAGTAGCCCACCACCGGCGGCATGGCACCAGAGAGACTGCCCACCAGGGTGCCGTACTCGGAGCGACGCTTCATGTAGAGACTATAAAGCCCCACATACACGCCCCAGCCAATGACCGCCAAGGCCACGGTTAGCCCGTTGGTGCCCAGCGCTAAGCACACCACACCGGTCACCCCCAGCAGCGCCGAAACGCCCAGCGCCTGGGTAATCGAGATGCTGCCTCTAACCAGAGGGCGATGGCGCGTGCGCGCCATCAATGCATCAATATCGCGGTCAATGACGTTGTTACACGCACAGCCGGACGCGATGATTAACGCAATCCCCAGCATGACCGAGACAAAGCTGAGCCATTCGAACTCCCCCTGGGCGGCGAGAAAATAGCCGCCCAGGGTGGCAATCAGGTTGCCGCCGATAATGCCCGGCTTGGTCAGCTCAAGCAGATCCCGCCAGCGGCTAGGTGCTGAAATCAGCCGATCATCATGTTGAGATGCAAATGCTGCATGATCCACAGCGAGCCTCCTACCACTAAGACGAGAATCGTCAGTGTGAAGACGAAGGACATCATGTTCCAGCCTTCGTCGGCTTTGGTGTTCATATGCATGAACATGCCCAGCTGCACCAGTATCTGCAGCACAGCGGTCACCACGACCACCACCACGGTAGCCAGTACGCTGAGTGCGCCACTCATTACCACCGCAAACGGGATAATGGTCAGTATCAGCGACAACACCAGTCCTGTCACATACGACTTTACGCTGCCATGGGCATTGGTTGAACTAGCACTCATCTCACAGCACTCCCATCAGATAGACGAATGAGAAGACACAGATCCAGACGATATCGAGGAAGTGCCAAAAAAGACTTAAGCACAAAATCCTCGGCCGGGTCATAGCCGTCAACCCTTTGGTCGAGAGCTGCACCAGCATGACCAAAATCCAGATCAAACCAAAGGTAACGTGCAGGCCGTGGGTACCCACCAGGGTAAAGAACGACGACAGAAAGGCACTTCTATCCGGGCCGAACCCTTCGTGAATCAAGTGCTGAAATTCGTATATCTCCATGCCCACAAAAGCCGCGCCCAGCAGGAAGGTAATGGCGAGCCACGCCTTCACCTGGCCAAGGCGCTCGGCGTTCATCGCCAATACGCCCATGCCGAAGGTAAAACTACTGAACAGCAGCAAGAAGGTTTCGACCAGCACAAAGGGCAGCTCGAAAATCTCTGCCGCGGTAGGTCCACCCGCCGTGCCCTTCATCAGCACGGCGTAAGTGGCGAACAGTGACCCGAAGATCACCAAATCGCTCATTAAGTAGACCCAGAAACCAAACAGTTTCGTGCCCGTGGCATCGTGATGCTCTTCCTCGTGCTCTACCGGGTGGTGCGAGCTATTATTTAGCGTCTCAGTCGACATTACGCTTGCGCCTCCACGCCTAGTTTTTGTTCACATTTGAGTTGATGCTCACGTTCGATTCGCTCAACGTCAGCGGCGGGAACGTAGTAATCGATATCGTCGTTAAACACCCGGGCCATAAAGCTTGCGAATACACCCACGGCGCCGACGCCGGCCAACCACCAGATATGCCACACCAACGCAAAACCGATGACCAGCGCAAAGAAGCTGATAACCGGCCCGGCCACGGTATTACGCGGCATATGAATATCGGTATAGGGCGCTTCTTCGAGCTGCTCCTCGCTACGCTGCTTCTGCGACCAGAAGCTGTCGATATCGCCCACTTCAGGCAAACGTGCAAAGTTGTAGAACGGCGCAGGTGAAGAGGTTGACCACTCCAGGGTACGGCCATCCCAGGGGTCGCCGGTTACATCGGCGTTCTGTTTGCGGTCGCGAACACTCACCCAGAACTGAATAATGGTGCAGGCAATACCCAGCAAAATAATTACCGCGCCGACCCAGGCCAGGATCATCCACGGCTGCCAATCAGGGTTCGCGTAGGACTGCATGCGACGCACCGCACCAAAGAAGGCCAGCACGTAAAGCGGCATAAAGGCGACGTAGAAGCCGATAAACCAGCACCAGAATGAGCGCTTGCCCCACTTTTCGTTCAGCGTGAAACCGAACGCTTTAGGGAACCAGAACGTCAGGCCGGCCATCATGCCGAACACCACGCCGCCGATAATCACGTTGTGGAAGTGGGCAATCACGAACAGGCTGTTATGCAGCACAAAGTTGGCCGCAGGCACCGCCAACATGACACCGGTCATACCACCCAGGGTAAAGGTAATAATAAAGCCCAGCGTCCACAGCACCGGCGACGTCAGCTCCAGGCTGCCGCGGAACATGGTGAACAGCCAGTTGAAGACTTTCACCCCGGTGGGGATGGCAATGATCATGGTCATAATGCCGAAGAAGGCGTTGACGTTGGCACCTGCCCCCATGGTGAAAAAGTGGTGCAGCCAAACCACAAACGACAGCAGGGTGATCGCGATGGTCGCCCATACCATGGTCATGTACCCAAACAACCGTTTACGGGCAAAAGTCGAGATAACTTCAGAGAACACACCGAAGGCGGGCAGAATCAGGATATACACTTCCGGGTGACCCCAGGCCCAGATGAGATTGACGTACATCATCATGTTGCCGCCAAAATCATTGGTAAAGAAGTGCATACCCAAATAACGGTCCAGCGTCAGCAGCGCGATGGTGGCGGTCAAAATCGGGAAAGAGGCAATGATCAACACATTGGCGCACAGCGATGTCCAGGTGAAGATCGGCATGCGGAACATGGTCATGCCTTTGGTGCGCATTTTGATAATGGTCACGAAGAAGTTGATACCGGTGAGCGTCGTCCCTATCCCGGATATCTGTAACGCCCATATCCAGTAATCGACCCCCACCCCGGGACTAAACTCGATCCCCGATAAAGGCGCATAGGCAAGCCAGCCGGTTTTGGCAAATTCGCCCACCACCAGCGAGATATTGACCAATATCGCCGCCGCGGCAAACAGCCAGAAACTTAAGTTATTCAGGAAAGGGAAAGCAACGTCGCGAGCGCCAATTTGCAGCGGCACCACCAGGTTCATCAGGCCGATGACCATGGGCATGGCGACAAAGAAGATCATAATCACGCCGTGGGCGGTAAAGATCTGGTCGTAGTGTTCGGGCGGTAAATAGCCCGCTGCATCCCCGGCGGCCATGGCCAGCTGGGTCCGCATCATAATCGCGTCCGAGAAGCCGCGCAGCAGCATCACCAGGGCGACGATGAAATACATAATGCCGAGCTTTTTGTGGTCAACGGAGGTAAACCACTCGTTCCACAGCCAGCCCCATTTACGGTAATAGGTGATTAACCCAAACAGCGCGATCCCAGCAATGGCCATAAAGGCCACCACGACCATAATAATCGGCTCATGGTAGGGAATTGATTCTAACGTGAGTTTTCCAAACACGGCTTAACCCCCCGCTTCAACGCTAGTCGGATGGCTGCGCATGGCATGATCCTGACTGGCTTGGTGATTGGTGTCACGACCGGATGCGGCCGTGTGCTCGCCTGCGAGGGCGCTTTCACCGTCGTGTGAGTCAGCATGGTCGCTGCTCACCGGGTGATCGCCGCCCATATTGTGCTCACCGCCGGTATGGAAGCTTTTCAAGATGCTTTCATACAGCGAAGGCGAAATGGCCGAGAAGTACTCCACCGGGTTTGATTCGCTGGGCTCAGCCAACGCCTCATAACCTTCGGGGTAGGTCAGCGTTTGTGGCGCACCGCGAACCGTTTCAACCCAGGCGTCAAAATCATCGGGCGTGGTTACCTTGGCTTCAAAGGTCATCCCCGAGAAGCCCGCGCCGCTGTAATTGGTGGAGCGCCCTGGATAATCGCCAATTTCATCGGCGATCAGGTGAACATCGTTATCCATACCCGCCATGGCATAGATCTGGCTGCCCAGGCGAGGGATAAAGAAGGCGTTCATCACCGAGCCGGAACTCACCCGAAAGCGCACGGGCGTATCCACCGGAAAGGCCACTTCGTTAACGCTGGCAATGCCCTGCTCGGGGTAGATAAACAGCCATTTCCAATCGAGTGCCACCGCCTGTATTTCGATCGGCGCCACGTCGCTTTCCAGCGGCTTGTGGGGGTCAAGGCTGTGGGACGTTTTCCAGGTCAACAGAGCAAGCACGGCGATAATCGCGCAGGGCACGATCCATACCACCGCTTCAATCACGTTGGAGTGCGCCCAGTCAGGGGTATATTTAGCCATGCTGTTGCTGCGCCGATAGCGCCAGCCAAACAACAGCGTCATGGCTATCACCGGTATAACCACAATCAACATCAGGCCAAAGGCGGTGAGAATCAGCGTACGCTGCTCAGCGCCAATTTGGCCTTTGGGGTCTAACAGCGCCGAACTACAGCCTGCTAGAAACAGACACAGCACAAGGAGCACCAAGGTGCCTCGCCTGCGCCAAAGTGAGCGTCGTTGCATGGTGTGATCTCGTTAGAAATTGATTGAAATACTCGCCAGCCATGCCATCAAAAAAATAGCAGGCTAACTACCACCCCATACTCTTCCCAAAACATGCTCGTAAGAGCATTGCGTGTAGCAGTGAGGTCATTGCTCCGGGAAAAATATGCGTCGCCGAATGGGGGTTAGCGACGAGCCTCGGCAACTCAAGCGCAAACGACTAAAGCAGCTAAGACTAAAGTATTTTCTATTGATCTAGGTCATTACAGAAGTGGCGCATTGCCGCACCCCAGCTATTGACGACGATGGGCAGCCGGGAATGGGTTACGCCACGGTGACGGCGGGAACATGGTGGCCGTGGCCAGCGAGCAATTGCGGGGCACCCTGCTCGTCGGTGACCACCACATCAAAATCGTCCAGGGCGGCGAAATAAGCAGGACGCACCACGCCAAACTTACTAGCATCAACGACGAGTAGGCGCTGCATAGCGGTGGCAATAGCCGCCTGTTTGGGGGCCACCTCGTGGAAGTGAAAGCAGCTAATCCCACGCGCCAAGTCGACCCCCGCCGCGGAGATCAACGCTTTGTTAATGCCTAACCGCTCAATGGCGGCAGCCATATTGTCACTACTAAACGACTGCGAGGCGGCGTAAAACAGCCCGCCGAGTAGCACTAAGCGTACGTTGGGCAGCGCCGCCACCGCATTAGCGACGTTAAGCGCGTAAGTCACGACCGTGAGTTCATGAAAGTGGCTCAACTGGCTCAACAAGGGAATCAACGTGGAGCCACAGTCAATAAACAGCGTATCGCCCTCTTCAATAAAGGCGAGGGCGCGCTGACAGAGGCGGTACTTTGCCTGATAGTGGCTGGCCTGCTGCTCGGTTAAATCGTAGATCGGCGTGACGCCGGGGTAGCTCGCCATCACCAAGCGCCCACCCAGTAGGCTAATCGACGTGGCCTGGGTGGTAAGATCGCGGCGAATGGTCATTTCTGAGACACCGCAAAGCTCTGCCGCATCACGCAGGTGAAGAGTGCCGCCACTGGCAAGCGCTTCCTGAAGTTTGGCAAGGCGCAGCGCGCTACGGCCATTCACGGTGGGCATCTCCTGGCAACATCCTCTTACGGCAGTGATTGCGGGTATATTTTTGGCGTTTTCATGCTGAGTAAGCGGCGACCAACATTCCACTCTCATGGCCGCTATTAACGCACATAACGAAACGTTCAGACGCTTCATTACATTTAAATAGCGTTGATATGACAACACTTGCAAATCAACGTTAGAAAAATAACACTAAATGTTATAATTTTAACATTAACGCCAGCCCGCATAATGACAATTTCCCGGATAGCCAAACCCAGAATGGCTCCGCTACAACCTTGTTGAGGCTTACATGACTGTTCGTACCCATTTACGTACCCACCTTCAGGCTGCATCCCTTGTCGCGCTTGGCACTGGCGTATTAGGAGCAACATTTGCCACACCGCTGATGGCAGATGACGCTCAGCCCCACCCGCTTGATCGACTCTGGTCATTCGCCAACGTCTCGGTTAACTACCTGGACTGGTCGAACGGCACCGAAGCACGCACCGCCTCTAATGCGGCGAAAAGTGACTTTATGTTTCTCGAAATCGAAGGCGGCGCTGGCTTTAGCTGGGGCGAGTTCTACGGTTTCTTTGATTTCGAGAACCCCACCAACGACCAGTTTGATGCGTCGAGTGGCGGCAAGGACAATTTTCGCACCGCGGGGAAAGTAACCTCGCACATTTACCTGGGCGATAGCCCGCTATCGATCTACGCCCACCTTTATGACTTCCGCGACTACGGTTATGATAGCCGCGAGCAGGATCAAATTCTGGGTCTGGGCTACCGCACGACGTTTGATAACGGCCTGTGGTTCAAACCCTTTATTGGTGCCGCACGCGTACAAAGTAATGGCTATACCGGCATGAACGGCTTTATGGCTGGCTGGGTAGCGGGTTATGATTTCACCGCGTTCGACCAGAACTTCAGCGTGACTAACTGGCACGAGCAGACCTTTGGCCGCGATGACGAGTACCTGGAAGATAACTACGTGGGCGATAAAGCGGGCAGCGTGGGCACCAATGGTGCACTGAGTTTGTGGTGGCATCCGAGAGATTTGATCACCACCGGCGTCCAGTATCGCTACTCTGAAAACAAGCTGGGCACCCCTAATGATTATCAGAATGCGATAATCTACTCCGTCAAGCTCAACTTACTATAACCGCGTTTCTCACACGCGGACTCGAAGGATCTCCCTATGACACTCCTTATGAGCTTGGTGGGTATGATCACTCTAGTGATCATTGCCCTGATCTTCTCTTACGACCGTAAATCCATTCGGCTACGCACCGTGCTGGGCGCCTTTGCTATTCAAGCGGGTATCGGTGCCTTTGTACTCTATGTGCCCTTTGGCCAGACAGTACTACAAACCATTTCCTCCGGCGTTAGCCAAATTTTGGTGTACGCCAACGACGGTATCGGCTTTCTGTTCGGCGGCTTAGCGGATGTGGATAACGTTGGCTTTGTATTTGCCATCAAAGTCCTGCCGGTGATTATCTTCTTCTCCTCGCTAATCGCCGTGCTTTACTACATCGGCATTATGCAGTGGGTGATTCGCATTCTGGGTGGCGCCCTGCAAAAAGCGCTGGGCACCTCGCGGACTGAATCACTTTCCGCAACGGCGAATATTTTCGTCGGCCAAACCGAAGCGCCGCTGGTGGTACGCCCGTTTATCGCCCGCATGACGCCTTCGCAGCTGTTTGCGGTCATGTGTGGTGGTTTGGCGTCTGTCGCCGGGTCAGTATTGGCGGGTTACGCGGCGCTGGGCATTCCCATGGAGTACCTGGTGGCCGCGTCGTTTATGGCGGCCCCCGGCGGGCTGCTGTTTGCCAAGCTGATCATGCCCGAAACTCAAGACACCACCGACGGCGATAGCGTTTCCAAGGTCGAGGAAGAGATCGAGGCCCAGGAGGATAAACCCGCCAACGTGCTGGATGCGGCGGCATCGGGTGCGACATCAGGCTTAATGCTGGCAGCCAACGTGGGTGCCATGCTGCTGGCGTTTATCGCGCTGATTGCCTTAATCAACGGCATTTTAGGCGGCATTGGCGGCTGGGTAGGGTTTGACTCGCTAAGCCTGGAGCTGATCCTGGGTTGGCTGTTCGCCCCGCTGGCTTTCCTGTTGGGGGTCCCCTGGGAAGAGGCGACCCTGGCAGGCTCCTTCATTGGCCAAAAATTAGTGGTCAACGAGTTTGTCGCCTACATCAACCTAGCGCCCTACATTGATGGGGAACAGGTGGTGGCTGCCACGGGTCAATTGATGACACCGCACACCATGGCGATTCTTTCTTTTGCCCTGTGTGGCTTTGCGAACCTTTCCTCCATAGCGATCTTGCTGGGTGGCCTGGGCAGCATTGCGCCAACCCGGCGTAAAGAGATTGCCCGCTTTGGCGTTAAAGCGGTGTTGGCCGGTACACTTTCTAACCTGATGTCGGCCTCTATTGCTGGCTTCTTTATTGCGTTGAGTAATGCGACCGCCTGACGCAGCGTGTACGACACAACACGGCGGGCGCTGCTATTTTTACGCAGTGCCCGTTTTTTCTTTTACTGATTTGCGAGAACGCCATGACCGCGACTGCCCCTTCACACGTTGTTCAAGCCGCCCGCCAAGCGCTGACCCTTATGGACTTGACGAGCCTGAATGACACTGACACCGATGCCACCATTGAATCGCTGTGCCAGCAGGTAAAAACGCCCTTTGGCACCCCTGCCGCTGTTTGCGTCTACCCGCAGTTTATCGTCACGGCGCAACGCGCGCTTACCGCTCACAACCTCAACGCTCAAGTTAAGATTGCCACGGTGACTAACTTCCCTAACGGTGGCGACGACATTATGGGCGCCGCCCGGGAAACCCGCGATGCAGTCGCCTCCGGCGCCCATGAAGTCGATGTGGTGTTCCCCTACCGCACGCTGATGGCGGGCGACGAAGAAACCGGCCTGGAATTGGTTGAGATGTGCAAAGCCGCCTGCGCTGGTCAGGCGCTGCTCAAAGTGATCATTGAGTCAGGCGAGCTTAAAGAGCCTGCGCTAATCAAACGCGCCAGCGAACTGGCCATTGAAGGCGGCGCCGACTTTATTAAAACCTCAACCGGCAAAGTGGCCGTTAACGCCACCCTGGAAGCCGCCGAGATCATGCTCCAGGCAATTAAAGCCAGCGGCCAAGACGTCGGCTTTAAAGCGGCGGGAGGCGTTAAAACCGCCGAAGACGCGGCGGAATACCTGGCCCTTGCCAACCACATCATGGGACCAGGCTGGGCGACACCCGCGCACTTTCGCTTTGGCGCCTCTAGCCTGCTCGGCAACCTGCTGGAAGCCTTGACCGGCAACACCAACGCGGCTTCCTTTGACGGAGGTTACTAATGGCTACCAACGCCATGAAACACGCGCTACTGCCGCAGGAGCTGATTCGCCTTAAGCGCGATAACCAGCCGCTGCCTGCTGAAGAGATCAAAGGGTTTGTGCAAGGCATTGCCGACGAGCGTATCAGCGACGCCCAGATTGGCGCCTTCACCATGGCGGTGTTTCTCAACGGCATGAGCCGCGAAGAAGTGGTGGCGCTGACCACCGCGACCCGCGATTCCGGCCACGTCATGCAGTGGCGCGACATGAACCTGCCCGGGCCGATTGTGGATAAGCACTCCACCGGCGGCGTGGGTGACTTGGTCTCGCTGGTGCTGGGCCCCTGGGTGGCCGCCTGCGGCGCCTTTGTGCCGATGATTTCCGGACGCGGCCTGGGCCACACCGGCGGCACCCTGGATAAGCTCGAATCGATCCCCGGCTACGACCCCTACCCCGCTCCTGAGCGTTTCCGCGAGGTGGTCAAAGCCACCGGTGTGGCGATTATCGGCCAAACCGGTGACTTGGCACCGGCCGACAAGCGCATCTACGGCGTGCGCGATGTGACCGCCACGGTGGAATCGATTCCGCTGATTACGGCCTCTATTCTGGGCAAGAAGCTCGCCTCCGGCCTGGATGCGCTGGTGATGGACGTAAAAGTCGGCAGCGGCGCTTTTATGCCCACCCCGGAAAAATCCCGCGAACTGGCCAAAAGCATCGCCAATGTGGCCACCCAAGCGGGCACGCCCACTACCGCCCTGCTTACCGATATGAGCCAGCCGCTGGCTCCCTGCGCCGGTAACGCCGTTGAAATCGTCGAGACCCTGGCCCTGCTGCGCGGCGAGCGCCCCAACAGCCGTGTGATGCAAGTCACCCGCGAGCTGGCAGTTGAGATGCTGATCGCTGGAAAACTCGCAGGCTCCCGTGAAGAGGCGCTTACCCAGCTTGAGAAGGCGCTGACCTCCGGCGCTGCCGCTGAAGTGTTCGCCCGCATGGTGCGCGAACTTGGCGGCCCCAGCGACTTTATGGAGCGCTCCGAACACTACCTGGCCAAAGCCGACGTCATTAAACCCGTGTATGCCGAGCAGCTAGGCAATTCACCTCAAACGGTCCAACGGATTGATACCCGCGCCGTGGGCATGAGCGTGGTGGAACTCGGCGGTGGCCGCCTGCGTAACGACGCCAGCGTCGACCACAGCGTCGGCTTCACCGATATCGTCGAAATCGGCGAGAACGTGGATAGCCAGCGCCCCATCGCTTTTGTACACGCCCGCAGTGATGCCGCCGCCGAGCGCGCCGCGGAGCAATTGCGCGCTGCGTTCACGATTGGCGAAGGCACTGCCAGCGCCGATACCCTGCTGCAAGACACCTTCCGTGGAGAAGCCTTATGAGCCGCGCAATCGTCATAGTCCTCGATTCGTTTGGAATTGGCGCCGCCCCGGATGCCGCCGCTTTCGGCGATGAAGGCGCTGACACCCTGGGCCATATCGCTGCCGCCTGCGCCCGCGGCGAGGCGGATAACGCCAACCGCGCCGGCCCGCTAACGCTGCCCAACATGGCCAAACTGGGGCTGTTTCACGCCCACCGCGATGCCACAGGCAGCGTTGCGATGGGCGTGACGCTACCGGAAAACCTGGCAGGCGCTTACGCCCACGGCAAGGAAATTTCCAGCGGCAAAGACACTCCCTCCGGCCACTGGGAAATCGCCGGCGTGCCGGTGCGCTTCGACTGGGGCTACTTTCTGGATAAAACCGACAGTTTCCCCCTTGAGCTGCTCGACGCCATCGTGCAAGAGGCCGACCTCAACGGGGTGATTGGCAACTGCCACGCCTCGGGCACTGAGATCATCGCCCGGCTGGGTGAAGAGCATGTTGCCACCGGCAAGCCGATTGTTTATACCTCGGCGGACTCGGTATTTCAGATTGCCGCCCACGAAGAGCATTTCGGCCTGGAACGGCTTTATACGCTATGCGAAACCGTTCGCGAGCTGCTGGCGCCTTACAACATTGGCCGCGTGATTGCACGTCCGTTTATCGGTGAGGACAGCACCACCTTCGCCCGCACCGGCAACCGCCGCGACTACAGCGTTGAACCGCCAGCGCCCACGGTGCTGCAAAAGCTTGCCGATGCCGGTGGCGAAGTGGTCTCGATTGGTAAAATCGCCGATATCTACGCCCACTGCGGCATTACCCACAAGGTAAAAGCCAGCGGCCACGATGCGCTGATGGACGCCACGCTTAATGAGATTGAGCGCACTAGCCAACGCGACGTTGGCGAGCGCGCCATGATCATGGCCAACTTTGTCGATTTTGACTCGGTCTACGGCCACCGCCGCGACGTGCCGGGCTATGCCGCCGCGCTGGAAGATTTTGATGCCAAGCTGCCCAAGTTGCTTGCCGCGCTAAGCGAAGACGACCTGCTGATTCTCACCGCCGATCACGGCTGCGACCCCAGCTGGCACGGCACCGAGCATACCCGTGAGTACATTCCCATTCTGGTACACGGCCCCGGCTTTACCCCCGGCCCGCTGGGCGAACGCGGCACCTTTGCCGATATTGGCCAAACCCTGGCCGACTTTTTCCTGTTACCGGCCATGGCCGATGGTACAAGCTTTCTTCCTAACGCTTCATAAAGGCCAGCCGCTTAAAGGAGATCTTTGATGGCTACCCCACATATTAACGCTGCCCCCGGTGATTTCGCCGATACTGTACTAATGCCCGGCGACCCGCTGCGCGCCAAGTACATCGCCGACACCTACCTGGAGAACGTTCGCCAGGTCAACGACGTGCGCAACATGTTCGGCTACACCGGCACGTATCAAGGCCGCGAGATTTCCGTGATGGGCCACGGCATGGGCATTCCCTCGGTCTCCATCTACGCCAAAGAGCTAATTACCGATTACGGCGTTAAGTCGCTGATTCGTGTGGGCTCCTGCGGTGCGGTGCGCGACGATGTCAACGTCCGCGATGTGGTGATTGGTATGGGCGCCAGCACCGACTCCAAAGTTAATCGCATGCGCTTTAACGACCACGACTTCGCCGCGCTGGCTGATTTTGAACTCACCCAGCACGCCGTGGCTGCCGCCAAGGCCAGAAACGTGCCGGTCAAAGTCGGCAACATCTTTTCGGCCGACCTGTTCTACAACCCGCAAACCGAAATGGCTGAAATGCTCAAGCGCTACGGTATTGTCGGCGTTGAAATGGAAGCGGCGGGCCTTTACGGCGTCGCCGCCGAGTTTGGCGCCCGCGCCATGACCATCTGCACCGTGTCGGACCACATCCTGAAAGGCGACTCGCTCTCCAGCACCGAACGTCAATCCACTTTCGACGATATGATGCTGATTGCTTTAGACACCGTGCTACGCGACGACGCGAAGTAAACAATCAATGAGGCCGTGGTCATGAGTCAGCAAGCAGATGAAATAGCAGAAGAGATCGTTCAAACGTTGTTCAGCGCGCGGGCTAACGCCTATGTGCCCTACTCCGCGCACCCGGTGGCGTCGGTGATGGTGACCCCGGACGGCCAGCAGTTTACCGGCGCTAACGTGGAAGTGGCCCACTACAAAGGCCTGTGCGCCGAAGCCTCGGCGATTTCCGCCATGATCACCGCCGGGCAGCGCCAGTTGGCGACCGTGTATGTCATGGGCCCCGGTGATCATCTGTGCACGCCCTGCGGCGATTGCCGTCAGCGGATTCGTGAGTTCGCCACACCCGAGACACTCATCAAGGTGCTTTCCGGCAGCGGTGAGCTACTCAAAACCTACACCATGGAAGCACTGCTGCCCGACGCTTTCGGCCCCGAGCAACTGCCACCGCGTTAAGCCAGGCTACCCCTCGGCACCCCCGGATGACCCAGCGCAGTCAATGAACACCTGCCGCAAAAGCTCGCTACTCAATAGCGGGCTTTCTTGCCCTATCTTTCTTGCCCTATCTTTTTTGCCCTATGGAGAGGGTTAGCCTACATATACCCTACGCCGGGCGGCATCATGCCCAGGTGATTTTCCACTCGGATAACGCCGGGCACGTTTTCCGCCGCCACTGTCACCGCCTTTTTTTGTTCAAGTGACTCGACCAGTCCCCATATTTCCACGCCACCGCCATCCACTATCAGGCTGATATTCTCGGATCGCACGCCGGTATTCTGCTCCACCTCGTTTAAAATGGCCTCGCGAATTTTGCGGTCATCCGTGGGGGACTGGGTCGGCGCGACCGCGGCATTGGCAATCCCCTGCAGTAAGTTCGCGCGGCTGACAATGCCCACCAGTTTGCCTTCGCGCAGCACGGGCACCCGCTTGATATGATGTTTTTCCAGCATTCGCGCAATGGTATGTAGCGGCGTATTTTCCGCCACGCACAGCGGGTTCGCCGTCATCACTTCATGGGCTTTGCGCCCATGGGTTTTGACATACTCTTGTGGGTCTTTGCCGCCGGAAAACAGTGTCAGCCACCAGGAGTGGCCGTGTTTCTCGACATCTTTGACCCGGCGCATTAAATCGCCTTCGCTAACAATCCCCACTACCTTATTGTCCTTATTGACAACCGGAACCGCGCTAATACGATTTTCAAGCAGCCGTTGCGCGATTTCACGCACTTCCGTATCGGGACCGACGCTCACCACTTTGGGTGTCATAATATCGATAGCTTGCATGGAACCTCCTTGCGACTAACTCGCAGATGCCGTTTGCCCTGCTACTTCTATCCTAGTGCGCTCCTGGTAATTTGCCTATGCCATGCCAAGGACGCGTTGCGAGGGCGTTGATCTGGGGCAACTTATGCCCCATCTTTCTCTACACTGCGCTCTTTTGATTTTCTCAACGTCAACAATGCCTGAACGGCTAACCACCATTTTTTTACGCTCAACGTTGATCAACTCACCAATCTCCTACTCCCTTAACTAAGCTGATGATATACCATGGCTGAAAAGATCATGGTGCTGCATCCATTTTTCTGCGTATAGCCTTTGCTAACAATACTCACCATGCACACCGTTTACCTCTTCATCTACGGAGCTAGGAAATGTCCATTGCCCGTTTTTCACCCTTTGAGCTGCTGCTATTAAAAAGTCGCAGCCAAGTGGATACGGCAACCCTGCTGCTGTTGGCCTGGGTGCTGGTGCACCGCCAACATGTTTCAGAAGGTCAGAGACGGCGTCGCCTAGCCCAAGTCACTGCACAGTTTCGCCATGGGCACGAACTGGGCCCGGTGATGAGTATTGCACATAGCCAGGACCTGCAGGCGATTCAATTAGCCGCCGAGGTACTGCGTAAAGAGTGTGCCAAAGAGCGTAATCTGAGCGTTATTCATCAAGCGATTGCCGTGGCCACCGATGACGGTGCGCTGTCGCTGGCCAACCACTATATTTTGCGATTTCTGGCCGATTTGTTATCTATCCCCCCGGTTACGTTAAACACGCTCTTTCATGAGCTAACGGGCACGCCGTTAGGCGCGCCTGACGACCCCAGCCGCGATGCCTACTGGCAAATTCACGACCCCGACTACCACGCGCGTAAGGCGCGTGACGCAGAGGCAGCTAAGCAACAGCACCAGCAAGCCCAGGCACAGGCAGAACAACGGCAGCGTCAGAAAGACGAGCGCCAGCAATACAAACAGCAAAAACAACAAGAAAAGCAGCAGGAAAAACAGCAGCGTCAGGAACAAGCCAGCCAAGCACGCGAACGCGAACAGCAGCGCCAGCGGGAACGCGCGCATCAGCAAGACCAACAACGACAAAAACAGCACCAGGAGAAGCAACAACGCGAACAGGCCAAACGTGAACAGCAACGCTCTCAACAAGACTCTTATCAGCGGAACTCTGACCAGAACTCTAACCAGAACTCTCGTCAGCAAGAGCATCGCCAAAAAGAGCGTGGCAACCAGCAGCGCACCTCACCGCCGCCGGACCGCACGACACGGGCACTCTCGGTGCTGGGGCTTACCCCGGGCGCCAGCCGTATTGAAGTTCGTCACGCCTATCGGCGCATGGCGCAGCTACACCACCCCGACCGCTTTTACTCGGAAAGCGAGCACCAAGTAGCCTTGGCCTCGGCGCGTTTTCAACGCATTAAAAACGCCTATGATTATTTGATGCAAACGTACTAAGGTATAGCCCCAAGAGAAACGATAGCCCCCTATGCGTGATTTGTACCAGCGCCTCGCGGTTTCCCCCGAGGCCGACGACCAAGAAATTAAGCGGGCCGTGGCCAATTGCCAACACAGCGCGCTACGCCAGGATGCCGAGGCAGTGTTCACCATTGCCGAGCGGCGTGACGTTTACGATACGCTGCACGACACCGTGAGCGACATCGGCCGATTGCGCGCGCGTTTGGGGCTCAGCCATGGCCCTCATTGGCAAGGCGATGTAGCCAACGACTTTTCGCTGCCTCCCGACCATGCAATATCGCGCCACGATGAGTTGGTTGACCGCGTGAGTCACGCGGTTTCGCTCTATAACCGCTGGCGACGCTTGCGCGCGCCGTGGCTACTCATCACCATGCTCGTGGCCGGGGTTGGCATAGGTCTCGCCCTCGGGCTTACCCTGTGCCTGGGGCTTTTGCCGATGTGACCCGGCTCGTTTTGACGTCTCATCGTGTTGGCGCACCTGCTCGTCGCGACGTGTTTCTGCCGGGGTCGGGCGCGGTGCGGGCTTCGGCGGGGGCGGCTGTTTATGTTCCTCTGCGTTGGGTTCGGCTTCTTGCTCAGCTAGAGAAAACGAAGTGCCCGCGGTGTCCTCCATGCGCTCGCCAGCACGCGCCTCCATACTGACACTCAGGCGCGGCACGCCCAGATCAATCTCTTGCGCTTCCATGCGCTGCTTAAGCAGCAGGTTGAACGCGCGGGATATATCCCACTGCATCTCGGGCGCGGTGCGAAAACGCATTCGCAAAATCGGGCAGCCGTCCTCAAAGCCCTGCACGCCCTGCATTTCCAGCGGTGACCAAATATAGTGGCGCATCATCGGGTCTTTACGCAGTTCTTGGGCGGTCTCCTGCATCAGCGTAATCGCATCGTCGATTTTCATGGCATAGGGAATGCGGATACGCATCAGCGCGATACCAAACTGGCGCGACATGTTGTGAATCGACTCAATGCGGCTAAAGGTGATGATATGCACGATGCCGTCCAGGTCACGAAGCCGCACCGTGCGCAGCGTTAGCCCTTCAACCGTGCCCATGTGGCTATTGATCTGCACGAAATCATCGACCGCTAGCGAATCCTCAATCAAAATAAAGATGCCGGTAATCAAATCCTGCACCAAGGTCTGGGCACCAAAACCAATCGCCAGACCGATCACACCGGCACCGGCCAGCAGCGGCGTTACGTTGACACCTAAGTTCGCCAACCCAGAAATGACCGCAATAATCAAAATGGTCACAAAGATGACGTTGCGAATCATCGGTGTGATGGTTTGCGCCCGCGCCTGGTTGACCCGCCGCCCGCGCGAGCGTGCGGAGGACGTTAGCGCCCGCTGAATGGCGGTATCGGCAAAAATCCACACCAGCCACGCCAACAACACGGTGGCACCCAGGCTTATCAACGCCTGACCGATCCGCGCGCTGGCCATGGCTTGCTGGCCCAGGCCAAAGAACGAACTGCCCCACACTTGCATTGAAAGCTCGGCGAACACCATCCAAGCGCAAATATGCGCCAGCACAAAGCCAAAGCGTTCCAGGCGTTTACGGTATTGACTGTAGCGATGGCGATGGCGACGCTTGCCCATCTGCTCTGCTTGGCGGCGCAATAACCCGGTCACCACCAATGTGAGCACCAGCAAGCTGGCGGAAATAATCGAACGCGCCAGCGCGGTGCCCACATCGCCGACGGTGATAAAGATCGCTAGCAGCGAACCACTGACCAGCAACAGCGCCGGTATATGCCACAAGCCACCCAGCGAACGAATCATCTCAACGGCGGCACTGGCATCGCGGCGCTGCTTGAACGGCCGATTGCAAATCAGATGGCGCACGGGACGTTTGAATTTGAGAATAAACCGCGCCGCGAAAAGCGCCGCCAGCATGTTGGAGAGTACGGACACCAAGCTCGATAGCTCGCTGCCCAACATTTCTACCAGACGCGAAGAGTTGACCGCATCCCCCAGCGCAATCAGTGCGCCAATCACAAACAGCCCGCGCAGGGCGCGCTGTTGGAGCAGTTGTACTGCGGTAAAGCGATGGCCACGGCTGAAAAACGCGATAACCGTCTCAAACACTACCGAAAGCGCTCGGCCACATAGGCAGATATAGGCCACTACCAGCACCAGCGTACGCCCTGGGCTATCGGGCAGCACTTGACCAATCCCCAGCGTAATAGCGAAGGACAGCGCCCAGGGCAGCATACGCCGGAAGAAGTGCACGGCGAGCAGCCAGCCCCTGGGGTCCCGGGGCAGGTCCAGCGGCCATTCACGACGGTTTGCCAGCATGCGCCCAAAGCCAATCATCGCCACTAACAGCCCTGTCCAAATGACCGCCAGTACGGCGCCCTCGGCAATCGCCCGAATGGCCTCGCCCTGGTCGGCATCGTCGTTCAATGCGCGTAAATCTTCAGCGCCTTGTACCAGCTGGCGCGACCACTCATCGACCGGTGAATTACCGGATTTGGCTTGGTCACCAATGTCGCTCAAGGTGTCGGCAAGTGCGCCCAGCAAGCCTTGGTGCACTACGCCGTCTTCCTGGCGGGCAGCGTCCGCCGCGACCTGCAATTCACGCAGCGATTCAAGCAGCTGTGTGCGCTGCTCTTCGTTTTCCAGCATGCCAATCACATCGTTCAGCGAACTCTGGAACGCTTCCCCGCTGACCTCTGTTTGCTCTTCCTCAGCGCCACCGCCCAGGCTGGGGAGAGAAACGGTTTGCGCTTGGGCCTGCGTTATTGCCACACTCGCCAGCATCAGGCTCGCCAAGACAAACAAGACGACGCCAATTACCGCATTGATTAACCAGTGCTGTCGCACACCTTACTCCTGAAAATTAGCCTAGATGGTGTTCTACCAACCGTTTGCCGCTCGATGAATAACCCCGCCCTTTTGATGCGCCTAAGGTGTACAAACCTTAGCAATACGCTCAGTCTAACCGCGTGACTGTGATAGGCTTGGCGCTTAAACGTTCACCTCAAGGATGCCGAGATGACGCTACAAGCTCCACCTAACCGCTTAAATAGTCACGGGGATACCCGTCATGTCGGCGTCGAAATTGAATTTGCTGGTTTGCCTCCCCGTGACACGGCACTGCTTGTGCGCGAGCTGTTTGGCGGGGAGCTTAACGTGGTAAGCCCCCATCGGCTACTGGTAGAAGATACCCGCTGGGGTGAATTTGGTATCGAACTCGACACCCAATACGCGCACCCCGACAAAACGCTGCTCGAAGACTCGCCTATCGAAGACAGCGAGTGGGCGCGCCATCAACACCAACGCCGGGTCGAGTTTCACCACAAAACGCGCGAACTGATTGGCGATATGGTGACCGGCCTAGTGCCTACTGAGATCGTTTGCCCGCCGATTCCCTGGGATGAACTCGACGATTTAGACGCGCTGTTTGAAGCCCTGCGCGAGCATGGCGCCAAGGGCACCGATGCCAGCCTTCTGTATGGGTTTGGGCTACACCTTAACCCGGAAGTCGAACGCTTTGACGTCGACTACTTACTTGCCATGCTACGCGCCTATTTGCTGCTAGCCGGTTGGCTACGCGAGGATATCAAAGTCGATATTACCCGTGAGGTACTGCCCCACGCCAACCCCTTTAATAAAGAGTACGCCTTGAAGGTGCTGGATAGCCGCTACGCGCCTGACCTCGACACACTGATTAACGATTACCTGCACTACAACCCAACGCGTAACCGCGAACTGGATATGCTGCCGTTGTTTGCCTATTTGCGCCCCGACCACGACCATGAATTGCTGCATGCGCAGCTCACCCAGCCGCGCCCTACCTTTCACTACCGATTACCCAATGCTCAGCTTTCCCAACCCGGCTGGGGATCGGTGACCGAGTGGAACCGTTGGGTGGAAGTTGAAAAACTGGCGGCTAACTCTGACGCACTGCTTGCCCGTTGCGCTGAGTATATTGCCGATCATAACCGCCCCATGCTGATCCGCTTGAAAGAGAAACTAACCGGCTCCACTGCAAAGCTGGGCCGCTGGCTTCGGCGTAAACCCTGAGCCGCCTAGCCAGACGCAGGCTTTCCATTTCGCTATTTCTAACAGAGTGAGTAACCATCCGCATGTCACGGCCGCTTATCGGAATCACTACCTCTGACCAAAAAAGCCACTTAGCCTGGTGGTTTGATTGGTTCGCCGTCTGGCGGCATGGTGGTAAGCCACTGCGTTTATCGCCGTCACGCCCGCTACCGGAAAGCCTTGATGGTTTAATCATCGGCGGCGGCGACGATATTCAAGCCCACCTGTATGACAGCGAAGTGCAGTTGGACGTGCGCCTAGACCCGGCGCGGGATGAGCTGGAACTGGCCCTGCTAGAACGCTTTATTCCGCTGCATACGCCGGTGCTGGGTATTTGTCGGGGCGCGCAATTAATTAACGTGCACCTGGGCGGCACCCTTGACCCCGATATCTACACCACCCACGAAGGCTTAAAACGACGCCGGACGGTGCTACCGCGTAAAACGGTTGATATTGTTGGAGCAAGCAAGCTACACCGCTTGCTAGGCGTCTCCTGGTGCCGCGTCAACAGCCTGCATCATCAGGCCGTACACCTAGCGGGCAAGGGTATCGAGATCGTCGCCCGCGATAGGGATGGCTTGGTGCAGGGCATTGAGTCTCGCGATCACGATTTCTTGATCGGTGTGCAGTGGCACCCGGAGTGGCTGATTTTTAACCGCCCCCAGCAGCGCTTAATTCGTGCGCTGGTGAAGGCGTCCAACCGGCATGCTAATCGTCTGGCGGAAACACGTGAATCATAGCTGCTGCAAATGATATAGCTGCTGCAAATGATATAGCTGCTGCAAATGATATAGCTACTTCAAGGCCGCCAAGGCTGCCTGGTAGTCAGGCTCGTTTTTTAACTCGCTTACCAGCTCGCTATGCAGCACGCGGTTATCAGCGTCCAGAACCACCACCGCACGGGCGCACAACCCTTCCATGGGGTTATTGCACAACGCCACGCCCCAGGCTTCGCGGAACTCGGGGTGACGGAAGGTGGACAGCGTTTCGACGTTGTCCAACCCTTCGGCACCACAAAAGCGCTTAGCCGCAAAGGGTAAGTCCGCAGAGACGACCAAGACCACTGTGTCGGCAAGGTTAGACGCCAACTCGTTAAAGTGGCGCGTGGACATCGCGCAGGTAGGCGTATCCACACTGGGAATGATATTGAGTACCTTACGCTTGCCAGCATAGGTCGCCAGGATGACATCCTGCAGTTCGGTATTGGTCAGCGTCATCGCCGGGGCTACCTGCCCTTTCGCGGGCAGTGTGCCAGCCACATCCATGGGTTCGCCTGCGCGGGTAATCTGTTGCATTATCGTTTCCTTTTGACGTTATTCATTGAGGCATTCCTGGCATTTAAGACGCCATGGTAGGCTATCTTCACGTCTTTGTGCTCTTACCGAAAGGCCTTTGTGCAATGTTTGCGTTTCGTCTCGCTGAGGGAGTGATATGGCCGTTGTATTAATTGTAAAAACCGGCGACGCTTTTCCAGAAGTTGTCGACCAACACGGTGATTTTGAAACGCTGTTTGAAAAGCAGCTAAGCAGCGCCTTACCCGCGCCGATAACGCTGCAGACGTGGGATGCCCAGCGACAACCTAGCGCGCCCGCTTCCGACGCGCTGGCCGGCATTGTGATCACCGGCTCGCACAGCATGGTCAGCCACGCCGAACCCTGGAGCGAGGCGCTTAAGCCGTGGCTCCAGGCAGCCCTGGCAAGCGATATACCCATGCTCGGCGTTTGCTATGGCCATCAGTTAATGGCGGCTGCCTTTGGTGGCGTAAGCGACTACCATCCGGGAGGCCGCGAGTCAGGCACGCGCAGCGTGCGGCTAACCCAAGCGGGCCAGCAAGACCCATTGTTTAGCCAACTGCCAGAAAGCTTTGCCGCTCACTTGACCCATTCGCAATCGGTCATGCAGGCGCCTCAGGGCAGTACCATTTTGGCTCACAATAGCCACGACGCCCATCAAGCACTGCGCTACGGCCCGCGCCAGTGGAGCGTGCAGTTTCACCCCGAGTTCACTGCGCCCGTCATGCGTGCCTACATTGAGCGCCAGCGTGCCGCGCTGCGCGATCAGGGCGAAGATCCCGACACGCTACTGGGCGAGGTTAGCGACGCCCCTGAGGCCTCCAGCCTGCTGTGGCGCTTTTTGGCGTTTGTGTAGCAAAAGCCGAGCTACTTGCGCTGATCACGTCGCGAGGCCAGTCGATCAGCCAACCGCGTCGGTTCTGGCAATTTGGTACCGCCCAGGCAACGCGTTACCCATGCAAGCGACGTCCCAAGGGTGATGCGGTGCCCAGGCGACACGAACACGGGCTTAACGTTGGCGCGTGAACGTAAAACGGCACCTATAATGTCGTTACCGGCGTAAAGTGGCACCCAGTCGCCGCGCTGTTCGCCTACCTCGGCGTGCTTGCCGTATAGGCGAGACTTGGCGATGCCAATGGTGGGCAGATCCAGCCATAGCCCCAAATGAGCGGCGACACCTAATCGGCGTGGGTGAGCAATCCCTTGGCCATCGACCATCACCAGTTCGGGCCTCACGCTGAGTTGTTCGAACGCACCCAGCGCAGCGGGAATCTCACGAAACGAGAGCAAACCAGGGATATACGGCATGCGCGTAGGCTCGCGGTGAACCACTTGCTCAACCACGCTCAGATCGGGTGCAGTGGCAGGGTCCCACTTGAGCACCACCACGGCCGCCCGCGTTGTGTCACCGCCGTCTTCAAAACCGATATCCACCCCGGCGATATGCTCCACCGGAGCTAACCGGTCTGTCAGTTCCAAGCGCTTTGCCAACTGGGTTTGTAGTGCCCTCGCCTCTCTGGGCGCAAGATTCCATTCGTGTAACGCCGCGGGCATATTCTCCTTCCTGAACTGGTGAATAAAATAGGCTATTGGCCATCTAATGTGGATTTAAGATTGATCGGCTATTTTGTATCTCACGGTTCAGATCGCAACCACTAAGCCAGCTATCTGTTGT
>NZ_BJXV01000011.1 GCF_007991175.1 Halovibrio variabilis
GTGGAAAAATTACAGATTAGTAGCCCTTCGCGCATTAAACCCCTTCGGTACCAAGCTGGTTGACGGTTACACTAGCCCTTATATACCGCTTATCCACCACTTAGCTGAGACCCGCTTATGAGCCACCACCTGCTAACTGTCGACTCATTAAACCGTGAAAGCGTTGATCACTTACTGCGCGTCGCTGCGCGCATGGAGCCGATTGCTCAGCGGCGCCAAGTTTCGCGCGTGCTGGAAGGGGCGGTACTGGGTAATCTGTTTTTTGAAGCCAGCACCCGGACACGGGTCAGTTTTAATGCTGCCTTTTGCCGTTTGGGTGGCAGTGTTTGTGACACCACGGGCTTTACCTTCTCCTCCATGGCTAAGGGGGAGTCGCTTTACGACACCAGCCGGGTAATGAGCGGTTATTGCGACGCGATTGTGATGCGCCACCCCGACCAAGGCTCCGTGGCTGAGTTCGCCGCGGCGACCAATGTACCGGTGATTAATGGCGGCGATGGCCCTGGCGAGCACCCCAGCCAGGCGTTGCTCGACCTTTATACCATTGATAAAGAGTTTCAACGCCTGGGCAAACGCTTAAGCGGGGCGCATATCCTACTCACCGGCGATTTGAAATTCGGCCGTACGGTACATTCGCTGATTAAACTGTTATCACTTTATGATCCGCTGCGTATTACGCTGGTATCACCGCCAGGCCTTGAGATGCCGGCAACGTTAATTGATTTGGTGACGTCGCGAGGCCACCGCATTGAGCAGCGCGAATCGCTGGCCAGCGACTTTGCCGATTTAGACGTGGTGTACACCACGCGCATTCAGAAAGAGCGCTTTACCGACGAGATGAACGAGAGCTTCCAGGGATTATCCGACGACTTTATGGTTAACCGCGATTTTCTCGATCACCGCTGCAACCAAAGCACGATCGTGATGCACCCGCTGCCCCGTGACAGCCGCCCCGGTGCCAATGACTTAAACGTGAATCTTAACGGCGACCCGCGTCTGGCGATTTTTCGTCAAACCGATAACGGTATCCCCATGCGCATGGCGATTTTTGCCACATTGCTAAACGTCGATGAACTGATTGAGCAAGATGTGCGACCGGTGCGCTGGTACGTGCCGTCACAAACAGGCACGCTGGACCGATAAGGCGAAGCGAGTTAAGGAGGACTGGGACTAAAACGACAGGGGCTCAAACGACAGAACTAAAGCGATAAGCGCCCGCCAGGCAAACCTTCCTGGTGGGCAAACCAGCCTTCCAAAATCAATATAGCGGCGATGCCATCGACACTGTCTTGGCGATAGTTGCCTTTATGCCCTGCTTCTCGGGCGATCAGCTTAGCCTCCCGCGTGGTACCACGCTCGTCGACCATTTCACACGGCTTACCAAAACGGCCATGCAAACGATTACCAAACTTGCGCGCGCGAGTACTCATCTCTGACTCGCTGCCGTCCATATTCAACGGCAGCCCCACCACTAAGAGATCCGGCTGCCACTCGTTAAGCAGGCGCGTCACGATGTTCCAATCGGGAATCCCATCGCGTGCGGTGAGCGGCGTCAGCTCGCGGGCGCTGTGCAGTAATTCATTACCCACGGCAACGCCAATCCGCCGAGTGCCGTAATCAAAGGCCAGGATTAACCGCTGCCCCGCCTCAGCCATTACGCGTGCCCCGCGTCTCGGGTCATTAGGTTGAGGTCGACGCCTAACAAGCCCGCCGCTGCCGCCAAACGCTCCACGGGCGGGGTATTGAAGAGCACCGACGGCTGGCCTTCTACCGTTAGCCAACTGTTTTCTTTAAGCTCTTCTTCGAGCTGGCCCACTTCCCAGCCGGTGCAGCCCAAACAAACTAAAAACTGCTCGGGGCCATCGCCAGCCGCGAAGGCCTGGAGGATATCCAGCGAGGTAGTGAGGGCGATGCCATCTTCCACCTGAATACTCGAATCCCACTGCTGGCTATCGCCTACATGCAGGATAAAGCCACGATCTTTATGCATTGGCCCGCCGTAGTACACCGGCGCGTTACGGTGCGGACTTGTTTCACCGCCCAATTCCAATTGATCAAACAGGGCTTCGAGAGTGATTTCCATCGGCCGGTTAGTAATGACCCCCATACAGCCGTTGTCATCGTGGTCGCACAGATAAATGAGACTACCGGCAAAATTAGGGTCGTCTAAGTGTGGCATGGCCATCAAAAAGTGATGCTTCAAACTTTGCATGCGTCTCCCACTGCCTGCTGGCACCCCAGCAGGCATAGCGTAATGAGTGTAGTTATCTGAGTGAGGCCTCGCTTAGGCTAAGCGGCGCTCAACGGCATCGAGCAGCAGTCCGGCAATATTCGTGCCCCGCTGATCATCAATTTCGCGCACGCAGGTCGGGCTGGTGACGTTAATTTCAGTAATATAATCACCGATCACGTCCAGACCGACGAACACCAATCCCTTGTCACGAATCATCGGCTGCACCTGCTTAATAAGCCAATGGTCGCGCTCGGTTAGCTCGCGAGTGACGCCTCGCCCACCGGCAGCCAGATTGCCGCGGGTTTCCCCCGCCGAAGGTATGCGCGCCAGCCCAAAGGGCACAGGCTCGCCATCCACAAGCAGGATGCGCGTATCGCCTTCTTTGATTTCCGGCAGGTAGCGCTGGGCCATAATTTGCCGCTGACCGCGCAAGGTTAGCTGCTCGATCACCGCGCCAATATTGCGACCTTCAGGGCCGATATGAAAAATACCGGTGCCGCCCATGCCATCCAGCGGCTTGAAAATCACATCGCCATGCTCTGCGTGAAAAGCACGCAGCACGTCGTCACGGCTGGCTACTAAAGTGGGCGCGCAGCACTGAGGAAACTGCTGGGCAAACAGCTTTTCATTGCACTGTAATAGTGCAGCCGTAGGGTTTACCACCAGTACGCCTTCACGCTCGGCAAACCCTAGCAGATGCAATGCATTGGTGAACTCGGCATCCACGGGCGGGTCTTTACGCATTAGCACCACATCCAGCTCAACCATGGGGCGTGCCGAGGGCTCGCCCAAGTCGTACCAATGATGAGGGTCACGATGTACCGTTAACGGCCGCATGCGCGCGTAGGCCTGCCCCGCGTTCAAGAAAAGATCCGCCTGCTCCATATAGTGCAGGGTATAACCTCGCTCTTGAGCAGCCCAGAGCAGGGCCATGGTGGTGTCTTTCTTGTAAGCGATGTCGCTGATGGAATCCATCACGACGCCGAGATGCAGATTTGATTGGCTCATCGGGGCACTATCCAAACATGAACAATAGGTGTGCAGTATGCCGCACTGCCCGCTAGGCGCCAACTTCCCCAGCTAACTACTCGTAACTACTCGGCGTAACTACTCGCTGAGTGCGCCAGGTACTAAGCGAATGGCGCCCGGCTCCAAGGTGATCAGCTGCTGCTTGTAAAGCCGCCCAATGGCTTGTTTATAAGCACTTTTGCTGACGCCTAAACGGGCTTTTATTTCATGTGCCTCGCTTTTATCGCCCAGCGCTAAATAGCCGCCGCTTTCACGCAGGGCCTGCATTACTTTGTCGCCGACCACATCCAAACGAGCGGCACCTGGCGGTAATAACGAAATATTCAAACGACCATCTTCACGACGCTGCTTCACATAGCCTTTGATAGCTTGACCGCGGCGCAGCGGCTGAGTCACGTCGTCTTGGTAAACAAGCCCCCAGTAACGATGGTTGACGATCACTTTCATGCCCAGATCGGTGCGCTCAGCCACCATCACGGCAACTTCATCGCCTTTTTCCAAGTCCCAGGCGTCATCGGTCAAAAAGCGGTCCAGCTTCATCGTTGCCACCGGCCGCCCCTGGTCGTCGCTGTACAGCATTACCAATACGCGCTTGCCCGGATCGGGTCGAAAGTGCTGCTCGCTAAACGGTAGCAGCACATCTTTCGGCTGCCCCCACTGCAAAAACGCCCCGATATTATTGACCGCCGTGACCGTTAGGTAGGCCACTTCACCCAACTGGGCAGATGTATCGCTAGCGGATCGCGGGGAGGAGTGAGACTCACGGACCATGGGTAACGTCCTTCAGGAAAAATAGATGTCTATTATGGTGCCTAGCGGACGCAGGGCAAAGCGGGAGACGGTGTTTTAATCTTGGGCAGCCAATCCCATTGCTTGTTCAACACACAGCTACCCGCCTAGAAAGCGTTAACCGCACAACCTGCTACGCTCAAGAAAGCAATAAAAATTAGCCGTAGGAGGCACGGGGCATGGAAGGGTTCACGCTTTTTGATACGCTTGTCTTGATCACCTATATCAGCCTAATCGCCTGGATTGGGTCGCGTTTTGGCAAAGACCAGCACAATCCCGAGGACTATTTTCTCGGCGGTCGCAAAATACCTGGCTGGGCGATTGGCCTTTCGGTGATGGCGACCCAGGCCAGCGCTATCACCTTTATTGGCGCGCCCGGTTGGGGTTTCGAGGGCGGTCTTGAACGCTTGGTGACCTTTATCAATGTGCCTCTGGCCATGATTGTGTTGATCCTGGTATTGGTGCCTATTTTCCATCGTGCGGGTATCTATAGCATCTATGAGTTGCTAGAGCGCCGCTTCGGCCCGGCGACGCGTACCCTTAGTGCCCTGCTGTTTCTCATCGCGCGTGGCTTGGCCACCGGCGTAGTGCTTTATGCACCCGCGTTAGTGTTGGCGGTGGTAACCGGCTGGAGCGTGAACCTCACGATTATTATTATGGCGGTGCTGGCCATCAGTTATACCGTGATGGGGGGTATCAGCGCGGTCATCTGGACCGATGTGATACAGATGTTCGTGCTGTGGCTAGGCGCGCTGTTAAGTATCTTCTTGTTAGTCACCAGTCTACCCGGTGGCTGGGGGGACGTGATGGCGTTTGGCGCGGGCAGCGGCATGTTCAACGCCATCGACTTGTCTTTCGACCCTAGCGTGACCTACTCGCTATGGGCCGGTTTGTTGGGCGGTTTTTTCCTGCATGTGGCCTACTTCGGCACCGACCAGAGCCAGATTCAGCGCGTGCTATCCAGCCCTTCGGTAGTCGATGCCCAGCGCTCGCTGCTGATCGGTGGGTATCTGCTTATTCCCCAGATGCTGCTGTTTCTCTTTATTGGCATCATCTTGGCTACCTACTACCAGCAACATGGCTTAACCCCGCCCGATGACCTCAATGAACTGCTACCCCGCTACGTCGTCAGCGCCTTTCCTTCGGGAATGGCCGGGCTGGTGATTGCCGGTGTCTTTGCCGCGGCCATGTCGAGTCTCGACTCGGCGCTCAACTCGCTTTCTGCAGTGACCGTGCGCGACTTTTATAGCCGCTATATCAAACCCAATGCCAGCGATGCGCATTACTTAAAAGCGTCACGACTGGCCACCGTTTTCTGGGGGCTGTATGCCACGCTATTTGCCTTCTTCGCGGGCAACCTAGGTCCGGTGATCGAAGCGGTAAACCAAATTGGCTCGTGGTTTTATGGTGCACTGCTCGGCACGTTCTTATTGGCCATTTTCAGCCATCGTTCCAATGCGCGTGGTGCCATCGCCGGGCTTGTTGTCGGCATGCTATCGGTTTGGACCGTTTCCTCGCAGCTCGATATTTCATGGCTATATAACAATACCGTTGGGGTCACCGTTTCGGTCACGGTGGGCTATTTCGTGAGCCTGACAGCGCCGGCTCCCAGTCGTGATCAGTTAAGCGATGTAATGATGGAGGAAGCCGCGCCGGATATGCAGGCCGTGCTGGCAGCCAGAGCCGACAACGCCCAGGTTATCGGCAAAGAGGCGCGCGTCACGCGGCGTCGCTGCATCGGCCTATTCGCTTGGTTTTGCATTATGCTGGGGATGCTAGCGCTATTGCAGGGGTGGGCAAATGGCTGAGCGTTTAACACTTGCCAGGCAAATTGACGACGATACTGCCAAACGGCGCCTTCAGCGCCTGGGCGCGAAGGCGTGCGAACCTGGCTGGGTTGGTCTTTGGGCAGCGGGGCTAGGCATGCCAGCGGGTGACCCAGGCGCTTGGCTGCTGTGTGCTAAGGAAATGCGCCGCGCACTGCTGTTGGTGGGTACTCAATTACCCGCCCACGCCAAAGAACCCAATACTGAGCTTAAAATTGATAGCAGCTTGCCGCCAACGCCAGAAGCGCTGAAGCGGCTATGGCTATGGGAACGCATGGCCACGCCGCGCTATTGGCGTATCCAGGTGCTGGATAGCGCCCCAACGCCGCTATGGCTGCCCTGCTGGCTGGGCTATGCGCGTGGCCGTCAACATCGCCTGGTGGTCATCAGTGGCGTATCGGGCGAGCCACTGCCGATGCTTAAACCCAGCGTGCTAAAGGGGCTTCAGCAAGCGCATAGAGATACGCAGAGTGCTGAGCTTGAAGAGCAAAGGGGAAACACTATCGGATAGGCGCCTTGGCGATTTGCAAGGACTTACAAATCGCCAAAGTAGTGCTGTAGGAGGGATAGCGCCACCACCGGGGCGGTTTCGGTCCGCAATACCCGCGGTCCAAGGGTGAGCGGCGTAAAGGCAGCGGTTTGGGCAGCGGCGATATCGCTCTCGCTTAAGCCGCCTTCCGGGCCGATAAGTAGCGCTACCGACGCTGGGCGGTCTTGTCGGTCAAACACGTTGCCGGTTGCCAGATGCAGCATCAGGCGCAGCGGCTCCTGGCGCTCATCGAGCCATGCCGATAACGCCATCGGCGGATGCACCTGTGGCACCACCGTGCGGCCACTCTGCTCGCAGGCGCTGGCCGCCACGGCCTGCCAATGCGCCAGCTTCTTGTCTTCCCGGTCGCCTTTCAAACGCACGTCACCGCGCTCGGTATACAGCGGGGTAATCGCCGCAACGCCCAGCTCGACGGCCTTTTGAATGGCATAATCCATTCGGTCGCCTTTGGAGATAGCCTGGCCTAAATGGACAGACAGTGGCGATTCACCACTACCCGACCATACCGCTTCGACTCGCGCCAGCGTCTGCTTGCGGTCCACCGACGTTAAGCGAACGCCCGCCTCACGCCCTTGGCCATCGAATAGCACCAGCGGCGCTCCTTCACCCATACGCAGCACACGCGTGATATGCCGTGCCGGGCCTTCCGGCAGCGATATCTCACTGCCGGTAGTAAGCGCAACAGCCACATACACACGCGGCATTTTGCCATGCAGGGCATACCAATCAGCGGCGGGCGTTTCTGACCTGGCTTTTGACATCGCTTAGTGGGTGTTCTCTTCTGCTTGCTTAGCTTCGCGCTGCTTACGCTGGGCGTACATGGCTTCGAAGTTTACCGGTGCCAGCATCAGCGGCGGGAAACCACCGCGGTTAACCAGGTTGTCCACGCACTCACGGGCGTAAGGGAACAGCAGGTTGGGGCAAAAGGCACCCAGGGTTTGATCCAGCTGTGCGCCTTCAATGCCGGCAATACGGAACAGACCCGCCTGCTCGACCTCGGCCAGGAAAGAAGTGGTGCCGGTTTCGTTGTCGTTAACCTGTGCGGTCACTTTGACCACGACTTCGTACTGGTCATCGGCAATCTTGGTGCTGGTGGTATTCAGGTCCAGGTTCACCTTGGGCTTGAAAGATTGCTTGAAAACCGAAGGTGAATTAGGCGCCTCAAAGGAAATATCTTTTACATAAATACGCTGCAGCGAAAATTTCAGCTGCGGCTTTTCGTCTGCTGCGGCGCCAGCCTGTGGGGTGTTGTTATCTTCCGCCATAAGAAAACTCCTGATTGTTGATTAAATAAAGAAAGCGCTGGTTATTTTTTAACCACTGGAAGGCCGTCGCCTTGCCACTGCGCCATGCCGCCCTTCAATTTGAAAGCCCGCTCAAAGCCAGCTTTAGCAAGCTTGGCTTGCGCGGCGCCAGAACTTTGACCGTGCTTGCACACCACAATGATCGGCTGGGCTTTGACTTTATCCAGTTCGTTCATGCGGCTATCGAGGTTGCTTTGCGGAATGTTACGCGCCCCTGCGATATGCCCGGCCTTGAAGTCTTTGCTTTCACGGATATCCAGCACCACCGCATCTTCGCGATTGATAAGCTGAGTGGCCTGGGTTGACGTCAGTGCATTCGTGGAGGCACTACGTGCTTCGTAGGCAAGCCACGCTACCAACACCAGCAAAAACGCCCCCACTAACAGGGGGTGGTTCTGTACGAATTCGAGCACCTGATCGATCATCGCGAACACAATCTCTTGGTAAATACGGAAAAAAAGGCGTTACCACCGGTAAAACGCGACAAGTATACACGTCAGATAGCTTCCCGCGCAGGCCAGGAGGCTGTCCGGCTTAGCCGATCGTCGCGAGAAGCACGGATTTTGAGCCAAATTTATCGATCGTTTGAGGCGAATAGCGCGCTATTTAACGAAATCGATCGACTAAAGTTGGCCAAAATACCGGGATTCGCAGTAGATCAGTGTTAAGCCGGACAGGCTCCTAAATCATGACGCCTGGCAGTTGCCTGCGTTATGATGCCCCAAGCGTGCGCCCATCGCGACCCCGAATTTTTCGCGTCGTTCGGCTTGCCAATCTTAACGAGGTTTTTATGGATACTTCTCGCACCCCGCGCCCCGTGGCGCTGATTATTCTCGATGGCTACGGCCACAACCCCGACAGCCGCCATAATGCGGTAGCGGCGGCCCACAAACCGGTGATGGATAAGCTGTGGGAAGAACACCCCCATACCTTCGTTCACACCGATGGCCTTCACGTTGGCCTGCCCGACGGGCAGATGGGCAACTCCGAAGTCGGGCATATGAATATTGGTGCAGGACGTATCGTTTATCAGGATTTCACCCGTATCAGCAAGGCAGTAGAAGACGGCGACCTGGATGTAAATGACAACCTCACCCAGCCGATTGACGACGCTGTCGCCAATGGCCGCCCGGTACACTTGATTGGCCTGCTATCCCCCGGCGGCGTGCACAGCCATGAAGACCACTTTATTGCCATGGCCGAACTTGCCGCACGCCGCGGCGCCCAGCGCATTTTTATTCACGCCTTTCTCGACGGCCGCGATATGCCGCCGCAAAGCGCGCTGGCCTCAATTGAGCGCGCCAATGCCCGTTTAGCGGAGCTGGTGGGCGCTGACAACGGCTTTGTGGCCTCGATTATTGGCCGCTTTTACGCCATGGACCGTGACAACCGCTGGGAGCGCGTCGAGCAAGCCTACCGCCTACTCACCGATGGCCACGCTGAGTACTCCGCCACTAGCGCTGAAATCGCGTTACGCGATGCTTACCAGCGCGGCGAAACTGACGAATTCGTCGCCGCCAGCAGCGTGCCACTTCACGATGACCCCATTACCTTACAAGACGGCGATGCGGCGATTTTCCTCAACTTCCGTTCTGACCGCGCCCGGGAGTTGAGCCGCGCCTTTGCCGAGCCAGACTTCAATGGCTTTGAGCGCCGTGAGTGCCCGACGCTCGCAGGCCAAGGGCTGGTCATGATGACTCAGTACGCCGCAGACATCCCTTTACCCGCCGCCTTCCCGCCGTCAGACCTCAACGACACCTTGGGAGAAGTCGTCGCCAAGCGCGGTTTGACTCAACTGCGCATTGCCGAAACAGAAAAGTACCCCCACGTGACGTTCTTCTTTTCGGGCGGCAATGAAGCCGAATACGCAGGCGAAGAGCGTATCCTGGTGCCCTCACCGCGTGATGTGCGCACCTACGACGAAAAACCGGAAATGAGCGCGATTGAGATTACCGATAAACTTGTCGACGCCATTGATGGCGGCCACTTTGATCTCATCGTTTGCAACTACGCCAACGGCGATATGGTCGGCCACACCGGTGATTTCAATGCTGCGGTAAAAGCCATCGAGACCGTCGATGCCTGCGTGGGTCGCGTGGTCGACGCCATTGAGCGCGCGGGCGGTGCTTGCTTAATTACCGCCGACCACGGTAACGCCGAGCAAATGGTGCACCCCGAAACGGGCGCACCGCAAACCGCTCACACCACCTTTGTGGTGCCGCTTATCTATGTCGGTGAACGTTCTGCCGCCCTTGAAGAGGGCAAGCTATGCGACCTGGCCCCTACGCTGTTAACCATGATGGACCAGCAGCAGCCCGAGGCGATGACCGGTAATCCACTGATTCATTACAGCAAGTAGTGCCCATGCGGCCATCTTTAGCACTGACACTCTGGCTGGCGTTAGGTGTTGCGCCAGAAAGCTTCGCCCAGCAGGACTCAAGCACGGCGCGTCAGCAGTTGGATGCGATTGGCCAGGAGATCGAGTCCGTTGCCCAACGCCTCAGCGCCACCGGCGAGGCCCGCAATAGCGCCGAGCGTGAGCTAAAGGAAGTCGAAACCGAGCTTGCTGAAACCCATCGGCGCTTGGATACCCTGCAAGCCGAGCGCCGCCAGTTGAATGATGAAACCACCCAGCTCCGTGAGCATCGTGACCGGCTGGAGAGTGAGCGCGCCGATCAGTATGCGGCGTTGGGCCAGCAGCTCTCAGCGCTTTACCGCCTGGGCCCCACGCCGCAGCTCAAACTGCTGCTTAACCAGGGCGACCCCGCCGAGCTTGATCGTATGCAGGCGTATATGAACCGGCTGAGCGAAGCACGCAATCGCCGTTTAAACGCGATTGCCCGGCTCGACACCGCCCTCGCCGATACGCAAAATGAGCTACGCGAGCGGCAAGCCCGCCTTGATGCGTTGGCCGATGAGCTAGAAGAGCAAAGCGCACTGCTCGCCGAGCGCACCACCGAACGACGCGGTGTGGTTGCCAACCTGGATGACCGCTACGGCAGCGAAGCAGAGCGGCTGGCCGACCTCAATCAGAGCCGCGAAGAGGCCGAACGCGTGCTGCGCAACATCCAGGCAGAGATGGCAAGACTGGCTGAACCCACGCCGACTACGCATATTGTCAGCACTCAAGGCGACCTGCCTTGGCCGGTACAGGGGTCAATTATTAGCAATTTCCACCATCGCGACGGCGTGCACTACAACGGCATTGTCATTCACGCCAGCGCGGGCACCCCGGTCACCGCCGTACACACGGGCCGCGTGGTATTCGCCGACTGGATGCGCGGGTTTGGTAACTTGCTAATAATCGACCATGGTGACCAAATTATGACGCTGCATGCCCACCTCCAGCAGTTCAGCGTCAGGCCTGGCCAGCAGGTCAACCGCGGCGATGAAATCGGCCGCGTAGGCGACAGCGGCGGCCAAACCCGTGCCGCCCTCTACTTTGAAGTTCGCCGCGGCGGCGCACCCATTAACCCGCAGCGTTGGATTGCGCGCCGCTGACGGGATAAGCTGCACGACGGTTGATGCCACCACATTTTATGATGTCTCAGCTATTGTTAGTATTTCAACTTCAGGGTGACGCTTTAAGGCGCCACCTATCGCCTTGCGGAGTCTGCATGACGCTATCTGTTACCGAGGTATCGGCCCCCGCCAAGCGCTTCTTGGCCACCCTGCTCCCGATTGCTTTGCTCTCGGCCCCGCTGACGCTTTTCGCCCAGCCCAGCGCCAGCGTGGAACGTCAAAGCGTTAGCGATGCACTGCCGTTAGAAGACATCCAAACGTTCGCCGAGGTGTTCGAGCGCATTAAGCGTGCCTACGTTGAAGAGGTCGATGACCGAGCACTGCTGCGCAACGCCATGCGCGGCATGCTCAGTGAACTGGACCCCCACTCTGCCTACCTGGATGAGGAGGAGTATCAAAGCCTGCGAGAGTCCACCCAAGGTGAGTTTGGCGGGATTGGTATCGAAGTGGGCATGGAAAACGGTCAGTTGATGGTGATTACACCGATTGATGACACGCCCGCTTCCCGCGCAGGCTTGCTATCCCGCGATATTATCATTGCCATCGATGGCACCCCCACCGAGAGCATGTCGCTGCAAGAAGCGGTGACCCTGATGCGCGGCGAACCGGGCAGCGAACTACAGATCAGTGTACTGCGTTCAGGCGAAGACACGCCCCGGGAGTTTACCCTGACCCGCGAGGTTATTCGCAGCGAAAGCGTTAAACACGAGGTGCTTGAGCCCGGTTACGGTTACCTGCGTATTAGCCAGTTTCAGTCACGCACGACCGAACAGGCCCGCGAGGCGCTTGAGCAAATGGCGCGCGAACAGCCGCTAGAAGGGTTGATACTCGATTTACGTAACAACCCCGGCGGGGTACTGCAAGCCGCCGTGGGGATTGCCGACCTGTTCCTGGATGATGGCTTGATTGTGTATACCGAAGGGCGCCTTTCAGATACCGAGATGTCGTTCTCCGCCTCTTCACCGACGCCGGCTGGCGATGTTCCGTTAGTAGTTTTGGTTAACGGTGGCAGTGCCTCAGCGGCAGAGATCGTCGCCGGTGCGCTGCAGGACCAGCGGCGTGGCGTGATCATGGGCACCGACAGCTTTGGCAAAGGCTCTGTGCAGCAGATAATGCCGTTGGGCAATGGCGAAGGTCTCAAGCTCACCACGGCGCTTTACTACACCCCGAATGGCCGTTCGATTCAGGCCCAAGGCATTGAACCCGACGTCAATGTCGTACGCGGCAGGCTAGAAGTCGCCGAGAGACGCCCGGAAATTCGTGAGGCCGACCTGGAGGGGCACTTAAGCGGTCAACAAGCCCCCCGTGACCGCCAGGAAATGACCGAGCGGCTATCCAACGACTACCAGCTCAGCGAAGCCCTCAACTTGCTCAAAGCGCTTAATGTGGTCGACCGCCGTCGGCGTTAACGACAGGTTTAACGACAACTGAGCGGCAGGCGGCCGCGTTCCCCGGTCGCCTGCCGCATGAGTACGCGCTTTAGCGGCACTAACTGATTCATACCGCTCATGCCCAGGTTGCGCGCCAGCGTCAGTCCCGGATCGTGGCTGCCAAACAGCACTTTAAAGGCTTTCATTAGCCCCAGCATGGCGCTGTTATCAAAGCGGCGCCGACGCTCGTAACGCTTTAAGGTGCTTAATTCACCCCAGGGAGCACCGCGCTGCCAGGCATGCACCACCTCTTCCGCTAATACCGCCGCATCCATCAAGCCCAAATTGACCCCCTGCCCCGCCAACGGATGAATATTGTGCGCCGCGTCACCGACCAGTGCGAAATGCGGCTGCACGTAGTGGCGCGCATGGCGCTGAACTAACGGAAAACGGTGAGCCTTATCGCAGGCGGTTACCTCGCCTAAGCGGTGGTCAAACGCTTCCCCCAGCGCCGCCCCAAGCGCTTCTTGAGACAGTTCACTCAGCTCAGCGGCATGCGTTGGCGTGGTCGACCAGACAATCGAGCAGTAACGGTCGTCGCCCTCTACCGTTAGCGGCAGAAACGCCAGTGGTCGCCCGTCGATAAACGCCTGCCGAGCCTTGCCGCCATGGGGCTTGGCGCAATGCACCGTGGTTACCACAGCGTCCTGCTGCATATCGTCGCTAGCCACCTCAATACCGGCCATTTCGCGCAGTACCGAGTGAGCCCCGTCAGCGGCGACGATTAGCGGCGCATAAAGCTGGCGTTCGTCGTCTAGCACCAGCCAATGGCCACTGGCCGAATGCTGCGAAGCGCTATCGGTAGGACGCTGTAGCGCGGCAAGGCTAACGCCAAAAAACGCGGTGACGTTGGAGTGGTTGAGCACCTGTCGATTGAGCGCGGCCAGGGTAACCGCATTTTCAACAATATGGCCCAGCACGGCGACACCCGCCTCATCAGCGGAAAAGGCAATTTCACCGCTGCCTTCGGCATCCCATACCTGCATGCCTTGGTAGGGCGTTACCCGGGTTTTCTGCATAACGGGCCAAGCGCCCAAATGGGTGAGCAAGCGTTGAGAGACTGGCGTTAACGCACTGACTCGCGGCGTCGGCAGCGTAGCGTTTGCATCGTCAAGGCTAAGCGGCGCTGGCTGTGCTTCTACCAGCGCCACCTGCATGCCTGCCTGGGCCAGCAGCGCGCAGAGCGCGGTGCCGACCATGCCGCCGCCGACAATAATCGCCTCAAAGCTTTCCACTGGCGGCTTCGCACTAGATGAGTCCGTATGCATAGCGTTCCTTTCAATGACCTATGGGTTAACGGTTAACCACTTAACGTTCTAAGCCCATGGCGCGACGGGCCAGCCCCCGCCGCAGCGGCCCGATAAGATTCAGGCCGGTTAACCCGGCGGCGCGGGCGTGGGGCAGTAGTGGGAAAGAGAGCCCAAACAGCCGAACCAGGCCATCGCTAAAGCGAATCACATTGGCGCGGTCTCGGGAGCGCTGCTTTTCAAAGGCTTGCAGCGTGGTCATATCGCCCAGCGGCCGCTTGGCCTGCTCACCCTGCTCCAGCGCTTCGACAAGATCCATCACCCCACGCAGCGCTAGGTTAAAACCCTGCCCGGCGACCGGATGCAAGGCGTGGGCCGCATTGCCCAATACCGCCAGCCCTGGGCGCACCGGCTCCTCGGCGGTCACCAGCGAAAGCGGGTAGGCGTGGCGGGTGCCTACCCGGGTAAACCGGCCGACACGATCACCAAACGCCTGCTGTAGCTGGAGCAGAAAGTCACGCTCGGGAAGTGCCATACGCGCTTTTTCGCCGCCGCTGGGGTGTGTCCAAATCAACTCCATGGCTTGGCCCGGCAGTGGCAGTAGCGCCATAGGCCCCTGGGCGGTAAAGCGCTCATAAGCGACCCCATGATGAGGCTGGCTTACCCCCACGTGAGCGATAAGCGCTGTTTGCTCGTAGGGCTCGCGGCGGCTGCTAATCCCCAGTTGCTCTTTAAGCCCTGACCGGCCGCCGTCGGCCAGCACCGTTAATCCTGCCTTTAACTGGCTGCCATCGGAAAGCTGTAAGTGATGCTCGCCCGCCACCGGGGTAAGTTGCTCCACTTTCGCCGGGCAGTGCCATTCCAGGGGCAGCTGAGCAAGCCGCTGGTGAAGCACTCGGCCCATCCAGGCGTTAGGGATAACATGACCCAGCGCGGCAACGCCCAGCTCGTCAGCGCTCAGCCGGGTCGCGCCTAAACGGCCGCGCTCGCTGATATGAATGCGCTTGATCGGTGTGGCCTCACCGCACATCGCCTCCCAAACACCCAACTGCTCAAAGCGCTGCGCCGAGCCTTCTGCAATCGCGCTGGCCCGGGCATCAAAACTGGGCTGCCAGGCATTGTCCGGCGGCTGAACCGCCATTGGTGCCGATTCAATAATCGCCACACGCCAGCCATAGCGCTCGACCAGTGGCGCCAGCGCGCAGCCTAAGCTGGCGCCTACCAGCCCGCCACCCACAATCACAATGTCGTGGGTCAGCGCACTTCCGGCTGCTTGATTCGTCCTTTGTTCAGCGCCTTGCATCGCCTTCTCCCTCTCAATACAGCCGCACCTTGGAGACAACTAATAATTCGTAATGTAATTTACATAAAGACCAGTTAGCCTACTAGGACTGATTACTTTTTAGCCATCAATGCCTCGATTTCAACAATCTGTTTAGGCACGTCTGCGGTCAGCACTTCATGGCCGTGACGCGTCACCACCACATTGTCTTCGATCCGAATGCCAATACCGCGATAGGCCTTGGGAATGTCGTCATCGACAGGTATATACAGGCCGGGCTCTACCGTGAGCACCATCCCTACAGCCAGCGGCCTGGGCGTTTGCTCATCCAGCTTATAAGTGCCGACATCGTGGACATCCAACCCCAGCCAATGGGAGGTGGAGTGGAGGTAAAAGCGCTTGTAGCTGTTGTCATCAACGCGGGCCTGAACGTCGCCTTCCAGCAGGCCAAGCTTGATCAGCCCGGCGGTTAAATCCGTCACTACCTGCTGGTGAATGTCCGTTAGCGTGGCACCGGGCTGAACGGCGTTAACCGCGCGCTCTTGGGCCTCTAACACCACTTGGTAGAGTGCCCGTTGGGCGTCGCTAAACCGCCCGGCCACCGGGAATGTGCGGGTAATATCGCCCGCGTAGAGGTCAAATTCAGCGCCCGCGTCGATCAGCACTAATCCGTCTTCACATAGCGGAGCGCTGTTTTCAATATAGTGCAGAACACAGGCGTTAGCACCGCTGCCCACAATCGTGCTGTAGGCGGGACCACTGGCGCCTTGCCAAACAAACTCATGCTCTAACTCGGCCTGGAGCTGAAACTCACCCAGCCCTGGGCGCGACGCCTGCATGGCGCGCCGATGGGCGTGAGCCGATATCAACGCCGCATGGCGCAGCAGGGCAATCTCAGCCTCGCTTTTAATCAGCCGCATGGCGTGAATCAGCGGGCTAATATCCAGCCAGCCTTTTAGCGGCGGCCGCCCGCGCCTGAGCCCTGCCTGGGCGTCTGCCAAGGCGTCTTCGGCGATAATCAGCGCCTCAGCGCTGTCCAGCGGCAAATAGAGCAGCTCACGGCCCGCTAGCAGTTCTGGCAGGCGCTCATCGCGGTCCGCGTTTTCAAACGCCTGGTCAATCCCGTGTTCAACGACCACGCCCGCGGCGCCCAGTCGGCGCCCCGTCCAGGCTTCCATCGTGGGGTCGCGATCCTGGCAGAACACCACGCTTTGTCCTTCAGCGCGCCCTGGGAGCAGCACCAGCAGGGCATCCGGCTCGCGAATGCCGGTTAGGTAGTAAAAATCGCTGTTCTGGCGGAAGGCGAACTCACTGTCCCGCGAGCGGGTCATTAACCCAGCGCCAGGAAGCACCACGGCGGCGTTATCCGGCAGTTGGGCCATTAGCGCGTCGCGGCGGTGACGATATTCCGCCGCGCTGATCGCCGGGGGGCGAGGTAGCAGCGTCGATAACACAGGGTCAGGCAGCATAGCGGCTCCTATCAAAATGATGCGGGCGGCGTATTAATGAACGGGCGCGTCGGTTTGCTCGACTTGTGGCATGCCGGGGTGCTGTTCGGTATACAGCAGCATCGCGGCCATGCGGGCATGCTCGGTCAGCGCAAACAGATCGTTTTCATTTTCGGGGCTATCGTCGATGTCGGTATCGATACGTCCCAGGGCTTCTAAGTCCCCAATCGCCTCGCGAAGCGCCTGAGACCAGCGTTCGCGAAGGTCGTTGTCAGTCACCTCATCCACCACTTCGATAAAGCCTAGCGTCCAGTCTTTAAGCCCCTGCGCCTGCTCGCCTAACGAAAACAGTTCATCAGGCAGCAATGGCGTATAGTCCAGGTCGCTGGCGCTTAACGCCTCCAATGTTTGCCGCCGCCAGCCAAGCAGCCGCTCGGCGCTGGCCTGATCGCGAGGCTGTTCAACGCCTAAACTCTGGCAGACTTCGTCTAGCCACGCTTCGGCACTGACATCGCGAAGCGCCAGCAGCGCGCATAAACGACCATCCAAAAAAGCCGGGGACTGCATGCTGCCATGCAGTAGAAAAACATCTGCTACGTCAGAGAAATCCTGACGTTCATCAATCAATGACATCGTCGTTACTAACCTCTTATTTACTGGGTGTGTAGGCAATAGGGTGACGGCAATGGTACCGACTACTGGCGCCTGCGCGTTGACCGCGCACAAGCGCCTCTCTTATAGTGAGCAACACCTATCTTCCTATGCAGTGATGTTAACGCATTGGGCCCCTTGCTGGCCCGTGCTGGAGTCTTTGATGAGTAACGCCAAGCGGCCAACCAAAGAAGTAAGCCTGTTAGGGCGAGGTTATATCATTGCCTGTGACACGGGCGAAGAAGCCAAACTGGATCGCGCCGCGCGCTACCTAGACCGCGCCATGCAGGGCATCAATGCCCAAAGCAGCGTTCTCGGCAGTGAACGCGTTGCCATTATGGCGGCGCTCAACATCACCCACGAGCTTCTCGAAGCCATGGATGAACAACGGGCCAGTGAAGAGCATCTTAACCGGCTAAATGCTCGCCTTGAACGGGCATTGGCCAAGACCCGCCAGCCCTAGGCATTGGCTAAAAGCAGCGTTATCTATAAATAGCCTGAAAACGCCGCAAACGTTTAAGCCACCCCTTTGGCATTCGCCGCTGCTCTGTTAGGATGGCGATGTTCTCTGGGGTGTGCGCCAGTCGTTAAAGTCCCTCGAGCCTATGCGTAATACCCAGGGGGCCAAATGCTAGCCAGACCCGTGTGCATGTCCGTGCGTCGGAAAGCCTGACGGTCTGGCTGCGGCCACCCACCTGAACCAGTAGGTTCAGGGCCAGAACGACAGCGGCACCTTGGAGAACACCCCGCTACCAAGCCTATGTATGGGGGCAACATTTAGCTATGCACAACCTCCATCACGACCCATCCCGTCAAAGCCCAGATCTGCAAAGCCCAGATCTGCAAAGCCCAGATCTGCAAAGCCCAGATTCTCTAAACCAAGCTCTTCAAAACAGCCCGCCCGATATCGATAAGCGCGCGTTACGCCGCTTTTTGCGTCGCCAACGCCAAGCCCTTTCTAAACGCGAACAGCGTGACGCTGCAAAGCGACTGTGCCACCGTTTGCAAACGCTGCCTGAAATTACCCGCGCGCGACGCTTGAGTCTTTACCTGCCTGTTAACGGCGAAATCGATCCCACGCCGCTACTCCCATGGCTGCGCAAACGTGGGGTGGCTATCTATTTACCTGTTCTGTGCCCGTTTAGCGCTAATCGTCTCTGGTTTGTCGCCTACCACCCCAACACGCCGATGGTAAAAAACCGCTTTGGTATTTGGGAGCCGGATAGTCGATTTAGCGCCCAGCGGCGAAACCGCTTGCCCGCCTGGGCGCTGGACACGCTGATCGTGCCGCTGGTGGGGTTTGATAACCAGGCTAACCGGATGGGCATGGGCGGCGGTTTTTATGACCGCAGCCTCGCCTTTATGCGCCGCCCTGGCCCGTCGCCCACCTTGATAGGCGTTGCCCACGCCTGCCAGCGGGTGGCGGCGCTACCCGTTGAGCCTTGGGATGTCCCCTTAAAGGTAGTGGTCAGCGATCAAGACTGCGTGCGGCGTCAATAAAAAAGGGCCGATCCTCTATCTAGAGGGTCAGCCCATGTTGCTATTGCGGGTTAAAAGCGATGCCACAGCGCTGGGGGCTAACTCCCCGACAACGCCTGCGCGTAACCAGTGGCGAGTACCCCTAATGCAAACACAATCATTAACGCCATTACCATATCAGGCTTTTTACGCCGCATACCGCTTCTCCAACACCTTTAACATTGCCGAATGGATTAAATCTGCCATCTATCGCTGTCATCAACGTGGTGGCAGATCGCATGAATTCCGCTTACGACTATAGGTCTATCAGGGCATCGTTGACAACGGCTTAAAGAGGCTTTTTTTACCGCTATTTAAATCTTTTGACCCTCTTATGTAGCTGAGTGGCTGCGCCGCTCATGGTTAGCAGCCACTTACATACAAGCGCGTATGGTTACGCCATGAAGAGTCGATACGCCGGGTTATCGCTCTCGCGCCAGTAGCGATAGCCAATCGCATCTAAATACTCCGCCACATGGATGCGGTCGCCGTTAGGCACTTGCATACCCACCAATACCCGACCATAAGCCGCACCATGGTTGCGATAGTGAAATAACGAGATGTTCCAGTCGTGAGGCAGTTGGGTTAAGAAGTTCATCAGTGCGCCCGGGCGTTCGGGGAACTCAAAGCGATAGACCTCCTCCTCAAATCGCTCGCTAGGACGGCCGCCGCTCAGATGGCGGATATGCAGCTTGGCTAGCTCATTATCGGTAAGGTCTTCTACCTGATACCCGCCTTCACGCAGCTTATCAATCACTGCTTGGCGGTCTTCGCCACCGGGTTTGACCTGGATACCCACGTAAATATGCGCTTCGCTACTATCGGCATAACGGTAGCTAAACTCGGTCACCATTCGCTTGCCTACCGTGCGGCAGAACTTCTTAAAGCTGCCGGGTTTTTCAGCAATGGTGACTGCCAGGATCGCTTCACGCTGTTCGCCAAGCTCCGTGCGCTCGGCAATGTGCTGCAAGCGGTCAAAGTTGGTGTTTGCCCCTGAGTTAATGCACAGCAGCGTCTCGCCTTCGGCGCCGGTTTGCTGAATATATTTTTTCAGCCCCGCCAGCGACAGCGCCCCGGAGGTTTCCGCTACCGCGCGGGTATCTTCAAAAATATCTTTTACCGCCGCGCACATTTCATCGGTGGTCACGGTGATCACATCGTCGATTAAATCTTTCATCAGCGCGAAAGGCACCTCGCCAATCTGGGCCACCGCAACGCCTTCGGCAAACACGCCAACCTGGTCGAGCACCACGCGTTCGCCAGCTTCTAGCGCGGCGTTAAGGCAGGCACTGTCTTCGGCTTCTACCCCTATAATTTTGATATCCGGGCGTAAATATTTCACATACGCTGCTACGCCAGCAATTAGCCCGCCGCCGCCTACCGGTACAAAGATGGCATCTAAGCGGCCAGCGTGTTGGCGCAGAATTTCCACGCCGATGGTGCCTTGACCTGCCACCACATCGATATCGTCAAACGGCGGAATATAAGTATAGCCGTGCTCTTTGATCAGCTCTTGGGCGTGTTCGGCAGCCGCAGCAAAGGCGTCACCTTTAAGAATAACCTTGGCCCCGCGCGCGCGCACCGCCTGCACTTTGATCTCAGGCGTAATACGCGGCATGACAATCACCGCTTTGACGCCCATCAGTTTGGCAGCCATGGCAAGCCCCTGAGCATGGTTACCGGCAGAGGCGGCAATCACGCCTTTATCTTTTTGTTCCTGGGTGAGCTGCGTCATTTTGTTGTAAGCACCGCGAATCTTGAACGAAAATACCGGCTGTAGATCTTCGCGCTTAATCAAAATCTGGTTGTTGAAACGACGCGACAAAAAGGGAGCTGGAGAAATCGGGGTCTCACAAGCGGCTTCATAGACGCGGGCTTGGAGGATCTTTTTGACGGTTGCTTCGAGCATGCGGGTATCCCAAGGAAAAGACGTGAACGGACAAAACATTCATTGGTAGCAGATTACACCTAGCGGCGTCTACATCGGCAGGTAACGTTTAGACCGCAGACCGCTATACTAGCGTTCTACCTCTGTTGTGACGAACTCTGTTGTGACGACTTATTTTATGACGAACTCTCTTCTAACTTACTAGGCTTATTATGAAACCAGCGATGAACCAGGATGAATTGAAGGCCGCCGTGGCGGACGCAGCGATTAAAGAGATTGAACCGCAGTTGGAAAAAGACACTGTCCTGGGTATTGGCACCGGCTCCACGGCCAATCTGTTTATCGATCGCCTAGGCCCGCTGCGCGACCGCTTTAAAGGCGCGGTGGCCAGTTCAAACGCCAGCGCCGAGCGCCTAAAGAAACTGGGTATTGACGTGTTTGAGCTCAACAGCGTCGGAACGGTGCCTTTCTACATAGACGGTGCAGACGAAGTAAATGCTAACTTACATATGATCAAAGGCGGTGGCGCAGCGCTTACCTGCGAAAAAATAGTCGCGGCCTGCGCCAAGCGTTTTATTTGCATCGCCGACGGTTCAAAGTACGTGCCGCAGTTAGGCAGCTTTCCGCTGCCGGTAGAAGTCATTCCCATGGCGCGTTCCTATGTTGCCCGCGAGTTGGTGGCACTCGGCGCCGAGCCGGTTTATCGCCAGGGGGTGGTCACTGACAACGGCAACCAAATTATCGACTGTTTTGAATTTACCATCGCCGACCCGGTGGCCATGGAAGCGCGTATCAACGCTATCGTCGGCGTGGTGACCAATGGCCTGTTTGCCGCCCGGGGCGCCGATGTGCTGCTATTGGGTAAAGCAGAGGGCGTGGAACGCATAGCACTTAAATAGAGGCGCTTAAATAGAGGCGCTTAAATAGAGCCGCTTAAATAGAGGCGCGCAAATAACAGCGCTGCATTAACCGGGCAGCAGCGACGCCAAGCCGCTCAAGGTGCGGGCCAGGGCGCCTTTGTGTGTCTCAATGGCCGCGCGCCCAGCGCGGCCAGCCTTCTGGGCGCGCTCAGGGTTAGCAAAATAGTCTGCCACGGCGTCTGCCACAGCGTCCGGGCTATCGACAAGAAGTAGCGAACCTGCCGCTTGCAGCGGTTCAGCCACATCGGCAAAGTTCTCAATCGAGGGTCCGCTAATAACCGGCCGGCCTAACGAAGCTGGTTCGAGCACATTGTGTCCGCCCAGCGGTACCAAACTCCCCCCAACAAACGCCACACTGCCAGCGGCATACAATGTTCCGAGCTCACCTAGCGTGTCCCCCAGATAGACTTGAGTTTGCCTTGTGACAGGCTGCTGCTGGCTACGACGGCTTAACGCCCAGCCGTCGGTTTGGCAACGTTTAGCGACCTCATCAAAGCGCTGGGGGTGGCGCGGCACCAACACCAGCAGCGCATCCGGGTAACGTTGCAACACCTGACGATGGGCCCTAAGCAGCAGCGCTTCTTCACCTTCCCGGGTGGAGCCTGCTACCCAGACCGGCCGCCCTCCCCATTCTTGAAGTAAGCGTTCACCCTCGCTGAAGGCTTTTTCGTTACTGGGCATATCAAACTTCAACGAACCAACGACCATAGTTACCGCCGTGCTGCACCCCAACGCTTTAAAACGCTCGGCATCATCACGTGACTTAGCCGCTAGCCAATTCACCTTCGACAAGGCGCCAGCCATTAACGGGCGCAGGCGTCGGTAACGTTTAAAGGCGCGGGGCGATAAACGTCCGTTAACGACGGCCACGGGCACGCTTTGCTGGTAGCAGCTATTCAGTAAATTGGGCCACAGCTCGGTTTCAAACATGATCGCCAGCACCGGTTGAACACGACGGACAAAACGCTTGGCAGTGCCGGGAAAATCCAGCGGTAGAAAACAATGGGCAAGCCTTGCTTGATCGACTGGGATTTGCTCGTTAACCAGCGCTTGGACCTGCTGAGCACCTGTCGCGGTCATGGTTGTAAGCAGTAGGCTATGCGCCGGATAATGCGCGAGCAGCCCTTCAATCAGCGGCCGAGCGGCGCGCACTTCGCCTACCGAGGCACAGTGAAGCCAGATGCGCGGTGCGGCAGGTAGCGGCTTAAGGCGCCAGCCAAGCCGCTGAAGACGCGAGTAAGTAGGCACTTGCTCACGCCAGATACGCCAGCCAATCAGTGGTGAGAGCGCATACAACGCCGCTGAGTAAGCAAGCCGAGGCCAGGTAGGGAAAACCATCAGCGCTCGCGATCAATAATGGAGCTAATCATCGCCGAGGTCGAAACACCGTCTTCAAAGCCCAATACCTTGACCTCGCCCCCGTTGGCCATCACCGCCGCGCCACCGGCGATATCCTCCGGACGGTAGTCGCCCCCTTTGACCAAAATATCGGGCAACACCGCTTCAATCAGCGCCTGTGGGGTGTCATCACTAAACGGCACCACCCAATCCACGGCGCCTAGCCCCGCCAACACCTGCATACGCCGGTTTAAGGGATTAATCGGCCGCTTGGGGCCTTTTAGGCGGCCAATCGAGGCGTCATCGTTAACCGCGACGATTAACCGGTCGCCCAGCCGCTTGGCCTGCTCCAGGTAGGCGACGTGGCCAGCGTGCAAGATATCAAAACAGCCGTTGGTCATTACCACTTGCTCACCGCGCAGCTGGGCGGCACGCACCGCTTCAATCAGCACATCGGGCTCAATCACGCCAAATTCGGCCAGTTTATCGCCGTGTAACGCGGTGTAGAGTTCAGCGATCGACAATGTGGCCGTGCCCGGCTTGGCGACTACCAGCCCAGCGCCCAGATTGGCCAGCATCATTGCCTCGGGGAACGCATGGCCAGACGCGAGCGCTAGCCCCATCAAGCCAATAACGGTGTCCCCTGCCCCGGTTACATCGAAGACTTCCTGGGCGCGGGTGGGTAAGTGCAGCGGCGCATGCCCTTCGCGAATCAGCGTCATGCCCTTTTCGCTGCGGGTAATCAGCAGCGCTTCCAGCGCCAGCTCAGCGCGCAGCGCTTCACCTCGGCGGGATAACTCGGCATCGGTCGCGCAATGGCCGACCACCGCTTCAAATTCTGTCAGATTGGGAGTAATTAAACTCGCCCCACGGTATTTGCTGAAATCCTGGCCTTTGGGGTCGATCAGTACCCGCTTGCCATGCGCGCGGGCTTTAGCAATCAGGTTTTCCACCTGGTTCAGCGTGCCTTTGCCATAGTCGGAAAGAATCATCACATCGCAGTTGGGTAGCGCCGTTTCTACCTGGGTCGACAGCTCACTGGTATCGACATTGTCCAAACGCTGCTCGAAATCCAGGCGCAGCAGCTGTTGGTTGCGGCTCATCACGCGCAGCTTGGTAATGGTGGGTATCTCAGAGCTACGCTGTAAGTGAGTACTTACACCCGAGCCAGTCAGGCTGGCTTGTAGAATCCGGGCGTTCTCATCATCACCGACCACACCCGCCAACAGCGCATGGCCGCCTAGCGAGGTGATGTTCAACGCCACGTTAGCCGCACCGCCTGGGCGATCCTCAGCGTCCTCCACACGCACTACTGGCACCGGTGCTTCCGGAGAAATACGCGAGGTCCCGCCATGCCAATAGCGGTCTAACATCACATCTCCCACGACCAGTACACGGGCGTGCTCTAGGGCGGTCAAATCAATTTTCATCGGTGCTCCCTGCGCTGGCAGTCAAAGCAGTATGCGCCAGCAACGCATCCAGCTTGGCAATCACATCGTCGGCTTTAATCAACGTCATGGCGTTTGGGTGGCGTACCCTCTGGCCCCATTTCACCTCTTCCACCGATTTATGCAGATAGGTGCGCACGGCTTCGGGGTAAGCGTTGAGCGCAAACTCGCGCCACAGATAGGGCGCAGCGCGCTGGGGATTGGTGGACGCATAAAGTCCCAACGCAGGCGTTCCCATCGCATTGGCCATATGGATAGGACCGGTATCCGGCGCAATCACCGCCCGTGCGTGGTCAATCAGTGCCAATACGCCCTTCAGAGAGGTGCTGCCAATGGCGTTGATCACGCTCCCCGACTGGCACAGCGCGCCAATTTGATCGCCTATTGCACGCTCCTGAACGCTACCACCACCGGTCAATATACTTTTCAGTCCGTGCTGTACCCAGGCATGTTCGATCACGCTAGCGTAGCCTTCTACCGACCAGTTGCGAAAATTACGCAGGCGCACGTTGCTGCAGGGGTTAATGACTAGATAAGGGGCGTCACCACTGATGGCCTGGGCTTCATTACGTGCCGTATCGGGCACTGGTAAATCCCACGCTAAGTGGTCATCCTCTACGCCAAGCACCCGGGCAAAGTCCATAAAGGACTCCAACACATGGGCCTTGGGGTGCGGCGCGAGCTGGTGCTGGGTAAACCAGTGCTGGGCGTCTTTGGCGCGCGCCTTGTCATAGCCCACGCGGACGTCGGCCTTAAGCCCCAGCGACAAAACGCTGGCACGGATAGCCTGCTGCATATGCAGCAGCACATCAAAGCGCGTATCGGCAAGCTGGCGCCATAGTGCGCGCATTCCGGCAATACCGGTAGACTTGTCATAAACAACGAACTCGACCCCGGAAAGCCCCGCCAGTAGACTGTGTTCCCCCTTACCGATAATCCAGGTAATGCGCGCGTTGGGCCACTGGCGCTGCAACGCCCGCACCGTGGGCACGAGATTGCAGACGTCTCCTAAGGCGGAGAGGCGCAAAATGGCAATATGGTTAGGTTGAACAGGTAACGAGGGCTTCATGCGCTTAACGGCACTCCGGCAGGAAAATAATCTGATTTTACATGATGCGGACAGTTTATGTGACGCGCCGGAAACACACCAAATGGAACCTACTCTGTTCACTAGCGATTACTGGCGTGAGCGGGGATTAATTGTGGGCGAAGCCCCCGGCCGGGGTAGCAGTTTGTTCGTGCAGGCAACGCCTACTGAACAGTGGGTGTTAAGGCCCTATCGCCGTGGCGGCATGGCAGCCAACCTCAGTGAAAAACGCTACTTATGGACAGGCGTCGAGCGTACCCGAGCATTTCGAGAATTGCGCTTAACCGCCGCACTTTTTGAGCAAGGACTACCGGTACCCCGCCCCCTGGCAAGCAGTGTTACCCGCTATGGATTAACCTATGAAGCTACGTTAATCACTGTGCGTATTGCCGGTGCCAGAGCGTTGGCCGAGCTGCTAACCAACGACCTAGCTGATGACGCGTTGCTGCAGCGGGTAGGGGTTATGATTAGGCGCTTTCACCAGGCAGGGCTTGATCATGTTGACTTGAATGCTCGTAATATACTGGTCGATAGCAGTGGCAAGCCTTGGCTGATTGACCTTGATCGTTGCCGAGTGCGTGCATCAGGCAAATGGCAAATGGCCAATTTAGAGAGGCTAGAAAGGTCAATGAATAAGTTTAAGCCTGCCATGAACCTCGCCCCTATTATCCAAGGCTACCGTGCAAACAGCTGAACTACCTATGCGACCCTTTCCCGGGAGGCCATATAAAGCTTTCTGGAAACGACTGTGGATCTAAAGGGCCAGGTTCTGTTTCAGGCACACAATACTGTAATGCCTTTACCATGCGCTCCAACGCTTTAGCGCCATGGGTCTTTTGCGTTACTTTTTCCCACCAATCTTGATGAACTGCTTTCACCTTCACCGGCACGGTTGGCAAGCCTAAGTATTGCGCCATCGCAAGGCGATGTAGGCCTCGATTTATTTTTATCAAACGGCCATCCCTACTCACTGCAACACCTAATTCATCTTTCCCTTTCTGCTGATCAAACCCGTTAAGGGCCATGTCATCCATAAAGTTCAGGTAAACACGCAGGTAAATAAGGATTCGTTCTTCAGTATCCAGCAAAAGGCCCTGCTGGTGGGAGGACCACGGCTGACCGCTATCGACTCGCGCTTTAAGGCCACGAAACGTATCGCTGACGGTTAAATCATCGCGATGTATATCAATATCGCTGATAAAACGATAGCGCGAGCCATAGCGCAGATCTTCTCGTCGCAGGTCCCAATCGCCGTTCCAAATAAACGCCGATGATGAAGGCCGTCGACGTTTAGGAAGTTCACGCCAATCACGGATGTGCACCAGTTCACGTGGATTCACATGAAGTATTAGCCGTGTATCCAGTTGCTGTTCAACGACGCGGCGGGGTAAACCCAACTGCTTGACCCAGGTGCTCCCAAGCAACTCATGCTTCCACAGTTTGAAAATCATACGCTCAAGAGGGACGCCTATCACCATTTGAAAGCCATCACGCACAGCCGCCTGGAGACGAGCACGCTGCACCGGCCAGTACATTCGGGCGTCAGCCAGTGGAGAAAAAGCCGGATCTCCGCCGGGTGGTATCGGCAATCGACGTTGCATAAGATTCTCAGTAAGGAGCAGGGTAATTCTGCTATCCAAAATAGTAACCCACGATCATAACGGAGCAACATCCGCTGGTTCCAAAACGCTAGTGGAACGGCTTGTCAATAATAGAACTGATGGGTGTTGCTGCAGCAGGCAGGGTTCTATGATTAAGTGCTTGTACCAAGCGGCGACAGTGGTGCCGGATCATCAGGCTTATACAGAAGCACTGTAAATATCAGTTAAGCGCTTCACATGCTGTTTGTTACTAAACTGCTGCTCAACACGCCGTCTGGCAGCATGCCCCATGATTTGGCGCTTGGGCGCATCGCGTATCATCGTCGTTATCGCCTCTCGCCATGCGCTAATGTCGTGAGGATCCACAAGGAGACCTGACGCACTGTCGACTAGCTCCGGTAACGACCCCGTGTTAGAGCCAATAATGGGCATTCCACACGCCATCGCCTCAATAATTGTCAGACCAAACGCTTCGTTTTTCGAAGGAATACACACTATATCGAGCGCAGGCAGAATCTCAGTAAGGTCGTTGCGATGTCCCAGAAAGGTAATCTTATTCGCTAATGGTGATCCCGCTATTAATGTTTGCAGGCTCTCATAAAAACTATCTACCCCCCCAGACGAGGAGTCTGTACCGCCAATGGAAATCGCGTGAAAATTGAGCTGGGGGTCAAGTTCAAGTAGCGCCTTTACCCAGACATCTTGTCCTTTGCCGGGGGTTACGCGCCCTGGCAACCCAATCAGAGTAGCATCAGCAGGAATGCCTAACGCTTCGCGTTTAGCGCAGGTGATTTTTCCATCGTTGCAAGGCCGGTACTTATTGATATCAACCCCATGAGGTAAGCAAATAATATGTTGGCTAGGTACCGGTAAGTTCCTAACATTCCGACGGTATGTTGCCTGACTAATGGATATCACGCGATCTATCTGTGCATAGGCAAGGCGATGATAAGGGCCCTTTTTAGGACGTTGCCCGCCCACATGATCAGTATAAAAGACTTTTAATCCTGGTATCAAAAACGCTAAAAGAGTGGTTAACCTTAAGTCACTCGACTTATGGCAATGAATTATATTAATGTTCTCTTTAATCAACCAACGGCGAACACTCAATATGTTAGCAACGGCATAGAAATTGCTTTTAAACGCTTTGTAAGGAACGTTATTGCGCTGCATGTACTCTTCGACTTTGGACTTCTGAAGGCAAATGCCGATGGTATCCCAGCCATCCTCCTTAAGGTCTTCAATAATGCGGTCAATATATAGCTCCATTCCTCCCTTGCCATCGGATAGACAGAGTTGAAGTACTTTCTTCGCCATTTTCCTACCTACTCAGCCACTTACGGTTAAACAAACCATGCAATTTCTTGTAGTATACAGTCTGTTTTTAATGGGGTCTAAGCCATGGCACAAAAACTGCTTGTCGTCCGTAACGACAAAATTGGTGATTTTATGCTGGCATGGCCAGCGCTGGCCTGTTTGAAAAAAGCATCGCCGACACCCCACGTTACCGTGCTGGTACCGGCCTATACTGTCTCCCTGGCCAAATCTTGCCCTTGGGTGGATGAGGTGATCATTGATCCAGGCGACTCCACAGACCAAGCGGCTAGGCAAGAGCTTCTCCGCGAAGTGAAAATCGCGCGATTTGACGCGCTGCTGACGCTATTCTCAACGCCGCGTATTGGCTGGTTAGGTTGGCGAGCTGGCATCCCTCTACGCGTAGCGCCAGCCACCAAGTGGGCCCAAATATTCTATAATGTAAAGGTAAGCCAACGCCGCTCCCATTCGGCAAAACCCGAGTATCAGTACAATGTTGACTTAGCCTGCGAGCTGATAAGTCAGCTCTCTTTGACACTATCCGCATTGCCATCTCCGCCCTTCTGGCCGCTAAGCGATCGTCATCGCCGACAGCAATATCTGGCGCTCAAAGAAACTAGCCGGACGGCAGGTAAGCGTATCGTGGTGGTTCACCCAGGCAGCGGCGGCTCAGCCGTCAACTTATCGATTGAGCAATACGCAGCACTTATCACGCAGATCCAACAGCAGCTATGCGACATGCCTGTTAGCTGGCTAGTTAGCGCTGGTCCCAGTGAACAATCCTATGCTCAAGTGCTGATTGATCAGCTCGCTAAGGCGGGGGTATTGGCTGATCATTTTCCAGCCAGCGAGAGCGTAGCGGGTTTTGCCCTTCAGCTTGCTGGCGCGGATATGTTGATTGCAGGCTCTACTGGCCCGCTGCATATTGCAGGCTGTTTAAATATTGCCACAGCGGGCTTTTACCCTGCCAAGCGTTCGGCTACGCCCCTTCGCTGGCAAACCTGCAATAGCGACACAATGCGCTTGGCGTTTAGTCCGCCGGCCAATGCTCAAGCGCAAAATATGGCGGCCATAGATATTACTTCAGCTGCCAACGATATTGCCTTGTTTTTAACTTCTGAATTTTAAGGGAACATCATGAAATCAATGACTGGCATTGTCATCACTTTAAATGAAGCTGATAACATTGGCGATTGTCTAGACTCGCTAAAACAAGTATGTGATGAACTAATCGTTGTAGATTCCGGCAGTGCTGATAGCACTGTAAAAATTGCTGAAAGCTATGGTGCGCAAGTCATTCATCAAACATACCTTGGAGATGGGCCACAGAAAGCGTTTGGCGTACCTTATGCGAAAAATGACTGGATTCTTGCCTTAGATGCCGACGAGCGGTTAGATAATGATGCTATTCTAGCTATTAAAAATATTGAACTCGATGATCCTACCATCGCCTATAGTTTTAACCGTAAGAACTATGTGGGAGACCATTGGATCAAAGCTGCTGGGTTTTATCCAGATAGCGTTGTTAGGCTATATAATAGGAAAACGTCTAGGTATCTAGATAAAAAAGCCCACTCATCTGTTTCATCGCCCACTGTTCGACATACAAAAACACATCTTAGACACCTAACGTATAGAGATCTATCTAATTGGGTTTCACGCATTAATACATTGTCAACCCGAGATGCTTGGGCAATGAAAGAGAGTGGTAAAAAATCATCTTCTATTAGCCCCATAGTTCATGGTACTAATGCATTAATACGAAAATTAATTTTTAAAGGTGGTATTTTCCAAGGTAGTGATGGAGTTTTAGTTGCCGTCACCACTGCTTTTCACGCTTACATAAAATACGCAAAGCTTAATGAACTTAATATAAAAGACAAAAACACAACCAATAAATAAATCAAACAACTACCCAAAGTTATATGCCTCTTTCACTAACACCCTATTCAGAAAAATTTAGGAAACTATATCAACAACTAACATAAGCTATTCGCCATATAGGCATCGCCTAGGCTGGTTAAATCTTTTTCCACCTATCAAATAATACCATGGTAATATCAATAAATTTAAGTAAGCCTAATGAATAAAATTCTTATTGTCGCCACAAGCCGGTTAATAAAACTTAGTGCCAATATTGCCAAGATGCTCAGCTACCCATTCCACTGGGCTTTTGCCAATAAACGTTTTACGCTTCCGGAGCAAGCAGCACCGCTGCTCAATCGCGCTAACCCTAGCTGCATCCCACAGATTATCTGGCAAACCAACTTCACCAATAGAGTGACTCTCCCGGTATACCTTAACTACCTGTTCAACCGGTTAATGGCTCCAAGCTTCGAGTATCGATTCATGATTACTGAGGCGCGCTGCGACTTCATTGCCGAACACTACCCAGAGATCCTTCCTCACTATGAGCGTCTGCAAATTGGAGCGGCTCAGGCCGACCTCTGGCGACTGTTGGTACTTCATAAGTTTGGCGGCGTCTATCTTGATATTGATGCCCACCAAATTTGGCCACTAAGCCGGGTGCTAGGTAGAGAACATCAGGAGCTCTACGTGACCACGCGGCGCGGCGAACTCAGTAACTATTTTATTGCCAGCAAACCCAGCAACCCCAACCTGCCGCGTCTAATCGAACAAGTAGTAGTCAATATTAAAGAGAACACACTGCGCAACGTATTTTATATTACTGGGCCAGGGGTTTTCATCGATCTTTTAGATCCAAGCAAAGTCCCTACTGTCTCCTATCGCCATGCGGTCCACCAGGGCAGCTTTACTAACGAATACTTCCAGTACATCGATAAGCCACAGGGCAAGTGGAACAAAGAACAACGTCACACCTTGGTTATACTCCCAGAGCAGGAAGATACCACCCATTTATAAAGCTCTTCATAGCCAACGATACAATGGCACCAAGGGAATAACATTGTCGGGATAGTTACTCAACGAATAGACAGCTCAAATTTAGCATGTTTCTTTTCCATCATTACTTGGCTTCAAAAGCACTATATACTCTTACATTACATAAGCATTGAGCATCAAAATTTAGCTTCGACTTTGAATCGCCCTACTTACCAGGATCCTATGTCTAAGTTTATATACGGGCACCTGCCCGCCCGAATAGCGCTTACCATAATCGGCCTCAGCCTTGGCTATACCATTACGGTCGTAACCCGCCTGCCGTGGTGGACGCTATTTTTACTCGCCGCCGTCTGGGTGGCTGTTGGGCTCAAGCTGCGCTGGGGCCGCCCTATTAATGCGCGTTACCGTAAAATGTGGCCATGGTCGCTAGTCCCATTGAGTCTTTTGGGCATTTACGTTTACTTGGCCGACAGCTTCGGGATTGTCGAACTCGGCTCGATATTTTTCCACCTGCAGGCGGGCATGGCCGAGCACGGCGGACCGGGGAAATTAATCATCGCCGCCCTTTATACAGCCATCATGATCGCTGTCCTGGCGTCGGTCACGTGGTTAACACGTCATGACCAGCGCTGGCGACTTGCCGAACGGTTTTTCGCTATCGTCTTACTCGCTTGCAATCCATTGCTGTATGGCTTGGGCCTGCGCAGCGCAGCGATTGTCACGGATGATGGGGCCTGGCTGGATCGGCGTTATGTGTCGCCACCGACTAATGAGCCTCACGATGCGCCCAATCTGCTTGTCTTGTACTTAGAGAGTATCGAGCGCACTTACGCCAATGAGCAGTTTGGTGATGTTTACGCAGACCTCAACGCGCTTGGTGAGCGTGGCGCGGTGTTCGAGGGCGTGCGCCAGATGGACAATACCGGTTGGACAATGGCGGGAATGATCGCCAGCCAGTGCGGCGTCCCTTTGATGCCAGCCGGTCTTCTCCACGATACGCAGTTTGAGCCTCTGTCTAAGGTAGTCCCAGGCGTTGACTGTCTGGGCGATATATTGGCTGCGCAAGGCTATCGGCTTAGTTACCTAGGCGGTGCCAGCACGCAGTTTGCAGGCAAGGGGCTATTCTATCGAGGCCACGGGTTCGATACGGTAAAAGGACGCGAAGAGTTAGTACCTCTGTTGGAAGACCCTGAGTATGTGAATAGCTGGGGTCTGTATGACGACACGCTTTATGACATCACCGTCGACGAAATACGCCGCCTCGACCAAGCCGATAACGGACCATGGGGAGTGGTGAACCTTAATCTTACAGGCCATGCGCCCAATGGCTATCCTTCACAATCCTGCGCGGAGCATCAGGGCGAATTCGATGGCCAGAATATCCTTTACTCGGTGGAGTGCTCGGCGTGGCTGGCGCGTGATTTGGTTGAGCGTTTAGAAAAAGAGGGGCTCCTCGACAATACGTTAGTCGTGTTGCTCAGTGACCACCTGACGATGCGCGTGTCAGTTTGGGATCAGTTGACGGCCATGGAAAGAGATAACACGCTGATTATGCTGGGTGAAGGGATTGAACCACAGCGTATCCGCCGTGATGCTACGATGCTGGATGTCTTTCCTACCCTGTTGGACGCGCTAGGCTTTCGCCTCGAAGAGCAGCGTGCCGGCCTGGGCACTTCTCTATTCAGCGATAAGCGCACGCTGGTAGAGAAGCACGGCATAGAGGTGCTCAACGAGCGCTTAAGGGAGGAGACAGCGCTCCAGCACCGGCTTTGGGAGGGAATTTCCCCCCGACGCCGTAGTGCCCAGGACTCTCCTCAAGAGCAAATCCTAGAGACACCTGCGGATATCGCCGATGAAGTTGAACTCATCCGTTAGCGATCACGCTCTGCTGGTCTGCGCGTAGGCGTTGATAAACCTGATCGACACTGAGCTGATTAAGGCAATTGGTGTGCCCCAGTGGGCAGGTACGCTGAAAACAAGGCGAGCAGGAAAGCGCTAAATAATGAATCACCGCATTGTCGGTCAGCGGCGGCGTATACACCGGCGAAGAAGAGCCGTATAGCGCATGGACACGGACGTCTACCGCAGCGGCCACATGCATCAAGCCCGAGTCGTTAGTGACGACGTGTCGGCAATCTGCCAACAGGTCAACCGCGTCGGCCAACTGGGTTTTACCGCATAAGTTGTGGCCGTGGGCAAGCCCTTGAACAATCGCTTCCCCCGCCGGGTGATCCTTCACCCCACCTAAGATGCGCACCTCAAAGCCGTCTTGTACCAACCGCTTGGCTAACGCGTGAAAGTAGCTGATTGGCCACTGCTTGGCAGGGCCATATTCGGCGCCGGGCATCATACCAATCGCCGGCCGCGATGAAAGCGAGTGGGTTAGGCGTAAATTAGTCAAATTATCGCGATCAATCTGTAGGCGCGGCTTAGGTAGCGCAAAATCGCCGCTAACCGCCTCTTCCAGAGGAAGCCCAAGCGACACAAACCGTTTTACCGTTTGATTGAGCACCTGTTTATCGAGTTTGCGGAGTTCCTTGAGAAGCCCGTAACGGTGCTCGCCGATAAAGCCAATGCGCTCGGGAATCCGCGCCATAAATGGCACCAGTGCCGCCTTCCAGGAACGCGGCAGCACAATCGCGCGATCAAAGCGCCCGCGCAGACGGCTGGCGAGTTCACGGCGGCTGGCCAAACCAAATTCACCGTGCCCCACGGTCAGCGGCAACACCTCGTCCACCTCGGGCATGCGCGCTAAAATAGGCTGTGACCACGCCGGCGCGACCACTCCAATCGTCGCACCGGGCTGGCGGGCTTTTAAGGTCATAAACAGGCTTTGCGCCATGACCATATCGCCGACCCACGAGGGGCCAATCACCAGCAAGCGCTGAGCGGAGTTAACCATTTAGCCACCCCAAGTAGGCCTTCACCCCTTGAGCGACCGTTTTAAATTCAATATCGCAGCCACTCGCGCGTAGGTTGCTAATGTCAGCGCGAGTATAGCTCTGGTAGCGCCCTTTCAGCTCTTCGGGGAAAGCAATGTAGTCGATCTTGCCTTCCCCGTAGAAATCGATCACGGCCTCGCCAATCGCTTTGAAGGGTTCCGCGCGGCCAGTACCCAAGTTAAAAATACCGGATTGATCGGGATGGTCTAAAAACCATAGGTTCACATCCACCACATCGCCGACATAAACAAAGTCACGGCTTTGCATACCGGCATCAAAACCGTCATAGGCGCCAAACAGCTTGAGCGTTTCGCCGTTACGAATTTGCAGGTGGTTATGGTAGGCCACGCTGGCCATTTTGCCCTTATGCTGTTCACGGGGGCCATACACATTGAAATAGCGAAAGCCTACCACCTGAGTGGTTAACTCGTTCCAGCGCGCTCGCACGTGCTGATCAAACAGCAGTTTTGAATAACCGTAAACATTGAGCGGCTTTTCGCACTCGGGCAGTTCTTTGAACACCTCGCTGCCGCCATAGGTGGCGGCTGACGACGCGTATAAGAAGGGAATCCCCTGCTGCTCGCAGTAATTTAGCAGCACTTTGGAGTACTCGAAGTTGTTTGCCATCATGTAGTGGCCATCCCACTCGGTGGTATCCGAGCAGGCGCCTTCGTGGAAAATGGCCTCTATGTTGGGCAGGTCGACGCTTTCACCGCGTAAAGCTGCTTTTATCCTGGCGAGAAAATCGTCCTTATCGAGATAGTCCGCCAGCGTGCAGTCGGCTAAATTGACGAATTTTGTACCATCGCGCAGGTCATCAACGACCATCACATCGTTGCGGCCGCGGGCGTTCAGTGCTTTGACTAAGTTGGCCCCAATAAAACCGGCACCGCCTGTTACCACAATCATACTGTTCTCCTTACCAAAAGCGGCTCTGCTGGAGCCTGTCACCTAACTGCCTAGGATTGTATACTTGACGCCTTATGAATTCATGGCCAACGGTGCTTTCCGCGATGAGTGTCTCGACAAACCAATCGACACCCGATGTGTCGACCTTTCAAGGCTTGATCCTTGCTCTGCAGCAGTACTGGGCAGAACAGGGTTGCGTCATCCTTCAGCCGCTCGATATGGAAGTCGGCGCAGGCACCTTCCACCCCGCTACTTTCCTTCGGGCTATTGGCCCCGAAACCTGGAACGCTGCTTACGTGCAGCCCTCAAGGCGCCCAACTGATGGCCGCTACGGCGAGAACCCTAACCGCCTTCAGCACTACTACCAGTTCCAGGTAGTCATGAAGCCATCGCCGAGTAACCTGCAGGAACTTTATCTTGGCTCACTTAAACGGCTTGGCCTCGACCCGTTGATTCACGACGTGCGTTTCGTCGAGGATAACTGGGAATCGCCAACCCTCGGCGCCTGGGGCCTTGGCTGGGAAATCTGGCTAAACGGTATGGAAGTGACCCAGTTTACCTACTTTCAGCAGGCCGGGGGCATTGAATGCTACCCGGTCACCGGCGAACTCACCTACGGGCTTGAGCGCATTGCCATGTACCTGCAGGACGTCGATAGCGTTTATGACCTTATCTGGGCGGTTGCGCCGGATGGCAGCAAAGTCACCTACGGCGATGTTTACCTGCAAAATGAGCGCGAGCAGTCAGCGTATAATTTTGAGCATGCGGATGTCGATCAACTGTTTGCGGCTTTTGACCATCAGGAAAAAGAGTGCGGCAAACTGCTGGCCGCCAGCTTGGCGCTGCCAGCCTATGAGCAGGTACTTAAAGCATCGCACACGTTCAATCTGTTAGACGCCCGTCACGCTATTTCGGTCACCGAGCGGCAGCGCTTTATCCTGCGCGTGCGCACCATGGCACGCGACGTCGCCACCGCCTACTATGAATCGCGTAAGGCCGAGGGTTTCCCCATGGCGCCTGAAACACTTCGCCGCGAACTGTTACAAGAGCTACTCGCTGAACAGGGAGACACCTAAATGGCCGTTAATACGCTTTTACTTGAATTGGGGGCAGAAGAGCTGCCACCCACAGCCCTGGATGCGCTTTCCGATGCGTTTGCCGCAGGCATTGAGAAAGGCCTGCAAGAAGCCGATATCCCCTTCACCAGCGTTAGCGCTTTTGCGACCCCGCGCCGGTTGGCAGTGCAAGTCCGTGAGCTTGCCGACAAGCAGCCTGATCGTGACGTCGAGCGCCGCGGCCCGGCGTTAGCGGCTGCCTTTAAGGATGGCATAGCCACCAAGGCGGCGGAGGGCTTTGCCCGCTCCTGTGGCGTCAGCGTGGATGAGCTGGCGCACTTGGAAACGGATAAAGGTACCTGGCTGGTATTCCGCGAAAAGCAGCAGGGCGAGACGGTGCAAGCGCTGCTGCCCGCAATTCTGCAAAAAGCCATCAGCACGTTACCGGTGCCCAAGTACATGCGCTGGGGCACTTCGCGGGTTGAGTTCTCACGCCCCGTTCATTGGCTTATGGCGCTGTACGGTAACGACGTGGTGGCAGCCGAAGCGCTGGGTTTACAGGCTAGCCGCACGACCTATGGCCATCGCTTCCACGCCCCTGACGCTATCCAGCTCGCCCACGCTGATGAGTACGTTGCTACCCTGGAAAATGCCTACGTCTTGGTCGATCGTGCCCAGCGCCGTGAACGTATTCGCGAACAGGTGCTGTCAGAAGCCGAAGTCCAGGAAGCCACCGCCGTCATCGACGAAGACTTACTTGTCGAAGTCAGCGGTTTGGTCGAGTGGCCGGTAGCCCTGACCGGTAGCTTCGATGAACGTTTCCTGGAGGTGCCCGCGGAAAGTTTAATCTCATCCATGAAGGCCAACCAGAAGTACTTTCACCTGCTGGATGACGCAGGCAAGCTAAAGCCGCTGTTTATCACCATCGCCAATATCGACAGCGCTGACCCCGATCAGGTCATTGCCGGTAATGAGAAAGTGATCCGCCCGCGCTTAGCCGACGCGGCGTTTTTTTACGCTACCGACCGCAAGCATACGCTTGCATCGCGCATTCCTCAGTTGGAGAGCGTGGTCTTCCAGCAACAGCTGGGCACGCTGGCCGACAAAGCGCGCCGCAGCACGGCTGTGGCCGCCTTTATCGCCGAACGAATCAACGGCGATGTGGCCCATGCCCAGCGCGCCGTGGCGCTCGCCAAATGTGATCTTGTCACCGAGATGGTGCTCGAATTTCCCGAGCTTCAGGGCATTATGGGGCGCTATTACGCCGCGCAAGACGTTGAGCCTGCTGAAGTGGCCCAAGCGCTTGAGGAACAGTATCTGCCGCGTTTTGCTACCGACGCTATCCCCCAAAGTGCCACGGGTAAGGCGTTAGCCCTGGCGGATCGTCTGGATACCCTGGTGGGTATTTTCGGCATTGGTCAGCGCCCTACTGGCGCGAAAGATCCTTTCGCCCTTCGTCGTGCCTCGATTGGCGTACTCAATATCCTGGTCAAAGGTGAGCTTAACCTTGACCTGCGCGAGTTGCTTAGCGTAGCCGTTGAACAGCACCAGGGCCTGCCTAAGGCCGATGGGTTAGTGGAAGATGTGCTGACTTACATGCTCGACCGTTTCCGCGCCTGGGGCCAGGAAGAAGGCATCAGCGCTGAAATGTACCTTGCAGTGCGCGCTCGTCCCGTTACTAACCCTCTCGACTTCGCTCGCCGCCTGCGTGCGGTTAAGGCCTTTGCCCAGCGCGAAGAAGCCGCAGCGCTGGCAGCGGCCAACAAGCGGGTTTCCAACATTCTGAGTAAACAGGCGCACGATGGCAGCACCCAGATTGATCAGAGCCTGCTTCAAGAAGACGCGGAGAAGGCACTGTTTAACGCCGTCGCTCACTGTCAGGAAAAAGTAACGCCATTATTTGCAGTCGGTGATTATCAGCTGGCACTGGATACACTGGCCACGCTACGTGAACCAGTGGATGCCTTTTTCGATCAGGTGATGGTCATGGCGGATGACCCGGCTATTCAGCGCAATCGTTTAGCGTTACTTGCTAGCCTTCAAGCCCTGTTTTTGGAAGTCGCGGATATTTCGCTGCTCCCTCAATAGTCATCACGCATTGATCGCAACCCAAGCCCAGCCCTAAACGGCTGGGCTTTTTTTGCGTGGGAGTACGTGTTTCACGTGAAACACTTTAGCTGGATCAGGGTAAGATCGCCGTAGAAATAGCAGGCAGACAATATCGCCAGCTCCCGTAACCATAGGATCGCTATGCTAAGTGCCGAGAAACTTGTCATCCTGGATCGTGATGGTGTCATCAACCATGATTCCGACAACTACATTAAATCTCTCGATGAGTGGCTGCCCTACCCCTCGGCAATCACTGCGATTAGCCGTTTATATCGAGCAGGCTATACTGTGGCCATTGCAACCAATCAGTCGGGTATCGCCCGCGGCTATTACGACGAAACGACGCTTCAGGCCATGCATGATCGCTTAATTGCCCTGGTGGAAGCTCAGGGCGGTCGTATTGCCCATATTGCCTACTGCCCGCACGGGCCAGACGATAAGTGTCAATGTCGTAAACCACTGCCGGGTATGTTGCTAAGCATACAGCGTCAGCTGGGATTAGAAAGTTTAACAGGCAGCTGGATGGTCGGGGATAGCCTGCGAGATCTCCAAGCCGGGGAAGCGGTAGGTTGCAACACAGCACTGGTCAGAACCGGGAAAGGGCTTAAAACTGAGCGCAAAGGTGCTGGCCTTGAAAAGGCGCGAGTCTTCGACGATTTAGCCCAATTCGTAGAGTGGCTAATTAAGTAGCTAAGCAGTAACACGCAATAGCTTGATGCTCTACGTTGGCCGATTCTTACACGGCCTCTGCTCATTCGCTGAAACTTTACGCTGCAAATGGCTAGCTACAAATAAAAAGCGCCGCCATGGACGTAATCCATAGCGGCGCTTTTTATTGTGACCACTTCCAATGTTTCACGTGAAACATTGGAATAGCGGACGGTTAGTTTTACACGTCGAGGTTGGCCACCAGCGCATTGGTTTCAATAAAGTCCCGGCGGGGTTCTACGTCATCGCCCATCAGGGTATTGAACATCATATCGGCGGCGACGGCATCTTCAATGGTCACGCGCAACATACGACGACTATCAGGATCCATGGTGGTGTCCCATAGCTGATCCGGGTTCATTTCACCCAACCCTTTATAGCGCTGTACGGAAAGGCCGCGCTGCCCTTCTTGCATAAGCCATGCCAGCACTTCCGAGAAGTGGGTTACCGGCTTCTGACGTTCGCCACGGGCAATATAGGCCCCCTCTTCCAGAAATCCTTCCAGCGTTTCGCCCAATTCGGCCATACCCCGGTAGTCGGCGCTTTCAAAGAAATCCAGCCCCCATACGTACTCGGTTGTTACCCCGTGGGCAATAAGCGATACGGTGGGCAAGAAGAGCCCACGTTCGGTGTCTTCCTGCAGGTGGAAGTGGTAACGCGGCCCGCCTTCATAGGCGACCAGGTCGTCCATTATTTTCTGTAGTTCATCAATCCAGTTCTGCATGGTCACGCGATCTTTCAGGCTTTCCTGGCCTTTCAGCGCAGAGGCATGAATAATCTGCTTGAGCACCTCTTTGGGATACACCCGCGATAGACGATCAATACGCCTCATAACATTGCGGTATTGATTTACCAGGGCTTCAAGCTGCGAACCGGAAATACCCGGGGCGTTGGCGTTAACATGCAGGCCTGCACCGTCTAACGCTGTCGTGGTTAAGTAATCCACCATCGCCTGTTCGTCTTTCAGGTAGAGTTCTTGCTTACCGCGCTTGATTTTATACAACGGCGGCTGGGCGATGAAAATATGCCCACGCTCGATCAGCTCCGGCATCTGACGGAAGAAGAACGTCAGCAGCAGCGTACGAATATGCGAGCCGTCGACGTCAGCATCGGTCATGATGATAACCGAGTGGTAACGCAGTTTATCGGGATTAAACTCTTCACGACCAATGCCACAGCCAAGTGCGGTAATCAACGTACCCACTTCGGCGGAAGACAGCATCTTATCAAAGCGGGCTTTTTCGACGTTGAGGATTTTACCTTTAAGGGGCAAAATCGCTTGGGTGCGACGGTCGCGCCCCTGCTTGGCACTGCCACCGGCCGAATCACCCTCCACCAGGTAAAGCTCTGACTGGCTGGGGTCTTTCTCCTGGCAGTCCGCCAGTTTCCCCGGTAGCCCGGCGATATCCAGCGCGCCCTTGCGGCGTGTCATATCACGCGCCTTGCGCGCTGCTTCTCGGGCACGCGCCGCATCCAGCATCTTATTAACGATCGCTTTAGCTTCGTTAGGTTTTTCAACAAGATACTCAGAAAATAGCCGGCTCATTTCCTGATCGACCGCTGTTTTCACTTCGCTGGAAACTAACTTGTCTTTCGTTTGAGATGAAAACTTAGGGTCGGGTACTTTTACCGAGATAATCGCGGTCAACCCCTCACGGGCGTCATCACCGGTGGTATTCACCTTGGCTTTTTTGAGCAGGTTTTCAGCTTCAATATAGTTATTCAGCGTACGGGTAAGGCCTGAGCGGAAACCGGCTAAGTGGGCGCCACCGTCTCGCTGAGGGATATTATTGGTGTAGCAGAAAATGTTCTCAGTGAAGGCTTCGCTCCACTGCATAGCCACTTCAACTTCAACGCCGTCTTCACGGATAGCGTTAAAGTGGAATACCGGGTTAATCACGCTCTTGTTGGTATTCAGATGGTCAACAAAGGCTTTCAAGCCGCCTTCATAGTGGAACAGCTCCTCTTTACCGCTACGCTCATCCATTAAACGGATCGCGACGCCAGAATTCAAAAAGGAGAGCTCTCGTAAGCGCTTCGCCAAAATATCAAAATGAAATTCAATATTGCCAAAGGTTTCTGGCGAGGGGCGGAAGTGAACCCGCGTACCACTTTTCTCAGTTTTACCTACCACGCCAAGCGGCGCTTGCGGCACCCCGTGGTGGTACATCTGCTCGAACACTTCGCCCTGGCGCCAAATAGTTAAGCGCAACTCGGCGGAAAGCGCGTTTACGACAGATACGCCAACGCCGTGAAGACCACCGGAGACCTTGTAGGAATTATCGTCAAACTTACCGCCTGCGTGCAGCACCGTCATGATCACTTCAGCAGCGGAAACCCCTTCCCCTTCATGAAGCTCGGTGGGTACGCCGCGGCCGTTATCGCTAACGGTGACCGACTCATCCGGGTGAATGACAACGCGAATTTCGCTGCAATGCCCGGCCAGGGCTTCATCGATGGAGTTATCCACCAATTCAAAGACCATGTGGTGCAGACCGGTACCGTCATCGGTGTCACCAATATACATACCTGGGCGCTTGCGTACCGCGTCCAGCCCCTTGAGCACCTTGATGCTTGATGAATCGTAAGCCTGCTCGCTCATTGACCACTCCGTCGTGAAGTCTGTCTCATTCCGTATCGCTTAGCCTCTCTGCGCTCAATTGACCAATCAGGCTCGACCAGACTGGCTGGTCAGCTCTAACGGCTGGTCGCTTAAGCGGCCAAGCCCCTGATCAGTATGTTTCACGTGAAACATTTTGACCGAGGTATCAGACCGCCAAGTACTACTTAACGCAGAAGGTTCAACGCTGGTAATAAATGCTTGGCACTGCATATCTTCAAGTAATGCACAAAACTGGTGACGATTTTGTTCGTCAAGTTCTGCTGGCAAATCATCGATCAGATAAATACAGTGCCGCTGTGCTGTTCTTTCCAGAAACCGCCCCTGGGCGAGTTTTAAAGCACTCACCACTAATTTTTGCTGGCCTCTGGAAAGTACTTCAATAGCAGGCTGTTTGTTTATCTTGATACGTAAATCTGCGCGCTGAGGCCCCTGCTGGGTAAAGCCCATTTGCTGGTCCGTTGCACGGCTGTCATGCAACACTGCGGCCAGAGAGCGTTCTTTATCCCACCCGCGGGCATAGTGCAACGACAAACCAGGTAGCGGTAGTAGCACCTTTAGCGTTTCTTCAAATACCGGCAGGAAGCCACTGAACCAAGCACGCCGAAGCTCATCCATCTGATCACCCCAAATGGCGAGTTCATGCTCCCAAACCGCCATTTCCTGAGGATCTATTCTACCACGCCTGAGCAGGGCATTCCGATGTTTCACTGCCCGTCGGGTCCGTTTCCATATACCCAAAAAGTCATGTTTCACGTGAAACACACCCCAATCAAGAAACTCGCGACGCCCAGCAGGCGAGCCCTCAAGCAAACGGAACGCATCAGGATTAATTAACTGCAGTGGCATCGCCTCGACTAACGCGGCTAGCCGGGCGTTCTTATCACCCCGCAAGCGCAATTCTAGCTCTCTCTGAGCACGTAAACGACGAACACCAAGGGTAACCTCAGGGTCACCGGTTAGCCGGCCATACAGCGTCATGTGTGGCTCATCGGCCTGGATGGCATGCTTTAACTGACGCGTGCGAAACGAGCGGCCCATGCCCAAGATGTGGATCCCTTCCAGCAGGCTTGTTTTACCACTGCCGTTAGCGCCACTGATAACGTTAATACGCGGGGACGGCGCCATATCAACCGGCAAGAGGTTGCGCAAGCCGTGGAAATTAAGCAGTGTTAGACTCATTTCATCATCACCACTTAAAGGCCTATCAAACGTAGGAACCATTGTGCCCAACGAGGAAGCGGCGCTTCTGTTGCCAGAAACGCCGCTAGCCTAGCGGGCCTTATGTAGTGCCTAGACAACAAAAAAGGCGTCTACAGGCGCATCGGCATAACAACGTACAGCGAATCGCCGCCACCCGGCTCTTCAAGCAGAGCGCTGCTATTGGGGTCGGCCAGGGTAATCTGCACGCGATCGTCGTTGAGCACTGTCAACACATCAACGAGATAACCGACGTTGAAACCAACTTCCATCGCCCCGCCGTTATACTCAACGGCGATATTCTCCTCTGCCTCTTCCTGCTCAGGATTATTGGCCATTACTTTGAGGTTATTCTCTTCAAGGTAAAGCCGCACACCACGGTACTTTTCGTTAGACAGAATCGCGGTACGCGAAAGCACTCGGCGCAGTTCAGCACGCTCGGCAAGCAGCACTTTGTCACCGTTGCGCGGCACCACGCGCTCGTAATCGGGGAACTTGCCATCGATGAGCTTAGACGTAAAGGTAAAATCACCGGTGTGGGCACGCACATGGCTGGAGCCTAGCGTTAAGCTAACGGGTTCATCGCTGTCGTCTAACAAACGCGACAGTTCTAAAATCCCTTTACGTGGCACGATCAGCTTTTGCGACTGGCTAACAGTCACCTCAATGGCGCGCGAACACATCGCCAAGCGGTGACCGTCTGTGGCCACCGTGCGCAGCAAATTGCTTTGAATTTCCAGCAGCATACCGTTCAGGTAATAGCGCACGTCCTGCTGCGCCATGGCAAACGACGTTGCTTCAATCAGGTGCTTCAAGGTGCCACGCGGTACGCTAATTTCCTGGCTACCATCAGCATCTTCGATATTGGGAAACTCCGCCACCGGCAGCGTTGATAGCGTAAAACGTGAACGACCGCTGCGCAGCACGGCGCGACCGTCTTCCACGGCAAGCTGAATATCCGACTGATCAGGCAGTGATTTACAAATATCCATTAGCTTACGAGCAGGTACAGTGGCGGACCCCGCCTGCTCGACTTGATTGGCCACGGTGCGCCCAATCAGCTCGACTTCCAAATCTGTGCCGGTGAGTGACACTTGGTCGCCCTCGACTTGAATAAGCACATTGGAGAGCACGGGCAGTGTCTGACGCCGTTCGACTACGCCAGCGACCAGAGTCAGCGGACGTAGCAGCGCCTCTCGGGAAATCGAAAATTTCATCAATACTCCGGTTCTATATCCTGGAAAACCTGTTTTACGGCAGGTCCGGCCATGGAATGATTAACTGGTTAACAGGCGCAGTAAATTCTTATAGTCTTCGCGAATATCCGCGCTCTCTTCCTGTAAGGATTTCACCTTGCGGCAAGCGTGCAACACCGTTGTGTGATCGCGCCCACCAAAGGCGTCGCCAATCTCCGGCAAGCTATGATTGGTCAGCTCTTTAGCCAACGCCATGGCCACTTGCCGTGGGCGCGCCACAGAGCGCGAACGGCGCTTGGAAAGCAAGTCCGCGACCTTGATCTTGTAGTACTCCGCCACCGTGCGCTGAATATTATCAACGCCTACCTGCTTATCCTGAAGGGCCAACAGATCTTTTAACGACTCACGAATGAAATCCTGGGTAATGGTTTTACCCATGAAGTGAGAATCGGCGATGACTTTTTTCAAGGCGCCTTCCAATTCGCGCACGTTGGAACGAATTTTCTGAGCGATAAAAAAAGCGGCATCGTGGGGCAAATCGACCTTCGCCTGGTCAGCCTTTTTCATCAGGATAGCCACGCGGGTCTCAAGCTCCGGCGGCTCAATCGCTACCGTCAGGCCCCAACCAAAACGTGATTTAAGCCGCTCTTCAACACCACTGATCTCTTTCGGATAGCGATCAGAGGTCAAAATCATCTGTTGGCCGCCTTCCAAAAGCGCATTGAAGGTGTGAAAGAACTCCTCCTGCGACCGCTCTTTGCCAGCGAAAAACTGAATATCATCGATTAATAAGGCGTCGACGCTACGGTAAAAGCGCTTAAAATCATTAATCGCATTTAGCTGTAGTGCTTTGACCATATCCGCCACAAAACGCTCTGAATGCAGATAGACAACCCGCGCATTTTCGCGCCGGGTGGCTAACGCATTACCCACCGCATGCATTAGGTGGGTTTTACCCAGGCCCACTCCCCCGTATAAAAACAAGGGGTTGTAAGCACCACCGGGGTTTTCTGACACTTGGCGCGACGCCGCGCGGGCGAGCTGATTCGACTTACCTTCCACAAAGGTGTCAAAGGTAAAGTTTGGATTTAGACCGCTGCCGTGTTTCAAGCTGCCTTCGACTTGTACCTGACGCTCATTGGTACGCCGACCCGAAGCCGCTTCGCGTTGCTTATCTAATTCGCGCTCATCGGGTATATCGCCACGCGGCGGCGTATGCACCGCCGGCGCTGAAGGCCGCGATGGTGACGCCGATACGGGGTTGCCCAAATCACGATGCTGAGGTGCGTGGTTAGCTGGGCGACGACTACCTACCGTCAAACTGACTTTAGGTGGTTTGGCCGGTGCCAGCTCACGCATCAGCTCACTAATCCGCTTGGCATACTTATCGCTCACCCAATCGCGCACAAAGCGATTCGGCGCTAATAAGCGCAGCTCGTTGGACTCTCCTTCTTCTGCCTGCAGTGGGCGTATCCAGGTGTTGAACTGCTGTGAATTCAGTTCATCCTGCAGGTTGTCCAGGCACTGTTGCCAAAGCGTCAGTGACACTCATCTCACCATCGGTTGAAAACGGCCGACCATTGTAGCGCCCAAAGCCGCGGTTATCCACACAGGTTTAGACATCAATATCGCCCTGTGGACAACTTGTCATAAGCCACGGGGAAAACGTTGTGAATAGATAGGGATAAACCTCAATATCACTGCTTACACAGCGGTTAATCACATCAAAATAACAGCTTATCTCCTGCTTATACGCGACTTACACACAGATTTTTTATACCTATAGGTTGTTGAAATAAAGACACTAAAACCACTTATCCACAAATAGTATCCCCACTATTAATAACAACAGGTTTAGAACTACCTATTAGTAATAATAGTGACAACATGGGCGACTACTCTAGACCGGCCGCGCAAGCTGGCTGGGAGGTGACAACGCTTTTTGTGCAAGGAAAAATTGCACGCAGCGGAGGAAGTCTCTACAATTTCCGGTCTTGAATTGAATCTCCCCGGCTAGTTCCTCACTGGACCGGGCTTTTTGGAATTCACTTTCCGTCCTAAACCACGTGGGAATAACGAGTTATGAAACGCACTTTTCAACCCAGCGTTCTTAAGCGCAAGCGCGCGCATGGCTTCCGTGCTCGTATGGCTACCAAAAATGGTCGCGCCATCCTGGCACGTCGTCGTGCCAAAGGCCGCAAGCGTCTGAGCGCTTGATCTAGGATTGCGTGTGCCGCAGCAAGGCTTTCCCCGGCAATTACGGTTACTAAATGCTGGGGACTTCAGTCACGTGTTTGAGCAAGCCGATCTAAAAGTACATGGCAAAGGTATGATGGCATTAGTTCGCCTAAGTACCCGGGGACACCCTCGCCTTGGACTGGTGGTCAGCAAAAAAAATGTTAAGCGCGCCGTCGACCGCAACCGTTTTAAGCGTCTCGTTCGAGAATCCTTACGTCTTCGTCAAGATCACTTACCCTCTGTGGATATTGTGGTGCTTGCCCGGCGCGGCGTTCAGGATATAGACAACGACACCTTGCATCGCCAGTTACATGGTATGTGGAAGCGGCTTCAGCGTGACGCACAGGCGATGATCGCAGCACCAACGCCGGAGCGTAACACGTGACATTAGGTGCACCCCTTGCCGCTCGACCTCGGCCTGCCGTCTGGCAGGCTTTCGTGTGTCAAGAGTCAAGTAAATGACACTGCGCCATTAGCATGTTCACCACCCAGCGGGCAGAACCCTCATGGACGTTAAACGACTTTTATTACTGATTCCACTAGCCGTACTGGCGTACCTGCTAGTCGTCGAGTGGAATCAGGATTACGGGCAGCCGAATTACGATTCGGTACCTGAAACGACGCAACGCAGCAGCTCGGCGCCTCCCAGCAACGTTGAGGATAGCGAGGGCTTAGCGGTGCCAAGCACCTCGGCGCCACAAGGCAACGTGGGTGAAGGTATCCCCGGCGATACCGAAAGCGAGACGTCTAGCCGCGATTTCATTGCGGTGACTACCGATGTCCTCGATGTGCGCATCGATCCACACGGTGGCGATATCGTTTATGCCGCGTTACCCCAGCACAAACTCGCTCTCGATTCTGAGCGTAACTATGTTTTGCTGTCCGATAACGACAGCCGAAGCTACGTAGCGCGTTCGGGTCTGCAGTTAGACGGTGAGGCAAGCCGAATTGCCTTTACACCGGAAAACTCAGCGTATCGTATGGGCGATAGCGATGACGAGCTCAGCGTTGATTTAACCGCTGAGGTCAATGGTGTTGAGGTTATTAAACGCCTCACCTTTGAGCGCGGCAACTATGCGGTCGACGTTAATTACTTTCTTGCCAATAACACCGACGAGCCGATTAGCGCACGTTTTATCGGCCAGTTAGCGCGTGACAACAGCCCAGACCCGTCAAGCGGTGTATCCATGGGCATGAAATCCTATCTGGGGGCTGCCTACTCGACGCCAGATGCACGCTACGAGAAAATTGACTTCGAGGATATTCAAAACAGTAACTTTGAAAACCGAGAAGCACAGGGCGGCTGGATTGCGATTATTCAGCACTACTTTGTATCGGCATGGGCACCTCAGCAGGATCAGCAGAACCTTTATTACGTCACCACTGACTCCAGTAACCGTAACGTCGTCGCCTTTGCTGGCCCCACCAGCACTGTTGCCGCTGATAGTGAAGCGACGCTGGGCGCCACTCTCTACATGGGGCCTAAGGTTCAGGATCACCTGGAGCAAGTAGCGCCCAATCTACGCTTAACGGTAGACTACGGCTGGCTGTGGTTTATCGCTAACCCGCTGTTTTGGCTGTTGGATCATATCCACGATATCGTCGGTAACTGGGGTTGGTCGATTGTTCTATTGACCGTACTGGTTAAAACCGTGCTGTTCCCGCTTTCCGCCAAAGCTTACAAATCCATGGGCCGGATGCGTAAACTGGGGCCGGAAATGCAGCGTCTGAAAGAGACGTACGGCGATGACCGGCAAAAAATGTCGCAAGAGATGATGAAGTTCTACCAGAAGGAGAAGATCAATCCGCTGGGGGGCTGTTTACCGATTGTGATTCAGATGCCGGTCTTTATCGCGCTTTACTGGATGCTGTTGGAATCGGTTGAACTGCGCCATGCCCCGTTTATTTTCTGGATTCAGGATCTATCGGTGAAAGATCCCTACTTCATTCTGCCGATTTTGATGGGCATTTCGATGTTTGTTCAGCAGATGTTGAACCCGACACCGCCGGACCCTATGCAGGCCAAGATTATGAAGATGCTACCCATCATCTTTACCTTCTTCTTCCTGTGGTTCCCTGCCGGTCTGGTTATTTACTGGGTGGTCAACAACATCATCTCGGTGGCGCAGCAGTACTACATTACGCGCAAAATCGAGAATGATCCGAACATCGGTAAGGGTATGAAAACCAAATAGTCCGATGTGTTAATCGATGCCTTCAGACCCCCGCCCCGTGCGGGGGTCTGGCGTTTTAAGGTCGACACCTTCAGGCTATGATCCTGCAAACTGGGATCCTACAAACTCGATCGACCCATTGATATGTCAGCCAATTTACTAAGAGAGTCACCATGGCCGAACGCCTCTACACGCCTGACAGCATTGCGGCGCTAGCAACTCCCCCGGGACGCGGCGGCGTCGGCATTATCCGCGTCTCTGGGCCTGCCTGCCGCGGGATCGCCGAGGCCATGGTTGGGCATTGCCCTGCCCCCCGTTACGCCCACTACGGGCCCTTTTGGGGCCCTGAGGGCAGTATCGATGAAGGCATCGCCCTGTTCTTCAACGGCCCTCACTCGTTTACCGGGGAAGACGTCCTCGAACTTCAAGGTCACGGCGGCCCGATTATTATGGACATGCTGCTGGAGCGCTGCGTTGCCTTGGGCGCCCGCCTAGCGCGGCCGGGGGAATTTTCCGAGCGGGCGTTTTTGAACGATAAGCTCGATTTGGCCCAGGCGGAAGCGATTGCAGACCTCATCGATGCCACCTCACGTTCAGCGGCAGAAAACGCCGTGCGCTCGCTACAGGGCGAGTTCTCAACGCGGGTTTCTGCGCTGGTAGAACGGTTAATTGAACTGCGCGTCTACGTCGAAGCGGCGATCGATTTCCCCGAAGAGGAGATCGACTTTCTAGCCGATGGCCACGTGGCCCAACATTTAAGCAGCGTTCAGCAAGCGCTAAGCGATGTGCGAAAAGCGGCAGGCCAAGGCGCACTGCTACGCGAGGGAATGAGCGTGGTGATCGCAGGGCGACCCAATGCAGGTAAATCCAGCCTGCTGAACGCGCTTACCGAGCAAGACACTGCCATTGTGACGGATATCGCGGGCACCACTCGGGACGTGCTCCGTGAGCACATCCACATCGACGGTATGCCGCTACATATCATCGACACCGCGGGTTTACGCGATACGCCCGATGCGGTTGAGAAGATTGGTGTCGCCCGGGCTTGGGCCGAGATCGAGAAAGCCGACCGGGTGCTGCTACTGGTCGATGCAAGCACCACTTCCACCACCGACCCCATGGCTATCTGGCCTGAGTTTGTTGCCCGGCTGCCCGACCAAACGCGCTTAACCCTGGTGCGTAATAAGATTGATACCAGCGCCGAGTCAGCGGGCCTTGAGTTATCCACTGCCCCACCAACGGTGCGTTTATCGGCCAAAACCGGCGAGGGTGTGGATAACTTAAAAACCCACCTAAAGGATGTGATGGGCTTTGCCGCCACTACCGAGGGGCGCTTCTCTGCCCGCCGACGGCACCTGGATGCCCTTGATCGGGCCATGGCCGCCCTCAACACAGGCCGCGCTCAGCTTGATGGTTACGGCGCAGGCGAGCTGCTGGCGGAAGATCTGCGCGACGCCCAACAGGCGTTGGGTGACATCACCGGCGAATTCAGCGCCGATGACCTGCTGGGTGAGATTTTTGGCAGTTTCTGTATCGGCAAATAGTAGAGCTGCTTGGTATAGCGCTACTCGCCCACCCACCAGTCCGCCTGATAGCGGCTGGTAGCGCCTAGTTGCGGGGTAATTTCCGCCATTGTCGCTGCCAGGCGCTTATCCAGCCCCCAGGGCGGGTTAATCACCAGCATACCGCTGCCGTACATGCCGTGAGCCTGACTGCCGGGTTCGTGCAGTAGCAGCTCACTGCGCCAGATGTTACGTATCCCGCTCGCCTTGAGGCTACTTAATAGGCGGTGATGATTTCCCGCTGGTAAAAGCGGGTACCAAATCAACACCACGCCATGGCGGGCTTTCTCTAGCGTGTAAGCCACCGTGTCGGCAACGTCCTGGTACTCCGCTTTGCGTTCATAGCTGGGGTCAATAAGCACACATAAGCGTGGCGTTACAGCGGGCAGCATCGCCTTAAGCCCCGCCAGCCCGTCACCAAACACGCGCCGTGCGTTTGGCGATAGCGCCTGGGCATTGAGCTGCTCATGCTCGCCCGGGTGCAGCTCAAACAGCCGCAGTTGATCCTGCTCACGCAGCGTATGACTCAACCACCACGGTGATCCAGGGTAGTGGGTTAATATTGCTGCGTCGGTTTGCGCTTTTGTCAGCGCGGCTTTCCAGGCGTTTAGTAGCGGGTCGCTCGGCGTGCTACCTGCCTGCCACAGCGGCCAAACGCCCTCGCGATACTCCAGCAAGCGTTGGGTCTCTTGCGCATTGAGGGGATAAAGGCCTCGTCCCGCGTGAGTATCGATATATGTAATAGCGGTTTTTTTACGTAATAGGTAATCAATCACCGCATAAAGCGTCAAATGTTTATGCACATCGGCAAAATTACCGGCGTGGTAAGCATGTTGGTAAGACAGCATGGTGAATCGTCCGCAGATAAATAAAAAAGCCCGCTATGGGAGCATAGCGGGCTTTGCGCGGCAATGGTCAGATTAATCGAACGCGTTTAACCTTGGCCATCGCCGGTTGGCGTCAGCGTGATTTCGACACGACGGTTCTGGGCCCGGCCCTGCTCGTTATCATTGCTGGCAACCGGCTGAGTGGCACCATAACCCGAGGTGTTAAGACGCGTAGAGGAAACACCACTCTGGGATAAATAACTACCTACCGCCTGAGCACGACGCTCAGAAAGACGCTGGTTGTAGCTCGGATCGCCGGTGCTATCGGTATGACCCGCGATATTGACGCGGGTATCCTGGTACTGGGTGAGAACATTAGCGACTTCGTTAAGCGAGCTACGCGCTTCGCTGGTGAGCTCGGCCGAGTCAAAGCCAAAAGTAACGCCGCTAGGCATATTGAGCACGATATCGTCGCCGCGGCGGTCAATCTCGATGCGTGATCCTTGCAAGTTATCGCGCAGTTGCTGCTCTTGGCGATCCATGTAAACACCAATACCCGCCCCGGCTGCCGCGCCCACTGCCGCGCCAATCAAGGCCCGGTCACGGCGGCTAGTGCTGCCATCACCGGAAAGCGCGCCGGCAGCAGCGCCAACGACGGCACCAATCCCAGTGCCCATCCCCGTGCTAGAGCGTTGCGTTTGGCCACCGTAAGGGTCCGATGTAGCACACCCTGCTACTAAAATAGCGGCGGCCAACGGTGTTAGTAGTCGAGAAATACGCATCACTCACTCCTTGTTTGTCTTCGGTATGTCTTTTTGTTTATTGCTGGTCAATCATCACTAATCAATGCCAGCAACTCGTTCAAGAATAATAGACCTTGGGGCGATGCACGCAGTTTTTCGGGCATTTGCATTAAAAGTCCTTTTTGTTGGGCAGACTGTAACCGCGTCAGTAACATAGCATCGCGTTGTCCCGTATTGGCTGCCCAGGTATCCAGGCTAACACCCTGGGTAAGCCGCAGCGCGTTCATGGCAAATTCAAGCGGAAGCTCTGACCATTTTATTAGCTGCTTACCCGCGATAAAACCGCGCAGGTCATTGATACGTTTTAGATAGGCATCCGGTTGGCGGGTTTTCCAACGCCGCTCAATGCACCACTCACCATGTTGATCAATATGGCTCAGCTTGCCATGGGCGCCGGCACCAATACCCAGGTAGTCACCAAACTGCCAGTAGTTAAGATTATGCCGACTCTGATAGCCCGCGGTGGCATACGCCGAAATCTCGTAGCGCTCAAACCCAGCCCGCTCTAAGCGTTGATGCCCGCTATCTTGGATATCCCAAAGCGCTTCCTCCTCCGGAAGTAGCGGCGGATTGGAGTGAAAGGCGGTGTTTGGCTCTAACGTCAGCTGGTACCAAGAAAGGTGCTCAGGCTTCAGCGCCAGCGCCTGTTCGATATCGTCCATTGCCAATTGGGGCGTCTGCTCCGGCAAGCCGTGCATTAGATCGATATTAATATTGGCAAACCCGGCCTGCCGCGCTTGCGCCACGGCCGTCACTGCTTCCTGGCCGCTATGAATACGTCCAAGCGCATGCAGCTGAGCCGGGTGAAAGCTCTGAATACCCAGCGATAGACGATTAATACCGGCTTCCCGGTAACCAATGAAGCGTTCCTGCTCGGTGGTGCCAGGGTTGGCCTCTAAGGTAATCTCGATATCATTTGCAAAGGGTAACCGGGCTTTAATTGCTGTCAGCAGGCGGGCATAAAACTGAGGTGACAGCAGGCTTGGCGTGCCACCGCCAATAAAAATGGTGCGGATTTCGCGTCCCGCCGCCAGGGCGAGATCGCCGTCTAAGTCTTGTAGCAAGGCATCAAGATAAGCGGTTTCGGGTAATTCCCGCGGGGTAAATCCGTGGGTACCCGGTTCGTGAGAATTGAAATCACAATACGGGCATTTACGCACGCACCACGGCGTGTGGATATACAGCGACAGGGGCGGCAGCGTATCAACCATGCGCCACCTTCAGTAATTCCACCAACCCTTGCAACGCCCGCCCACGATGGCTAAGCCGATTTTTACTTTCGCTGGGCAGCTCGGCAACGCTCATGCCCTGATCGGGTAGCCAGAACAGCGGGTCATAGCCAAAGCCACCCGTGCCTCTCGGGTGGGCAAGAATCTCGCCTTCCCAGCTGCGCTGTACAATCACCGGCACCGGGTCTTCGGGATGGCGTAAATACACCAGCACACACCAGTAGCGGCCACTGCGCTGACCCTCGGCACACTCGCTTAACGCCGCGAGCAGCTTTTGGTTATTCTTTTCATCGCTTTTAGGTTCACCCGCGTACCGCGCAGAGTAAATACCGGGGGCACCGTGCAGCGCATCCACTTCAAGTCCTGAATCATCCGCCAGCGCAGGAAAACCACTGACCAAGCTCGCTTCGCGGGCTTTTAACAGCGCATTTTCGACAAAGGTTAAGCCCGTTTCTTCGACGTCCTGAACGCCAAAGTCGGCTTGTGGACGAATATCAAAGCCTAGCGGTGAAAGTAATTGATTGAATTCGTTTAATTTTCCAGCATTGCCACTGGCAAGCACAAGGGTGTTGACTGCTGACATGACCGTTCACTCCAAACAATAGGGCATTAGTTTACGCGCTCATTGAACGTATCAAAAGCCAGCAAAATGTTACTTGGCGTAAGCGTGCTACGCGGTCGATTTTTTCGCATAAATAATTATTATTTTCAGTCAGTTAATGATTTTTAACCAAAAAATATTAGGTAATTTCATTTACTTTTTTCATTATTTTAATAACATAACTTTACGTAGAGCGTCTTATAGGCAACACTAAAACGATAACTTGCTGACTTTTTCATTCCATGAGGGCCTTTTGATGTCGCAAGATAAACCTACTGGGACGGTGTATATCGTTACCGAAAAAAGTCCACAGGTTCAGCTGTTTGCTGAATATTTGAACGACCATACTGGCTGTCCGGTAAATATTCATTCGCCAAGCCAACCACTGCCTACTGACGCTGAAGGGAGTGTGTTGATCCTTATTGATAGTGATCACATTGGTGTAGATGCCTTACCCGAATGGCAAGAACAGCTTCCAGAAGCGATGGCGAAAACACCATTAGCGGCTATTAATATACGTGATATAGATCACGCCCTCGAAGCTCTCTCTTGCGCCCAACTGAAAGGCGTTTTTTACCGAAACGAAAGCCTTGAAGTAATATGCAAAGGTATTCATGCCTTATTGGGTGGGGACCTGTGGATGTCGCGGGCATTAATGGCACGCTTGATTCTGTTTTATCGCAAGTATCAAAGCAATGCCTTCCGGCCTACCTGTGGTTTGACCAATCGTGAAATGGAAATCATTTCATTGCTTAGCGCTGGCTCATCCAATCAGCAAATTGCCGAGAAATTATTTGTCAGTGAGCACACGGTCAAATCCCATCTTTATAATATTTTTCGCAAAATCAATGTGCACAACCGTATTCAAGCGCTTAACTGGATTCATCAAAATCTGGGCCCCATCTTGCCCAACATTGAGACCGCACGCAGCTTGCAGCGCCCTAAATAGCATTACGCCAAGCAGCAAAGTAGCTATCACGTTTTACCTGCCGGTCACCTATTGGGATTAGCACTCTCCCGCTAACTAAAGCGCCGCTCATCGAGAGCGGCGCTTTTACTTTTAATAGTGACTTTCAATCACATAACGGCAAAGGCTTTTTCTGCGGCGTCCAAGGTAAACTGGATATCTTCCGGTGTATGAGCGCTTGACATAAAGCCCGCCTCAAACGCTGACGGTGCCAAGTAGACACCGTGATCCAGCATCGCCCCAAAGAAGCGGCGGAAGGCATCCGGGTTACAAGCGGTGGCTTGGGCAAAGTTATCCACACGGCTTTGAGAGGTGAAGAAGACACCAAACATGCCACCCGCCGACTGCGTCATCATCGGCACTCCCGCCGCATTAGCACGCTCTTGCAGACCGGTGCAGAGGGTATTAACCCGCTGGCTTAGCGCATCGTGAAACCCCGGTACCTGTAGCTTGTTAAGCAGGGTAACGCCGGCGGCCATGGCCAGCGGATTCCCCGACAGCGTGCCCGCGTGGTAAACCGGCCCTAGTGGCGAGATGTTCTGCATAATTTCACGCTTGCCGCCAAAAGCGCCCACCGGCATGCCGCCACCCACAATCTTGCCTAAACAAGTGAGGTCGGGGGTCACGCCGTAATGCGCCTGGGCACCGCCCAGGGCGACACGAAACCCGGTCATGACTTCGTCAAAAATCAGCAGGCTGTCGTGTTCGTTGCACACCCGGCGTAGCGTTTCAAGAAAGCCTGGCTGCGGGGGAATACAGTTCATATTGCCGGAAACCGGCTCGACGATGATGCAGGCAATCTCATCACCCATCTCGGCAAAACACGCGTCCACCCCTTCAGGGTCGTTATACGATAGCGTAATCGTGTGCTCGGCCAGCGAAGCGGGCACCCCTGGTGAGCTGGGAACGCCGTGGGTAAGCGCCCCCGAACCCGCTTTGACCAATAGCGAATCCGAGTGGCCGTGATAGTTGCCTTCGAACTTAACGATTTTATCGCGCCCGGTAGTACCACGCGCCAGGCGAATGGCTGACATCGTTGCTTCGGTGCCTGAACTCGTCATACGCACCATTTCCATGGAAGGAATCATCTCGCAGATGAGGTCCGCCATGGTGGTTTCCACAGCCGTCGGGGCGCCAAACGAAAGCCCATTATCCAAACGGGTACGCACCGCGGCTAATACGTCGGGATCGGCATGGCCGGTGATCATGGGCCCCCAGGAGCCGATATAATCAACGTAGCGATTACCTTCCACATCGAATAAGTAGGCACCCTGAGCACGCTCTATAAACACCGGCGGACGGTGCAGGCCTTTAAACGCCCGAACGGGTGAATTCACGCCGCCAGGAATGTGGCGACTGGCTAGATCGAATAGTTCAGCTGATGTGGACATGGCATCCTCTAAATAAAAGGCGTAAGACGATAAGGTTAAAAGCGAATAGCGCGTGTAACGCGGTTAGGCAAACACTGGCCACTGGGTGGCTGAAAACCTTGAGACAAACTTTGCCAGGTAAAGTGCTGTGCTTGCTCACACGCTGTTAGTAAGCGTTCACCAACGGCTAACCGAGCGGCAATCGACGAAGCAAGCGTGCAGCCAGAACCATGAAACTGTTCAGGCAAGCGCGGCCACTGCCACTGGCGAGTGGTATCCGGCGAATGCAGGGTATGCACTACCTGCTGATCGTTGCTGGGTAACGGATCATCCGTGGCCGTTACCAAGATAGCTTGGCACCCCTGGGACATAAGAGCGACTGCACGGGCAGTGTCATCGACAAGCGAACTGAATGTAGGGGTAAGCTGGCCCAGCTCAGCGCGATTGGGCGTTAAGATATCCACAAGGGGTAATAGGCGATCAACAAACAGCTGTCGCAGCTGGGGTGTGGATAACTCAGCGCCACCGCCGGCCTTGAATACCGGGTCGGCTACCACCGGAATACCAGGGAAACGACGCAGTATCTGTTCCGCCGCGCGTAACGTCGCTTCGTCAGCCAGCAAACCAATTTTAATCGCTGCTACTTGCATCTCGCTAAGCACCTCGGCCATTTGGCGCATCACGTTAGGATCACTGGGTATCACGCGTGTCACGTTGTGGCAATTTTGTACCGTTAGTGCGGTGGGGATAGTGACCGCCCAGCCGCCACAGGCAGCAATCGCCTCACTATCAGCGATTAAGCCGGCGCCGCCGGTCGGGTCGTGCCCGGCGAGTACTAACACCACGGGAGGAAGCGGTTGCCGCATCAAAAGGGCTTCACAATGGCAAGCACAATAATCGCCACTAGCGCAATCACCGGTGCTTCGTTAAACCAGCGGAAAAAAACATGATTTTTGCTGCAACGATCTTGGGCAAACTGCTTTAAATAGATCAAACAAACGTGATGGTAAGCGATCAACAGCGCCACTAGCGCTAGCTTGGCGTGCATCCACCCCTGGCTAAACCACTCGGGTACCAGGTAGAGCATCCAGCCGCCAAACACCAGAACCGCAATCATCGATGGCGTCATGATGCCCCGGTAGAGCTTACGCTCCATGGTTTTGAAATAGCTGATCGCCTGCTCATCGCCGTTATCGCGCGCAGTGGCGTGATACACATACAGGCGGGGTAAATAGAACAGCGCAGCGAACCAGGTCACCACTGCGATTAAGTGAATAGCCTTTACCCATAGGTACATTGTCGCTCCTTAATGTGATGAGTCCTGTTTGCGTTTATCAGTGTCACGGGCCTCGGCTCTACGTGGGTCAGTGTAATGATAATAACGCTCAATGGCGTCACGCGTGATAATACCTGAAATCCGCCGCTGCTTAGGGGAGTGTCCATGCACGACATACAGCGCTCCCAGGGCATTATCCTGAAGCTTTAAAAACGCTTCGGAAAGCGTGGCTTGCAAGCCAATCGGCGCCAGCTCTAAACGCTGCCCAGGGATTTCCAGCAGATCAATAAGTTCATCCTCAGGCGGCTCTTTCCCCTGCAGCGCCTCATCGTGCTCAAGTAGCCAGCGCGCCAGCTCAGCGGCTTTTAGCGCCAGCACCGGTTTTTCTTCGCTTGAGCGCTCAATCACCAGCCATACCGGATTCGTTTCAAGCAAAAAGCGCGCTTGGTCCGGGGTAATCATTCGCGCGGTACGCACCAGTTTTCGCTCCATTACCGCGGGCACCGACACCCGTGAGAGCGCCTGCATCAAGGGTTGCTGGAGAGGGTGCAGTCCGTAACGCACCGAGCTGATAAAAAAGCCTTCGCAACCGGTAAGCTGACGCGAGGTAAGGCACGCAACGACCACCGCCAACATTCCAGGAAGCATGATACTCGGCGTGTGAGTTAACTCCAAAAGCGCCATCAGCGCGGCAAGTGGCGCTTGCAACACCGCCCCCATCATTGCGGCCATTCCTAGCATGGCATAAATACCTGGATTAGCCGCTTTGTCTGGCCATAACCAGGCACCCAACAAACCAAACAGGGCGCCAGTGGCGGCGCCCACAACCAGCAGCGGGCCAATGATACCGATTGGCACGCCGCCCGCCACCGTAAGGGCTGTAAGCAGCAGTTTAGCAATCATTAGCGCCACTAACACTTTGATTTCCAGCTGATTGTTAAGCGCTGCCGCTACGCTGTCGTAACCAATGCCTTGCACCTGGGGAAACCACCAAGCGACGGCGCCAGTGGCGATACCTACCAGCCCCAAACGCACCCAGAGCGGCCACGCTTGTACTCGCTCGCTGCGCGAAATATGGATGAACAGACCGGCGAGCAGACCAATGACCAATCCGGTGACCACAATCCACGGTAGGTTAACCAACGAGCCCAGTGCTACCTCAGGAATGCGAAAAGCAGGCTCATTGCCATAAACCAGCTGCGCCACCAAAGCGCCCATTGTGGAGGCCAAAATGACGGGCATAAAGCTCATCAGGGTGTACTCCATCATCACCACTTCCATGGCGAAGATCACCCCGGCAATAGGGGTGTTGAAGGACGCTGAAATAGCCGCGGCGGTGCCACACGCCACCAGCACTCTCAGGCTGTTGTTGGGTAGGCGAATCTGCTGGCCTAGCCCGCTGGCCGCGGCGGCGCCTAAATGAATGGCTGGCCCTTCCCGGCCCGCAGAAAGCCCGCCCAATACCACTACCACCCCGACCCACCACTGGTTGAGCCAGTTGCGAAGCGGAAAACGCCCCTGATGGTAGGTTAACCGCTCGATGACATGGCCGACACCCAGCTTGCGCGCCGCAGGCTTTTGGCGATAAAGCAGCAGCCCAACGATGGTGACCGCTACCATGGGTAGCAGCGAACGCAGCCACGGCGCCATGCTTTCAAACGCCTCGGGGTCGCCATCGGTCATGTACAGCGCAGCACCGGCTTCCAACAGCAGCCGAAACGCCACCATCACAGCGCCGGTAATCACCCCGGAGACAAGCCCCAACACACACAGCTGCGGAAGCGCGTCGACATTGGCCAACTGGCGACGGAAACTCTCGAGAGTGAAATCCGAACGGGAAAAACGCGCCACAGCGACCTTCCTTGTTTTGGATTTAGTATTTTTACCTGGGTCTGAGTATTCTCTTGGTCTGACTGGTCTTATCTATTTATCCTCTTGTGTATCATAGCTAGATACGCTTCGACAGCCCTCAGTCATCCGCTTAGGCTGTTACACTAGATACAAATGTAAAAACAGCTTTGAAAATCGTTCTGCGTAACCCGCAAGGAGTTATTTGTGATTAAGGTCGGCATTGTCGGCGGTACCGGTTACACCGGCGTTGAATTACTGCGGCTACTCGCCCAGCACCCCCACGTCAACGTCGCCGCGATTACCTCGCGCTCAGAAGCAGGCGTCAAGGTCTGCGATATGTATCCTAACCTGCGCGGCCATTACGACACGCTGGCTTTTAGCCAGCCAGATGCCCAACAGCTAGGCGCCCTGGATGCGGTATTTTTCGCCACTCCCCACGGCGTTGCCCATGTGCTTGCCGGTGAGTTACTCGATAAAGGCACCCGGGTGATCGATTTGTCGGCCGACTTCCGCCTACGCGACGCAGACGAATGGAGCCACTGGTACGGCCAGCCGCATGGCGCGCCTGAGCGGCTGAAACAGGCCATTTACGGCCTGCCCGAAATGCACCGGGATAACATCAAAACTGCGCAGCTAATTGCCGTACCCGGCTGCTACCCCACGGCGGTTCAACTGGGTTATTTGCCACTCTTGGAAGCGGGGCTAATAGATCACCAGCAGCTGATTGCCGACTGTAAATCTGGCGTTACCGGGGCGGGCCGCGGTGCTAAGGTGGGGTCACTGCTCGCCGAAGCCAGTGAATCGATGAAAGCCTACGGCGCGAGCGGCCACCGGCATCTGCCGGAAATTAGCCAGGGGCTTAAGGATATTCAGCAATCCGCGGTTGGGTTAACCTTTGTGCCCCACCTGACGCCGATGATCCGCGGCATTCACGCGACGCTATACGGCCAGTTAAACGCCGACCCCGGCGACCTCCAGGCACTCTTCGAAAAGCGCTACGCCAATGAGCCGTTTGTCGATGTGATGCCCGCAGGGAGCCACCCGGAAACGCGCAGTGTCAAAGGGATTAATACGTGTCGCCTAGCGGTCCACCGCCCCAGCGGCGGCAACACGGTCGTGGTGTTATCGGTGATTGATAACCTGGTCAAAGGCGCCTCGGGTCAGGCAATTCAAAATCTCAATCTGATGTTTGGCTTTGAAGAGAGTACCGGCCTCACCGCCCCCGCGCTGTTGCCTTAAATACCTCGCAAAACCAGCAGGCAGAGACAACTCATTCCCGGCAATAGTTGACCAATTTGCTGGGAATTACCCATAATCATTACCCAATGCCGATTTATTCGTTCTTTAAGCTCGCGGGAGGTACCCATGAGCAGTGCAGAAGCCTTTATACCAACACCACTACTTTTGTCTGACAGTGCACGCAAACGTATTAACGCACTGATTGCAGAAGAAAATAATCCGGCCTTAAAGCTGCGGGTCTACGTGACCGGTGGCGGCTGTTCGGGTTTTCAGTACGGTTTCGACTTTGCTGACAATGTCGCCGACGATGACACCATCATACAGTTTGGTAACGCTGCCTTGGTGGTCGATCCCCTCTCTTACCAATATTTGGTCGGTTCCACCGTCGATTACGAAGAGGGCCTGGCAGGCGCACGTTTTCGAGTACAAAACCCCAACGCTACCACCACCTGCGGCTGCGGCGCTTCCTTTATGGTCTAAACAGCGTTGGCTCATAACGCCCCCCGTGACTTGACGCCTTGTCGGTTTCTCGCCAAGGTTGATAGGTCAACAACGGCTTACAAGGGTTATTGACACAGCTCATCGTGCTTAACTCTGCTATAAGCTCCAAAAACACGGGGAAACGTATGAAAACAGTATTACCACTCAGTCTTACTAAAACGTCGCTGGCGCTTGCACTCGGCCTTGGCAGTGTCACAGCCGCCATGGCACAAACACCCACCGTTAATGTGGCCACTGACCCAAGTTTTGTGCCGTTTGAAATGATGGATCAAGAAACCGGTGAAATGATCGGCTTCGACATGGATATCATCAACGAAGTAGCCGACCGTGCCGGTTTTGAAGTCAACCTCACCACCATGGAGTTCTCCGGTATTATTCCTGCCGTGCAAACCGGTAATCAGGAGATCGCCATTGCCGGTACCACCATTACCGAAGAACGCGCGGAGGTCGTCGACTTTTCCGACCCCTACTACGATTCGGGTCTGCGGATAATCGTGCGCGCCGATAACGACGATATTTCTACCCTTGAAGACCTGGAAGGGCACAGTGTAGCGACCAAAATCGGCTCGACTAGCTACGACTTTCTTCAAGAAGAGCTAGGCGATGACGCCGACATCACCCCCTACCCCGCTACTGCCGACATGTACATGGCGCTGTTAGGCCGTAACGTCGATGCTGTTCTTTATGATGCCCCCAATGTTGCTTACTTCTCGCAAACCCGTGGAGAAGGCCGCACCAAGGTCGTTGGCCCGCTCTATGAAGGCCAACAATACGGTATCGTCTTCCACAAAGGCAGCAAATGGGTAGAACCCACCAATGAAGCCCTCGCCGCTATGCAAGAAGACGGCACCTACGACGAAATTTACGCAAAGTGGTTTGGTGAAGCACCTAGCGAAGAGTGAGAGTAACAACTCGCGGATAGGGTAATCACGTTACAGGGCCGGGTGGCCACAGCCCCCGGCCCTGCTGCGTTTGTTAACTGTTTTTTATTTTAGGAGATTGTGCGTGGAAGTCACCTTTCAGTTTGATTGGTCGGCAGCGTTCGGGTCTATTCCCCATCTATTACCGGGCATCCCCTGGACGCTACTGATCTCGTTTGGCGGCCTCGCCATTGGTTTTTTTATCGGTATTTTCTTTGGTCTATTACGCATTAGCCCACTGCGCTGGTTGCGCTGGCCAGCGATTGTTTACGTTGAAGTCTTCCGCGGTACCCCCATCCTGGTCCAAGTGCTGTTTATTTTTTACGGCTTGCCACAGCTCCTGGGAAGCCCCATTAACGCCCTGGTCGCCGGTATCGCCGCCATTGCCGTCAACTCGGGGGCTTACATCTCTGAAATAGTCCGGGGCGGCGTTCAGTCTATCGAACGCGGCCAGAGCGAGGCCTCGCTCTCGCTAGGACTCTCCCGCACTCAGGCGTTTCGCTATGTCATTTGGCCCCAGGCCTTCCGGCGTATGATCCCCGCATTGGGTAATCAGGGCATTATCAGTATCAAAGACACATCGCTGTTTTCAGTCATTGGCGTTGGTGAATTGGTACGTCAGGGACAAATTTATATCGCCACTACCTTCACCGCCCTTGAGGTCTATTTCATGGTCGCGCTGATGTATCTAGCGATCACCTGGACGCTCTCAATCCTGCTGCGCCAGCTAGAGCGCAGAGGCCTGGCTGGACAATAAGGACACGCGTAATGAACGATACAACGCAGCCAATTGTGCGTATGCAGCAGCTCAATAAGCATTTTGGCAGCCTGCACGTACTCAACAACATCGACCTCGACATTGTGCCTGGCGAAGTGGTCGTAATTATCGGTGCCAGTGGCTCGGGTAAATCGACATTGATCCGCTGTATAAACGGCTTGGAAGAGTTTCAGTCGGGCAATCTGGTCGTCGATAGCAGCGAACTGCTGCCCTATGGAAAGAGCACCCAAGCGCTGCAAAAGATTCGCACCGAAGTGGGTATGGTGTTCCAGCAGTTCAATCTTTTCCCCCATCTCAGTGTGCTCGACAACGTTACCCTAGCCCCCATGAAAGTACGCGGTTTGAGTCGTGATGACGCCATCAGTAGCGGCAAACGCTTGCTTGACCGTGTGGGTATCGCCGACCAAGCCGACAAGTACCCCAGCCATCTCTCAGGCGGCCAGCAGCAGCGTGTGGCGCTAGCCCGCGCATTGGCCATGGAACCGCGCCTTATGCTGTTTGACGAGCCCACATCGGCGCTTGACCCGGAAATGATCGGTGAAGTGCTCGATGCCATGCGCGAGCTGGCCAAAGAGGGCATGACCATGGTGATTGTTACCCATGAAATGGGCTTTGCCCGCGAAGTCGCCGACCGGGTTATTTTTATTCATAAAGGCGAAATTGCTGAACAGGGCCCCCCTGAAAAACTGTTCGATACGCCGCAACATGAGCGCACCCAATCCTTCCTTGCACGGGTACTTAAACACTAAATGTCATCACTTAATCGCCTCGCGTAGACCTGCACTCGGCACCAAAATAATATGTTTGACCCTGCTAAATGGCGTTTTTTACCGGCCTGTCCACGTGACAGGCCATTTTTTTGCCTGTGGATAAACTTTTTTTACTTTGCTCCTCTATACCTCTGTAAGGCCTATCCTGCGAGTCTCTTAGCGTTAGCTCCACATCCCGCCACGGTTGTTCACAGGTGCGGTAACAACCCAGGTACTGGCCGGTGGATAAAAGGTGCTTAACTATCTCTGTGGATAAAGCGCTATTTCATCCACAGGCTTAACCCCCCTTCTACCCAGGCAGTCCCGCTTTCAAACATGTAGAAGTCAACAAAGTAAACTGTTGAAAAAAATAGCAATAAATCGCTTATACACAGAAATTGTCCACCCTAGTAATTACAACATTTACAGAACTTCTTTTAATTTATATTTATGTTGTTATTAATAGAGCCTCTCTGGTGAATCCGGGTGTGGAAAAACCTGACGGTTACCCACAGGGGGTTTATACTGCCCCGCTCATTGATCTACGGTGCTCATGTCTGGAGCTGACTGCACCGGCTCACATCATCCGTGCCGATAGGCACAAGACGAGGTGTCTCTTGAATTACCCCGACCGCTTTGACGTGATTGTCATCGGCGGTGGCCATGCGGGAACTGAAGCCGCACTGGCCTCTGCTCGCATGGGCTGTCAGACCCTGCTGCTCACCCACAACATCGAAACCCTGGGTCAAATGTCGTGTAACCCCGCGATTGGCGGCATCGGCAAAAGCCATTTGGTCAAGGAAATTGATGCGTTGGGCGGCGCCATGGGGCTTGCCACGGATTTAGCCGGTATCCAATTTCGCGTGCTCAATGCCCGCAAGGGACCAGCCGTTCGGGCAACCCGTGCTCAGGCTGACCGTATTCTTTACAAAGCCGCTATCCGTGGCATGTTGGAAAACCAGCCAAATTTAACGCTTTTCCAACAGGCCGCTGGCGATCTCATTGTGGATAACGACACCGTGCGTGGCGTTGTTACGGAAACCGGCATTCGCTTTCACGCCGACAGCGTTGTGTTGAGTACCGGGACGTTTTTAGGTGGCGTGATCCACATTGGCATGGACCAAAGCAAAGGCGGCCGAGCGGGCGACCCGCCTTCCAATGCGCTGGCCGAACGGCTGCGGGCATTACCGTTTCGCGTTGACCGGTTAAAAACCGGCACGCCGCCGCGCATTGATGCCAAAAGCGTTGACTTTTCCCAGATGGAAGAGCAGCCAGGCGATACGCCAACGCCGGTGATGTCCTACCTGGGCTCGCGAGATCGGCACCCCCAGCAGGTCAGCTGCCACATAGCGCATACCAATCAGCAGACCCACGATCTGATTCTGGCAAACCTTGATCGCTCACCGATGTATTCGGGCGTGATCGAAGGGGTTGGGCCGCGCTATTGCCCGTCAATCGAAGACAAAGTTCATCGCTTTGCCGATAAATCCAGCCATCAGGTGTTTATTGAACCCGAAGGCTTAAATACGCACGAGCTGTATCCCAACGGGATCTCGACCTCGCTGCCGTTTGACGTGCAAATTCAGCTGGTGCGCACCATCAAGGGCTTGGAAAACGCCCATATCACCCGGCCTGGCTATGCCATCGAGTACGACTTTTTTGATCCGCGCGACCTAAAACACTCGCTGGAAACCAAATTTATCCACAACTTGTTTTTTGCTGGCCAAATCAACGGGACGACCGGCTACGAAGAAGCCGGCGCCCAGGGCCTGCTAGCCGGCTTGAACGCGGCCCGTCGTGCTCAAGAGCTGGAAGCCTGGTACCCACGCCGTGATGAAGCCTATCTGGGTGTATTGGTCGACGACCTGATTACCATGGGCACCAAAGAGCCCTACCGCATGTTTACTTCCCGTGCGGAGTATCGTTTGCTGCTACGCGAAGACAATGCCGATCTACGCTTGACCGCTGCGGGTCGCGAGCTGGGTCTTGTCGACGACCATCGCTGGGCAGCGTTTAGTCAAAAACGCGAAGCCATCGAGCAAGAAAACGCGCGGCTAAGCACGCTATGGATTCAACCGGGGACCCCAGCCGCCGAAAAAGTGGCTGAAAAAACCGGTGCGCCGCTCACCCGTGAGTATCGTCTGAGCGATCTGCTCAAACGCCCTGAACTGAGTTACCGCGATTTGGCCAATTTGCCGGGCATTGAAGGCAGCCGAGTCAGCGATGAAAATGTCGCTGAGCAAGTGCAAATTCAAGCTAAGTATCAAGGCTATATTGAACGTCAGCAGGATGAGATCGACAAACTCAAACGCCATGAAGCGACGCCCTTGCCGGCAGAGTTGGACTATTTGAAAGTGGAAGGCTTGTCCCACGAAATTCGCCAAAAACTGGCTGAAGCGCGGCCGGAAACCCTCGCTCATGCGGCGCGTATTTCAGGTGTCACGCCAGCGGCGGTTTCGATTTTGCTGGTGCATCTCAAAAAGCGTCGCTTGGTGGCAACGGCTGAGGTCGTTAACGGATGAGCTCGCTTACCGCGCTGATAAAAAGTTTACCTGCGAGCGTTGCGCCACGTCTGGATCAAGGACTTAGCCAATTAGCCTTAAGCGTCAACGGGCATCAGCGCGAACAGCTGCTAGGCTTACTAGCACTGTTGCACAAGTGGAACCGAGCTTATAACCTCACGGCGGTACGCGATATTGACACAATGGTGTCGCGCCATGTGCTGGATAGCGCCGCCGTCATGCCTTTTGTATCAGGGCCTCGCTTACTCGACGTTGGTGCGGGGCCTGGGCTGCCCGGGCTGGTATTGGCTATCTTGGCGCCTGAGCTTGCGGTGACGCTGCTAGACAGCAACGGCAAAAAAGTACGCTTCCAGCGCCAGGCTGTAATGGAGCTAGGGCTTGAAAACGTGACCCCCGTTCAGGCACGGGTGGAACAGTTTGCAGCGGCCGGTTTTGATCAGCTAATTTCCCGGGCGTTTGCCAGCCTGGTGGATTTTGTCACGCTTACCCGTAAACTACCCGCCGACAACGGCCAATGGCTTGCCATGAAGGGACCGGGAGCGGACGACGAACTGCACGATCTACCCCCGGGTATTCAATTACACGCGCGTCATCTGCTGGCAGTTCCCTTTGAAACTGCTCAGCGGCAACTGTTGGTTCTGAATGTTGAAAGCTGAATGTTGAACGTTGATTCTGACCCCAGGAAGGAGTTGAGTAAGTGAGCCAGATCATTGCCCTGACCAACCAAAAAGGCGGCGTGGGCAAAACCACCTCGGCCGTTAACCTGGCGGCCAGTCTCGCAACGCTCGACCGTCGCGTGCTGTTAGTCGATCTTGACCCCCAAGGCCATGCCAGTATGGGCAGCGGCATCGACAAATATGCGCTCGGTAAAAGTGTGCTGGATGTGTTGCTGGGCGAAGCAACGGCCGCTGAGGCCATTGTCAAAAAGCTGGCGGTAAAGTACGACGTGTTGCCCGGTAACGGTGATCTTACTGCCGCCGAAGTTGAGCTTTTAGACCGCGACAAAAGCGAGAGCTGCTTAACCACCGCGCTTGCGTCGGTGGCCAATGAGTATGACGTGGTGTTAATTGACTGCCCACCGTCGTTGAATATGCTCACCGTCAACGCTCTGGCGGCGTCCGACAGCGTGTTAATCCCGTTGCAGTGCGAGTTTTACGCGCTAGAGGGGTTATCGGCACTGCTTGATACCGTCGAGCAGATTAAGCAAAACGTGAACCCTGACCTCGCCATTGCGGGTATTTTGCGCACCATGTACGACAAGCGCACCAGCTTAACGCGGGAAATCGACAAACAGTTGCGCGACTACTTCGGTGAAATCTTGTTAAAAACCACGATTCCACGCAACGTTAAAGTCGCCGAAGCGCCGAGTCATGGGTTACCCGTGACGCAATACGCGCGCTTCTCACGAGGCAGCCAGGCCTATCGTGTGCTGGCAAAAGAGATGATTCGTCGTCTTTCACTGTAACGCTGTCAACAATGAGGGAAAGCGAATGACGCGTAAACCTGCGCTGGGACGTGGCCTGGATGCCCTGATTGGTGCCGGTGCCCGTCGCCGTGACAGCTTAGAACCTGCCGGTAGCGACGCGCCTTTAGAGCCCGCAATGCCCGGCGACGCTTCCGGCGAAGCCGTTGAAGATCGCCTTGAACGTGTGCCGTTAGGCCAACTGACCCGCGGTAAATACCAGCCGCGCCGTGATATTCAGCCCGAAGCGCTAGAAGAGCTGGCGGACTCCATTCGTGCCCAGGGCGTGATGCAGCCTATCGTGGTGCGCCCGATCGGCGTGGATCGTTACGAAATCATTGCCGGTGAACGCCGCTGGCGTGCCGCCCAGCTAGCGGAATTAGACGTCATTCCTGCCGTCATCCGCGAAGTCAGCGATGAAGTGGCGTTAGCGCTGGCGCTGATCGAAAATATTCAGCGTGAAAACCTCAATGCGATTGAAGAAGCCATGGCGCTTAAACGCCTGGGTGACGAATTTGCATTGACTCAGCAGCAGATTGCCGATGCGGTGGGCAAATCGCGTACCCAGGTAGCTAATTTGCTGCGCCTGCTGGCGCTCGACCCCGAAGTGCAAACCCTGCTTGAACGCGGTGATCTGGATATGGGCCACGCGCGGGCGTTGTTAACGCTCAACAGCGCCCAGCAACGTCAGGTAGCGCATGAAGTGGTCAATAACGATATGACCGTGCGCGCTACCGAAGCGCTGGTCAAAAAGGTACAAACCGGCCAAGCGCCAACCAAACCGCCTAGCCGACAAGCGAAAGTCGCCGATGTAGCCAAACTGGAAACCCATCTTGGCGAATTGCTCGGCGCACCGGTCTCCATCGATCACGGTCAAAAAGGTAAGGGCAAGCTAACCATACGTTATACAAGCCTTGAAGAACTTGACGGCATTTTAAGCCACATTAAATAGCAGGCTATGCATTATCGCGTAAGAAGAGCGCAGGTTTTCCCTCTTTGGTCGCAAATCGCTCCTTAAGTGGGCAAAATCGAAGCGACTCCGGTTGAAGGTCTGATACCGCTTCCCTATAATCGCGCAAGATTTGAATCGCGCAATATTTGTGCTGGTTGCCCGAGTTTGTCGAATACTAGCGTGGCGTAATTGGTTTTCATCAGTGAGGCTGGGTAGTTGCCCAATAGCGATGCAGCGATACGAAACCCAGCGACGCAGAGCCTATATCGTTCGGCTGACCATCGCCCAGTTAGCCATTGCGTTAATAGGGATGGTAATCGGCTATGTAGGGGCGCAAATGTCGGGCGTACTGTCCGTGTTGCTGGGTGCCTTAGTGGCATTGCTGCCTCAGGCTTTTTTTATCCAGCGAATGGGCGTTTTTCGCGCTAAACGCGGCCACCAAGGCGCGATGCACTTATTTCGCGCTGAAGCAGGCAAGTTTGGTTTGACGGTGGCACTGTTTGTTGCAGTGTTTGTGGTAGTGCCTCCCTCAAACCCCGCTTTATTTTTTTATGCTTATGTCGCGGTTGTTCTAACGCATTGGCTGACGCCTTGGTTAATGCCTAGAAATCGCACAACTGATTGAGGTGACATCTCCATGGCCGCAGGAAACGAAGTCTCATCGACTTACTATATCCAGCACCACTTGCAGAATTTGACCTTTGGCAACCATCCGGAAAATGGCTGGTCACTGGCGCACTCTGCTGAAGAAGCCCGCGAAATGGGTTTCTGGGCGATTCACTTAGACACCATGGGCTGGTCGATTGCCATGGGGCTGCTGTTTATTTGGGTGTTCCGTAAAGCCGGTAAAATAGCCACCACGGGCGTCCCCGGCGGGCTACAAAACGCGGTAGAGATGGTGGTCGAATTTGTCGAGAACCTTACTCGAGCGACGTTCCACGGCAAAAACGCAATGATTGCACCATTGGCGTTGACACTGTTTGTGTGGATTTTGCTGATGAACTCGCTGAAGATCATTCCAGTGGATTATTTTCCTGAGCTGTTCGCCAAGCTTGGCGTCGACTATATGAAAATTGTCCCCACGACTGACCCCAATGCGACCATGGGTATGGCGTTAGGTGTGTTCTGTCTGATTATTTATTACAGCATCAAGGTGAAAGGCGCCGGCGGTTTTGCCAAAGAAATCTCGTTGACACCGTTCAATCATTGGGCGCTAATCCCTTTCAATCTGATACTCGAAATTGTTGGCTTACTGGTGAAGCCACTGGGCCTTGGCTTACGTCTGTTCGGTAACATGTTCGCGGGTGAAGTGATCTTCATTTTGATCTCGCTGCTACCGTTCTGGGCTATTTGGATCTTGGATGTGCCATGGGCCATCTTCCACATCTTGGTGGTCACCCTGCAGGCCTTCATTTTTACAACGCTGTCGGTTGTCTATCTGAGCGCTGCGCACGAACACCATTAACCTAGCAATAACGTTTTCATTAACCCTCAACCCTTAACCAAAACTTAAACTCAGGAGCTTCATCATGGAAATGGTTTATCTTTCAGCTGCCATCATCATTGGTCTGGGCGCATTGGCTACCGGCATTGGCTTTGCTCTGTTGGGCGGCAAACTGCTTGAGTCCACCGCGCGTCAGCCGGAATTGGGTGACCAACTGCAAACCAAGACCTTTATCATGGCCGGCCTGTTGGACGCCGTACCGATGATCGGTGTTGGTATTGCGATGTACCTGATTTTCGTTGTTGCCGGTTAATGACTGCTTAACCGGGCGGCTTTCCGCTCGGTTTTGTTTCACTCCGGTCGCCACGAACTTGTCAGAGGTACGTTCCTGTGAATATCAACATGACGCTAATCGGGCAGACGATCGCCTTCGCGATCTTTGTCTGGTTTTGCACAAAGTATGTGTGGCCTCCGATCAGCAACGCGCTTCATGAGCGTCAAAAGAAAATTGCTGATGGCTTGGACGCAGCCAGCCGCGCTACCCGCGACCTTGAGCTTGCTCAAGAGCGGGCAGACCAAACGCTGCGTGAAAGCAAGGAGCAAGCTTCACAAATTCTTGAGCAAGCCAACAAACGCTCTGCCCAGATGATTGAAGAAGCCCGCGAGCAAGCCCGCGCCGAAGGCGAACGGCTAGTCGCCAGCGCACGTTCCGAGATCGAGCAAGAAGTCAATCGTGCCAAAGACGAGCTTCGTGCCCAGGTCTCTTCCCTGGCTGTTTTGGGTGCCGAGCGTGTTCTTGAGGCGTCGGTCGACGAACAAGCCCATCGCAAGTTACTCGATGAGCTTGCCGCTGAACTGTAAGGAGGTGAACCATGGCGGAATTACTGACCGTCGCTCGTCCTTACGCTAAGGCGGCGTTTGAATACGCGCGTGATAATGATGCGCTTGATAGCTGGTCACAGGCGCTGAGCTTTTTAAGCTTTGCGGTCGTTGACAGCGATGTTCGTCGTTTGCTGAGCAGTCCAAAACTTGAAAACGCCAAGAAAGTGTCCCTGCTTGCCGATATGACGCCAGGCGAGCAGGACGACGCTTTGCAGCGTTTTTTAAACGTTCTGGCAGACCAAGGTCGGCTGATGTCATTGGCCTCAATCGCTGTGCAGTACGAGCACCTACGTGCCGAGCACGAGCAGCGTGTTGAAGTGAATGTCACCTCCGCTTACAAACTAGACAGTAAGCAGAAGACCAAGCTCGCAAAGGCGCTCAAGAAACGTCTGAATCGCGAAATCTCCATTACTACTCAGGTGGACAAGTCGCTTATTGGTGGCGTCATCCTACGTGCTGGCGACACCGTCATTGACGGGTCGGTACGTGGTCGATTGAACCGCCTTTCCGAAGCGCTAACCGCTTGAGTCTGAGGGACATGGCATGCAGCAACTGAATCCTTCCGAGATCAGCGACATCATCAAGCAGCGAATTGAAAAGCTTGACGTCGCATCCGAAGCCCGTAATCAGGGCACCATCGTCACTGTTTCCGACGGTATCGTGAAAATTCACGGCCTCGAAGACGCGATGTTTGGTGAAATGATTGAATTCCCCAACAGCGTTTTTGGCATGGTGCTCAACCTGGAGCGCGACTCCGTGGGTGCCGTCGTGCTGGGCGACTACCTGCTGCTTGAAGAAGGCATGACCGCCAAGTGTACCGGTCGCATTCTTGAAGTACCGGTAGGCCCTGAGCTGATTGGTCGTGTTGTCGACGCGCTGGGTAACCCTATCGACGGCAAGGGCGATATTAACGCCAAAATGACGGATGCTGTCGAGAAAGTAGCGCCGGGCGTTATCACCCGCCAATCCGTTGATGAGCCGATTCAAACTGGTCTGAAATCGATCGACGCCATGGTGCCGATCGGCCGTGGTCAGCGTGAGCTGATCATCGGTGACCGTCAGATTGGTAAGTCCGCGATTGCCATTGATGCGATCATCAACCAGAAAGGCAAAGGCGTGACCTGTGTCTACGTGGCGATTGGTCAGAAGCAATCGACCATTGCCAACGTGGTGCGCAAGCTCGAAGAGCATGGCGCCATGGAGCACACTATCGTCGTCGCCGCTGGCGCCGCCGACCCGGCGCCGATGCAGTTCCTGGCTGCTTATTCCGGCTGCACCATGGGCGAATACTTCCGCGACCGTGGCGAAGACGCGTTGATTGTCTATGACGATCTTTCCAAGCAGGCCGTTGCCTACCGTCAGGTATCGCTGCTGCTGCGTCGTCCGCCGGGCCGTGAAGCCTACCCCGGTGACGTCTTCTACCTCCACTCGCGTCTACTTGAGCGTGCGGCAAGGGTTAACGTCGACTACGTTGAAAAGTTCACCAACGGCGAAGTGAAAGGCAAAACCGGTTCCCTGACCGCGCTGCCGATCATCGAAACCCAGGGTGGCGACGTTTCCGCGTTCGTTCCGACCAACGTGATCTCGATCACCGACGGTCAGATCTTCCTGGAAACCAACCTGTTTAACTCGGGTATTCGCCCGGCGATTAACGCCGGTCTATCGGTTTCCCGTGTGGGTGGTTCGGCGCAGACCAAAATCATCAAAAAGCTGGGTGGTAGCGTACGTCTGGCCCTGGCTCAGTACCGTGAACTGGCGGCGTTCTCGCAGTTTGCCTCTGATCTGGATGAAGCCACGCGCAAGCAGCTAGAGCATGGGCAGCGTGTCACCGAGCTAATGAAACAGAACCAGTACTCGCCGATGTCGATAGCCGAGATGGCGCTCTCGCTGTATGCCGCCAACGAAGGCTTCCTGGATGATGTCGATGTCAACAAAGTGTTGGACTTCGAGCGTGCGCTGCACGACTACATGAAGTCAGAACACGCTGATCTGCTCGACAAGATCAACCAGAGCGGCGACTACAACGGTGAGATCCAGGACAGCTTGAAGTCGGGTCTCGAGCAGTTCAAGGCGACTCAGAGCTGGTAATCGCTAGCCCGCCTGTGATGGGCGGGTTTGCATGCTTTCTGAGAGCCACGAACGAAGGGTAGATCGCAATGGCAGCTGCAAAAGAGATACGCACCCAGATCGGGAGCATTAAAAATACGCAGAAAATCACCAGCGCCATGGAAATGGTCGCTGCGTCGAAAATGCGTAAAGCGCAAGATCTGATGAGAGCGAGTCAGCCTTACGCTCGCCAGATCCGCAATGTGGTGGGCCACATCGCCGACGCCAACCCCGAGTATAAGCACGACTATATGGTCGAGCGTAGCGAGGTGAAGCGCGTTGGTTACATCGTGGTCTCCACCGACCGCGGTCTGTGCGGTGGTTTGAATCACAACCTGTTTAAAGCCTTACTCAAAGAGGCCAGCGAGTGGAAAAAGCAGGGCGCAGAGCAAGATTTTTGCGCGCTTGGCGCCAAGGCCAGTACCTTTTTCCGCAACTACGGTGGCAACTTGGTAGCGGCGAAAAGTGGGTTAGGCGAAAAGCCCACCGTTGATGGCTTGATCGGCAGTATTAAGGTCATGCTCGACGCGTACGATGAAGGACGTCTCGATCGGCTTTACGTGGTGCACAATGAGTTTGTGAATACCATGACGCAAAAGCCAGTCGTTCGTCAGCTTCTTCCGCTGTCGCCTGATATGGGCGCCGACGCCGAGCAAGACGACGAAAACGCCCGTCCCGGAAGTTGGGACTACCTGTATGAACCGGATGCCAAGGCGTTGCTTGATAGCCTGTTGGTTCGCTTCATCGAATCGCAGGTGTATCAGGCGGTAGTGGAAAACGGCGCTTGCGAACAAGCCGCCCGAATGATCGCTATGAAAAGTGCCACTGACAACGCAGGCGGCCTGATCGACGATCTGGAGATGGTGTATAACAAGGCCCGCCAGGCCGCCATCACCCAGGAAATTTCTGAGATCGTCGGCGGCGCTGCTGCCGTATAACGCCTAGAGAGCCCGGTAAACATCGGACTCTCGGCTGACAGGTTTCATTTGCAGGTTTTAGAGAGGAACCAAGATGAGCGGACGTATCGTACAAATCATCGGCGCGGTGATTGACGTAGAGTTTCCGCGGGACTCTGTGCCCAAGGTCTACGACGCGCTAAAAGTCTCTGATGTAGAGACCATCCTCGAAGTCCAGCAACAGCTGGGCGACGGTGTGGTGCGCACCATCGCTATGGGCTCCACCGAGGGCTTGAAGCGTAGCATGGACGTAACCAGCACAGGTGCTGCGATTTCGGTACCCGTGGGTAAAGCCACGCTGGGCCGTATCATGAACGTACTCGGTGAGCCCATCGATGAAGCGGGCGACATCGGCGAAGACGAACGCATGCCGATTCACCGTAAAGCACCGGGCTATGCCGACCAGGCAGCATCGGAAGAGCTGCTGGAAACCGGTATCAAGGTGATCGACCTGGTTTGCCCGTTTGCCAAGGGCGGTAAGGTGGGTCTGTTCGGCGGTGCGGGTGTGGGTAAAACCGTCAATATGATGGAGCTTATCCGCAACATCGCCACCGAGCACAGCGGCTACTCCGTGTTTGCGGGTGTCGGTGAGCGTACCCGTGAGGGTAACGATTTCTATCATGAAATGACCGAATCCAACGTTATCGATAAGGTATCGCTGGTTTACGGCCAGATGAACGAGCCGCCGGGTAACCGTCTGCGCGTTGCACTGACCGGCCTGACTATCGCGGAGAAATTCCGTGATGAAGGCCGCGACGTGCTGCTGTTCGTCGATAACATCTACCGCTACACCCTGGCCGGTACCGAAGTGTCCGCCCTGTTGGGTCGTATGCCGTCAGCGGTAGGTTATCAGCCGACGTTAGCCGAAGAGATGGGCGTTCTGCAGGAGCGTATCACCTCGACCAAAACCGGCTCGATCACCTCCGTACAGGCCGTATACGTGCCCGCGGATGACTTGACCGACCCGTCGCCGGCGACCACCTTCTCGCACCTGGATGCCACCGTGGTGTTGGCGCGTTCTATCGCCGAACTGGGTATCTACCCGGCGATTGACCCGCTGGACTCCACCTCGCGTCAGCTGGATCCGCTGGTCGTCGGTGAAGAGCACTACAACACCGCGCGCGGTGTGCAGAACGTGCTTCAGCGCTACAAAGAGCTCAAGGATATTATCGCCATTCTGGGTATGGACGAGCTGTCCGATGAAGACAAGCTGTCCGTTTACCGAGCGCGTAAAATCCAGCGCTTCTTGTCGCAGCCGTTCTTCGTGGCTGAGGTATTCACCGGTTCTCCCGGTAAGTATGTCTCACTGAAAGACACCATCAGTGGCTTCCAGGGCATTCTTGCCGGCGAATACGACGATATGCCGGAACAGGCCTTCTACATGGTCGGCTCCATCGACGAAGCCGTCGAGAAAGCCAACCAGATGAAGAAGTAATCCCGTCCATTAGGGGGATTCGCTATGGCGAATAGCTTCACTTGCAATATCGTCAGCGCTGAAGCATCTATCTTCTCAGGTACCGTTGAGCAGGTGATTGCTTCCGGAATGATGGGTGACCTGGGCATTTTGCCGGGTCACGCCCCGTTGCTGACCGAGCTTCAGCCGGGTCCGGTCCGCGTGATTTTTGATGACGGCAAGGAAGAAAACTTCTTTGTCTCGGGTGGCTTCATGGAAGTTCAGCCGAACGTGGTGACGATTCTGGCCGACGCGGCGTCGCGTGCCAGCGACCTCAATGAGGCCGCGGCCGAAGAAGCGCGTGAGCAGGCGCTGCAAGCCTTTAACGATAAGTCGGCAGAGCTGGACTATTCCCGCGCTGCTTCAGAACTTGCCGAAGCCGTTGCCCAGCTGCGAACGATTCAGCAGCTGCGCAAGAAGGCGGGTAAAGGCTAATACTCACACGATTGGCGTGTGTCCGACGCCCCTTAAACCCGCATCAGGGTTTAAGGGGCGTTTTTTTTGTCTGGTAATAGGATGGTTTAAGTTGGCAGCACAACGCTTGCCAGCGTGAAGGGGGAGCCATGGCGCTAAAGGATGAACACTTACAGCAATTAAAAGCTGAACTGCTCGACGAACTGGGCAAGGTAACACCGAGTAGAACGCTGCTGTCTTTACGTTTAGCCGAAACCCGCTCAGCGGATATCGGTGAAGTGCTCGAAGAGATGATCGAAGACGACGAAGAGCTGCCTTCGGCGCTCTCGCTGCTGGATATCCTCTCTGCCGAGCGGGCCGCTAACGTGCTGGGCTATTTGCCCGGTGAAAGTCAGCTTGAGGTGGTCGGGAAGCTGGATGACAGCCAAGTGCTCAAGCTGCTGGAAGAAATGGGCTCGGACGAGCGCGCTGACCTGTTTAATCTACTCAGTGAAGATCGCCGCGAAGCGCTGCTACGGCGTATGGCTCACCGCGAGCGCGAAGACCTCAAGCGGCTTGCCAGCTACGAAGAGGGGACCGCAGGCGCCATTATGACCTCTGACTATGTAGCCATAGCCAGTGGCATGACGGTGTCACAAGCGATGATGCGGGTACGCCAAACCGCGCCCGATGCGGAAACGGTTTACCAGCTGTATATCTTGGATAACGATGGGCAATTGATCGGCACCATGTCGTTGCGTCAACTGATGGTGGCGCGCCCCGGGGCCATTGTTGATGACATCATGATCAAAGATGTGATTAGCACGCGGGTCGATAACGCCCAGGAAGAGGTCGCCCGTATTGTTGCGCGTTACGACCTGCTGGCGGTGCCAGTGATTGATGCGGATGACCGTATGGTGGGGATTGTGACCCACGATGACGCCATGGACGTGGCTGAATCTGAGGCCACCGAGGATTTCCACAAAGGGATGTCAATCGGCCAGCTAGAAGATGGCGTTAGCCGTGTAAGGCTGTGGAGCCTTTATCGCAAGCGGGTGTTTTGGCTGGTACTGCTGGTATTTGCCAACCTGTTTTCAGGCGCCGGGATTGCCTACTTTGAAGAAACCATCGCCGCCCAGGTAGCGCTGGTGTTCTTCTTACCACTGCTGATCGGCAGCGGCGGTAACGCCGGGGCTCAGGCTGCCACGCTGATGGTGCGCGGTATGGCGACCGGTGACGTGGGGGGCAAAGACTGGGGAAAACTGCTTGGCCGAGAGCTGCTCGTGGCGGGCTCGCTGGGCATCACCATGGCCATTGCTGTGACGCCTATCGGGATTATGCGCGGCGGCGAGGCGCTGGCGATGGTGGTTGCTTTGAGCATGGTCACCATCGTGCTGTTTGGTAGCCTGCTGGGGATGTGCCTGCCGTTTGTGCTGGAACGTTTCAAAGTTGACCCTGCGACAGCCTCGGCACCGCTGGTGACAACGCTCATCGACGCCTCAGGGGTGTTGATCTACTTCAGTATCGCCACGCTGCTGCTGTCCTGAACAGCCGTGTGGCGCTCAAGTGAACAAGCAACTAATTGAAGCGCTAGCGCATTGAGCTACTGGCGGCGCGGGTAATAAACAGCACTTCGACATGTCCGAGCCACTCGATATCGCTAGCCAGCGCTTTTAGCTGGCTGGCCAGGCACTGGGGCGGCTGATGTACTGCGTCGTCAATGATCAGTGATACCGAGACCTTATCGTCCAAGTAGTGCAGCTGAAGCTCGTTCAGCGTGCGCCACACCGGGTGTTTGTACCAGCGGGCATCCAGGGCTGCTTCCACTTCTGGGCGCAGCGGCAAGCCAGGGAAACGGCTGGGATCGCCCGCACCGGCGTCATCTTCGGGGTCCACGTGGAAGATAACGTCGGTGAGCGCAGGGAATTCGTGGCGCAGGCGGCGGCTGACTTCATTGCCAATTTCGTGGGCTTCCGAGACGGTTATTTTCGGCCCTACGACCACGTGTAGGTCGACCATGACCCAGCCCGCCGACTGGCGCGTACGCAGATCGTGCACGCTGTCCACACCCGGTACGCTGCAGGCCACATCGTGCATCTGATCCTGTACATCTTCCGGCAGTGCGGTATCGACCAGCTCGCGAGCAGACTCCCAAAGCAAATCCAAACCTACCTTGCCGACCAACAAGCCCACGATAATGGCGGCCACGGCATCCAGCCAGCCTAAACCAAACTGAGCGCCCACCAACGCCACCAGCACCACGGCAGTGGAGAGCGCATCGCTGCGTGAATGCCAGGCGTTGGCTTCGAGTAATTTAGACTTAACTCGCTTGGCAACGCGCATGGTGTAGCGGAATATCCACTCTTTGCTAAACAGCGCGATGACGGTAATGACAATTGCCAGCAGCCCCGGTGCATTGACCTCAGTGCCGCTAAACAAGCGGTCCAGGCTCGACCAGGCAATACCGCCTGCGACGAAGATCAGTATGCTTCCCAGCAGCAGCGTGGTGAGGGTTTCGATGCGTCCATGACCATAGTGATGGTCTTTGTCGGGCTCTTGGCGTCCGTAATGAATGGCCGTCAGCACGAAGCCATCGGTGATTAAATCAGACAGGGAGTGAATGCCGTCGGCGATTAGCGCCGCAGAGCCGACCATAAACCCGATGGTCACTTTGACGATGCTCAGCAATCCATCCAGCCAAGCGCCAACGTAGGTGACACGCTTAGCCTCTTGGCTAAGTCGCGCCTGATCTTGAACCACTGGGGTTTCGATGGTCTGAGTCATGGGTACCTTGCAAGGACGCACGCTTTCATTAGGGGGTCATTGTAGCGCACTCCACTGGCTCGCCTATAGTCTCGGCTTGCGATCGTGGCGTAAAACACTGCTTTATTAGCGTTAATGCAGCGAAGGGCGGACAAAAAATGAGTGGATGTGTATCCTTAAGCGCCATTACAAACGAATACATTAACCTTACATACGGGATTACCTATGGATTGGCTCCAGGTGGTGGTGTTAGCGGTTGTTCAGGGGTTAACTGAATTTTTGCCCATTTCAAGTTCTGCCCACCTGATTTTGGTGCCAGTGTTAACTGCCTGGGAAGATCAAGGACTGGCATTCGATGTTGCTCTGCATTTAGGTAGTTTGTCTGCTGTGGTGATCTATTTCCGACAGGAAATATGGCAAATGATGACCAGTAGCCTTGCTGCAATTAGAGGTAAAGGTGTCGATAAGGATGCACGACTAGGGTTCTGGGTTGTCTTGGCGACCATTCCTGTGTGCCTGATCGGGTTTTTAATCCAGAATATAATTGCCGATCAGATGCGTTCTACCTTGATTATCGGCATCAGCCTGATTGGCTTCGGTCTACTGTTAGGGTATGCAGACTGGCGTATGCGGGGCACGCGTAGCGAATACCAATTGCGCTTAAAAGATGTGCTAATTATTGGTGGTGCTCAGGCGCTGGCACTCATTCCAGGCACCTCGCGCTCAGGAATCACTATGACAGCGGCGCTGCTGATAGGCATGAGCCGTGAAGGGGCTGCACGTTTTTCATTTTTACTTTCGATTCCGGTGATTGTCCTGGCCGGTGGCTTAGAAGCGGTGAAGTTGTTGCAGGTGCCGCAGTCGATCGACTGGCTAGCGATGCTGGCAGGAACGCTGCTGTCAGGCTTCAGCGCGTATGTATGTATTCACTACTTCTTAGTGGTCATTAAAAAACTGGGTATGCAGCCCTTTGTTATTTATCGCGTGCTATTCGGCGCCTGGCTGCTGTGGTTCTTTCATTTTTAAGGGCTTTTTTAGGACAACGTAACTATGCAAAAGGCGGTGGGGTGCACGAGTAGGTGGATAAGCGGGCTGGTGGTTATAGCGCTGGTGTTAGTGGGCTGTTCAGAAAACGACCGACCATTGGAGGCGCCCGTCCGCTTTGAGGGCAATATTTTTGGCACCTTTTATCAGGTGACCATTATGGACCCGCTGACTCAAGGTGAGTCGCTTGAATTGGAAGAGGGGTTCAAAGCAGAGCTGGAAAGCGTTGATCAGGCGATGTCGACCTACCGGGATGACTCGGAGTTGATCGCCTTCAATGAAGCGCCGTTAAATGAGTGGCAGCCGCTGTCCAACGAGCTTATCGACGTGCTGGCGATTAGCCAGTCGGTGGCAGAAGCCAGCCACGGCGCTTTTGATATTACCGTGGGCGACCTGGTCAATTTATGGAGCTTCGGCCCCGGTGCGCGGCCTGAAACCGTTCCTTCCGACGACGCGCTGTCTGAGCAGCTTGCCCAGGTAGGCACTGATGCGTTAGAAGTCGACACCCAAAACATGCAGGCGCGGCGTACCCGCGATGTGTTTGTCGACCTTTCCGGCATTGCCAAAGGCCATGCCACCGACCGGGTAGCCGACTATTTGGATCAGCAGGGCATGGCGCACTACTTGGTCAATTTAGGCGGTGACCTGACCGCCCAAGGCCTGCGCAATGAAGATGAGCAGACGCCATGGCGGATTGGCATTGAGGTACCCGAAGACGGCCGACAGCGTGCCCAGCATGTTCTTCCGCTGGAGAGTATCTCGGTGGCCACCTCAGGCGACTACCGCCACTATTTTGACGTCGACGGTGAGCGCTTCTCGCATACCCTTGACCCACGCACGGGGCGGCCGGTGACACACCAGCTTGCGTCGGTGTCGGTGTTTCATCCTTCCAATGCCTGGGCGGACGCCTGGGCGACCGCGCTATTAGTGGTGGGCGAACAAGACGCGATGCAGATGGCCATTGAAAATAACCTGAATGTATTGATGCTAGTTCGCGAAGGTGGCGAATGGCGGAGTGTCGGTAGCCCTGAATTTGTGAATTATTTTGGTGAACCCTTGGTTAATGAGTTGGGCATTGAACGACTATCTGCTCCGGCGGCGACAAACCCAGCCGCTGCCCGTCCAGTGCCCGCTGATCAATCGGTAACAGGTGAATAACATGCAGGAACTGGATATTGTCATTCTCGCCGCGGGTAAAGGCTCGCGCATGCGTTCGCAAACCCCCAAGGTGCTGCATACCTTGGCCGGAAAGCCGATGGTGCAGCATGTGTTGGATACCGCCTCGGGGCTGCAGCCCGATCGCACGCACGTGGTGATTGGCCATGGCGCCGAGCAACTGCGCGCCGCGCTGGTCGACGAGGCCGTGCAGTTTGCCGTGCAGGCTGAGCAGAAGGGTACCGGGCACGCGGTAGCTCAAGCGCTTGAGCAACTGGGTAACGGCAACGTATTGATTCTCTATGCGGATGTACCCTTGTTGCAGCGTGACTCCCTGAGTACGCTGCTGGCCCACGTGGATGAGCAGCATATGGGGCTGCTAACGGTGACCCTGGAGGATCCCACTGGCTACGGTCGGATTGTCCGCAACGACGCCGGCGACGCGGTGGCCATTGTTGAGCAAAAAGATGCCAGCAGCGCCCAGCTGGCGATTACCGAATGCAATACCGGCATTATGGCCATGACCAGCGCCCAGCTAAAGCGCTGGTTGCCCCAGCTCTCCTCAGACAATGCCCAAGGTGAGTACTACCTGACCGATGTGATTGCCATGGCCGCCGCTGAAGGCACAACGGTGCGCACTGCCCAACCGACCAGCGCCGTTGAGGTGGAGGGCGTTAACAACCGCGCGCAAATGGCTCGCCTGGAACGCGCTTATCAGCACCAGTTGGCCGATAAGCTGATGGCGCAGGGGGTTGCCCTGGCTGACCCAGCGCGGCTGGATGTGCGCGGGCGCTTAACCTGCGGCCACGATGTGTTTATCGATGTGGGCTGCGTGTTTGAAGGCGAGGTTGAGCTAGGCGAGGGCGTGCATATTGGCCCTTACTGCGTGATTAAAAACACCACCATTGGCGCCGAAAGCGTGGTAGCCAGCCATAGCGTGATAGAGGGCGCCGTGGCAGCAGGCCTCAATCAGATTGGTCCCTTTGCGCGGCTGCGCCCGGGTACGCGGCTGGCAGTCAAAGCCAAGGTAGGCAATTTTGTTGAAACCAAGAATGCCGATGTGGGTGAAGGTAGCAAAATTAACCACTTAAGCTATGTGGGGGATGCGCGGTTAGGCCGCGATGTGAACGTGGGCGCCGGCACGATTACCTGCAATTACGACGGGGCGAACAAACACCATACGGAGATTGGTGATGATGTTTTTGTGGGTTCTAATTCGTCCCTGGTAGCGCCGGTCACGATAGGCAAAGGGGCCACCGTAGGGGCTGGTTCTACCATTGTGCAAGACGTTACCGACGACGCCCTGGCGGTGTCACGGAGCCGCCAGTTTGAAAAGAGTGATTGGCCGCGTCCCAGCAAACGGCAAGACCCTCATCATGGTTAAAATGACGGTGTCAACGCGATATCGTTTGGCTGATTGATAGCTTGGTTACTCATTTAGGAGATTGACTATGTGTGGCATCGTGGCCGCCGTTGCCCAGCGCAACGTCCAAGACATTTTATTAGAAGGGCTGAAACGCCTGGAGTATCGCGGCTACGATTCGGCTGGGATGACGGTGTTCAGCGACGGCGTATTAACCCGCCACCGCGCGCTGGGAAAGGTGGCGGCGCTTGCCGCACGGCTAGACGCAGCGGCGCTGCCGGGTTTTTCGGGCGTTGCCCACACTCGCTGGGCAACTCACGGTAAACCGTCTGAAGCCAACGCCCACCCTCATCACAGCAGCGATCAGGTTGCCGTGGTGCATAACGGCATTATCGAAAATTACGAGCGGATTAAAGACAACCTGCAAGGCAGTGGTTACGAATTTTATTCTCAAACCGACACCGAGGTGATCGCTCACTTAGTGGCAGAAAAGCAGGCCGAGGGGCTATCGCTTTTTGAAGCCACGCAGCAAATCGTTAACGGCCTGGGCGGCGCCTACGCGTTGGGGGTAATGTGTGCTGCCGAACCCGGTGTGGTGGTTGGCGCCCGCCAGGGCAGCCCGCTGGTGGTCGGTGTGGGTATTAATGAAGCCTTTTTAGCCTCTGACCCGCTAGCGCTGCTGCCGGTAACGGATCGCTTTATTTACCTTGAAGAGGGCGACCTGGTTGAGCTTCGCGAGCAGGGCGCCATTCGCATCGTGGATCGCCACGGCAACGGCGTTGAGCGTGCTATTGATACCTTTGAGCACGGCGATGGCGCGGCCAGTAAGGGCGAGTACCGCCACTATATGCTTAAGGAGATTTTCGAGCAGCCGAAGGTTATTGAGGCGGCATTAGAGGGGCGGCTGAGCGCTAATAGCGTGTTGGTCGAAAGCTTTGGTCCGGATGCCCAGGCGCTTTTCCAGCGCACTCGCCAAGTGCATATTATTGCCTGCGGCACCAGCTACCATGCCGGGCTGGTAGCGCGTTACTGGCTAGAGCGCTACGCCGGCGTACCGGTGCAGGTCGAGGTCGCCTCTGAATACCGCTACCGCCACCCGGTGGTGCCCGAAGGCACGCTGTTTGTCAGCCTTTCCCAGTCGGGGGAAACGGCCGACACGCTGGCCGCGCTGCGCTTTGCTAAAACCCTCGACTACATTGGCTCGCTGGCGATCTGCAATGTGCCCGGCAGCTCGCTGGTGCGGGAGTCGGACATCACGCTAATGACCCGTGCGGGTCCTGAAATTGGCGTCGCCTCCACTAAAGCCTTTACTACTCAGCTTGTAGCGCTAATGCTGCTGACGCTTTCCGTGAGTAAAGCAAAAGGTCAGGCCGAATACCCGGATATTATCGCTGCACTACGCACGCTGCCCGAGGTATGTCAGCGGGTGCTGGCGCTGGATCGTCAGATAGAAATACTTTCTCAGGCGTTTGCGGAAAAACATCATGCGCTTTTCTTGGGTCGCGGCGCCCACTATCCGATTGCTCTGGAAGGAGCGCTTAAGCTCAAAGAAATTTCGTATATTCACGCCGAGGCCTACCCGGCGGGCGAGCTGAAACATGGCCCGCTGGCGCTGGTTGACAGTGAAATGCCGGTGATTTCAGTCGCTCCCAACGATGACTTACTCGAAAAGCTGAAATCCAACCTCCAGGAAGTCCGTGCTCGCGGTGGTCAACTGTTTGTGTTTGCCGATGAGAGCGTGGGCATTAACGCCCAGGAAGACATTCGCGTGCTAACCCTGCCCCACGTTCACGAAGCCCTGGCCCCCTTGCTGTATACCCTGCCGCTACAGCTACTCAGCTACCACGTCGCTGTCCTCAAAGGTACCGATGTCGACCAGCCGCGTAACCTGGCCAAAAGCGTCACGGTAGAGTGATTAATACGGCAATCCCCCGAGTATTAGTTAACTCATAAAACGCTTTACAAGATGCGGCAATAAGTCGCATCTTATGATCAACCGTTGCGTTGCAGCATGTCGTTAGGGTGCTTATTATCGTGACGGTCTTTCTCCCTCCTGATTGGATAATATCGCCATGAAACCACCAAACGTCCTCGCAACTCGGCTTCACGCTAGCCGAGTCGCTTGGCTGTTGCTCGCCTGTGCGCTGTTGATTTTTCCTTCTCTAGCCTATGCCGCCGCCGGGCCCCTTGACCTTACCCTCTCGATTGCCGGTATCTCTTCTGTCGTGATCTTCGTGCTCGCCTATGCGTTGGTGATGAGTGAAGAGCTACTGCATATGCGTAAGTCAAAGCCCGTGCTGGTCGCCGCAGGGCTTATCTGGGCGATCGTTGCGTGGGTCTATGTACAAGCGGGAATGCCGGAAGAGGCGGAAACCGCCTTCCGCGAAACACTGCTTGAATACGCCGAGCTGCTGCTGTTTTTGCTGGTCGCGATGACCTATATCAATGCCATGGAAGAGCGCCGCGTGTTTGACGCACTGCGCTCGTGGCTCGTGCGTAAAGGTTTTAGCTACCGCAGCCTGTTCTGGATTACCGGGGTGATGGCGTTTGGTATTTCGGCGATCGCCAATAATATGACCACTGCCATGCTGATGTGTGCCGTGGTGCTCAAAGTAGCCGAGGGGGATAATAAATTCATCAGCCTTTGCTGCGTCAACGTAGTGGTGGCCTCTAACGCGGGCGGTGCCTTTAGTCCGTTTGGCGATATCACTACGCTAATGGTATGGCAGGCGGGCCAGGTGCCGTTTGAGGGTTTCTTCGCGCTGTTACTTCCTGCGGTGGTTAATTTCATGGTGCCTGCGGTGATCATGAATTTCTTTATTGCCAATCGTCAGCCCGCCTCGCTCAAAGAGAACGTCTGGCTCAAGCGTGGGGCGCGACGGATTATCGTGCTGTTTTTGATCACTGTGGCCATTTCGGTACTGTGCCACTCCGTGCTGCATTTACCGCCTGCCATGGGCATGATGTTTGGTTTAGGTCTATTGCAATTCTTTGGCTACTATCTGCGTCGTAGCCTGCCGCGCTCGCTTGAACGCAAGCGGGAGCGCTATTCGCGCCGCGGCGACTGGAAGAAGCTTGAGCAGCTGGGGAGCGTGGTACCGTTTGATATTTTCAGCCGTATTGCGCGCTCCGAGTGGGACACGCTGCTGTTCTTCTACGGGGTCGTTATGTGCGTGGGTGGCCTGGGCTTTATGGGCTATCTTAGCCTGCTTTCTGAAACGCTTTACGGCAGTTGGAACCCGGTGTGGGCCAACGTGGTGCTGGGGCTTATCTCGGCAGTGGTGGATAATATCCCGGTGATGTTTGCGGTGCTGTCCATGGCGCCGGATATGTCCGAGGGTAACTGGCTATTGATTACCCTAACCGCCGGTGTGGGGGGCAGCTTGCTCTCAATGGGCTCAGCAGCGGGTGTTGCCCTGATGGGGCAGGCGCGCGGTATCTATACCTTTGCCGTTCACCTACGCTGGATGCCAGCCATTTTATTGGGCTACGCGGCCAGTATTGCGGCGCACCTATGGATTAACGGGGCACTGTTTTAAGGCTCTTTGTCACTCAGTGTGGAATTAACTCTGCCAGCCTGATGGTAGCTCCCGTGGGAGGGAGCTTCAGCTCGCGAATGTTTTAAACGCTATTTTTAAGCACCGTATAGCCAACTGAAATACCCCTCACTGAGTTATCAATGAGGGGTATTTCTACTGTGTAGGTAAATAAAGCGTAACGACTATAAGTCGTGGCCTGTGATGACCTGGCAAATTTCCGCAAAGCTCTTTGCCATAGGCACCGGATTAATCTCTACACCCACGGCATTTTGTATATCGCTGGCGGAAATCAGCCCGCGAATGCTGAGTGCCTGATGAGCATTTTGCTCGGTAATTAATAGATGCTGATCGGTAAGCGTCTCCATCGATAGTACCAAGTCTTCAATCGTCAGTGACTTCAGCTGCGCAATAGGCATGGCACTGAGCTTGTGCCACGGAGTCATAATCATTTCAGCGCGGACCTCTTCGCGACTGAGGTCACGTTTTTGCATGGCAAGGTTAATTCGCCGCGAGCCAATCACCTCTTTTGAGGTAATGACGCCAATACAGTGTGCCTGGCTATCCATCACGAACAGCAGCCGTACCCCGCCGTGGCGCATCTTCAGGTGTGCCTCGTCGATGGGGGTATCGGCACCAATGGATTGAGGCGTCACCTGAGAGAAGTCGGTGAGAACGCTCATCGCAGGGCTGGACGGCGATAGCCGCTTCGCTGCAGGTTGCGTCAATAGGGGAGCTGAGCCTAATTGGATCAAAGGCTTTGGGGGAAATACAACTTGGTTCATCAGGGACCTCCATGTGGAGAAAAAGGCGAACCGTGGGTATCTGGTTCACCGTACAGCTCCACAGTTGCAGGTAATTCTTATCGCAACCTTAAGAACCCATCATCATGACACCGTTGAGGGCAGGCGCACCTTCACGCGTAAGCCTCCGTTGGGCGCATCGTCAAGCTCCAACGCGCCACCATGGCGCATCACAAGCCGCTCAACGATAGACAGGCCTAACCCTGAGCCCGCGCTCGGGCCCGCGCGTTGAAAGCGCTCAACGACTTTTTTACGTTCATCGAACGGTATGCCAGGGCCCTGGTCATCGACGATCAACTCAAACCCCTGTGCCGTCGCTGCCAGCGTAATGCTGATCGCGCTTTGCTCGGGGGAGTGCTGCATCGCGTTGCCGACCAAATTTTGTATCAAGGTTTCAATGGTGCCGGGTTCTTCCGGCATTGACCAAGCCGTGTGCTCATCGGCGTCTAGTACCAGCTGTTGGTCGCGTTCTGCCGCCAACGGCGACAGTTTAGCCAGACTTTCACGTACTTCGTTGAGTAAGTGAGTGCGGCGGTAGTCGGGCAGTGCGTCTTCTTCGGGGTCCAAGCGAGCGAGCGTCAGTAGCTGGGTAACCAGGCGTGTCGAGCGGGCAACGCCACTGCGCAGATGGCCTAATGCTTCCTGGCGATCCTCGGTATTATCGGCGGTCAGGGCATTTTGCGCGTGTAAATCAAGCACTGCCAAGGGGGTGCGCAGCTCATGGGCGGCATCGGCGATAAAGCGCTTTTCGCGCACGCGCATTATACGGATTCGCTCTAACAGCCGGTTAAGCGCCCCGGCGATAGTGGCCAACTCATGGGGCAGGGGGCCAAGCGTCAGCGGCTGTAAGTTATGCGGGTCGCGATTACGAATCTGCTCGGCCATGCGCAACAGCGGGGTCAAGCCCCAGCCAATCGACCACCATAGCAGCGCGGTGAGCAGGGGGAGACCGACCAGGTCGGGCATCAGCGTGCGCAGCGCCACCGTCTTGATGATGGCTCCGCGCACATCTTCACGTTCGCTGACCACGATTCGCTGGTGGGTGTTCGCCACTTCCATGACATACATACGCCAATCGTAGTCGCCAATATGCTGGCTGGTGAAACCGGTGGGATACGCTGCCAAGGGCGCGTCGGGAGCACCGCTGGAACGCGCCAGCAAACGATCCTCTTCCCACACCTGGAAGGTCAACCTGCTTTCATAAGGATGCCTAGCCAAGCGCGTATTAGCTACTTCAGCACGTTCCAAGGCGTTTTCCAGGCTGTCGAGCAGCGTGTCGCGATAGGCGTCGGGCAATGAGGTCTGCAGTAAGCTCTCCAATAAACGCGCGTTTTGGATCAGGCTGGCATCGTGTAGTGCTTCGATTTCATAGGCGGCGTAGCGGTAGCTGATAAACCCAATCACCAGCATACTCAAACCAAACACCAGCAGCGCCAGGCCCAGCGTGCGTCGACGAATAGACGTCATGAGCACCCGTCCTGGTCGGTTTTGTCCATGACATAACCGATGCCACGCAGAGTACGAATAAGATGAGGGAAAAATTTGCGGCGCAGATGATGAACATGCACCTCAATAGCGTTACTTTCCACGTCTTCATCCCAGCCGTACACCAAGCGCGTGAGCGTATCGCGGGTGAATACCCGCCCTGGGTGGCTCATAAACTCTTGCAGGAGGGTCAATTCCCGACGCGACAATGCCACGGCTTGACCTTGGTAGCTGACACGCATGGTCAATGGGTCAAGTCGAATACCACGGCACTCCAGTGCACTGTTAACCTGGCCATTGCTTCGCCGTAGCAGGGCGCGCAGGCGGGCTTTTAACTCGGCGACTTCAAACGGCTTGGTGAGATAGTCGTCGGCGCCGGCATCCAACCCGGCAATGCGGTCATCGACGGCATCCCGGGCGGTCAAGACTAACACCGGCACGCGATTACCTTGGCGGCGAACGGCTTCAAGCATTTGCATGCCATCCATGCGAGGTAAACCCAGATCGAGAATAACCGCATCGAAGGGTTCGCCTTCTTTTAACGCCGCCAGCGCACTGACGCCATCGCTAAGATGATCCACCGTGTAATGCTCGGGCTTTAGCGCCAAGCGAATACCTGAGGCCAAACTAGGGTCGTCTTCTATCAATAATATACGCATGGCCGGGCCTCCTCTAAAACAACCACCGCCACTAAACACTGAAAAGGCTGGCGTGGAAAGGCGCGTACCGTCAGGATAACGGTTATAGGCTGTGCGATAATAACCTAGCACGCTTTCTCACTGTTTCGGCAGTCCGGCCTTTGGTTGAATCCCCATGCAGCATCAGCACGTCTCAAGCGTTGTATGCGCTACCCCTTGTCCACCGTTACGGCGGCGTGATGCGCTATTACAGCTAGCGGCAGCCCACGACCCTGCTATGCAACAAGCGCTCAGCACGGCGCTAAAGCCGATGGCGGATGCGACAGACGACGCGTGGCAGGGGCTCTGGGTAACTCAGCAGGCGGGCCAGCTAACCGGCGCTATCTGGGTGCAGCGCTTGCCCATGAAGTTTGCGCAGCTATGGTTACCGAAAGCCGAAGGGCCGAAGGTTGATACCCTGTTACGTGCGGCCCACCAGTGGGTAAAAAAGCAAGATATTCGACTCTGCCATGTGGTGCTTTCACCAGAGGCTACTTTTTCCGAGACCGTTCTGCTCGACCACGGGATGCAACGGTTGGCCTGTTTGCAGCATTTAATCGGCAGCAGCGACCAGCGGTTGTGGGTAAAACAACCAGCGTCATTGTCATTAATGGCGTTTAACGAGCTTTCCAACGCAGAACAGCTTGCCCTATTGGCAGCGGTGGGACACGATTCGTTAGATAGCCGCGCCCTGCGCGAGATACTCTCGGTACAAGAATTATTAGCGGGTTTTTACCAACAGGACCCGCAGGCACCGCAGCATTGGTACGCGGTTGGCTATCGAGGGGTTATCGTGGGCGTACTGTTGTTGGCGCCCCATGCCGCGACAGGCCGGTGGGAGTTAATGCTAATGGGGCTGAAGCCTGAATGGCGGGGGCAAGGTTTGGGCCGTGCGCTATTGAATAAAGCCCTGTACCTTGCCCAGCAAGCAGGGGCGAGGGAGGTCACGCTAGCGGTGGACGCGGTCAATTTACCCGCCAAGCGGCTGTATCAGCAGGCAGGTTTTATGCGCTATACGCAGCAGCGTTTATTCGCCTGGAAAGGCAATGCTGATAGGCGCTAATCACCAAAATAAGACGACAATAGCCGTCAACGGTTGAATAGCCGCGTTTAGTAGCATTTTCTTGCGCTTTGCGTTGCCGGTATACTAGTTCTATACGCACGTCTTAGCGGTGCATCGTCACTAGTGGCGCTACCGCATAGGGTTTGAGACCGTAGTTGAAACTGTAGTTGAGACCGTAGTTGAGACAGTAGCTAAGACCGCAGCTAAGACCGCAGCTAAGACCGTAGCTGAGACAGAGGTTGAGAAAAAACGTTTTATGACAATACTCAAGAGGTGGTGAGAGTGAAAGCTAAGCTGATCATGAGCGGGCTGGCGGCCCTCGGCTTCATGGCGGGCACATCGAGTGTTTATGCCCAAGATGACGCTGCACGTGATGCGATTGCCGAGCGTTTGGCGCCGGTAGGGCAACTCTGTTTACAAGGCCAAGACTGTGGCACGGCTGCTGCGCCGGCTAGCGATAGCAGTAGCAGCGGCGGTGATATCGACGCCGAGGGCATCTACGGCAACGTATGTAGCGCCTGCCACGAATCAGGCGCCGCGGGTGCGCCCATTCGTGGTGATGAAGAAGCCTGGGCTGAGCGTACTGAGCAAGGTTTTGCCATGCTGCTAGACCACGCTATTAATGGTATCGGCGCCATGCCTGCTCGTGGTGGCAACCCCAACCTTTCCGATGAGGAGATGGAGGCAGCGGTTGCCTATATGGTCGAGCCCGTGATGGACGTGCCTGAATTAGACGGTGGCGATGAAGCTGCTTCTGAAGCGTCAGCGACCGAAGAGGGAGCTGCTGAAGACACCGCTGCTACTGAAGAGGAAGCCGCAACAGAAGAAATGGCGGCTAACGGCGATGCGGCGAGTGGCGAAGAAGAAGCCGCGGCCAGCGAAGAAGCCAGTGGTGGCAGCGGCTTAGACGGCGAAGCGCTTTATGCAAGCTCTGGCTGTGCCGCCTGCCATGATAGCGGTGCTGCTGGTGCTCCAGTGAAGGGCGATTCAGACGCCTGGGCGGCGCGTTTAGAAAAGGGTGCGGATGCGCTTTATGCCAGCGCCATTAATGGCATTGGTGCCATGCCGGCTAAAGGCGGCAACCCCAACCTTTCTGATGAAAAAGTGATGGCTATAGTCGATTATATGATGGCGGAAGCCCAGTAACGGCACACAGCACAGCAGGCTCATCGCTTAGCTATCTTATCCACAGGGTGTTTTCGTCACCGCCCTGTGGATATTCTTTTGTATAAGCTCGGTTTTTAAAGCTCGGTTTTTAAAGCCCAGCTTTAAGTTTTCCGCTTTATAAACCCTGCTTGATCACCCCAGCAGCGAACGTAGCCCGGCAATGGCGTCTTTGCCGCGGGCCTGCTTTTTCTCTGGGTCTTCTTTATCCGCGCGACCTTCCCACTCTAAATCCTCTCCAGGCAACTCGTCTAAAAAGCGGCTAGGCGCACAGTCCATTAACTCGCCGTAGGCTTTACGCTGGCGGGCAAGGGTCAATGTGAGCGTGCGCCGCGCCCGGGTAATGCCTACATAGGCCAACCGCCGCTCCTCCTCCACGGTGCCTACCTCAATGGCGTTACGATGGGGCAGCAGGTCTTCCTCTAAGCCCATCAAATAGACATGCGGAAACTCCAGGCCTTTTGAGGCGTGCATGGTGAGCAGCTGCACGCGGTCGGAGTCATCCTCTTCCGCCTGCTGCTCCAGGATATCGCGCAGCACCAGGCGTGAAATGGCCGCTTCCACGCCGTCGGTTTCGGTCTCAGTGGAGGCAGTATCGTCTTCCGGGTCGCGGTTAAGCGACTTTTCCAACTGATCGATCAAGATCCACACATTGGCCATGCGCCGTTCGGCGACGGTGGGCGCGCTGGCGTTTTGATACAGCCACGCCTCGTAATCCATATCCCGCAGCATGTCGCGAATGGCGGCAATGGCATCGCCTTGATCCATGCGCTTACGCACGCCGTCGAGAAAGTGGGTAAAGCGCGATAGCCGCTCCACGGCCCGAGTCGGCAGCACCTGCTCCAACCCCAGTTCATGGCAGGCGGCAAACAGCGAAATCGAGCGCTCGGTGGCGTAGTTGGCAAGTTTCTCTACGGTGCCAGGGCCCACTTCGCGGCGCGGCACGTTCACAATGCGCAAAAAAGCGTTGTCGTCGGCGGGGTTAATCAGCAGGCGCAGGTAGGCCATGGTGTCTTTAATCTCGTTGCGCGAGAAAAACGACTTACCACCGGAGAGCTTGTAAGGAATTTGGTAGTGCTGCAGCTTAAGCTCCAACAGCCGCGCCTGGAAGTTGCCGCGATAAAGCACCGCAAAGTCGCGCCACTCGGCCTTCTCCTTGATGCGCCGGGTAAGCATTTCGCTGGCAACCCGCTCAGACTCGGCCTCTTCATGGCGATTCACGATCACCCGAATAGCCGCGCCGTCGCCCATATCGGACCACAGGGTCTTCTCATAAACGTGGGGGTTATTGGCGATCAGCGTGTTGGCGGCGCGCAGTATGGTGGCGGTAGAGCGGTAGTTCTGCTCCAGCTTGATCACTTTCAGGCGCGGGAAATCTTCCCCCAGGGTAATCAGGTTTTCAGGCCGTGCGCCACGCCAGGCGTAAATCGACTGGTCATCATCGCCCACCACGGTAAAGGTTGAGCGCTCCGCCATTAAAAGTTTCACCAGCAGGTACTGGGAGACGTTGGTGTCCTGGTACTCATCCACCAGCATGTAGTGGATTTTGCGCCGCCAGCGCTCTAGCGCTTCCGGGTCGCGCTGTAGCAGCACCACCGGCAGCAGAATCAGATCGTCAAAATCCACCGCGTTGTAGGCTTTTAAATGGCGCACGTAGGCTTCATACACCCTTGCCGCAAAATGCTCATCGTCGTCCGCGGCAAACGACAGCGCGTCGCTGGGCAGCACTAAATCGTTCTTCCAGGTTGAAATTTTGCTCTGTACGGCGTTGATCTGCTCGGCATCTACCTGGGCGTCTTTGTTCATCAAATCGCGCAGCAGCGCCTTGGCGTCTTCCGGGTCAAACAGCGAAAAACCCGGCTTGTAGCCGAGGGTTTTCAGCTCGCTGCGAATAATATTCAGCCCCAGGGTGTGGAAGGTGGAGACCGTCAGCCCATGGCCCTCTTTGCCGTGGAGCATCTGGCCCACGCGCTCTTTCATCTCCCGGGCGGCTTTGTTGGTAAACGTTACCGCCGCAATCTTACGAGCGCTCATGCCACATTCCTGCACCAAATAGGCAATTTTGGTGGTGATCACGCTGGTTTTCCCCGACCCTGCACCCGCCAACACCAGGCAAGGGCCATCGATATAACGCACCGCTTCTTGCTGGCGCGGGTTGAGCCCTTTAATACGGCTAAGAATGCTCTTGGGCGTGGCAGGCGTCATGGCGTGGGTGATCCTCTGCGAGAGTTGCTGGGCGATTTCGATTACAATCGGCGGCGCTTGGTCAATGCATAATGGGCAAACAATAGGCAGGTGGCGATGTTTGAAGTAGCGCTTTTTGAACCGCGTATGGCGCCCAATACGGGTAATATCATGCGCTTGGTCGCCAATAATGGCTGCCGATTGCATCTGATTGAGCCGCTGGGCTTCGATCTGGAAGAGAAAAAACTGCGCCGCGCCGGGCTGGATTATCGTGATCTCGACAACGTCACTCGCCATGCGGACTTTAATGCCTTTCAGCAGGCGATGCAGGGGCGGCGCATTTGGGCGATCACTACCAAAGGTACGCGCAGCTACAGCGAAGCCGACTTTACCCCTGGCGATGTGCTGCTATTCGGCTCGGAAACCGGCGGGCTTTCTGCCCAGGTGCACGAAGCGCTGACCGCTGAGCACAAGCTGCGTCTGCCCATGCAGCCTAATAACCGTAGCCTGAACCTCTCCAACGCCGTGGCTATTGTGAGCTACGAGGCGTGGCGCCAGCAAGGGTTTGCTGGCGCAGGATCGCTCTGATCAGTGGGCGATCCCATAGCGGTCTCGATACGCCCTAATGGCTTCGGCGTAGGCGATCATCTCGCCACCGGCGTGTTCTTCCAGGTAAGTAAGCACTTGCTCTAAAGTGACAATGCTGACGACTGGCATAGCGTACTGGGCCTGCACTTCCTGAATGGCACTCTGCTCGCCCTGGCCGCGCTCCTGGCGATCTAGCGCGATAATGACCCCAGCGGCGCGGGCACCGCTCTGCTCAATCAGTGTCATCACTTCGCGAATCGCGGTGCCCGCGGTAATCACGTCGTCAATAATCAAAATATCGCCCGAAAGCGCAGCGCCTACGATGTTACCGCCTTCGCCGTGGGTTTTGGCCTCTTTGCGATTAAAAGCGTAGGGCATATCGTGGTCGTGATGATCGGCTAGGGCCGCCGCCGTCACCGCTGCCAGCGGAATGCCCTTGTACGCCGGGCCAAACAGTACATCGGCATTTAAGCCGCTATCGACAATCGCCTGGGCGTAAAAGCGTCCCAGCTTGGCTAACGCCCGGCCGGTTTGAAACAGCCCGGCGTTGAAAAAGTAAGGGCTAACACGACCGGATTTAAGCGTAAACTCGCCAAACTTAAGCACACCTTGCTCAATGGCAAAGGCAATGAAGTCGCGCTGGTAGGGTTGTAGAGTGGTGGCCACGGCATTCCTCACTAGGCGGTAGATTTAAATCGGCACGAAAGCAACAATAAAAGTAGGGTAAAGGGCAAGTTTTAGCGGCTGCCTTTACCCAAACGTCTAAAGGTCGGGTATCATACAGCAGCGACGCAAAAGGGACGATTTATGAAAATTGCCAGCATCAATGTCAATGGTATTCGTGATGCCGTCGATCGTGGCTTCCTGGACTGGCTGGCTCAGCAGGACGTCGACGTAGTCTGCGTGCAGAACATCAAGGCAAAAAGTTTTGAACTGGGTGACCACATTCTGTACCCGGAAGGCTATGAAGGCTACTTCCTGGATGCCGAAGAGGATGGTTTCTCCGGTGTGGCACTCTATTGCCGCAAAATTCCCAAGGCGATTATGTATGGCCTCGGGTTTCCTCAGTGCGATCATGAAGGACGTTTTCTGCAGGCGGATTATGAACGCTTCAGTATTGTCTCCTTCCTGATGCCGGATGGAAGTGACCAAAAAGCTAAACAGTCATTTATGGAGCAGTACCAAGAGTACCTGACCAAGATGTCGCGCAAACGCCGCGAATACATCCTCTGCGGTACCTGGCATATTGCCCATAAAACCGTCGATTTGGCTAACTGGTCGGACAACCAGCTCACGTCGGGTTTTCGCCCGGAAGAACGTGCCTGGATGGACCAGGTGCTTGGCCCCACCGGCTTTATCGACACCTTCCGCGAAATTAACCGCGATGCGGGTGAATATACCTGGTGGCCGAAGCTTGACCAAGACGTGCCCCGTGAGCGCCAGGAAGGCTGGCGGATCGACTATCAATTAGTCGGCCCCAACTTCCGCCGCCACGTGGTCGACGCGTGGATCGATTACGATGCGACCTTCTCCGAGTTCGCACCGCTAATCGTTGAGTACGACCTGGCGCTTTAGGCACTAGGCAACGCACTTTTCCCGCGTCGCCGTCTCGTCAGTAGTGGTAATAAGCAATAAGCCGACCCACAAGGGTCGGCTTATTGCGTTGTGGCGCGCGTTCGCGTTTAGCCACGAATACCCAGCGCTTCGCGCTGATGGTCGCGTAGTTCGTCACCCGCTTTCTCGGCTAAATCGAGCATGGCGTTTAGCTCGGCGCGGCTGAACGGGCTCGCCTCGGCGGTGCCCTGCACTTCGATGAGTTCGCCGCTTTCGGTCATTACCACGTTTAGGTCGGTATCGGCTTTGCTGTCTTCTGGGTAGTCCAGATCCAGCACCGGCATGCCTTTATAAATGCCGACGGAAATCGCGCTGACCAACTGCTTGAACGGGTCGCCTTTAATCTTTTTCTCGCGCTGCAGATAACGGACGGCATCAATGAGTGCCACGCAGCCACCGGTAATTGCCGCGGTGCGCGTACCGCCATCCGCCTGGATGACATCACAATCCACGGTAATGGTGAACTCACCCAGCTTCTTAAGATCCATCGCGGCGCGCAGGCTGCGACCAATCAAGCGCTGAATTTCCAGCGTGCGGCCGCCCTGTTTGCCCTGAGTCGCTTCGCGGTTGCTGCGCGAATGCGTCGCCCGGGGCAGCATGCCGTACTCAGCGGTGACCCAACCCTGATTTTTGCCACGCAGCCAGCGCGGCACAGTGGCTTCTACGCTGGCATTACACAGCACTTTGGTATCGCCAAACTCCACCAGTACCGAGCCTTCCGCATGGCGGGTGTAGTCGCGGGTTATGCGGATGTCGCGGAGCTGGTCGGCCTCGCGACCGCTGGGGCGCACAACATCAGGACGCTTAGCACTGCTCACAAATAGTACCTCTCAATAAACGTGTCACTAGGAAAAGCCGTCCATTGTACACGTCTAGGAGTACGCTTATTGGCCTATCGGGTAGACTGGCTATCATGTGTTATGAACCGTTATTGACTAATAGGATGGACCATGGCCGTTTCCAATCGCGTACACAGCATGACCGCCTTCGCCCGCACCGAGCAGGCCGCCTCTTTCGGCACCTTGCAGGTGGAAATTCGCTCGGTGAATCAGCGCTATTTAGAACCGCATTTTCGCCTGCCTGATAGTCTACGTGATCTGGAACCTGTGCTGCGCGAAATGCTGCGCACCCGTTTGGCGCGGGGCAAGGTCGAGTGCAGCGTACGGTTTGAAAGCGCCGAAACCGTCCAAGCCCCCGCCATTAACAGCGCGCGGCTAACCGCTATTAGCGAGGCACTCGCCATTATCCAGCATCAGGTGCCTAGCGCCGTGGCGCCGACAACCTTAGAGCTACTCAACCAACCCGGTGTAATGGAGACTCAGCACCTCGACCAAGCCGCCATTAAAGCCGCCGCCAAAGCGTTGTTTGACCAAGGGTTAGATGAGCTGATTGACGCCCGCGCCCGTGAAGGCGATAAACTCGCCGAGATGATCACCACTCGCCTAACCGCTGTGAGCGAGCAGGTGGCTACCGTGCGCGGCCTGCTGCCGCAGATTTTAGAGCGCCAGCGCGCCCAGCTTTTGGAGCGCCTTGAGATCGCCAAAACCGAACTCGACCCCCAACGCCTGGAAGCCGAACTGGTACTGGTGGCGCAAAAAGCCGACGTGGATGAAGAGCTGGATCGCCTAACGGCGCATATCGAAGAAGTAAGCCACCAGCTCGCCCAGAAAGGTCCCAAAGGCCGCCGCCTGGATTTCCTTATGCAGGAGCTCAATCGGGAAGCTAACACGCTTTCTTCAAAATCGGTGGTTGCTGAAACAACCCGCTGCGCGGTGGAGTTGAAGGTATTAATCGAGCAGATGAGGGAACAGATTCAGAATATTGAGTGATAAAAAATGAAACTATATTTTTTAGATATACTGTTTTTTAAATATATAGCTTCACATAATGGCGGATGCGATTAGCTGCTGCTCTTGCCGATGGATACCTATTTCATTGGCATAGTGGTGCCAATGGCGCGTCACCTTTTGGAGCTGATCAAGAATAAATCGTGCCTCTCTTGAGGACAGCTGAAAATAGGGTGAAACGTCCAGCGCTAACGCCAAATCCAGCGCATTGGAGTGCTCATCTATATTTAGATGCAGCTCTGCAGCCCCCAGTGAGATATTGATATCGTAAGCGGGCGATAGGCGCCAGCCGCTATTATTTTCTGCCAATAAGAAACCATGATTGCGTAGATGATCATCAGCGTTTGAGACAAGTATGCTGAACACCATTCTGCGCCAAAGCTGGTGCAGATCCTGCTGAGTATTGGCTCCTCGCTCTACAAGAAACTGGGCTAGCTCAAGGTAGCTTGCGCCCGCATCGCCATCGTAATAGCCCAACTGAGTCATAGCTGAACTAAAGTGCCTACGTAAGCTGCCAACACGGTCAAAGCGTTGGGTTAGAAAGGTGTGGTGGGGACGGTTGAATCGCTGAATTCGGCATGGCGCCATTTCGATGCCCGCGTCTACCGCCATGCGATAAAGCAAATATTCCCATGCGCCTATATCGTAATCGTCGTATCGGCTGGGAAATTTTGCTAGCCAAAGATCATCGCCATCCATGACACTGGCTTTTGGTCTCGCCCCGCCCAATGACGAGCCTGGTGAAATCAGCATATTCAACCATTTTAGATAGTCAGCGCTATCCAAATCTGGCTGTAGCTCTATTTGACTGACCGCAAACTCCAATTCTCTCAGGCTGGATAATGGCGGCGCAGCAAATTGCTGATTGGCATCGAGAAAAGGCCCGTCTTCTTGCAACTTAAAACGTAGCCCGCCCATACGGAACGTATCATGCACACCCAAGAGGTAGTCTGATTCGTTGAGTTTTGCTAAACGCCTACCCTCTTGCCTAGCCACAACTGCTTCACGCCGCTGCATGAGCAGGCACCCCCATCTATCTGGGCAGGAATCAAGGAACACACGGAAGTTACGCGCGTCATTGTTGAACTGATCTCCCGAAAACAGCTGCAGCTCAGGGTCAATCTGCACAGCAAGCGGAGAGACGAGCCACGTTGATGCGTACGCGAAACGGTACACTTCGTTGCCACGAACGAGGTCTACTTCCAGCCTCCCAACCAGCTCAGGCGGCTGCGTAGTAAGCCAATCAGCATAGACCCATATCGATTTACTCATGATCAACGCCTGCCTTCAGTGGTAGAGCGATAAACCACAGAGCTAGCGTTTTTCGTCTTTAGTGAGGCCTTGTTAGACGTCTTTAGCAGCTCGATATCTTGCAGTTTGCGCCCAAACTCATCGTCTAACGCTACCTTCGCTAGATCGCTAGCAAGGCCAAGCGACGATAACACCACTAGGTAATGGCCCATTGAGACGCTAGGTTCCCCACGCAGAATATTGCGCAGCGTTGGCATAGAAAGCCCCGTGCGTTCAGAGAGCTGTGTCTGGGTGATTTTACGGCGCTTCATGGCAAGCATGATGTTCTCGCCCAGAGCTTTTAACACTTTTAGATCTTTGGGGAACACAACCGCTGAGCGAGATGGCATAAAGCTATACCTTCATTTTTACGTTAATGTTGAAAGTATAGTTTCAAAATTTGCACGTGTCACTGAGACTAGAGGTCGATAGAGCAGATGCGAGAGAAAATCCAGAATATTGAGTGACGTTATCGAGCGCCTGAGGAGCATAATTAGCGATTAGGTAGGGGTGAATCAGCTAGGCGAAAATCAGCATGGAGACGTTGCCAATGTTCACGCAGTGCCTGCTTATGGGGCTCATACATAGGCAACTTTACTAGTGCTTCAGGCCACAAAGTGCGGGCTTTATCAAGGGTGTCATCCAGGTGGGGCTTGATTAAACGCCAGGGTATGTCGGCTTTTTTGGCCCACTGCTGAAAGCTTTCCATGGAAGTTTGATACCACGCTTTTTGGCCCGCCAAATTGAGCGCAGTAGTACGCTCGTTTTCCATATATACGTTGGTGGTCACAATATCGTAAGCGGGTGATAGCCGTGGCGTGTAGCGATCAGAGTACAAAAGACTCCAGTTTTTTAAGTGAGCATCGCCATTGGCGAGCAAAATGTTTACCAGCAAGCGTCGGGCAAACTGCTGGGCATCCGCAATGGCATCACCGGAAAACTGGTACAAAATACGGCCGATTTGCTCATAGTTAGCCGATCCATACTTTTCATGGGGGTATTTCGCCAAAACTTGAGCAAAATCCTCCATGTGAATGCGCTCAGTACCGTGCACGCCACGCTGACGATCAAAACGCTTGATAGCAAACGCCATGGGCTCTTCTGGCAATCGAATAGCAGGCAAATTGTCTAACGTATCGAGTGCGACCAAGCGCGTTTCTGGCATATCGATGCCTGCAAGGGATGCCATTTGCATTGCCGAGAATTCGTTCAAGGGAACGTAAGCATGCTGGGTGGAGGGCGTTTTGATAATCCACTCGCCCAACTCCGCACTCCTATCATCAACAGCACTATGAATCAGGTTGTAACGGCCATCTTTCTCTTTCATAGAGAACTTCATCTGTACGCCAGCCAACGAGAATTTATTACCAGACGCTAGTGCCGGCGGATACTCAATTGTTTCAGGCCTTGCGTGTGGCAACTGAGCCAGTACCTTCGCCGGGATGTTGTCTGGGGTGAGAGGGCGTGCGATGAGTGCGCCGGGAAGGTCAAGACCAAGCCATGCTAGAAGAGAGAACTCATGGTCAATATGGGTTTTCAGACTATGCGCGAGCAGTTCACGCAGTGCACCTTCAGGCAGCAGATTAGATAACAGAGGATGCAACCGTTGGTGCTTCGACCAGTCTCTCGCTAAAATCTCTTCAGATTTAGGGAAATTAGGGTGCGTAATCAGGCTGAGCGTTGGACGCTCAGGGTTGTGGCGAAACTCGTCATCGAACAGCAGGATATTCTTGCCATGGGAATAACCCGCAAGATGACCCACCACGCTCCCATGCAAAGAAAGCTGCAGAATGCTCAATCGATCCATTTAGCCCCCTTTGTACGGTTAATCATCCTCTAGTAAGCCTTTCCATGGGTCATCAATGACGCTATCGCTGTCGTCCGCCATATCGGAGGAAGGTCTGCCCGCTGTATGACCTGCGAGCAGGGCTAAAACCGCGTCGCGTTTCTCTTGGGGGATCAACATAATCTCGCTGTTCAACCCCTTAGCCACCAGTTCTAACGTGTTAAGGCGCGGGTTGCCACTGGCTTCAAGCCGTTGATACTGCTGGCGCGACATTCCCACCCGCATCTGCATGTCACTTTGTTTGAAGCCTAACGCGATACGGCGCTTTTTGATTTGATCCAGTAACGGCATAACGATGTCATCAAATAAGTTGCTTTTTTAGTTTATAGCAACACATTAATTGCTATTCTCTTTAAAAGCAATTTATAAGACGACATGAATGGACGAGTATGGGGTCGCTTTCTTGCTGACAGAAAAATTAGCATGGATAACAGGAAAATACGTATCTATAATCCGCTTTACCGGATCGCCATCCTGCCTAGGAGTCGCTCGTGAACCAAGCAGAACTGAACAAAGAAGAGCTGTGCCGCTTTATTTGCCAGGAGCTACCTAGCCATCGCTTACAACAAATGCTCGAAAGCATAGAGGTGGCTTTTCAGAAGAGCGATAGCCACCTCAAAGAGACGTATAAGCACGTGCCCCTGGCAGGGCCAGGGCCACAGTCTCATCATTTCACCGTGCAGGAAGCACTGCTGAGCCTGCCAAAAGATGGGAATTTTGAAGTAATTAACCAAGTCACTAAGCCCGCCGGTGGCCACTATGCCCTGGTTTGTGCCAGCAGCATGCAGATAACCACGAGCGTTATCACCATGGGAAGGACACCACCTATACGCGATGCTCGTTTTAGGCGTCTGCTTGGACTCATAAACAAAAGGCTGGAGAAACAACATCCTGACCTTTTTAGTGCTTCTGCATCACCGTTAGGGCCTAGCCAAGAGGCTCTTCATGCTTTATTGCTGCCACACACAACGAAATGGACAGATAGCAACGATCATAGCAGCCCAATCGGTGTGGTCATGGCGGTGCCCTACAGTGATCCTCGGGCAGGGTTTCATTTGTTTATTGATGTAAGCCAGTTGTGGCAGTACTACAGTGAAGAAGGTGATGACGTAGAAGATATTGCCTATCCGACCCTGCGTGATAGGATGCGTCGCGCAGAGAACCGAGATCAAAGTGAAGGTGGAAACGAGTGATATGAGAACAGGGGTTGATGGCTTTCAAGGCCAGCGGTTAAACCAACTGCGTATGGCCCAAAATCTGACCCTCGCGGAGCTAGGAGAGCAACTAGGTCGCTCTTCCAGTACGGTGTCGGCCTGGGAAAAAGGCACCCAGCTACCTGAAGCTGAGTCATTTGATCGCCTTTGCCACGTGTTTCAAGTTTCGCGTAAGTGGTTTTTGAAGCCTGTTCCTCCTGTTGTTCAGGAAAGCCAGCGACCTTACTTTTTCCGTTCCCAAGCCTCTGTTCACAAGCAGGCGCGTGAAAGGTCGCAGCTCTATTTAGTATGGCTGCAAGAGATGTCTGACTTCTTTCAAGAGGCGATGGAGTGGCCAGAGGTTAACGTGCCGATGCTGGAGGCAGACGACAGCCGATTGATCAGCGATGAGGAAATTGAAGACATCGCCAGAGAGTGCCGTGAGGCTTGGAAGTTGAGTTCTGCCCCTATTCCAAACGTGATTCAAGTAATGGAAAATGCGGGGATCATTTGCACTCGTGCCACCCTGGGCCACGTCAAAATGGACGGTGTTTCCCATTTCTCCGTTTTAGATGGCCGACCCTACGTGTTGATCGCTGAAGACAAAGCCAATGCGATCCGTAACCGCTTTGACGCCGCACATGAGTTGGGGCACGTCGTGCTGCACTCCAAAATACCGGCTGCTCAATACGCTAAAAAAGAGCTGTATGATCTGTTAGAAGGGCAAGCGCACCGCTTTGCCAGCGCATTCCTAATGCCACCAGAGAGCTTTGCCCAAGAGGTGGTATGGCCAACGCTGGATAACCTGCTTTCGCTTAAGTCACGCTGGAAAGTCTCGGTGGCATCAATGATCGTTCGCTGCCGTGATTTATCGCTGTTAACTGAGCAGCTAGAACTAAGGCTGTGGAAAGGACGCTCGGCACGTAAATGGACGAAAGGTGAGCCAGGTGATGATGCCCTGGCTTTCGAGCAACCCAAGTTGATGATGCGCGGCGCTCATTTGTTAGTGGATAACGGCATTTTTGAGCGTACTGAGCTAGTGCATCAGATTGGTTTACCGCCAGCAACGATAGAGATGCTGTGTAATTTACGCTCAGGTTACCTAAGTGTTCAGCCTGATGCTGGGGATAACGTGGTGCCTCTTAAGCTCAAGCGCAATACCACAAGGGCTGGCCGGGCGAAGCGGGCAGAGGTACTGCCGTTTCAAAATTAGAGAGTTGAGTAATGACGGTAAAAATTGACTTTAGTGTATAGAGTATCCAAAATGTCCAGCAAGTGGACTGGGAGTGCCCGGTCGGCGTCTAAACCTCGGTGAGTTTCATCGAGGTTTTTCGCTGTCTGGACGATACAAATATCAAGGAAAGTGCTTCAGTCCCCACTGATCGTACCCATCCCCAACTGCTTGCCGCCCACCCTCGCAGTAAAACTTGCGTTTTAGAACTTCAAACGCCTGATTAGGTTGATCTGGTGCTAATACGTGTCGACCGATAGGACGAGCGACAAGATCGGCGAGCTGTAACCCGGCCGAGTTGCACGTCTTCGCGGCCATTCGAATTTTAAATGGTAGGTCATGCTGATATTTGTTTTCGCCGTCACAAATACGGCGAAATTCTAGTTCGAGCTCATCGTCTTCTTTCGCACCTCGCTTTTCAACAATGACATGTGTTTCCAGAGATTCTTGTCCTTTTTCTTTGACGAGATCGAAAAGTGTTTCCAGGCAGTGCCGCAGCGCTAGATGATAGGGATTAGACATCTCTTCACGGCTGCTTAGCCTATGCTTGTCGATCACGCAGGAAGCAAGAATGAAGTTACTTTCGTCGATCAGGTGGCTCAAACGGCCCATAAACGCCTGCTTTTCAGCTCTATCTTTGAACACTCTAAAGTCGCCTTTCTCTTTGCGTATTTCATGTTCATGAAATATAACGAGATCGTGTCCGAAATAATCAAATTTTAACTGCTGCAGGGCTGGTACTACTTTCGACACGTAATGCTGTTTATAAAATATGCAGAAAGCCAGTACAAAGACCGGGTAGTTTGGGTCAATATTTAACAATCCATGGTCACCACTTTCATCTACATAAACCACAAAGTCGCTAAATCCACGCTCCTTACCAATACTGATGACTGTATCGTTAGTATTCATCGAATTTATATTCCTTCCACGTCCATTCCGTGCTCAGCTAGCCACTGTTTTCGCGTCTCATAATCTGGCATAGCGCGCTCTAACCGCAACCAGAATGTCTCGGAATGGTTAGGCTCATGTAGATGCACAAGTTCGTGAACCACCACGTATTCAGCGATACGAGCAGGTAACAGCATCGTTTTCCAGTGAAAGTAGAGCATCTCGCCCTTGCCGCAGGAGCCCCAGCGATACCCCAGGTCCTGCACCCTAATAGCGGCAGGGTTTACTTCCAGCCGAGCAGCAAAGATCTTTACGCGCTGCCATAGCCACTGATTCCCTCGCTCGCTGTACCAGCGAATGAAGTGACGCCGGGCTTCTGGCCGAGCATCCTGGCGAAGATGAAACCGTCCGTTGAGCCATTTCAGTGGTGTCTCTTGATCTTCTACCAGATTCAAGCGGTGATGACGGCCAAGATATAAAAAACCCTCACCCTGCACATAGCGTTTGATACGCACCTGTTTCTGCATCAGGGCCTTTTCGGCCAGCTTTTTGTAGATCCACGCCTGCTTGCGCCGCACGAAGGCTTCTAGTCTCTGCGGGTTGGTATGCGGTGGCGTGGTCAGCACCAAGGACTGATCGCGCTCGACCGTGAGTTGCAGCGTGCTACGCTGCGCGCTTTCGCGTACCGCAATCGTCAGATCATCTACCTGTAGCGTCATGACTGCTCCAGCTTATAGCTATTTGCCTTAGCGAGATCGCGCAGCTTGTCCACCAGCGGCTCGATTTGCTCCAGTTCCAGCAGTTCACTCTCATAAATAAGCTCAGACAGCTCACCTTCAAGGGCTTCCTGCATGGAGCGACGATGTGGCTCCCAAAAGCTCGGCGTCTTCACCTCATGGCTAATGTGCTCAACTAAATGCTCGGTAAGTTGAATCAGGTCGGATTGGGTAGCTAGGTCGGGTGTAGTATCGCCACATTTAACTTCGCGTAGCATGCGATAGAACGGTAGGTAGGTTTCGGGTACATCGGGCAGCCCTTCTTCGTGACGGGTGCTACCGCTATTCACTTCGTCAATGATGGCCTGAAGCGCCGTGATAAGTGCGTCCCACTGTCCGGCCAGCCCATCCAGAATTTCCTTGAGCCGCTCGCTGAGCTTGCCGTAGTACACCGGGTCTTCGTCCAGCTTTTCGCTCACTTGGCTGCGAATGGCGTGCTCCATTTCCGAGGCAACGGCTTTTTTGACTGTCTTGATCGACTCTTCGCTATCTAGGCCGTAGCTGGCGGCTTGGTCGCGAACCTGATTCAACTGCTGACTAAACTGGGCATCGGTCAGATTGACCGGCGCAATTTTTGGGTCAATCCCTAACGAGATCACATGTTCGTCAATCAGGCGGCGCACCTTCGCGCCCACATCCTTGCCCAGCACAGTGCTGTCGCGGTAGCGACGACGAGCCTGAGCATAGATCATCGCCAGCGCCTTGGCATCGGCAGTAAAGGGTAGTGCTTCCGGGCGAGGCAGAACCGTATCAAGGCTCTGCATAAAGGCCTTGAGCTTGACACCGAACTCCTGGCGCACACGCTCACTATCGAGTGCCTGAACGCAGGCCTCGACATCGTGTAAATCTTCAATATCCCTTGAGCGCAGCACATCCACCGCGCGTAGATGGCGGTCACGTAGTGCTGGAATTTCATCCTTCAAGCTGCGAAGCGCGCCGTCGACATCTTCGTCGCTATAGGCAGCCAGTGCCTCTTTGAGATGATTGGCGACGCCGTAATAATCCACCACAATGCCCACCGCCTTGCCGAAACCGGTGCGGTTGACGCGGGCAATCGTTTGCAGCAGCTCGGCCTCCTGTATTGAGCGGTCGAGATACATCACGCCTTCGATGGGCGCATCAAACCCGGTCAGCAGCATCGATTTAACGATCAGAAAGGCCAATGGGTCGGTTCTGGATTCGTATTTTTCCCTGCTCGCCAGCAGCGGCTTCTTGAAGCGGGCGATCGCTTCGTCCTGCCGAGCGCGGTCGGTATGAGGTTGCCATTCGGAGCCATCATTGTTGCTACCGGAAACTATGGTGGCGAACTCCAGTCGTGCTAAAAGCTCGCGGTAGCGCCACGCCTGTATGCGCGCCTGTAGCTTTGGCGTCTTGCGTAAGAGTGCTTCATCATCCAGCGCTTTCGATTCTGGGCTGAGCTGGTGAGCTTCTTCAAGCAGCTGGTCGCGAGCTTGTTCAAAGGCCGCCTTGTAGCGCACCGCTGCCAGACGGCTGTAGCCCACCACCTGTGCTTTAAAGCCGTTAGGTAGAATGTGGGTAACGTAGTGGCGCAGCATGTCCTGCGCCTTCTCCTCAATAAGCTTCGTCGCCTCCAACACGTTGCCTTTGGTGGCGTACTTCTGCTTGATGGCTTCCAGCTCTTCCGGGGGCCTGTCGGCAAAGAAGTCCTCGAACAACTCGTCGAGGCTACTGCCATCCTTCACCGCACCCTGCACGGTGCGGCCCTCGTAGAGCACCGGAACGGTGGCACCGTCCGCCTCGGATTCGCGGATGGTATAAGTATCAATGAACTCGCCAAAGATCTCGTGGGTACGCTTCTTCTCCCCCATGATGATCGGCGTGCCGGTAAAGCCGATGCGAGCGCAGTTGGGCAAACCTGCCTGCAAGTTGGCGTGTAGGTCGCCCGCTTGGGTACGGTGGGCTTCATCCACCATCACCAGGATATCTTGACTGGTATTGAGTTGATCAAAGTCACTGACCTTGGCCTTGCTTTCGGCATCGCGATACTGCTGGATCATCGCGAATACCAGCCCAGGCCCCTCTTGGCGCAGTATCTTCTTAAGCGCTTTACTGTTATTTGCCACATGCACCAGATCACCGCTCAGCGAGGCAGTAGCGGAGAGCTGCTTTTGCAGGTCGATACGGTCGGTGACCACCACAATCTTGAAGCGTCGCAGTGACGGGTCGGTGCGCATACAGCGTACCAGAAACATCATGGTCAGAGATTTACCCGAGCCCTGGGTGTGCCAAATGATGCCGCCGCGCCGGTCGTGTTCGCCGTCTTCGCTCCGTGTTTTGCCGTGGCGCAGCCGGTCGATGGCCTTCACTACGCCGCGATACTGCTGATAACGGCACACCAGTTTAATGGTCTGCCCGCCGGTGGTCATGAACAGCGTGAAGTGGCGCACGATATCCAACAGGCTAGAGGGCGCCAGCATGCCCGCTATGGTGCGCTGCTGGGGCGAGAGCTTAGTCACGTTGAGTGCCTTAGCAACGTCGGTTTCACTCTGATGCGGGTTTTCCGCACTCGCCACCGTTTTCCAGGGCAGGTAGTGGCTCGCGCCGGCGGCGATGGTGCCCACCCGGCAGTCGTCAAAGCAGGTAGCCATCAACAGTTGGTTGGTGTTGAACAGGGCAGGCGCGCCTTCGTGATCGCCCGCCTCGCCATTGGCAAAGCGCTGGTCGCTGTAGCGGCGCAGTTGATCGATAGCCTCTGCCATCGGTTCGGCTAAATTGGGGCTCTTACACTCGATTACCACCAGCGGAATACCGTTCACCAGCAGCACCAGATCGGGAATGATGTGTTGCTTAGCCGTATCGTGGCCCGGTGGGCACTTCACCTTGTACTGGTTGATGACCGTAAAGCGGTTGTTGGTCGGGATATCCCAGTCGATATAGTGAATTGCGCGCGAACGGCCACCGTCCCAATCCGGTAAGCCATCGACCACGAAGCCGTCGATGATGAGCTCTGTAGCGACGCGGTTGGCCTCCATCAATCCTGGCGCGGCAATCCGCGTTAGTGCTGACACTGCCGCACTCAAACGCTCGTCATCCAACCATTCGCTTCGCGAGCCATCGGCGTGCCTGCGGGTATTAATTGCCTTGAGCTGCTCGCGCAACACATCGTCCTGTACCACCTCGGCAAAGCTTCCGCGCCCGGTGGCGGCCGGGTCGTCGAGGCTGCCCTGGCAATAGGCCCAGCCCAACGCCACCAACTGGTCGATCAACGGCTGTTCGCTGATATGAAACTCGGGCCCCATTCGGCCTCTCCTTATTGGTTAGCTGGCTTGCTGCTGTTGTTCGATCAGCTCGGTGACCTGTTTTCGGCCAGTAAGCAGGTCATCCATCAGGCCAAATTTTTGTTGTTTGCGTTTAGCGAGAGTTTTCTGTTCTAAATGCTGTCTTTTTTCCGATTCGACGTAAAAATCTAGAATAGATCGCTGCTCATCTGCTGGAGGTTTTGCAATGATGAACTTAGCCAAGATACTAGTATTTAAATTTGGCATTGTAGATCCTACAGCCATTCCCTCTATTTGTTTTTGTGACCAAGCCTGCTTATAAGTCAGTGATAACCATTCGCCCAAAATCTCACTTTTAGGAAGCCGCACCAATAAACAACCAGTACCACAAACCCAGCCTGCTTCTGATTCGTTTATTGCCACGCAACGAGATAAATCACCTCGTCTAGAAAAAACAACATCGTTACTGGTTACACGATGTTTACCCAGTTTTTTAGCTCTTTCCTCGGTGATATAAGCAATCTTATTAGCATCAATTTGCTCGCCGTTTAAATCTTGCGGCATTATGACTGGAATACCTTCTGATACATATTCATAAGCATGTAGCTGAGAACCAAAAGGCCCAGTTTGTAGCGTGCCAAAACTTCTTGATGCTATATCTCCAAGACTTATAATCTCCCACTCCTTCGGAATCCACCCCAGCGGTGAATCCCTATAAAGCTCCGACGCCTGCTCGTAGGGCGGGCGAAGCTGGCCATTGGCATCGATGCCGCGGGTAAGCAGGTCGTGCAGCAGGCCCTGCTTAACCTGCTGCAGCTTGGCGATGATGGCCTCGGTCTGACGGATTTGGGTGTCGAGGGTGTAGAGGATTTTGGCGATAACTTTTTGTTCATATATCGGGGGCACATAAAATTCATATGCTCCTACAGTTTTAGTGTTTAGACTTACTTGGTTTATGGCTTTTTGGCACTCCTTTTGTGCATAACGCTTCGCTTGTGAACTGCTCAAAGAATAATAAAGATACTTTGGGTCAATATGCTCATTTGGCCTCAAGAGTAATAGATTCATTCCATGATAAAGATCCTTCCCACCTTCATACTGAGCGACTTTGCCAACATGTTTGAAACTATTTATATGGCTATATAAAATATCCCACTTTTTTAACTTGTACGTTGATATTTTATCTGCTAAGTAACCAATCTTTGAAAGGTCAATAGTGCCATCCGCAATAGTTTCTATGCGGGTAACAGGAAATTCTGTAATTTCAGAAACTTGTGTAGAGACTGTACCATTCCGAATTACGGACAAGTATTTTGATAAAGGACTATAAATAACTTGTTCAGACATACCCCAGCTCCTCCAGATACCCGGCCAGCGTTTTTGCTGCACTGTCCCGCGCCCGCTCAATCTCAGAGAGCGTTACCTGATATTTGTCCCACCAGTTTTCCGCAGTGGCGACCACTAACTGGCGCTGGTTGCCGATATAGCGCTCGACGATGGATTTCATATCGTGGTGCAGAATGGTAAGCAGCAGCTCGGCGGCCTGGGCGTTATCCAGGTCGTCCACCTTGCCGTTAAGTTCATCGGGCAACATGGCACGCTTTTCCTTAAGCTTTTTCACCAAGGCGGTGCGCTGCTTTTTCCACACCTTGATCTGCTTTTCCAGTTTGACGCGCTCGATATCGCTAAGCGAGTCTTCGCTGTCACCGGTCGCGTCGTCATCGTCGCTGTCGCCCTGTTTCGGTAGCTTATCCTCGGCGACCTTAATTTGGCTGTCGAGCTCAGCTTGCTGTTGCTCCAGTGTTTGCAGCTCCTCAAGAAAACCGCCCAGTAGGAACTTAACCAGCTTGTGCTCTAGCGGGTCGTCTTTGTCGATCTTGTCTTCCATGGCGGTGACGATACTGGTGCGCCAGGCATCGACCACCCCGCGTGAGTCTCGCGCCATCAGAGTGAGAAAGTCGTACTTCTGCTGGTGCCAAAAACCGGCGATCATGCCGCTAACCTGAAAGTCGCTCAGCAAGCCGACCGGGCGCAGGCTCTCGGTAAAGCTGTTGAGTAGCTCCTGACGAAGTGCGGCGTACTCATGATGCTGCGCCAGCGCCGTAATGCTTTTACTATGGCGTTGCCACCATGTCTCGAACGCCTCGCGTAGTGTTTGCTCTTTAAACAGTACCCCTGCGTTCTTCTCAATGGCGGGTTTAATATCGGCCTTGGCGGCGATCATTTCACGGAATAGTTGGTAACCGTCATCACACGGCTTGGGTTCGAATAGATCTTCAGGATCTAGCCCCTGGGCGTTTAGAAGCGGACGTTTGGCATCAATTTCCGCCTGTGGGATGCCGCCCACCAGATGGGCGTGCACATCGTGGGGTTCCGGCGGTGGGGCGTTATCTGCGTAGCGGCGGATGTTCAGGTTATAACCGTTTTCCCGCAGCGTCTCGACACTTACTATGCTGGCAAAGCCGGGTACGTCCTGCCCCTTGCCTTCGGCAAAGGCCTCATAAATAGCGGCGATTTTTTCGATATGCTCAGGCATCAGGTAGTTCTGCGCCCGGCCCTCGAAGTATTCACGATCCGCGTTGATAAACAGCACCTTGCCCTGGTTTTGGGGGTGCTTGCTGGCGACCTGCTGTGCACCAATGCTATGCCGCTTGCGTAGAATTAAAATACAAGCGGGAATGCCGGTGCCGTAAAAGAGGTTGGGTGGCAGGCCAATCACTGCTTCAAGCAGGTCGTCTTCAATAATGCCTTTGCGGATGTTCTTCTCTTCGCCACCGCGAAACAGCACGCCGTGGGGCATAACGGTGGCGACCATGCCGCCATCGGTGCAGACCGCCAGCATGTGCTGCAAAAACATTAGGTCAGCTTTTTTCGAGCCAAGCGGCACTTCGCCATATTTGAAGCGCTCACTGCGTCGGGCCGGTTGAAATAGCGGCTGGCCGCTGTCATCCGTATCTTTGCTGCCAAAGTTATAAGAGAACGGTGGATTGGTCAGGACGCGGTCAAACCGGAGCAGTTCACCGTTTTTGATATGGCGCGGGTTTTCCAGCGTGTCATCGTTTTCAAGGTTGGCCGTGGTAATGCCGTGTAGCAGCATATTCATCTTGGCAATCGACCACACGGTGCCTGCATTTTCCTGGCCGTAGCAGTCGAGCCTGTGGCCTTCGCCGCCGTGCTCGTCGATCCACTCTTTCGAAGCAATCAACATACCGCCGGAGCCACAGCATGGGTCGTAAACGCGATGATCCTGCTCGGGCTTAAGCAGCCGCACCATCATGCGTACTACCGGACGAGGCGTGTAGAACTCGCCACCTTTCTTACCAGCAGAGTCGGCGAAATCGCCGATTAAAAATTCATAGGCAGCGCCTAAAAGGTCTGGAAATTCGAAATCTCTGTCGCGCAAACGGTGCTTGCTGAAGTGGTTAATTAGCCCACGCAGTTTGCTGTCGGCGAGTTTACTTTGGCCCACCTTGCGGTTGAAATCGATATGGAGCAGTACGTCCTGCAAGCTGGTATTGTCCTGTTCTAGGCCGCCCAGCGCTTTATTCAGCGCATCGCCTACATTTTTGTGAGCCTCATTGAGCAGGTAGTTCCAGCGCGAGGTTTCCGGCAGGTAGAAGCTTTTCTTGTACCAGAAGCGTTGCTCAGCTACCTCAAGGGCCGCCTCGCGACTTTTGCCCTTTGCCATCTGATCATTGACGACTTGCTCGTGGCGCTCATCGAACACATCCGAGCAGCGCTTTAAGAACAGCATTCCAAAGATGTATTCCTTGAACTCGGAGGCATCCATCTTGCCGCGCAGAATATCGGCGGCGCTAAAGAGATGGCGCTCAAGCTGGGGAAGGGTTAGGGGCATGAAATTTAGCTCGTAAAGTGTGTCTGGATGTAGTTCAACATTTCGTGTCCATATAAAGCTTCGGACGCCGCTGACCTGCGTATAAAAAACTCTTTATCACAAAAAACTGCCCTAGGAGAACGCTTACAGCTCAACAAAATAACAGTCTTGTCATCTATAATCACTTCTCTGATATCTAAAAACTTGCTTATGCCTTCACCAAGAAGAGATTTAATAACATCCTCCAAACCCTTAATATACTGTTCGGATTTTTTCATTTTCAGTCGAGCCATTTCTCGCTCGACACCAACAACCCCTCCTCCGTCATTCACACCAATTAGCAAACTACCACCTTCTGAATTAATGAAAGAGGCAATGTTTTTTACAGCCTTTCTTTGCTCGCCCTTATTAATCCCTACTGACTCTGCCTCATTATAAACTTGACTTTCTGAAAGAAAAAAACACTGCTTGAACTCAATGTGTTTGTTCTCGTTTTTCTCAAGCATATATCTTACAGCTGATTCGCTTCCCATGTCAGACAAGTCATATACAAACCTATCCAACTTTTCCTGAATACTATTTGCAAGCGAAGGCCTAGTTATTAAGTTATCCCAATGATCGGAGATATTCCTCCGCGCAACATCCAACCTTTTTGCCAAATCTATTATGTTCTTCTGCTCTTCTAAAGGTGGCGCGTAAATCTTGAAACCCTTTATTTTTCCAATAGTTAACATAGGGGCCATATGGCCCGATAAAGGATGTCGAATGGTCAGCTGGCCCAGCTCAGACAAAAAGAAGAGCTTTGCATATTCTGAGAACAGAAGATCCTCTCGAAGAACCACTTGAATATAATCTTCCTTTCTCTCTTCATTGATCTCACTGATCGAACTACACACCTTTTTGCCTGCGTTTTTACAGTTAATAAAAATCGAATTCTTTCTCTCGCCAACTGATTTAGCTGCATAGATTTTCGTAGCAGCAGAGTTTTCATCTTCTGGGTCAAGCCCATAAGCTTCATACCTTTTATGATACTCGCCTAGCTCCCTGATTCGCCTCAAGGCTGGAGAGTTATCAACGTAACCATTAAGACCCACATTAAAATCATTGGCAGCGATTTCATCAAAGTTCACCACCCTGGAATAGTCACCTTGACTTTCCCAGCTTTCATAAGCCTCAACGATCCTATCAACGTCTTCCTCTCGCAACTCATTCAAAGCCTTCTCTTTCTTATAGCAATGAGCAGCATCGATAAAAATAACACTTTTTGACCTATCAGCAGATTTATTCTTATTGAGCACTAACAGTACTGTCGGAATACCTGTGCCATGGAATAAACCCGGAGGCAGGCCGATGACGGCCTCGAGCAGGTCGTCCTCGATGATGCCCTTGCGAATGTTTTTCTCCTCACCGCCCCGAAACAGCACGCCATGGGGCATGACGGTGGCAATCATGCCGCCGTCGGCACACACCGCCAGCATATGCTGCAGGAACATCAGGTCGGCTTTCTTCGAGCCCAGCCGCACCTCGCCGTACTTGAAACGTTCAGTACGGAATTTTGGCTGAAACACCGGCTGGCCGCTGTCGTCCGTGTCCTTGTTGCCGAAGTTATAGGAGAATGGCAGATTGGTCAGGATGCGGTCGAAGCGTTGCAGTTCGCCGTTCTTCATGTGGCGTGGGTGTTCCAACGTGTCGTCGTTTTCCAGGTTGCCCGTGGTGATGCCGTGCAGCAGCATGTTCATCTTGGCGATCGACCATAAGGTACCGGCATTTTCCTGGCCATAGCAATCGAGCCGAAAGCCTTCGCCACCGTGCTCGTCGACCCACTCCTTCGCGGCGATCAGCATCCCGCCGGTGCCACAGCAGGGGTCATAAATACGGTGGTGTTGCTGCGGATCAAGTAGCCGCACCATCATGCGCACTACCGAGCGTGGTGTGTAGAACTCGGTGCCCTTCTTGCCGGCGAAATCGCCGACTAGGTATTCATACGCAGTACCCAGCAGGTCGGGGAACTCGAAATCCCGGTCGCACAGCCGGTATTTGTTGAAGTGGTTGATCAGCGCGCGCAGCTTGGCGTCGGAGATATTGCTTTGACCGACCTTACGGTTGAAGTCGATGTGTGTCAGCACGTCCTGCAGGCTGGTATTGCCCTGCTCTAAGCCACCGAGGGCGGTATTGAGAGAATCGCCCACGTTCTTGTGGGCTTCGTTGACCAGATAGCGCCAGCGCGAGGTTTCCGGCACATAGAAGCTCGTCTTGTACCAGATACGGTTCTCGGCGATCTGGGCCGCTTCCAACTCGGTCTTACCCTTGGCCAGCTGTTCGCTGACGACCTGCGCATAGCGCTCGTCGAACACGTCCGAGCAGCGCTTCAGGAACAGCATCCCGAAGATGTACTCCTTGAACTCGGAAGCGTCCATCTTGCCGCGCAGAATATCGGCGGCACTGAATAGGTGGCGTTCGAGCTGGGGAAGGGTCAGGGGCATTAAGATATTCCTTAGAGATACAGCAGACTTAGCGTTAGGGCTGAATCTAATGACCGATATTTAAATGATGGATAGTCTAACGAATCACGAACGCTTCAGGGGAGAATTAAGCAGTAACAGGCAGGAATGGCTGTAGCCTCTCGCAGCGCAGGGTAACTGCTTGACTGTTCGTCTAGGTGATATATTAAGGACAGCACAGCCTTGGGGCTTGCTGGCGTTGGTATACAACGTAGCGCCTTAAATAGGGGCTACACGGCATATATTTTCACTCATCGCCCAGCCCCTGCTGTTGAAGCTGCTCAACTGCCTGAGCCCGCTCGCGCTCTAGCTCGCGTTTGAGCTCATCCTCGGAGGGCAGATACGGTAAGTATTTCGCCGCAAACAGTTGTTTTTGCTCGGCCAACACCGAGTACTTCACAACTGCTTCGCTTTTTTCGCTGCACAGCACTAAGCCGATGGTGGTGTTGTCATCGCTGCCCTTGCGCTGCTCATCATATAAGCGCACGTGGGTATCCATCTGGCCGATATCCTAATACCTGAGCTTGCCGAGCTTGAGATCCACCAGTAAAAAGCACTTCAGTTTAAAGTTGTAGAACACGAGGTCTATGTAGAAATCTTCGTCAGCAAAGCGGATGTGTTGCTGGCGCTCCACAAAGGCAAAGCCTTTGCTCAGCTCCAGTTAGAACTGCTGCAGATTGCTGATAATGGCCTGCTCTAGCTGGCTTTCCTGATAGGTTTTATCCTGCAGATTAAGAAAATCCAAAATGTAAGGGTCGCGCAGGTAGTCTTTGGCGCTTTCCGCCAATGGCTGGGTGCTTTGTTTCGCTTCCTGTGCAACCGGGGATTTATCCTGGCTGGCCAGCAGCCGCTCGTAGTAGAGGGTACTAATCATGGACCACGCCGTTGATGGGGGTAGCCGATGAAGTCCGGGGCGGATCGGCTGCTTGCGGTTACCTAGCGTGGCCATGCCGGTTACTGAGAACACGTAGACGGCCTCCTCTTCGTAGCGATGGCAGTGGTACTCAGTGGAAGAGTAGCTAGGTGGCACACTGATCTGATGTATCCCGAGCTGGGTCATGCCGACGGCATTCCCCAGCGACTGGCCGCAAAACAATAAGCGTAATAGGAGAGCTTTATGGCCGCATTGTGATGACGACGGCGAACCCGTTGACTGAGAAGTTACCCGTGATCAGCCGACTGCGATAGGCTAAACGTCATTTCCAATCTGCTTGGATATCTCCCGATGAGAACCCTACGCCACCTAACTTTAACCTTGCTGCTCGCTGTGCTGAGCATGCTGCCCATCAGCGCCCAGGCAAACGATGCCACCTGGCAGGCGCTGGAGCAGGGCGGCCTGGTGATTCTAATGCGCCACTCCCTGGCGCCTGGCATTGGCGACCCGCCGGGCTTTGAGCGTGGCCGCTGCGAGACTCAGCGCAATCTTTCTGCGGCAGGGCGTGCTCAGGCGCAAGCCGCTGGCCGTGCGTTTCGTGAGCGGGATATCCCCATTGCAGGGGTGTATTCATCAAGCTGGTGCCGGGCGTTGGATACCGCTGAGTTGATGGCGCTGGGCAGTGTAGAGCCTGTGCCGTGGCTCGATTCTTTCTTTCGCGGACGTGGTGATCGAGCGTTAATCACCCAAGCTGCTCAGGAGCAGATATCAGCGTGGCAAGGTCCCGGCAATTTGTTGCTGATCACCCATCAGGTGAATATCACCGCGCTGGTTGGCAGCGGCGTAAGTTCCGGTGAGATGATTGTGGTGCGCCCAGCCGAGCAGGAGTTACAGGTAGTGGGGCGGTTAAGCGTTAGCGACCAGTAATTCACCCCTTAATGGCGAGTGTAGTGACACAGTAAAAAAGCGATACAGTTTAGGAATTCTTTATGAAAGCCGTTGTTTTTGAGCGTTTTTCCGCCCCACCCCAGATCCAGCAACTGCCTGATCCTACGCCAGAGGCGCATGGCGTGGTGGTGAAAGTGATGGCGACCGGGGTTTGCCGTAGCGATTGGCATGGCTGGGTGGGGCATGATACCGATATTCAGCTCCCCCACGTGCCTGGGCATGAGCTGGCAGGCGTCGTGGAAGCCGTGGGTAAAGACGTCAAACAGTGGCGTATTGGTGACCGTGTCACGGTGCCGTTCGTGGGTGGATGCGGCACTTGCCCTGAGTGCCACTCCGGCAATCACCAGGTTTGCGATAGTCAGTTTCAACCCGGCTTCACGCACTGGGGCTCCTTCGCCGAGTACGTGGGCATTCACTACGCCGACGTCAATTTGATCGCACTGCCCGAGACACTCGACTTTGCCACGGCGGCCAGCCTGGGCTGTCGTTTTGTGACCTCATTTCGGGCGGTGGTTGATCAGGGTAAAACATCGGCAGGTCAGTGGGTGGCCGTCCACGGCTGCGGGGGTGTTGGTCTATCGGCGGTGATGATTGCCAGTGCCGTCGGCGCTAACGTTATCGCCATCGATATTTCGGAAGACGCGCTTACTATGGCCCGCCAATTGGGCGCTACTGCCACCGTCAATGCCGCCAAGGTCGCCAATGTGGTGGAAGCGGTAACGGAAATCACCCAGGGAGGCGCTCACGTATCCCTGGATGCGCTAGGGCACCCGACAACCTGCTTTAACTCGATCAGCAACCTGCGTAAACGAGGCAAACATGTTCAGGTTGGGCTGATGTTGGCTGAGAACAGTACCCCTGCCATTCCCATGAGTAAGGTCATTGCCAACGAGCTTGAGATACTCGGCAGTCATGGCATGCAGGCGCACCGTTATGGCGCCATGCTGGCGATGATGCAGTCTGGCAAGCTGGCGCCTGAAAGGCTGATCGGCAAACGAATCACCCTTGAGCAATCGATTGATGCGCTAATGAACATGGATAAATTTGAAGGGGCGGGGGTGACGGTGGTGACCAGGCTTTGAGGAAACAGCTGAGCACGTTAATAACAATTTCTTTCAATGAAACGGGGTAAATTATTCGCTCCTCATCCGCGGCTATAGGTTTTACGCTGGGGAGTATTGGATAAGGAGATTGCTATGCCATCAGACACTACTCGCTCAGTGCGCCGTGTGGTCGCTCAACACCCCGCCAAGCGCGATGATATCGGTGATTTGGTTACCCGGCGGCCGCTGCCGGGGCCGCAGCTTGAACAGCTCGATCCGTTTCTGTTTCTTAACCATCACGGCCCGCAGAGGTATCCGGCTAACAATAAGGGACTGCCGTTCGGCCCACATCCGCACCGCGGCTTTGAAACGGTCACCTTTATTTTGCAAGGCTCGCTGGCCCACGCCGACAGCACCAGGCATCAGAGCGTGATTCATGCCGGTGGCGTGCAGTGGATGACTGCGGGCAGCGGCATTGTCCATGCGGAGATATCGCCCCCCGAGTTTCTGCGCGACGGTGGCCCGCTGGAAATCCTGCAGCTGTGGGTCAACCTGCCAGCACGCCTGAAAATGACCGAGCCGCGCTATACGGGGCTGCAGCAGGAATCTATACCGGCCATTGCGCTGCCGGGCGGCGGTGAGCTGAACCTGATTGCCGGGCAGTGGCAGGAGCAGGCGGGGCCAATTGAGTCACTAACTGACGTGTTTATGTCGACGTTACGACTCCCTGCCGGTAGCTCTGAACAGCTACCCGTGGCGCCTGGGCGTCAGGTGTTTCTCTATGTGGTGGCGGGTGATGTTGAGGTGGGTGGCGAACCTGTTCAGCCTCACCATCTGGTCGACGTAGACCGCGATGGCGATAGCTTAGTGATTGAAGCCAGCAGCGACGCACGCCTACTGTTTGGCCACGGCGAGGTGATTGATGAGCCTGTCTACTCCCATGGCCCCTTTGTGATGAATACCCGCGAAGAGATCGTCCAGGCGGTCGAGGACTATCAGAACGGGCGCTTTGGCGGTCTTGACGCCTGACCTCAGCAGCATTGATTGCGCTTGGCGTTCCAGTCCTCTGCAGGCGGTCGCTGACCATGGTGGCCGCGATAGTTGGGCGATGTCGGCGGCGACCAGCCTGTTAGGAGTTCGTCGTCGAGGGCGTAGATTTCGATGCCGATGGGGTGGCAGGTGGCCAGCAGGTCATCGTCGCTGGCATCGCTGCCCCACAAATCAACCGATAAATCCCCGCCTGGGCAGCAGGAAAGGGCACACAGTAAGTCAATCTCGGCAAACAGCTCCAGGTAGTCCCCTTCTTGTGCTGGGCAGGCTTTCATGAAGTACTGGTCCTGCTCATTGAGGCCGGTGCATTGAAAGACGTTGAGCACATCGTGGATATCAAATTCGGTGAGCCCGAAAGGGGCCACGGCACGGGTCAGATTGGAGTGGCAGTGGAAGTCGAAATCCTCACCAGTCAGCAAATGGTTCACATAGGGGTCACAACGTGTACCTAGTAGATCGTGAACACGACCACCATCCTCGTCGACACCGTAGTTCTCCAGGGTATCGGCGGTGATGGTCGCCATGGGCCGAAGATAGGGCAGTGAAGACCACAAACGGTCGTGGACGCTGACGTGGGCGCGCTGTAGCTGGCGGGTGCGCGAGGCCCAGAAGCGCTCCCGCGGGTTATGCAACGACCAAAGATTGAAATCGCCTACCTGGGGGCCTTGGCGGGTACAGATGCGCATCACATGACCGGCGGGCACTTTCCAGGCGCGCGCATCCCGAATCGGTATGTCTATCGTTTCTACCAGTCTGCGCTGGCCTGTCGCGTTGGCAATTTGATGGTAGAAAGGACGGTCAACGAAAAGCGGCGAGCCCGGTTGGGCGCGGTAGGCGGGGTGAAGGTTTGCCATTGCGGGTACTCCTGAAAAATAACGTTGCTACGTTCACTAAGTGCCATGACGGCGTTCTACAACGGTTCACCGCGGTAGTAGTGCCACAGAAACAGCGAACCCACGCTGCGCCAGGGCGTCCAATGCTCCACTAGCTGGCGCGCCTGCTTGGGCGTGGGTTTGTCCTCCATGCCTTTTAACCGGCCCAGGGCGACCCGCAACGCGAGATCATCGGCGGGAAAAATGTCCGGTCGCTTCAACGAGAACATCAGATAAATTTCGGCGCTCCAGCGGCCAAAGCCGCGCAGCTGGGTAATCGCGGTAATCGCCTCTTCGTCGCTGAGCTGCTCAAGCCCATCGGCACTAAAGGTGCCTGCCAGCTCCGCTTCTGCCAGCCCCTTGGCGTATTCGATTTTGCGCCAGGAGAGCCCGGCATCCCGCAGTGCTTGGCCCTCTACTTCCATTACCGCTTTAGCATGCAGTTCAGGCAGCAGCGTATTAACGCGGCCCATAATCGCACGAGCCGCTTCGGTGGAAAGTTGCTGACTAACGATGGTACTGAAAAACGTCGCAAAACCCTGGTCGCGTTCGCGGGGCGAGGGCGCACCCACCAGTGGGTAAGCGCGGGCGATATCCGGATCTGCCTTGGCGAGTCCTGCCATGGCATGCTCGATGGTAGCTGGGTTCATCAGCGTCTCGCGTATTGAGAATTAAAAGCACACTAACAAAGCTAGAACACTAATGGGATGAAACCCATACGGAGGACCCCTTTCGCCCGCTAACTTTTTAAACGCAGCATGTTTCTACTTTCGTCTAATCCTGCGATCATCTAGCGCTAATTGAGATACCAACCGGGCGGTATCCCCAGGAGATAAGCATGCAGGATTCGACAGCATCGTCGTCTCAAGGGCTGGCGCGCAACCCGCGGCTGGCCGAATTTGTGTTGGCGCTGGGTGGCTTTGGGATCGGCACCAGCGAATTTGTCATTATGGGCCTGATGAACCGCGTGGCGGGGGACCTCGCCGTGACCGTGCCCCAAGTGGGTTACGCCATTAGCAGCTATGCCTTGGGCGTGGTGGTCGGCGCGCCGCTGATTTCAGCGCTGGCCGCGCGGGCGCCAAGGCGGCTGCTATTGATTATCCTGATGCTGGTGTTTGCGGTGGGCAATATTGCCAGCGCCATGGCGCCAGGGTTCTGGTCATTTGTTGGCCTGCGTTTTCTCGCTGGCCTGCCCCACGGCGCCTATTTTGGCATCGCCGCACTGGTGGCAGCGGGGGCCGTGCCGGTAGACCAACGGGCGCGGGCTATTTCCCGCGTCATGCTGGGCTTAACCGTGGCGATTTTGATCGGCGCGCCACTGGGTACCTGGGCGGGCAACCTGTTGGGCTGGCAGATCGCCTTTGCGGGCGTTGGCGGCATTGCGCTGCTGACTGCCCTGTTGATCCGGCTGTACGTGCCGGTTCAGCCCATTGATACCCTGGCGAGCCCCGTGCGAGAGCTGTCAGCGCTACTGAAGCAGCGGGTCCTGGTTACTCTGGCGCTCGCCTGCATTGGCTGCGGCGGCATGTTTGCCATTTTTAGCTATGTGATGCCGACATTAACCCAGCAGGCGGGCATGAGCGAAGCGCTGGGGCCTTTGGTACTGGTGATCTTCGGCCTGGGCTCTATTGCCGGTAACTTAATCGGCGGGCGCATGGCGGATAAAAACCTGATGCGCGCTATTCCGACTATCCTGCTCTGGTGTGGAGTGATTCAGGGGCTGTTTTACTTTGCCGCTAATAACGTTTGGACGGGGCTGCTGTTCGTTGGCCTGGTGGGTACCAGCATGGCGCTGGCGCCTTCGCTGCAAACTCGTCTAATGGACGTGGCAGAAGATGCCCAAACCATGGCGGCGTCGCTTAATCATGCGGCCTTTAACGGTGCCAATGCCCTCGGGGCGTGGCTGGCGGGGTTGGCGATTAGCGCTGGCTTTAGCTGGTCGAGCACGGGCTTGGTGGGCGCCAGTTTAGCGTGCTGTGGGCTGGTGATTTTTGCTGCTGGGCGCTGGTTAGAAAAACGCACTTTTCTGACCGCTAACGGTTATCAGTGAGCGTTGATTAACGACACAGCCTAAAGCCGCGCATGCCCAGATGAAAGTGATCAGCGTGCGCGGCGTTGTAGTCAGGCCCTAGCACGTTGCCAAAGGTGTCGCAGGCGCCGTCGCGCGCTGCGCGCAAGAATTTCCCTGCCTCGCCGTCATTATCCCAATCATTAGCTAGCGAAATTTGCTGGCCGTTTTCGAATTGAAAGCCCACTACGTCCAGCGCTTCGGCGGTGGCGTGTTCGCTGCGTCTGCCGCTTTCGCGGCCATAGACATTACGGCAGGCAAAGCTGCCCACGTGGTTAACCTGGCGCACTCGGCTGCCCATAATTTCCTCAGCCGCAGGCTGAAGCGCGTGACGTTCATACATCACCCACGCCAGCGCCAACGGGCAGGAGGCCACAAAGCTTTGATTGAACGCGACGCCGCTGGTGTGCATTCGCACCACATTTTCAAGTGGGCAGTTTGCCGTTGGCGTGTAATCGGCCAGCGGCGTGACGCGCAGCTGGCCATCGGGCACGGTATCCAATGCCGCTAGGCAGCCTTCGCGGTCGTCCGCCAAGCGGCTTAGCTTCAGTTGCGTGATCGGCGTAATGGGGTCGTCGATGTGCAGGGGTGCCCAAGGCGCCCAGTGGCGGGGAATCTCGATGATGCCTTTTTGTAGCGCAACGCCCAGCGCTATCAGGATTAAAATAAACAGTGTCCGGCGCATCCCTGCCTCTCTTATGTCGCTGCCAACGCTACAGTCGCAGCGATGGGTGTGCGATACTGCGCAGCCTTGCTGCGCTGCTGCAGTCGCTCTACTTACTTTTCGCTAACTGAAGGGAAAGCGCTTCATGTCCCAAGGTACGCTGTTTATCATTTCTGCCCCTTCGGGTGCCGGCAAAACCAGCCTGGTACGCGAGCTCATCGAAAGCCTGGATGGGATTCAAGTATCGGTATCGCACACTACTCGCGCTATGCGCGAGGGTGAAGTGAATGACGTGAACTACCATTTCACTGATGTGGCCGAGTTTGAAGCGATGATCGCGCGAGGTGAGTTTTTTGAGTATGCCAGAGTCTTTGATAATTACTACGGCACCTCGCGCCAGGCGGTAGAGGTTCTGCTGGGGGCAGGGCAGGATGTGATTCTTGAAATCGACTGGCAGGGCGCGCAGCAGGTACGCCTGCAAATGCCCGAAGCGGTGTCGATCTTTATTCTACCGCCTTCGCGGGACGAACTAGAGCGCCGCTTGGCTAGCCGCGGCACCGATGAACATGCCGTCATTGCCCGACGCATGCGCGATGCGGTGAGCGAGATGTCGCATTTTCATGAATATGATTACCTCGTCGTCAACGATGATTTCACCACGGCGCTGCAAGAGTTGCAGTCATTGGTGATCAGCCGTCGCTTAAGTTGCTCGCGAATGAGCGAGTGTCATGCGCCGCTGTTGACTGCGCTCTTGTCATAGACGCCTACGGTCGAGTAATCTATCGGGTCGTACTACTTTTTGCTGGGTCGGCGCCGTTTTATATGACGGCGTCGGCCCGGTTCCGTCATTACAGGAAGGCTCCCATGGCTCGCGTAACCGTTGAAGATTGTCTAGAAAACGTTGAAAACCGCTTCAAGCTGGTGATGATTTCCACCCAGCGCGCTCGTCAACTGGCCCGCGGCTCGCGCGATGCCCTACTGCCTTGGGAAAACGATAAGCCAACCGTGATGGCGCTGCGCGAAATTGCCGGAGGCCTGGTCGATCACACCGTGCTGGATGAGCCTGTTGAAGCCGCTGTGCGTCCGCGTCCGGCGATGGCGCCGCATATCGACGACTAACGTTTCCAACGCACCGATAGAGGCGCGGTAGATGTTCACCATTGATGACCTGGCCGATCGGCTCGGCGGCTATTTACCCTCGGATGAGATCCAGCAGGTCAAACGCGCCTTCTACTACGCCGAGCAGGCCCACGACGGCCAGCGGCGGCGTTCGGGCGAGCCCTATGTTACCCATCCGCTGGCGGTGGCGAATATCCTTGCCAATATGCACATGGACCATCAAAGCCTGATGGCCGCCATGCTGCATGACGTTATCGAAGATACCGGCGTTTCCAAACACGCTTTGGAAACACAGTTCGGTAAACCAGTGGCAGAGCTGGTGGATGGGGTGTCGAAGCTGACCCAAATCACCTTCGAAGACAAGGCCGTCGCCCAGGCGGAAAACTTTCAGAAAATGGTGCTGGCGATGTCGCGGGATATCCGCGTTATCATCGTTAAGCTTGCCGACCGGCTGCACAACATGCGTACGCTTGGCGCGCTGCGTCCGGATAAAAAGCGCCGCATTGCCCGCGAAACCCTGGAAATTTACGCCCGTATTGCCGGGCGGCTGGGGATTAACACCATTCGCGTTGAGTTGGAGGATCTCTCCTTCCAGGCGATTCACCCCATGCGGTCTGAGCGCATTAAGCGTGCGGTGGCTAACGCCCGGGGGCATCGGCGCAGCGCCATGCGGCAGATTCAGTCTTCGCTGCAAAAAAGCCTGGATGACGACGGCCTCAACGGTACGGTCATTGGGCGGCAAAAGCATCTTTTGTCGATTTACCGAAAGATGCGCGACCAGCGCAAGCCCTTTGCCGAAATCATGGACGTATTTGGGTTTCGCATCATTACTGAAGATGTGGCCAGCTGCTACCGTATTCTAGGCGTGGTGCATAACCTCTATAAGCCGGTGCCTGGGCGCTTTAAAGACTACATTGCGATCCCCAAAGCCAACGGCTATCAGAGCCTGCATACCACTCTGTTTGGTTCACGTGGTATGCCGATCGAAGTGCAGATACGTACCCGCGAAATGGAAGCCATGGCCAATAACGGCATCGCCGCCCACTGGCTTTACAAGGCGGGGCAGACCTCGCACCCGATTGCCGAGGGCAGCCACGCCCGCGCCCGCGCCTGGGTGAAGGGGCTGTTGGAAATGCAGCGCCATGCCGGCGATTCGTTAGAGTTTATCGAGCACGTTAAAAACGACCTTTTCCCCGACGATATCTACGTGTTTACGCCAAAAGGCGACATTATGGAGCTTCCTCAGGGCGCCACCGTGATCGACTTTGCCTATACCGTGCACACCGATATCGGTAATAACTGCATCGCTTGCCGTATTGACCGCCACCTGGCGCCACTCTCAACGCGTTTAGAAAGCGGCCAGACGCTGGAAATTATTACCGCCCCCGGTGCCAAGCCTAATCTTGCCTGGCTTAACTTTGTATCCACGGCAAAGGCGCGCTCGGCTATCCGCCATGCGCTGAAGCATCAGCAGCAGACTGAGGCGATCATGTTGGGGCGGCGCTTGCTCAACAAAGCACTGGCACCGTTCGATACCAGCCTGGAAGAGCTGGATGAGAGTACCCTGAAGCGGGCCTTCGAAGAGCTGGACGTGTCTTCCGAAGACGCTTTGCTGGAGTCGCTGGGGCTGGGCAACCGTATGACCCACGTGGTGGCACGTCGGTTAGTCGAGGCGGCGCACGGTGATTCTTATGAACACTCAACGTCCGGCGACGGTAGCAAAGCGGTAGTGATTAGCGGTAGTGAAGGCATGGTGGTCAACTTTGCGCGCTGCTGCCACCCGCTGCCAGGCGACCCCGTGGTGGGGCATCTTTCCATGGGCAAAGGCTTGGTAGTGCACCGCGCCGAGTGTAAGAACGTGGCTGATAAGAGCTTCGCCGACAAAAGCGACCCCGATAAGCTCTTTGCGCTGGAGTGGTCGGACGCCATTGACGAAGATTTCCCGGTCGCGCTGCGCATTGAGATCGAGAGTCGTCGCGGGTTGGTCGCAGAGCTTGCCGGTCTAGTCACCGATGCCGATGCCAATATCGAGCGTATTGGTATTGAAGAGCGTGACGCCCATCTTTCGACGGTGAATTTGACGCTGGCAGTCAAAGGACGCGTACACCTGGCGGGGATTATCAAACGCATCCGTAATCTTCCCAACGTCGGTAAAATCACCCGACTCGCCAATTAACACTTTAACACTCCAACACTCCAACACTCCAACACTCCACACTATTACCCACTGCAGGAGCGAGACATCGCATGAGCAATAAGGCTGTTATCAATACCAGCAAAGCCCCCGCCGCTATTGGCCCCTACTCCCAGGCGATTAAAGCAGGTAATACGGTGTATCTCTCTGGCCAGATCCCGCTGGACCCAGCGACCATGGCGATTGTCTCTGAGGACTTTGAAGCCCAGGCACGCCAAGTCTTCACCAACCTGCAAGCGGTGTGTGAAGAAGCGGCGGGCTCGCTCAGCGATGTCGTTAAGCTGAATCTGTATCTGGTGGACTTGGATAACTTTGCGATTGTTAACCAGGTCATGGAAGAGTTCTTCACCGCGCCTTTCCCTGCTCGCGCTGCGGTGGGCGTGAAAGCGCTGCCCAAAGGCAGTCAGGTGGAAGCAGAAGCGGTGATGGTCATCGGTGACTAAGCCTTATTAACGTCGAGAAAGCCACCCGCCTTTAACACCTGGGCATACCCTTCGCGGTAGGTGGGGAAGCGGAATTGATAGCCAGCGTCAATGATACGCTGGTTATCGCAACGCTTACTGGTACGGCGACGTAAAGGCGATTGCATGGTATCGGTAGCGTCTACTTTTAGCTGCTCGGCCAGCCACATCATGACGTTATGCATGGTGACGGGTTCGCAATCGCTGCCCAGGTAGATATCCGCCAGCGGCTTGCCGCTCTCTTGGCAACGGATCAAGTGGGCGATAATACCGGTGCAGTCGTCGCGGTGAATGCGGTTGGAATAGATCACCGGGCTGATGGCGGCAACACGGCCCTCGGTAACCTGATGAATCAGGCGATCACGGCCCGGGCCATAAATCCCCGAGAAGCGCACAACCGTGCCGGGTAGCGGGTGATTGATCAACGCCTGCTCGGCTTCACACATCAGTTTCCCCGAGAAGCTTGAGGGGTCGGTGGGGCTCTCTTCGTTGACCACTTCGCCTTCCTGCTGGCCGTGCACGCTGGTCGAAGAAACAAAAAACACCCGCCGCGGCGGCTTCTTATGCTGTTCCATAATACGCAGCACGCGCTTTAAGCCGTCTGGGTAAGCGCTTTGATAGGCGCTCTCTTCAAAATGATCGGCGCTGACGGTATAGACCACATAGTCGGCTTGGGGAAGGCTGGCGGCACCGGCGTCGTCAAGATCGTTTAAATCCAGCTTCAGCGGTTTGATACCGGTACCCTTTAGGGGTTCGACGTTGCGGCGCAAACCGATGACATGGTGCCCTTCTTCCAGCAATTCGCGCCCAAGGTTGATCCCAATATCGCCACAGCCGATAATCAGTATGGTTAGTTTCACCGTGCTCACTCCTCTTGATTAAAATTCCCTATTAGATACACAGTCTCTACCAAATATGACATTGTCGGTTTACAACACGTCAGTTTTCCAACCTGCTGACTGTCATAATGTTAATTTTTTCGTACAAGCTCTAGTTTCTTACAAACCATATTTACGTACAGACCACAGTTACCGTACACAGCACTGTCACAAAAACACTGCCAAAAACCTTGTCACAAGCAGCTACGAGAGGATGCCACTGGCACCGTTATGACTTTAACAGAACTTCGCTACATCGTAACCCTTGCCCAAGAACGTCATTTTGGCCGTGCGGCAGAACGTTGTCATGTCTCGCAGCCTACGCTCTCGGTGGCGGTAAAAAAACTGGAAGAGGAGCTCGAAACAGCGCTGTTTGAGCGTTCCAAGTCCACCGTGCAGGTCACCCCGCTGGGCGAAAAAATCGTTGCTCAGGCCCAGCGTGTGCTCGAGCAGAGCAGCCTGATTTTTGAGCTGGCCAGTGCGGGTAAAGATCAGTTGGCCAACCCGCTGCGCATTGGCGCGATATACACGATTGGCCCCTACCTTTTTCCTCACTTGGTGCCGGCTCTGGCGACCGCGGCCCCGCAAATGCCGATGTATATTGAAGAAGGCATGACCGGCACGCTGCGCGCCAAGCTAAGAAGCGGCGAGTTGGATGTGATTATTGTCGCGCTGCCGTTTACCGAAACCGATGTGGTGACCAAACCCATCTACGACGAAGCCTTTGAAGTGTTAATGCCCGCCAACCACCGCTGGGTGGAGCGCGAGACGATCAACAAAGAGGATTTGCTGGAGGAACGCCTGCTGCTGCTGGGCGAAGGCCACTGCTTCCGCGATCAAATTCTGGAAGCCTGCCCGGCGATTATCCAAAAGCTCAATAGCCCCAATAACACGCTGATTGCCGAAGGCGGCTCGTTGGAAACCATCCGTCACATGGTGGCCTCGCGACTGGGCATCACCGTTCTGCCGCAGTCGGCGTTGGGCACCGACCAGTACGAAAATGCCATGCTGGTCAGCCGTCCCTTTGTAGACCCGGCGCCATCGCGCACCGTGGCGATCGCCTGGCGGGCGAGCTTTCCCCGCCCCAAAGCCATTGAGGCGTTGATTCAGGCGATCAGCCACTGCCGCCAACCTACCCAAGCCGTGAAAAGCGCCCCATGAGCAATCTTGCGGCGCCGATAACCGCGCTGAAAGGCGTGGGCGAAGCCTTGGCGCTAAAACTTGGCCGACTGGGCATTGAGCGCGTTAGCGACCTGTTATTTCATCTACCGCTGCGCTACCAGGACCGCACGCGACTGACGCCGATTGGCCTATTGCGTGCCGGACAAGAAGCCGTGATTGAGGGCGAAGTGACCGCCTGCGACGTGGTAAAAGGTCGCCGCCGTAGTCTGCTGGTGCGCCTACGCGATGCCAGCGGCATTTTAAGCCTGCGCTTTTTTCATTTCTCCCCCGCCCAGCAGCAACAGCTGCGCCCCGGTGCCACGGTGCGCGCCTTTGGCGAAGCGCGGGCTGGGGCGACCGGATTAGAGATCTATCACCCCGAGTACCGCCTGAGTGGCAGTGAAACCCCGGTAGAGGAGTATTTCACGCCTATTTACCCCACCACTGAAGGGCTGAACCAGCCGCGGCTGCGTGCCCTGGCTCAGCAAGCGCTGGGGATGCTGGATAACGCCCCCGAGGCGTTGCCTGATGTGATACCCGAGGCACTGCTGCAGCGCTTTCAGTTACCGGGCTTACACGCCAGTTTGCACCTGCTGCACCAGCCACCGCCCGATGTGAATATAGACCAGTTGACCAGCGGACAGCACCCCGCCACTCGCAGGCTGGCGCTGGAAGAGCTGCTCGCCCACCAGTTGAGCCTGCGCGAAGTGCGCCTGCGTATTCAGGCGGATGGCGCGCCGACGCTGCCTTCTGGGCGCAGCCTGCAGGCGCGCTTTTTGGCCCAGCTGCCGTTTGCCTTGACCGGCGCTCAGCGCCGCGTGCTGGAGGAGATCAGCCACGATTTAAGCCGCCCGGCGCCGATGCTGCGGCTGCTTCAAGGCGATGTCGGCTCGGGCAAGACCGTGGTGGCTGCCATGGCCGCGCTGTGCGCCCTGGCGGGCAACTGCCAGGCGGCGATCATGGCACCGACGGAAATCCTCGCAGAGCAGCACTACCGCTCGTTTACAGCCTGGTTCGAGCCGCTGGGCATCGAAGTGGCGTGGCTGGCGGGCAAGCTAAAAGGCAAAGCGCGGCTGGATGCCAAGGCGGCGATTGCCGACGGTCGCGCGCGTATGGTGGTGGGCACCCACGCGCTGTTTCAGGACGACGTGCACTTTCAGTGCTTAGGGCTAGCGATTATTGATGAGCAGCACCGCTTTGGCGTGCATCAACGCTTGGCGCTGCGCGAGAAAGGCGAGGCAGGCGGGCTTACCCCGCACCAGCTGATCATGACCGCCACGCCGATCCCCCGCACCCTGGCCATGAGCGCCTATGCGGACTTGGATGTCTCGGTCATCGACGAGCTGCCCCCCGGCCGTACGCCGGTGAAAACCGTGGTAGTGCCCGACGAGCGCCGCCCGGAGGTGGTTGAACGCATTCGGCTGGCCTGCAGCGAAGGCCGCCAGGCGTATTGGGTGTGCACGCTGATTGACGAATCCGAGGTGCTTCAGTGCCAGGCTGCCGAGGTGACCCGCGACGAGCTAACCGTCGCCTTGCCTGAACTTGCGGTGGGGTTGGTGCACGGGCGCATGAAATCCAGCGAGAAAGCCGAAGTGATGACCGCTTTTAAAGCGGGCGAGCTGGATCTGCTGGTGGCGACCACGGTCATCGAAGTGGGCGTGGATGTGCCCAACGCCAGCCTGATGATTATCGAAAACCCCGAGCGGCTGGGGCTTTCACAACTTCACCAGCTACGCGGCCGCGTGGGCCGGGGCAGTACGGAAAGCTTCTGCGTGCTGCTCTACCATCCGCCGCTGTCGAAAAGCTCCCGCCAGCGCTTGGCGGTCATGCGCGAAACCACCGATGGCTTTCGCATCGCCGAGAAAGACCTGGAAATCCGCGGCCCCGGCGAAGTGCTCGGCACCCGCCAAACCGGCCTGGCGCAGATGAAAATCGCCGATCTGGAGCGGGATGCCGATTTGTTAGCGCGGGTCAGCGCCATGGCGCAAACGCTGCAAGGCAACGCCGACGTCACCGCCGTGCTGGTGCGCCGCTGGCTGGGCGAAGCCGCAGGGCGCTATGGGCAGGTGTAGGCAGCGTTTGTTACGCCGTTGCGCTAGCGCCGCTTGGCGTGTGGTCTTCGCTTCCCACCAACCGATTAGCGGCCTCGCCCAGCGGGGCTAGCTGTTCAGTAATCAGGCGTAGCTGGCTCTGGATAGGACGATACAGCGTCATCGTTTGGTCGTCCGCGGCTACCGCGTTCTGTTCTTCCAGCTGGGCTAATAGCTCAGCGGTTTGATCCGCTAGCGGCTCAACCGGCTGGGAGTGTTTTAACCGTTCAGCGATTAGGCCTAACAGCTCACCAATGCGTTTTGCCACCGGTATCAGCGTGGCATCGTCTTCATCGTCTGCCAGCTGGTGGCGGTGGGCGCCCAGCGCAGACAGGTGGCTAAGCAGAGTGTTGGAGAGCACCAAAAAGCGCAGGCCATTGTCGGCGTCCTGCTTACGGTAGTGCCCCGGCTCGTGGAGCATGTTGGTCAGCAAAGTGGAGAGCGCCGCGTCGGCGTTGTGGGCATTACGCCGTGCCAAGCGGTAGGCCAAGTCATCCTGCTTGCCTTCCTCGTATTGGTGGATAATTTCTTCGAGGTAGCGGCGGTGGTTGTTCAGCGCGTTGGAGGCCTCGCGGTAGAGCCTGCGCCCCTGCCAGTCGGGCAGAATGAAAAATACCGCCAAGCCCGCGATCAGCGAGCCAATCAAGGTATCGAATAACCGGGGTAAGATAAGGTCATAGCCGTCGCCCACCTGGTTAAAGCTACACAGCACCAGCAGCGTGATGGACGCGGTCGCGATCACGTAGTGTTTCTCACGATTAGCGAAGAACGACACCCCGGCGGCCACGGCGATCATGCTTTGCACCAGCGGGTGCGGAAAGAGGCTGATCGACGCCCAGCCCACCGTTAGGCCCAATACCGTGCCCATAATCCGTTGGGATAAGAACCGCCGTGTGGTGGCAAAGTTGGGCCGGCACACAAACAGCGTGGTGAGCAGAATCCAGAAGCCCTGCTCAGGGTCGATCCACTGCATGATCCCGTAGCCGGTCATTAGCGCAATAGAAAGCCGCACCGCGTGGCGAAAGGTGGGAGAGCCAAGAGTAAAGTTCAGGCGCACCCGCTTCCAGGCTTCCAGTAAGCTCGACGGCGAGCGGTCATAAAGCGAACTGTCACGACGCTCATCGCTGACCCCAGGATTGTGGGCGCTGGCGAGCTGGTTTTCCAGCGTGGCCAGGTTCTCTGCCAGCGCGCTTAGCGGGTAGAGCAGCGGGCGCCATTCGGGCTTGCCCCGGTCGCGCAGGTTTTCGATGGAAGCGTGTAAGTCCGCCAGGGCCTCTTCGCTCTGCTGGTGATCAAACGGCCTGTTAAGTAGCAGCGATTTGGCCAGCTGGCGGCAGGAGCGCCCCTGCTGATCCAGCAGCCGCTGACAGCGGAACAGCACATCGTGGTGGAAAAAGGCTTTGCTGAGCGCGCTATACGGGTAATGGGTGGAGCTGGCGCGTTCGTGAATATCCTGGGCGATAAAGTAGATGCGCAGGTAGCGGTTGAGTTTTTGGTCGCCGCGCTGGCCTTCCAGACGTCTAAAAATCATCTCTTTGGCTTGGTTGAGCGCCGCCACGACCTTGCCGTTCTGGCGTGCTAGGGCCACCCGGCGGGCTTCAACATCCACACCGCGCACAGGCTCAAACAGCGCGGACTTCAGTATTAAAAACTCGCCTAGCGCCTTGTACACGCGGGCCATGCTCTGCTTGACCGGCTGCCTGGAAAATAGCGCGCACCATACCACTGAAATAAGCCCGTACCAGACTGCCCCCGCCAGCAGCAACAGCTGACGCGCCGCCACGTCTCCATCCACGCCGCCGTGCTGCTCGATATTGATCATTGAATAGATCGACAGGATCAGCGTGCCAGAGGCGATAGTGGCGTAACGCTGCCCGATAGCGCCGAGCATAATCAGCGTAAAGCTGGAAACACCCAGGCCAATGGCAAACAGCCACGGCCAGGGAAACAGCCACTGAACAATAAAGGACGCCGACGTAAAGCACACCAAGGTGACCAGCAGGGCTTGCAAACGCCCCTGCCAGCTGTCGTCGGTTTCAGACAGCGCGCAGGCGATGATGCCCAGAAACAGCGGAATAACCAGCGCCACATCGCCTATTAAGCCGCTAAACAGTAGCGCACCGCTGAACGCGATAAAAACGCGCAGGCTATAGGCGAATTTATCCAGGGTCCAAAGGCGCCGCAGCGGCAGTGAAAGGGGCATAGGGTCTCTTATGGGTGCTTTTTAGACTTTAGTATAAGGTGTCAGTATAGAGGGTTTGGCCGTGGTTTGTCTTTAAGTAACGCAAGAAAGCAGCCGGGAAGATTAGGCAGGAGGCAAAATACCCCGCCACGTTGATGTGGCGGGCGGAGACTACAAATGCTTGAGCAGTTTTTGCAGCTTGTTCATATCGGCAGAGTCACCCACTAAACGCACATTGCCGCTCATCATACCGTCGAGAAACGCCTGCTTGGTTGGCTTTTTGAGGACTTTCAAGGCGGTATCCTGATCGCGGAAACGCAGTTCAAGATCTAAGTCGACGGGCAGCCCTTTACCGCTGCTGATGCCTTTCGGCGTCATCCGGTAGTGGCGGGCAATACTTAGATCTTCCGTGGCAATTCCCCAATCCAGGCCACGCATTCGTTCTAACTGTTCACGAAAGCGCGGTTTGCGGCGCAGGGCACGTTTGAGCAAAAAGCCCAGCAGCCACAGCGTCAGCTTGAGTTTCATTAGGAAACGGCGTCCTTAAGTGCTTTGCCTGGCTTGAAGGCAACGTTTTTGCTGGCCGGAATTTGCAGCGGCGCACCGGTCTGCGGGTTTTTGCCGGTACGCGCCGCGCGCTCGCGCACGGTGAAGGTGCCAAAGCCGATTAGAGCAACGTCTTCACCTTTGGCACAACTGTTGGTGATCTCATCCAGAATAACATTTAACACTTGGCCCGCTTTGTCTTTAGACAAGTCGGCACTGTCAGCGATAGCAGCAGCGAGTTCAGGTTTGCGCATAAGGAATCTCCCTTGATTAATCATCGAACGTTAAACACATGCATGTTGTTGGACACGTCACCACGATGAGGTTAGCGTTTCTAGCCTAGTCGCGAACGCGGCGAAAATCAGCCTAGCAGCGCAGGTGCTGCTCTGGAAAGCTCCACTTTCCTTCTCACGCAGCCGCCTGTCAACGCAAAACCAATCAAACGTCCGTCTTTATTTTCGGCTAAGGCACTGAAATTACCGTCTTCGCCTTCAATCCGCCAGCGTTCTGGCGTGGTTTGTGGCGGGTAGGCGACCACCGGCAGCAGCGGGGTTTTAACGATGACGGGCCAAGCGCCAAAGCTGACGGATGTTGGCGTGCCAGCAAGGGTAGCCGCCAGCGCCTTGGCGCTCGCTTGTAGCGGCTGTACGTACATGGCGTTCACGCCGTCTACGCAGGCCACATCGCCCAAGGCGTAGATATCGGGGTGCGACGTGCGTAGCTGACGGTCGACCTCAACGCCGCTTGCCGATACCGTTAGGCCTGCGGCCTCGGCAAGCGCTGTACGCGGGGCAAGACCGGTGGCCATCAGCACAACGTCAGCATCGAGTTTTTCGTTAGTATCTAACGTTAATGCGATACCGCCGCCGCTACTTGGTGTCATCGATTGAAGCGTACGACCTAAAGCCAGTTGGATACCCGCGTCGCTAAAAGCATCGCCTAGAGCGTTACCCAGCGGTGGTGGCAGCAGGCGAGGAAGCAGCGTCGTTTCGGGGGCCACGACGCTGACCTGGTGGCCGCCGGTGTTGAGGTCGTTGGCGAATTCACAGCCAACGAGCCCCGCGCCAATGATCGCCACTCGGCCCGGGCCGCCGCCTAAGGCGGCATGAAAGCGGCGGTAATCGTCTAGATCGTTGATGGTAAAGCAACGCTGGGCCACGCTAGGGTCGATACTGAAAGGCACCCGTGGCGCAGCGCCGGTGGCCAGTACCAAGGTGTCGTAGCGCAGACGGTCATCGCCCAGCGCTTGGCTGTCGCTAAGAAGAACGGTGTTGTTAGCCACATCCAGTGCGGTTGCCCGAGTGTGGATAACAACGCGGGCATTGAGCTCTTCGCCCAGTTGAGCGGTATTGCGTTGGGCAAGCGCATCGGGTTTCAAGCCCTTGGCAAAGCCGGTGGAAAGCAGTGGTTTGCTGTAGTCATCGCCGCTGTCGGCGCTCACCAGCGTGATTGAGCGTTGGTCGCCCAGGCGGCGCAGCGCACGGGCAAGGCCGACCCCTGCCATGCCCGTGCCAATAATCACCAGCGCAGCGTGAGGCATTGACGTTATCTGGGTCGTTGACGTTATCTGGGTATAGGATGCGGGCATGCAGACACCAAAACGGGGCGCTAAAAAAGCGCGAGAATAAAAGCCTATCAATGCCCCATGTTACACTAGCTGCTCCGTTTATTGCCTTGGAGAACTCGGTGACGCCTGCTGCTTTTCGGCAACCGCCTCTATTTACACACTGGCGCCCCCTTCAGGCTGCGCGGCCAGCAATGAGCAGCGCTTGGTGGCAGTGGGTGGCCTCAACCGACTCGTTGACCGCTCGCTTAATCGCCGCTGGGAGGGGGAAACCTTTTCGTGTGCGGGTGTTACGCCAATGCGTTGGTTTGCCGCAGCGCGATGAAGCGTTAGCCCTTAATATTGCGCCGCGCCGCTATGCCTGGCTACGCGAAGTAGCGCTGTGTTTAGATGAAACGCCCTGGGTGGTGGCCCGCTCGGTCGCCCCGCTTGCGCAGCTAAAGGGCCAGCGTTTGGAGCGCCTGGGCGAGCGCTCGCTAGGCAGCTGGCTATTTCGTCAGCCAGACGTGGTGCGCGGGCCGCTGGAAGTAACGACGCATGCCCCTTTGTTTGCTGGCGTTAGCGGTATACAGGACGACAGCGTTTGGGGCCGTCGCTCTGTTTTTTATCACGGCTGTAAGCACGGCTGTCAGCAAGGCAGTCTGTCATTATTGGTGCAGGAGTTCTTTTTACCGGCGATGGCGGATGATCTTGGCCTGCCTTCACGCTAAAGTCGTTGAATTATGGTGTTTCATTTCGAGAGGTAAGCATGGATCGTTCACTGCTGCGGCCGCAGGGATTTGCTCGCGTGGCTGATTTTTTACACTTGATGCGCTTAGACCGACCGATTGGCACCTGGCTTTTGATGTGGCCGACGCTGTGGGCACTGTGGGTTGCTGCGGATGGCGTGCCCGAACGCAACGTGTTGCTGATTTTCATTGCCGGGGTGTATGTCATGCGCGCCGCGGGGTGCGTGGTCAACGACTACGCCGATCGGCATTTTGATGGCCATGTGAAGCGCACCAAAAACCGCCCCCTCGCGACGGGGCGGATTAGCGAAACCGAGGCTCAGCTGCTGTTTATCGCTCTGGTGGCCGCGGCGTTTGTACTGGTGTTACTGACCAACTGGTTTACCGTAGCGCTCTCGCTGGGCGGCGTGGCGCTGGCGATTATTTATCCGTTTATGAAGCGCTACACCCACTTTCCTCAGGTAGTGCTAGGGGCGGCGTTTTCCTGGGCGATTCCGATGGCCTTCGGCGCCGTGCAGGGCCATGTTCCGCTGGAAGCCTGGCTACTGTTCGGCGCCAACGTGCTGTGGACAGTGGCCTACGATACCCAATACGCCATGGTGGATCGCGACGATGATCTAAAAGTGGGCATTAAATCCACGGCCGTGCTGTTTGGAAACGCCGATCGCTTGATCATTGGGTTACTCCAGCTGGCAACGCTAGGGTTGCTGGCGTGGCTAGGCTGGCGGGTAGCGTTAGGCGGCTTCTTTTGGCTAGGGCTGGCTGCCATGGCGGCAACGTTTATCCATCAGCAGAGGCTGATTTACCGGCGCGATCGGGACGCGTGCTTTCAAGCGTTTCTGAATAATTTTTGGTCGGGCCTGCTGATTTTTGCAGGTATTATATTAAGTTGGTGGCCGGCGGTGGGCTAATGTCTGGGGCTGTCATGTAATTGTCATTAAGTCATGGTGTGATCGTCACTGACATGTCATTGATCTGTTTGTCTTTGAACTAGCTTTGTTTGAACACCGTGAGGCTCTGGTATGACCGCCAAGACCGTTCTGATTGTCGATGATGAGGCGTCGATTCGCGAGATGATTGCGGTGGCGCTGGAAATGGCTGACTATCGCGTGCTGGAAGCGGATAACGCCCAAGATGCTCATGCCATGGTGGTCGACCATCAACCTGATTTATTGTTGCTTGACTGGATGATGCCCGGCACCAGCGGTATTGAGCTGGCTAGGCGCTTAAAGCGTGAAGAGGCAACCGCCGAGATACCCATCATTATGCTTACCGCCAAAGGCGAGGAGGATAATAAAATTCAGGGGCTCGAGGCCGGTGCCGATGACTATATCACTAAGCCGTTTTCGCCCCGGGAATTGGTCGCGCGTCTAAAAGCCGTGCTGCGTCGTGCCACGCCGCGCGGCGTTGAAGATCCCATCGAGATCAATGGCTTGCTGCTTGATCCGGTGAGCCATCGGGTCAGTGCTCACGGCAAAGCGCTGGAAATGGGGCCCACCGAGTACCGTTTGCTGCAGTTTTTTATGACCCATCAAGAGCGCGCTTACACACGTAGCCAGTTGCTGGACCAAGTGTGGGGCGGCAACGTTTACGTTGAAGAGCGCACGGTCGACGTGCATATTCGCCGCTTGCGTAAAGCGCTGGGCGATGTGCATCAAAACCTGATTCAAACGGTTCGGGGTACCGGATACCGTTTCTCCGCACGGGTGTAAATGTGCGTTTATGGAGCCGTGAACTGTGGCGACTAGCCTGGCTGGTAACACTGGGTACTTGCATCGGCTGGCTGCTAGGCGCGGCTGGGCTGGGGCTTTCGGCAGGGCTTGCAGTATGTCTTTTTTACCATTTACGCAAGCTCCGTGAGCTTTACCTGTGGCTAACCCTTCAGCCCCACGATGAACCGCCCGCCGCCCGCGGGATGTGGGGTGAGTTGTTTGACCGTTTATACCGCTACCAAAAAAGCCAGCGCATCACCCAAAGCCGGCTGCGTGCTACCCTAGCGCGTATTCAAGAGTCGTCGGAAGCGATGCGCGACAGTGTGGTGATGCTCGATCGCCACGGCGATTTAGAGTGGTGGAACAGCGCGGCGACGAACATGCTGGGGCTGCAAACCGCCCATGATCGCGGCCAGCATATTACCAACCTTCTGCGCGACCCGAGCTTTATTGGCTACTTTAATTCGCGCGATTACAGCGAACCGCTGACGCTAACTTCGCCGATAGACGAGCGGCGTATCCTGCAGTACCAAATCACCCTGTACGGCGACGATGAGCGTTTGGTAATGGCTCGCGATATCACCCGCTTGCATCGCTTGGAGCAAATGCGCCGCGACTTCGTCGCCAATGTGTCGCACGAGCTGCGTACGCCCTTAACCGTGCTTTCCGGCTATTTGGAAACCTATAGCGATATGGCCGATCAGCTGCCGCCGCGTTTAGGGCGCAGTATTCAGCAAATGCAGGAACAAACCCAGCGCATGCAAAATTTGGTCAATGATCTGTTGCTGCTGTCTCGCTTGGAAATTGACCAAGGCGGAAAGGACCATCATCCGCTGTCGCTTGGGCCGCTACTTCAGAGCGTGTGCGATGATGCGTTGGCACTATCACACCAGCGTCATACCATCAGCGTGGCGGTTGAGAACGATGCCCGTTTGCTGGGCAGCGAACAAGAAATCCGCAGTGCCGTTTCTAACCTTGCCTTCAATGCCGTGCGCTACACGCCGCCGGGAAGCCACATTACCTTACGCTGGAAAGCGAATGCTAACGGCGACGGCTGCCTCGATGTCGAAGATAATGGCGAAGGGATCGACCCGGTGCATATACCTCGCTTAACCGAACGTTTCTACCGCGTTGATAAAGGCCGCAGCACGGCGACCGGCGGCACCGGTTTAGGCTTGGCAATCGTAAAGCATGTGCTGCTACGCCACGATGCCCAGCTGCGGATTGAATCCCACCCCGGCAAAGGCGCGCTGTTTCGTTGCCTCTTCCCCGCCTCACGACTTACCTAATTCTCAACGCCGGTCCCTGTACAATATTTGTAGAAGTGTGTAATAATGACATTCAAGGGTTGGCGCAACATTGCGCATGTGCCTTTTTTACACAGCTCTACTGGGTTTATGGCGTTAATCAAACGCCCTTTGAGATCATCTTTTTATTTCTTAATCTGTTGTTTTTGAAGCGTTATATTATCTATTTATGCTGCTTGGCATACTCTCTGCAATATAGAGATTAAGTACACAAACAGTGCTAAAAAGTCCGTACTGAAAAGACAGCACCGTTGACCCCGTTAAGATATCGAAGAATGCTTCACCATAGGACGATGAAGCGAATAACAGGATGTTGAAAGGCACGGATGTCACAGGGTTCAAGGATGAACCAGTAGGTAGTCAAAACGCTGGTCAGGGTTAATTCCAAGGTTGGAGCCCCGCACAAGGAGTGGAAGCTAGCGTTAGTTACTGTCTATTACCTATTCTGATATCGGGCCCCGCTTTGTCGGGGCCTAATTTTTGTCTGCTTGCTTATTTTCCCCTTACGTTGCGCCTTACTGACTTGATGTACGACAAGGGTAAAAGAAACGTCTGGTAACAAATCTTTGCATTTCTCGTGAAATACACTACTATCAAAGGGCGAGAAAAAATGCGCAAGGATGTCAAATCAATAGGGATACACAGCGATTCATGGACTGAATCAAACGACAATCAAAACGCTAGTCAGGGCTTAAATCCAAGGTTGGAGTCCCACAAACGGAAAGGAAGCTAGCGTCAGTTATTGTCTACACGTTGTGCCCTTAGGCCCTGTTCTTATGCAGGGCCTAATTTTTTGATTATTCGACACACTTCCTTGCCGCTGTCGCCTCCATCAATGGTGATGCCCATCAGCGGCTTCGCTACCTTCTTGGGCGCCTTGTACCCAGACCTCTATATCTACATCGCCCTGTTCTGCAAAGGTGAGCGTGAGAGGAAACTGCTCGCCTTCTTTGAGCGGCTCGGTTAACCCAATCAACATTAAGTGATACCCACCACCGGGACGCATGGTGTACGTCTCGCCTGCCTCGACACGAATTGCTTCGACATGGCGCATCTGCATCATATCGCCGTCCATTTGCATATCGTGCAGTTCTACGTCGGCACTGGCGGGACTGCGCGCGCCGACCAGGGTAACGGGGGCTGAAAAGGCGCTGATATCCACATAGGCGGCGCCGTTGGTAGCGCCTGGTGGTGTTGGCATGGCGAAGGGGTGGGCGATACGCAGCGTGTCTGTTTGCACGTCGTGGGCCATCGCCCCAGACGCCATTGAAACAGACATGGCGCTAATTAAGAGCATACCGCCCAGCCAAGGCATAGGTTTTAACATAGGTTTTAACATGGTTTTTAAAATAGTTTTTAAGATAGTTTTTAACACAGCTTTGTTCCCCGGTAGGTAAGCGTTAATGAAAAGGTCGCAAAATGGTTTAGCGCCGGTCATACGCAGCGCGAGGTATCATGGCGATGTCATCTCGCGAGCGCCCCTGTAGTGGGCATCCCACATCAGGACAGCCCCCGCCACAGCGCCGGGAATCAGAAATAAATTAGCCAGTGGAATCCAGGTGATGAGTGTGATTAAGCCACCGTAGGTCAGGCTTTGCCACCAGCGTTTAGCCAAGCGCTGGCGCATATCGGCAAACGTCACCTTGTTGTTGTCCATTGGGTAATCCAGGTAGGTGATCGCCATCACCCAGGCGGAAAACAGCGCCCAGAGTAGCGGGGCAACTAAATTCACGCCCGGAATCCAGCTAATGATAAACAGGACAGCGGTGCGCGGTAGGATATAGGCGAGCTTGACGAACTCTCGGCCAACCGCATCGATAGCCGTTTTGGTAAAACCGCGGTCATCCAAAGGTTCACGGCCGGTGGCTTGGACTTCCACTTTGGCGGCCAAGAAGCCGTAAAAAGGGGCGGCGATAAAGCTGGTCACGAGCGTAAAGGTAAAAAATACCACTATTAACAGGCTGATAACAAAAAGCGGCCAGATAAGCCACGAGAGCCACTCAAGCCAGCTAGGCACCATGTTCATCCAATGCGCCAGCCAGCCGTCAAAACGGTTGAACACAAAGCTGAGCATGCTCACGTAGACAATCAGGTTGACGAGAATAGGCAGAAAAACATAGCGACGCATACCCGGCTGATACACACAGCGTGTGCCTCGGGTAAGCGCAGTGACAGCATCCAGCATGGCGGGTTAGCTCCTTGTCGTAAACGTCCAGACGACACTCGGCCGCCCGGACGTATTGCAGGAGGAAACCCTTATCAGGTCAAGGCTTTTTTAACACCTTCGGCTCCAGGTCGTCGGTGTCGCTATGGCGTATATCCAGGCCCTTGACCAGATAGACCACGTACTCGGCGAGATTGTCGGCGTGGTCGCCTACCCGCTCCAGTGCGCGCAGTACCCACATAACGCTGAGTACTGAGGTAATAGAGCGCGAGTCTTCCATCATAAAGGTCATTAATGAGCGCATGGCGCTGCTGTATTCGTCGTCGACCAGTTCGTCTTCGCGGACTACCTGCATGGCGAGGTCGGTATCAAAGCGGGCAAAGGCGGTAAGCGCATCGCGGAGCATTTTGCGCACGTGCTCGCTGATATGCCTGACTTCCACCAAGCCGCGAACGGCACTGCCATTTTCGCCTAACAGCATGGCGTTACGGGCGATCTTGCTGGCTTCATCGCCAATGCGCTCAAGGTCAGAGGTGGCGCGAATAACGGCAAGCACCAAGCGTAGGTCGGACGCAGCGGGCTGGCGGCGCGCCAGTACGCGGGTACATTCGTCGTCAATTTGTAACTGCAGGTCGTTGACCTGGCGGTCATTGTCGCGCACTTGCTCGGCTAGGCGGGTATCGCCCTCGAGGAGGGCAAAGACCGCATCCTGGACCTGCTTTTCCACCAGACCGCCCATGGCCATCAGGTGGGTTTTTAGCTCTTCCAGCTCCTGGTTGAACTGGCGAGAGATATGCTTGCTGTGGGTATCGCTGGTAATATCCATGGAGCACTCCTGACGTTTGTGTCGGTAAGGCCTAGGTGATGCGGCCGGTGATGTAGTTTTCGGTATGTTGCAAACGGGGGTTGGTGAAAACCTGGTCGGTGGGCCCGTATTCCACCAGCTCGCCGTGGTGTAAAAAGGCGGTGTAATCCGATACCCGCGCCGCTTGTTGCATATTGTGAGTGACCAGCACCAATGTCAGCTCGGACTTGAGATTGCGGATCAACTCCTCAATTTTGAGCGTGGAAATCGGGTCTAGCGCTGACGCGGGCTCATCAAGCAGCAGCACGTCGGGCTGTACGGCTAAGGTGCGGGCAATGACCAAGCGCTGCTGTTGACCACCGGAAAGCTGCCAGGCGGAGCGGTGCATACGGTCTTTGACTTCATCCCACAGCGCGGCGGCGGTTAAGGCCCACTCAATGATGTCGTCCCTTTTGCGCTTGGGCAGGCGGTGTTGCAAACGCAGACCAAACGCGACGTTTTCATAAATCGACATGGGGAACGGGTTAGGGGTCTGAAACACCATCCCAACACGCCGCCGCAGCTCGGTTACATTCATTTGCGGGTCATGAATATCCTGCCCTTCCAATCGGATTTGGCCGTTATGGGCCACGCTTTCATTGAGGTCATGCAGCCGGTTAATGGCCCTTAATAGCGTCGATTTTCCACACCCGGACGGGCCGATGAAGGCCGTCACACGGTGGCGGGGAACGCTTAGGGTCAAGTCACGCAACGCCGCTTTCCCCGCATAGGCGAGGTTAAAATGATCGATACTCAGGCAGCAGTGCTCAGACGAAAAGTGCGCCACTGGTGCCTGAGAGGTATTGGCTGAATGTAATGACGCTAGCATTCGTTTCCCCGTTGACGCCTAAGATAATGACGCAGAAATATGGCAGTTAGATTAAGCCCCAGCACAATTAACACTAACAGCAGCGCCGTGGCGTAAACCAGCGGTATGGCGGCCTGCACATCTTCGCCATGAAACGCGGTATCAAATAAATGATAGCCGAGGTGCATAAACTTGCGCTCTAAATGTAGGTAAGGGAACTCGTCGTCGAGTGGCATTTGCGGTGCCAGCTTGGCGACACCAACCAGCATCAGCGGTGCCACCTCACCCGCCGCGCGGGCCACCGCTAAAATGACCCCCGTCAGCATAGCGGGCGCCGCCGTGGGCAGCACAATACGGGTGAGCATCTCCAAGCGTGTGGCGCCCAGCGCGACGGCGCCTTCGCGCTGGGCATCGGGTATCCGCGCCAGCCCCTCTTCGGTGGCCACAATGACCACCGGTAGGGTGAGCAGCGCGAGCGTCAGCGAGGCCCACAGCAGGCCGCCAGTGCCAAAGGTCGGCGAGGGCAAGGTGTCACTGAAAAACCACGTATCCAGCGAGCCGCCAATCCCATAAACGAACACCCCCAGGCCAAATACCCCATACACAATCGACGGTACGCCGGCGAGGTTGCGCACGCCAACGCGCACAAAGCGCGTCAGCCGCCCCTGGTGGGCGATTTCATTGAGATAAATGGCCGCCAGTACCCCGAAAGGGGTGACGATGACGGACATTAAAATCACCATCAGCACGGTGCCAAAAATCGCCGGCCACACGCCACCACTGGTGTTGGCGGCCCGGGGTCCTTCACTCAAAAACAGCCAAACGGCTTCGCTCCAGGCGCCGGTTTTCTGCCACCACGACATGGCGTTCGGGGCTTGGGCGCTGATCACATTGGCCAGCGGTTGGCGCACGGTTTGGCCGTCGGCGGTCGCCAGCTGCAACTGGCTATCCTGGCGCTGATTGGCGGGGAGTGCCAAAAGCGCCGTTAAGCGCTGCCAGGCAGCGTCTCCCTCAAAGCGTTGGTCGGGTTGCTCAAGCGCCACTAAACGGCCGATAAAGTCCCCCCAGGGGCTGCGCTCCAGGCGAATTAAATCCACCGGCTGGGTACGCTCGGCAATTTCATCAATCGCCACCCAGCGCCAGCGAGCCCCCTCAATATCGCGATTGCCGGTAAAGTAGAGGCGTTCGTCGCCTGCCTGCTGGGGCAGCGCCACCTCGCGCACGGCGTGGCCTGCAAAGGTATCGCCCGAGCGCAGGGTGATTTCTTCCAGCGTCGCGGGCCAGAAGTGGCCTAGCCCACGCACGAGCAGTAGTGACAGCAGCGCCCCGAGCATGAGCAGGGAAAGCGCAACGCTGGCCGCGCATAGCCAGGGCCATAGGCCATTTAGCCAGTGGAAACGACGGAAGGCGGTCGACACCGGGGTCATGACGTAGCTTCCATCTGATTGTAACGGCGCCGTAAACGCTGGCGGACGACCTCGGCGAGGGTGTTGACCAGGAACGTGAAGATAAACAGTACCAGCGCGGCTAAAATCAGCAGATGGTAGGTTTGGCCGCCGGGCGAAGCTTCGGGCAACTCGATGGCGATAGCAGCGGCCATAGAGCGCATACCTTCAAAGGGGCTGGCGCTAAACAGCGCGGTGTTGCCGCTGGCCATCAGGACAATCATGGTTTCGCCCACCGCGCGTCCGGCGCCAATCATCACCGCCGAGAAAACGCCTGGGCCAGCTGCCTTTAGGGCGACTTTCCACAGCGCCTGCCAGCGGCTGGCACCCAGCGCCTGGGCGCCTTCAACCAACGATGAGGGCACATCGGCAAGCGCATCGTCTGCCAGTGAGTAGATCCCCGGAATCACCGCAAACCCCATCGCAATGCCGACAATCAGCGCGTTACGGGTGGCGTAATCGATCCCAAAGCGCTGGTCGAGCAGCTGACGCAGATCGCCGCCTAGCAACTGTTGCTCTATCCAGGGGGTGAGCCATAGCGCTATCGCCACCATTAATACCAGCCAGGGAACCAACCAAACCCCGGCCCAGGAGAACGACAAACGCCCGCGCAGGCGGGTTTGAGCCCACTGCCAGAGTAAACCGGCAAGGGCGGCACTCAGCGGTAGCCATAAAATCAGCACCATGGCGCTTGCCAGGTGGCGCTCTACCCAAGGGGCCAAAATAAGCCCGGCAATAAAGCCCACCACCACGCCGGGAATTGCTTCCATCATTTCCAGCGCTGGCTTGATACGGCTACGTAGGCGCGGCGACATAAACATTGCCGAGTAGATGGCGGCGCCTAAGGCGACAGGCACCGCAAACAGCAGTGCAGCAAGCGCGGCTTTGAGGGTGCCCCATGCCAGGGGAGAGAGCTTTGCCAGCGCCAAGGTGTCGCCCATGGCCAGCAGCGGCAGGGTTTCCCAGAGCAAAAAAACGCCGATGGCCAGGATGGCGAGCAACACCACCAAGCCGCCCGCCGTGATTAAACCGGTGGCGATACGATCCTGCAGCTGGCGCAATGGCTGCCGAGTAGAGGTTAACCGAGGTGGGATCATGTCGCTATCATGGCAAAACCAGGGGGGTGGCAAAACGGAGCAGTGTGCGAACACCGTTGTGTGGCATAAAATACATAGAATGACCCCTTACCTTAAGGCAATTTTGTGACATTTAAATGACAGGGCCTTGCTGCATCCGCGGTGGGGTTAAGCTGCGTTGAGGCAGGGCAACGAAGCCTGACGCGCGGATAATTTGCTGGCCTTCGTCAGACATGATCAGTTGCAAAAAGGCTTGTTCAGCGGGGGGCAGCTTCTCGCCAGGCGGCAGGTTGACGTAGAGATAGAGGTCGCGCGCCAGGGGGTAGTCACCGTTTTGTATGGCGCCCTCATCAGGGGCCACCGCGATGCCGTCAGCGTTGTAAAGGCTTAACGCCCGCACCGCTGGTGTCAGGTGATTGTACCCGGCGTAGCCCATCGCATTGGCAGACTCCCCTACGGCGGCCACCACCGCAGAGGAGCCCGGATGCTCGCTGATATCGTTGCGGAACTGGCCGTCGCATAAGGCACGTTGTTGAAACAGCCCGTGGGTACCCGAGGCAAGGTTACGCCCATGCAACGCAATGTCACCGAACGGCCAATCGCGGGTCGCGGGAAGCTGTTCCCAGCGCCTGATGGGTGAATCGGCACCGCAAGCGCGCGTGGTGGAAAAAATGGCATCGATCTGCTGGCGCGTTAGCGCGCGCAACGGGTTATGGCGATGCACGATAATAATAAGGGCGTCGCGCGCCACCGTTAATTCCAGCGGCGGGTAGCCATAGCGCTCAATAAAGTTATTGCGCTCTTCGGTCGTCATCGGTCGCGACATTGGCCCAAGCCGGGTGGTGCCTGCCACCAGTGCCGTTGGCGCACTGGCGGAACCGCTGGCTTGAAATTGCAGCTTCACGTCGGGGTGTTGGGCGGTGAGTGCTTCGCCCCAGCGCAGCATCAGCCCCGCCATGGTGTCGGAGCCGACAGCGCCTAAGGTGCCGCTAATCGTCGGCGACTGCGCCGCCGCTAACGGCGTGATCAGCAGCAGGAGTATCATGGCGACGCGCGCTAGGGCGTTGTTTAAGGCCAGCGGCGTGCGGCTATTATTTGGGCGAGCGTTTAAAAGAGTATTCAAACGAGCGTCCTCTTATGGTTAACTAAATCCATGCAACGTGTTGCGACGCAGCAACAGCCATCGGCAACGTACCTTTGTGCAACGTTTACAACAATAAACTGACTAAGCGACAACCCCATGACTCTCCTGGAAACCGATTTGGACGACGTACCCGCCCCGCAGGGGCAGCTCATCTTAAAATTACTGGCGTCACGCCAAGATACCAATCTTTACGGTGATATACCCGGCGGCTGGCTAGTGAATCAAATGGATCAGGCGGCTGAATTGGCCGCTGGGCGTGAAGCGGGCGGCCGTACGGCAACCGTGGCGATTGAAGCCATGGACTTTTTAAGCCCGGTGCGCATCGGTTCCATGGTCAGCGTCTATACCCAGGTCCAGGAGATCGGCCATAGCTCGATCAAAATAGACGTAGAAGTGTGGGTGCGCGCGCCCCATGTTCAGGCTATCGAGGAGCGCCACAAAGTCACCGAGGCGCGTTTCGTGATGGTCGCGCTGGACGACAATGGGCGTATTCGCGCGGTGCATAGCGAGTAATTGACGACGCCAGGCCATTCCTCGGCCTAGCCACATCGTGACCAAGCCATGCCTCAAGTAGCAAAAGGGCGCCTTGTGCGCCCTTTTGCCGTGCCAGCCGTTTGCCTGGGAATCGCCATGCAGTGCTGGCGCCTAAGCTTCAGTTAACTAGCCACGTTATCGCGGCTCTTCAAGTACGCATACTCACCGACATCGCTAAACGGCCGTAACAGTTTCTGGAAGGCCGCGTACGACTCATACACCCGGCGGGACTCCTCGTCGTTTTCGACCTGGCGTTGAATAGCGTCCTGGGAGGAAGTGTAAAGCGCCGCCATCACCTCTTCTGGGAACGTACGCAGCTGTACGCCGTGCTCATCGACCAGCGTTTCCAGCGCTTGAGCGTTGCGATAGGCGAATTCGCTGCTCATCGCTAGGTTCGACGCCCGAGCGGCTTCGCGGACTACGTCTTGAAGATCTTCCGGCAGCGCGTTCCAGGCATCCAGGTTAATCGTGCCTTCGAGCACGGCGGAGGGCTCGTTCCACACCGACGTGTAGTAGTAGTCGGCCACTTGATGCAAACCAAAGGCCATGTCGTTATACGGGCCTACCCAGTCAGCGGCATCGAGTGCCCCGGTTTGTAAGGAGGTAAAAATTTCCGAACCCGGCATGTTAACGGTGCTGACCCCAATGCCGTTCATGGCTTCCCCGGCCAAGCCGGGCAGGCGCAGTTTCAACCCCTGCATATCGTCCAGCGAGTTGATCTCTTGCTTGAACCAGCCTGCCATCTGAGGGCCGGTGTTGCCCACGGCAAACGGCTTCAGGTTGTGATTGGCGTAGATCTCATCCCACAGTTCCTGACCGCCGCCATGGTATAGCCAGGCGTTCATTTCAGTGGTGGTCATACCGAACGGCACGGCAGTAAAAAACTGCGAGGCCGCGACTTTGCCGCGCCAGTAGTAAGACGCCGAGTGGCCAATTTCAGCCGTGCCCGCCGCGACGGCATCGAAGACTTCCAGGGCGGGTACCAACTCACCGGCGCCGTGAACGCGTATCGTCATGCGGCCGTTGGAAAGTTGCTCGACCCGGCGGGCAAAATCGTTTGCCCCGGTGCCCAGCGCAGGGAAGTTTTTTGGCCAGGACGTCACCATGTCCCAGGTATAGGTGTCTTGTGCGCGCGCGCTTGAAGGGGTGACAAAAGGGGCAGCAGCGACACCGGCGGCACTAAAGCCGACGGTTTTGAGGAAGTTACGGCGTTGCATGGCAGGCAAAACTCCGGGGATTCAATAATTTTTTTGTGTGAGTGCGCCTGACGGCGCCGTGTTTGCTAGAGCAGTATGCGTTAAAGCCGAATTGGCTAGCAAGCGCCGCTCAGTCGTCGCTAGATCCCTTAACGCTGTTGCCGTGACGGACTAGCCAGTAGCACAGGCCTAACGCGAGAACAGCTGCCGCCAGGGCGGCAATTTTCCAGGGGTCGACGGTGTCGACTTCCAAGACCATAAACTTACGCACCAGCGCCATAATCGCAATCAATACCACAATTTCGACGTGAATAAAGCCCTTGCCGCTGGTCATGGTGCGCACAATAGAGTTATTGAACTCCATGGCGATCAACACGGTGAGAATCATGTCGAAAACGGCCTGAAACACGCGATAATCGAAGGGGTCGCGGCTTTGAATAAACAGCAGCTGCACGACATGGATCACCAGGTAATACATGGCCACCAATACCGCGCCGCCAATCGCCAGCGTGAGCACCAGCGATACCAAGCGCTCGAAACGCTGGTAGCCGCTCAGCGCATCCCAACCATGGCACACTTCTGGGAAAAGGCGTTTCAAGCGTTGCTTCATGAGTATTCACCTATTTATGGCTTAAAATTAGCGCTTAAAGCGGGGTTAGCTTGGCAAAGCCGAGTACCAGCCATTTGACACCTTCGCCTTCGAAGCTGACCTGTACCCGGGCGCGGGCGCCTTCGCCTTCGGCGTTAAGGATAATCCCTTCGCCAAACACCGGATGCTCAACCCCCTGGCCGACGTGCAGGCTGGGCAGGTCGCCGTCGCTCTCGACGCTTTGCTGGGCAAAGGAGGTGCGCGCCGCCGTGACCGGGCGGGAAATATGCCCGCGTAGGCGAACCTCTTCAAGCAGGTGCGGCGGTAGTTCGCGCAAAAAGCGCGACGGTCGCGGGAACACCTCTTTGCCGTGCAGGCGGCGGGTTTCGGCGTGGGTCAGGTAGAGTTTTTGCATGGCGCGGGTGACGCCGACGTAACAGAGTCGCCGCTCCTCTTCGAGCCTGCCCGGCTCTTCAAGGGACATCTTATGCGGAAACAAACCTTCTTCGACACCGGCAATAAACACCACCGGAAACTCCAGGCCTTTGGCCGAGTGCAGCGTCATTAACTGTACGCTGTCCTCAAACTCTTCGGCTTCGTGGTCGCCGGCGTTAAGCGCCGCTTCGGAGAGAAATGCTTCCAGCGCGGCCATGCCTTCGCCCGCCTCCGGGGCTTCGAACACATCGCCTTGGGTAAAGGCACGGGCGGCGTTGACCAACTCTTCCAGGTTTTCCACCCGCGCCTGGCCTTTCTCGCCGCGCTCGCTTTTATGATGCTCAATCAGGCCGGTGTGGATCGTCACGTGGTCGATGATTTCGTGCAACGCCATGCCTGCGCAATCATTATCCAGCTGCTCAATCAGATTGGCGAAGGCTTGCACCGCGTTGGCCGCGCGGCCTTTCAAGGTACCGTCGTTAATCGCATCGTGGAGCGCCTGCCACAGCGGAATGCTCTGCTCCCGGGCGCGCAGGCGGATAATCTCCACCGTGCGGGTGCCGATGCCGCGGGTGGGCACGTTGATCACCCGCTCCAGCGAAGCGTCGTCATCGCGGTTGAGCAGCAGGCGCAGGTAGGCCAGGGCGTTTTTGATTTCCAGGCGCTCGTAGAAGCGGTGGCCGCCGTAAATACGGTAGGGCATGCCTTGGCGGATCAGCGTTTCTTCAAGCAGCCGCGACTGGGCGTTGGAGCGGTAAAGAATCGCAATATCGCGGCGGTTAAAGCCTTCGTCGACCTTCTCTTTGATGGTGTCGACGATATAGCGGGCTTCTTCCAGGTCGTTAAACCCGGCGTAGATCGAGATCGGCTCGCCTTCGATGCCGTCGGTCCACAGGTTTTTACCCATCCGCTCGCTGTTGTGGCCGATCAGCGTGTTGGCGGCTTCCAGGATGGCGCTGGTGGAGCGGTAGTTCTGCTCTAGACGCACGGTGTGGGTTTGCGGGAACTCCTGCTCAAAGCGGCTGATATTTTCCACTTTGGCGCCGCGCCAGCCGTAGATCGACTGGTCGTCATCACCGACGGCGGTCATCGGCGTCGTCATGCCGGTGAGCAGCTTTAGCCAGGCGTACTGTAGCGTATTGGTATCCTGAAATTCGTCCACCAGCACGTGACCAAAGCGCCCCTGGTAGTGGTTGAGCAGCGCCGGGTTATCGCGTAGTAGCTCCAGGCTTCGCAGCAGTAGCTCGCCGAAATCGACCAGGCCGCCGCGCTCGCAGGTAAGCTGGTAGCGCTCGTAGAGCTCGACCATCTGGCCCAGGTAGGCATCGCCATCGACGTTGACCTGATGCGGGCGCAGCCCTTCCTCTTTGCAGCCGGAAATAAAATGCTGCACTTGGCGGGGCGGATAGCGTTCGTCGTCAATCGAGTAATCTTTCAGCAGTCGTTTGACCAGGCGTAGCTGATCGTCGGAATCGATAATCTGGAAGTGTTGCGGCAGCTTGGCGTCCTGCCAGTGGGTGCGCAGCAGGCGGTGGGCGATGGAGTGAAAGGTGCCTACCCACACATGGCGCATTGAGATGCTCAGCAGTGCTTCAAGGCGCGTGCGCATCTCTTTGGCGGCTTTGTTGGTAAAGGTAACCGCCAGCAGCGCGTAAGGAGAAAGCCCTTCCGCCTGCATCAGCCAGGCGATGCGATGAACCAGCACGCGGGTTTTCCCGGAGCCTGCCCCTGCGAGCACCAACAGGTTGCCTTGAGGGGCGCTCACTGCTTCGCGCTGAGCGGGGTTGAGCTGATCGAGAATCGCCGTGACGTCGTCCATAGTAGCCGCTGCCGGATAAAAAATAGGCGGCTAGTCTAGCACAGCCAGCCAACTGGCTGAGTATACAGGTCAACGATTAGGAGTCTTCAGAAAAGCGCAGCGTATTGAGGCTCATTTTAACCGCCTTAAGCTGCTCGGCGAGTTTCGGGCCGCGGGTTTTGGCCACGCCGACGGCAAGTACGTCAATCAGCACCAGATGGGCAATGCGTGAGCTAAGCGGGGTGTAGATTTCGGTGTCTTCGTGGACATCAATATACAGCGGCAGGCTAACCTCATCGGCCAGGGGCGAACCGCTGGGGCACAGGCCAATGACGGTTGCCCCTGCTTCGCGGGCCAAGCGTACGCTGGCGACCAGCGCTTTGGTACGGCCGGTTTGTGAGATTGCCACTACCACATCGCCTTCGTTTAGCGTCACCGCTGACATATTCTGCATATGCGGGTCGGCGTAGGCGGAGGTGGAGATTTGTAGGCGGAAAAACTTGTGCTGAGCATCAAACGCCACCGCGCCGGAGGCGCCAAAGCCGTAGAACTCTACCCGGTTGGCGACCGCCAAGGCGTTCACCGCACGGCCAAGCGCATCGTTATCCAGCCGGTCGCGGACCGACAGCAGGGTGCCTACGGTCGAGTCAAAGATGCTGTGGGAAAACTCAGCGACCGAGTCGCTGTCGTTCATGGAAAATTGCGCAAACTGGCTGCCGCTGGCCAGCATTTGCGCCAGCTGCAGCTTGAAGTCTTGGAAGCCGTTACAGCCCAACGCGCGGCAAAAACGTACCACGGTCGGTTCGCTGACCTTGGCTTCGGTGGCCAGATCCACAATGCGCATGTGGATAACCTCTTCGGGGTTGCGCAGTACAAACCGCGCCACTTTTTGCTCGGAGCGACGAAAGTGCTCCATGCGGCGTCTCATTTCATCGAACAGGGCGCGACTCACGTTCAGCTCCTTGGCTCTCCAGCACACACTTGGTTATCCGCCATTGACGCCAACCGAAATCCTCTGCGCTGTGTTTGTAGCATTGGGGTTGTTACAACATTGGCCACAGTATGCCTGACTGATCGAGCAAATGGGCAAGGAAAGCACATAAGGGGGTTAGCATTTAACGCGTATTCAGTTCTTTTTTCGATTGGTCATCATTTTGTCAAGTAGGTTATAGTAATACTTGAAGTGCCGCACTGCATCATATCAGTCGTCACGGATGCAGGTGGATGCAGGCATATTCACCTAGAGGAACGTCGATTATGAGAAACGTCGAACGAATCACCTCGGTTAAGAGCGAACTGCTCGATATTTTTATGAGCCTACAGGTTGATGAACATACTCAACGCCAGCGCAGCGCTGCCCAGCGCAGCTTAAGAGCGCGCCGGGGGATTGAGCTTCATCGAGAGTTTCAGAAGTTATCACGGGATATCGCCCCCTTGCCCGATGAAGAGCGGCAAGAGAGCGAAGTGCACTAGTTTAGATTTAGCACGCAGATTACGCTGCCCTGCCGATTAGCAGGGCAGCGATGGCTTAGCTTTAACGTAAGCTTGGCTTAGATAAGGCCTGTCACAAAGACGGTGATGACGGCCAGTGGTGCTAAGTATTTCGCAATGAAATTCCACAGGCTGTAATCGTATACATCCATTTTAAGCTCTTTGCGCGATTCTTCTTTATCCAGGCAGGTAGCAAAAAACACAATCGCGCCCAAGCCGGTCAGCGGCAGCAGGATTTTGCTGGTGAAGGTGTCTAATAAGTCGAAGATGTTAAGACCGAAGAACAGCACGTCGGACCATACATTGAACGACAGCAACGCCGCCACGCCTAATAACCACACTGCGATCCCGCTCACCAGCGTTGCCACCGTACGACTCATCGGGGAACGTTCTTCGAGCGTTTCCACGACGGGTTCAAGCAGTGAGATCGCCGAGGTTAGCGCCGCAAAGGTGAGCAGCAGGAAGAACATCAGCGCCAAAATTGCACCGCCGGTCATGTTGCCGAACGCCAGCGGCAAGGTGACAAAGATTAACCCTGGGCCTTCGCCTGGGCTTAAGCCGTTAGCAAACACGATTGGGAAGATTGCCAAGCCCGCCAGCAATGCAATGACGGTATCTAAAATAATAACGGTACGTGCCGTGCTAATCAGGTTAACGTCTTCACCGAGGTAGGAGCCGTAGGCCATCATGATGCCCATGCCCAACGACAGGGTGAAAAATGCTTGGCCCATTGCCGCCAGCACCACGCCGCCCGTTAATGCGCTCCAATCCGGACGAAACATAAAGGCTAGCGCCTCGCCGAAGTAACCGCTTGCCATACCATAGCCGACCAGCACTAGCATCAGCACGATAAGCGCTGGCATCATCAGGCGCGCCGCGCTTTCTAACCCTTTGGTGACGCCGCGAGCCACGATGCCCACCACAAGCACCATAAACGCCGTATGCCACAGCAGCAGCGTGATCGGGCTGCCCAGCATATTGCCAAATAAGGCGTTAATACCGTCTGCGTCTTGGCCGTTAAAGGTACCAATCACGGCACTTAGTGTGTAATTCAGCGACCAGCCGCCAATCACGCTGTAAAACGAGAGTATTAAAAAGGCCGCTAAGACACCGCTAATCCCCACTAATGCCCAGGCCGGTGATTTACCGTGATTCGCGGCCAGTTCGGCCATGGTATTGATCGGGTTTTTCTGACCTCGACGGCCAATCATCCACTCTGCGACCAAAATGGGTAAGCCCACCAGCGCAACACACGCTAAATAGACAAGAACGAACGCCGCCCCGCCGCTATCGCCCACCATATAAGAGAAGCGCCAAATATTTCCCAGGCCCACCGCTGAACCCGCGGCGGCCAGCACAAAGGTCATCCGCGATGACCACTGTGCATGTGCAAGTTTTGCCATATATCCCCCACTGAATAGATTGTTGTCAGTCTAGTTTTCGGAAAATTAGCTTATTAATAGCGTTCTTTTCCGAAAGTCAGCGCAATTTATCTGATCAAAGGCAAGCATGCCAGTTAGCCCTCCAAAAAAGGTGGTTAAAATAGCAGGTGCTGCTTGTCTTCGGCGAAGGGGTTAAGAGGCGTTAATGGGGTTACTTCCCCCAAGGCGTTGTAGAGTAATCGGGCCATGTGGGGAGACTCGCGGTTATCCGCAGTATGCACAAATAAGAAAGGGGTTTTCCCCTGATTTATCCACAGCTTTAAGCGCAACGTCCAGGCTTCGAAATAACGACTATTAATCGTTTTGTCAATATGCCCAATAAAGCGAATCACCGGAGAGTTTGCCGTGGAAAGTACGTGTAATGGGAGTTTCGGCTTTTCTTGCTGGGCTTTGGCCAGCCCAATATGGCCATTAGCCGAGGTTGAGAAGACCGGGCGCACGTCAAGCATCACGCGGTTGACAGAATAAGTTATCAACAGGCGGTTAAGGGCGGTTTCGGCCGCCCCTTTGTGGAAAAACTCAGGGTGGCGAACCTCGACCGCGCAAGGCAAATGGTCAGGCCAGGCGTTAAGCAGCGCTTCAAGCTGGGGCAGCTCTTGAGGGCCAAAATCGCGCGGTAGTTGCACCATGGTTGGGCCAAGGCGATCATGCAGCGGTTCAAGCGCGGCTAAAAATGCCCAGGCGTCCTCTAAGCGCGTTAGACGTTGATCGTGGGTCACACTGGCGGGTAATTTAAAACAAAAACGAAAATGGGAGGGCGCTTGGCGAGCCCAGGCGGCCACCGTTTCTGGTTTGGGGATGCCGCTGTAAAAGGTGGTGTTGCCCTCAACGCTGGAAAACACTGCGGCGTAATCGCTTAATAGCGCTGTTTTGGCATGTCGCGGATAAAGGCTGCCAAGCCAGTCCTGATTGGCCCACATGGGCAAGCCTAAGTAAAGAGGAAGGGTCATAGGGGCCATGCCTAGGTCAACAAGATAGAGCGCTAATGTAACAGCTTCACTAGCCTATTCGCTAAGCGCTAGCGGCGGTTTTTATGTAGTGGTTTTTATGTATAGCAAGGTGCGGAAAATGTGAAATTCATTCGTCGCTAATAGCGCTACTATGCAATAACGTTCATTAATGACCAGGATTGCGCCATGTGCTCAGCTTACGTTAGTAGCGACGATATTCGTGACCAGTTTTCCAAGGCGATGTCGGCAATGTACCAGCAAGAAGTGCCGCAATACGGCACCTTGCTGTCACTGGTTGAAGCCGTCAACCAAGCGGTGCTGGCGGCAAATCCTGCGCTTAATAGCGAATTGCAAACGAGCGATGAGCTCGCGCGTATCAACGTTGAGCGCCATGGCGCTATCCGTGTGGGCAGCCCCGCCGAGCTTGCCATGCTGCGTCGCATGTTCGCGGTGATGGGGATGGAACCAGTGGGTTATTACGATTTGTCAGCGGCGGGCGTGCCGGTTCACTCCACGGCGTTTCGGCCAGTGGCAAACAGTGCACTGAAGCGTAACCCCTTTCGCGTTTTTACTTCATTGCTGCGGCTTGAACTGATCGAAAAGGCTGAATTAAGGCAACAGGCGAGTGATATTTTAAGCGACCGCGATATCTTCACTGCCAGCGCCAAGACACTGATTGAGCGCTTCGAGCAGCAGGGTGGGCTTAGCGCCGCCGATGCCGAGCAGTTTGTGCAGGAAGCGCTGGAAACGTTCCGCTGGCACGACAACGCGACGGTCGATTTGGCGACCTATGAGCGTTTGCATAACGAGCACCGCTTAATCGCCGATGTGGTCTGCTTTCGCGGCCCGCACATTAATCACCTAACGCCCCGGACGCTGGATATCGATGAGGTACAGCGGCGTATGCCCAGCGTGGGTATCGACCCCAAAGCGATCATTGAAGGGCCCCCGCGCCGGCATTGCCCGATTCTGCTGCGCCAGACCAGCTTTAAAGCGTTGGAGGAGACGATTGCCTTCGCGGATGCCGCCGAGGGAAAGCACACCGCTCGCTTCGGCGAAATCGAACAGCGCGGTATCGCCTTAACACGCAAGGGGCGCGAACTTTATGACCGCCTGCTAGCGGCGGCCAAAGAAACCGCGCCGCAGGCGGCGGGTAACGATGCCCATCAAGCGCATCTATCCGAGGTGTTTCAGGCCTTTCCCGATGCGTATACAACGCTGCGCCGCGAAGGGTTAGCGTTTTTTCACTATCAGGCGGTTCAGGGGGTATCCGTGCAAGGGGCTGTCTCTCATGAGCAGGCAGATAGCCTGATCGAACAAGGCGCCCTCAGAGTTACCCCCATGATTTATGAGGATTTTTTGCCCGTGAGTGCGGCCGGTATTTTTCAATCCAACCTGGGGGGAGACAGTCATGATAACTACGCCAGTAGCGCGAGCCAGCAGGCGTTTGAGCAGGCCCTGGGAACTGCTGCGATTGACGAGATTGAGCTGTATACCCAGCGCCAGCAGGCATCGCTTGAGCAGGCGCTGGCGCAGCTGGCGGGTTAAGTGATAGAACAGGCAATGACGTCAATGAATGAACAAACGGATAAGGCTGAAGAGACTCATGAGTCAAGGCAAGGTATTGGTATTACATGGTCCCAATCTCAACTTGCTGGGTAGCCGTCAGCCAGAGATATATGGGTATGAAACGCTCGACGACATAAACAATAGGCTGCGTGAGAAGGCGGTGTTGGCAGATTGGGACATAACCTGCCTACAAAGTAACCACGAAGGTGGCTTGATTGATGCTATTCACACCGCACGCTTGGATGGCACCCAAGCGATTATCATCAACCCTGCTGCCTATACGCACACTTCAGTGGCCCTTCTTGATGCGCTTAATGCGTTTGAGGGCAAAGTGATCGAGGTGCACTTGTCCAATGTGCACAAGCGCGAAACCTTCCGCCATCACTCCTACGTCTCGCTGCGCGCCGATGGCGTGATTGCTGGTTTAGGCGTACAGGGCTATCGGGCTGCGCTAGAGGCGGTGATAAGCGCATTTCAGGCTTGAGCCTAGGCGTTTTTATGCGTTCAGTGTTACCCATCAAAACGGGGTGCCTTATAAGGCACCCCGTTTTGATGATGACAGCGTAGCAATGCCTGCCTGCTAAGCGCTTTTCTTAATGGTTTTGCTGTCTTTCTGCTTGCTGTCTGGTTTTTTACTGTCGTCAGCATCGCTTGGCTGAGGTAGCGAAGGGAGCGACTTGGCCAGCATTTCAACGCTGTGGCGGTAGTAGAGCTGGCTCTTGTTATGCTCGCCAAGGCTGGCGTAAAGGCGGGCAAGCTCTGCACACACTTCACCATTGGGACGTTGGCGCTGGCTGGCTTCGAAATACTCCAACGCTTTATCCCATTTGCCGGTACGCAGTGAAAGGCGGCCACAGGCGAGCAGTAGTTCGGGATCATTGGGCCGTTCCTGCAGCCATTTTTCGGCTTTGACCAGTTGACGCCCCGCGTCTACGTTGAGCAAGCCATAGCGTTTCACCAAGCGCGCATCCCAGTGGTGATCCAGCGAGTGGTTAAGCAAGCGCTCGGCAATCGGCTCTTCGTTGGCTTGGATCAGCGCTTCGCTGTAAAGCACGATCAGCTCGGTGTTGCCGCGCAGGTAGTCCGGCATATCCGCCCACAGGCCGCGCACCCGCTCAATGTTGGTGGGGTTTTGAGCTTCAAACACGATGAGCTCGCGGTAAGCCTTAAACTCCAGCTGCTCGCGCTCTTGCTGCGTGATTAGCTTCTGCGCCGCCAAGCGCGGAATCAAGCGCCGTAAACCTTCCCAGTCGTTGACGCTTAAATGCACCTGCTTGAGCAGCTTGAGCACTTGGGGATGATTTGAGAGCTTCTTATCCAGGCGGTTAAGGATCGCTAGCGCTTCTTCCGGCTGCTGACGCTCAATCATCATCTGCGCCTGCATTAAACCAACGGCGGTATCGGCGCCATCGGTGGTTAGCTGCGCCTGATTAAGGTGCTCCTGGGATTTGCTGTGATCCCCCTGATAATGGGCTGCCAGCGCTGCCGATAGGTAGTTGACCAGCGGTGTGCTGGAGTCATCGGCGGCGTTCATCAAGGTTTTTTCGGCTTTTTTCCAGCGGCCTTCCGTTAGCGCCACTAGCCCGCGCACGGTGCGCTGCATGGCGCGCCGGTTGCGGGCGCGGCTGTTCCAGCTGCGAAAGCGCCCCATGGGGCGAATAATGCCGCTGAGTAAGCGGAGCACAAAATGCAGGGCGATAAAGGCCGCAAACAGCAGCACCAGGCCAAACCAAAACGAGGTTTGCACGGAGGAGTCGCCCACGCGTATCAGCCAGTAGCCGGGCACCGACATCATCAGGTGCCCAAACAGGGCCCCAACGGCGAGGCCAGCGACAATCAGGAGAATGAGCTTTCTCATGATTCACCTCCGCTTTGGCCACGCGTTTCATAGCGGTTCTCGATAAAGCGCGCGAGTTCCTGCTGTGAGCCGCTGATATCGGGCAGCTCGGGTTTTACCTCGGCTTGCTGGAGTTCTTTAAGGCGCGTAATCACGCTTTGTGTATCCTCGCGAGAGGTGTCGTAGTAGTCGTTCAAAAGCTGTAGCGCTTTGTCGATACTCGCGTCGTAAAGTTCTTTCTCTTCGTTGAGCAGTGCCAGCTGCGTCTGCTCTAGCACCAAGCGCAGGCTCTGGCGCAGGTAAGACTCTTGCTCTGGGGTAATCAGCGCTTCCAGGGCTTCGTCGTGATGGCGAACCACCACCAGGTCTTTAAGCTCTTCACCGAAGCGCGCCAGCTGGCGCTGGAAAGTGCCGGTGGGCGGCTCTTCGATACTGGACGTGACTGCCTGCTCGTCGATTTCTTGCGAAAGGCGCAGGCTGGAAATACGCTCCTGCTGAGCATTTAACGCTAAGTAGAGGCCGGTGCGATCAACCTGGGGCACGGCGTCCAGCGCTGCTAGCTCATTGGCAATCTCGCTGCGGACCGGGGTCAGCGCGGGGTTATCGGCATCGGCCAGGCGCGCATCGGCAGTGCGCAGTAACGCCGCCGCGCCTTCCACATCGCCCTCTAGCTGCAGGCGCTGATTGGCGAGACGCAGCAGGTAGGCCGCTTCGGCATGCAGCCACTCACGCTCGTCGGTGTCCTGTTCTTGAGAGAGTTGGTCCAGCACTTGGCTTAGCGTCTCGTCGACGTCGCTGCGGTAGCTGTCAAATTCGTCGCGTAGTTCACTCAGCGCGTTCTGTAGCGCTTCATCGCGTTCGGCTTCGCCGCTATCCAGACGCGACTCAAGGTCGCTAACCGCCTGCTGGGACGCGCTCTGTTCCGTCTGCTGCGCCAGTTCATCCAGGCGCTGCTGCTGATTCTCTAAGCGCTGCCAGCCTTGCCAAGCAACGAACGCCAAGACAATCGCCAGGATAACGACCAGCGCAATGACAAAACCGCTGCCTTTACCGCCTTGAGGGTTAGCGGTCGGCGGTGTGGCGCCGCCACCCGCGCCGCCAGAGGACGATTTTGACGCTGCAGCAGAAGAAGTGCTGGAAGGTTTGGCGCTTGAACCTGAAGAAGATGAGCTAGACGGCGAGCCGGAGGAAGTCGATGAAGCCGCGCTAGGAGCAGAGGAACTTGCATTGCTGGCGCTGCTTTTAGGCGTACTTGAGGCACTCGCGTCTGCAGCAGACGCGCCCTTCCCGCGCCGGCGTGAACGGCTGTTTTTATTGCCACCTTGAGGCGGCGTCGCTGAACTCGATTGGGTCGGCGATGTGCTGGTTTCAGTTGCCTGGGTAGTGGAAGCGGCCTTATCGGTCGTCTTCGTGGCGTCTGGGGTGGCATCTTGGGACGCCGGTTTTACGTCATCCTGATCGTTTACTTGTTTGCTCATCTGTCGCTAGCCCTTGAGTTAAGTTCCTTGATCGACATCGGCACCCGGTGGGTCGCAGGTCTCCAACGCCGCTATCAACGCAGCTGGCGTAGCTCCGGACGCCACCTTGAGGTCACAAAAACCTAGTCTGCCAGCCAGTGTAGCCAAACGGCGGCTGGAGACGATTAGCGGTTGGTTCAACGCCGCTTGATGGCACCATTTTGCCAGATGTTCCAGCAGTTCGCTGCTGGTGACGATCAACGCCCGGTAATTACCTGAACATAAGCGCGTTTGCAGGGCCGGTGCAAGGGGCTGAAAGGTGCGTCGATAAACGGCAACACGAGTAATGTTTGCCCCTCGCTCAGCCAGCGTTTGTGCTAACAGCGGTCGGCCTCCTTCACCTGCCACCAGTAGAATGCGCTGATGGTCTACCTGCTGGAGTGAGGCCAGTGCCAGTAACGCCTCGCTGGTATCCTCACCCGCATTGGACGAGGGCACGTGTACACGAACGCCTAACTGTTCAAACAGCGTTTTCGCCGTGGTGTTGCCAACGCTGTAATACTCAATCCCCACCGGCAGTTGCGGCCAATAGCGATCTAACGCCTCACTGAAACATACGGCAGCAAAGGGACTGATGACTATTATCTTATGGTACTGATCAATATTCAGCCAGATTTGCCGCTGTGCGGGATCTTCCGGCAACGGTTCCAGCTGCATAACCGCGAGTGATTCTACTTGCTCGCCCCGTTCACGTAACGCCGCGGCTAACGCTTCCCCGCGCTCGCCGGGACGGCAGATCAGTACCGGTTGGGTCATAATATCTCGCGGCCATAGACCTCGGCCAAAATAGCCCCAGCGCCTTGGTCGAGTAGCTCTTCGGCAATGCGAATACCCAGCGCTTCGGGCTCGTGCATCGAGCCACGGCCTTCGGCGCGGAGTACTTCAGTGCCTTCTGGGGTACCGACCAGGCCGCGTAACCACAGGGTTTCATTGTCACTATCCAGCACTGCGTGGCCGGCAATGGGTACTTGGCAGCCGCCTTCCAGGCGCGTGTTCATGGCCCGTTCGGCGCGCACGCGCGTGGCGGTGTCGGCGTCGTCAAGCGGCGCTAACAAGGCAATCAGTTCAGGGTCGTGCAACCGGCACTCGATGCCTAACGCTCCTTGACCGCAGGCGGGCAAGCAAATTTCCGGCGGCAGCGCTTGGGCGATCCGCTCATCCAGTCCCAGCCGTTTCAAGCCGGAGGTGGCGAGAATAATGGCGTCAAAGTCGCCCGCGTCTAATTTGGCAAGCCGGGTTTGCACGCTGCCGCGCAGGTTAAGAATTTGCAGGTCAGGGCGGGCTTCGCGCATTTGCAGGCCACGGCGTAGGCTAGCGGTGCCAATGCGCGCGCCTTCGGGTAGCTCATCGATGTTAGTGTAATGATTCGAGACAAAGGCATCCGTGGGGTCGGCGCCCTCTAAAATGACCGACAGGCCCAACCCTTCGGGAAAGTGCATCGGCACATCCTTCATGGAGTGCACGGCAATGTCGGCACGCCCATCGAGCATGGCGTCTTCGAGTTCTTTGACGAACAGCCCTTTACCGCCAATCTTTGCCAGCGGCGTATCGAGGATTTTGTCGCCTTTCGTCGAGAGCGCCACGAGCTCAACCTCCAGGCCGCTGTGTGCCGCCATTAAACGGTCGCGAACGTACTCAGCCTGCCACATGGCCAATTGGCTTTTACGCGTGGCAATGCGCAGTTTGGTGATAGATAGCACGTTATTCTCCCTATACCGCAGACACGGCGAGTCAATCTATGATAAACCTCATCATAAAGCACCCGGCCACACAGTAAAAATAACCGCCCCAATTAAACGTTAGCACCGCGTCGTTATTCACTCATTTAGTTAGGCCATGTCATGCTCCCGGTTGCCTCTCAATGCCAGCTAGACCAGTTTTTCCTGCTTTCTCGGGACCTGTTCTGTTGTATCGACTTTAAAGGCACGTTGCTGCAAGTCAATCCAGCCTTCGAGACGCTGCTGGGGTATTCGTCCGAAACGTTGATCGGGCATGCGTTTGGGATGGTGATTGAGCCACAGGATCATCCCGTCATTGACGAAGCGCTTGAGCAGATGCGTCATCATGCCAAGGTGGCGCCCTTTGAGGTGCGCGCTATCTCGTCGGCGGGTAAGCGGCATTGGTTAGAGGTCACGCCGTCGTTGGGCGATAACGTCATTTATGTGATCGCTCGGGTGATTACCCGGCGCAAAGCGAATGAGCACCAGCTGAAGCTGTTGGAGCGTAGCGTTGAGTCGAGTACCAACGGGATTATCATTGCGGATGCTCTGGGCCACGACCTGCCGATTGTTTACGCCAATGCGGCTTTTGAGCGTATTACCGGTTACCCACGCAGCCAAATTCTGGGGCGCAACTGCCGCTTTCTGCAGGGTGACGAGACCGATCCTGAAGCCATTAAGCAGCTACGGTGTGCGATTGCCGAACAGCGTGAAGTGCACGTAGTGATACGTAACTATCGACGTAGCGGGGCGGTGTTTTGGAACGACCTGCACATCTCGCCGGTGCGTGATGAAACCGGGCAAGTGACCCACTTTATTGGCGTGCAAAACGATATTTCTGAGCAGCGCGAATACCAAGCACAGCTCACCTACAACGCCCACCACGATGCCCTGACAGGGTTACCCAATCGCCTGATGCTCGCCGAGCGTTTGCAACAGGGGTGCGTGCTGGCGCGCCGTTACCAGCGCTATCTTGGGGTGCTGTTTATTGATCTGGACGATTTCAAACCGATCAACGATACGCTTGGCCATGAGGTGGGCGACTTTATTTTGGTCGAGGTTGCCAAACGGCTGGAAAATGAACTGCGCCCCTGGGATACGGTAGCCCGGTTTGGCAGTGATGAGTTCATTGTCCTGCTGCCGGATCTGGCCCACCAGGATGATGTGATACAAGTAGTCGAGCGGGTTCTCCAGGGGCTTTCGCCCCCTTACTGGTATCGCGGTAGCGAGCTGCGCATTACGGCCAGTATCGGCATCGCGATCAACGACGGCAGCATAGAAGACCCGCGTCATCTCATCCAACAAGCCGATTTGGCGATGTACAAGGCCAAGCGACGCGGGCGCAATACCTACCACTGGTATACCGACGACTTGAATCGCAAAGTGAGCGAACGCGTCAGCTTGCGCAGCGCGCTACAGCAAGCCATTGAGCAGCAGCAGTTTGAGCTGCATTACCAGCCGCAAATCCACGCGCCCAGTGGTCGCGTAGTGGGGGTTGAAGCGCTGATCCGCTGGCAGCACCCAGAGCGCGGGAATATTCCGCCGTCTGAGTTTATTGGCCTTGCAGAAGATACCGGTCAGATCATGCCGATCAGCGAGTGGGTGCTGGCCAGGGCCTGTCGCGATGCCCAGGAGCTTAACGCCATGGGCGTTGGCCCGATTACCATGGCGGTTAATATCTCCCCCATGCATTTCCAGCGGCCGGGGTTTTTGGCCTCGATTCAGCAGGTGCTGGCCGATACGGGCTTGGCGCCAGCGCTTCTCGAGCTGGAGATTACCGAAGGCGTGCTCATGGAGAGTGCCGAGCAAGCCATGCAAGTGCTGCAAGGATTACGCCACTTGGGCGTGCTGATTGCCCTGGATGATTTTGGCACCGGCTTTTCTAGTCTGAGCTATCTAAAACGCTTACCCATTAGCTGCATCAAAATCGACCGCTCCTTCGTGCGTGATGTCATCAACGACCGCCACGATGCGGCGATTATCGATGGTGTGGTTGCCATGGCAGGCAAAATGGAGCTGGAAGTGCTGGTCGAAGGCGTGGAAGAGGTCGAGCAGTTTAACTACCTTCAACAGCACGGCTGTGACTATTTTCAGGGCTACTACTTTGCTCGTCCTAGGCCCCTCAACGACCTCCGCGCGTTTTTGCGCAAACCGCCGGCGTTTATAACCTCCCTTGCATAGCGATGGCGGGGCGCTGAAATAAAAACGGCGTGCCGCTGACCGGGGCGATTCTGGTACACTTTCGACCAACGACTCCTTTGTATTGTCAGCAGGATATACCTTCGATGAGCCAAGCTACGAATCAGTCTTGGGGCGGTCGCTTTAGCGAGCCCACCGACGCCTTTGTCGCCCGTTTCACCGCGTCTGTTAATTTCGATCAGCGCCTGGCCCCCCAGGACATTCAGGGCTCCATTGCCCACGCCACCATGCTGGCCCGGGTCGGCGTGCTGACCGATGACGAGCGCGACAGTATTATTAACGGCCTGAAAGAGATTCAGGGCGAGATCGAGCGGGGCGAATTTAACTGGTCGGTGCCGCTGGAAGACGTGCACATGAACATTGAGGCGCGGCTAACCGAAAAGATCGGCATTACCGGCAAAAAGCTCCACACCGGGCGCTCTCGCAACGACCAGGTTGCCACCGATATCCGCCTGTTTTTACGCGATGAAATCGACGTTATCGAAGTGGAGCTCAAGCGCCTGCGCGAAGGCATGATTGAGCTGGCTGACCGCGAAGCCGAGACCATTATGCCCGGCTTTACCCACCTGCAAACCGCTCAGCCGGTCACTTTTGGCCACCATATCCTGGCCTGGCAGGAGATGCTTGCGCGCGATCACGAACGCCTGCTGGACTGCCGCAAGCGGGTGAATGTTTTGCCGCTGGGCGCCGCCGCGCTGGCCGGCACTACTTATCCCATTGACCGCCACGTCACCGCAGAGCTGTTGGGCTTTGACCGCCCGACGGAGAACTCCCTGGACGCGGTGTCGGATCGCGACTTTGCGATTGAATTCACCAGCTTTGCCAGCATCCTATTGATGCACCTGTCGCGCATGAGCGAAGAACTGGTGCTGTGGACCAGCGCGCAGTTCGATTTTATCGACCTGCCCGACCGCTTCTGCACCGGCTCCTCGATCATGCCGCAGAAGAAAAACCCCGACGTGCCTGAACTGGTGCGCGGCAAAACCGGCCGCGTGTACGGTCACTTAATGAGCCTGCTGACGCTGATGAAGTCCCAGCCACTGGCCTACAATAAAGACAACCAGGAAGACAAAGAGCCGCTTTTCGACGCCGTGGATACCGTGCGCGACTGCCTAAAAGCCTTCGCCGATATGGTGCCCGCCATTGAACCCAAAAAAGCCAGCATGTACGAAGCGGCGCGGCGTGGGTTTTCCACCGCAACGGACCTGGCCGACTACCTGGTGCGCAAAGGGGTGGCCTTCCGGGATGCCCACGAAATCGTCGGCCAGTCCGTGGCTTACGGCCTTAAAACAGAAAAAGATCTCTCCGAAATGCGCCTGGATGAGCTTAAGCAGTTCTCCGTCACGATTGAGCAGGATGTGTTCGAGGTGTTAACCCTGGAAGGCTCGGTGGCTGCCCGCAATCATATTGGTGGCACAGCACCCAACCAGGTGCGAGCGGCTGCCCAGCGGGCACGCGAGGCCTTGAGCGCGTTCAAGGCGGGCGCATGAAAACGCTGGCAACCATGGCCCTTTTGGCGCTGCTGTTAACCGCGGTGGCGGGCTGTGGGCAAAAAGGGCCGCTGTATATGCCCGACGATGAAGCCGCCACCGAGCAGTCTAACCAGTTGGCTGAATAGACCGGCGCTGGTGCAGGGCTGGAGCAGGAGAAGGGGAGAGCAACATGGACTATTTTAACTACCGCGATGGCGTGCTGTACGCCGAAGATGTACCGCTGTCACGGATTGCCGACGAGCACGGTACGCCTTGCTACGTTTACTCCAAGGCGACGTTTGAGCGCCATTTTCGTGCCTACACAGAAGCGCTGGGCAGCCACCCGCACCTGATTTGCTATGCCGTCAAGGCCAACTCCAACCTGGCGGTGCTGGGCCTGTTGGCCAAGCTTGGCGCGGGGTTCGATATTGTCTCCATCGGTGAGCTTGAGCGCGTGCTCAAGGCCGGTGGCGACCCGGCCAAGGTGGTGTTTTCCGGTGTTGCCAAGCAGGCCCACGAAATGGCCCGCGCGCTGGACGTGGGCATTAAGTGTTTTAACGTTGAATCGCGCCCCGAGCTTGAGCGCTTGAATCGCGTCGCCGGCGAGCAGGGTAAAATCGCCCCGGTCTCGCTGCGCGTGAACCCGGATGTAGACGCGGGCACCCACCCGTATATCTCCACTGGCCTGAAAGACAACAAGTTCGGTATTCCGGTCGATGAAGCGTTGGCGGTGTATGAGTTGGCGGCGAGCCTGCCTAACCTGCGGGTCAAGGGGCTCGATTGCCACATTGGTTCACAGCTCACTGAAACGGCGCCCTTCCTGGATGCGCTTGATCGTTTGCTAATGCTCATGGAACGCCTGCGTGAGCGGGGGATCGAAATCGACCACCTCGATCTCGGCGGCGGCTTGGGCGTGCCTTACCGCGATGAAAAACCACCCCAGCCGTTCGATTACGCCAGCCAGCTGCTGTCGCGCCTGTCACGCTGGGAAGGCGGCGAAGCGCTTACCCTGCTGTTTGAACCAGGCCGTTCTATCGCTGCCAATGCCGGGGTCATGCTGACCCGGGTGGAGTTTTTGAAGCCAGGCGAGAGCAAAAACTTCGCCATTGTCGATGCGGCCATGAACGATTTGATTCGCCCGGCGCTGTACCAAGCCTGGCAGGCGATTGTGCCGGTGGATACCCGCGAAATGCGCGCAAGCGCCCTTTACGATGTCGTCGGCCCGGTGTGCGAAACCGGTGATTTCCTGGGCAAAGAGCGCGAGCTGGCGATTGCCGAAGGCGACCTGCTGGCGGTGCGTTCGGCAGGCGCCTACGGTTTTGTCATGGCGTCGAACTACAATAGCCGCCCCCGCGCCGCCGAACTCATGGTCGATGGCGACAGCTGCCACGTGGTACGTGCGCGGGAAACCGTTGCCAACCTATGGGCGGGTGAAGCACTGCTGCCCGAAGGGAGGCACTGATGCTGTTGCACTTCACCAAAATGCACGGCCTGGGCAATGACTTTGTCATGGTCGATCTGGTTACTCAGCGTGCGCGGCTGGACGCAGCGCAAATTCGCGCGCTGGCTGATCGGCGATTTGGCATTGGCTTTGACCAGCTGCTAGTGGTCGAGCCGCCGCGTGATCCGGAGATGGACTTTCGCTACCGTATTTATAATGCCGACGGCGGCGAAGTAGAGAACTGTGGCAACGGGGCGCGCTGTTTCGCCCGCTTCGTGCGTGATCAGCGGCTGACCCACAAGCATGAAATCCATGTGGAAACCGCCGGCGGCCCGCTGATGCTCAGCGTGCAGCACGACGGCTTGGTGCGCGTGGATATGGGCCGCCCGCGGTTTAGCCCCGTGGCGATACCCTTTGACGCCCCTGGCGACCAACCGCTACACCCGCTGGAAGTGGGCGACGAAACGCTGAATATCGCCGTGGTTTCGATGGGCAATCCCCACGCGGTGCTGCAGGTCGATAGCGTGGAGAGTGCGCCGGTTGAACGGCTGGGGCCGTTGGTAGAAGCACATCCCCGCTTTCCCAAGCGTGTTAACGTAGGCTTTATGCAGGTACTCTCGCCGAGTGAAATTCGCTTGCGCGTTTACGAGCGCGGCAGCGGCGAAACACTGGCCTGCGGTACCGGCGCCTGCGCGGCGGTGGCCAGCGGCATTCGTCAGGGGCTGCTAAAAAGCCCGGTAAAAGTCCACTTATCCGGTGGCGAGCTGAGTATCGAATGGCCCGACCCCGAAGGGGCGCTGACCATGGTGGGCCCCGCTACACGCGTCTTTGATGGCCGCGTAGCACTGAATTAACTTGAGGAGAACGGCGATGTCAGAAGCCCCCGAACCCCGCAAAACGCTCGACCCTGATCAAGTGGCGTTCTGGCTGGCGCGTCATCCCGATTTTTTCGTCGGCCGCGAGGGACTGCTCCAGCAGCTGCAGGTGCCGCACCCGCATATCGACGGCGCGGTGTCGCTGCTAGAGCGGCTGGTCTTTGACCTGCGCAAGCGCGCGGAAACCGCCGAAGGCCGCCTGGAACACCTGCTGGAAACCGCCCGCCATAACGAGTCCCAGTACCGGCGGCTGCGCGAAACGCTGATTGCCCTGGTCGAAGCGCCGGACCGCGATGCGCTGGCGCAGGCGTTGGCCGCCCAGCTTAGCGAACGCTTTGAGACCCCCGCCATGGCGCTGTGGTGCCCTGCGTCGTTAAGCGATGATGAGCCAGCGCCGCCGCAGCCGCCGCGTCATGTACTGAATCAATACGCTAGCACTCGGCTGTCGGCGCTGCTGGATGGCCGCACCAGCCGCTGCGTTAAGCTTAGCGTCAGCGACTGGAAGTGCTTGCTGCCCCACGCCAAAGCGCCTCGCAAGGCGGGTTCCTGCGCGATTTCGCGCCTGTCCGCCGGTGATCCGCTGGGCTACTTGCTGCTGGCCAGCCCCAGCCCCGATGCTTACCGGGCCAGTATGGACACGCTGTTCACTGAGTACCTGGGCGATATCGTCGCACGCTTGCTGGTGCGCCTGGGCGATCATGGCTGAATCCTTGGTGGTAGAGTCAGCCCTGGCCCAGCGTGTTGCGGCCTTTTTGAGCGCGCTGGCGAGCCACGCAAGCCCGGCCACCGTTGAGGCCTACCGGCATGATCTGGCGGCGCTTTGCGCTTTTACCCAGCGTCGCGAGGTGACCGATCCAGCGGCGTTGGATACCGGGCTGCTGCGGGCGTTTTTGGGCGCCGAGCGTAGCCGTGGCCTGGCGCCTAGAAGCCTTGCCCGGCGCCGAGCGGCGCTTTCCCGCTTCGCCGATTACTTGGTCAAGCAGGGCGTGCTGGCCGATAATCCGGTGGGCCTGCTGCGCACGCCTAAACAGCCCAGCCACCTGCCCCGCCCGGTGGATGTCGATGCCCTGGCACGCTTTCTCGATACCCCTCACGACGGCTCGCCGCTGGGCGTGCGCGATCAAGCCATTCTTGAGCTGTTTTATTCCAGCGGGCTGCGTTTAGCCGAGTTGGCGGCGCTTGATCTGGGCGATTTGCAAAACAGTCGGGTCCGAGTGATCGGTAAAGGCGGCAAACCCCGTCAGGTGCCGGTTGGGCGCCGCGCTCAGCAGGCGTTGGCCGAATGGCTGGGTTGCCGCTCAGCGCTTGCACCCATGGATGAGGCTGCGCTATTTGTAGGACAGCGTGGCACCCGGTTGGGCCACCGTGCCATTCAAAAACGCTTAGCACAGCTGTCGCTGGCGCGTGGCCTGCCCGAGCACCTGCACCCGCACCGCTTGCGCCACTCCTTTGCCAGCCACTTGCTGGAATCGAGCCAGGATCTGCGTGCGGTGCAGGAGCTGTTGGGTCACGCCAATTTGTCGACCACGCAAATCTATACCCGGCTTGACTGGCAGCACCTCGCCACCAGCTACGATGCCGCCCACCCCCGGGCCAAGCGAGGCCCCAACGACCGCGCAAATAGCCCCAGGAGCAAGCCATGACGACACTGAAGGCGATTACCTTCGATCTCGATGATACGCTGTGGGACAACCATGGGGTGATGGCGCGTACCGAGGAGGGGCATTACCGCTGGCTATTGGAAGCGCTTGCAGCGTGGCATGACACGCGCCAGGAACCAATCCTTAAATTAACCCACGATGATGGCGGGTACGATTATCTGCAGCGGCGCCAACAGCTGGCCAAACAGGTGCCCGAACGGCGCGGTGACTTCACCTGGCTGCGTTTGCGCGCCCTGGAGGCCCAGTTGGAAACTCAGGGCCTGCCCCGCAGTGCGGCGTTGATGTGGGCAGCCGCGGCGATGAATGAGTTTCACCGCCTACGCGTGCAGGTTACTCCGCACCCAGAAGCGGCTGGCTTGCTGACCGCTCTGGCGGAGCGCTACCAGCTGGCGGCGATCACCAACGGTAATATTCACCTTCAACGTCAGCCGCTGGCAGCCTACTTTCCGGTGGCGATCGCCGCTGGCGAGTTACTGGCGCCCAAGCCAGACCCAACGCCTTTTCTTACCGCGCTCTCGCGTTTAAACGTGGCCCCCGAATGCGCTATGCACGTGGGTGACTCTTGGCAGGAAGATGTGCTGCCCGCGCAACAGTTGGGCATGCACGCGGTGTGGATTTCCGCGATGGAGGATCAAGCGCTTCCACCGCGCGTGCACCGCATCGCGCATATTAAGGAGCTGCCTAGCGTGCTGCAGTGGTTAGAAAACCGTCGTTAGCAACGTCGTTAAATGAATGCTTTTCGTCACTCAGTGTGGAATTAACTCTGCCAGCATGAGGGTAGCTCCTGTGGGAGGGAGCTTCAGCTCGCGAATGTTTGGGCTACTAGCATGATGAAACTAAGGGGGTGCCTGCGGCACCCTTCGCCGAAGTGTCGGACCACCGAAGTGTCGGACCACGCTGAAGCGGCCTCCCACAACAGATAGCTGGCTTAGTGGTTGCGATCTGAACCGTGAGATACAAAATAGCCAACCAATCTTAAATCCACATTAGATGACGGATAGCCTCAATGAAGTGGTTAAACAAGTTGTTAGGCAAGCGACGTTTGAGAAACGTTACTCCGGCGATTCCGGCGGTGTATACAGCCACTGATTGAGTTTCTGTGACAGCGTATCGACGCCGTCGCGCTTGAGAGAAGAGAACAGCTGAACGGAGACCAGATCTTCCCACTCTTTCAAGCTCGAACGTACTTTTTGCAACGCAGCGCTGGCAGGCCCTTTTTTCAGCTTGTCGGCTTTGGTGAGCAGAATATGCACCGGCATTTCGCGCTGGTCGGCGTAATCGAGCATCATCTGATCAAATTCGGTGAGCGGGTGGCGCACGTCCATTAGCAGTACTAAACCGCGCAGACTAAACCGGTTGCGAAGATACTCGGCCAGGTGTTTTTGCCACTCTAGCTTGACCGACTCGGGTACCTTGGCGTAGCCGTAGCCCGGTAGGTCGACCAATCGCCGCGACTCGTCGTTCATGATGCTAAAAAAGTTGATAAGCTGGGTACGGCCTGGAGTGCGCGAGGTGCGCGCCAAGGCGTTTTGCTGGGTTAACGCGTTGATAGCGCTTGATTTGCCTGCATTTGAACGCCCGGCAAAGGCCACCTCGGCACCGGTATCGTCCGGGCATAGCGCCAGGGTCGGGGCGCTGATAAGAAATTGGGCCGTCGGGTAGTTCAGCCGAGGGACTGGGCTATCATGGAGGGTAGACATGGAATTAATCCTGGAAAACGAACATAAAAGCGGTCTGATCAGCAGCTTAACAGCTTATTATCACCTAACCCTACGTAGCTTGCGGGCGTGGTAGTGAAGCATGCGAGGGCACTATGAGCAGTACTGCGACGAATTACCCCTAAAGCAGACCAGGACTTGCATTCCCGCCGCTGGGGTGATTCGTTATAATGCAAGCGGTTCATATCTGCGACCTGGGGCGCTAGTATACCATCATCGCCCTCTAGCCGGCAGCGACCAACGCGACACGTTGTTCGTTTTGGCGGAGCTGACCCTGGTAATTTGTGGAGCCTGGGAAGCGCCCAGAGTGCATACCAGTCAAACATAAAACGGCATAGTGGAATAGCAATGAGAAAGTTACTGGCAAGCCTAGCAATTACCATGGGCGCCGTTGGCACCGCCCACGCACAAACGGATTACCAAGCCGATGCTGACGCATCCGCAGGTCAGGAAATGGCCCAAACCTGCGCCGCCTGTCATGGGCAGCAAGGCATCAGTGCCGTGCCGACATTTCCCAATCTGGCAGGGCAGCAAATGTCCTATTTGGCCAAGCAGATTATGGATATCCGCGATGGCAATCGCATGGTTGCCCAAATGGCAGGGCAGGTAGACGACTTTTCGGACCAAGACGCCTGGGACGTGGCGGCGTACTTTGCTCAGCAAGACGCTAACTTAGGGCAAGCCAACGATGAAAACGCGGAACTACTCGCCCGTGGTGAAGAGCTGTACCGCGCTGGCGATATGTCCAAGGGTATACCTGCGTGTTCCGCGTGCCACACGCCCACAGGGGTCGGTATTGGTAGCGCCGTTTATCCGGCCCTTTCCGGTCAGCATGTTGAGTACACGGTTTCAACGCTCCAGGACTTTGCGGCTGGCGAGCGTAACAACAGCCCCAACAACATCATGGGCGATATCGCTTCCAAAATGAGCGATAACGATATGCAAGCCGTGGCTAACTATGTATTAGGCTTGAACTAGCTCTTAGGGAGCCGATCTGGCGATGTGCGCTCGCTGAGGGAACCCGCTACCGTATCCTAGGTCTTAGTTTGCGCTTACCCACGGAGAAACTTATACGATGTCTATTAAAGCTATGCTTAAAATGCGCCCGATGTCCAAGACGCGCCCGATGTTCAAAACGTTAATCGTTGCTCTGGCCGGTTTGGGGCTTTCCGCGGTAGTCAGTGCTCAGGAAGTGGTAGAAGGCCAGGACTACGAACTGCTTGAGTCGCCGGTAGAGACCCAGGTCGACGATGGGCAAATTGAAGTCACCGAAGTGTTTTGGTTTGGCTGCCCGCACTGTTACCGGCTGCAAACACCGGTTAACGAGTGGTACGAGACGCTGGAAGACGACGTAAGCGTTGTCAAAATGCCTGCCACCATGGGCGGCGATTGGAATACCCACGCGACCGCTTTCTACGCCGCCCAATCGTTGGGTATTGAAGACGAGCTGCACGCTGATTTCTTCAATGCGATTCATCAGGAAGACCGTTCGCTGACAGAAACCGATGATATTGCTGACTTTTTTGCTGACTATGGCGTAAACGAAGAAGAAGCCAGGCAAGCGCTCACCGCTTTTAGCGTGCGCAGCGAAGTCAATAACGCTAACAGCCGCATGCGTGAGATGAAGTTGATGGGAGTGCCTGCGCTGGTGATTGATGGTCGCTACCTGGTTACGCCGAGCTCCGCCGGCAGCCTGGATAATATGCCCCAGGTCGCTGATGCGCTGGTTGAACAGGTGCGTGCTGAGCGCGAAGAATAATCGTGTTGCGTGAGGTAAGGGGTGGCGATGAGGCCGCGATGGGTAATGCTCACTCATCGCTGCAAGCGGATGGCCATCTGCGCCTGCTGACGTTTAACCTGCAGGTGGGCATCCAGACGTCTGCGTATCATCACTATTTCACCCGTAGTTGGCAGCACCTGCTGCCCCATCCTCGTCGCCAGCAGCGCCTGGATATCATGGGCGACGTGCTGAGCAAGTTCGATATAGTCGGGCTGCAAGAGGTTGATGGCGGCAGCTTTCGTTCCAGTCGCGTCAATCAAGTCGAATATCTCGCTACCAAGGCGGGATTTCCTCATCATTTTCAGCAGCTAAACCGTAACCTGGGGCGCATCGCGCAGCACAGTAACGGGCTGCTGTCGCGCTTGGTGCCCAGTCAAATCGAAGAGCACCGTTTGCCCGGCGCAATGCCGGGTCGCGGGGCGATTCACGCCCGCTTTGGCGAGGGCCCCGATGCGCTGCATATCTTTGTGGCCCACTTAGCGCTCAGCCACCGAGGGCGTGTGCGCCAGCTCAACTATTTAAGCGAGATTATCCAGCCACTGCGTCACGTAGTGGTCATGGGGGATCTCAACTGTACCCCCGATCAGCTGCACGCCCACGAGCGTTTTAGCGCCTCGCTGCCGCTGCACCCGGTTAAGCCACTGCTGAGCTACCCCTCCTGGCAACCGCGCCGCGCGCTGGACCATATTCTGTTGTCGCAGTCGCTAGAGGTCGCTGAAGTGCGCGTGTTGGACCATCTGTTCTCTGATCACCTGCCGATCGCCGTGGATCTGCCGCTGCCCGAGGCCTGCTTAACGGCGATTCGCCCAAGCGGTTAGCCACAGTACTTAAACACCACAGTACTTAAACACCACAGTACTGAGCCACAGCACTTCGAGTAATTAGCCTAAGTGTTTAGTCCTACAAGCGTATCTTGTCGCCTGTGGGCGCTGCATTGTCTGGTTATATGCGCTATTGTCTGGGGCGCTGACTCCCCTTGGTCGTATTACGCGAGACACTGCTATGTCGGACACAACACAACTACCTGCGTTTATTGCTGCGCTGGACCGCGCTTCAGAGTGGTTCGGGCGTACACTTGCCTGGCTGATCATCATTATGATGTTGATTCAGTTCGCGATTGTACTGCTTCGCTATGTCTTCAGCGTAAACAGCATTTTTATGCAAGAACTAGTGATGTATATGCACGCCAGCGTGTTTATGCTCGCTGCTGCCTATACCTTTCGCCACGATGGCCATGTGCGGGTAGACATCTTCTATCGGGGGATGACCCCACGCCGCCAGGCGTTAGTCAATGTGGTGGGCATTATTACGCTATTGATGCCTGTCATGGTGTTCATCATTGCTTCCAGCCTGGGCTACGTTACCAACTCATGGCGCATTCTGGAAAGCTCCCCGGACTATGGCGGCATCCCGGCTGTTTTCGCATTGAAAACCTTAATTCCGCTGTTTGCGCTGCTGATGATCGTGCAAGGCGTGATTGAGTTGGTACGCAATGGCTACGTGGTGGCGGGGCGGATAGCGCCCTCTGCCACGGGTGGCAGCCATCTTGAGGAGCGCATTTAATGCTGGAATTTATGCCGGTAATTTTATTTGCCGTGATCTGTATGGTGTTGATGTTCGGCTTTCCGGTGGCGCTTTCGCTGGCGGGCACGGCGTTATTATTTGCCGGTATGGGGCTGGGCCTGGAAGCGATGGGTATCGACGCCAATTTCGATAGTGGCTATCTTGCCGCCTTGCCCAACCGGCTCTACGGGATTATGACCAACCAGACGCTGTTGGCGGTGCCGCTATTTGTGTTAATGGGCGTGTTGCTGGAAAAATCCAAAGTGGCTGAGACGCTGCTGGATGCCATGGCCCTGTTGTTTGGTTCATTGCGCGGCGGCCTGGGCATTTCGGTGACCCTGGTGGGCATGCTGATGGCGGCCTCTACCGGTATTGTCGGGGCCACGGTGGTCACCATGGGCTTGATGTCGCTGCCCACCATGCTCAAGCGTGGCTACAGTACTTCTCTGGCTACCGGTACGATTTGCGCCACCGGCACGCTGGGCCAGATTATCCCCCCCTCCATCGCGTTGGTCCTGCTGGGTGATGTGCTGTCATCGGCGTATCAACAGGCGCAGCTGGACATGGGCATTTTCAGCCCTAAAACTGTCTCCGTGGGCGACCTGTTTATGGGCGCGCTGGTGCCGGGGTTACTGCTGGTCGTGATGTACATGATTTACGTAGCCATTGTCGCGTGGTTGCGCCCGCAGATGGCCCCCGCCGCTGACCGCGAAGAGCTAATGGCCGAGCTTGGCCACACCTCTGGGCTGGGCATGCTGCTACTTAAAGGCCTAGTGCCGCCGGTGGTGTTGATTGTGGCCGTGCTGGGGTCGATCCTAAGCGGCTTTGCCACGCCGACCGAAGCCTCGTCGGTCGGGGCGTTTGGCGCGTTGGTGTTAGCGCTGGCTTACCGTCAGCTCGACATGAAGACCCTAAAAGAGGTGCTGCGCTCGACCGCTAACGTCACCACCATGGTGTTTATGATCCTGATCGGTGCGGCGTTGTTTTCGCTGGTCTTTCGCGCCTACGGCGGCGAACACATGGTGACCGAACTATTCGAGGGAATGCCCGGCGGCGTGGTGGGCGCGACGCTGATCGTCATGCTGGTGATATTTCTGCTCGGCTTTATTCTCGACTTTATCGAGATTACCTTTGTGGTCGTGCCTATCGTCGGGCCGATTCTGCTCGCCATGGGGCTTGACCCCATCTGGCTGGGCATCATGATCGCGATCAACCTGCAGACATCCTTCTTAACCCCGCCGTTTGGCTTCGCGCTGTTTTATCTGCGCGGCGTGGCGCCTCCCTCGGTGCCTACGTCGGCCATCTATCGCGGTGTTATCCCGTTTATCCTAATGCAGCTGGGTATGTTGCTGATGCTGACGTTTTTCCCACAGTTGGCAACGTGGCTGCCCGCACAGTTTGGCTCATAAAGGGTAAGTTGAAAAACATTGCTGCTATCAACGTTAAGAAGTGACAACCTAATCAAAAAGCAGTAAACAGCCATTAATGGCCTGTCGTAAACCGCCTAGTGTTCTATGCTAGGCGGCGTATTCCCTACTCATAATAGTAATAATAGAAAGTAAGAGGTTTAACCACATGAAAGCCAAAACACTCCCCGTCGCCATCGCCATGACGACGGCACTTTCCGCCAGTCTGCTGGTGGTATCTGGTTTTGATAACCAGGCGCAAGCTCAAGAAAACGAGTTCCGTTGGAAAATGGTCACCTCCTGGCCGAAGAATTTCCCCGGCGTGGGTCAAGGGCCCGAGCGCCTTTCTCAGCTGGTCGACGACATGTCGGATGGTCGTCTAACCATCGAAGTCTTCGGCGCGGGCCAACTGGTGCCAGGGTTTGAAGTCTTTGACGCCGTTTCCGACGGTACCGCCGAGCTGGGCCACTCCGCCTCCTACTACTGGAAGGGTAAAGCCCCCGCTGCGCAGTTCTTTGCCGCCGTGCCGTTTGGCATGAATGCCCAGGAAATGAACGCCTGGCTAAGCTTCGGTGGCGGTATGGAGCTGTGGAACGAGCTGTACGATGATTTTGGTGTTGACGTGTTGGTGGCTGGTGCCTCGGGCGTACAGATGGGCGGCTGGTACAACAAAGAAATCAACTCCGTTGATGACCTGAACGGCCTGAAAATGCGTATGCCCGGCCTGGGTGGCGAAGTCATGAGCCGCATGGGCGTGGCCATTGTGAACATGCCGGGCGGTGAGATTTTTACCTCGCTACAGTCCGGCGCGATTGACGCCACCGAGTGGATCGGCCCTTACAACGACCTTGCCTTTGGTCTCCATCAGGCGGCAGATTACTACTACTACCCAGGCTGGCATGAACCCACGGTGATGTTCGAGGCGATCGTCAACGAAGAGGCTTTTGCGGAGCTGCCAGCGGATCTGCAGGCGATCCTGCGTACCGCCATTAGCGACGTTAACCAAAGCGTGCTGGATGAGTACACCGCGCGTAACAACGATGCACTGGAAACCCTGGTCAACGAGCACGATGTCGAGCTGCGCCGCATTCCCGACGACGTACTCGCCCAAGCGCGCGAATACTCGTCTGAGGTGGTGGGCGAACTGGCTGAAACAAGTGAATTGGCCACCCGTATTTATGACTCTTATCAGGCCTTCCAGGACAAGGTCGAGGATTATCACGCCATCTCCGAACAGGCCTACTACAACGCGCGTAACCCTGAGGGCGATACTACTCAGTAGTTGGGTTTTTCAGCACGCGAGCACGCAAAAGCCGCCTTCGGGCGGCTTTTGTGGGTTAGATAGACTATGTTTTTAGATAGCCTAGGTTGTTAGATGGTCTATGTTGTTAGAGAGTTTATGGTTTAAGGCAGCACAATGGATGCCGCTTGGGTATCCTAGGTCGATACTTACTAATTTGCTGACAGGACCCTCATGGCTACCGATTCCCGCCTGGCTAATGTACTGACGATTGCTGGCTCCGATCCTTCTGGCGGCGCTGGCTTGCAGGGCGATTTGAAAACGTTCTCAGCGCTGGGCGTTTACGGCACCAATGTCATCACCGCGGTGATCGCCCAGAATACCTGCGGGGTGGCCTCGGTGTATCCCGTCTCGCCCCAGGCGATTCGCGAGCAGCTGGAGCACCTGCTCGACGATGTGGCGATAGACGCGGTTAAAATCGGCATGGTCGCCAGCCGCGAAGTGGCCGAGGTGATTGCTGAGGTGCTGAGCCAGCGCCGTCCACGCTGGATCGTACTCGACCCGGTGATGGTGGCCAAAAGCGGCGATATTCTGGTCGATAATGATGGCATCCACGCCGTGCGCGATATCCTGGTGCCGCTTGCTGATGTGATAACGCCTAACCTGCCGGAAGCTGCGGTGCTGCTGGATACGCCAACGCCCACCACGCCGGACGCGATGGAAGCAATGCTGCCCGCCCTGACACAGCTAGGTGCCCCCTATGTGGTGCTGAAAGGCGGCCATTTACGCGGGGCAACCTGCCCAGACCTGTTAGCCACGCCCAGCCGCCATGAATGGCTGCCCGCCTCACGCATTGATACCGATAACCTGCACGGTACCGGCTGTGCGCTCTCCTCGGCGATTGCCGCCTGCTTGGCGAAGTTGCCCGCCGAGGCCGCCGCCGAGGCCCCCGCTGATGCGCCGGTGGCGGCGATTAGCGAGGCCAAGCAGTGGCTGCATGCTGCCCTGGAGGCGAGTGTGCGTTTAAATGTCGGCAAAGGGCGCGGCCCGGTGCATCACTTTTACGCCTGGTGGTAACGGTATCGGCTTGCCAGAAAAGGCGTTGCGCACCATGCTGAAGATTCGACTGTTCGCTTAACGGCTTGTCGGGCTGAGTTGCTCGGCCAAGGAGCGTTTCGCCATGCCTCGCACCATGCCAAGTACTAGCTCAAGTACGATCTCAAGTGCTCTCCCAAGTACGATTCTGTTTGCCACCGACCTTTCCGCTGAGAATCGCGCTGCTTGTGCTCGGGCGCTAAGGTTGGCCTATGCCCGGGGCGTTCAGCTAGACGTGCTGCACGTGTTGGACCCTTACCTGCCGCGGCGTGTGCTGCGCGATATTGAAAGCGCGGTGGTCGAAGATATTACCGCCATCGCGACCGACCTGCGCGAAGACTACGGCCTCGAAGCGCCCCAAACGTTGATCCAAACCGTCACCGGCTCGCCTCACACTGAGATTATCCGCGAGGCCCATGAGCGCAATGCCGAGCTGATTATTTTGGGTATGCACCGCAAGCGGGGCCAAAAAGACCTGCTGGCGGGCACCACCGTTATGCGCGTGCTGCGCAGCGCCCCGTGCCCAGTGGTGGTGTCCTTTTATCAACCCACCCAGCCCTGGCGGCACATTTTAGTGCCTATCGATTTTTCGCTGACCGCGCGGCATACCTTAAAAGAGGCGCTAATCCGCTTCCCTGAAGCGACGCTTACCCTGCTGCACGCCTGGTCGTTGCCCGGTGAACGCGAGCTGGGTTCACAGGCGTATTACGCCCATTGGCGTGAACATGAGGTGCGGCGCCTGCGCGAGCAGTTGAATAACGAAATTGATAGCCTGATGGGAGAGCTCGACGGGGTGCCCGACGTAGAGCTAGTGCTAGAGCAGGGCGCGCCCTGCGATGTATTGCAGGCGTATATGAAGCGGCACTCCCCCGATTTGGTGATGATCGGCAGCCGGGGTCAGCCTCACCACGTTAGCCAAGTCACGGAAATGCTGTTGAGTGAGCCCCACTGCGACCTGATGCTTTGCCGCGCCTGGTAAGTGCTCACTGCTAGCGGTCGTTGGTTAATGCCGCACAGGTAGTAATAAGCTGTTGTACGGAACCTTTATTGGCTGTAATGGTATGTATAGCGATACAGCCACTAGGAGGTTCTATGTCCATATACATGCCGCAAGCTCGGCGCGTCGCTCAATTGGCAACGCTATTGGCGGGTCTATTGATGATCCCCTGGGCCATGGCCAATAGCGTGACTGTAAAAGGCGAAACGTTTGAGCGCACAGTAGAAGAGCATGGCCAGCGCTATCACCTTATCGGTAGCGGCGTGTTGCGCTATATGATCTGGACGGCCTACGCCGGTGCCTATTACCAAGCGGCAGATGACACCCAGCCGCAGCCGTTGAGTGATGTGCCGCGGCGTCTGGAACTGGCCTATTTTCACGCCATTGAAGCCTCCGAGTTTGTCGAAGCCACCACCGACACGCTACGCGACAACCTGACGGCCTATGAGTATGCGCAGTTGGAAACCCAGATTGATGCCTTCAACGCAAGCTATCAGGATGTTGAACCACAAGATCGCTACGTACTCAGCTGGGACGGCGATACCCTGCGGCTGGTGTTAAATGGCGATACGCTATTTGAGGGCGGTAACGCAGAACTGGCCAACGCGATGTTCGGCATCTGGTTGGGCGAGCGGCCTTTAAAAGAAGGCTTTCGCGATGCGCTATTAGGCAGAGACTAACGCAGTGAGGGAAATGAACGTTGAAAGCTTTGATTCAGCGGGTAAAGCGCGCAAGCGTAGAAGTAGACAGCCATATTGTCGGCCGTATCGACCACGGGTTGCTGGCGCTGGTGGGGGTGGAGAAGCACGATGACGCCACTAGCGTGGAAAAGCTGCTGCATAAGCTGCTGCATTACCGGGTATTCAGCGACGCCGAGGGCAAAATGAACCACAATCTACAGCAGGCGAAGGGCGGCCTGTTGCTCGTCTCCCAGTTCACTCTGGCGGCAGATACACGCAAAGGGCTGCGGCCCAGCTTTTCCAGCGCCGCTCCCCCCGCCCAGGGCGAAGCGCTGTTTGACTTACTGGTGGCGCAGGCTCGCACGGCCTGGCCGAACGTGGCCACCGGTGAATTTGGCGCCGCTATGCAGGTAGCGCTGATCAACGATGGCCCGGTCACGTTTTTGTTGGAAAGCTAGCCCAGCGTGATGCTAGCTGGCCGCATTTTCGCTTTCGAGCAGCTCGGCTTCCATTGTTTCCAATGACTCTTCGGCGCTCAGCCACTGCCGCTCCGACGCGTCCAAACGCGCTTTAATTTCAGCCTGCTGGCTAAGCGTCTTGGTCAGTTCGGCTTTGCGGTTGCTGTCGGTGTAGAGCTCAGGGTCCGCCAACACTTGTTCGACCTTATCAAGCTCCTGCTGGGCCTTTTCCATGGCCTTTTCCGCCTGATCGCGCTGCTTTTTCAGCGGGCGCAATTTTTCGCGCAGCTCGGCGGCCGCTTTGCGCGATGCTTTGCGCGCCTCACGGCTGTCGCCGCTGGGTTGCTGGCTCTGACGCTCGGCTTTTTCGCCGCGGGAATCCCGGCGGCTCTCTTCCAGCCGTGCTTTAAGCCACACCCGGTAGTCTTCCAAATCGCCGTCGAAAGGCTCGACGCGGTTATCCGCCACCTTCCAAAACTCATCCACGGTGGCACGCAGCAGATGACGGTCGTGTGAGACCAAAATCACCGTGCCTTCGAAGCTGGCCAGCGCTTGGGTTAACGCTTCGCGCATCTCCAAATCCAGGTGGTTGGTGGGCTCATCGAGCAGCAGCAGATTGGGCTTTTGCCAAGCGACGAGCGCCAGTGCCAGGCGGGCTTTCTCACCCCCGGAGTAGTTAGCGACTTTGCCGAAGGCGTCATCGCCCTTAAACCCAAAGCCGCCCAGGAAATTACGGATATCCTGGTCGCTGGCGGTGGGCGAAAGGCGTTGCACATGCACAAAGGGCGTCGACGTCACGTCCAGGCTCTCAAGCTGGTGCTGGGCGAAGTAGCCAATCGCCAAATGCTCGCCAGGGATGCGTTTGCCGTTAAGCAGCTCAAGTTCCCCGGTTAGCGATTTGATCAGCGTCGATTTGCCCGCCCCGTTGGGCCCCAGCAGGCCGATTCGGCTGCCGGGCAACAGGGTAACGTTGACCTTATCCAGCTGCACATTGTCATCACTCCCGTCGCCGCTTTTGCCCCGATAACCGAGCTGGGCCTGGTCGAGTACCAATAGGGGGTGCGAGGTTTTATCGGCGGCGGGCAGCGTGAAGTGGAAGGGGGAATCGACGTGGGCGACGGCGATATCTTCCATCCGCTCGAGCATCTTGACCCGGCTTTGGGCCTGCTTCGCCTTGGTTGCCTGGGCTTTAAAGCGGGTAATAAAACGCTCGATTTCCTCCCGGCGCGCCTGCTGTTTGGCCGCTTCAGCCTGCTGCAGGGCCAGCTTTTCGGCGCGGGTGCGTTCAAACTGGGAATAATTGCCGCGGTAAAGCTCCAGCGTTTGATGGTGCATATGCACGATGTGATCGCACACCGCATCCAAAAAGTCGCGGTCGTGGGAAATCAGCAGCAGCGTACCGGGGTAGCGGGTCAGCCACTGCTCCAGCCATAGCAGAGCGTCCAAATCCAGGTGGTTGGTAGGCTCATCGAGCAGCAATAAGTCGGAAGGCATAAACAGCGTGCGGGCGAGGTTGACCCGCATCCGCCAACCGCCGGAAAACGCCGAGAGCGGTCGGGTGAGGTCTGCCTGGAGGAAGCCCAGCCCCACGAGTAGCTGCGCCGCACGTGATTCCGCGCGGTAGCCATCCAGGGTTTCAATTAAACCGTGCAGTTCGGCTTCGCGGTGGGCCTCGCCGGCTTCGCGGGCAGCGTGTAAGTCGGCTTCTGCCTGACGCAGGGCGAGATCGCCATCGAGTACGTACTCAATAATCGGGCGGTCGAGGGTGTCGACTTCCTGGGCCATGTGCGCGATGCGCTGGCCGCCGCTCATCTCGATATCGCCCTGGTCGGGGCCCAGTTCGCCCAGCAGGAGTTTGAACAGGCTCGATTTACCGGCGCCGTTTGCCCCGATAATACCGGCCTTTACCCCACTGTTCAGGGTAATATCCGCGTTGTCGAGTAGCGTTTGCGTGCCGCGTTGCAGGGCGACTTGGCGCAGTGCGATCATGCCTTCTCCGAAAAAAGTGGGTCATTTGATGCGAGAGTCTATTACGCTTGATTCTACCCGATTGCAGCGCCTACAGCAGACACCGTTATGGGATTTCGCGTTGGCGCTCTACGCCAAGCCCGGCGTCGAGGCGGCGTGCCTAACGCTTCAAGAGGAGGCTGAGCTAGACGTATGCGAGGTAATTTTCCATTGCTGGCTTTACACCTGCGGCTTGGAAGCCGAACCCGCCGCGCTTGCTCGCCAGCGTGAACAGCGCCGCCGTTGGCAGTGCCATGTGACCACGGTATTGCGTGGGTTACGCCGCGATTTAAAAGCCTCCGCGGCCTCGAGCGAGTCCGTGGCAAGGCTGCGTGAGACCATCAAACAGGCTGAATTGATGGCCGAGCGTGAGAACCTTCAACGTTGGCAGGCATGGGTTTGGGAAGCGTCTAGCGTTGATCTGCCGGTCAGAAATATCACTGAAATGCCGCTAGATTCGGCAAAATGGCTGCGAAAACAGCTGCTTTACGCCACCACTGACCCTCCGGCGTCTGCAGCGCTGAAAAGCCAAACGGCCTCGCTTCAGGCGCTACAAACGCTTACTTTGCAGCTTGACCCCCACCAAGGAGCGCGCTAGCCTGAATTTAAGCTGATTTTAAATTACCTAGCGTTATTCGCTCGCTAGCATGCAGCAACAAACACATCACTGCCTGGTAGCGAACGGCTGGCTAGTAGCACATGTAGTAGCCAATACAGGCCAACGAATAACAGTGTCGTGTTAAGAGACACGAGGCGGGCTCAACGGTTAAAACATCGCGTTTTAATCACTGGGTTTTCAAAACTAGGTTGTTGCGCACTCGTACAGCGCGCTTACCACTGCAAGGGGAACACCGCATGAAGGCAAGCAAATCCGTTTCTACTCGTTCTGTAACCACTAAATTAATGACAACGGCAAGCGTAGGCGCACTGCTGTTTGGTCTCAGCGCCGCTGCTCAAGCAGACAACTGGCGCTACGCCCACGAAGAGTATGAAGGTGACGTTCAAGACGTATTTGCCTACGCTTTTAAAGAGTATGTTGAAGACAACTCAGACCACACCGTACAGGTTTACCGCTTTGGTGAGCTGGGTGAGTCTGACGACATTATGGAGCAGACCCAGAACGGCATTCTGCAGTTCGTCAATCAGTCGCCCGGCTTTACCGGCTCGCTGATTCCTGAAGCGCAGATCTTCTTCATCCCTTACTTATTGCCCACCGACGAAGAGACCGTTCTCGAGTTCTTTGAAGAAAGTAAAGCGATCAACGAGATGTTTCCAGAGCTTTATGCCGAACAAGGCCTAGAGCTGCTGAAAATGTATCCAGAAGGCGAGATGGTCATTACCACCAACGAGCCGTTTACCACGCCGGAAGGCCTGGATAACATGAAAATACGCACCATGACCAATCCGTTGTTAACGGAAACCTATGAAGCCTTTGGCGCAACGCCGACGCCATTGCCATGGGGCGAAGTTTACGGAGGCCTGCAGACCGGCATTATCGATGGCCAAGAAAACCCGATTTTCTGGATCGAGTCTGGCGGTTTGTATGAAGTGTCGCCACACCTGACCTTCACCGGCCACGGCTGGTTCACGACCGCGATGATGGCTAATCAGGATTTCTACGAAGGTCTGCCTGAAGAAGATCAACAGCTGGTGCAAGAAGCCTCTGATGCCGCTTACGATCACACCATCGAGCATATCAAGGGCTTGGCTGAAGAGTCGCTTGAGAAGATCCAGGCAGCATCCGATGAAGTGACCGTAACGCGTCTGAATGAAGAGCAAATTCAAGCCTTCCGTGAGCGTGCGCCGGAAGTTGAAGAAGCCTTCCTGAAAATGACCGGTGAAGACGGTGAAGAGCTGCTTGAGCAGTTTAAAGCCGACCTTGAAGCCGTCACCAACGATTAATCACCGTTAAGCCGCACCGGCAAAACGGGTGATTAGCACCAGGGGCAGCACAGGCTGCCCCTTTTTTTGTGGTGCGGCGTTCAGTATTCAGCGCTCGGCCAGGTTTTTTTACCGCGTTACTCTCGAATGTCGTACATCTAGCGTTGAATCACCTGCGGCGTCCTGCCGTTACGCTAGGGTTAACTGTGCCGACGGCACTAATTCGATGCCTTTAGAGCTGTTATAAGGAGTCCGGCCATGACCGATGAAGAGATGGAAAAGGATTATCGCTCCGGCTTGCCGGGGATATTAGGGTTGATCGACACTGCCATTAGCAAACTAGAGGCCGTGATCCTTGCGATGGGCGTTTTGCTAATGGCGCTGAATACGGTCACCAATGTGGTTGCGCGCTTTGTATTTGGTAACAGCATTATGTTTTCTGGCGAGCTAAACCGGATTTTGATCGTCATGATTACCTTTGCGGGGATTGGCTACGCTGCCAGGCATGGCCGACATATTCGCATGTCGGCGATCTACGATGCGCTGCCGGTCGGTGGCCGCAAAGTGCTGATGATCTTTATCGCGCTGTTTACCTCCCTGGTGATGTTCTTTCTACTCTACTATTCGGTTTTGTATATTATCGATTTGCAAAGCAAAGGACGTGTTTTGCCCTCTTTGGGCTTGCCGATTTGGATTATTTACCTATGGGTGCCGATGGGCTTTTTGATTACCGGTATTCAATACCTGCTGACCGCCGTTAAAAATGTCACGTCCAGGGATGTCTATCTCTCAACGGGCGTGGTGGATGGTTATAAAGACACCGAAACTGAAGTCTAACGCAGGGCACTGCACCCTAGGGGAACCGCGATGACGACAATAATGGTCACGACCATGATTGCCCTGCTGCTGCTGGGCTTTCCAATGATGATCCCGCTCATTACCGCGGCGGTCATTGGCTTTTATATGATGTTTAATGGCTTCGGCCAGATGGAAACGCTGATCCAGCAAATGATGGCGGGTATCCGCCCGGCCTCACTGATCGCCGTGCCGATGTTTATTCTTGCCGCCGATATTATGACCCGCGGACAGTCCGCAAACCGCTTAATTGATATGGTGATGGCATTTATCGGCCATATTAAGGGCGGCTTAGCGGTGAGCACGGCGGCTTCGTGCACGCTGTTTGGTGCCGTCTCAGGCTCTACCCAGGCAACCGTGGTCGCCGTCGGCTCGCCACTGCGCCCCAAGATGTTGAAAGCGGGCTACTCGGACTCCTTTACGCTGGCGCTGATTATCAATTCCAGCGATATTGCGTTTTTGATCCCCCCCAGTATCGGCATGATTATTTACGGGGTTATCTCGGGGACTTCTATCGGCGAGCTATTTATTGCCGGGATTGGGCCTGGGTTGATGATCCTGTGTATGTTTTCGGCTTACTGCATTATCTACGCCATCGTCAAAGACGTGCCAACGGAAGCAAAATCGACCTGGAAAGAGCGCGCCGTAGCAGTTCAGCAGGCGCTATGGCCGCTAGGCTTTCCGGTGATTATCGTTGGGGGCATTTACGGCGGTGTGTTCAGCCCGACCGAGGCGGCGGCCGCTTGCGTGCTGTATGCCATCCTGCTTGAGTTTGTGGTGTTTCGTTCGCTCAAAATGAACGACATCTACGCCATCGCCAAATCGACCGGCTTGATTACCGCCGTGGTATTTATCCTGGTGGCAGTGGGCAACGGCTTTTCGTGGATCATTTCGTTTGCGCAGATTCCGCAGATGATCCTGGAGGCGGTCGGCGTTAATGAAGCAGGGCCCACGGGTGTGCTGATCGCGATTTGTATCGCCTTTTTCGTTGCCTGTATGTTCGTTGACCCGATTGTGGTGATTCTGGTGCTGACGCCGATCTTCACCCCGGCCATTGAAGCCACCGGGCTCGACCCGGTGTTGGTGGGTATCTTGATCACGCTGCAGGTGGCCATTGGGTCGGCAACGCCGCCCTTCGGGTGCGATATCTTTACCGCGATTGCGATTTTTAAACGCCCCTATTGGGACGTGATCAAAGGCACCCCGCCATTTATCTTCATGCTGATTTCAGCCGCCGCCTTGCTGATCATGTTCCCGCAAATTGCGCTGTTTCTGCGCGATATAGCCTTCCGCTAAGCAGCCACAAGGAGTACGCGAATGTTTAATCGCATTTTAGTTCCGGTGGATGGTTCTAAAGGCGCCTTAACGGCGCTGGAAAAAGCGGTAGGCTTACACATGCTAACCGGCGCCGAGCTTTATCTGCTGTGCGTGTTCAAACACCACAGCCTGCTGGAAGCCTCGCTTTCCATGGTGCGGCCTAACCAGCTGGACATTCCCGACGATGCGTTAAAAGAGTACGCCACTGAGATCGCCGTGCACGCCAAATCCCACGCGATAGAGCTGGGTGCCGAGGAGTCGCGCGTGCGCGCCTTTGTTAAAGGGGGGCGCCCCTCGCGTATTATCGTTCGCTTTGCCCGCAAGCGGGAGTGTGACCTGATTGTAATTGGTGCGCAGGGCACCAACGGAGAGAAGAACCCGCTGTTGGGGAGCGTTTCCCAGCGCGTGGCAGGCGCGGCACACTGTCCAACACTGGTCGTTTAAACCGACTAAACCTCTTGCCAATACGGGGGTCTGATAAACACCCATCGCCCGGAAGATGCAGCTCGGGGCGGTGGGTGTTAGTCTTTGCATGCACCGTTTGGCGTTCGGCGCCGCTCTCTACAAGATAAAAGGATCTTTCATGAAATTACTGCTCTCTACCACGGCACTGACAGGTTTGCTTTTGGTTGCCCCTTTTGCAGCGGCAGCGCCAGAAACCGATGAACAACGCTTGGCTTATAGCCTGGGTGTCACCCTGGGCGAAAGCATGCAAGCGGACATCGAAGACCTCGATTTGGACGCGTTTAACGACGGCATGAGCGATGTTTTTGAAGGTAATGAGCTAGCGCTAAGTGAAGAAGAAATGCGCGAAGCGCTAATGGCGTTCCAAGAGCAATCAATGCAAGCGCGGGAAGCCGAAGCCGAAGCAGTAGCGCGAATGAACCTCGCTGAAGGCGAAGCCTTTCTAGACGAAAACGCCGAGCGCGAAGAAGTCACCGTGACTGACTCTGGCCTGCAGTACGAAGTGCTTGAATCCGGCGATGGCGCCACCCCCGGCCCTGAAGATAGCGTCGAAGTGAACTACGAAGGCATGCTATTGGATGGCACCGTTTTTGATAGCTCCTTTGAACGCGGTGAGGCGGTGAGCTTTCAGACCAATCAAGTCATCGAAGGCTGGCAGGAAGCGCTCCAGTTGATGAGCGTTGGTGATAGTTGGATGCTGTATATTCCCGCTGAGCTTGCTTATGGTGAGAGTGGTCAAGGGCCGATTGGACCTAACGAAGTGCTGACCTTCCGCGTTGACTTGCTAGGCGTCGAATAAGCGATGCTGCCCGCCCCCCACCTCACATTGCGCCCGATTGCTTACGCGCTACTTTGCGTCGGCGTGTGCGTATCGGCGCCGCTGATGGCCCAAGACGAGACGCCTAGCGAGCCCGATGATTTGCCTGCCCTGGGCGCCTCTGTCGATCAAGCCAGTGCCGTTGGGGTATCGTCAGGCGGTTATATGGCGACCCAGCTTGTCGTGGCTTGGCCAGAACGTTTTAGCGGCGTGGGTGTATTGGCGGCGGGGCCTTGGAGCTGTGCACAGGGTTCGCTGAGTCTGGCGCTTAACCAGTGCATGATGACCCGTCGGGGCGCGCCTTCATTAGATGAGCTGGAGGCGCGACATCAGCGCTATATTGAGCTTAAACAGGTAGGTAGCGAAGAAGCACTTAGCCAACTCCGGGCCTATCTATGGCACGGTGAAGAGGACGACGTGGTGGAGCCCCTACTCGGCGACCTGCTTGCTGAGCAGTGGCAGCAGTGGCTCGCTTCGCCTGACCAGCTACGCGTTGCGCGCAGCGAAAATGCCGGGCATGGCTGGCCGGTGCGGCTACCCAGTGAAGCCGCCCCAGGGCCCCAGGAGTGGGGCGATTGCCGACAGGGAGGCGGTAGCTACGTGTTAGCCTGCGATGAAGACATTGCCGGCGACATGCTGGATTGGCTCTATCCCGAGCGTGAAGCGTCAGCACAAAACGGCGCAGCGCTAACCGCGTTTGATCAATCCGAGTTTGCGGTAAAAGGCCTGGCCGACACCGGCTATGTGTTTATTCCTGAAGGCTGTGCAGCAGGCGAGTGCCCGGTAACGCTGGCATTACACGGCTGTCAAATGAGCGCAAACGCGATTGGCGATACGTTTGTGCGCTATAGCGGATTAAACGCCTGGGCGGAAGCGCATCAGCAAATCGTGCTTTATCCCCAAGCGGAAAGCAGTATCGCGAATCCGCAGGGCTGCTGGGACTGGTGGGGCTTTGCCGAAAGTACCTGGCAGCTAAGCCCTCAGCACGATACCCGTAACGGCACCCAAATTGGCGCGCTGATGGCCATGTTGGATCGTTTGCAGGCTGCCCCTGAGCAACCCTCAACCGATTAACCGTCTAATTGGTTGTCTAACGCGGAAACCAAGCCGTGTGGGGTCGGCGAGTAGAGTACGCGCTGGAGAATATCGCCCTCGCGGTTGACCAGAAACAGCGAGGCGCTGTGGTCGATGGTGTACGCCATCGCCGAATCTGGCGCTTCGACCTTCCGCTATACCACGCCATAGCGCGACGCCACATCCTCAAGCTGTTCCTGGCTGCCCACCGCGCCGATAAACGTATCGCCGAAAAAGCCCATATACTCCTGCATGCGCTCGATGGTGTCGCGTTCGGGGTCGACGGTGATCATCACCGGCACCACGCGCTCGCGCTGCTCGTCAGAAAGCTGAGCCAGGGCTTGGCGCTTGACCGACTGCGTCATGGGGCATATATCAGGGCAGTAGGTGTAGCCAAACGACAGGATAGCGACCTGATCGTCGTCCAACTGGGTTAGCGAAAAATCGCCCTGAGTGGAGGGGAGCTCTACCGGGCCACCCAACGCTTCACCGTCTTGCGGTGCGAATGCATACTGATAGAGGCCGATACCGCTGGCCGCTATCAATAACGTGACTATTCCAGCGCCAAGCCATAACGATCTTCTTGCCATTTGTGCTAACTCCGAACGACGTCAAAATCGAACCAACTGCCCATTTTTCCTGCCGGGGTTTCCAGTATGACACGCGCGCGCCAGGGCATAACGGTTTGGGTGCACATCCCTACTTGGCCTTGGCCTTTAAAACGACCGGGGGCACTGGCGCTGAGCGCAAAACGGTGGAGCCCCAAATCCATATCGCGGCCGATAAAATCGACCTCAACCCGGGTAGCCTTGACGCCCTCTACCTCAACGTCCAGTGGTAATGTTTCCAGCGCGTCAATTCGCCCGTTGGTTTGAACGTGAAGCGTGAGGCGGCCTCTATCGCCCAGCGTGGCTGAGCAGGGTGCCGCGTGCAAGTCGCAGCTAGCCGTCGGTGGAAACCAGGTGACATCGCTATCGCGATGCAGCCAATGCGCAAAGGCGTACCATGCACAGGCGGCCAGCGCTAAACCGGTCACCAGTATCAGTACCCTTAAAGTGGGGAAAGCCGCAGAGTGTGCAGGTTTTGAGGTCATCTTCATGGCAGAATAATCGCTACGCAAGCCGTGAGGCGGGATGTTTCATCATGGTAACAGTAATCGCGCCGATATCGCTGTGCTGGGATGTCGCAGGCAAAAGGGATGCAAATGGAGAGTATCACCGGCGCCTTGGGGCCACTGTTTTTATTAATTTTATTGGGTGCTGCGCTGGGCTACGCGCGCTGGCCCAGCGACTCATTTTGGCCACAGATCGAGCAGCTGATCTACTTTGTGCTGTTTCCCGCCATGCTGGTGAGCACCTTGGCCACCGCGGATGTCAGCCAAGTGCCGGTCGGCCGTTTAGCGCTGGTGTTACTGGGCTCAATGGCGCTGTTTGGCATGTTGCTCTGGCGTTTACACGGTTGGCTACAATTAACGCCTGCGGCGTTTACGTCCGTTTTCCAGGGCGCGGTACGTTTTAATACCTATGTGGGTGTTGCCGGCGCCGCCGCGCTACACGGGAGTTTAGGCGCCACCACCGCTGCGGTCGCCGTCGCCGTGATGGTGCCAGTGGTTAACGTAATGTGCGTGGCAAGCTTTGTCGCCGCAGGCACGCTAGGCGGTGCTAACGTAGGTAAAAGTGCCATGGCGTTGATTAAAAACCCGCTGATTCTGGCCTGTCTGGCGGGCATTGGCCTGAACCTTTCGGGCGTGGGTTTGCCCGGCTGGAGTCAAGAGACGGTTGAGCTACTGGGGCGGGCAGCGTTGCCATTGGGTTTGGTGGCCGTGGGGGTGGCCCTGCGCCCGGCGGCGCTGCTGCGTGTTGACCGCGGTGTGCTGGCGACCAATAGCGTTAAACTGCTGCTCATGCCTGCGCTGGTGCTGGCACTTAGCTGGATGTTGCAACTCGATCCGGTCAGCCGCGATGTAGCGCTGCTGTTTGCCGCTCTGCCTACCGCCACCTCGGCGTATATTTTAGCGCGCCAGCTGGGTGGCGATGCCGAGCTGATGGCCGCGATCATTACCGGCCAAACGCTATTAGCAATGCTCACGCTGCCGCTGTGGCTGCAGCTGGTTAGCTGACGGTGAGGCTGGAAAAACCAAATTAAAAGTATTCGTATTTGTATTGACGTGGTAAATGAGAACTATTACAGTATGGTTGTCGGCGTTTGA